>CAWCJE010000010.1:0-279800 GCA_963795685.1 uncultured Gammaproteobacteria bacterium
ACCACGCCGCCGAGCCAGACGCCGAGGAAGCCACCGACCTGGTGGCTGACAAAGGCAAATCCATACAGCGTGGCGAACCAGCGGGTGCCGAACATCAGCGCCACCAGCGCCGAGGTCGGTGGAACCGTCGATAGCGTAGAAGTCAGGCCCGTCGCGGCGCCGAACACGATCGCCGAGAAGGTGGTGATCGGAAACGAGATGAATGCCAGGATCGAGAGCGCGCGTGTGAATAGATCACCGACAAAATGTAACGCTTCGGGAATCGATATTGCAGACATAACCGACGCTGAGCGATCCCACGATATTGAACAGGCCGATCGCCGCGACCACCAGCCGCCGGTCTGCGCCGAGCACGCCGCGATCGGCGAGGTAGGCCGGCAGATGCACGGTGACGAAGGCGAGTTGGAAGCCGCAGGTGAAGAAGCCGAGCACCAGCAGCACATAGGAGCGATGGCCGAACGCCTCCGCCAGCGCGGTCTTGAACGATTGCTGGTCGGCGGCCGGCGCATTCGCGCGACGCCGCCGCCGGCGGCGTCGCGATGGCCAGCGACAGCGGCACGATCAGCAGCATCAGGAAGGCAAACACTGTCAGCGCCGCCTGCCAGCCGAAATTGTCGATCATCGCGACACCGAACGGCGCGAACAGAAATTGTCCGAACGAGCCCGCCGCGGTGCCGGCGCCGAGCGCAAGGCCACGCTTTTCGGGCGGCAGCAGCTTGCTGAACGCCGACAGCACGAGGTTGAACGAACAGCCGGACAGGCCGAAACCGATCAGCACGCCGGCGCCGAGATCGAGCGACAGCGGCGTCGTCGAATAGCGCATCAAAAACAGTCCGCCGGCATAGAGCAGTGGGCCGACGAACAAGACGCCGCAGATGCCGAAACGGTCGGCGATCGCGCCCGCGATCGGCTGGCCGAGCCCCGCCGACGTGACCGTTGCTCGACTCATCGATGTCCTGGGCAACAACGCGCTCGCCCGCATCCTGGGCGTATCGAACAGCCAGCCGACCCGGTGGCGGCAGGGCAAGGAATCGATCAACCCCGTCAATCGTCGCAGGCTGTCCGACCTCGATCACGTCCTCGATCGGCTGCTCCTCGAACTGTGGCCCGATCAGGCCGGTGACTGGCTCACCAGCCCGAACTCACACCTGGGCGGGGCCACTCCGATCGATGCACTCGCATTGCGTGGTGCGGGTGCTGTGCTCGATGCGATCGACGCCCTCGCGGTCGGTGCCTTCGCCTGACCGATGCCGCTCCTTATCGCGTGCTGCCATATCTGCTTCAGCGCGGCCGGGCGCCCCCGGCCACCCGTCGTACGCCCCGCGCTCGACCGGTCGCAACAGGGTCGACAACCCTGGTCTCTACGAAGTGCTGTATCTCGGCGACTCCGCCGCCGGCGCGGTCGCCGAAGCCTTCGGTAACCAGCGAAGTTGGGACGCCGGACTGTTCCGCGGCATCCCGTCCTTCCGGGCAGCCTGCGCGCGCTCGTCACCTACGAGCTCGACGCCGCGGCCGTTGTCTGCGACATGGACGACGCTCGGCGGCCGTCGACCTCGCGCTGCGCCCCTCGCAAGTCGTCACCCGGGACCGGGCGGTCACCCGGGCTGGGCCGCCCGAATCTTTGAAGTAGCGCCAGTTCGTCGGCGTTCGCTGGTGGTCCTATTACGACCCTCGCTGGGGCAGCTACGGCCTATGGGAAACCGGCCAGCTGCGCGTTTCCGGGGCCGAGGTGCTCGATTCGACGGATCACCCGGCGTTCACCGAGGCCGCAGACGTCTCTGCCGCGTCATCCGTCGCTAGCGCAACAGAGGACTTGACAGCGTCCGCTTGCCTGCTATATTCAACCCATCGGTTAATCAACATATAGATAAAAGGTGGATGAGGATCGAAGTGACGGATCAGTTGAGCGCGACGTTCGCGGCGCTGGCCGACCCCACCCGCCGGGCGATCCTGGCCCGTCTGGCGCAGGGCGAGGCGACGCGTGAACGAAATGGCGGAGCCGTTCGAGGTGAGCCTGCAGGCGGTCTCGAAACACCTCAAGGTGCTCGAGAACGCCGGCCTGATCACGCGCAGCCGAGACGCCCAGCGACGGCCCTGCCGACTGCGCGGGCTACCGCTCGGCGAGGCAACCGATTGGTTGGAGCGCTACCGACAGTTCTACGGCGAGGGGTTCGACCGGCTCGCCGAACATCTCCGACAGATCCAGAAGGGTGAGACCGATGAATGACAGCGCAGTGCAAGCTAGCCGAATCCAGACGCCAGCGGCATCACATCGTCAAGGTATTCGACGCGCCGCGCCAACTCGTGTGGGACGCCTGGACGCAGCCCGAGCAGTTCGCTCAATGGTTCGGCGAGCACGGATCGAGCATCCCGCTCGAAAGCGCGTCGATGGACGTTCGCCCCGGGGGCGAGTGGAGCGTCCTGATGCTGCACGGACCCGGACAAGATGGAGATCCCGTTCGCCGGCGAGTTCGTCGAGCTGGACGAACCGAGCGACTCGTGATGACGCTCAAGGATCCGGCTGACCCCAGCAGCCCAACCGCGAGACTTGGACGGTGGTGTTCAACGAACTTGGACGACGGCCGTACCGAGATGGATTTCCGGCACACCGGCGGCAACCTGCCCGAGGACGAATACGCGCGGGCCATGGCCGGCACGTTGATCTTCTTCGAGCGGCTGGCCGCTCTGGTCGAACCCGGCGCACTGATCACCACTGATCAGCGTGGCGCGCGTGGACAGGCCCGCTAGTCCGGTGCGCAGGCCTCGGGTGCGAGGTGATCCAGCAGCGCCTGGCCGATCTCTTCCAGTGCGTTGATCTGCTCGGGCGTAAGCTGATCGATCATGTTCTCCCGCACGGCTTCGACATGCCCCGGCGCCGCGGCTTCGAGCACCGAAGCCCTCGTCAGTGAGATGGCGCGACCTGGCCGCGGCGGTCGGAGGGACAGTCGAGCCGCTCGACCCAGCCACGCTCCTCCAGCCGCGCGACCGCATGCGAGAGCCGGCTCCGCGACGACCGCGTGGCGACTGGCGAGTTCGCTCATCCGCATGGCGCGGCTCGGCGACTCCGACAGACGCACGAGGATCTCGTAGTAGCCATGCGGCATGCCGAGTCCTGCTGCATCTGCCGGTCGAGGGCGTCGAAGAGCAGCAGATTGGACTCGAGGTACACGCGCCACGCACGCTGTTCCTCGGCGGTGAGCCATCGCGGTTCCGCTGCCACGCGCCGAGAATAGGCGCTTGACGCCACCTTTCACGCGACAGTTGAACATTCAACTAATATGGCGTATGCTGACGGACCGCAGAAGGGACCAGTCATGGCCATCCACCGCCTCAATCACGCCGTGCTGTACGTCCGTAATGTCGAGCGCAGCGTCGCCTTCTACCGCGACGTCTCGGGCTTTACCCCGATCGAGGGGATGGACGGGCTACGCGGCGCGGCCTTCCTCCGCGCACCCGCTTCGACGAATGACCACGATCTCGGTCTGTTCGAGATCGGCGACGCCGCGGCCGCGAGCGGGGCCGGCCGAACCAGCGTCGGGCTGTACCACCTGGCGTGGGAGGTCGACACCTCGGCCGACCTGCAAGACCTGGCTGACAAACTTGCCGCAGCGGGTGCGCTAGCCGGCTCGTCGGATCACTCGACGACCAAGTCGCTGTACGGACAGGATCCGGACGGTCTGGAGTTCGAGATCGCCTGGATCGTCCCCGCCGACCGTCTCGATGACGCGGCGCGCGCCGGACGCACCCGCATCGCCCCGCTGGACCTCACGAAAGAGATCAGCCGTTACGGCGCGGACACCCCGGGCGGCATCGGCATCAGCCGCAGCGCGGCCGAAGCCACGGCCGTCACGAGCTGAGCTGGCCAGCGCAGCGTTAGCCACCGCGGCGGCGCGGGTATCTACCGGGGACAGAACAACCAGGAGGTTCCCGTGCTCGGACTCATCATCACCCTCATCGTCGTTGGGCTGATCGCAGGCGCGCTTGCGCGACTGCTCGTGCCTGGACCCGATCCGATGGGCATCGGCGCAACGATCCTCATCGGGATCATCGGATCGTTCGTCGGCGGGTTTCTCGGCTACGCCCTCTTCCACAAGGACTCCTCGCAAGGTGCGCTGCAGCCGTCGGGGATCGTCGGCTCAGTCATCGGCGCAGTGATCGTGCTGCTGGTCTACCGCGCAGTGTCTGGTCGTAGTGGGCGCCGTACACGCACCCGGATGTTCTAACTCAAGACAGCACGTTCGCCGCGATCTGCGGCACAGTGCCCCCGCGTCGGCCTATCGCCGAGCGGGGGCACTTTAGACTTTGCGGCATCCCCTGGTCCGCGACCAATGAGGCATGCCAGTGACCGAGACGCCCGCGCGTGTATTGCTGCTCGAACAGATTCACTCCGAAGCCGACGAGATTCTGCAGTCGTCGGGTTTCGCGGTCGAGTCCGTGTCGCGCGCGCTGGACGAGAACGAACTGATCGAGCGCGCACAGGGGTGCGCGATGCTGGGCATCCGATCCAAGACCCACGTGACCGCCAGGGTGTTGGACGCATTGCCCGACCTCGTCGCGATCGGCGCGTTCTGCATAGGCACGAATCAGATCGACCTCGCCGCCGCCTCCGAGCGCGGTGTCACCGCTTTCAACGCGCCCTTCTCCAACACGCGGTCGGTAGTCGAGCTCGCGATCGCAGAGATCATCTCGATGACGCGACGGCTCACCGAGAAGAACGCCCTGATGCATGAGGGCGTGTGGGACAAGTCGGCGGACGGTGCACACGAGGTCCGCGGACGCACACTAGGCATCGTCGGCTACGGCAACATCGGCACGCAGCTTTCGGTACTCGCAGAGAACCTCGGTATGCGGGTGATCTTCTTCGACACCACCGACAAGTTGGCGTTGGGCAATGCCCGGCGCTGCGCTTCCATCCATGAACTGCTGGAGAACTCCGACGTGGTCACGCTGCACGTCGACGGACGAGCCTTCTCGACGCTCACCCCGACCACCACGACGGCCACGCAGGCCCGTGGAGCACCACGAAGCCGACGGCATCACCGAAGGCCGCCAACCGCCGGATCGTGGTCACACCCGAGAGGAGCGCGCCGCCCACCGCCGAGATACCTTCGTTCTGATGGCCGTTGTGCGGGTCCTGACGCCCAGAACGGCTATCAAAAGCGGTTCGTCAGGGCTTGGGCAGCTCGAACTTGTAGCCGAGGCCGCGGATCGTGACGATGCGCGCCGGGCGTGGACGGGTCGTCCTCGACCTTGGCCCGCAGCCGCTTGATGTGGACGTCGAGGGTCTTGGTGTCGCCCACGTAGTCGGAGCCCCACACCCGGTCGATCAGCGTCGCACGGGTCAGCACCCGCCCGGCGTTCTCGAGCAGCAGCGTCAGCAGCTCGAACTCCTTGAGCGGCAGGCTGACCAGCTGCGCCGCGGAGCCGCACCTCGTGGCTCTCGGGGTCGAGCGCGCGACGTCGTCGACGACGATCGCGTCGTCCCGACCGTCGAGCGGCGTCGAGCCGACGGGCGCCCGACGCAGCACGGCCCGCATGCGGGCCACGAGCTCGCGCAGCCGGTAGGGCTTGGTGACGTAGTCGTCGGCGCCGACCTCGAGGCCGACCACGGTGTCGATCTCGGACGACTTGGCCGTCACCATGATGATCGGCACCTGGCGAGCGCTTGCGCAGCTCGCGGCACACGTCGATGCCCGACACCTTGGGCAGCATCACGTCGAGCAGCACGAGGTCGGGCTGCGACGGCGTCGAACAGGTCGAGGGCCTCGGCGCCGTCGCGGGCGACCTGCGACCGCGGAAGCCCTCGCGTCGCAGCCCGACGTCGAGGGCGTCGACGAAGGCCTCCTCGTCCTCGACCACCAACACGGTGGGTCATCGCCCGCTCACGTCCGCCATCGTCGGGTCGTCCTCGCCGTCGGTCTGCCGGCCGGGCCCGACCGGCAGCGCGCAGGGTGAAGCGTGGACGCCGAGCCCTCCCTCCGACTGGACACGCGCACCTCGCCGCCGTGGTTGGCGGCCACGTGGCGGACGATCGCCAGCCCCAGGCCGGTGCCGCCGGTGCCGCGGCTGCGGGCCCGGTCGACCCGGTAGAAGCGCTCGAAGACCCGGTCGAGGTCGCGGGCCGGGATGCCGATGCCGTGGTCGACGACCGACGATGCGCCACCGCGTCGCCGTCGCGCCGGGCCGACCTCGACCACCGAGCCGGCGTCGGAGTAACTTCACGCGCGTTGTCGACCAGGTTGACCACCGCCGAGACCAGCTGGCGGCGGTCGCCGATGACACCAGCGGGTCGCTCGGGCTCGGCATGTCGATGCTGATGTCGCGCTGCTCGGCCAGCGTGCCGGACGCGCTCGACCGCCTCGGCCACGACGCGCTCGACCGCCACCGGCTCGCTCGCCGATGCCTCTCGCCGAACTCGATGCGGCTCAGCTCGAGCAGGTCCTCGATGGTGGCGGCCACCCGTCGGCCTCCGAGCACCATGCGCTCCGACAGCCGGTCGACCACCTCCGGGTCGGCCTCGCCCTCGATGGTCTCGGCCAGCAGGCCAGGGCCCGACCGGCGTCCTCAGCTCGTGGCTGATGTTGGCCACGAAGTCGCGGCGCACCTGGTCGAGCCGGCGGCGCTCGGTGCACTCCTCGATCAGGGCGACCGCGCCGTGGCGCTGGCCTCGTCGACCGCAGCGGCGGGTACGCGCGGATCGACGAAGGTGCGCGAGCGGCGGCCCGAACAGCTCGACTCTCGCGCTCACCGCTCGCCCCGCGCGGCGCCGCTCCAGCAGCTCGCCCACGGCGGCGTCGACCAACGCGTCGCCGTGGCGGACCGCCGAGGAACGCCTCGGCGGCGACGTTGCGGAACCGCACCTCGCCGTGCCGTCCACCACGACGACCACCGACGCGGAGGCGTCGATGGCGGCGCGAGCGCCTCCGACCTGCGCCCGCCCGCCGCCGATCGACGCCCGGTCGCGCGCCACCGCCGTCTCCAGCCGGCCCAGCGCGGTCGCGAAGCCGGCCGCCGGCAGCGTCGCCGCCTCGAGCTCGACGGCGAGCGGCGGCGCCGGCCACCTGCCGGCCCGACGCGCCAGCGAGCGAGCACCCGCCCCGATCGCGCCCGGCGGCCAACGCCACGAGCAGACCGAGCACGGCGTCATCCGTCGGGCTCGGAGCGTCGGGCGGCGGGCGGCGGCGGCGAGCCCTCGCGGTTCGTGCACCCGGCCGCCGGCTGTGCTCGGGGAGCCAGCCGGTGACCATGTAGTGCACCCGCTCGCCGATGTTGACGGCGTGGTCGCCGATGCGCTCGTAGTACGGCCGATCAGGGCCAGCTGCACGGCCTACCTGCAGCGGGATCTGCTCGGTGGCGTGGCGCTCGAAGATGGCCTCGACGAAGTCGACCTGGAGGTCGTCGAGCCGTCGTCCATGTCGTCGAGGGCCGCGGCCAGCGCCGCGTCGGCGTCGACGTAGGCGTCGATGGCCTTCCGGGTCAGCACCTGGGCCCGCTCGGCCATCTTGTTGATGAGGCCGCGCAGCTTGGGGTCGAACTCGATGTCGTACAGGCGGCGGCGCCGCCTTGCAGATGTTGACCATCAGGTCGGCCGACCGCTCGAGCTCGCTGATCGATCTGCGACGGCGCGACGATGAAGCGCAGGTCGCCGGCCATCGGGTTCTGCAGGGCCAGCAGCTCGGTAGCAGCTGCTCCTCGATGCTGCAGCGAGAGGGCGTCGATGACGTCGTCGGCGTCGATCAGCGCTGGCGGCGTGCGAGGTCCTTGGTCGAGCAGCGCCTCGGTGCCGCGGCCGATCGGTCTCCGCCACCATGGCCGCCGAGCCGGACGATCTCGCCCCGGACTCGTCGAGCTGCTCGTGGAAGGCACGTGCGAAGCTCGTCGGTCATCGCTCACCGCAACTCACCCGAATCGGCCGGTGATGTAGTTCTCGGTGCGCTCGTCGTCGGGGTTCGAGAAGACCTTCTCGGTCGGGTCGAACTCCACCAGCACGCCGGTGCGGCGGTCGCCCTCGGTGCGACCTCGGTCGAGAAGAACGCGGTCCAGTCGCTGACCCGGGCGGCCTGCTGCATGTTGTGGGTCACGATCACGATCGTGTACTCGTTCTTGATCTCGCGCATCAGGTCCTCGATGCGCGCCGTGGCGATGGGGTCGAGCGCCGAGCACGGCTCGTCCATCAGCAGCACCTCGGGCTCGACGGCGATGGCCCGGGCGATGCACAGCCGCTGCTGCTGGCCACCCGACATGCCCAGGGCCGACGTCTTGAGCCGGTCCTTCACCTCGTCCCACAGCGCGGCCTTGCGCAGCGACGCTCGACGAGGTCGTCGAGCTCGACTTCTTCTTCACGCCGGTCAGCCGGGGCCCGTAGGCGACGTTGTCGTAGATCGACTTGGGGAACGGGTTCGGCTTCTGGAACACCATGCCGATGCGGCGGCGCACCTCGACGGCGTCGAACGCGGGGCCGTAGAGGTCGACGCCGTGGTAGAGCAGCGTGCCCTCGACGCGGGCGCCGTCGATGAGGTCGTTCATGCGGTTGAAGCAGCGCAGCACGGTGGACTTGCCGCAACCCGACGGGCCGATGAACGCGGTGATCTCGCTGCGGCGGATCGTCGAGGTTCACGTCGCGCACGGCGCGGAACCCGCTGTAGTAGACGGCGAGGTCGTCGACCTCGAACACGATCTCGCGCTCGCGCTCGGGGAGCGGTCGTCGGCTCGCCGGGCCGGCTGCTGGCGCGTGCGAATCTCGGTGGTCATGGTCGGGCCATCCTCCGATCTGCCCGTCGAGGCGGCTGGGCCGCTGGTCAGCGTCTCATGGCGTGTTCGTCCTGCCGTCCCGACCTCGGTCACGACCGTCTCACCTGTCGGCTGCCAGCGTCCGGCAGGCGAAGCGTACGGAGCGTCGGTGGACCATCGACGCGGCTCGAGGTGAACGCGAGGTGAACAGGACTCGAACTCTCAGCCTACGAGCCGTCGATCCACGTCAGCGGTCCCGGTCGTCGGATAGGTGAGCAGCGCGGCGCGTCGGCGAGGTCGAGCCAGCGCGATCTCGTCGACCTCGTCGTTGGCGGTCGAACGCCGCCGCGACAGCGACCCGCATCTTCCAGTAGCGGACGTGCCTTCGGCCGGCCCTTGCGGTCGATGTAGTCGGTACCCGGCGAGCTCGCGGCCGATCGTGCACCGCAGGCCGGTCTCCTCGGCCACCTCGCGGAGGGCGCAGTGCTCGTCGTCGACGTCCTCGGATCCATCTTGCCCTTGGGAACGACCAGTCGTCGAAGCCGGGCCGGTGCACGAGCGAGGACCTCGACGGCACCCGTCGTCGGTCCGCGCCACACCAGGCCGCCGGCGGCGCGCACGACGCGCGCCGGCGGCGACGCCGTCGGCGCCCGCGGTGCGCCTGCGGTCGATCGGATCGACCGCGTCGCCGGCCGCTCAATCCCGGTCCAGCCCGCGGCGGGCCCGCAGTTGCGCCAGTCGTACAGCCGCCGCTGGGCGTCGATGTCGCGGACCGTCGGCACCTTGCGCCAGACGGCGTCGGCGCCCAGCTCCCACGCCAGGCGGTCGTCGGCCAGGTTGAGTCGAGCACCTCGTGCGAGCTGCTGCCTGATGGTCGAGAGCGCGGCACGGGGGCGATGACCTCGACGCGGCGGTCGAGGTTGCGGGGCATGAGGTCGGCCGAGCCGATCAGGTAGAGCGGGCACGCCCGGGCCCGGCGCCGTTGGCGAAGTGGTAGATGCGCTGGTGCTCCAGGTAGCGGCCGACGAGCGAGCGCACCCGGATGTTCTCCGACATGCCCGGCACCCCCGGCCGCAGGCAGCAGATGCCGCGGACGATCAGGTCGATCTGCACGCCCGCCTGGCTGACGCGGCGTAGAAGCGCCTCGATCATCGCGGGTCGACGAGGCTGTTCATCTTGGCGATGATGCGCCCGCTCGCTCCCGGCGGCGGCCTCGCCGAGGATGAGGTCCTGGAAGCGGTGCCGCATCCATCGGGGCGCCACCAGCAGCTTGCGTGTAGCGCACCTCGCGGCCGTAGCCGGTGAGGTAGTTGAAGAGCTGGCTGGGGTCGGCGCCGAGGTCGGGGTCGCAGCTGAGCAGCCCGACGTCCTCGTAGAGCCGGGCGGTCGACTCGTTGTAGTTGCCGGTGCCGATGTGGCAGGTAGCGCCGGATGCCGTCGTCCTCGTCGCGGACCACCAGCACGCACTTGCAGTGCGTCTTCAGCCCGACGAGCCCGTAGACCACGTGCACGCCGGCGCGCTCCAGGCGCCTTGGCCCACGCGATGTTGGCCTGCTCGTCGAAGCGCGCCTTGAGCTCGACCAGCGCCACCACCTGCTTGCCCGCGCTCGGCGGCCCGGATGAGGCTGCGCACGATGGGGCTGTCGCCCGACGTGCGGTACAGCGTCATCTTGATGGCGAGGACGCGCGGGTCGTCGGCCGCCTGGCGGATGAACTCCTCGACGGAGGTGGCGAAGCTCTCGTAGGGGTGGTGGACGAGCACGTCGTGGTCGCGCAGCACCGAGAAGATCGAGCGCTCGTTGTCGATGGCGTCGGCCAGCCGGGCGCTGGTGACCGGCGGCCACGGGTCGTACTTCAGGTCGGGCGCGGTCGAGGGCGTGCACCAGGAACAGCCCGGTCAGGTCGAGCGGCCCGCGGTGGTGCGACACGTCGTCGTCGGCCAGGTCGAGCTCGCTGCACCAGCAGGCTGAGGATCCGCGGCTGACATGCCCGCCTGCGACCTCGAGGCGCACGGCGCGCCCGAACCGGCGGCGGCGCAGCTCCATCTCGATGGCCTGCGAGCAGGTCGTCGGCCTCCTCCTCCTCGAGGGTGAGGTCGGCGTTGCGGGTGACGCGGAACGCCCAGTGGTCCTCGACCTCCATGCCCGGGAAGAGGGTGTTGAGCTGGGCGGCGATCACCTGCTCGAGGGGCACGAACACGCTGCGCCGTCGGGCAGCGGGCACGAAGCGGGGCAGCAGGTTCGGCACCTTGACGCGGGCGAAGCGCTGCTCGCCGGTCTCGAGGTCGGCGACCTCCACGGCGAGGTTCAGCGACAGGTTCGAGATGTACGGGAACGGGTGGGCCGGGTCGACGGCCAGCGGCGTGAGCACCGGGAAGATCCGCCGCTCGAACACCTCCATCGAGGTGCTTGCGGGCGTCGGCGTCGAGCTCGTGCCACGGCCGCAGCGACCACGCCGGCCTCGCGCATGGCGGGCACGATGCGCTCGAGCAGGATCTGCTCCTGGCACTCTTGACCAGCTCCTCGACCCGGTCGCTGATCTCGACGAGCTGCTGCGCCGGCGTGCGGCCGTCGGGCGTGGGCCGGGCGAGCTTGGCCGCCACCTGGTCCTTCAGGGCGGCCACCCGGACCTGGAAGAACTCGTCGAGGTTCGACGAGAAGATGGCGCAGAACTTGACCCGCTCGAGCAGCGGCACCTGCGGGTCGTCGGCCAGGGCCAGGACCCGGGCGTTGAAGTCGAGCCAGGACAGCTCTCGGTTGAGGATCCGCTCGTCGAGACCGGACGTCAGATCAGTCGCGGTCGTCATTGCCGGAGTTTAGGGCCGGCGACCGCGCTCGGCGGCAGGAGGCGCTACCCCTCGTCGTCGGGAAGCCCGAGATCCCAGTCGAGCACGATGCCCTCGCGCTCGGCGTCGCGCACGATCCGCTCCCGGTTGCGGCGGAACTGCGGGTCGTCGCGGCTGAGCAGCACCAGCCGGGCCAGGACCCGCGCCCGGAACTCCTCCACGAGGGTCCGGTCGCCGAACTCGCTGTAGACCTCCCAGTGGGGCGACACCGGGCCGAGGTACACGATGCGGGCGTGCGCCCGGGGCGGCGCGATCTCGGATTCGAGGTTGGACACGATCGACCACCCTACCGGGGGGCGGTTTCTCCCCACCCCCGAACGTTCTGATGGCCGTTGTGCGGGTCAGGACACGCACAACGGCCATCAGAAGCGGCGGTCAGCTGTCTTCGCGGCTGCCGAGGGTGGCGGTCACCGTCTTGGCCTGGCCGTCGCGCTCGATGTCGATGGTGAGCTTGTCGCCGGGGTTGCTTGGCCCGGATGGCCGAGCGCACGTCGTCGGAGCCGGTGACGGCCTTGCCGTCGATCTTCACGATCACGTCGCCCTCCTGGATGCCGGCGTTGGCGGCGCCGCTGCCGCGGCTGGACGCTCTGCACGAAGGCGCCCTCGGTGGCGGTCACCTTGTACTGCGACTTGGTGTCGGCGTCGAGGCCGGCCACGTCGACCGAGCCGACGCCCAGGAACGCGCCCTGCACGACGCCGCCGTTGCCGGCCTTCAACGAGTCGAGGATGCTCTTCACGGTGTTGATCTCGATGGCGAAGCCGATGTTGTTGGCGCCCTCGACGCCGGCGCTCGGGATGCCGACGACCTCGCCGGCGGCGTTCACCAGCATCCCGCCCGAGTTGCCGGGGTTGATGGCGGCGTCGGTCTGCAGCAGCCCTTCGAGCGTCTCGCCCTCGGCCTGGATGGTGCGGTTCTTGGCCGACACGATGCCCAGGGTCACCGTGGGGCTGTCGCCCAGGTTGAGGGCGTTGCCGATGGCCAGCACCTCGTCGCCCACCGCCAGCGTGCTGGAGTCGCCCAGCGTCACCGGCTTGAGGCCGCTGGCGTCCTGCAGCTTGATGAGGGCCACGTCGTTGACCGGCGAGCGCCCGACGACGGTGGCCTTGTACTCCTTGCCGTCGGAGAACTTCACGGTGATGGCATCGGCGCCCTGCACGACGTGGTTGTTGGTGAGCACCTCACCGTCCGCGGTGAGGACGAAGCCCGAGCCGGCGGCGGTGTTGTAGATGCTCCCACCCTGCTGCTGGCCGACCTCGACCGACACGACCGAGTCCTGCACCTTGGCCAGCACGGCCTTGACGTCGAAGCCCTGCGACGTGAGTCCCGCTCGACGTGCCGGGCGTGGTCGACCGGCGTGGCCTGGGCGACGCTGGTGGTCGGCGAGGCGGCCGCCGGTGGTGTCGTTCTCGGTGGCCTTCACCGTGCCAAACGCCACACCGCCGGCCACAAGGGCGCCCACAATGCCGCCGACCAGGGCCGCGCGAGCGGTACCGCCGCGCCGGGGCGGAGGTTCCGCCGGGGGCGACACGCGGGCGAATTGCGTGGTGGGCGGCCCGAACGATGCTGGTCACGAGGGTCGGGTCGTCGTCGTACGGCGGCGCCGGCGGCTGAAAGCCATTGGTCATTCGAGTTACTCCAAAGATAAGATGGCGCGGTTTCCGGGAACAGAACGGCCTCCATGTACGTCTAGTTCCCGCGTACACCCGTAGGAAGTGTCGGGAACCGGCAGCGGGCGGAGAGCGCTGACAGGATGAACCGACGAGGAGATGAGATGGACGACGAGACGACGGACACCGGCTGGATGTCCCAGGGCAACTGTCGGAACCACCCACCGGCAGCGTTTTTCCCCAGCGACGGTGTCGGCGTTGATCGTGCGCGGCGGATCTGCGGCACGTGCCCGGTGCAGAACGTGTGCCTTGAGTACGCCCTCGCCAACCGGATCGACCACGGGGTGTGGGGCGGCACGTCCGAGCGTGAACGGCGCCGGATCCTGAAGCGCCGCCGCATCAGCCTTTCGCTGTAGACCCAACCGACCCGGTCCGGCGCCCGATGACGGCGCCGGGCGTGTGCTCACGTCCGCGAGCCCCCGCCGGCTCGCGGACGTTCGCGCCGCCCGGGCGGATGGCCTCGTGCTCTGAGTCTGGCTCGACGCCGGTCGTGGCTCGCCCGGCGCCGCGCAGCCGCCCGGCGCGTCAGCCGCGGAGGCCGAAGGTCTCGAGCAGGCCGCGTCCGGCGGCCGTCATCCGGTCGGTGAGCGTCTCGTCCTCGGCCGACGCCGGCGGGCCGTTGGCCACGTCGGACGCCACGGCGTCGGACTGGGCCCCGACGATCACCATCACCACCGGCCCGCGCTGCAGGAGCACGACCTGCTCGCCCTGGGGCGCGGTCACGAGCCAGGCCGGGACGCCGTTGACGAACACCGAGTCGGTGTCGTCGGGAAGTTCGTCCACGTCGAGGCGGCCGGCCTCCACGAAGACCGAGATGGCCCGCTGGACCGTCGGCGTACACGGCCTGCGGCGTGCCGCTGCCGTCGTCGCGGATGCCGACGAACTCGTAGGTGGCCGTCGAGCTGCTCGGGCACGCCGTTCTGGCGGGCCTCCTCGGGGTCGTCGCGCAGCCCGGCCGCTGCCGGAGCCGCCCGCCGCCCGAGCGGAACACCGGCAGCAGCGAGGCGTGCTCGCTCACCAGCGAGCTGATCGCCGGGTCCACCGAGCTGTTGTCGGACGTGGCGAAGTGGGCGACGCCGAGCACGAGGGCCCACGCGGCGGCGGTGGCCACCAGGTTGGCCATCCCGAACTTGAAGCGGCGCTTGGGCTTGGCCGCCGGCTGCGGTCCGCCGGCCAAGCAGGTCGTCGAAGAACCCGGCGGGCGGCTCCACCTGCGGCAGGCCCCGCACCGTGTCGCGCACGAGCCGTTCGGCGTCGAGGTCGGCCCGGCACGCAGGGCAGGCGGCGAGGTGGGCTCTCGACCTCGGCGCGCTCGGCGGCGTCGAGCTCGTCGTCGAGGTAGCCGGTCAGCAGGTCATCGAGATGGGGTGCGGGCATGGTTCACGACGCCGTCCCCTGCACGCCGAGGACGCGCCGCAGGATGGCGCGCCCGCGATGGATCCGGCTGCGCACCGTGCCCGGCGGGATGCCGAGGCGTCTCGGCGATCTCGGCGTAGTCGAGCCCCACGACGTCGCACAGCACGACGGCGGCGCGGAAGTCGGTCGGCAGGGCGGCCAGGGCCGCCTGCACGTCTTCGGGCAGCCGGGTCTGGGCCAGCACCTGGTCCGGATCGCTGTCGGCGGCGATGGCGCGCTCGGGCAGGTCGGGGACGGCGTCGAAGGGTCGTCGCTTCTTGCGGCGCACCTCGTCGAGGAACGCGTTCGTGGCAATCCGGCTCAACCAACCCTCCATGGACCCCGGTTGGTAGGTGGCGAGGCCCCGGCGAACCCGGAGCAACACCTCCTGCACGAGGTCTTGCGTATCGTCGTGGTTGCCCGTCAGCCGGTAACAAACCGTGTAGAGGAACCGCCCGTAATCACGGGCGACTTCCTCCCACGTGGGGACGAGGGACCGAGGTCCCTCACCGTTCGACGGGTCCGACACGGAAACGCTGGTGACTGCCGGTCGGTTCCCGCCCGGCCGATGTCACTTGGAGGTGGTGTCGTCCTCGTCACTCTTGGTGCCGTCGGAGATGCCCTTTTTGAACTCTTTTTGAGCTTGTCCGAGCGAACGAGCCAGCTTCGGCAGTTGGCTCCCGCCGAAGATGAGCAGCACGATCGCCAGCACGATCAGCAGCTCGGGCCCTTCGAGGAATGAGAACATGCCGCGGAGGCTAGCACCGCACCCGGTGAAACAGGGCTCGCGGGGAGGACCACGTGTTGGAGTGCGTCGTGAACATCAGCGAGGGCCGCGACGCCGCCGTGCTCGCCGAGCTCGAAGCCGCCGCGCGGCGTCGATCTGCTCGACCGCCACACCGACCCCGACCACCATCGCAGCGTGTTCACGCTGGTGGGCGAGGACGCCCCGCGCCGGCTGGCGGCGACGGCCGTGGCGCGGCTGAGCCTCGCCGACCATCGCGGCGTCCATCCCCGACTGGGCGTGGTCGACGTGGTGCCCTTCGTGCCCCTCGGCGGACGCGACGCTGGCCGACGCGCTGGCGGCGCGCGACGCCTTCGCCGCCTGGGCCGGCGCCACCCTGGCCGTGCCGTGCTTCCGCTACGGCCCCGAAGCCACCCTGCCCGAAGTGCGCCGCCACGCCTTCGCCGACCTCGACGCCGACGACGGACCGGCCACGCCCCATCCCACCGCCGGGCGCCATGTGCGTGGGCGCCCGACCGGTGCTGGTCGCCTACAACGTGTGGCTGGCGGCGCCCGACATCGAGCGCCGCCCGCGGCCGCGGCGACAGCCGTGCGCAGCGAGCACGTGCGGGCCCTCGCCTTCGTCTGCGGGGATCGGGTGCAGGTGAGCATGAACCTCGTGGCCCCCGACGTGGTGGGGCCGGCCGAGGCCTACGACCGGGTCGGCCGCGCTCGTCGCCGTGGACGGGGCCGAACTGGTGGGGCTGCTCCCCGCGGCCGTGCTCGCCCGGATCCCGACGGCCCGGTGGCGCGAGCTCGACCTCGCCGCCGACCGCACCATCGAGGCGCGGCTCGGCGGTCGCTGAAGCGTTACGAGGCGCTGCGCCGGGCCGCCTGGGCGCGCTGGCGGCGGATGCGGCGACGCTCGCGCTCGGACAGCCCGCCCCAGATGCCGAACTTCTCGCCGTTGGCCAACGCGTACTCGAGGCACTCTTCGCGCACGACGCAGCCGCGGCAGACCTCCTTGGCTTCGCGCGTCGACGCGCCCCGCTCCGGGAAGAACAGATCGGGGTCGACGCCGAGGCAGTTGGCCAGGTCCTGCCAGCCGCGGTCCTCTGGCTCGTCATTGCCGGTGTACATCGTTGCCTGGCCTCCCTGCTCGTCGGCCTCGCTCGTGCGGCCTAGGGGGTGCCGCACCGCTGACGACGATTTCCCGCCGCCGGCGGTGCCCTGCATGGCACCGGTGTAACTACAACGATGTGATTGTCCCCTATCACAGTGCAGCGCGCAAGGGGGGATTGCGCAAACCTGCCAAGCTGGCCCGATGGCGACTGCTGTCGAGGCGTGGCAGGGCGACATCACCACGCTCGCCGTCGACGCCATCGTGAACGCCGCCAACTCGTCGCTGCTCGGCGGCGGCGGCGTCGACGGGGCCATCCACCGCGCCGCCGGCCCCGAGCTCCTCGCCGCCTGCCGGACTCCTCGGCGGCTGCGACACGGGCGACGCCAAGGCCACGCCGGCTTCCGCCTGCCGGCGGCTGGGTGGTCCACACCGTCGGTCCGGTGTGGCGCGGCGGCGGGCGCGGCGAGCCCGAGCTGCTGGCCTCGTGCTACCGCCGCTCGCTCGAGGTGGCCGGGGAGGCGGGGGCGACCTCGGTGGCGTTCCCCGCCATCTCGACGGGCGTGTACGGCTACCCGCTCGACGCCGCGGCCGAGATCGCCGTGCGCGAGGTGGCCGCCCACCCGGGCCCGGTCGAACGCATCGTGCTGGTGGCGTTCAACGGCGAAACGGCAGACGCTGTACGAACGCCTGTTGGCCGACGCGTCCGAGAGTCCGGCATGCAGCCGCCCGAGCCGGCTGTCGGCCGGCTGCAGCCCGCGGCTCAGCCGGCGCGGCGGCCGCTGCTCCGCATGGCCCGCTTCTGCTCGATGAAGTCGACCAGCACGTAGTCGCCGAGCGTCTCGGGCGTGGTGAAGAACGCCCGGCCCCGGTTCATCTCCGTCAGCTGCTCGACGAACGCCTTGAGGTAGCTGTTGGCGTCGAGCATGAAGGTGTTGATGCGGATGCCGTCGCGCGGTGCAGCGGGCGACCTCGCGCAGCGTGGCGTCGACCGTCTCCGGCACCGGCGGGTAGTTGAAGAACGACCTCGCCGTTCGGCGTCGATGTGGGCCGTCGGCTCGCCGTCGGTGATCATGATGATCTGCTTGGTGCCGGTCTGGCGGGCCAGCAGCTGGCGGCTGAGCACGAAGCCGTGCTGCATGTTGGTGCCGTACACGAAGTCCCACGACACCTCGGGCAGCTGCTCGGCCTTGAGCTCGCGGGCCACCTCGGAGAACCCGACGATGCCGAGGTAGTCGCGGGGGAACTGCGTCGAGATCAGCGAGTGCAGCGCCATCGCCACCTTCTTGGCGGCGAGGAAGTTGTCGCGCATCGGCATCGACAGCGACAGGTCGAGCATCAGCACCGTGGACGAGCGGCTGAGGTGCTCGGTGCGCTCGATCTCGAAGTCGTCGGGCGTGCAGCGTGCACCGGCGTGCCGCCGCCCTGGCGGCGGATGGCGTTGCGGATCGTGCGCTCGATGTCGAGGTTGAACGGGTCGCCGAACTCGTAGGGCTTGGTCGTCGTAGGTGCGCTCGTGGCCGACGCCGATGCGGTCGAGCTGGTGCTGGCCCATCTTGTCCTTGGTGAGCTTCTTGAACAGATCGTCGAGGGCGTTCTGGCCGATCTTGCGGATGCCCGCGGGCGTCAGCTCGAAGCGGCCCTCCTTGTTCTCGATGAGGCCGGCGTCCTCGAGCATCTTGGCCAGCTCGGCCAGGCGCTCGAGGCGAGCGGGCGGCGTCGTCGCCGAGCAGCTCGCGGGCCCGGTCGATGTCGACCTCGGCCAGCGCGCCGGGCTGCGTGGCCCCGCGCAGCAGGTTCTCGAGCTGGTCGATGTCGCCGAGCTGCTGCATGAGCTCGACGGCCTCGGCCGAAGCCGAGCGGGTCCTGGCCCTCGAAGTCGTAGCGCTGGTCCCAGCCCATCTCGGGGAACAGCGAGCGCAGGTTCTGGCCGAGCTGGTCGATCTGCCAGCGCAGGTCCATGTCCTCCGAGCAGCTGCTCGGACAGGCCCTGCAGCTGCGCCCGCTGCTCGGGCGTCATCGAGTTCATCATCGCCTGCATGGCCGCCATGCGCTGGGCCATCACCTCGAGCAGCTCGTCGAGCGTTCTGCGGGTTCTCGGGGAAGAAGTCGCCGTAGCGCTCCATGAACTGCTCGAAGTCTGCTGGGTGTCCTCGCCCTGCTCGCGCTGCTCGAGCATGCTCGTTGAGCGTCGGCCAGCATGTCCTTCATGCGCTGCATCTCCTCGGGGGACATGTTCTGCATGGCGCCCGGACATCTGGTTCGACGTAGCTCTGCATGAGCTGCTGGCGGAGCTTGTCGAGCAGCTCCTCGAACTTCTCGCGGGCCTCCGACGACGTGAACTCGTACTCCTGCAGGTCCTTGCACCTGGCCGGCGAGGTCGGGCGGCAGCATGTCGAGCTGCATCTGGCGCTCGTGCACCGCCTGCTCGGTGATCTCCTGGCGGCGCTGGTCGCCGGCTCTGCGCGGCCTCGCGGGCGAGGTCGTCGAGCGCCTGGCGCTCCTGGTTCGACCACGTCGCGCAGCTCCTGGGCGATGTCGTCGTAGACGCCGCCGAGGTCGTACTGCTCGAGCTGGTCCTTGCGCTTGCGGCGCAGCTTCTCGAGCATCTCGCGGAGGCCCTGGATGCGCTCGCCGTTGCGGTCGCGGAAGCCCGACTGCATCATGCGCCGCAGCGCGGCGTTGAGGTCGCCGTGGTAGAGCAGGTCGTCGGTGATCTCCTCGAAGACGTCGTCGGCGTCGAGCTCGAAGCCGACCTGCGTGCCGTCCCAGCGGGAGTAGCTGAAGCGCCGGGCACGGGAGCCGCTTGGCTGATCCATGGACGAAGGCTATCGCCCCGTGCCCGGGCGGCCGCCCCCGAGACCCTCTAACGTTCCCGCCATGCGTGTGCCGCGGACGTTCGTGTTCGTGGACCTGTCCGGCTTCACGAACTACACGGCCGAGTTCGGCGACGACGCCGCCGGCAAGATCCTGCTCGACGTTCCGGGCCATCACCCGGCAGGTCACCTCCGAGCGGGGTGTGCGCATCGCCAAGTGGCTCGGCGACGGCTGCATGATCGTGGCCATCGACCAGACCGACGGCGTGGCCGCCGCCCTCGACCTGGAGGACCGGATGCGCCCGGCGCTGCGACCCGCTCTCGCTGCGCGTCGGGATCGCCAGCGGCTACGCCCTGCTGTTCGAGGGCGACGACTACATCGGCTGGGCGGTCAACCTGGCGGCCCGCCTGTGCGACGCCTCCGGGCCGTTCGAGGCGCTCATGCCCGCCGACCAGCTCGACACGCTGCCCGAGGGCGTCAGCGCCCACGCCCATCCGCCGGTGGAGCTGCGGGGCTTCCCCGAACCGGTCGACGTGGTGGAGCTGTCGGCGTGCCGGTGGTCACCGAGCGCCACGACACCGGCGAGCTGTGGACCCGCTCGCCGTTCGTGGCGTGACGGCCGCGCCCGCCGCCCCGGCCGCGCCCTCGGCCGGCGTGTGACCCGCCCGTGACCGTCGTGGGCGCCGTCATCCCTGTCGCCCCCGAGCCCGATCTGCTCGCCGGCCTGGCCGACGCCGGCGTCACCGCCGTGCGGCTCCCGGTCGCTGGGCGGCGCTCGCAGCCCGGCCCCGACCGCTGGTCCGACGAGGAGGCGCGAGCGCCTCGCGCGGCTGCTCGACGACATCGGCGGCGCCGGGCTCACGCCGTGGGCGGCGCTGCTCGGCCAGGCCCTGCCCGGCTGGGTGGCCGACGAGGGCGGCTTCGCCGACGACCGCATCGGCCGCCGCTCGTGGCCCCGGTACGTGGAGGGCGTGGCCGAGCGCATCGGCGACCGGGTGGCGGGCTGGTTCCCGATGATCGACCCCGTGGGCCACGCCGCCGTCGCCTTCGCCGACCGCGACCAGCGCATCGCCGTCGCCGCCGAACGCAACCTCATGCTCGGCGTGGCGCGACGCGCTGGCGCATCCTGCGCGACGGGCCGCCGGTGGCCACCTGGTTCGCCCTCGACGCCGACTGGACCGTGACCCGGCGCTGGATGGAGGCGCTGCGCGACGGCACCATCGCCGCCGCCGCCCTGGCCGACGCCGAGGTGAGCGATCTGGCCGGCTCGTGCAGGCTCCTCGGCGGCTCGCTCGCGCACGGGTGGCGACCGCCAGACGTTCCGGGGCGACGCGCCCGACCTCGTGCGCCGGCTGGTGGACGAGGGCCCCGAGGCGCCGCTGGTCCTGGCCGCCCGCTTCGACCCGACGGCCGACCCCGACCGGCAGGCCACCGCGGTCGAGGACGCCGTCGACGTGGTGACCGAGTCGGTGCGCGACGGCCTCGTGGTGCACATGGCCATCGCCGACCCGGCCGTCGGCGTCCTGGTCGACGACGACGGCGCCGCCCGCCCCGCCGCCGAGGCGTGGACGCAACGCTCAGCGCGCTGGAAACGACGATGCCTGGACCACCGCACGTGTGGTCCAGGCATCGCAGAAGCTCGGGTGAGGGCAGCGGTTAGCCCCGGCTGCGGTAGGTGGCGCGGTTGCCGGCGGCGTCCTTGTTGAGGCGCTTCGACAGGTGCAGGCCTTCGAGCACGAACTCGACGGCGCTGGCCACCGCCGCGGGCGACTCGTCGCCCTGCGTCAGCTCGGCCACCGGGCCCCGCAGGGCGGGCACCTGGGACAGCAGCTCGGCCTCCGTGGGCGACGGCACGTCCTCGCCGGTGTGGGCGATGAGGCCGTCGTCGAACGCGGTGACGACCTCGCGGAGCTGCTCGGGCGACAGCCGCTGCTTGAACACGGTGAGCACGGCGGCCTTGAGCATCTGGTCGACGATCTGGCCCTCGCGGCCTTCCTCGAGGCTCTCGATCTCGATCTTGCCCGACGTGCTGGACGCCAGCGCCTCGAGGTCGCACACGCGGGGCACGACCTCGCGCTCGCCCGAGCCGCAGGGCCCGGCGCACGGCGTTGGCCGACAGCACCTCGAGGTTGGCCACGCTGAGCCGCACCGACACGCCCGAGCGCTGGTTCACGTGCGAGCTCTGGCGGGCGAGGTGGGAGAACGTGGCCACCACGTCCTCCATGTAGTCGGGCACGGACGACGTGGACGTCGCCCACCGACGCCGGCCGCGACTCCTGCGCGCATGATCTCGACCTCGGTCTCGATCTCCAGCGGGTAGTGCGTGCGGATCTGGCTGCCGAAGCGGTCCTTCAGCGGGGTGATGATGCGGCCGCGGTTGGTGTAGTCGTCGGGGTTGGCCGACGCCACGAGCAGCACGTCGAGCGGGAGGCGGATCTTGTAGCCGCGCACCTGCACGTCGCGCTCCTCGAGCACGTTCAGCAGGCCGACCTGGATGCGCTCGGCGAGGTCGGGCAGCTCGTTGATCGACGAAGATGCCGCGGTTCGTGCGGGGCACGAGGCCGTAGTGCAGGGTGAGCTCGTCGGACAGGTACCGGCCCTCGGCCACCTTGATCGGGTCGACCTCGCCGATGAGGTCGGCGATCGACGTGTCGGGCGTGGCCAGCTTCTCGCCGAAGCGCTCGTCGCGGTGGACCCACGTCGATCGGCGTGTCGTCGCCCTTGTCGTGCACGAGGTCGCGGGCGTGACGCGAGACCGGCGCGTACGGGTCGTCGTTGATCTCCGAGCCCGGCCACGATCGGCGACCACTCGTCGAGCAGGTTGGTGAGCGAGCGGATGATGCGGGTCTTCGCCTGCCCCCGCTCGCCCAGGAAGATGATGTCGTGGCCGGCGAGGAGGGCGTTCTCCAGCTGCGGCATGACCGTGTCTCGTAGCCGAGGACGCGGTCGAAGAGGGGCTCGCCGGCGGCGATCTTGGTGACGGCGTTGCGGCGGATCTCCTCCTTGACCGGCACGGACTTCCAGCCGGATTCGCGGAGCTGACCGAGGGTCGCGGGACGGGACGACATGCCGGGCACCCTATCGCCGGATCCCGCCCTCGCTCAGCGAGTGCCGTCAGCGGATGGCCGGCGGGCCGCGCGTGCTCTAAGGTCCGCGGCCTCGTGGATCTGTCAGGGACGTGGCGAGCGGCGGTCGCCGACGACGATCTGCGCCGCACGGCCTTCGGCCTCGACTTCGACGACGACGGCTGGGAGCCCGATCGAGGTGCCCGGGCCACTGGCGCTCGACGCCCGCCTTCGCCGACACCGACGGGCCGCTGCATCTACCGCACCCGCTTCGACCTCGACACCGGGCCGGCCGACGCCGCGCCACTGGGTCGTGCTCGACGGGCTCTTCTACCAGGGCGACGTGTGGCTCGACGGCGCCTACCTCGGCGACACCGAGGGCTACTTCTTCCCCCACGAGTTCGAGATCACCGACCTCGCCCGCCTCGCGCCCGAGCACGCCCTCGCCGTCGAGGTGACGTGCACGCCGCCGGCCGACCGCACGGCCAAGCGCAACGTGACCGGGCATCTTCCAGCACTGGGACTGCCTCGACCCCGACTGGAACCCGGGCGGGCTGTGGCGGCCGGTGCGGATCGAGACGCAGCGGCCCGGTGCGCATCAGCCGCCTGCGGGTGCTGTGCGCCGACGCCGACGACGCCCGGGCCCAGGTCGTGGTGCGGGCCCAGATCGACAGCGACCGAGGCCGCGCGTGGTGCGCATCCGCACCACCGTCGACGACGTCGATCGAGCGCGAGCGCGAGCAGTCGCTGGCCGCCGGCGCGAACAGCGTCGAGTGGACCGTTCGGCGTCGAGAACCCCGACCTCTGGTGGCCGTGGGCGCTCGGCGCCCAGCCGCTGCGTGACGGTGACGGTGGCGGTGGCCGTCGACCGACGAGGTCGAGCGACGCCCGCCACGTCCGCACCGGGCTGCGGCAGGTGGCCATGCGCGACTGGGTGCTGAGCGTCAACGGCGAGCGGCTGTTCGTGAAGGGCGCCAACCTCGGCCCGACCCGCATGGCGCTGGCCGAGGCCACGCCCGAGGAGCTGCGCCGCGACGTCGCGCTGGCCCGCGAGGCCGGCCTCGACCTCGTCCGCGTCCACGCGCCACGTCAGCCGACCCGAGCTGTACGACGCCGCCGACGAGCTCGGGCATGCTCGTCTGGCAGGACCTCCCGCTGCAGTGGGGCTACGCCCGCAGCGTCAAGCAAGCCGGCCGTGCGCCAGGCGCGCGAGGCCGTCGACCTCCTCGGCCACCACCCGTCGGTGGTGCTCTGGTGCGGCCACAACGAGCCCTTCCGCCTCGACGTCGAGCCGGGCGCGGCGATGGACGTGCGCAAGCTGGCGCCGCGCTACGCCCTCGGCCAGGAGGCTGCCGACCTGGAACCGCTCGGTGCTCGACCGCTCGGTGAAGCGGGCCTTCGAGCGGGCCGACGGCACCCGGCCGGTGATCGCCCACTCGGGCGTGGCGCCCCACCTGCCGCAGCTCGACGGCACCGACAGCCACCTCTACTTCGGGTGGTACTGGGGCGACGAGCGCGACCTTCCCGGCTTCGCCGCCGCCGTGCCCCGGATGGTGCGCTTCGTCGGCGAGTTCGGCGCCCAGGCCGTGCCCGAGGACGCCGCCTTCATGGCGCCCGAGCGCTGGCCCGACCTCGACTGGGACGAGCTCGGCCGCCGCCACGCCCTCCAGAAGACCGTGTTC
The DNA here is from genome assembly GCA_963795685.1 of uncultured Gammaproteobacteria bacterium. GTDB lineage: Bacteria > Pseudomonadota > Gammaproteobacteria > Steroidobacterales > Steroidobacteraceae > FEN-1191. The sequence goes on from CAWCJE010000010.1 coordinate 24,047, forward strand.
GACGACCGCGTCCCGCCGGCCGACTACGCCACCTTCGACGCCTGGCGCACCGCCACCCAGGCGCTACCAGGCGACGGTGGTGCGCCATCACGTCGAGGCGCTGCGCAGGCTGAAGTACCGGCCGACGGGCGGCTTCGCGCTGTTCAGCCTGGCCGACGCCCATCCCGCGGTCACGTGGAGCGTGCTCGGCCACGACCGCGCCGCCAAGGCGGCTACCAGGCGCTGACGGAGGCGTGCCGGCCGATCATCGTGGTGGCCGACCGCCTGCCGGCCACGGTGCGCGCCGGGCGCGGCCCTCGCCCTCGACGTGCACGTGGTGAGCGACGTGCGCCACGCCCTGCGGGGCGCTCGGGTGACGGCGCGGCTGTCGTGGCCCGGGGGAGGGCACGCGTGGCGGTGGTCGGGCGACGTGGCCGCCGACGCCTGCGAGCGCGTCGGCACGGTGTCGTTCGTCGTGCCCGAGGTGACCGGCCCGCTGGCCCTCGACCTCGACCTGGTGTGCGGCGACGTAGCCGTCAGCAACCGCTACGAGGGTGTGATCGCGGGGTAAATGCGCCGCCGTCACACTGCGCCGCCTCTCGCGGCGTCTCGCTGCGCTCGGTCAATCCCTCCAGCGCACGGCACGCCGCCGCCGCCAAACTCCAATCAGCATCCCAACCCCCATATCCGCGACCTTTCAGGCGCGGGATTGCGGAATTCGCAATCTGAGCTGCCTGAAAGCCACAGACCCGGGCCGGACGACGCCGAGGCCAGCCCTCACCAGAACCAGCCCCCTACAAGTCCGTCCGATCCACGCCGCCCTGCGGCGGCACTCGCCAACGTGGACAGGCCCAACGGCTCCCGCACGCATCGATGTGACCAAAACGTTCGCTCCGTGCCCGTTTTGCCCGCATCGACACTTCATCAACGGGCCCGTGCACGACACGCCGGGCCCGCCACTCGTCTTCGACTACTTACTTACGCGTCAGCAGGCGGCGGTTCTTCAGCTTGGCCTTGAGGTAGTCGGCGTTCATGATGGCGATGAAGTCGATCGAGATCTCCTTCGGGCACGCCGCCTCGCACTCACCGTGGTTGGTGCACGACCCGAAGTACGACTCCATCGTGTCCACCATCGCCTCGGTGCGCCGGTAGCGCTCGGGCTGGCCCTGCGGCAGCAGGTTGAGGTGGGCGATCTTGGCCGACGTGAACAGGTTGGCGGCCCCGTTCGGGCACGCCGCCACGCACGCCCCGCAGCCGATGCACGCCGCCGCGTCCATGGCCGAGTCGGCCACCGACTTCGGGATCAGGGCGATGTTGGCGTCCTGGGCGCCGCCCGTCGGCGCGCTGATGAACCCGCCGACCTCGATGATGCGGTCGAAGGCCGAGCGGTCGACCATCAGGTCCTTGATGATCGGGAAGGCCTCGGCCCGCCACGGCTCGATGATGATCGTGTCGCCGTCGCTTGAACTTGCGCATGTGGAGCTGGCACGTGGCCGTGCCCCGCTGCGGCCCGTGGGCCTGACCGTTGATCATCAGCGAGCACGTCCCGCAGATGCCCTCGCGGCAGTCGTGGTCGAACGTGATCGGCTCCCGGCCCGAGTCGGTGAGGCGCTCGTTGACGATGTCGAGCATCTCCAGGAACGACATGTCGTCGTTGATGTCGGGCGCGTCGATCTCCTCGAACTGCCCCCCTTCGTCGGGCCCGTTCTGGCGCCAGACCTTGAGGGTGAGGTGGAGGGTGGTCGTCATCGCTACTTGTAGCTCCGGGTGGCGAGCTTGACGTACTCGAACGCCAAGGGTTCCTTGTGCAGTTCTTCCGGGCCGGGTCGCCCGTCCACTCCCACGCCGAGACGTGGGCGTAGGCGTCGTCGTTGCGCTTGGCCTCGCCGTCCTCGGTCTGGTACTCGGCCCGGAAGTGGCCGCCGCAGCTCTCGTTGCGGTCCAGGGCGTCGCGGCACATCAGCTGCGCGAGCTCGAAGAAGTCGTCGACGCGGCCGGCCTTTTCGAGGGCCTGGTTGGTGGTGGCCGCCGACGCCGAGCACCCGCACGTTCTTCTTGAACTCCTCGTGCAGCGCGGGGATCTCCGACAGCGCCTTCTCCAGGCCCTCGGCGGTGCGCTCCATGCCGCAGTAGTCCCACATGATCCGGCCGAGCTCGCGGTGGTAGTGGTCCACCGAGCGGGTGCCCTTGATGGCGAGGTAGCCGTCGTAGCGCGCCCGGTTCTCCTGCTCGGCCGCCTTGAACTCGGGGTGGTCGGTGGGCACGGGCTTCTTGCCGAGCTGCGGCGCCAGGTAGTTGCCGATCGTGGCCGGCAGCACGAAGTAGCCGTCGGCCAGGCCCTGCATGAGGGCCGACGCCCCGAGGCGGTTGGCGCCGTGGTCGGAGAAGTTGGCCTCGCCGGCGCAGTACAGGCCGGGGATCGAGGTCATCAGCTCGTAGTCGACCCACAGCCCGCCCATCGTGTAGTGGGGGGCGGGGTAGATGCGCATCGGGACCTTGTACGGGTCCTCGTCGGTGATGCGCTGGTACATCTCGAACAGGTTGCCGTAGCGCTCCCACACCCGGTCGAAGCCGAGGCGCTCGATGGCTTCGGCGAAGTCGAGGTACACGCCGTTCTTCAGCGGGCCGACGCCGTGGCCCCGGTCGACCTCGAGCTTGGCGGCGCGGCTGGCGATGTCGCGCGGCGCGAGGTTGCCGAAGCTGGGATACCGGCGCTCGAGGAAGTAGTCGCGCTCGGCCTCGGGGATCTGGTCGGCCGAGCGGGTGTCGTCGGGGTTGAGCGGCACCCAGATGCGGCCGTCGTTGCGCAGCGACTCCGACATCAGCGTGAGCTTCGACTGGAACTCGTCGCTCTGCGGGATGCACGTCGGGTGGATCTGCGTGAAGCACGGGTTGGCGAACAGGGCGCCGCGCCGGTGGGCCCGCCAGATCGCCGTGGTGTTGCAGTCCATGGCGTTGGTGGACAGGTAGAAGACGTTCGAGTAGCCGCCGGTGGCCAGCACGATGGCGTGGGCGGAGTGCGACGTGATCTCGCCGGTGAGCAGGTCGCGGACGACGATGCCGGCGCACTGGCCGTCGACGACGACGACGTCGAGCAGCTCGCAGCGGTTGTAGAGCGTGACGTTGCCGAGCGCCGATCTGGCGGGCCAGGGCCTGGTAGGCGCCGAGCAGGAGCTGCTGGCCGGTCTGGCCGCGGGCGTAGAACGTGCGGCTCACCTGGGCGCCGCCGAAGCTGCGGTTGTCGAGCAGGCCGCCGTACTCGCGGGCGAACGGCACGCCCTGGGCGACGCACTGGTCGATGATGCTCGACCGACTCCTGCGGCCAGCCGGTACACGTTCGACCTCGCGGGCGCGGAAGTCGCCGCCCTTCACCGTGTCGTAGAAGAGGCGGAAGACGCTGTCGCCGTCGCCCTGGTAGTTCTTGGCGGCGTTGATGCCGCCCTGGGCGGCGATCGAGTGGGCCCGCCGGGGCGAGTCGTGGAACGTGAAGACCTTCACGTTGTACCCGAGCTCGCCGAAGGTGGCCGCCGCCGCCGCCCCGGCCAGCCCCGAGCCGACCACGATGATCTCGTAGCGGCGCTTGTTGGCCGGGTTCACCAGCTTGCGCGTTGAACTTGTAGCTGTCCCAACGTTCCTCGATGGGACCGTCGGGGATCTTGGCGTCGAGGACGATGGGTGACGTGGGCATCAGGACTCCCTAGGAGATGACGCCGGCCATCACGGCGACGGGGATCGACACGTTGCCGATGACGATGATGGTGGCGAAGCCGGTGGCGAAGTAGCGACGCCACTCATTGAACCGGGGGTTGTTGACCCCCATGGACTGAAACATGCTCCACGCCCCGTGGTAGATGTGGATCCCCAGGGCGATGTTGGCCACGATGTACAGCAGGGCGACGGGCGCACGGGAGAGGCTCTCCACCATGTTCTGGTAGGGCAGGCCCCGCACGAAGTCGGGGTTGGCGAAGCCCCACGTGAGGTCGGCGAGGTGCCAGCCGAGGAACAGCAGCACGATCACGCCGCTCCAGCGCATCGTGCGGCTGGCGAAGTTGGCGGCGACGTAGTCGCGGTGGCTCTGGTACTTGATCGGCCGGGCCCGGCGGTTCATCACCGTCAGCGAGTACGCGGAGTGGAGGTGGAGGACGAGGGCGACGATCAGCGCGATGCCGCAGCAGCCACAGCGTGATCGTGCGGGGCAGGAGGGGCACGAGGAGCTCCCGCAGGAACTCGCCGTAGTGGTTGATCTCCTCGGGCCCCAGGTACACCTTGAGGTTGCCGACCATGTGGACGAAGACGAAGCCGAGCCCGATGATGCCGGTGATGGCCATCACGTACTTCTTGCCGATCGCCGACCGGTAGAACTCGACGAAGAAGGGGGCTCTGCGCTTCGGCGCCACCACTGCGGTGCCGGTGACTGGGCCTTGTCCAACCTTGACCTGCGCCATCAGGGCTGACGGTAGTGCCCCCGGAGCCGGTTCGTGGAACTGATCGCCGGCGAGGGGGTCTCCGGACCCCTCGGCCGAGGATCGCGATCTGTCTATTTCGTTCGCCGGTGTCCGGTTTCCTACAATCCCGCGGCTCGTTCGACCGACTCGCGCTTTGCGGCGAGCCCGACCAACGTCCGGGGGACCAACCGGTGACACCAGTACTTCTCAGTGAGGGCGGCTACCAAGAGTTCACGCTGTCGGGCGGTGATTGGGTGATTCTTGTCGGGGCGGCGCTCACCGCCGTGCTCGCGCTGGTCGTCGGTTACTTCCTGATGCAGGGCGTCCTGGCCGCCGACAAGGGCACGCCCAAGATGATCGAGATCGCCGACGCGATCCAGGAAGGCGCCATGGCCTACCTGAAGCGCCAGTTCAAGACGATCGCCGTCATCCTCATCCCGCTGGCCATCGTGGTGTTCGTCACGTCGGTCGGCCGTGAAGAAGGTCGACGGCACCGAGGCGCTCTCGTTCACGCAGTCGGGCCTGTTCCGCAACGTTGTGCTTCATCGGCGGCTGCTTCCTGTCGGGCCTCACGGGCTTCATCGGCATGAGCCTGGCCGTGCGGGGCAACGTCCGCACGGCGGCGGCGGCCAAGACCGGCTCGATGCCCGCCGCCCTCAAGGTGGCGTTCCGCACCGGCGGCGTGGCCGGCATGTTCACCGTCGGCCTCGGCCTGCTCGGCGCCACGATCATCATCATGATCTTCCAGAACACCAGCTCGGCCATCCTGATCGGCTTCGGGTTCGGTGGCTCGCTGCTCGCCCTGTTCCTGCGGGTCGGCGGCGGCATCTTCACCAAGGCGGCCGACGTCGGCGCCGACCTCGTGGGCAAGGTCGAAGCCGGCATCCCCGAGGACGACCCCCGCAACCCGGCCACCATCGCCGACAACGTGGGCGACAACGTGGGCGACTGCGCCGGCATGGCCGCCGACCTGTTCGAGAGCTACGAGGTCACCCTGGTGGCCTCGATCATCCTCGGCGTCCCGGCCTTCGCCAGCATCTTCCCGGACAAGCCGGAACGTGGGCCATCGGCCTGATCTTCCCGGTGGCCTGCCGCGCCATCGGCGTGCTCGCGTCGATCGTCGGCGTGTTCGCCGTGCGGGCCACCGAGAACGACACGTCGGCCATGGCCCCCATCAACCGGGGCTTCCTCACCGCCGGCATCCTCACCGTGATCGGCACCCTGATCCTGGCCCTCGTGCTACGTCGGCAACCCGCGGGGGCGCCCGGCTCGCCCGGCCAGATCGGCCTGCGGATGTTCGGCGCCGTCGTCATCGGCCTCGTGCTGGCCCAGGTGGTGAGCCGCATCACCGAGTACTTCACCTCCACCGAGACCGCGCCCGTCCGGGAGATCGCCGAGGCCACCCGCACCGGCCCGGCCACCACGGTGCTGGCCGGCATCTCGTCGGGCCTCGAGTGCTCGGTGTGGGCCATCATCGCCATCGCCGGCGCCCTCGGCGTCGCCATCGCCCTCGGCGGCGGCAACATGCAGTTCGCCTTCTACCTCGTCGCCCTGACCGGCATGGGCATGCTCGCCACCACCGGCGTGGTCGTCTCCGAGGACACCTTCGGTCCGGTGGCCGACAACGCCGCCGGCATCGCCGAGATGTCGGGCGAGTTCCACGGCGAGGCCGAGCAGATCATGGTGAGCCTCGACGCCGTCGGCAACACCACCAAGGCCGTCACCAAGGGCTTCGCCATCGGCTCGGCCGTCATCGCCGCGGTGGCCCTGTTCGCCAGCTTCATCGAGACGATCGGCTCCGAGCTCAACATCGGCAAGTCGGGCAGCGAGCTGTTCCGCGACCCGCTCACGTCGATCAACGTGGCCGACCCGAAGACGTTCATCGGCTGCTGATCGGCGGCTCGGTCGCCTTCCTGTTCTCGTCGCTGGCCATCCGCGCCGTCGGTCGCACCGCCGGCGTGGTCGTGCAGGAGGTCCGCCGCCAGTTCGCCGACGGCAAGATCATGAGCGGCGAGAAGCGGCCCGACTACGGGCCGGTCATCGACATCTGCACCACCGCCTCGCTGCGGGAGCTGGCCACGCCCGGCCCTGCTGGCGGTGCTCACGCCGGTGATCGTCGGCTTCGGCATCAACTACTTCGCCCTCGGTGCGTTCCTGGCCGCGGTCATCCTCACCGGTCAGCTCATGGCCAACTTCCTGTCGAACTCCGGCGGGGCGTGGGACAACGCCAAGAAGTACATCGAGGACGGCCACGAGGGCGGCAAGGGCTCCGAGGCCCACAAGGCCGCCGTCATCGGCGACACCGTCGGCGACCCGTTCAAGGACACCGCCGGCCCGGCCCTCAACCCGCTCATCAAGGTGATGAACCTGGTGTCGCTGCTGATCCTGCCGGCGGTCATCAACCTGCAGGACAACGGCTTCCGCTACGTCGATCGCCGGCGTGGCGCTGATCGTGCTGCTCGGCGCCATCGCCTTCTCGAAGCGCAAGACGGCCGGTCTGATGGACGAGCTCCCGCCGAGCGCCGTCATCGACTCGCCGCCGGTCGCCGTCAACTAGGAGGGTCACCACGGCCCAGGTGCTCGACGCGTGGGGTGTTCCCCTCGCCGCCTCCCCGGAGGCGGCGGGGCACCTCGACCGGGCCGTGGGTGCCGTCGTGCGGCTCACCGGGGATCCGGGGCGTCATGTCGACGCCGCCAGCGCCGCTGATCCGTCGGCGGCCCTGGCCCACAGCCTCCGGGCCATGCTGGCCCTGTACGACGCCACCGAAGCCGCCGTCGTGGCGGCGGCGCCCAGCGTCCAGGCGGCAACCGAGGCCGCCGGCGGGGACCGGGAACGGGCTCACGCCGCCGCCGCCCGGGCGTGGCTGGCGGGCGACCTCGACGGCGCCGTCGCCGTCCTCGACGCCTGGCTGGCGGTGCAGCCGCTCGACCTCCTCGCCCTGCGCGTCAGCCAGGACCTCCACTTCTTCCTCGGCCACACCGAGGCGCTTGAGACCATGGTCGCCCGGGCCCGGCCGGCCTGGTCGGGGGCACCGGGCGCGGGCTACGTGGCCGGGATGCACGCCTTCGGGCTGGAGGAGAACGGCCGCTACCGGCAGGCCGAGGACGCCGGCGGCATCGGCGCTGGCGGCCGACGGCGGTGACGTGTGGGCCGTGCATGCCGTGGCCCACGTGCTGGAGATGGAGGGCCGCCACGGCGACGCCGTGCGGCTTCCTCACGGCGACGGTGGAGGACTGGCGGGGCAGCTACTTCGCCGTCCACAACTGGTGGCACCTCGCGCTGGTGCACCTCGAGGCGGGCCGGACCGCCGACGCCCTGGCGGTCTACGACGACGCCGTGCGCGCCGAGGCGTCGACCTTCACGCTCGACCTGGTCGACGCCTCGTCGCTGCTGTGGCGGCTGTAGGCTCGTCGGTGTCGACGTGGGCGAGCGGCCCGACGAGGTGGCGGCGGCGCTGGCTCAGCACCGGCCGGGCGTCGGTGTACGCCTTCAACGACGCCCACGCCGCCATGGCCCTCGCGCCTGGCCGGCTGGTCCGACGCCCTCGACGACCTCGATGCCGCCATGGACGGCGCCACCGCCACCAACGCCCGGATGGTGGCGGCCATCGGCCGGCCGCTGGCGCGAGCGGTGCGGGCCCTCACCGCGGGCGACGCCGGCGCCGCCGTCGACCTGCTGCTGCCGGCCCGGGCCGGTGCGGCCACGTTCGGCGGCAGCCACGCCCAGCGCGACCTGATCGACCAGACCCTGCTGGCGGCGGCCGTCCGCGCCGGGCGCACGGCGCTGGTGGAGGCCCTGGTGGCCGATCGGGTGGCCCGGAAGCCGGCGGCCGCCGCCCACGCAGAGTCGCTGGTGGCAGCCAACCGAGGTCGGTAGCCGGGTAGCGTTGGACGATCATGTTCTCGCTGATCCTGGCCGCCGGCGGCTTCCTGGACCCGACGACGATCATCGAAAAAGGCGGCCTGGCGCTGCTGACGGCGATCATCTTCGCCGAGTCGGGCCTGCTGATCGGCTTCTTCCTCCCGGGCGACTCACTGCTGTTCATCGCCGGGTTCCTGGCCTCCGAGGCGGGCGGGAACAAGCTGCCGGCCCTGTGGATCGTGTGCCTGTGCACGTTCGCCGCCGCCTTCCTGGGCGACCAGGTGGGGTACTGGTTCGGGCGGAAGGTGGGGCCGTCGCTGTTCACCCGCCCCGATTCCCGGCTGTTCAAGCAGGAGAACGTGAAGCGGGCCCACGACTTCTTCGAGCGCTACGGCTCCAAGACCATCGTGCTGGCCCGGTTCGTGCCGATCGTGCGCACGTTCGCCCCGATCGTCGCCGGCGTGGCCCGCATGCGCTACCGCACGTTCGTGATCTACAACCTGGTCGGCGCCCTGCTGTGGGCGGTCGGCGTCACCACCCTCGGCTACTACATGGGCCAGGTCGACGTCGTGAAGGACAACATCGAGCTCGCCCTGATCGCCGTGGTGCTGATCTCGCTGATCCCGGTCAGCTTCGAGGTCATGCGCCACCGCCGCCACGCCCGCCAGGAGCAAGCCGCCGCGGCCCGGCCGCCGGCGCCGGCGCCGCGGCGCCGGCCCCGGCCGAGGCGCCCGCCGAAGCCGACTAACTCCCGCTTTTGATAGCCGTTGTGCGCGTCCTGACCGCGCACAACGGCTATCAGAACGCAGGTTGATGGGCCGCTAACGTCTCGCCTGCCTTCCCCCTCCGACTGTCGACGCCCGTCGAGGGGGATCCGTGTCTGCGTTCTCACCCGCTGTCTGTGCTCTTTTCGCCGCCCATCACGGGGTGGCCCGCCACGACGAGCTGGTGGCCGCCGGGATGTCACCCGGCCAGATCCGCTGGCTGGTGCGACGCCGGGCAGCTCGTCTCCTACGCCCGGGGCGCGTACTGCCTGGCCACCTCCGTCCCGACGCCCCTGCGCGCCATGGCGCTGGCGTGCGCCCTCGGCCCGGACGTGGCCATCGGGCACCGGTCGGCCGGGCGCCTCTGGGGGTTCCGGAAGATGGGTCGCGAGGACGGCGTCCACGTCCTGGTGGCGGGCAGCCGCCGGCGCGACCCACCCGGCACCATCGTGCACCGCTGTCACCGCATCGACGCCGTTGACCTGGTCGAACGGGCAGACGGGATCCGGCTCACCAGCCCGCCGCGCACGGTCTTCGACCTGGCCTGGACGCTCACCGACAACCAGCTCGAGTCGGTCATCGAGCAGGTGCTGCACGAGGGACATGTGCACCGTGCCGACGCTGTTCGCCACCGGCCGTCGGCTCCGGGAGCACGGTCGCAACGGGTCGGCCCGGTTCGGCCGGGTGCTCCAGGGGCGGCCGGCGTGGCAGAAGCCGGTGGCGTCCGATCACGAGCTTCGCCTCGAGCGGGCCATGCTGGCCGCCGGGCTTCCCCGCCCGCTGCGCCAGGCGGCGATCGCCCTGCCGGACGGCAGCGTCATCCACCCCGACTTCTTCTGGCCCGAGCTTCGCGAGGCCCTCGAGCTGGATCACGTCACGTGGCACGGCGGCAAGCTCGACCTCACCGAGGACAAGCGGCGCGACCGTCAGCTCCGGCGGCATCGGCATCCACACGACACGCGTCACCGACGCCGACATCGACCACCGGCTCTTCGACGTGATCCAGGACCTCCGCGCCGTTCTGGCGCGCGATACGGGTGTCAGTACGACGTCGTGGATGCATCAGAACGATCGGCGTGAGGGCCACCGGGTCCAGCCCGTCGGGGTGAGGGCGAGGTCGAGCACGCCGGACTCGAGCCTGCACGGCCACAGTCGGCTCGCCCGCCGCACGCCCTCGTCCCACGGCCACCATGCCCCACGTGTGGCCTCTGCCGCCGGGCCGTCGAACGTCAGGGGCGCGCCCGGCAGCTCCACCAGGGCGTGGACCTCGCCGGCCTGGGTGTAGCCGCCCTCGATGGCGGTCGCCGGGCCGCCGGCGTACCACTCGAGGTCGAAGGCGAACGGCGTGGGGACGCCCACGGCGTCGTCGGGGTGGTCGACGGCCAGGGCGTAGGCCTCGTTGGCGACCGTCCACTGCTCGAACGGGGCCTCGCACGTGTGGTCGGCCCACAGGCCCTCGGCCCGGATGGTGAGGCCCTGGCGGGGCAACGGGACGGCCAGGTCCGACAGCACCAGCAGCGGCTCCCCCGGCCGCACGAGCGCCGCCCAGTACCACGCCCGGGCCCGGTTGGGCAGGAGCACGAGGCAGGTGGTGGCGCCGATCGAGGCGTCGGGGGTCCAGGCGTCGAACCACCACGCCTCCATCCACGCCGGGTCCGGCCCGGGCGGATGGCGATCCTCGTCGCCATTGACCCACACGGCGCGGCACACTAGGAGGCCGTGCCCCGCTATCTCAGCCTGGACTGGATCGACGAACTCCGCGCCCAGGTCGACGCCAGCCCGAACCTGCGCGACGCCGCCGCCGGCCGGACCTTCGCCGTCACCCAGGTGGTGACCGACGGGCCCGAGGGCAACGTCATCTACCACCTGGCGGTGAACGACGGCGTGGTCGACTTCGGGGCCGGCCCCGCCGACGGCGAGCAGGTCCGCTTCGTGCAGGACTGGGACACGGCCGTGGCCGTCGCCACCGGCGCCATGAACGCCCAGGAGGCCTTCATCAAGGGGCGCATCCGGCTGAGCGGCGATCAGCAGACGCTGGTCGACGCCCAGCCCGTGTTCGCCGCCCTCGACGGGGTCTTCGGGGCGGTCCGCGAGCGCACCGAGTACGAGTAGGCGGCCATGCCCGAGCTCCCCGAGGTCCAGGCCCACGCCGAGCGGCTCACCGCCGACTTCGGCGGCATCGAGCTGGCCAAGTTCGTGCCGATCACCTTCCACGCCCTCAAGACGGTGGTGCCCAAGCCGCGACGAGGCCGTCGGCCTGCCCCTCGACCAGGTCGGTCGCCGGGGCAAGTACCTACTGCTCGGCTTCGGGCCGGTCACGTTCATCGTGCACCTCATGCAGGGCGGCCGGCTGAAGCCCGACGCCAAGCAGACGGCTCGCCCCAAGGGCGGTCTGGCCCGCTGGGTGTTCGCCGACGGCCGGGCCCTGATCCTCACCGAGATGGGCAGCGAGCGGCGGGCCGGCGTGTGGTGCGTGCCCACCGACACCGCCCGCACCGGGCCCCCGCTCGACCGCCTCGGACCGGAGGCCACCGAGGTCGACGCCGCCGAGCTGGCCACCATCCTGAAGGCCAAGCCCATGCGGCTGCACACGTTCCTGCGCGACCAGGGCTGCCTCGCCGGCCTCGGCCGGCGGCTGGCCAACGAGGTGTGCCACCGGGCCGGGCTGTCGCCGTTCATCGGCACGGCCAAGCTCGGGCCCGAGGGCGCGGAACGGCTGGTGGTGGCCATCCGCGAGTGCGTGGCCGAGGGGCTGGCCTACGAGCGGACCCGGAAGGACATGAGCGTCGTCGGCCGACCGGCCCGGCGCCGTCCACCATCGCACCGGCGAGGCGTGCCCGGTGTGCGGCGACCCCGTGCGCGAAGTGGCCTATTCCAAGTACACGGTGAACTACTGCGCCACCTGCCAGACCGGCGGCAAGGTGCTGGCCGACAACACCACCAGCAAGTTCCTGAAGTAACCGCGCCTCGTAGCATCCCGCGATGCCGATCCACCTGCGGGCCCAGCCCGGTGACTACGCCCCCGCCGTGCTCCTTCCCGGCGATCCCCGCCGGGCCGAGTACATCGCCCGCACGTTCTTCACCGACGCCCGCCAGGTCAACGGCGAGCGCGGCCTGCTCGGGCTTCACGGGCACGTTCGAGGGCCGGCCGATCTCCGTGCAGACCACCGGGATGGGCTGCCCCACCACCGCCATCGTGGTGGAGGAGCTGATCCAGCTGGGCGTCACCCGGCTCATCCGGGTGGGCACGTGCGGCGCCCTCCAGCCGCAGATGCGCTTCGCCGACACCATCGTGGCGATGGCGTCGACGCCCCTCGACGGCACCGTGCTCACCTACACCGGCGGCGAGCCCCACGCGCCCACGGCCGACTGGGGCCTGATCGAGTCGGCCGTCGGCATCGCCCGCCAGCGCGGCGCCAGCGTGCACGTGGGGCCGATCGTGTCGAGCGACGTGTTCTACGACCCCGATGGCGGCCGCACCGCCCGGCTGGCCGAGCGCGGCCACCTCGGCATCGAGATGGAGGCGTCCGTGCTCTACACGATCGCCGCCCTGCGCAAGGTGGCCGCCCTCGCCATCCTCACCGTTTCCGACACCCTCTACGGCGCCGAGCCCGAGCGCATCGGCGACGACGAGCTGCGCGCCGGCGTCGACCGCATGGTGGAGATCGCGGCGCGGGTGGCTATCGCCGACTGAGGCGGGCGCCGATCTCGCGCACCACGGGCACGATCAGGTCGACGTCGGCCTCGGTGGTGCGCCAGTTGGTGATGGCCGGGCGGAAGGCGGCCACGCCCCGGTAGCGGGTGGTGCCGAACATGACCCGGCCGTCGTCGTTGACGGCGGCGCCGATGCCGTCGTTGAGGGCGTCGAGGTCGCCGGTGAAGCCCGCCGGGGCGTAGCGGAAGCAGGCGATGTTGAGCTGTTGGGGCGCCAGCAGCTCGAGGTCGGGCGCCGCCTCCACCTGGGCGGCGACGCGGGCGGCCAAGGCGCAGTGGCGTTCGACGATGGCCCGGTAGCCGTCGCGCCCGTAGGCGGCCAGCGTGGCCCAGACGGCCAGGGAGCGGGCCCGGCGCGAGCTCTCGGGCCCCACGTAGCCGAAGTTGGCTTGCCGTCGGCCGGCAGGTACGACGCCGCCAGCGTGAACGCCGACTCCAGGCGCGCCGGCTCGGACACGAAGGCGAACCCGCAGTCGTAGGGCACGTTGAGCCACTTGTGGCCGTCGGCGATGGCCGAGCGGGCCCGCGCCACGCCCGCCGTCAGATGGGCGGTCGTCGGCGAGACCTGGGCGAACAGGCCGAAGGCGCCGTCGACGTGGAGCCAGGCGCCGTAGCGGTCGGCGAGGTCGGCCATGGCGTCGATCGGGTCGAAGGCGCCGGCGTTCACCTCGCCGGCGTTGGCGATCACGATGGCGGGGGCGCCGCCGAGGGCGGCCAGGGCGCGCTCGAGGGCGGCGAGGTCGAGGGTGCCGGCGTCGTCAGCGGCGAGGCGCGTCACCGTCGCCCGCCCCATGCCGAGCACGGCCAGGGCCTTGGTGGCGCTCGGGTGGACGTGGCCGCTGGAGAAGATCGGCACCGCGGGCAGGCCGGCCCAGCCGTCGGCGTCGACATGTCACGCCGTGCTGCTCGGCCCACCAGCCCCGGGCGGCGGCCAGGGCGGTGAGGTTGGCCATGGTGGCGCCGGTGGTGAGCACGCCGCCCCACGCGGGCGGGAGGCCGAACAGGTCGAGCAGCCACTCGACGGCCACCGCCTCCACCTGGCTGGCGAGCGGCGACGACGCCCACGAGAAGGCGTTCTGGTCGACGGCCGAGGTCAGCCAGTCGGCCGCCAGCGCCGCCGGGGTGCCGCCGCCGGTGATGAAGTGGAAGAAGCGGGGCCCGGCCGACGCGTGGGTGCCGTCGAGGGCGTCGACCAGCTGCTGGATGGCGGCGGCGGCGCCGATGCCGTCGGCCGGCAGGGCGCCGTCGAGGGCGTGGGCCGACGCGTCGGTGGTGGCGGTGCGGACCGGCCGCTCGCCCACCGCGCCGAGGTAGGCGAGGGCGGCATCGGCCGCCGCCCGGAGCACGGCCTCGGCGTCAGCGGAAGTGGTGAGCGGATCGCCCACCGATGGTCAGATCAGGCCGAGTTCGGAGACGGCGTCGCGCTCTTCGATGAGCTCGGCCACCGACGCGTCGATCTTGGCGCGGGAGAAGTCGTCGATGTCGAGGCCCTGGACGATCGAGTACTTGCCGCCCGAGCACGTGCACGGGAACGACGAGATGATCCCCTCGGGCACGCCGTAGGACCCGTCGGACGGGATGGCCATGCTGACCCAGTCGCCCTCGGCGGTGCCGAGCGCCCACGTGCGCATGTGGTCGACGGCGGCGTTGGCCGCCGAGGCCGCCGACGACGCGCCCCGCGCCTCGATGATGGCCGCGCCCCGCTTGGCCACCGTGGGGATGAACGTGTTCTCCACCCACTCGTGGTCGCCGACCAGCTCGTAGGCGTTCTTGCCGTCGACCTCGGCGTGGTACAGGTCGGGGTACTGGGTGGTGGAGTGGTTGCCCCAGATCGTCATGTGGCTGACGCTGGTGACGGGCGCGTCGACCTTGGCCGCCAGCTGGCTGATGGCCCGGTTGTGGTCGAGGCGGGTCATGGCCGTGAACCGGCCCGGATCCAGCGCCGACGCGTTGCTCATGGCGATGAGGGCGTTGGTGTTGGCCGGGTTGCCGACCACCAGGATCTTGGCGTCGCGCTTGGCGACCTCGGCCAGGGCCTGGCCCTGGGGCTTGAAGATGCCGCCGTTGGCCGACAGCAGGTCGCTGCGCTCCATGCCCTGCTTGCGGGGCATGGCCCCCACGAGGAGGGCGTAGTCGACGTCGGCGAAGGCCACGTTCGGATCGTCGGTGCGCACGATGCCGGCGAGCAGCGGGAAGGCGCAGTCGTCGAGCTCCATGCTCACGCCCTCGAGCGCCTTGAGCGCCGGCGTGATCTCGAGGAGCTGGAGGATGACGGGCTGGTCAGGTCCCAGCATCGACCCGCTGGCGATGCGGAAGAGGAGGCTGTAGCCGATCTGGCCGGCGGCCCCCGTGACGGCCACTCGGACAGGCGATGGTGTGCTCACGGCGGCGAGCGTAGGCGGGCGCGCCGGGCGGACGAAACCCCGTCGTGGGTTACGCGATCGCCTGTGCGATCAGCTGCGCGTAGAACGCCGCGCCCGGTGGCTTCAGGTGGATGTTGTCGCTGTAGAAGAACTCGGGGTGGGCGTTGGCGTTGGTGCTCCAGTCCACCATCCGCACGTTCGGGAACTGGGCGGCGTGCTCGGCCAGGGTGGCGTTGTTCGGGTCCTGCCACGACCGGGGCACGTGCACGTTCACGATCACGACCCGGGGCACGTCCTTGAGCACGGTGAGGATGTGGTCCATGTCCGAGCCCCGCACGGTGCCGTTGTTGCCGAGGTGGATGATCACGATCTGGCCGAGGCGGCCGTCGCCGGCGAGGGCGTCGACCATGCCGACGGCCACGCTGAACTGGCGGCTGACCTTGGCGTCGATGTAGCTGTCCGGCCCGAGCACGTCCTTCAGCGGGTTGAAGGCGCCGAGCATCACCGAGTCGCCGATGGCGATGGCGTGGATCGCGGTGGCCGGCGCCGCCGTGGTGGGCGCGGCAGTGGGCGGCGCCGTGTCGGGCGGCGGCCGTGGTGGCCACGGGCGCGGCGCCGGGCTGGGTCGACGCGGCGGGGCGGCGGTGGTGGGCGCGTCGGTGGACGGCGCCGCGGTGGTGGCGGTGGTGGCGTCGCCGCGCCGGCGCCGGCTCGGAGCCGGCTCCGGGCGACACGAGCGTGGTCTGGCTGGCGGCGGCGGCCGCCTCGCCCGCCTGGATGCTCTGCTGGATGTCGCTGGTGGTGGGCTTGGCCTTCGCCATGGCGAAGCCGAGCAGGCCGATGATCAGCACCATGACCACCGTCGCCCAGGCCGTGACGCGCCGGCGGCGGCGGCGCTGCACCGGGTTGCGGGTGCGCAGGCCGCGGAACCACGCGCCCAGTGCCCCCTTGCGGACAGGGGTCTCCACCAGCCGGAACGTGAGCTCGGTGAGGGCGAGGGTGATGGCGCAGCGCAGCACGAAGTCGGGACCCGGGCTGAGGTTCACGTCGACGCCGTCGGGCTCGGTGAGCACGAACACCGGCCAGTGCCACAGATAGATGCCGTAGGAGCGCGTCCCGATCCATCGCAGCAGGCCGAGACCGAGCACGGGCGCCAGCAGCGAGTGCGGATGGGCGGCGGCGGCGATCACCGCCAGGCTGGCCAGGGCCACCACGAAGAACCCGCCCCGGTAGAGCCACGGCTCCTGGTCGGTGACCTTGAGGCAGAACAGCGTCAGCGTGGCCAGGCCGAGCGACGCCGACGAGGTCGACCAGCGGGCCGCGCTCGCCGATCTTCCCCCGCGCCAGGTGCCCGGGCCGCCAGAACAGCGCCAGGGTGGCGCCGAGGATCAGGCCGGCGGCGCGGGTGTCGGTGCCGTAGTAGGCGCGGGACGGGTCGCCGGCGTCGAAGGTGAGCGCCATCAGCACGGTGGACGCCACCGCCATCGACACGAAGACGGCGGCGATGCGGTCGAGGCGGTTGCGGCAGACCCGCAGGCAGACGGCCACGATGATCGGCCACAGGATGTAGAACTGCTCCTCCACCGCCAGCGACCAGAGGTGGCGCAGGAGCGAGGCTGGCCGAGGTTGTCGAAGTACGACGTGCCGGTGGCGATCAGGTACCAGTTGGTGGTGTACGAGAGGGCGGCCAGGAACTCGCCGCGCATCTTGGCCATCTCGTCGCGGATGAACAGCGCGGTGACGATCGCCGACCGCCATGAGCAGGCAGTACAGGGCCGGGAGGAGGCGCCGGGCGCGGCGGATCCAGAAGCGGCGGAGGCTGATGCGGCCCATGCGCTGCTGCTCGGACACGAGCAGCAAGGTGATGAGGTACCCGCTGATCACGAAGAAGATCTCGACGCCCAGGAACCCGCCGGGCATGATCCCCAGCTCGCCGTGGTACACGAGACGGCCGCCACGGCCAGGGCCCGCAGCCCGTCCAACGCCGGGAGGTACGGGACCTTCCGGGACGGGGATTGCGGCTTCTGGGGCGACGGCCGGTACACCGTGGGGGCCGAGTACGTGACGGGCATGTCGGAGCGAGAGGCTACGTGGTCGGTCGGCGCAGGAGCAGGACGGGCGCGTCGTCCGGCCACGCTGGCGGGACTCACTGTCCCGAAGGGCGGCGCGTCAGCCCGAGATGACGGGAAACTCGAGGTTGGCGTAGATCTCGCGGGTCGCGGTGGAGCGGTTGAGCGTGTAGAAGTGCAGGCCGGGCGCGCCGGCGTCGAGCAGCTGCTGGCAGAGGTCGGTGGCGGCCTCGACGCCCATCCGCGCGGCGTCCTCGGGCGTGGCGGCGGCGTCGAGCCGCTCGGCGAGCCAGCGCGGGGAAGGCGGCGCCCGACATCGCCGCCATGCGCTCGACCTGGCCCCTTGTTGGTGACCGGCATGATCCCGGGCAGGACCGGCTTGGTGTTGCCGAGGGCGGCGAGCTCGTCCATCAGGCGGACGTAGTGCTCGGGCTCGAAGAAGAACTGGGTGATGGCGAAGTCGGCTTCCTGCAGCTTGAGGGCCAGGAAGCGCCGGTCGATCTCCCGGTCCGGCGAGCGGGGATGCAGCTCGGGATGGGCGGCCACGCCTACGGAGAAGGGGCCGGCTGCCCGCACGTCGCGCGACGAGGTCGAGGGCGTAGTCGTAGTCGCTCTCGGCTGACCACGGCGCCGGCGGGCGGGTCGCCGCCGAGGGCGAGGATGTTCTCGATGCTCGACGGCGCGGTAGCGACTCGAGGATGGCGGCGATCTCGGCCCGGCGGTGGCCGGCGCAGGTGAGGTGGGCCATCGGGGTGATGCGCGGTCTCCTTGCGGACCCAGGCGACGATCTCGTGGGTGCGCTCCCGGGTGCTGCCGCCGGCGCCGTAGGTGACGGAGACGAAACTGGGGGCGAGCGGCTCGAGCTCGGCGATCGTGCGCCCGAGGGTGAGCTGGGCGGCGTCGGTCTTGGGCGGGAAGAACTCGAACGAGAACGTCGGCCCGGCGGCGAGGAGATCAGCAATCCGGGCCACGACCAGCACGCTAGCCCCGCGCGGAGGCGCGAACGGACTGGAAGGGGCAGGCGGGCCGAGGCGACCGTCGGCGGTCGGGCAGCGAGGCCCCGAACCGGAGCCGGGGGTGGGGACGTTCGGTGGCCTCCAGCGACACCCCGGGCCCGCTTCCAGCGCCGACCGGACCCGAGCCTCGCCACCGGCGCAGGGTCTGGCGACCCGGAGCCCTCGACCCGACGCCGAGTGACCAAAACGTTCACCGGGCGAACGAAAGACGTCACATCGACGGGACGAACGAGCCCGTCCGGCCCGGCTGACGGGTCCGGCCGAGGCGCCCGGTCCACCAAGGCGGAGCGTCAAGCTCAGTGGTAGTGCCGCCGCAGGGCGGCGGCGTGCCGAGCACGAACTGATTGACCGAGCGCAGCGAGACGCCGGCCGCAGGCCGGCGCAATGTCACGTCGGCGGCCCGGCCGAGCACTGGAGTGATTGACCGAGCGACAGCGAGACGCCGGCCGCAGGCCGGCGCAATGTCACGTCGGCGCCCGGCCGAGCACTGGAGCGATTGACCGAGCGCAGCGAGACGCCGGCCGAGGCCGGCGCAATCAACTAGTGCCGGAAGTGCCGCTCCCCGGTGAACACCATGGCCAGGCCGTGGGCGTCGGCGGCCTCGATCACCTCGGCGTCGCGGATCGAGCCTCCGGGCTGGACCACGGCGGCGACCCCGGCGGCGGCCACCGTGTCGAGCCCGTCGCGGAACGGGAAGAAGGCGTCGCTCGCCGCCACCCCGCCCTGGGCCCGGCCCGCCGCCTTGGTGGCGGCGATCCCGGCCGAGTCGACCCGGTTCTGCTGGCCGGCCCCGATGCCCACGGCCTGGCGTCCGTTGGCCAGCACGATGGCGTTCGAGCTGCACCGCGGCGCAGATCTGCCACGCGAACACCAGGTCGCGCCACTGCGCCTCGGTGGGCGCCACCTTGGTGACCACCTGCCAGCGGGTGCGGTCGACCGCACGCGGTCGGGCTCCTGCACCAGCAGGCCGCCGTCGATCGAGCGCACGTCGAGCTGGTCGCCGGCCGGCGCCGGCGCGCCCAGCACCCGCAGGTTCTTGCTGGCGGTGAGCAGGGCGAGGGCGTCGTCGTCGTAGCCGGGCGCCACCACCACCTCGGTGAACACCGGCCCGAGGGCCTCGGCCAGCGCCAGGGTCACCGGCCGGTTGCACGGCCACGATGCCGCCGAAGGCCGACACCGGGTCGCCCTCGTGGGCCAGGCGGTACGCGGTGGCGATGTCGTCGGCCACGGCGGCGCCGCACGGGTTGGCGTGCTTGACGACGACGACGGCGGGCTCGTCGCCGAGGCGGTGCACGAGCCGCCAGGCGGCTTCGGCGTCGAACAGGTTGAGGTACGACAGCTCCTTGCCGCCGAACTGCACGGCGCCGTCCCACCACGACCGGGCGCCGATGCGCCGGTAGCGGGCGCCCCGCTGGTGCGGGTTCTCGCCGTAGCGCAGCGTCCTGCGCCCGCTCGAGGGCGAGGTGGAGGGTGGGCGGCAGCACGGCGTCGGCGTCGGCCGTCGGCCGTCTCCTGGTCGATCCAGGTGACGATGGCGGCGTCGTAGGCGGCGGTGTGGGCGAAGGCCTTGCGCGCCAGGGCGCGTCGGGTGGCCGCCGACAGCGCCGCCGCTCTGGCCGAGCTCGTCGAGGACCTCGCCGTAGTCGGCCGGGATCGACCACCACGCCGACGTGGGCGTGGTTCTTGGCCGCGGCCCGCACCATGGCCGGGCCGCCGATGTCGATCATCTCGATGCCCGGCTGTCGACGAGAACGGGTACAGGTTCGACACCACCAGGCTGATCGGCTGGATGCCGTACTCGGCCATGTCGGCCACGTGGTCGGCGTCGCCCGGGTCGGCGAGCAGCCCGCCGTGCACCTTCGGGTGCAGCGTCACCACCCGGTGCCCGAGGATGGCGGGGACGCCGGTGAGGTCGGCGACGTCGATGCACGGGCACGCCCGCCTCGGCGATCGACCGCGGCCGTCCCGCCGCTCGACACCAGCTCCCACCCGAGACGATGCAGGCCCATCGCCAGCTCGGCGATGCCGGTCTTGTCGTACACACTCAACAGGGCACGCTCAGCCACCCAGCACCTCCTTGACCACCCGAGGGTAGAGCCGTCGCTCGACGGCCTTGATCCGCTCGTGGAGCGACGCCTCGGTGTCGCCGGGCTCCACGGCCACCGCTTCCTGGGCGAGGATCGGGCCGTCGTCCATCACGATGGTGGCGAGATGCACGGTGCAGCCGGACTCGGCGACGCCGGCGGCGAGGGCGTCGCGGACGGCGTGGGCGGCCGGGGAAGGCGGGCAGCAGCGACGGGTGGGTGTTGAGCACCCGGCCGCCGTAGGCGTCGAACATCGGCATCGCCAGCAGCGTCATGAAGCCCGCCATGGCCACCAGGTCGATCTCGTGGGCCTGGAGCACCTTCACCAGCCGCTCGGTGTACGCGACGCGGTCGAACGTGGGCCCGAAATCGGTGCGCTCGACCAGCTCGGCGGGCACGCCGTGGTCGGCCGCCACCTGCAGGCCGCGGCACGGCCGATCGGCCACCACGAGGGCGACGGGGACGCCGCTGGCCAGCATCGATTCGAGGATCGTGCCGCTCCCGGACACCAGCACGGCGAGCCGCCGAGCGTCGGCCGGGCTCACGCGTCTGTATCCCCGGCGGAGGGAGAGGGGATCGTTACAGTGCGAGAGCGTCAACGAAAGAGGGGCCTGTCGTGAAGCGACAACCGACCGTAGCCGACATCATCATGGCCGCTGGCGGTCTGATCACGTTCCTGTTCTCGTTCCTGCACTTCGTCGGGGACTTCAACGCCTGGAGCAGCGACGTGTTCGGACTGTTCCCGATCACCACCTGATCGCCTTCATCGGCCTGCTCATGCTCGTGTTCGTGGCCCTCGACGTCTTCGTCGGCTTCACGCTCCCCACGTTCCTCACGTTCACGCTACAAGCAGATCTACGTCACCTGGGGCATCTTCGCCGCCGGGCTTATGCTCTGCCTACCTGATCACGAACAAGGGCAACGCCGACTCCGGCGCCGGACTCTTCCTGATGCTGATCGGCGTCGCTGGCCATGGCCGTCGGGTCGATCCTGAACGTCCTCGGCGTGGCCACCAATGCGGTGAACGTCAACACCGGTGGCAGCGCCGCTCCGGGCACCTCCGCCCCGCCGCCGCCGCCCCCGCCCCCCGGCGCGCCGACCGGCACCACGGTGACCCCGCCGCCGCCTCCGCCCCCGCCGCCGGGCTCCACCGGCACCCCGCCGCCCCCGCCGCCGCCCAGCTGACGAGGCCGTTGTTGTCGCCGACGCCGTCGCGTCGGTTACAACTGCGAGCCATGACGCTCGTCCACCGGGTCCTGCCCGCCTTCGCCCATCGAGTCGCTCGACGAGTATCTGGCTCG
This sequence comes from uncultured Gammaproteobacteria bacterium, assembly GCA_963795685.1. Taxonomy (GTDB): domain Bacteria; phylum Pseudomonadota; class Gammaproteobacteria; order Steroidobacterales; family Steroidobacteraceae; genus FEN-1191. The sequence continues at coordinate 45,644 of CAWCJE010000010.1, forward strand.
CGCCGGCGGTCGGGGCATCGAGCAAGGCCCGCACCATGTCGCCGGCCGAGATCATCGCCGAGGTCGACGGCCTCGGGCCTGCGGGGTCGGGGCGGCGCCGGCTTCCCCACCGGGCGCAAGTGGCGGACGGTCGCCAGCTACCGCTCCGACGTCGAGCCCACCACCGTGGTGGTCAACGGGGCCGAGGGCGAGCCCGGCACGTTCAAGGACCGCACGATCCTGCGGCTGACGCCCTACGCCGTCGTCGAGGGGGCGCTGATCGCCGCCCGCGCCGTCGAGGCCACCGAGGTCGATCTTCGCCCTCAAGGAGCGCTTCCACACCGAGCTGGCCCGGCTCCGGGCCGCCGTCGCCGAGGTCGAGGCCATCGGCTGGGCCGACGGCATCGTCCTGCGGGTCTTCGAGGGTCCCACCGAGTACCTCTACGGCGAGGAGACGGCGCTGCTCGAGGTGATCGACGGGCGCCGGCCCTTCCCCCGCATCGCGCCGCCGTACCGGCGGGGCGTGACCGAGGTCGTGGAGGAGGACAGCGACGTCACCGACCACACGGGCCTGTCCGCCCACGTCGAGATGGCCGGGCCCGAGAGCGACACCGGCGCGCCGCCCACCCTCGTCAACAACGTCGAGACGATCGCCAACGTGGCCCGCATCCTCGACCGCGGGGCGGCGTGGTTCCGCACCGAGGGCACCGACCTGTCGCCGGGCACGATCGTGTGCACGGTCACCGGCAGCGTGCGCAACGACGGCGTCGGCGAGGTGATCATGGGCACGACGCTGCGCGAGGCCATCGACGAGATCGGCGGCGGGCCCGCAGCCCGGACGCACGATCAAGGCGGTGATGTCCGGGCGTGTCGAACGCCTTGATGGGACCCGAGCACCTCGACACCCCGCTCACCTACGAGGACATGACGGCCGCCGGCTTCGGGCTCGGCTCGGGCGGGTTCATCGTGTTCGACGACACCGACGACCTCATCGCCGTCGCCGCCGGCGCGTCGCGGTTCCTGGCGGTGGAGTCGTGCGGCCAGTGCACGCCGTGCAAGATCGACGGCCTGGAGATCAGCGAGATCCTCGACCCGCCTGGCCGGCAACAACGCCGGCGACCGCGACGTGGTGCGAGCTGCGCCGCCGCGCTCGACACGGTGGTGACCGGGGCCCGCTGCAACCTCGCCACGCAGCAGCAGGTGCTGGTGAGCAGCGTGCTCGACCGCTGGCCGGAGGAGATCACCGCCCACGAGGAGCGGACGCGCCCGGCGGTCGAGCCGGTGCTGGTGGCCGAGATGGTGGACATCGGCGTCAACGGCGCCGACGTGGACGAGCGCTTCCGGACAAGCAGCCCGACTGGTCCTACGACCGCGGTGGGACGGCAAGGTCCCCGCCGACGAAGGCGAGGGGTGGGGTGACGTGACTTTGCGACCGCCTCCTCGGCGGCGACGTCGCTCCGCTCGAACATCCATCCAGCGCCGGCACGCCGCCGCACTGCGGCGGCACCACGCGCCGCCTCTCTGCGCCGCCTCCTCGGCGGCGACTCGCTCCGCTCGAACAATCCATCCAGCGCCGGCACGCCGCCGCACTGCGGCGGCACTCACCGCGCCGTACTCTGCGCCGCCTCCTCGGCGGCGACTCGCTCCGCTCGAACAATCCCTCCAGCGACTCGGCACGCCGCCGCACTGCGGCGGCAGCTCACCGCGCCGTACACTCTGCGCCGCCCTCCTCGGCGGCGACTCGCTCCGCTCGAACAATCCCTCCAGCCCGGCGCCGCCGCATGCGGCGGCACACCCGCCGCACTCGCGCCGTGCCGACGCTCGCTGAACATCCATGCAGCGAATCGCTGCCGTGCGGCTCCTTACAAACCCTTGACGATCTCCACCATCAGCTCGCCGGCTTCGGTGGGGTTCAAGCCCGACCTTCACGCCGGCGGCCTCGAGGGCGTCCATCTTCCCCTGGGCCGTGCCCTTGCCGCCCGACACGATGGCCCCGGCGTGGCCCATCTTGCGCCCGGCCGGAGCGGTGACGCCGGCGATGTAGGCCGACAGCGGCTTGCTCATCGACGCCTTGACGAACTCGGCCGCCTCTTCCTCGGCCGACCCGCCGATCTCGCCGATCATCAGCACCGCCCGGGTCTCGGGGTCGGCCTCGAAGCGCTCGCAGGCAGTCGATGAAGCTGGTGCCGGGCACGGGGTCGCCGCCGATGCCGACGCACGTCGACACGCCGATCCCCTGCTGCTTCAGCTCGTACAGCGCCTGGTAGGTGAGCGTGCCCGAGCGGCGACACGATGCCCACCGACGGCTGGCCGGGGATGCGGCGGCAGGGCGATCTCGCCGGCGGTGATCCCGATGTTGCACTTGCCCGGGCTGATCACGCCGGGGCAGTTCGGGCCGAGCAGGCGGGTGCCGGGGTAGTCGCGCTTGAGGGTGTTGAACACCCGGGCCTCGTCCTGGGCGGGGATGCCCTCGGTGATGCACACGACGAAGGCCACGCCGGCGTCGGCGGCCTCCAGGATGGCGGCGGCCGCCGCCTTGGGCGGCACCGACACGAACGAGGCGTCGGCCCCGGTGGCGGCGACGGCGTCGGCCACCGAGTCGTAGATCGGGATGCCCTCCACGTCCTGGCCCGCCTTGCCGGGCGTCACGCCCGCCACGACCTGGGTGCCGTAGGCCCGGTTGCGCAGGCCGTGGAAGCGGCCCTGGCCGCCGGTGAGGCCCTGCACGATGACCTTGGTGTTCTCGTCGACGAAGATGGCCATGGGACTACTGCGCTCCGTTCGCGATGGCCACCGCGGTGCGGGCGGCGTCCAGCATGGTGGGCTGGGTGATGAGCTTGTCGGCGGGGATGCCGGCGTCGAGGATGATCTGGCGGCCCTCCTCGGCGTTGGTGCCGTCGAGGCGGATGACGATCGGGGCCCGCAGCTCGACGCGCCCGAGGGCCTCGACGATGCCCTTGGCCACCTCTTCGCCGCGGGTGATGCCGCCGAAGATGTTGATGAGGATCGAGCGCACGTTGGCGTCGGAGTTGATCACCTCGAGGGCGGCCGACATCACGTCGGCGTTGGCGCCGCCGCCGATGTCGAGGAAGTTGGCGGCCGAGCCGCCGACCTGGTTGACCACGTCGAGCGTGCTCATGGCCAGGCCGGCGCCGTTGGCGATGATGCCGACGCTGCCGTCGAGGCCGATGTACTGCAGGCCCTTCTCCTGGGCCAGCTTCTCGCGGTCGTCGAGCTCCTGCGTCGCCGCGGAACTCGTCCCACTCGGGATGGCGGAACGACGGCGTTGTCGTCGAGCGTCACCTTGGCGTCGAGGGCGTGGACCTTGCCCGTCGGGCGTGAGGATCAGCGGGTTGATCTCGGCCAGGTCGCAGTCGCCCTCGGTGAAGCAGTCGGTAGAGCTTCACGAGGATGTCGACGGCGCCGTCGATGGCCGCGGGGTTGAGCTTGGCCGCTCGACGCCGCCTGCGTGCGGCGCCGTCGGCGACAGCCCGTCGACGGGGTCGATGTGGAGCATGACGATGGCGTCGGGTCCTTCTCGGCCACCGTCTCGATCTCGACGCCGCCCTGCGCCGACAGCATCAGCAGGTGCTTCTTGGCCGAGCGGTCGAGGGTGAACGAGGCGTAGTACTCCTCGGCGATGTCCGAGGCGTGCTCGACCCAGACGCGGTGCACGACGTGGCCCTTGATGTCCATGCCCAGGATGTTCCCGGCGTGGCTGCGCGGCCTCGTCGGCGTCGTTGGCCAGCTTGATGCCGCCGGCCTTGCCGCGGCCGCCCACCTGCACCTGGGCCTTGACCACGACCGGGTAGCCGGCGGCGTCGGCCTGCGGCGACCGCCTCGTCGACGGTGTCGGCCACGCCCCCCGGCCGAGACCGGGATGCCGTAGCGGGCGAAGTACTGCTTGCCCTGGTACTCGAACAGGTCCACCTAGCGGTCCTCGCTCTCCTCTTGGGCTGTCGAGCGCCTGCTCCAGCCACGCGGCGATGCCCGCCAGCGACGACCCGGGCGCCGAAGACCTCGGCCACGCCCTGCTCCTTCAGCGTCGCGACGTCGGCGTCGGGATGACCCCGCCGCCGAACACCAGCACGTCGTCCAGACCCCGCGCTCTGCAGCTCCTCCATCACCCGCGGGAACAGCGTGAGGTGGGCGCCGGACGAGCAGCGACAGGCCCGACGGCGTCGGCGTCCTCCTGCATGCGCGGTCTCGGCGATCTGCTCGGGCGTCTGGTGCAGGCCGGTGTAGATGACCTCGAAGCCGGCGTCGCGCAGGGCGCGGGTGATGGTCTTCGCCCCGCGGTCGTGGCCGTCGAGGCCCGGCTTGGCCACGACACACGGTAAGGACGTTTCACGGCGGGGATACTAAGGCGGTGTCATCGTCGCGGCTCAAAACGCCGCTGCCCAGGCCGTCGGCCCCATCCTGATCGGGGTCGTGTTCCTCGCCCTCGTGGCCCTCACGCTGTGGGGCGTGGCCATCTGGGCGAGCGGCAATTCAGGCCCCGGCAGCGAGCTGACGGTGAACCTGGGCGACAACGTGTTCGGCGTCGGCTCGGCCGAGCGGTGGGCCGACACGGTGGACTCGAGCGGCCTCCCGCTGCTGTTCCCGGGCCTGGTCAACGGGTCCGAGCAAGCGCGCCATCGGCATCTACCACACCGGCACCGACCCGCTGTCGGGGTGGGTGGCGTACTCGCTGGTGGCCCCCGGGAGCGCGGAGACGTGCGTGCTGCAGCTCGACCGCGACGCCCGCCAGCTCACCGACCCGTGCAGCACCAAGGTGTTCCCGCCCGATGGGTCAGGGCTCACGCAATTCCCCACGACGGTGACGGCCGACAAACAGCTGGTGGTGGACTTGGGCCGCGGCAACCCGAACACGACGGCGCGCCGGGTAGTCGGCGGGGCGACGCCGGGTTGGCGGCGGGTGATCAGGCACGTCGGCGCGGCGAATCGCCGGCGATTCGCCGGGTCGAAGCGTCGAATCACCCGCCGAGGTGACCGAAACGTTCGCTCTCGTGGGCGACTCGTGACGTCGGCGCAACGTCGCGGTGCTCGACAGGCGCCGCCGGGGACTCGTCAGTCACCCCGGGTTGCGGAGAACGCAATCTGGCGTGCCTCGCGTACGGCCGCTCGGCTGAACCGCCATTCGGTCACGCCGATGGATGAAATCGTCGCTCGACGCCGACATCCCCCGACCTAGTTTCGAGTCCATGGAGCACCACCTCGCGCAGGTCAACGTGGGCCGGCTCGTGGCCCCGGTCGACGATCCGCAGGTGGCCGAGTTCATGGCCGCCCTCGACCCGATCAACGCCCTGGCCGACGCCAGCCCCGGCTTCGTCTGGCGCCTCCAGACCGAGGACGGCGACGCCACCGCCGTGCGCGTCTTCGACGACGACAGCATCCTGATCAACCTGTCCGTGTGGACCGATCTCGACGCCCTCACACGCCTTCGTCTACCGCAGCGACCACCGCCGCTACCTGGCCCGGCGGCGCGAGTGGTTCGAGAAGATGACCGACGTGATGGTGGCCCTGTGGTGGATCCCGGCCGGCACGCGTGCCGACGCCGCTCGACGCCGTCGCCCGGCTCGACCACCTGCGCATCCACGGCCCCACGCCGCAGGCCTTCACCTTCCGGGAGCGCTTCGCCCCTCGGACCCCGGCTCAGACGCGCTCCAGGGGTGACCAGGCGAGCAGGAGCCACTTCTCGCCCACGTCCCGGAAGCGCACACGGGCCTCGGCCTTGTCGCCGTCGCCCTTGAGGTCGACGATCACGCCCTCGCCGAACTTGTTGTGGCGCACGTCGTCGCCGATCCGCAGGCCCAGCGACTCGGCGCCCGTGGTGGACTGCTCCGGCCGCTGGCCGCCTTCAGGGCGTTGTCGACGATGCGTTCGCGGTTGGCGTCGACCGCCGGCTCGTTCCAGCGGGAGAAGCCGTCGCGGCGCCCGCCGCCGTCGCTGCGGTAGGACCCACGGCCCGACGCCCGGCGGCCGTCGCCGCGGTGCTCGACCAGCTCGGCGGGGATCTCGTCGAGGAAGCGGCTGGGCGGGTTGTACTGCGTCGAGCCGAACAGCATCCGGCTCCAGGCGTGGCTGATGTACAGCCGCTCCCGGGCCCGGGTGATGCCGACGTAGGCGAGGCGGCGCTCCTCCTCCAGCTCCTCGGGCTCGGTGAGGGCGCGGAGGTGCGGGAACACGCCCTCCTCGGCCCCGATCAGGAACACCACGGGGAACTCCAGCCCCTTGGCCGAGTGGAGGGTCATCAGCACGACCCGGCTGTCGTCGCCGTCGATCTGGTCGGTGTCGGCCACCAGGGCGATCTGCTCGAGGAAGGCGTCGACGGTGTCGAACTCCATGGCCGAGCCACCAGCTCGCCCAGGTTCTCGAGCCGGCCGGCCGACTCGACGGTGTGCTCGGCCTCCAACTCGGCCAGGTAGCCCGAACCCTCGAGGGCGGCCTGCAGCACGCCGGGCGGCGCCATGGGGCACGAGGCTGACGAGCTCGTCGAGCAGCTCGGTGAAGGCCGCGATGCCCCGGGCGGCGGCGGTGCCGACCCCGGCGTCGGCGGCGCGGTCGACAAAATGGATGGCGCCAAATTGGCCAAAGGCTATTGGCCATCGATCATTCGCGCTGCTGTGAAGCGGCACCCCGATGCATCTCCAGCAGCTTTGCTCAAAGTCATCGGAGGTCGTCAGGACAAGGCGTCAAAGACCGTCGACGCTCCTCTGCTTTTCGATCAGCCAATGATCGAGGAGATATCTTGGGGTAAATTTCAACAGCTTGTTAAAGGGGTTTCGAGACTGCAGCGAGAGAATTGAATGTTCGTTCAATGGTGTGCTCATCGCGCCACATGGGCACCTTGGAGCGTCCTCCTGAAGAACTGGCTTGGCATACGCTAGATCCCGGTCCTCGTTTCCGTCATTTAATCGGGAAAGCAACTGTCTTTTCAGGCAATGCTGCCGATTGGGCTGTCTTTATTTCCAAGAGCTTCGTCATGATTAAGTTAAGGTGGATCGGCAATTTCCTCATGATCGCGATCAACTCCACCTTCTTGATTTTGCCGCGCCCAATCATTTCCTGATAGACTTTGCTCAGAGGCTGTCTGGAATGGCGCTTAGTTAAGGCCGTTTACGTTAATTTTGAGAGACGAAAAGCCGGTCGAGGAACGGCTTGTTAGCGTGACCAAACAACCAATTCTGACCGGCTTCCCGCGTGCTGTTTTTGCCACGGCCAAGCGACGTCTGCAAGCCACCTTGAGGAAAGCCCGTCAACAGGCCGTCAGGCAATCCCTCTGCGGCTATGCTCTGATGTTCTCGGATTTCCTTCCCGCTTCGTTCCTCCAGTCGATCGATCCCACCAAACGCCAGCGCCATTTCGGACATCTCCCCGTTTTCTGGGCGTGGGTGGCGCAAATTCTCGAAGCCAACTCGTCCTGCGCCAATGCCGTGGCGCTCATCCAAGCCTGGTGCCGGACGGCGGGACTATCCTGCCCGGCAAGTGGCACCGGCGGCTACTGCCAGGCTCGGGGACGCATTCATGAAGGCTTTCTCCATTCGATCTTTGAACAGATCAACGAAGGTCTCAATCGCAGGATTCGCCCTGAGGATCTGTGGTGCGGTCACGTCGTGAAAGCCATCGATGGCAGCAGCGTGGCACTCATGGACACATCCACCAACCAGTATTCCTTTCCTCAACCTGGCGGTCAGCTTCCCGGATGCGGCTTTCCTACGATGGGGATCGTAGGCGTGCTCAATCTCAGCCACGGCGGATGGGAGGGGTTTGAGGCATGTCCTCACCAGGACCACGACTCGATCATGGCTCCGAAGCTTCTCAAACATATCCAGCCAGGCGATCTGTTGCTGGGGGACAGGGCCTTTTGCACCTATGAATTCTTCGTGCGCCTACAAGCTCAGGGAGCTTCGGCAGTGATGCGCCTCCATCAAGCCCGTCATGCCAAGCTGGACTGGCGCAAGGGGAGGAAGATCAGTCCAATGGAGAGGCTCGTGGTCTGGAAGAAACCAACCCGTCAGCCCGCGGGGAGCCAGCTTAGTGGAGAACAATGGCGGGCTCTGCCAGAGGCGTTGGAGTTGCGATATATCAAGATCGGCTACGAAGACCGCTGTGGGAAAAAGCGGGCTTTGGTCCTCGCAACCACCCTGCTCGATGCCCGGAAATACGATGCTTTGGAAGTCAGCGGCCTTTACGCCGAGCGTTGGAAAATCGAGCTGAAGTTGCGCGACATCAAGACCACCCTTGGCATGGAGAACTTCGAAGTGAGGAGTCCCGCCATGGCAGCTAAAACCCTATGGATGATGCTGATCGCCTGCAACCTGCTGCGTGGACTGATTCAGCAGGCCGCCATCGAGGCGGACGAGCCGCTGTCACGGATGAGCTTCAAGGGAGTCCTCGATCATGCGCTGGCGAGCGCGGAAGGTTACCTCCGGCACCGTGGCAAATCTCGCTGGCTGGCTGCTCATCATGCCAGCGTGATCGAAATGTGCGCGACGAAGCTGCTCACCGTCCGCCCATTCCGGCGAGAGCCTCGGGCAGTCAAACGAAGGCCCAAAGGCTATCCGCTCCTGACCGCACCACGAGATCTTTACGAGGAGATTCCCCACCGCGGCAGGAATCGGAGAGCTGCCTAACTAAGCGCCATTCGAGGCTGTCTGAAAAATGACTCCAAACACTTGTTGGGCTGTACTTTTGTGGTTGGATTCGGGAGAAGCTCGGAATGCCCGACTACCCCAGCAGCCTCAATGATTCGGAATGGGAGGTCATCCGACCTCTTTTGCCCGATAGTCCGCTGACGATGCGCGGCCGCCCCCGCGAGCACTCGCGGCGCAGCATTCTCAACGGCATCTTCTACATCCTGCGCACCGGTGGAGCGTGGAGGATGATGCCCAATGATTTGCCCCATTGGAAGACCTGCTACCACTACTTCCGGCTCTGGGCCAAGCAGGGGCACTGGGAACGGATCCATTCATGCGATCCGCGACCTTGCCCGGCTCAAGCACGGTAAAAAAAAGCTCCGACTGCTGCGATCCTCGATAGCCAGAGCGTTCGCACAGCTAGCCAACCCGGACTTCGTGGCTTTGATGCGGGTAAGAAAATTACAGGAAGAAAGAGACATGTCCTGGTAGACACCCTCGGATTCATCCTCGACGTGAAGGTCACTCCGGCAGACGTGCAGGACCGCGACGGAGCCCGGTTGTTGCTGCCCACGCTGGCCAGCCGGTATGGCTGGCTCAAACGGATCTGGGCGGACGGCGGTTACGCCGGGCGGCTTGAACAGGAAGTGGCCAATCTTGCGCGCCATCGCCAGATCGATTTGGAAATCATCAAGCGCAGCGACGACGTGAAAGGTTTCAAGATCCTGCCGAGGCGCTGGGTCGTCGAGCGGACCTTCGGTTGGCTCATCCAATCGCGCAGGTTGATCCGCGACCACGAGGTGAGGATCGATCACTCCGAAGCCCTCATTTATCTGTCGATGACCAAGCGAATGCTCGCCAGAGTCGCCGCCTGAGCATTTTTCAGACAGCCTCTTAGTAATTTGTTGTGTTTCGAAGAGCTCAGGGCCGCCATGTAGATCGCCTGACGGATCGACACACGTCCCTCCCCAGGTGGTTTGTTTTCCCTTCATCGTTCCGCTGTCGCAGTTCATCGGTGCCACCCCGGCCAAGGCGGCTGCATGTTTGCGATTGAGGGTGCCGAGTTCGGGCATGGCGGCGAGGAGTGCGGCGGCACTGAGCTGGCCGACGCCCACGACTGCCATAGCGCATCGACCGCGTCCTTCATCCCGGGGCTCCCGGCGACGTGTTTGGCGACGACCTTGCCGAGTTTTTCCCTCTGCATTTCGAGGCTGCGGCTCCGGCTGCGGAGGTACGCTCTGCCCCGGTCCAAAGGAGGATGAAGCGCGAGAAAGGTGACGGACCCGGCAAGGGGAGCCACGGCATTGACCGAGCGCGGAAGGAGCATGGTGCCGACGCGGACCGCAGTAGAGGGAACTTGTCCTTGATGAATGCGGGCCAGTGAATGAATCCAACTCATGACGGAGGCGGGTTGCGTTTTTCCATCGACCGCGGCGAAGCACTTCTGAATACTTGCGGCTGTCCCAGCCATGTCGTCATCGCTGTTCCATAGTGGGTCTGCAAATGCCATCGGAGATCGTGGCGAGCTCATTGCGTCCGTCCGGCTTTCGAAGCCGGTTTTAGGCCGGTTCAGAAGGCCGCTGTTTCGGCCTATTTCCCTCGGTGGAAAGTATCCGGTGGTCGACTTGATTGTCGATGTCCTCGACCCTGCGGAACATACGCTGGGGTTCTTTTTCGTTCAGGTGAAGTCAACGTCGGTTTCAAAGTCGGAGAGTTCGACACTCAAGATCGACATGGACCATGCGAAGTTCGTGCGAATGGCATCGCTGCCCGTCCCTACATTCCTCATCGGCGTCGACACTGTGACGGAGAATGCTTTCGTCGTGGCGCCCTCGACAGCGACGCGCAGTCCTTTCAGCAGCATCACGAAGAGGCATGACCTTCAAAGCGACTCCGTCCGGATCTGTATCTACAAGGAGGTCACGGATTTCTGGCACAACAACCGCTCCGTGTTGAAACGGTTCAAATCCCAGTTTGGCAATGAGCGGTAACCGAGATTCGCAGAGTGGCGGTGATCCCGGATATCTTGGATGGCGTGCGGAGCTTCTGGCAAGGCTGGCATTGTCACGTCTGGACAACGCGGTGATTGTGGAGAGAGGCCCCGGCGACGGATTCTTCGATTTCGAGTTGAGGGTGGGATCCAAAACCATCCCTGTGGTCGTGCGCGCGTTCTCGTCCTTTCAAAAGAGTCGAGAGAGCCAAAGGAATTTAAACAACTTCACGTGGGACATCGACTGGCGTCTCACGACCCGGATCACCACCGCGGGATCTCCTGCTATCTTGATGATGTTCGATGTGGATTCCGAAGAGGGAAGAGCTGCGAGGATTGATGGTGTCGAAGCCCACTTGAACTCCGTGATTCTGGACGCCCGGCAGGTGATCTCCAAAGCATCCTTGCAGGACCTCGTCGCTTCAATCCTAACCGGGATGTCAGATGAGAAGCAATCGTCGGCCCGATCTGAAGGTCAGCCGGTTCCGGGTATCGCGAAGCCGGAAAATCGGAGTCTCTCGATTTTCGACTCAATTCACGGCTTGGTCGAATTCTCGGATCTCGAGGCCGCGATCCTGGAAAGCGCTCCGTTGGCGCGCCTGCGGTTTTGCCTCGGCCATCCTACCCTGAATCTCGTGTATCCTGGTGCTCGTTCGAGCCTGTTCGAACATGCGGTCGGAAGCGCAGCCATTATCGACCAATTCTTGCGGGGTGTCGCACGAGACATGAGCCAGTTCATGCCGCAGCAATACGCGGCCGTGCGTGCGGGCACCCTTGATCAGGACGCGCGCGAACTGGCGTTGCACGCCGTGGACTGGGTGCTGCAGCAGTACGCGTCCGCGTGCGGTGGTGCTTCGGCGTGAGCGCGCCGATTCGCGATTGAACTGAAGAACGCGCGCTCGCCGATGCGAACGGGCGCAGGGCACTGCGGCGCTGTGCGTCCTGCAGGTCGCCTTCTCCGGGGGGTCGGCCGCGGCCCTGGCCCAGCAGGTCGCGGAGGTGGGTCCGGAGGACGTGCCGGCCGAGAATCGTTTTGATACCGCGCGCATGAACTCTTCCCTGGTGGTGCCGCACACCGAGCTCACGCGCTTTCGCTATCCGGTGATCGACGCGCACAGTCACGACAGCTACGCCAAGACGCCCGAGGAAGTGCGCGCCTGGGTGGAACTGCAGAAGAAGCTCAATGTGGCCCAGAGCTTCATTTTTACCGGCAAGTCGGGCGAGGAATTTCGCGCCGCGGTGGCCCGCTACTGCGATGCCCTATCCGGGGCGCTTCGTGATGTTTGCGGGGATTTCCTCCGAGGGCATCGGCCAGCCCGGGTACGGTGATCTGCTGCGCGCGCGGTTGCGCGCGGACGTCAAGGCCGGCGCCAGGGGCCTGGGGGAACTGACCGACAAGGGCATGGGACTCGTGCATGCCGGGGAGCAGTCCTATTACATCGATGATCCGATCTTTGATCCGCTCTGGGATGAGGCCGCGAAAGCTGCATCTGCCGGTGTTCGTGCACATCGCCGAGCCGGCCGCGTTCTACCAGCCGCCCGATGAGCACAATGACCTGCGCCGCTCGCTGAACTGGTCGCTGTACAACAAGGGCACGCCCGGTTTTGAGGACATGGAAGCGCGCTTCTACAAGGTCATCGCGCGTCACCCGCAACACGCGCTTTGTGGCCGTGCACGCCTTCAATCTGAGCAACGACCTGGCGCGGGTGGGCGCCTTGCTCGATAAGTACCCGAACGTCCAGGTGGACTTCGCGGCGCGCATGTGGGAGCTGGCGCGCCAGCCCTACAGCGCGCGGCGATTTTTCCTCAAGTACTCCGGACGGATACTCTTTGGCACCGACAACGATCCCACGCCCGCCATGTACCTGGCGCACGTGCGCCAGCTGGAGACCGAGGATGAGTGGTTCTGGCCCGCGGATGCGGAATGGTGGCGGGGCTATGGCATGCACCTGCCCGATAGCGTCCTGCGCAGGATCTACCACGACAACGCGCAGGCGCTACTGCGGTAAGGCCTCGATCAGCAATGACTGGTGTGAAGTGCACCGCGAGCTTGGCCAGCGGACCTTGCACGACACCCAGGTCGCGATCGTGGACGTAGTCGCGCACCCGGTAAGCGCCGGGCTTGAGCCCGCGCAGTTCCACGTCCCCGCTGTAGTTCTTGGCATAGAACGCGTAGTAGCGCGCATCGCCCTTGGCGATCACGTGCGTCTCGGGCTTGTCAAAGCCGATGTCGTAGAGCGTTCCCAAGGTAGGTGCCATCGACCAGTCGCAGCCGATCGTAGAGTCGTCGTCCAGTGGCGCCACAGGGCCTGGCGCTCCGGTGTCAGCAGCAGTTTCGGGTCCTTCTTTCCCGGTGCGCCGGGCCACGCAAAGTTGGTGCCGATCACCGCGCCGACGCCGAAAGCTCGAGGCAAAGTCGGTCGCCGCCCTCGCTCAGTTCCACGAAATCCCCGAAGTAGGCCGTGCGGTCGCCCAGCAGCGCCTTGATGGTCTTGCCCTTGAGGCGCACCTGCCAGGAACTTTCCGGATCGGAGGCCACCGTCATGTTCAGATAAGGCATCGTGAAAAACGAATAGCCGGTGCCGCACGGGCAAATCTCCACCACCGCCCCGGGCTTGGTCGACTGCGCCGCCTCCCAGACGGCCTTGAAGAACTGCGGCACGCGCTCGGCGGCCTCTTCCGGGCGTCGCGTGCGCGTGCGCCTTGTTGAAGCAGGGCGGTGCGGCGTTCAGGTGCTGGCCGTCGATCTTCAGTCCGTCAAATCCCCACTCGCCCTAAGGCCTTGCGCACAAACGCGGCGGCGTCCTCCTGCACCGGCCCGTAGGCGGGACACAGGTACAGCGAATTCCAATAGCTGATCTTCTGAGCCGATCCGTCCACGTTCTGCAGCAACCAATCGTGGTGCTCGCGCTCGGTCCGCGAGCCGGGGTCCGCGGCCAGCGGCGCCCACCACAGCTGCGCCTTGAGGCCGGCGGCGTGGATCCGATCGACCATCGCCTTCATGTCGGCATCGCCGGCCGGGAACTTGGCGGGCGTGGGACGCCAGTCGCCCTGGGCGACCTGCCAGCCGTCATCGACCACCGCCCAGCGGAAGCCCAGTTGTTTGACCACCGGCAGGCTGTCGAAGATCTGTTGCGGGCGTGAAAGCGCGGCCGTATCCCCACGCGCACCAGATCGGCTCGAACCCGTCCTTGGGCGTGGCCGGCAATGCTCAGCCCCTGGGCCTGCATGAGCGTGCCGTAGTCGCGGAGCGTGGCGAAATGATCGCCGTGGTGCACGCTGACAAAGCTGCGCACGGAATCCATGCTCGCGCCGGGCGCGAGGCTCAGGGTGTGGCGGGTGCTCAGCGCGAGTTCGACATTGCCCCGGCCATGGCGGTGCACGCGGAAGGGAGACGAGCTTGGGGCTCAATTCCACATGGCCGATCGCCACGCCCAGATCGCGCCGCCACACATCGAGCACCGGCGTGCCCCCGCCGTAATCGCTGTTGTTCATCCCGAGGAAGTTGCCGCGCTGATAGTCGGGCCGGATCGGCAGCACCCAGTCGGGCCGGCTCTCGTAGGAGGCCGACTGGTAGGACCAGAACGCCGGCTCGCTTTGGCCCGGCGGCGGGCGCAAACTCATAGCGATCGTTGATGTAGCCGAGCACTTGGATCGGGCTCGTGCCGGCGTTGGTGTAGCGCACGCGCAGGAACAGCCAGTGCGGGTGGGCCGGATAGGCGCTCACCTCGACGCGCTTGATGATCGAGCCGGCGCGGCCCGTGAGAGTGACCTCGATGTGCCGGCGCCCAGCGCATCGGTGATGTCCGCTTCTTCGCGAGTTTCGAGCGCGAAATCGCGCAGCTCCCCGCCCGCGGTCAGCAGCGCCTCCGAGTAGGTGTAGGGGCCCACCGACACCTCGCCGTCGAGCGAGGCGACGACGCGGCTTCGCATGTGATCATCGAATTCCAGCCGCAGACCGTCCCCGCCCACCGAGGTGAAGGAACTCAGCAGCACCAGGCCCAATCCAATCATGTCTGCGATCATAGCAGCGCCGCCGCGCGGCACCTTTCGGGCGAGTCCGATCGCGGTGGGAAAGGCGTCCGGGCATCCGCTAGACTGGAGGCGGTCGCCGAATTGGCGGCTACCCCCTTGAGTAGAAAGCCTTTTTTGACCCGTAACTGGAACAATGATTCCGGCATACTTGACCTGATGGACCCGACCGACTCTGATCCTGAGCTGCCGACGCCGCTTTCAGGCGGCAACGCACCGTATGTAGAGAGCCTCTACGCGGAATACTTGCGCGCGCCCGGCACGGTCGCGCCCCGATGGCGCGCGTATTTCGACGCGCTCCAGAACCGCGAGGCAGGCCCGCTCGGCGCGAAGCTCCGCCGGGAACGCTCGCGGCGGTGGGACGAGCGAAAAGCAAGGCGCGGTATCGCGCCTGGTGCAGACCACCAGCAATCGCGGCCACCTGATCGCCAAGATCGATCCGCTGGGCCTGATGCAACGCCCGCGCCCGCGGGTGCTCGATCCGGCCTACGTGGGATTGAGCGAGGCGGACCTGGACACGCCGTTCTACACCGGAAGCCGCAACGCGTGGATCGGAAAGCGCGCCACGCTGCGCGAGATCCTCTCGCGCCTCGAGCAGGTGTACTGCGGCACGATCGGCGCGGAGTTCGCGCACGTCTCGGACACCGACGAGCGGCTGTGGCTGCAGGATGAATTTCAGCTCGGGCGCATGGAGCAGCGATTCAGTGCCGATGAGCGGCGCAACCTGCTGCGCCATCTGACCGCCGCGGAAGGACTGGAGCGCTACCTGCACACGCGCTTTGTCGGCCAGAAGCGCTTTTCGCTCGAGGGAGGCGAGGCGCTGATTCCGCTTGCTCGATGAGTTGGTGCAGCAGAGCGGGCGCGCGGGCGGGTGAGGAGGCCATCATCGCCATGGCTCACCGCGGACGGCTGAACGTGCTGGTCAATGTGCTGGGCAAGTCCCCGGCGGATCTGGTCTCGGAGTTCGAGGGCCAGACCAAGCAGGATGCCGGCTCCGGGGACGTCAAGTACCACAAGGGATTTTCGGCCGACCTGCGCACTCCAGGGGGCAACGTGCACGTCGTGCTGGCCTTCAACCCCTCGCACCTGGAGATCGTCAACCCGGTGGCCGAGGGTTCGGTGCGCGCGCGCCAGGAGCGCCGCGGCGACACGCTGGGGGAAAAGGTGCTGCCGATCCTGGTGCACGGCGATGCCGCCTTCGCGGGCCAGGGCGTGGTCATGGAAACGCTGCAGATGTCGCAGACCCGCGGTTTCGGGACCGGGGGCTCGATCCACGTCGTGATCAACAACCAGGTGGGCTTCACCACCAGCGACCCGCGCGACGCGCGCTCGACCGCGTACTGCAGCGATGTCGCCAAGATGATCGAGGCGCCGATCCTGCACGTCAACGCGCGATGATCCGGAGGCGGTGATCTTCGCGGCGCGCTTTGCGCTCCGTTACCGGCAGACTTTCCACAAGGACGTGGTGCTCGACCTGGTCTGTTACCGGCGCCTGGGGCACAACGAGGCGGACGAGCCGGCCGCGACGCAGCCGGTGATGTACCAGGCGATCCGCCAGCACCCCTCGGTGCGCGCGCTGTACGCCGAGCGGCTCCTGGCCGATGGCGTGCTGGCGGCGGGCGATGCAGAAAAAATGAGCGAGGAGTACCGCCAGGCGCTCGACAGCGGGCGCCACCAGATGCATCCCTCGCTCGGCATGATCGGCAACAAGTACACGGTGGACTGGTCGCGCTACCACCAAACCGAGATGCGCGAGGCGGTTCGCACCGCGATTCCGGCCGCGAAACTCGCCGCGCTCGGCCGCCGGATCCTCCAATACCCGGAAGGCTACACGCTGCATCCGCGCGTGGCCCAGGTGATGGTCAACCGCGCCAAGATGCTCGCCGGCGAGATCGGCATGGACTGGGGGTGCGCCGAGACCCTGGCCTACGCTTCGCTCCTGGACGAGGGCACGGCGGTGCGGATTTCCGGCCAGGACAGCGGGCGCGGCACGTTCTTTCACCGCCACGCGGTGCTGCACGATCAGAACAGCGACCGTTGCTTCATCCCGCTGCAGCACATCAGTGAGGGCCAGCCGCGCTTTACGATCATCGACTCGCTCCTTTCCGAGGAGGCGGTGCTCGGATTCGAGTACGGTTATTCGAGCACCAGCCCGGATTGCCTGGTGATCTGGGAAGCGCAGTTCGGTGACTTCGTCAACGGCGCGCAGGTGCTCATCGACCAGTTCATCAGCTCGGGGGAAGCGAAGTGGGGCCGGTTGTGCGGCCTGACGCTGTTCCTGCCGCACGGCTACGAGGGGCAGGGGCCGGAGCACTCCTCCGCGCGACTGGAGCGCTTCCTGCAGCTGTGCGCCGAGAACAACATGCAGGTGTGCGTGCCTTCGACTCCGGCGCAGATGTTCCACATGCTGCGCCGGCAAATGCTGCGCTCGCAGCGCAAGCCCCTGATCGTCATGACGCCCAAGAGCCTGCTGCGTCACGAACTTTCCGTCTCGACGCTCAGCCGATCTGACGCGACGGGGCATTCTCCAGCCTGATCGGCGAGATCGATGAGCTGCCCGAGGCCGGCCGTGCGCCGGGTGGTGCTGTGCAGCGGCAAGGTGTATTTCGACCTGCTGCAGGCGCGTCGCGCCGAAAAAAGGAACGATGTGGCGATCGTGCGCATCGAGCAGCTGTACCCCTTCCCGGCGCAGGAGTACGCACGCGGCGCTGGCCCGCTACCCGAACGCCGTGGACCTGGTCTGGTGCCAGGAGGAGCCGCAGAATCAGGGCGCCTGGTTTCAGATCCGCCATCGCCTGCAGGAACTGGCCGGAGAGGCGCGCCCGGTTTACTACGCCGGACGCGCGCCGGCCGCCGCGCCCGCGACCGGACTGGCACGCATCCACCAGGCCGAGCAGCGCCAGCTGGTGCAGGCGGCGCTGTCCGGAGCGGGCGCCGAGCTCGGCGCAGCCGATGGCGAAGCGCCACGTCCCGCGCCGGCCTCGCGCCCGCTCGCCAAGAAAAGGAATAATTAATGAGAGTCGAGATTCGCGTGCCGCAGCTGCCCGAATCGGTCGCCGATGCGACGCTGGTCGCCTGGCGCAAGCAGCCCGGGCGATGCGGTGAGCCGCGATGAGAGCCTCGCGGACCTGGAGACCGACAAGGTGGTGCTGGAAGTGCCGGCGCCGGCCGCGGGGATCCTCAAGGAAATCCACTCGCCCGCGGGCAGCGTCGTGAAGAGCGGCGACCTGCTCGCGGTGCTGGAGGCGGGCGCGAGCGCGGAGGCCCGCGCGCTGCGAGCCCCGACACCGGCCGCCCGCGCCCGCTGCCAGACCGAGCGCCGCAACCCGCCGCGCGGCCGCCCCGAAGCTCGGTCCTGCCGCGCAACGCGTGGCCGATGAACTAAAGCTCCCGCGAACCACGATCGCAGCGGCCGCGCGGGAAGGGCGGGTGGCGAAATCGGACCTGGTCGCCGCCGCCAGCGCGGCGCGTGCAGCTGGCCCGCGAGCGCGGCTCCGCCCGAGCAGTCCGCATCCGCCCGGCACCGGCACGACGCAGGGCGCGCGCGCCGAGCGGCGGGTGCCGATGTCGCGCTTGCGCCAGCGCATCGCCGAGCGCCTGGTGCAGGCGCAGTCCACCCAGGCGCTGCTGAGCACCTTCAACGAAGTGGACCTGACGAACATCAACGAGCTTCGCGCCCGCTACAAGGACGGCTTTGAGAAGCGTCACGGCGTCAAGCTCGGCTTCATGTCCTTTTTCGTCAAGGCGGTGGTGGCCGCGCTCCAGAGGTTCCCGCTGCTCAATGCGGCCGTGTCCGGGACCGACATCGTCTATCACGATTACTACGACATCGGCGTGGCGGTCTCGACCGAGCGCGGCCTGATGGTGCCGGTGCTGCGCGACGCCGAGGCGCTCGATTTCGCGGGGATCGAAAAGGGCATCGCCGATTACGCGCAGCGCGCACGCGATGGGAGCATTGCGCTGGAGGACCTGACCGGCGGCACCTTCAGCATCACCAACGGCGGCGTGTTCGGATCGCTCCTGTCCACACCGATCGTCAATGCCCCGCAGAGCGCCATCCTCGGCATGCACAAGACCCAGCATGCGCCCGGTGGTGGTGGACGGGCAGATCGTCGCGCGCCCGATGATGTACGTGGCCTTGAGCTATGATCATCGCATCATCGACGGCAAGGAGGCGGTGCAGTTCCTCGTGGCCGTCAAGGACGGCCTGGAAGATCCGGGCCGCATGCTGCTCGGAGTCTGAAACAGCATGAGCGATAACTTCGATTACGACGTGGTGGTCATCGGCGGGGGGCCGGCCGGCTACCCCGCGGCGATCCGCGCGGCGCAAAACGGGCTTAAGGTGGCCTGCATCGACGCGTGGCGCAATCGCGACGGGAGCAGTGCGTTTGGCGGCACCTGCCTCAATGCCGGGTGCATTCCCTCCAAGGCGCTTCTGGAGTCCTCCGAACTTTGGCACCGCGCCCAGCACGAGTTCGCGGCCCACGGCATCAAGGTCGGGGCCTTGAGCCTCGATCTGGCCGCCATGCAAAAGCGCCGCGCCTCGATCGTCAAGGGCATGACCGGCGGAGTCGCCGCGCTCCTCAAGGCGGCCGGCGTCACGCCGATGTTCGGGCGCGCCAAGCTCACGGCCGGGCGCGTGGTGGAAGTCACCGCGACGGACGGCAAGGTCTCATCGCTGCGCGCGCGTCACGTGGTGCTGGCCAGCGGCTCGGTGCCCGCGGCGCTCAAGTCGGTCCCTTTCGATGGCCAGCAGATCATCGACTCCTGGGGTGCGCTCGAATTGGAGGCGGTGCCCAAGCGCCTGTGCGTGATCGGTGCCGGCGTCATCGGACTGGAACTCGGGAGCGTGTGGCGGCGCCTCGGCGCGGAGGTGATCACGCTGGAGGCGCTCGATGCGTTGCTGCCGATGGCCGATGCGCAGTTGGCCAGCCGAGGCGGCCAAGCACTTCAAGAAACTCGGCCTCGACATTCGACTCGGCGCCAAGGTCAGCGCAGCGCTGGCCGGCAAGGACGGGGTGACGGTGCGCTACACCGACGCCAAGGGCGAGCAGTCGGTGGTGGTCGACAAACTGATCGTGGCCGTGGGCCGCCGCCCCTACACGGCCGATCTGCTGGGCGAGGGGAGCGGAGTCAAGCTCGACGAGCACGGCTTTGTCAGCGTCGATGAGCACTGCGCCACGGGCGTGGAGAACGTCTGGGCCATCGGCGATGTGGTGCGCGGGCCGATGCTCGCGCACAAGGGGAAGGAGGAGGGCGTGGCGGTGGCCGACCGCATCGCGGGCAAATACGCGCACGTCAACTACGCGCTGATCCCCTCGGTGATCTACACCGCCCCGGAAATTGCCTGGGTCGGGCAGACCGAAGCGCAGGTCCAGGCCGCCAAGCTCGAGTACAAGGTCGGGGTGTTCCCGTTTGCGGCCAGCGGGCGCGCGCGGGCGATGGAGGCCCCGGCCGGATTTGTAAAGCTGATCGCGGCCAAGGCCACGGACGATCTGCTGGGCGTGCACATTATCGGACCGATGGCCGGCGAGCTGATTGCCGAGGCGGTCGTGGCGATGGAATTTCGCGGCAGTGCCGAGGATCTGCAGCGCACGATCCACGCCCATCCGACGCTCGCCGAGGCCCTGCACGAGGCCGCGCTCGCGGCCGACAAGCGCGCGATCGACAACATCAACCGCTAAGCGGCGCTCGCGCCCTGACTCTCAGCCCGCGCGAACCGCGCGCAGCACATTGGCGACCGCGCTCAGCCGCTTGAGCACCTGACGGAGCTGCGCGGCATCGCGCACCGCGGTGCGCATGTGGATGGTGGCGACGCGATCGGCCGGATCGGTGCTCGAGTGCACGCCATCGATGCTCAAGCGCTCCTGCGCCATGACGTCGGACACATCGCGCAGGAGCCCGCGCCGGTCGAAGGCCTCGACCCGGATCTGCACCGGCATCGTTTCTTCCGACCCGAGGTTCCATTCCACCTGCAAGCCGCGCTCCGGGTGGAGCGCGCGCATGCGCTTGAGGCTCTTGCAGGACGCCAGGTGGACGGTCACCCCGCGCCCGAGCGTCAGGTAGCCGGCAATGGGCTCGGGCGGCACCGGCGCACAGCAGCGCGCCATCGTGGTGGGCATGTCGCCCACGCCTTCGATGTCCACCGCCGTGGCGCGGCGCGAGCGCGCGCGCTTGGCGCGGACCGGAGCGGCCCGGCATTCGGGCGGCGGCGCTGCGGCGGGTGCGGCCGGGGCCGCGCCGGTCTCGGCCGCATCGCGCTGGTGGAACCAGGCGCGCACCTTGGCGCGACTGCGCGAGGAGGCCAGAAAGCCGCTCTCGGGCTTGAGCCAGTCACGGCTCGGGCCGCCGCTCCGGCCGCTGATGATCTCGACGATCTCGCCGTTGGCGAGCGGCTGGTTGAGCGGGGCGATGCGGCCGTTGACCTTGGCGCCACGGCAACCGTGCCCGAGCTGCGTGTGCACGTGGTAGGCAAAATCCAGCGGCGTGGCCCCGCGCGGCAGATCGATCACCTCTCCGCGCGGGGTGAGCGCGTAGACGCGATCGGTAAACAGATCCTGCCGGACGTGGTCGATCAGATCCCCGTGATCCTCATCGACCCGCGCCGGATCGAGCATGCGCCGCACCCACTCGATCTTGCGTTCGTAGCCCTGCATCGCGCGCGCCGCCTTCCTTGTAGCGCCAGTGCGCCGCGACGCCCAGTTCGGCGTGCTCGTGCATGTCGCGGGTGCGGATCTGGATCTCGAGTGACTTGTTTTCCGGTCCCACCACCGCCGTGTGGATCGAGCGGTACTGATTGTCCTTGGGCGTGGCGATGTAATCGTCAAATTCCCCCGGCAGGTTCCGCCACAGGCCATGGACCACTCCGAGCGCCGCGTAGCAATCGGCGACCGTCTCGACCACCACCCGCACCGCGCGCACGTCGTAGAGCTGCTCGAAGGCGAGCTGCTTGCGCTGCATTTTTCGCCAGATGCTGTAGATGTGCTTCGGTCGACCGTAGACCTGCGCGAGGATGCCCGCCGTCGGCCAGCTCGGCCTGCAGCAGGGCGCAGACCTCATCGACGTATTGTTCGCGCGCCACGCGACGCTCGATCAGCGCGGCGGCGATGTCGCGGTACTCGATCGGCTCGAGCTGGCGAAAGGCCAGGTCCTCCAGTTCCCACTTGACGCTCCACACGCCCAGGCGATTGGCGAGCGGCGCGTATATTTCGCGCGCCTCCAGCGCCAGCCTGCCGGCGCTCGGGTGCGCTCAGATCTCGCGCATGGCGCAGGCGCAGCAGCTCGCCGGCCAGGCGAGCCACGATCAGGCGCGGATCGGCCGCCGTCGCCAGCAGCATCTTGCGCAGCGTCTCGGTTTGCTGCGCGTTCAGTCCGCGACTGGCCGTCCAGTCGAGCGGCAGGCTGATCTCGCCCAGCTGTTCGAGCTGGCGGGCGAGGCGCTCGGGCACGCTCCCGAAGCGCGCGATCGCGCGTGGCGGTGCTGCACTCGAGCCCGGCCGCGCGCGCGTGCGTGAGCCAGGCGGCCACCGCGATGTCCGGCTCCTCGGTGATCTCACCGACCAGCCGCGCCAGCTCCTCGCCGCTGAGCGCAGGGCCGGCGCCGACAGGCCCAGATCGGCGAATGCCGAGCGCGCCTCGTTGATCGCGGCCGCGGGCGCGGCGGTGCTTTTCGATGCTGTTTCCAATTTTTAATCGGGCCGTATTGAGCGTGTGGCCGGTGAGGCTTCCGGCTATCATTCTAATAATGCGGTTACACAGCAAGAGGCGACATGGCGCGCTACTCCGGCAGTTCCTGGCGCAGCTACCGGCCTAGTGCGGGCGGCCGCGGGCGCAGCCCCGCAGCCCGGAGGCCGAGCGCCGCCCGGATGGGTACCGCTGCAGCCGTGTCGGATCCTGGGCCTGGATCCCGGATCGGTCCGCACCGGGTACGGCTGTCATCGATTGCACGGCCGCCGGCGAGCGGCACATCGCCAACGGCTGCATCAACGTCCGCGGCGAGGATTTTCTGGTGCGCCTGCGCCGGATATTCGAGGCCATTGCCGTGCTTGATCCAGGAACATCGCCCGGATGAGATCGCCATCGAGCGCGTCTTCGTGCATCGCAATGTCGACAGCGCCCTGAAGCTGGGCCAGGCGCGCGGTGCGGCGATCTGCGCGGCGGTGGCCCTGGGCGCGAGCGCCTACGAATACGCGCCGCGCGCGATCAAGCTGGCGGTCAGCGGATTTGGCGGGGCCGACAAGCTTCAGGTCGCGCGGATGGTGTCTGCCTTGCTCAGTCTGGAGCGCCGGCCCGTGGCCGACGCCGCCGATGCGCTGGCCGTAGCGCTGTGTCACGCGCAGAGCCGGCGGCTTGCGGCCTTGAGAGCCGCGAGCCTGCCGCCGCGGCGCGAGCGCGCGCCGCGCAGCGCGGAGCGTCGGGCGTGCGGGCGCGCGGCCATGATCGCCTCACTCGCCGGGAGCCTGGTGCACAAGGCGCCGCCCGCGCTCACGATCGAGGTCGGCGGGGTGGGCTACGAGCTGGAAGCGCCGATGTCGACCTTCTATAACCTGCCGCCGGTCGGCCAGCCGGTGCGTTTGCTGACCCACCTGGTGGTGCGCGAAGACGCGCAGCTCCTGTACGGATTTGGCACCGCCGAGGAGCGGCAACTGTTCCGCGAGCCTGCTTCGGGTCTCCGGCGTCGGACCCAGAATCGCGCTGGCGATCCTTTCCGGATCCACGGCGGGAGCCTTTGCCGCCTGCGTTCAGGCGGGCGATGTGGCCGCGCTGACGCGCATTCCCGGCGTCGGGCGCAAGATTGCCGAACGCCTGATCGTGGAAATGCGCGATCGGCTGGCCGCGATGAGCGCCGAGAGCCACGCCGCCACCGCCGCCGGCGCCGGTGGGCACGGCCGCCGAGGCCTTCAGTGCGCTCGTGGCGCTCGGTTACCGGCCCAACGAGGCCACGCGTCTGCTCAAGAATGCCGATCCGGCCGCCAGCACCGAAGAAATGATCCGCGGCGCGCTGCAGGGCGCGGCGCGCGAATGAACCGCCCGGTGAGCGAAGAGCGGCTGGTCAGCGCCGCCGGGCGTGGCGATGAGGAGCTGGTCGATCGGGCCATCCGGCCGCGGGCCTTCAGCGAATATGTGGGCCAGGAGCAGGTCAAGAGCCAGATGGGCATTTTCATCGAGGCCGCGCGGCGGCGCGCCGAGGCGCTCGATCACGTGCTGATCTTCGGTCCGCCGGGCCTGGGAAAGACCACGCTCGCGCGTGATCATCGCCGCCGAACTGGGCGTGAACCTGCGCCAGACCTCGGGTCCGGTGCTGGAGCGGCCGGGCGATTTGGCGGCGATACTCACCAATCTGCAGCCGCGCGATGTGCTGTTCGTCGATGAGATCCATCGGCTCAGCCCGATCGTCGAGGAAATACTGTATCCGGCGATGGAGGATTATCAGCTCGATATCATGATCGGCGAGGGCCCCGCGGCGCGCTCGATCAAGCTGAACATTCCGCCCTTCACGCTGGTGGGCGCCACCACCCGCGCGGGCCTTCTGACCTCGCCCCTGCGAGACCGGTTCGGCATCGTGCAGCGCCTCGAGTTCTACAGCGTCGCTGAGCTCGAGCGCATCGTGATGCGATCGGCGGGCATACTGCAGGTGCCGATCGTCGCTGCGGGCGCCGCGCGCATCGCGCAGCGCGCGCGCGGCACGCCCCGCATCGCCAACCGGCTGCTGCGCCGCGTGCGCGACTACGCCCAGGTGCGCGGGACCGGTGAGGTGGACGAGCAGATCGCGACCGCGGCGCTGGACCTGCTTGAGGTCGATCCTCTGGGTTTCGACACGCTGGATCGCAAACTGCTGCTGACCATCATGGAGAAATTCGACGGCGGGCCCGTCGGAATCGAGAGCCTCGCTGCCGCGATCGGCGAGGAGCGCGGCACGCTCGAGGATGTCATCGAACCGTATCTGATCCAGCAGGGATTCCTCGCGCGCACCGCGCGCGGGCGCATCGCCACGCGCAGCGCCTGGCTGCATTTCGGCCGCAAGGTTCCCGAGCGCGCGGCGGCCAACCTGCCCTTGTTCGGTGAAACTCCGTGAGTGCGTTCGTGTGGTCGGCACGCGTGTACTGGGAGGACACCGACGGCGGGGGCGTGGTCTATTACGCCAATTATCTGAAGTTCCTCGAGCGCGCCCGCACCGAGTGGCTGCGCGCGCGCGGGCACTCGCAGACCGCCCTTGCCGCCGACCCGGGCGTGCTCTTTGCGGTCGCGGAGGTCAATATCCGCTTTCATCGGCCGGCGCGTCTTGATGATCTGCTGGTGGTCACCTGCCAGCCGGCGATGGACGGTGCCACCACGCTGCTGTTCAAGCAGCAGGTGCACCGCGACGAGCAGCACGGTGAATTGCTGGCCGCGGCCAGCGTGCGCGTGGTGTGCGTGGGAAGCGACAGCTTTCGCCCGCGTCGCGTGCCGCACTCAATTATCGAGGGGTTGCACTGATGGTCGGCGATTTATCGATTCTTCGGCTGATACTGCAGGCGAGTCCGGTGGTGCAATTCGTGATTGCGCTGCTCCTGCTGGCCTCGCTGATGTCATGGGCCATCATCTTCGACAAGCGCATGATCGTGGGGCGGGCGCGCCAGGACGCCGAGCGCTTCGAGAACAGCTTCTGGTCGGGCGGGGACCTGTCGGCGCTGTTCCGGACCATCGAGTCGCGCGGGCGCTCCACCGGCATGGAGAGCATCTTCGAATTCGGCTTCCGGGAATTCGCGCGTCTGCGCCAGCAGGACGGCGCGGCCGCCGATTTGTTGCTGGAGGGCGCGCGTCGCGCGATGCGCGTGGCGCAGCTGAAGGAAATCGACCGGCTCGAGCACAACCTGGCGACCCTGGCCACGGTCGGGTCCACCAGCCCGTACGTGGGACTTTTCGGCACGGTCTGGGGGATCATGAGCGCCTTTACCTCGCTCAGTAACGTGCAGCAGGCCACGCTCGCCTCGGTCGCGCCCGGCATTGCCGAGGCGCTGGTGGCCACCGCCATCGGATTGTTCGCCGCGATCCCGGCGGTGATTGCCTACAACCGCTATGCCGATCAGTTGAGCCGACTGGAAATGCGCTACGACGCCTTTATGGAAGAGTTTTCAACCATTCTGCAGCGCCACGCGACGCGTGGTTCGCCAGGGACCTGAGCATGGCGGTGTCCGGCAGGCCGAAGCGTCGACTCATGGGCGAGATCAACGTGGTGCCGTACATCGATGTGATGCTGGTGCTGCTGATCATCTTCATGATCACGGCCCCGTTGCTCACCCAGGGCATCAAGGTGGAGTTGCCCAAGGCGAATGCGGAACCCCTCAACGCGCGCGCGGTCAATAATCTCGAACCGCTGGTGCTTTCGATCGATGCGCGCGGGCGCCTGTATCTGAATGTAGGAGCGAATCCGCAGTCGCCGATCGACGACGCCACGGCTCTGGCGCGCGCCACCGCGGCGCTGCGCCGCGCGCCGCAGCGCGTCGTATTGGTCAAGGGTGATCGTGCCGTGGACTACGGGCGCGTGGTCACGGCGATGGTGATGTTGCAACAGGCGGGCGCGGTCAAGTTGGGATTTCTTACCGATCCACCGCCCGCGCCCAAGCGGCCATGAGTCCGAGGCAACAGGGCGAGGGCCGCCGCATGCGGTGGCTTGCGGTGCTGCTTTCGATTCTGATCCATGCCGGCATCGCGGCCGCCGTGGGCTGGAGCTGGTGGACATCTGCGCGCGCCGGTGCGAGCGCCGCAGCAGCTCGCCATCGAGGCCACCGTGGTTGTGGAGCGGGCCAGTGCGCCAGCGCGCACGCCCGCGGCGCCCGTGCCTGCGCCGAGCCCCGCCCCCCGCGCCGCCTGAAGCGGCGCACGAGCCGCCCACGCCGCCGGCGGAAGAGAAGCGCGCGGCCGAGGAAGCGCGGCGTGAACAGGAGCAGAAGGAGGCCGCGGCCGCGGCAGCGCGGCTCGAGGAGAAACAGCAGGCGGAGCGCGAGACCAAGGAGGCCGAAGAGAAGGCCCAGCGCGCGGAGAGCGAGCGGGCCGCGCGCGAAAAGTCGAAGCGCGAGGCGGAGCTGCGAGCGCAGCTGGCGGCCGAGGAGCGCGTCAATGCCGCGCGCGGCAGCACCGAGGAGGTGGCCTGGCTGGCACTGATTCGCGATCGCGTCACGCGGGCCTGGATCCGCCCGCCCAGCGCGCGGGCTGGGGTAAACTGCGAGGTGCTGGTGACGCAGATCCCGGGCGGAGAGGTGACGGGCGTGAAGATTGGCAGTTGCAATGGAGACGCGGCCGTGCGCGAGTCCATCGAAGCGGCGGTCTACCGCGCATCGCCATTGCCGACGCCCACGAATCCTGATTTGTTTGATCGCAACCTGAAATTTAACTTTCACCCCGACGAGTAGGCACGACGCGTAATGACCTCACGGTCCACAAGAGCGCGTAGTCACGGCAGTCCTGCTGCTCGCGGTGGTTTTCGCCTCCGGCGCGCGCGCCGAGCTTCAGATCGACATCACCAAGGGCGTGACCGACCCGATCCCGATCGCCGTCATTCCCTTTACGCCCGCGACGCCTCCCAACGGCGGCTACGATTTTGCCGCGGTCGTGCAGCACGATCTGGACGGGAGCGGGCGGTTCAAGACCATGGAGCGCACCGCGCTGCGCCTGCGGCCCAACCGGGCCGCCGATGTGGTGGCGGCCGACTGGCATGCCGAGGGCGTGGACTACGTGCTGGTGGGGCGCGTCAGTGCGGGTGAGGGCGCGCGGCTCACTGATCGAGTGCGAACTGGTCAATGCGTTGACGGGCCAGCTGCTGGGAACCACGCGCGTGCTGGCGGATCAGGCCACGCTCAGGTCCAGCGCCCACCGGATCAGCGACTTCGTCTACGAGAAGATCATCGGCACACGCGGTGCGTTTGCGACCCGCATCGCCTACGTGGCGGTCGACGGCACGCCTCCGGCGCAGCACTTCCAGCTGATCGTCGCCGACGCCGACGGGGAGAACTCGCAGGTGGTGCTCGATTCGCGCCAGCCGATCATGTCGCCGGCCTGGTCGGCCGACGGGCAATGGCTCGCCTACGTGTCGTTCGAGAATCGAGTGGCGGCGGTGATCGTGCAGCAGCTGCGCACGGGCGAGCGCCGGCAGGTCTCGGCGCGCTCGGGCGTTAATGGCGCTCCGGCCTGGTCGCCCGACGGGCGGCGTCTGGCGCTGACGCTCTCCGGTTCGAACGGTAATCTGGATATTTTCGTGCTCGACCTGACCGACGCAGGCCCTGACAAGGATCACCGACGATCCGGCCATCGACACCGAGCCGGCCTGGAGCGCTGATGGCGCGAGTATTTACTTCACCTCCGACCGGTCCGGCGGCCCGCAGATTTATCGCACCGATGTGGCAGGACACCAGCGCGTGCAAAGAATCACCTTCGGCTCATCCTACAATGCGCGTCCCCGTCCTTCGCCCGATGGCCGTTCGCTGGCGCTGGTCTCGCGCGAGGGATCGGACTATCGTATCGGCGTGCAGGATTTGGCGAGCGGCAATGTGCGGATACTGACGCACGGCAGTCTGGACGAGTCGCCCAGCTTTGCCCCCAACGGCATGAGCCTGATCTACGCCGGGCGCGTCGGGCGCGCCGCGACGCTGGCCACCGTGGCTGTGGACGGCCAGGTGTCGCAACAACTTAAATCCGATCGGGGCGATGTGCGCGAGCCGGTCTGGGGTCCCTTCCTTGCTCCGTAGCCTTACTGGAGAACGCTGCTATGTATAGAACACTGCTGGCCGCCATGACGGGCACCGTCCTGCTGTTGGTGGCGGGCTGCTCCGGAAAGTCGGAACAGCGCGTCCCGAGGACGGCCGAGGCCGTGGCGGGGGATCAAATTTCGGGCACTAAGAAGCGCCGCGCAGAACAGTGCGGACGACAATGCCCAGTCGGGTATGAAGCCGAACTCGCAGGAGAACGGGGCCTCCGCGCCCGGGGGTGCAAGCCGCCTGATCTATTTCGACTTCGACAGCAGCGAGATCCGGCCGGAGTTTGTGTCCGTCATCGCCGCACACGCCCACACGCTCGCCCACAATGCCAGCGTCCGCGTACGGCTCGAGGGGCACACCGATGAGCGCGGCTCGCCCGAGTACAACATCGGCCTGGGCGAGCGGCGTGCGCAGGCCGTGCGCCGCGCGCTGATGCTCCAGGGCGTCACCGATGCGCAGGTGGCGACCGTCAGCTACGGCGAGGAGCGACCGGCGATGGCCGGGCAGGGCGAGGAGGCCTGGGCCAAGAACCGGCGCGTGGAATTTATCTATCTGAACTGAGCCTAAGAACCCATGAAAACCTTGCTCATGGCCACTTCCTGCGCGCTGCTGCTTTCGGGCTGCGCCACCAATCCGGCCAACGATCCGCTGCAGGTGCGCCTCAATGACATGGACTCGCGCCTCGGAAACGTGGAGCGCGTCGTCAGCAACCAGAGCCTGGTCGATTTGTCGCGCCGGCTCGATGCGCTCGAAGCACAGCAGCGCGAGCAGCGCGGCAACCTGGAGGTTCTGCAGAACACCGGCGAGGGCGCTCGCAAGGCCGAACGCGCCATGTACAGCGACCTGGACAAGCGCCTTGCCGCGCTCGAGACGGGCGCACGACCGGCCGCGGGGGCGGCCGTGACCGGCGGCCGCCTCGACGCGCGGCGGGCGGCCGCGACAGCGGCGGCACGCGGCGCTGCCGTGGATGATCAGACGGCCTATAACGCCGCGTTCGATAAGCTCAAGGCCGGCAACTACAGCGAAGCCATCCTCGGCTTCCAGGCTTTCATGAACCACTACCCGACCAGCGCGCTGCTCGACAATGCGCAGTACTGGATCGGTGAGGCTTATTACGTAACGCGAGACTACGAGCACGCCGCGCGCGCCTTCCGCGCGGTCGGGGAGCGCTGGCCGACCTCACGCAAGGCGCCCGATGCGCTATTGAAGCTCGGTTACACGCAAATCGAACAAAAGCACCTCACCGAGGCGCGCACGACCTTAGCCCAGGTGGTCGAGCGCTACCCCGGGACCGACGCGGCGCGTCTCGCGCAGGATCGCCTGCAGAAGCTCCCGTCGGAGGGTCATTGAGTTCCGTAGAACGGCTCAAGCTCAGCGAGATTTTCTACTCACTGCAGGGCGAGGCGCAGTTTGTCGGCCTGCCGACCGTGTTCGTGCGCCTCACCGGCTGCCCGCTGCGCTGCCAGTACTGCGATACGGCCTATGCCTTTCACGGCGGGGAATGGTGGAACCTGCCGGACATTCTCGAGCAGCGTGGCCCAATACCGCGCACGCGATGTGTGCGTCACCGGCGGTGAGCCCCTGGCGCAGCGAGCGTGCCTGACGCTGCTGCGCGAGCTGTGCGATCGCGGGTTTCGCGTTTCGCTCGAGACCAGCGGTGCGCTGGATGTCAGCCGACGTCGATCCGCGCGTGAGCCGGGTGGTGGACGTAAAGACTCCCGGGTTCCGGAGAGGTGGAGCGAAACCTCTACCCGCAGCTGCAGAGTCTCAAGGATCCCGACCAGATCAAGTTCGTGATCACATCGCGCGCCGACTACGAATGGAGCCGCGAGAAACTTAAGGAACTGGCCCTAAGCGAACGGTGCGGTGTGCTGTTCTCGCCCAGCTACGGGCAGCTCGAGCCGCGCGAGCTGGCCGAATGGATCCTCGCCGATCACCTGCCGGTGCGCTTTCAGCTGCAGTTGCACAAGCTCCTGTGGGGCGAGGCCCGTGGCCGCTGAGCGCGCCGTGGTGCTGCTCTCGGGCGGGCTGGACTCGGCGACCGCGCTGGCCTGGGCACGCGCGCAGGGCCACGAGTGCTACGCATTATCGGTGTCCTATGGACAACGCCACGACGCCGAACTCGAGGCGGCCGCACGGGTGGCCAGCGCACTGGGCGCACGCGAGCATCGCCTCATGCGGGTGGATCTGGGCGCTCTGGGAGGCTCGGCGCTGACCGATCCGTCCATCGCTGTGCCCGAGCAGCCCAGCGACGGGATCCCGGTGACCTATGTGCCCGCGCGCAACACGGTTCTGCTCTCACTGGCACTGGCCTGGGCGGAAGTGCTCGGGCGCCACCCACCTTGTCATTGGCGTCAATGCGGTGGATTACTCCGGCTATCCGGATTGCCGCCCGGAATTCATCGCCGCATTCGAAGAACTGGCGCGCATCGCCACCCGGGCGGGCGTTGAGGGCGCCCCCATGCAGCTGGACGCACCGCTGCTCGCCTGGAGCAAGGAGAAAATCATCCGTGAAGGTACGCGATGGGGCATCGACTATGCGCTCACCGTTTCCTGCTACCAGGCGGACGCGCAGGGCCGGGCCTGCGGCCGCTGCGATTCCTGTCGCCTGCGGCGCGCCGGCTTTGAAGCCGCTGGCGTGCCCGATCCGACGCGCTATGCGCCATCTGGTGCCGCCCCGTCGGCCTTGGGTATGATGCGCCCGCTTCCTTAAGGTACAGCGATCTGAATCGGAAGCTCAGCTCACGGGGCTGTGAACTTCAGGATTCGAAGGCTGGTCATGAACAAAACACTCGGAAGCCATCTGATCGAATTGCTCGAGGCGCAGGGCGTGCAGCACGTGTTCGGCATACCCGGCGTGCACAACCTGGAACTGTATCGCGGCCTGGCCAGCTCGCGCATCCGGCACATCACCGGACGCCACGAGCAGGGACTCGGGTTCATGGCCGATGGGTACGCGCGGGTCTCGGGCCGTCCCGGCGTGTGCTTTACGATCACCGGGCCTGGCCTGAGCAACATCGCCACTGCACTTGGTCAGGCCTACGCGGACTCGATTCCGCTGCTGGTGATCGCCAGCGAGAACCGCACCTCGGAAATCGGCACGGGCCGCGGGTTCCTGCACGAAATGCCCGAACAGCTCGGGATCGCGTCCCGGGTGACGGCATTGAGCGAGCAGCCTCAAGCGGCCGGAGGATTTGCCGGAGCTGATATCGCGGGCGTTTGACTGCATGAGGGGCGGGCGGCCGCGGCCCACCTACATCGAGATTCCGCGCGATCTGATGACGGTCGATGCCGGCTCACTTCCTGAAACGCCCCGCGAGCACGCGGTGCGGCCGATGCGCTTCCAGCGCGCAGATTGCGGCCGCCGCGCAAAAGCTCCAGGCGGCCCGGGCGCCGGTCATTCTGGCCGGCGGTGGTGCGCGGGGTGCCGCCGCCTCACTGCGGCAGCTCGCCGAGCGGATCGGTGCTCCGGTGGTCATGACGGTCAACGCCCGTGGACTGTTGCCGCCGGAGCATCCGCTGTGCGTACCGATGAGCCCATCGCTTGGCGCGGTGCGCGCGCTGATCGCGGAGGCCGATGTGACCCTCGCGGTGGGCACCGAACTGGGACCGACCGACTACGACATGTACGGCCTGTCGGACTTTCCGCAGCCGCGCGATCTGATCCGCATCGACATCGACGCCGAGCAGCTCAAGCGCAATGCCCGCGCGCATATGCCGCTCCTGGCCGACGCCGCGCCGACCGTCGCGGCAATTCTGGGGCAGGGTCGTGGGACCGGGGCGCCTGCAAGAGGGCGAAGCACGCGCACGGGCCGCATGCGCCAGTGCGCTTGCGGAACTCAGCCCCGCGATGCGCCGGCAGCTGGAATTTCTGGCCGTCATACGCGATACGCTTCCGCAGGCCATTCTGCCGGGCGATTCGACCCAGCCGGTGTATGCGGGCAATCTGGGCTTTGCCGCCGCCACAGCCGGGCTCCTGGTTCAACAGCGCCACCGGGTACGGCACGCTCGGCTACGCGCTGCCCGCGGCGACGGGCGCGAGTCTTGCCGCGCCGGACCGCCCGATCGTGTGCCTGGTGGGCGATGGCGGCATCCAGTTTTCGCTCGGCGAGCTGGCCGTGCCGCGCGATGTGGACGCGTGGCTGGCGATCGTGATCTGGAACAATCGCGGGTACGGCGAAATCAAGACCTCGATGCTCGCGGTGGACATTGATCCGGTCGGCGTTGATGTGAGCCCGCCGGATTTCGCTCATCTTGCGCGCGCCTACGGCTACGCTCATCAGCTGATCGACAACCTCGATTCCCTGCGCCGCGCGCTGAAGGAATTTGGTGCGCGCCGCCAGGTCGTGGTGCTCGAAATTCTTGGGGAGGCTTTCGAATGAGTGGAACGGTGTCGCCGCGCTTTGCACAGATGGTCGAACGCGTCGCGCCCGACGGGACCGATCCGTGGGTGCTGCATTGGGAGGCGCGCCAGGCCGAAATCGCGGGCAAGGACGTCATCGTGCTCAGCGTCGGGGACCCGGACCTCGACACCCCACCCTCGGTGGTCGAGACCGCCATCCGAACCATGCAGGCGGGCGATACGCATTACACGGAAACCTCCGGGCGGCCGGCACTGCGCGCGGCGATCGCCGCCCGGCACCGGGCGCGCTCGGGCCAGGAGGTCAACGCCGATAACGTCATCGTGCTCGGCGGCACGCAGAACAGTTTGTTCGTGGCCTCGCTCTGTCTGGCCGGGCCCGGGCGATGAGATCATCGCCCTCGATCCGATGTATGCCACCTATCCGGCCACGATCCGTGCCTCGGGCGCGAAGTTGGTTCCGGTGGCGACACCTGCCGCGCGCGATTTCCATACCGACCTGGACGCCATCGAAGCGGGCTATCACATCGCGCACGCGCGCGATCTTCGTCGCCACGCCCAACAATCCCAGTGGCGTCGATGCTGGAGCGATTCTGAAGTCGAAGGATTGGCCGAGATTGCCCGACGGCGCGGCGTGTGGCTGGTGTCGGATGAGGTCTACGGTGGCATTGCCGATGGCGGGCGCGTGCCGAGCCTCGGGCGCACGGCTCCCCGAGCAGGTGCTGACGGTCGCGAGCCTGTCCAAGACTCACGCGATGACCGGCTGGCGCTGCGGATGGCTGATCGGTCCGAAGGACTTTATTGATCATGCCCACGATCTGGCGCAGTGCATGCTCTACGGCTTGCCCGGATTCGTGCAGGAAGCGGCGGTGACGGCGCTGGGCATGGCCGAACAGCTCGGAGGCCACGATGCGCGAGTACTGCAATCGTCGGCGTGAAATCCTGTACGCAGGACTCAAGGACGTGCCCGGAATTCGCGCGTGCCGGCCCCAGGCGGGCATGTTCATGCTGATTGACGTGCGGGGCACGGGCCTGACCGGCGCGGAGTTCGTTCCCAAGCTCTATCATGCCGAGGGCGTTTCGGTACTGGACGGATCGGTGTTTGGCCAGGAAACCCGCGGTTTCGTCCGCGCCTCATTTGCCGTCGAGGAGAGTGCGCTGCACGAGGCGGCCCGACGGATCCGGCGGTTCTGCGCTCGCTTTGGGCAAGGGCGGTTAGGCGCTGCGAAATGGGCACGCGTTGGGTATGATGCCGCCCCTTCTTTCAGGGGCTGGAGCAGCAGCACGGGTCGGTAGCTCAGTCGGTAGAGCAGCGCCCTTTTAAGGCGTTGGTCGTGGGTTCGAGCCCCACCCGACCCACCATACGACAGTTCAGCCGCGTTCACTGCAGGCAAAGATTGGCGCTTTTCCAGCCCATTTTGGGCTGGATCAGGCTGGGGAAGGCTCGGCGCCCGACCTGTCAGAGGCAACCTATGGCGTGACTTGCGCCGGCGTTGCACCATGGGACCGAAGAAGAACGTAGTTTGGTCGTAAGGGGGGTGCTGATGCACTCGCAGCTGCAACAGCAAAGGGGCGCGCCACGCGCCATGCCAAAGCCGGGCGCGTGGCCCAAGAAGATCGGTGCTGCGGCACTGGCGGTGTCGCTACTGCTAATTGCTTGGCCCGGCGCGGCGGCAGAGCCGCGTGCGCCGTTCGCGTTTGACCAGGTCGTTGAAATGGCACGTCAACTGTCGCTGTCGCCGGCGCGAAAGTTGGGCTCCATAACCCCGGGACTCGAAAAGCTCACCTACGATCAATACCGGGAGCTGCGATTTCGCACCCAGAAGGCTTTTTGGAGCGACGTCGCCTCACCCTTTCGCGTCGATGTGCTGCCCGCCGGCTTCGTCTATCAGACTCCCGTGGCCGTCTCGCTCATCGATGAAGGGCGCGTGACCGACCTGGGGTCCGATCCCGCCCTCTGGGAGGTTGGCGATAAAGTCCCCGCAAACCTGCATGATGTGCCCCTTTCACTGTCCGGCTTTCGCGTACGCGCGCGGCTGAACTCGCGCTCAGTCTGGGACGAATTCCTCGTCTTCCAGGGGGCCAGCTACTTCAGAGCCGTGGGGCGCGGACAACTCTACGGATTGTCCGCCCGTGGACTTGCGGTTGCGAACGGGCGAGCCGCAGGGCGAGGAATTT
This sequence comes from uncultured Gammaproteobacteria bacterium, assembly GCA_963795685.1. Lineage (GTDB taxonomy): Bacteria > Pseudomonadota > Gammaproteobacteria > Steroidobacterales > Steroidobacteraceae > FEN-1191. The sequence goes on from CAWCJE010000010.1 coordinate 80,556, forward strand.
CCGGCCTTCACTCATTTCTGGATCGAACGGCCCAGCCGGTTCGCTTCAGCTCTGAACGATCTACGCGCTGCTGGAAAGCGCATCGCTGACCGGTGCCTACCGATTCGTCGCCTCCCCGGGGCGCGACACGGTCATGGAAGTGCAGTGCACACTGTTCCCGCGCTCGGATGTGGCCGTGGTGGGCATTGCCCCGCTCACCTCGATGTTCCTGTTCAATGCCGCCAATCGTTCGCGGTTCGATGATTTTCGCGAGCGCGTGCATGATTCGGACGGACTGTTCATCGATGCCCGCAATGGCGAGGCGATCTGGCGGCCGCTGAACAATCCACACGAATTGCAGACCGGATCGTTCACCGACACGGCGCCGTACATCTTCGGGCTGATGCAGCGCGCACGGCTCCAGGCCGATTACCAGGACCTTGAGGCCAGCTACGAGCGTCGCCCCAGTGCCTGGGTGGAACCCCTTGGCAATTGGGGCGCCGGTCCGGTGCGACTGCTGGAAATACCCACCACGCGTGAGACCAACGACAACATCGTCGCCTTCTGGCAGCCGCGGGGCGGACTTCGGGCCGGCCAGCCCTTTCGGACCTCCTACCGCCTGCACTGGAGTACCGATCCTGCGCCTCGGAGCGGCGTGGGGCGCATCGTCGCCACTCGTATTGGCACCAGTTTTGACGGCAAGCGCAGGCTGTTCGTCATCGACATCGAAGGGGCGGGTAGCTCGAGCGATGGATTGAAGCTGGCGATATCGAGCTCGGCGGGCAAGGTCTCGAGCCCCGTGATCCAGCCCAATCCGGTGATCAACGGACTGCGCGCCAGCTTCGAACTCGATAGCAATGACGTGACTCTGACGGAACTGCGCCTGGTCGTGATGAAGAACGGGAAGGCGGTTTCCGAAACCTGGCTGTACCGATGGACGCCGTAGCGACGGGCCCCAGGTTCGGCGTGCTGGATGGCGTCCTTACCCAGCCCGCCGGAACCGCGCCCGCGCATCCGGGCGGGCGCGGCATGCCGGCGGAATCGCCCCTGAATATGCCGACGCAGAATCTTCGCAGGGCGCCGGTGGCCGCGTTCGATCATCAGCTCGACTGGCGTGTGGCGCTGGCCCGCGGGGTGGCCATCACCGGGACGGTGGCGATCGTCACGTACGGTGTCCGGGAAATGTTCGCCATCGTCCGGGTCGCCAATCCGACGGTACTGCAGGACATCATGGTCGGCTTCTTCGCCCTGACGCTCAGCTGGATCGCCCAGTCGGCCGCCTCCGCCATCGCGGGCCTCATTCCCCGCCGACGGCTGCGTCTGGCGCCGGCCGGGCAGCCCCTGGCGCGCACCGCGCTGGTCATGCCGATCTACAACGAAGATCCGCTCCGCACGGCGGCGGCCCTGCAGGCGATGGGCGAAGCGCTGCGCGAGCGCGGTGCGGGTGAGGCGTTTGAAATCGTGATGCTGTCGGACTCGACACAGGCGGATGCCTGGCTCCGTGAGACGCAGGCCGTGCGCGGGTTGCGAGAGGCGCTGGCACCGACGATCGCGGTTTGGTACCGGCGGCGCTGGAAGAACGTCGGGCGCAAAGCCGGCAACATTCAGGAATTCGTCGAACGCTGGGGCGGGCGGTACGAATACATGGTGATCCTGGATGCCGACAGCCTGATTGACGGGGACACGCTGGTCTGGATGGTGCGCGCCATGATGGCCGACAAGACACTCGGGCTGGTGCAGACCTCTCCGCGACTGGTGGGCCGAATCAGCCTGTTTGCACGACTCCAACAGTTCGCGGTCCGTGTGTACGGCGGCGTGATTACACGCGGCTTGTCTGCGTGGGCCGGGGACGATGGCAACTACTGGGGGCACAACGCGATCCTGCGCATCGCGGCATTCGCGAGTTCCTGCGGCCTGCCGCAATTGCCCGGGCGCAAGCCTTTCGGGGGGCACATCCTCTCGCACGATTTCGTAGAAGCCGCCCTCATGCGCAGGGCCGGCTGGAAGGTCCGCATGGCCGATGAGTGTGGCGGTTCCTATGAAGAGAGCCCGCCGTCGCTGGTGGATGTGGCCATTCGCGATCGGCGCTGGGCGCAGGGAAATCTGCAGCACGCCAAGGTCCTGCGGGCCGCCGGATTGCGCTGGCACAGCCGCATGCACTTCGCATTCGGAATCATGAGCTACCTGTCATCGCCTTTGTGGCTGATGCTGCTGCTGATCGGCTGGGCGCTGGCGGTGCAGGGCGCGCTGCGTGAGCCGTCCTATTTCCACTCGGCCTTCCAGCTGTTCCCCAACTGGCCGCGGTTCGATTCCCAGCGCATGCTGTACCTGTTTATGTTCAGCATGGCTGTGCTGTTCACCCCCAAGCTCCTGGGATTTCTCAGCACCTTTCTCAGGCGCCGCGCAGCGCCGCCCGGTGGGTTTTATCCGACTGACCTTCGGCACGGCGCTCGAGCTGGTGCTCTCGGCCCTGTTCGCCCCTGTGCAGATGCTCATGCAGAGCCGATACGTGGTGGAGATCCTGCTGGGGCGCGATGCCGGCTGGGGCTCGCAACGGCGCGAGGACGGACGCGTCAGCTGGGGCGACGCATGGCGTTTTCATTGGGGTCACACGCTGGCGGGCGCGTTGCTGAGCGTAACTTTCTGGTATCCTGTCGCCGGAACTGTTCTGGTGGCTCTCGCCGGCATTGCTGGGCATGCTGATGGCCATTCCATTGTCGGTCATCAGTGGCAGCAACCGCGTCGGCCGGGGGCTGGCGCGGATCGGCCTGCTGGTCACGCCCGAAGAACTGCAGGTCCCCGAAATCGTGAGTCGACGCGATGCCTTGTGCCCCGCCTGCGACACTGCCCGGCGGGTGATGCGCTGGGACACTTGGCGAGCGACGAAGGAGCGCGGAACTGGCACATTGAGCTCAATGCGCCACCGCCTGAGCGCCCGCGCGGCGATCCGGATCCGGACCGGTTGATGGCGCAACAAAAGATCCGCGAAGCCCGCAGCCGAGAGGAAGCGCTGAGGTATCTCAGTGCCCGCGAGCGCCTTTATGCGGCCGCCGATGCGCAGTTGCTGCAGCAGTTGAGCGTCTTGCCGCCGTAGGACGGATGTCTAGGCTGTTGAGGCTTGTTAGTCGAAGCGCCCATGAACCATAGGGGTGGCAAGCTCAATCCGCCGTGCCTGTGGCGCTTATCCGGAGCGTTCGGCGGCACAAAAGCTCATCCGCGCGTCGGTGTCGGCGCATCCTAAGGGTCTCCCTCAGCCAATACAGGAGCCGACATGCCTACGGTGCTCGCTCTCGGGCTTGATCCCGCGTTCGTTGAATTGCCTGGCTCACCGTCACTGACTCCCGAGCTCGTTCGTGCTTTCATCGAATCACAGTTGCAGCGCCTGCGTGACTCGGGGTACGAGGTGGTCTCTTGCCTGGTGGATCTGGGCAACACGGCCGAGGCCGTGACCGAACAGTGCCTCAAGTCGGCCAACTTCGATTGCGTGGTCTTCGGAGCGGGCTTGCATGCTCCCGAACGGCTCTTGTTGTTTGAGAAGCTGCTCAACCTTATCCACAGCCACGCCCGCAACGCCAGGCTTTGCTTCAACACGAAACCATCGGACACACTGGAAGCCGTTCAGCGCTGGGTCCGACCTTAATTCGGCCCGTACCGTCAGACCGAGCACGTGGCGTCTGGACCTTCGTTGCAGCCGACGGCCTGCAGCGGGCCTTGCCCGCCATCCCTGCGAGGGGGCTCAAACCTCAGAGCGCCGCAGCTTTAATGGCGCCGGGCTCCTAGGTTCCGAAAGCCGATCCACCCGCTTGGCGGTGACGCGCACATTCGTCGACAATGAGGCCATGGACAGCGCCGCCGAACCCACCGGAACAATCGCGGTTGCGCTCCAGCACGCGGGTCGGCTGCTCGGAAGCAATCCGGTCCTCGCCCTGGAGCAAACCCGCGAGATCCTCAAGGCCGCTCCGAACCACCCGGTCGCGACCTTGATGCTCGGCAGGGCGCAGCGCCTTACAGGAAATGTGGACGAAGCGGTCCGGACGCTTAAGGGCTTGACGCGATTCCCAGCATCGCTGGGCCGCGGCCCATTTCGAACTGGGCGTGACTCTGGGCGAAACCGGAGAGCACGTCGCGGGGATCGAGGCGCTGCGGCGCGCCGTCGAACTGAAGTCCGATCTGCCCGACGCCTGGCGGGCCTTGGGCGATCTGCTCTAGTGCCCAAGGCGATGCCAGCGGGGCCGATGCGGCCTACACGCGCCAGATCACGCTCTCGACGCGGGATCCGCGCCTGCAAAGCGCCGCGGCAGCGCTGCTGGAAAATAAGATCCCCGAAGCCGAAAAACTCCTCCGCCAGCATCTGCTGCAGTTTCCGACCGACGTGGCGGCGCTGCGCATGCTCGCCGAAGTCGGGGCCCGCCTGGGCCGGTTGGGGGATGCCCAGAAGTTGCTGGAGCATTGCCTGGAGCTGGCGCCCAGTTTTGACGCCGCGCGACACAACTACGCTCTGGTGCTGTACCGGCGCGATCAACCCGAGGACGCGCTGCGGGAACTGCAGCGGATACTCAAGAACGAGCCCCGAAATCCGGCCTATCTGAATTCTCTCGCCGTCGTGTTGGCGCGCGTCGGGGATTACAAGGAGGCGATCGAGACCTACGCCGAGGTGCTGTCCCGGAACCCGAGCAACGCCAAGATCTGGCTCAGCTACGGCCATGCGCTGGGCGCCGCAGGCCGTGAGCAGGAATCGATCGGCGCGTATCGCCGGAGCCTCGGTATCGCCCCGAACCTCGGTGAGGCGTACTGGAGCCTCGCGAACCTGAAGACCTTCCGATTCAGCGCCGAGGAGTTGCAGGCCATGCGCGCGCAGCTCGAGCGCAAGGATCTGGGCGACGAAGACCGGTTCCATTTTGATTTTGCCCTGGGCAAGGCGCTCGAGGACGCGAAGGACTACGCGGCCAGCTTCGAACACTACTCGGAGGGTAACCGGCTCCGCCGCGCCGGGGTGTACTACAGCGCGGATGACACCAATACGCTGGTGCAGCGATCCAAAGAACTGTTTTCCAGCGAGTTCTTCGAGCAGCGCGCCGGGTTCGGGACCGCCGCGCCAGGATCCGGTCTTTATCGTCGGACTGCCGCGGTCGGGCTCCACGCTGATCGAGCAGATCCTCGCCAGCCACTCGCAGGTGGAAGGCACCATGGAGCTGCAGAATGTGATCAACATGTCCCGTGAACTGAGCGGCCGGAAGTTCTACGACGAACTGTCCCTCTACCCTCAGGCGCTCGCGAAGTTAAGTTCGGAGCGGTGCCGCGAGCTGGGCGAGCGGTATCTTGCCGAAACGAAGATCCAGCGAAAGTCCGGACGTCCCTTCTTCATAGACAAGATGCCCAATAACTGGATGCACGTCGGATTTATCCAGCTGATTTTGCCGAACGCCAAGATTATCGACGCCCGCCGGCATCCGATGGCCTGTTGTTTTTCAAACTACAAGCAGCATTTTGCGCGCGGGCAGCATTTCGCCTACAGCCTGGAGGACATCGGGCGCTATTTACGGCAGCTACGTCGAACTCATGGCGCACATGGACCGGGTGCTTCCGGGAAAAATTCACCGCGTCTTCTACGAACAGATGATCGAGGACACCGAAGGCGAGATCCGGCGCTTGCTGAGCTATTGCGGGTTGCCCTTTGAAGAGGCCTGCCTCCAGTTCCATCAGACCGAACGATCGGTCAGAACCGCGAGCGCGTATCAGGTACGAAAACCGATCTTTCGCGATGGCCTGGAGCAGTGGCGCCACTACGAGCCCTGGCTCCAGCCGCTGCAATCGGCGCTGGGTCCGGCGTTGAGCGCCTACCCGGCCGCACCAGATGTTTGAATTTTTCACTATGTGACATACACTCCGCCTCGGGGTCGGCACAACAGGCCAATTTGGGGGGAATCCGATGACTCGAAGCCGTAAGCGAAAGCTGCAGCAATCTGCTGCGAAATGGGCGGGCATGCCACTGGCGTCCGCGGTGTTTGCCTGCACGAATGTTGCGTACGCGCAACAGACCCCCAGCAGCGGGAATGAGGTCATCGGGCTGGAAGAAGTCATCGTGACCGCCCAAAAGCGCAGCGAAGACCTGCAGAAGGTTCCGATCAGTCTGACGGTGCTGGGCACCGAACAGCTCGACCAGCACCAGGTGGCCACCTTCGACGACTTCGCGAAGCTGCTGCCGAGCGTGAGCTACCAGTCGCTCGGGCCCGGCCAGATGCAGCTGTATTTCCGCGGCATCGCCAGCGGCGGCGACGGCCTGCACGCCGGCTCGGTGCCGGCCACGGGCATGTACCTCGATGAAACGCCGGTGACGACCATTGCCGGCTCGCTCGACATCCATATGTATGACATCCAGCGCGTTGAAGCGCTGGCAGGTCCCCAGGGCACCTTGTACGGCGCGAGTTCGTTGTCGGGCACGTTGCGCATCATCACCAACAAGCCCGATCCGACGAAGTTTTCAGCCAGCTATGACGTCCAGGCCACCAAGTATGGCAAGGGCGATGGCGGCGGATCCTTTGAAGGCTACGTCAACGTGCCCCTGGCCGATAAGGCGGCGGTACGACTGGTGGGTTATTACACCCATGACGGCGGCTACATCAGCAACGAGCCGGCTTCATTGACCTACCAGCGCCTCAATGCGGACAACACCGTGGCGCAGCCGATCACGGTCAACAACGCACCCCAGGTGAAGAAAAATTTCAACTCCCTCGACACCTACGGCACTCGCGCGACGGCGAAGTTCGATTTCGCGGACACCTGGTCCATCACGCCGATGTACCTGTACCAGTTTTCCAAGTCCGACGGCGCTTTCATCTTTGATCCTAAAGTGGGCGACCTGAAACTGACGGATTTCAGGCCGGACTACAACAAGGACAGCTGGTATCAGACCGCGCTGACCATCCAGGGCAAGATCGGCAACATGGACCTGCTCTATTCAGGCGGTTATTTCCGCCGTCAGGTCAACAATAAAATCGATTACACCGGTTACACCATCGCCTACGACCAGTACGGTTACGGCTATACGGCGTTTTATCCCAACGGCCCTAATAATCCCGGCCCGTTGGGCAATCAGGACCCGACCCAGTACACATGGAACTGGGACACCTACACCAAGCTCACCAACGAGATCCGGCTGACCTCGCCCAACGATCAGCGCTTCCGGTGGTTGGTGGGCGCCTACGCGCAGCACCAGACCGACAACATCGAAGTGCAGTTCAAGGTGACCGGTTTACCTCCGGCGTATGAGGTCACCGGCGCGCCCGATTCGCTGTATGTCTCGGCGCAGGACCGTATCGATCGTGACAAGGCCGTATTCGGGGATGCGACCTTCGACATTACCGATGCGCTGAAGCTGAGCGCCGGAATGCGCTACTTCTGGGTGGACAACACGCTGTTCGGATTCTTCGGGTACAACGACCGGTTCACCAACGGCGAAGCCAACTGCTTTGCGCCCTCGACGAACGACGACAGGCGCCCCTGCATCAATACCGACAAGCGCGTGACCGACACCGGCGAAACCCATCGAGTCAACCTGCAGTACCAGTTTGACCCCGAGCGCATGGTGTACGCCACCTATTCGACCGGCTACCGGCCGGGCGGCAACAACCGTCGCGTCGGGATCGTTCCGTACACGCCGGACACGCTGACCAACTATGAGTTGGGCTGGAAGACTTCGTGGGCCCAGAACACCTTCCGCTTCAACGGCGCCATCTTCTGGGAGAAATGGAAAGACGTGCAGCTGGGCATCCAGGGCCTGAACGGCATCACCTCGATCCTGAACGTCGGCGATGCCGAGTCCAAGGGCATCGAGGGTGAGTTGAGCTGGCTGGCGATGGAGCATCTGACCCTGTCGCTGTCGGGCACGTACGTCGACGCCAAGACGACGACTCAGTTCTGCAACGCCGACCGGATCACCGGATCGGTCACGACCTCCTGCCCCGCCGACGAAGCCGTCGCCAATGTGGGGGCACGCTTGCCCGTGACTCCCAAGGAAAAGGGCAACTTTACGGCCCGTTACGCCTTCAAGGCGGGGGAATTCGACAGCTTCGTACAAGGATCGGTGTTCCATCAGAGCTCGACGCGGAACGATTTGCAGGAACCCATTGCCGAGGCTATGGGCGATTCGCCGGCCTTCACGACGTTCGATTTCTCGGCGGGCTTCGGCCGGAACAACTGGCAGCTGCAGGCTTTTATCCAGAACGCGTTTGACGAGCGCGGTGAAATCAATCGCTTTGCCCAGTGCAATGACTTCCTGGGCTACTGCGTGTCGCACCCGCGGGTGTATCCGGTCAAGCCGCAGTATTTCGGCATCAAGTTCGGGCAAAACTTCTAAGCAAGTCGCGCACCGGACCGTGGTATAGGGTCGACTGCCCCATCAGCCAGATGGGGCAGTCGGCTTTTCTAATCAATCGCGCCCCGTTTGACTGGACCGGATGAGGAAAAGCGCGGACGCGCATTCCACTGCGCTGAGACGCGTGTCACATTGGCCGCGTCAATGGCCACCTTATGTCCATCGCACGCGGGCCCGCCATGTCGGAAATATGAAGATTCACTTACATAATTCCTACACACCGACAGTATTGGCAGAAACCCGCCCGCGCACGTCTCAAGTGGAATTTTAGGTGCTAAGGTAGGACAGACAACGAACCGCAAAACTGGAATCGTTCTTGAACGAGAGAGGGGCTGCACGGCGAATCGGCGAACCCGGGCACGCGCGGCCATCGGCGCAGCAGGCGGCAAGTCATTCCGTGCGGCGAGCGGGCGAATCGAGCCCTGCGTTGTCTGAAGAAAGGGCGAGAGAATGAATTGGCTCAATACCTTTGCCGGCTTTGGCGTAGGCATCATGGTGGGCCTCACCGGGGTCGGCGGCGGTTCGCTGATGACCCCGATCCTGGTGTTGCTGTTTGGCGTGGCTCCCGCCTCGGCGGTCGGCACGGACCTTTGGTTTGCGGCCGTGACCAAATCGGTCGGCGGCTCGATTCACCAGCACAAGGGCAGCGTGGACTGGCAGGTGTTGCGGCGCCTATGGCTGGGCAGCATCCCGGCGGCCGTGGTGACCTTGCTGTGGATGCACCAGACCGGCATCGCCCAGGCCAAACCCCGCTTTGTGCTGGTGGCCCTCGGCGGCGTGCTGCTGGTCACCTCCGTGGCGATGCTCTATATGGGACGCGTGCACAAGTACGCCGCTTCGCTCAGAACCTCCTCGCCACAGCGATTCAAGTTCTTGCAGCCGGCGCTGACGGTGCTTGCGGGCGGAATACTGGGCTTCCTCGTGACACTCACCTCGGTGAGCGCCGGGGCCCTGGGCACCGCGATGCTGCTGTACATCTATCCCTTGCGAATGAAGCCGGCGCGCCTGGTGGGCACCGACATCGTCCATGCGATTCCGCTGACCATCGTCGCCGGCACCGGGCACATGATGATGGGGAACGTGAATTTTTCACTCCTCGGGAACCTGTTGTTGGGATCAATCCCTGGCATCGTCTTCGGCTCGTTGCTGGCGGGAAAAATCCCTGAGAGCGTGCTGCGCACGGCGATAGCGGTGCTGCTGGTGGTGGTCGGTGTCCGGCTGTTGATGACCTGAGAAGCGCCTAGCGCTTCACAGCGTCCGCCTCAGATCCCTCAGCCGGGTCGGGCAAACCTCTCCGGGCGGTAGGGAGCGAGCGCCGCAACGCGCGAGTCATCCATCACTTCCGCGCTCATCCAGCGCCCCAGGATCGGGGCCAAGGTCACCCCGCTGTGGGTCACCGCCACGTGAACATCCGGCGTTGTGGGCAGGGCGCCGACCACCGGGTACTCATCCGTGGGCATGGGGCGGAACCCGAGCGACAGCCACTCCAGGCGCGCATCGCGCGCGGCCGGCAGGAAGGTCGCGATCTTGCCGAGGATCCGGTTGCCGTGCAGGGCACGGAGGGCCTCGTCGGGAAAATCCATCGGACCGGCGCGGATCGCGGCATGGACGGGCAGGTCCGGGGGTTCCGCGGCGTCGGTTCCGACGATGCTCCCATTGGCCATTTGCTTAAAGCTCAGTCCCCCGGGCGCATCGTGAATGATGCGCGTCAGCTCGGGATGCGGGGCGCTGTGCGCAAGGATCCCGGGGGCATGCCGAAGTCGCAGCGTAAAGCCGCACAGGGCCAGTACGCGCGGCGTGTCGACGCCTGCGGCGACGATCAGCCGGTCCAGGCCTAAGCTTCCCCGGCTGGTGATGACCCCTGAGAGGCGGCCGTGACGAAACTGCATGGCGCGCAGCTCGCAGGGGCATTGGAGCGTGGCGCCCCGCAACCGGGCCCCCGCCAGGAACTGCTGCGTCACGTGGACGGGGTCGAGGTGACCATCGATCGCCGAATAGATCGCCGCGCTTACAGGGCCCGGCGCGAGCTGAGGGCTGAGCGCGGCCAGATCCGCCTCGGTGAGGGAAACCACGGGGTAGGCGGTCCCTTCGAGCTGGGCCGCATTGGCGCGCACGGTGGCCGCCTGCGAGGCATCGTTCGCCCAGTTCAGGTACCCGCCCCAGAGGATCGACAGTCCCAGGCGCCGATCCAGGTCCCGATAGGCGAGCAGGCTCTGCAGGCGCACCGCCCGATAGTGCGCATCGGCAACGAAAGCGTTGACCCAGGCAAAGGAATTTCGCGTCGCGCCCGCCGCCGGCGCGGTCTTTTCGAATACGGTGACCTGCGCGCCGGACTCGGCGAGGTGATAGGCGATGGAGGCTCCGACAATGCCTGCGCCCACCACGCCCACCCGCAGCGGGCGGGGCCGCGCCCAGGCACGCTGGAATGCGCTGCCGGCGGTACCAGTGAGGGCCAGTTGGAGAAATGTGCGACGACGCAAGGCGCGTCCTTCGCTAGCGCGCGCCGCTCAACTTCGAATGGTGGCGGCCGTAGCCAAAGTAAATGAGAAAGCCAATCGCCAGCCAGATCGCCAGGCGCACCCAGGTGCTCAAGGGCAGGAACACCATCAGCACCACGCAACTGATGACACCGAGCACGGGAATCAACGGCACCCAGGGCGCCCGGAAGGGCCGATGAGCGTCCGGCATGCGCCGACGCAGGATGATGATCCCCAGACAGACGATCGCAAAAGCCATCAGCGTGCCGATCGAGATCAGTTCTCCGAGCAGGTCGAGCGGGAAAAACCCGGCTATCAAAGCGGAGGCGACCCCGGTCACCAGCGTGCCGATGTGCGGGGTGTGAAAACGCTTGCTGCATCGTGAGAGGGCGGGTGGAAGCAAACCGTCGCGACCCATCGCATAGAAAATGCGGATCTGGCCCAGCAGGCTCAGGAGGATGACCGGGATCAACCCGAAGCCGGCGACCACGGCCACCAGCACCTTGAGCCAGCTGAGGTTGGCGTGGGCCATGCTCAGGGCCTGGTAGAGCGGATCGGGCACGTTGAGCAGGTGGTAATCGGCAATGCCGGTAACGGCCAGGCTCACGGCCACATACAGCGCCGTGCAGATCAGCAGCGAGAGCCCCAGGCTCATCGGCATCGTGCGCTGCGGGTTCTTGGCTTCCTCGGCCAGGGTGGAGACCCCGTCAAAGCCGATGTACGCAAAGAACACGATTCCCGCCCCACGCAGTACGCCCGACCACCCAAAATGCCCCGCCTTGCCGGAGTTCGGGGGCACGAACGGATGCCACAGGTGCGTATCGATGTGCGGCAGGCAGGCCACGACCAGCACCAAGATCGCCAGAACCTTGGCCACGACGATGACCGAATTGACCATGGCCGATTTTTGAGTGCCCGCGATCAGCAGCGCCGTGCAGGCCAGCGTGACCAGTACCGCCGGCAGATTGATCCACGCGCCCGTGCGGATGATGTGATCGGCCGCATCGGCCCGCAAGGGCGCGTTGGCGAGTACCGATGGAATGTGCAGACCCAGATCGCCAATGGCCGAGGTCACGTAGCCCGACCAGCTGATCGCGACCAGAGAGGCCGAGAACAGGTACTCGAACATGATGCACCAGCCAATGATCCAGGCGATCAGTTCGCCAAAGGTCGCATAGGCGTAGGAATAGGCGCTGCCGGCCACCGGCACCATGGACGCGTATTCGGCGTAGCACAGTCCGGCGAAAAAGCAGGCGATGCTGGCCAGAAGGAAACACAAAGTGACCGCAGGGCCGGCGTTGAGGGCCGCGACCGTGCCGGTCAGCACGAATATGCCGGCGCCGACCGTGTTGCCGACACCAAAGGCGGTGAGATTGAGGATGCCGAGCGAGCGTTTGAGTGCGGGACTGTCGCCCCCGTGCGCTTCCGCACGCAGTGTTTCGATCGACTTTCGCGACCATACCCCCATGTGCGCAGCCTAACAGGTGTAGGGCGCCGCGTGCACGTGGTCGGGGCCTCCGCTTGCGTCTATGGTAATTTTGGCGTATCGAATTTAATTTTTTGCTCGTGCGGCGAGGTGCAATTTGCAGCCGGTCGATCCATTTGAAATCGTGCTGCTGGGGGGCACCGGCGATCTGGCCATGCGTAAGCTCATACCGGCCCTGTACCAGCGCTTTGTTGCCGGACAATTTGACTCGCGCACTCGGATTCTGGCGGCCGCCAGCAGCACACTGACGCGCGCTGATTACATCACTCGCGCGCTTGAACATGCGCGCGGACATCTTCCGGGTGCGCAGTTTGACGAGTCGCGCTGGAATGATTTTGCCGCCTGCCTCGATTACCAGAAGGTCGATGCCACGCGCGCCGAAGACTTCAGGGCACTCAAGGCGCGCATCAGTGATCGCGACGAGCAGTTGCGGGTCTGGTTCCTGTCGACATCGCCGAGCCTGTATATCGCCACCGCGGCCCACATGGCCGCCGCGCAGGTGGTGACGCCCAACTCCCGGGTCGTGCTCGAAAAACCGCTCGGCACCGATCGCGCATCGGCGGCACGGATCAACGAGCAAGTGGGCTTGAGTTTCGGCGAACAGCAGATCTACCGCATCGATCACTACCTGGGCAAGGAGCCGGTACAGAACCTGCTGGCGCTGCGATTCGGGAACGCGCTGTTTGAACCCATGTGGCGCCGCGGGCGCATACGCCACGTGCAGATCACGGTCGCCGAGCAGCTCGGGGTCGAAGGCCGCGGACGGTTCTACGATGAGACCGGCGCACTGCGGGACATGGTGCAGAACCATATGCTGCAACTGCTGTGCATTCTGGCGATGGAGCCACCGGCCAGCGCCGCCGCGGATGCGGTGCGCGATGAAAAACTCAAGGTGCTGCGCGCGCTGCGACCGATCGATGCCGGATGCGTCGAGACCAAGACCGTGCGCGGTCAGTACCGGGCCGGCAATGTGGGCGGGGCCGCGGTACGAGGTTATGCCGATGAACCGGAGGTCGCCCCCGGCAGCACGACCGAAACGTTCGTGGCGATCAAGGCCGAGATCGACAACTGGCGCTGGGCCGGAGTGCCCTTTTACCTGCGCACCGGCAAACGACTGCCGCAGCAGCTGGCCGAGATTGCCATCACCTTCGACGATGTGCCGCTTGCGATCTTTCCGGATCGTCCGAGTGACGCGCCCAACCAGCTGGTGATTCGTCTGCAGCCGGATGAGAGTGTGACGTTGACGGTACTGGCGAAGGCGCCCGGGGATGCGATGCGGCTCAGGCCCGTTGATCTGGCGCTGGATCTGACCGAAAGTTTCCGGGAGCGCCCCATGTCCGCCTACGAGCGCCTGCTGATGGATGTCGTGAAGGGCAACCTCACGCTCTTTATGCGTCGCGATGAACTCGATGCGGCCTGGAGCTGGATCGATCCGATCCGCAGCGGTTGGCTCAACAGCGGCGATCAGCCCAAGAGCTACGCGGCGGGCAGCTGGGGACCTGCGGCCGCCACCGCCCTGATCGGGCGCGATGGCAATGCGTGGCGAGATGAGTCCTGAGCTTCGGGAGATCGACGATGCCGATCCGGCCAGCCAGGCTGCGAACCTCGCTGGGGCCATCGCGGCGCAGTTGTCCGAAGCACTGCGGCATCGGCCGCTCGCGAGCCTGGTGGTCTCGGGTGGCCGCACCCCATACCCGATGTACGGGCATCTGGCGCGGCACCGGCTCGACTGGTCACGCGTGCGGATCACGCTGGCCGATGAGCGCTGGGTCGCGACCGACGACCCCGACAGCAACGAGTGCCACGTGCGCGCCTCGCTCCTGCGTCACGAGGCCGCCGCCGCCCAATTGATCGGACTTAAAAACGACGCGCGTCGGCCCGCTGATGGCGCCGAGGCGGCCTGGGCCGCCCTGGCATCGATCCCACGACCCTTCGATGCCGTGGTGCTTGGCATGGGTGATGACGGCCACGTGGCCTCGCTCTTCCCGGGGGTTCCCGAACTGGCCGTCGGCCTCGATGCAAAGGCGCCCCCCGGCTGCATTGCCGTGCAGCCTCTGACGGCGGAGCACGCCCGGATGAGCCTGAATCTTGCGGCGCTGCTGCAGTCACGCCAGATCTTTGTGCAGATCATCGGTGCGCTAAAACGGCGCGTGTACGAAAGGGCAAAGGCGCCAGGTCCCGAAAGTGACATGCCGATTCGCGCCATCCTGCGCCAGAATTTGGTGCCGGTGGCGCTGTACTGGTGCCCCGACTCGTTGGCCGAGGAGACGATCAACCCTTAAACTTCGCCTTACGGACAAGACGATAGGCGGCGCGTGCCGAAGGGCGCGTACTGTACGGTTCGAAGCACGTTGATGCGCTCGCCGCCACCGCCGCACTCCGGCAAGATCCTCTACCATAGGTCCCCTAAGAACAGGACAGCGACGATGCCTAAAGCAATCCGGCTCTACGAACACGGCGGCCCCGAGCGACTCAAGTGGGAGGAGGGCCCGATGGGTGCGCCCGGTGCTGGCGAGATATTGATTCGCCAGACCGCGGTGGGTGTGGATTACATCGATGTGTACGTGCGCACGGGCCTGTATCCGCGCCCGCTCCCAACCGGAATTGGGTTCGAAGCGGCCGGCGTCGTTATGGCGCTGGGTCCGCGGGTGCGCGGCTTTAAAGTCGGCGAACGGGTGGGCTACAGCCTCAATGTCCCGGGTGCCTACGCCGAGCAGCGCCTGTTGGCGATCGGTGATGCCATAAAGTTGCCCCGGGGCATTTCCGACGAGCAAGCCGCGGCGGTGCTGCTAAAGGGTCTGACCGCCTGGTCCCTGGTGCGCCGGACCTTCAAGGTCAAGCGGGGCCACGTGGTGCTGCTACCGGCGGCGGCCGGTGGTGTCGGGCTGATTGTCAGTCAATGGGCCCGCGCCCTGGGCGCACGGGTGATTGGAGTGGTCGGGAGCGCCGAAAAAGTAAAGATCGCCAAGCGGCACGGTTGCAATCAGGTGCTGGTCGGGTACGAGACCATGGCCGAGCAGGTCAGGAAGCTGACCCAGGGCAAGGGCGTCGATGTGGTCTACGATGGGATCGGCAAGGACACCTTCATGGCCTCGCTCGATTGCCTGAAACGCCGAGGTCTGATGGTGACCTTTGGCAACGCCTCCGGTGCAGTCCCGCCCGTGGCGCCCCTGGAACTGATGCGTCGCGGTTCCTTGTTCCTGACGCGTCCCACCTCCGGAGACTATCTGTTCAGCCCGGCGGAGCGCCGTACAGCGGCGCGGGAATTGTTCGGCATGATCAAGAATCGCAAGATCCGCGTGCATATCGGTCAGCGCCTGGCGCTGAAAGACGCCGCGCGCGCCCATGAGATGCTCGAATCGCGCCAGACGCTCGGCTCCACGGTGTTGCTGCCGTAGAAGAACGAATCCGGCGTCCGAAAGTGACATCCCGTCAGCGACGGAGCTGGGATTCGTTGGCGCGGAACCAGTCGTACGTGGCTGCGCAGTCCCGCCTCCAGCGTCGTGCTGGCTCGCCACCCCAGAGCGCGCAGTCGCCCGACATCCAGCAACTTGCGAGGCGTACCGTCGGGCTTGGCGGTATCAAAGACCAGTTCGCCCCGGTAGCCAATGATGCGGCCGATCAGCTCGGCGAGTTCCCTGATCGTGACGTCCGTGCCGACGCCGACATTGATCGGTCCGGCGCCGGAATAGCTCTCGGTCAGAAACACCACCGCATCAGCGAGGTCATCGACAAAGAGGAACTCGCGCCGCGGCGTGCCGGTGCCCCAGACCACAACCGAGTTGCTGCCCGATTCCTTGGCCTCGTGGATCTTGCGCATCAGCGCGGGCAAGACGTGCGAGTTCTCCAGGCTGAAGTTATCGCCAGGTCCGTAGAGATTGGTCGGCATCAACGAGATGGCATCAAACCCGTATTGGCGCAGATACGCCTGGCACATCTTTATTCCGGCAATTTTGGCGATCGCATACCACTCGTTCGTGGGTTCCAGGGGACCGGTGAGCAGGCAATCCTCATTCATGGGCTGCGGCGCGTGCTTGGGATAGATGCAGCTTGAACCCAGAAACGTCAGCTTGCGCGCGCCGTGACGGTACGCGGCGTCAATGACGTTGGTCTGCACCGCGAGGTTGTCGCGAATGAACTCGGCAGCGTAACTGTTGTTGGCATGGATGCCGCCCACCTTGGCCGCCGCCATGATCACGACCTGCGGGCGCTGCGCCTCAAACCAGGCCTCAACCTCGGCTCTGGCGCGTCAGATCGAGATCGCTGCGCTCCGCGAACACCAGTTGCTCGTAGCCTAAGGCCTGCAGCCGGCGCACAATCGCCGAGCCCACCAGGCCACGGTGACCGGCGACGAAAATGCGCGCCTGTTTATTCATGGTGCCGATAGGTCTTAAATCCTTCGCGGGCGATCAAGGCATCGCGCCGTGCGTGTTCCAGATCACCTTCGACCATGTCCGCGACCAGTTGATCAAAGCTGGTCTGGGCGCTCCAGCCGAGCTTGGTGCGCGCCTTGGTGGGATCGCCCAGTAGCGTATCGACTTCGGTGGGGCGGAAGTAGCGCGGATCCACCTTGACGATGGTCTTTCCGCTTACGCTATCCACGCCCACTTCCTGCACTCCCTTGCCGCGCCAGTCGATCTTCATGCCCAGCATCGCTCCGGCCCGCGATACGAACTCGCGTACCGAGTGCTGCTCGCCGGTGGCAATGACAAAGTCTTCGGCCTGCGGCTGCTGAAGCATCAGCCACTGGGCCACGACGAAGTCCTTTGCATGGCCCCAATCGCGGAGTGAATCGATGTTGCCAAGGTATAAGCAGTCCTGGAGCCCGAGCGAGATGCGCGTCAGCGCCCGGGTGATCTTGCGGGTCACGAAAGTCTCGCCGCGGACCGGGGATTCGTGGTTGAAAAGAATGCCGTTACAGGCATAGAGCCCGTAAGCCTCTCGATAATTCACGGTGATCCAGTACGCGTAGACCTTGGCGGCTCCGTAAGGGTGAGCGCGGATAGAAGGGCGTCGATTCGCGCTGCGGGGTCTCCTGCACCTTGCCGAACATTTCCGACGTCGAAGCCTGGTAAAAGCGCGTCTTCTTTTCAAGTCCCAGAATGCGGATCGCCTCGAGCAGCCTCAAAGACCCCAGGGCATCCGCGTTGGCGGTGTATTCAGGCGTCTCGAAGGACACCGCGACATGGCTTTGCGCGGCGAGGTTGTAAATCTCATCGGGCTGGACCTGCTGCACGATGCGAATCAGGTTGGTCGCATCCGTAAGATCCCCGTAATGCAGGAGCATGTGCACATTGCTCTCGTGCGGATCCTTGTAGAGGTGATCAATGCGATCGGTGTTGAAGCTCGAGGCGCGCCGTTTTATCCCGTGGACCTGGTAGCCCTTTTCGAGCAGAAACTCAGCCAGATACGCGCCATCCTGGCCGGTTATGCCCGTAATCAATGCGGTCTTGCTCAAGAGCTTGTCCTCGCTTGCCTCTCTAATAGGCGAAGTTTACGTCGACAATTCACCTGGCGGATCGAAATCGTTGCACAATGATTGCTGGCCGCATAAGAGCGTGGGTGACCCCTGTGAAGGCGATGTTTTACTTGGCTGTGATCGGAGGCTATGGCCGCGGTTTCCTCGTGCACCGGGGCGCGAAAGACCGCCACAGAACCGGTAAGGTCGCCTCAACGGCCAGCGCCGGGCAACTGCCGAGCCGCACCCGCTTCAAAGCCGCTTCGGCGAACGCGCAGGAGCGGGCGCTACGGGACTCTCTGGCTCAGACGCCGGTGGTGATCTCGAACTCCGGCGGCTCGCTGGAGCTTTGGTACCCGGCCAGGCTGGCGTTCGTGCCCGATGGAATGGAGCTGCTGCCTGCGGCGACCGCGATGCTGGATCTGGTGGCCCACTCACTGCGGGAATTCGAGCATTCCAGGTGGTGGTGGCGGTATATACCGACTCAATTGGCAGCAGCCAGTTACAATCAGCAGCAGTCGCAAGATCGCGCCGATGCCGTGGTGGCTTATCTGGAAGCCAAGGGGGTTTCCGGTCGCCGACTCGCCGCCAAGGGGCCGGCGAATCCGCGCCGCTGGAGGCTCCCAATACCCCCGAGGGCCGCGAATCTGAATCGCCGATTGCAAGTCGTGATCACACCTTTGTCTTAGCAATGCCCATCCGTTAGGCTTGCGCGCTTTCCCAATCGAGTCACCGGCTTAAGTCCCCATGAAGGTCACCATCTTTGGATCGGGATATGTTGGCTTGGTCACCGGTGCGTGCCTCGCCGAGACCGGCAATCACGTCGTATGCGTCGACATCGACGCGGAGAAAGGTGGCCCGTTTGAATCAGGGCGAAATCCCGATCCACGAGCCGGGTCTGGACGTTCTGATCAAGCGCAATCGCGAAGTAGGGCGTCTGGAGTTCACGACCGACGCGCCGCGAGGGGTCAGCCACGGCTTGTTCCAGTTGATCGCCGTGGGCACTCCTCCCGGCGAGGACGGCTCGGCCGATCTTAGCCACGTGCTGAAAGTGGCGCGGGTGATCGGTGAGAATCTCGAGAAATATGCGGTCGTCGTCACCAAGTCGACCGTGCCGGTGGGCACCGCAGACCGGGTGCGAGCCGAGGTGGCGACGGTTTTGTCGCAGCGCAAATCCAAGGTGGAGTTCGACGTCGTCGCCAATCCGGAATTTCTCAAGGAAGGTGCGGCCATTCAGGATTTCATGAAGCCCGACCGCGTCGTCGTGGGCACCGACAATCCGCGCACCACCGAGTTTTTACGCGCACTCTACGACCCGTTCACGCGCAACCACGATCGGCTGATCGTGATGGACATCCGCTCAGCGGAACTCACCAAGTATGCGGCGAACGCGATGTTGGCCACGAAGATCAGCTTCATGAACGAACTGGCCAACGTCGCCGAGCGCGTCGGTGCCGACATTGAGAAGGTGCGCGTCGGGATCGGTTCAGACCCGCGCATAGGGTACAGCTTCATCTATCCGGGTACCGGTTATGGCGGCTCCTGCTTTCCCAAGGATGTGAAGGCGCTGATACGCTCGGCTCGCGAGGCGGGTTATGCCACCGACATCCTGCAGGCGGTGGAGGCCGTCAACGAGCGCCAGAAATCACTGCTTGGTACGAAAGCTCAAGAATATCATGGGCGACACTCTCAGCGGGCAAGCGCTTTGCCCTGTGGGGTCTGGCGTTCAAGCCGAACACGGATGATATGCGCGAAGCACCGAGCCGCGTGATCATCGACGAGTTGCTCTTGGCCGGCGGTCAGGTGCGGGCCTATGATCCGATCGCCATGCGAGGCGGCCGGGCAGCTGTACGCAGGTCGGTCCGACTTCATATTGGCGCGCGATGCCTACGACGCGTGCCAGGGTGCCGAAGCTCTTATTGATTGCCACGGAATGGCGCGAGTTTCGTAACCCCGACTTCGAGCGCCTCAAGGAGTTGTTGGCGGTGCCGAGAATCTTCGACGGGCGGAACCTGTACGAGCCGGCGTTGCTCGCGCGCTTAGGGATCGAGTATTACGCGATCGGCCGCGGTCTGGCGGCTCGGGCGGAGTGACCTCATGGCAAGCGGCGACACTTCTTTGATACCGGTGGTGCTCTCCGGCGGTGCCGGCACCCGCCTTTGGCCGCTATCGCGCGAACTGTACCCCAAGCAGCTCCTGCCGCTGACCGGCGAGCACACCATGCTGCAGGACACGGTCCGGCGGCTGGACGGGACTTGAGACCGGTGCCCCGGTGGTGGTCTGTAACGAGGCGCATCGTTTTCTGGTGGCCGAACAACTGCGTGCCATCGCCTGCCAGGCCCAGGCGATCGTCCTCGAGCCGGTGGGCCGCAACACGGCCCCTGCAATAGCACTTGCGGCTCATGCCGCACTCGCCTCAGCCAACGCCGACGCCTTGCTGCTGATCTTGCCGGCAGACCACGTCATCGGTGAGGTGCCGGCATTTCAGCGCGCGGTACGGGTAGCCGCGATGGCGGCGCGGGACGGGCCACCTGGTGACCTTTGGGGTCGTACCCCGCGCAACTGAAACCGGCTACGGGTACATCCGCCGCGGCAGCCCGATGCCCTCGGGAAGCTGGCGCATTGCGCGCTTTGTGGAGAAGCCCGATCGCGCCAAGGCCGAGGAATTTATCAGCGGAGGGAGATTATTACTGGAACAGCGGCATGTTCCTGTTCGGGGCGCGCCGCTATCTGGAGGAACTGCGTCGCCACGCTCCGGATATTTTCGACGCGTGCGAACGAGCCTATGCCGGAGCGAAACGCGATCTGGACTTTACGCGCGTGGACGCCGACTCATTCGCCGCCTGTCGGTCCGAATCGATCGACTACGCGGTGATGGAGAAAACCGGCGATGCAGTAGTTGTGCCGCTGGATGCAGGGTGGAGCGATGTCGGCTCCTGGTCGGCGTTGCATGAGGCCTGTGAAAAAGACGAGAACGGTAACGTGATCCGGGGAGATGTGCTCGCCGAACAGACCCACAACAGCTACCTATATGCCGAGAGCCGTCTGGTTGCCGTCGTAGGGCTAAACGATCATGTCGTGATCGAGACCAAGGATGCGGTACTGGTGGCGCCGCGCGATCGCGTTCAAGACGTAAAGGCACTGGTCACGCGCATCAAGGACTCCGGCCGCAAGGAACACGCACTGCACCGCGAGGTATTCCGCCCCTGGGGGAGTTACGACAGCCTCGATAACGGCGATCGATTTCAGGTCAAGCGCCTGACCATCAATCCGGGGGGCGTCCTGTCGCTGCAAATGCACCATCACCGTGCCGAGCATTGGGTCGTTGTGTCGGGCACCGCGCGCATCACGCGTGGTGATGAGGTATTTCTGCTGGAAGAGAATCAGTCCACCTACATTGCCGTTGGCGTACGCCATCGCATCGAAAATCCCGGCAAAGTTCCGCTGCACATCATCGAGGTTCAGTCCGGCGGATATCTTGGCGAGGATGATATCGTGCGTTTTGAGGACCAATACGGCCGCCAAGGGACCACGAAGTAACGTGTACCTACGGGGCGGGACCGGTGCACAGCCGATTCGCGGTCCGCTGCAAGATTAAGACCACAGGAATCGCACGATGACGAGACTGACCAGCTTTAAGGCCTACGACATCCGGGGCCGCATTCCTTCCGAACTCAATGAACAGTTGGCCTACCAGATTGGCCAATCGTATGCGGGCTTCGTCAAACCAAAGAACGTGGCCGTGGGGCGCGACATCCGCGCCAGCAGCGCGGCGCTGGCAGAGGCCCTGATCAGCGGCTTGAACGATTCTGGGGTCAACGTCGCAGATATCGGTCTGTGCGGCACGGAAGGTGTTTATTTCGCCACGTTTTCCGAAGGCCTCGATGGCGGCATCATGGTCACGGCGAGCCACAATCCTCCCGATTACAACGGCATGAAATTTGTGCGGGAGCAGAGCCGCCCCATCAGTGCCGACACGGGCTTGCTGGACATGCGCGCGCTCATCGAGGACTCGCGCCTGCCACCGCGCTCGGCGCACCCTGGCAGAAGCGAAGCGCGCGATACCAGCGTCAAGTACGTGCAGGCATCTGCTCGGTTACGTCGAGCACTCAAAATTGCGGCCATTCAAGGTCGTCGTAAATGCGGGCAATGGAGGAGCGGGGCTGGTCATCGACCAGCTGGAACCGCATTTGCCGTTTGAATTTATCAAGGTTCATCATCAACCCGACAGCTCGTTCCCCAATGGCGTACCCAACCCAATGATCGAAGCCAATCGAGCCAGCACCATCGAGGCCATGCGCTCCAGTGGCGCGGATATTGGTCTTGCGTGGGACGGTGATTTCGATCGTTGCTTCTTTTTTGATGAGCACGGGGATTTCGTCGAGGGTTATTACCTGGTGGGCCTACTGGCCGAGGCGTTCTTGAAGAAGTACCCCGGAGCGCGGATCGTTCACGATCCGCGCCTGACCTGGAATACCATCGAGATCGTAAAGCGCCTGGGAGGAGAGCCGGTGCTGTGCCGGTCGGGACATGCGTTTATCAAGCAGCGCATGCGCGAGGCGGACGCCGTGTACGGCGGGGAAATGAGTGCCCATCATTATTTTCGCGATTTCGCGTACTGCGACAGCGGAATGATCCCGTGGCTGCTCGTGCTGGCGGTGATGTCTGAAACAGGAAAGACGCTCGGAGAACTGGTAAGTGCGCGGCAACGGTTGTTTCCAGCGAGCGGGGAAATCAACCGCGAAATCGGCGACGCCAAGGCGGTAACGGCTCGCGTACTATGCTCATTATGCCAAAAGTGCGCTGTCGGAGGACTACACCGATGGACTTGTCCATGGAGTTCGACCTTTGGCGGTTTAACCTGCGCAGCTCAAATACCGAGCCCTTGGTGCGCCTTAATGTCGAGTCGCGCGGTAATGAACAGCTGATGCAGCAGAAGACCGGCGAGCTCCTGCGGTCTCATGGAGAGCGCATGACAGCGCTTGAGATGTTGTTGAGTCGTCGCTCTATACCGGCGCAGTGCCTTACGGAGCCGGGGCCTGACGATAAACAGCTTGCCTGGCGTTCGATGCCTCCATGCGCGCCCCGGATCACGGCCGCATGCTGCCGTGGCGATTTAAACTGATTCGCGGCTCGGCCAAGAGTAGGTTCTGCGATGTGCTGGTGGAGGCAACATTGGCGCACGATCCGGCGACGCCGCAACGGCAGCTCGATAAGATTCGCAGTCGTACTCAGCACGCGCCACTTCGTGATCGTGGTCAGCGCTAAGTTCCGCGACAATCCGAAGGTGCCCGAGATCGAGCAGACCTTAAGCGTCGGCGCCGCTGTAATGAACCTGCTCAATGCATCTGCATGCGCAAGGATTCGGGGCGGTTTTGCTCACCGGGCCCAACGTCTACGATCCTGCGGTCGCGAACGCGCTCGGATACGGGACCGACGAGCGCCTGATTGGCTTCATGTATGTGGGCACGATCGGCTCGGTCGTGCCCGCCGCTCCAGAAAGGTCGGCTCACGCCAGTCTGGTGAGCGAGTTATAGCATCACACGTCAATGCCGATGCTCGCACTACCATTGATCCGGCCTCGTAATGCTAACACTCCAGCCACCCCTCGACGGGTGAGGTTCGCTCAAGTAGGCTGCATGCGCATGTGGGGAATCAGCCGATATCAGTGGACCGTACTGTTCGCAGCTTGGTTGGGCTGGGGCTTCGACGTCTTTGATGGACTTTTTTCAACTACGTCGCTCCCAATTGCATTCCGGCGCTCCTGCACCTGCCCGTGGGCTCGCCTGAAGCGCGAATGCAGACTTTGCATTGGACGGGATTGCTCACCTCTCTGCTCCTGATCGGCTGGGCGGTCGGCGGCGTGCTGTTTGGAACGATCTGCGACCGGATCGGGCGGCTGCGCACACTGATGCTGACCATGCTGCTGTATGCCGCCGGTACTGCGGCGTGCGCTTGCGCCACGAACCTGTGGATGCTCGCGATCTTTCGTCTGGTCGCCAGCTTGGGGATCGGAGGGGAGTGGGCGGCTGGCGCCTCGATGGTGGCCGAGGTCATGCCCGAGAAGAGGCGAGTGGAGGGGGGTGCGTTGCTGTACACCGCGGCGCCCTTCGGGCTGTTCCTGGCCACCTACATCAATTATCAGGTGGCCGGGGTGTGGTTCGCCAACAATACCGAGCAGTCTTGGCGTTACGTATTCCTTTTTGGACTCCTGCCGGCCAGTATCGCCTTTATCGTGCGCCTGTTCGTGCGCGAGCCGGAGCGCTGGGAGTCCGTGAAGGCGCACGGCCGCGCCCGCGTGCGTGAAATCTTTACGCCACAATTGCGTCGCACCACTTACCTGGGAACCCTCACGGTCGTAATCGCGCTGATCGGCTGGTGGAGTTGCAGCGCATTCATTCCAGTGATTGCCAGCGGACTCGCGCGTACCAGGGCGGAACTCCAGGGACTGGACAAGAATGCGACCCAGGGCCTGATCGAGCATTGGAAGGTCACGGGCACCATGGCCTTTAATCTTGGCGGTTTGCTTGGCACGTTGCTGACCATACCCATCGCCAAGCGACTCGGCAGGCGCCCGATGTTCGCGCTTTATTTCGGCATTTCCGCCATCGCGTTCTTTACGACTTTTGGACTCAATCTGGCCCCGGAGACGCGCCTATTCATGTTTTTCGTGATTGGTGTTCCGGTGTTCGGTGTCTTCGGAGCCTTCCCTTATTACCTTCCGGAGCTGTTCCCCACGCGCTTGCGAGCGACGGGCGCGGGCTTTTGTTACAACATCGGGCGCGTGCTGGCTTCGGTGGGGCCATTTTGGGTTGGTGCCGCGGCGGCCCGCGGAACGGCTATCCAGACCATATTCTATGTGGGGCTTGCGCCGCTGATCGGGCTGCTCCTCTCGCCGCTGATCATCGAGACCCGTGGCGGCACGCTGCACGACTAAAGAGGGACGTACATGGATTTTATCGATCTGAAATCGCAATACCGTGCGCTAAGGGGCGACATCAATGCGCGTATCCAGGCCGTGCTCGATCACGGACAGTACATCATGGGACCGGAGGTGCCCGAGTTCGAGAAGCGCCTTGCAAGTCTTGTTAGTAGTGCGCATTGCATATCGGTGGCCAGCGGTACGGAAGCGCTGCTCATTGCTTTGATGGCGCTCGATATTGGCCCAGGGGACGAAGTCATCACTTCGCCCTTTACCTTCGTAGCGACCGCCGAGGTCATTGCCCTGGTGGGTGCCAAACCGGTGTTTGTCGACGTTGAGCATGACACGGCGAATATGGACGCCAGTCTGCTGGATGCAGCAATCACCTCGCGCACCAAAGCAATCATGCCCGTAAGCCTGTACGGCCAGCCGGCGGATATGGATGAAATAAACACGATTGCTGCTCGCCGCGGCAATATTCCCGTCATTGAGGATGCGGCGCAGAGTTTCGGTGCGACCTACAAAGGGCGGTGGAGCGGTGCACTGTCGGCGCTGGGCTGCACGAGTTTTTTCCCAAGTAAGCCCCTGGGCTGCTATGGCGACGGCGGAGCGATATTCACGGACGATGACGCACTTGCCCTGGCGTGCAGTGAAATCCGGTTACACGGCCAAAGCGGACGGTATTACCACACCCGAATCGGAGTAGGCGGGCGGATGGATACGTTGCAGTGCGCGATCCTGCTCGCGAAGCTGGCGCGATTTGATTGGGAAGTGGCGCGGCGGATCGAGCTGGGCACCCGTTATGCGGAGGCTATTCGCGCAAGTGGCGCCAAAGCGGGCTTGTTGACGGTGAGGCCCGATCGGACCAGCGTCTGGGCGCAATACACCGTATTGGTCGACAACCGTGATGCCGTACAGGCGAATATGAAGCAACAGGGCATCCCGACGGCGGTCCATTACCCGCGACCTCTGCATCGCCAGCCCGCCTATGAAAAACTCTGCGATCCTAAGCCCATGCCGGTGAGCGACTCGCTTGCCAGTCGGGTGATTAGTTTGCCGATGAGCGCGGATCTGAGCGACGATCAATTAAAATCCGTGGCGGCGGCCTTGGCACGAGCGACGGCCTAGCCTCCCTTAGGATCTCTGCATCGCCTTACCGAGCCCCTGGAGCTTCGGGAACCGGTGCCGAAACTACCGATACCGAAGCTCGGTCACATAGACTCCCAGTCGCCGGTTGTCAGGCGATACGCTTGCCTCATTGGAGGCGGGAACATGCGTTGCGCTCCGAATGTGCAGCTGGGTCGCCTTGGTGGCCGCCGGGATGAGGACGGTTCTTCGCTCACCAGGATGCAAAGTCAGCCGGATTGTGGCCAGCCCGTATTGCAAATCCAGGGGCTGTTGAAACGGATGATGATTTACCAGGTCAAGCTCAAGGTCCCGAAAAGTCTCGGTGGCATCGAGCGACAGGTACGAGTGATCCTTGGTCCAGCGACCGTCACTTTGGGCTTCGTGCCAAGACTCCCCCTCTACCAGCGGTAACCACTGCGTTGCCATCTGGACGGTATTGGTCCGGTGCGTGAAGAGATAACCCGCCCCAAATATGGACATCGGGCATTCCATGCGTTGAGGGCTAAAGCCGGCCGCAACGAAAAGCCCTACAATAAAGTCTTCTCTAAACCCCAACTCGAGCCAGTGGCGGCTGCGCATGACAGCGACGACCTCGGCTTCGATGCGCAGCCCCCATGGATAGGGCAGTGTTCGATTCTCGCGTCGCGGGATCGGCTCGCCGGCCAGGAGTACTCGCCCGCCAGCGGCCAAGTGTTGCTTGAGCTGGTGGACGACGCTTTTGAAATCTGCGCAGTGGTGAAAACTCTCGTAGAACCAAATGAAATCATACTTCTTGCTGTCACGTGGGTTGCGGCCAAAGGTCCCTCTAAAAGGAGTTAACGGAACGCCAAAGAAGCTCGCCTGCGTTTGAACGTGGCGGCAAAGCACTTCGGATATGTCCACCGTGTCGACATTCACGCCCAGCCGTGCCAGCTGCAAAGCCGTGTGCGCGAATCCCGCACCGTATTCGAGCGCCCATTGGCCAGGCTTCAGTCCGCTGTGCATCATGATCATGCCGGTCGCCAGCACGTGGTTTGCCACGACATTGACGGCCAATGGGTCTCGCCTGATGTAGTAACCGGGAAACCTCACAGCGTCCAACGGCGGCAGGCTAATCTCCCGTTCATCCACTTCCGGATCATAGTCATGATCTACGCCGGCAATGAGACGCCAAAGTTGCCGCTGCTGATTCTCATAATCCCTGGACATGGGATCGAGGTCGAAACGAAACCAATCAGGCATGGCAAGGACAGCGTGTGCGAAATCGTCCCAGGGGGTTCCCGGCGTGAAATCGTACCGTTCGAAGGTCGCGCGCAATAAATCAATATCGGCCACTTCGAACCGACCCGTGCTGCTGATCCGCTTGGCGACGTCCGGATTCTCGACGGCAGCCGACCGGGGCGGGCTGCCGGCCGGCTGCGGCTGCCCTTTGGTCGGGTCGACATCAGGGACCGCTTCTGCCATGTGATGGGAAGCTGTCTAGACCACTTTGCGAATTACGAAAGTATTCGATAAGCGCTTGCTCGGCGGCCCCGCCCACTCATCCTCCCTCACTTCGAGCAGTTGGCAGCTTTCCTGGGCAACGATTTCATATATCCGAGCCTGCGGGAAACAGTGCATTTGCATGTCCAGCGCGTGCTCCGTTGAGAGCCACTCCGAGGTTCTAAACCGATACCCTAGGTCGTAGGTGGGCACCTGGAATATTGCAAGGCCGTGACTGTTCAGGCTTCTGAGGGCGTTCCGTATGAGGCGGCTGACGACCACTGGTGGATTGTGCTGGAAGACAATGGTGGAATAGTACAAATCGCAGCTGCCCAAGTCTTCCAGGAGATTATCGGCGCACAAATGAAAGGAAATGTTTCTCACGCTCAGCACGCGCGCGCGCTCGACGGCGTAGGCAAGATGGGTCGCTGAAATATCGTACGCACGGACGGTCGAAAAAAGGCCTGCGAGAGCCATTGTCACTCGGCCAACTCCGCATCCGAATTCGATGCAGCTCTTTGCGGCCAGCCCATGCAAGCCGAATCGCTGACAGATCTCCTGCACTCGAGTTGCGTCCACCTGCCCCGAGGCCCAAAACTGTTCAAGGGAGCCGCCGATATTCTCCGGCAGAAATTGGCTTTCGGTTAATACCGAAAAATGTGGAGTAACCGTCCCGAGGTGCGTCCAGGCCGCCCGGATTCTTGCCAGGCACTTCGCAACATCCTCGTCAGACGCCTCGGTATCCACCTCGATCGCCGGAACGTTCAGCGGCAATCGTGCCGCTGTGAAATCCGGTGCCTTCTCCTGGAACTCGGGGCTCCGCATAAAGCCATGCAGCAACTTTCTCAGGTTCTCTGCGTGGGTGTGACTCTGGATGACCGACTCGGATTCCGGCATACGATCCAGCAATAGCCGGTACGCAAAGATCACTTCCTCCCTGCTTACGGTCATGTCTATTTCCAAGTTGGCATAGGGTGGTGCTTTGACTGATTAAACCGGGCGAAATTCCCCGCACTCGCCGATCCTGCCGTTGCGGAGGCTGTATATATCGCTGGCCTCACGATAGAGAATCTCATCCAAAATCACCAGCGGGGTTAAGGCCTTTTCCAGCTCGGGGGTGATCTGGGTCTTGGCCACAAATTTGAAATGCTGGAGGTTGTCGGAAAGCAGCTCCACCGAGTGATCATGGCGCAAAGTGGGCGCCCGGGTGCCTATGAGCTCAAACAGGCGTTGGCACGAGTATGCAAAGTCTTCCTGAAAGCCAATAAACGAGAATTCCCCGAGTCTGTTCCTCATCTCGCTACGAATGGTGTCCAGCTCTCCGCGGAGCCTGTCACCCTCGAGTCCCTCGATGGTTGCCTTGTAGGAGTTCCATTTGCGATGCCCCATCAGGCACCAGGTCAAATGGTTCCACGTCTCACAAGCCGATGTTGCCAGGACCGATCGAAAGAAGTCGGTGACATCGAGCTGGTTGGCAATCTCCACACCGCCCTTGAAGGCAGGCGCAGTGGGTTCATGGGCACGGAGAAAGCGGTAGAGAGACAAGAGCCTCTGCTTGGGTTCACGCAGGAACGTGAACAATTGCTTTCGCTGTCTCGGAATATAGGCGAGCGAATCAAAATTGAAGTGGCCGGCGAACACGCAATACGGTGACAGTTCGGCCGGAGAGCGCAAGTAAAGGGTATCCGAGTGTTCACGATACACAACTCGATCCCCGAGTGTCTCAACGAGCATATTTTGCACGCTGGTTCCCGCGGTCTTTTGAGCGTGAACAAACACCCAGGCGTCGTAGAGGAACGCGGCGGCCGACGGGCCGGAAGTTGGAAATTTCTGTAGCGACAAATCGCTCCAGACCTTTGGAGAGTTAACGACTTCGGCGAGTAACGAGGGCAGACTGTCGCTTTGGAGCACGTGCGCGGAGCGACGTTTGTCCTGCAGTAGATTGTCCCAATGCTCCTGGGAAGTGGAGATGATATTGAATAGCGACACCAGATCGCGCTGCTGCCTCAAATGTGCGGAATAGACGGAAAGCGCCTCGGTGTCCGGTTCTCGCCCCAGAATTCCCAGAAATGTCGCCCTGACAATGTCCTCGGATCGATCGGCAAGCAGTTTGTCCCAGTGTTCTTGCGATCCACAAACAATTGTCAATAGATCGCCCATATCCCGGTGATCGGACAGATACTCGGTGTAGGCGCTCACCGCGTCCGGCTCGGGAGTTCTTCCTAGAACGCCTTTAAACACCGCTTCGATGATCTTTGTCGGCCGGTTGTATAGGTTTTTCTGCCATGACTCCTCCGAACGGGCGATGTCGCGAGTCATGGCGGCCAGATCTCCGGTTCTTCGCAGTTCCGCGCTGTAGGCCTCCAGCCCTTCCGCATCGGCATCACGGTCCAAGACTGCCCTGAAAATAGCCTCGACGAAGTACCTTGGGTTACTGCGAATCAGGAAGCGAAGCAGGGAATGCGAACGCATCAGCGTTTCTGCTCCCGAACTACGCGCTGAAGAAAACCCTCCCATTGGGGGACAATGTGCTGCGGAAGATATTGAGCGGCAACCTCAAGCCCTCTTTCACGAAGGCGTTCGCTCGACGAGGAGTCTTGAGGGGACAGCAAGTTCGACAGGGCTTGCACCAGACTTGTTGTGGAATAGGGGTCAAAATATTCGGCGGCGTCGTTGTAGATTTCCCTGTGCACCGGGATATCCGAGGCCACCACGATTCCTCCGCATCTCATGGCCTCGACTCCGGAGTAATCAAAGCCCTCCGCTAGGCTGGGGCAGACGGTGACCTGAGCATGCCTGTACAGCACGCGCAGATCCGGCGCGGGCACGTCACTGAGGAAGAATGCGCTGCCCTGATCAATCGCGGACCGGAACGAACGCATGGTGACGTCGTAGTCCCAGCCTAGCCCGCCCACGACTATTAATTTCAGATCCGGATCGTTTTCAGCCCGAATCGTCTCCCAGGCGGCCAGTAGGCGAGCGTGATTTTTGCGAGGCTCAACCTTCGAGACAACCAATAAATACCTAAGCGGCTTCGAGTCCAGAACACGACGATAGAACAAGTCGGATTCTCTCAACGTAAGGAACTTAGGCGAAGTAATCTCCCAGCGACGGTCAAGTCTGTTTCGGACGATCTGTGGAACTCTTCCAACCGGAGAGTCCTCCTGGAAATAATGCGAAGAGAGCATATTGTGGATCGTAACTGAGCGTTCGGCGGCCTCCGGAAACACATCCAGCAGCGCCAGTCGACTGGTCTCCGAGACACAGGCGAAATATGCCTGAGCCCGAACATTGCCCATCAGCGAGTAAAAATGATGAGCCTGATGCTTCCGCTTATTGTCGATCGTGTGCGGCATGAAGATCGGAATCGCATCGTGGTAACGAACTACCAGTGCGGTGTTTCGCGAAACCCGTGCCGGGTATGGAGTCTGGGCGATGAAGATATCAAAATCGCTCGTGTCCAAGTTCGGATAGGATGGGTATCTCGAGAAATTCAAGGTAAACAGGCCCGCACTCTGCTGGCTCTCCCAGCCAACGGAGCAGATCCGATGATTCTTCGATGTGACGAGCTTGAAATCGGAGGCCAGAAGGGTCTTGGAGAAGAATGTCCTCCACACGAAGTCTTCGAACAGCACCGTCTCAAATCGAGTCAGGACAATTCGCGAAGCTCTGAACAGAGTAGTGATCGATAGCGTGAAAGACTCGGACTTCCGGATCACATAATCCATGGCCGCGTCGATAAGAGTGGCGTATGGCTTTTCCGAAAGTGATACCACGACTCGCGAATAGCGGTTTATTCGGCGCGCGCGCGAAGTAAACCGATATAGCCAGCCCTGCGTTGTTCCGCGCGCGAGTCGACGGTAGGGCGGGACTACTAGGCCCTCCAATTCGACATTGGCAATGTCACAAAGTCCACGGAATAGAAGACGAGTCTCCTGTGGAATTCCGGCGAAGCCGTCCAGCGCGGGACGCAGTTCTACCAATACATTTAACGGCTGCTGGGTCACTTTGGAAAGCGGTCCTTGGTCTTATTACAAATCGCGATAAAAGAGGAGCGCATCCTCGACATTGTCGAATGGCAGAAGGCGCCCTTCATGCAATACACATGCGCGGTCACAATGCTCGCGGATGCTCTGAGGGTCATGGGATACGATTACCATCGCGCGGTCCTGGCGTTTGACGAATAGTTCAACCGAACATCGGTCGTGAAAGTGGGAATCACCGACAGCGATGACTTCATCAATCAGAAAGCAGTCGAACTCCACGGCCATCGATATTGCGAATGCCAGACGCGCACGCATTCCCGAGGAATAGGTTTTAACGGGTTCCCGGAGGTACAGTCCCAGTTCTGAAAAGTTCTCAATGTAGGGGATGATGTATGAGCCGTCGACTCCGTACACGCGGGCTATAAAGTAAATATTGTCGATGCCGCTCAGGCTGCCCTGGAATGCACTGGACAGTGCCAGGGGCCAGGAAACGGACATGGTGCGGTCGATGGTGCCGTGGTTGGGAAGTTCCGAGCCGCTGATGAGGCGGATCAGGGTTGATTTCCCGGAACCGTTGTTTCCGAGAATGCCCACCTTCTCGCCCCTCGCGATCTCGAGATTTACTCCCTCGAAAACGGTGTGCACGCCGTTGCGGACCTGATACCGCTTGGCAACCTCACGCAGCGTAATCATTCGCCTTCAACCGTCATCTGCACGTGTCTTGTAAGCAG
Organism: uncultured Gammaproteobacteria bacterium; assembly: GCA_963795685.1. Lineage (GTDB taxonomy): Bacteria > Pseudomonadota > Gammaproteobacteria > Steroidobacterales > Steroidobacteraceae > FEN-1191. The sequence goes on from CAWCJE010000010.1 coordinate 112,558, forward strand.
AAGGCCTGGAATCATGAGCGCGAGATTCACGAAAGCGACGTACCCCACGTTGTATTGCGCGCCTATGTTGCGACCGAATAGCCCTTCCCTGAGTAACTCAGCGCAGTTGACGGTCGGGATCCAACTCGCGATGGACTGGAGATGCGGTGGCAGCATGCTGACGGCGAAAAACGCGCCCGAGGCGGGGAGAAATAAATACGCAAAGATGTGCCAGAAGCGTTCGAACGACTCGCTCATCGTGGCGAGCGGGCCGACAACAAGCGCCATACTTGCGCTGAACCAGGCCAAAAGGACCCACGCGAGGATCATTTTGGTCACATCCTCGGGCGTGGCCACGACCCCAATCACAGTGAAGAGGATCAGGAGGAATACGAACGAGATTGAGGCGCCCACGACTTCAAGCAATATCCTCGCCAGAAATAGGTCTATAACACGCACGTTCCGGTGGTGCATGAGGGCGCGGTTAGGTTCGACTGCATTGCCGCAGCGGCCGATGGTGTTGCGCCAAAGCAGCACCGTCGCATAGCCACTTACGCAGAATGCGGTCAAAGGGAAGGGCGTACGGTTTGGGTGATAGAGCGTCCAGATCCCGAGCACCCCGACGGTGAAAAGCATCGGTTCGACGAACAGCCACAGAAACCCAATGTTGTGTCTCCCGAAGCGGGTCAGCAGTTCCCGCAGCAGCAACGCACCGACAATCCGGCGCTGTATTCTGGCGCTGTCAATAAATGTGGAGTGAGCGGTCATTGCGGCCTAATGGCGGTGTTCTTTGACGGCCACCACCAAGAGCGAAATGACGCCCCAGAGAATCAGACCCAGCAGAAAGGTAGCGACGATGTTGCGCAGCCGGTGAGGTTCCATGGCCACGTCAGGCTTGCTGGGCTGGACGAGGTGTTCGAAATAAACAAGTTTCCGCCGGGCATCGTTGCGAGCGGCATCGAGGGCGCCGATGGCTCCGGCGAGGATCGTACCCGCAACCTCCTTCTGCACGGAAAGGCGTGAGTATTCCTGCGCCTTAGCGGCAAGGGAATCCTGCGGTCCGCCTACAACCCGGGCCGTTTCGCCTTGTATGGTCTTTTGCAGGAAGAGTACCTGCTGCCGTAAGGCCGGGAGCTGTGGGTTATTGCTGGCGATCTTTTCTATCTGAGCAATGAGTGCTTGAGTGGCGATCAGTTCACTTTCGAGTTTTCCTATGAACTCGAGCTGAACCGCGGACTGTTTTTCTGGGTCCATCACATTTCGCTGGGCCCGATAACGCGCCAGCACCGCCGTGGCCTCATTCTCCTTGGCTTCGGCGATGGCGACTTCTGCGGCGGCATAACGGATCATGTCCGCCCGCGAATCCTCGTTGAGCTTGTTGATGCGTGCTTCAGTGAGTTCGAGCAACCGCTGATTTATCGCGTAGGCGTTCTCACTAGTAAATGCCCTGATGCTGATCGATACGATGGAGGCCGACGTGTCGCTGCTCACGCTGACTTTGCCCCGATAATAGAGCAGCAGATCCTCAAAGCCGGATTGCCAGGGCAGATGGCCAAAGCGGTCGAAGAAATCGATTTTGTGACTCGCGAAAGACTTTCCTACGTGGAGATCATCGTCGAGCACCTTGAGAGCGTCCCGCGACAGTATGTAGGTCTGCACTGCGGAGGTCGTGCTGTCCGTGGCTGAGAGGCCCGTGCCGTGTAACAACATCGCCAGGGACGACTGCGGTTGGTCCTCCTGGTTTCGCACGATGAAGCTGGATTCTGAGACATACACGTCGGAGGCGATGAAGCCAAAGTAGACAATTGCAAACAGTGTCGGGAGCGCCACGCACAATAAAAACAGCCGCGTTCTGAATAATGCGGGCAGCAACTCCAGACGTGACGCAATTGCCGCTCGTGGCGCCAGGGGCGTCATCGCACCCCCACGAGACGCCTCAACACCATTCGATAGGGTTCTTTCCACCATTCACGGCCTGAATTTGGTTTCGGCGCTGAGCCGCCAGGGTATCCAGGGCTTGTTCTGGCGTTACCAGTCCGCTTCCACTGCGGTTGAGGTAGAGCGGGTAGTCAATCAGGGCTCCGGCTACGAGCTCGTCGAGAACGAGGCGGCGCTGACGTCGTTCATTCGGAGGATGCAAGTCTCGCGTCAAGCCCCAGCCCGCATAAAACGGCCGCCCATAGCAGGTGACCGGACGGCCACGTAACAAGGCTTCAAAGCCCGTAAGCGAGGTCATCACATGTACCTCGTCGACCTGGCCCAGCAGTTCGCCCATGTTCACGTCGCCAATCACCTCATCACACAATGCCCTGGCGTGTGCAACGGTTTCCTGCTGGATACGCATGCGCGCGACAATGTCGGGATGCACTTTGTAGAGCACGTAGGCGTCAGGATTTTCCCTGCGCACGGCACTCAAGAGTTCCATGTTCGATGCGGGGCGCATAGGGCCAAAGGACATCGCCGCATCGGTGGGTACCTGGCCGGGAACCAGTATCACCCGTGCCGGACCTGGCGGTCGTCTCCACTGTTCGGAGCCGACGTTGTATTTCGTCACTTGCTCTTGGACGATGCGCTCGCGCAAATCCCAGGCCCGACGGCGTTGTAGGCCGTTGAACTTCTTGGTGGCCAATAACACTTCCAGATCGGATGATCGCGTGGCATCGAAATGTATGCCTCGTCGATCGATGACCCATGAGAGAGGCCGCACAAGGTCCACCCCGAGACCCACCGATCGCAGGAATCCATCCTCGAGTCGCAACACCGTGGCGGTGGTTGGCAAGGCTGCCGGGAGCGGCGTCATGCCCCACGCGATAATCCAAGCGTCGGCGGGCAATACATGGGTTTGCCGCAACCTGATGAGTTTGCGGCCCGGAAAGCAGCGTCGCAGGTCCGGCCATTTCGCCAGCGATACGCCCAGGGTGTAGAGCACCCGCGGCATGTCAGAGAATCGCGTGTCCAGATCAGTGACGGGGAACATAGGTCCATCGGCTGGCGAGCGGGTACGGGCTCAGACCGGTACTGCCAGCGATCGATCAGCGTGTCGACGAGCTCAAAGTGCTCCTTCCAGGTCGGTGCCGAATAATGAGCCGATGCGCTCGATCTGTGATTTTCGACGCTCACTTCCCGGTGCAGAGTACTCCTGGATGGCGCGCTGCCACTCCACGCCGTCGAGCGGATCGAGATATTCGGGAATGGAACCTGCGATCTCGCGGAAAACGCGGCAAGATCACTCGCCAAGACGGGTACGCCCAGTGCCAGGGCCTCCACCAGGGGCATCCCGAACCCTTCGGTGAACGAGGGGAACAGCAGCGCTCGGGCGTGTCGCAGCCAGCTGGACAATTCCTGATCGCCGCACTCGGGCTTGTAGAAAACCTTGTTCTGCGAGTGGGAACATTGCCTCAGCTGCTCGATAATCGGTCCGCACTCCCAGCCCCGCTGGCCGATCACCACCAGCGCAGGTGCGCCATCGCCCAGTTGATCGATGAGCCGACGCCACACGTGCAGCAGCAGGGCATGGTTTTTCCTCGGCTCGATGGTGCCGAGAATCACGAAGTAATTCTGCGCCATCAGCGGCTGATCGGAGGGCGGCGGGCATCGGTGCAGGCGCGAGAGGGGCCACAATGCACTCGGGCAGCGCGGAGCCCTTGGGCGCGGGCATAGGCCGCGAAGGCGGCGCGCGTGGCCTGCGAATTGACGATCAGCGCCTTGCCGGTTTCGAACATGGTCCTGAGGCGCCGCGCGTGCCGCCGGTCTTCGCCCGCCCGGGAATATTCCGGGTGGCTGATGGGGATCACATCGTGCGCAAAGTAAACGGGAAGCAGAGCGCGCCTTCGGACCTGGCGCGCGTAGCTTGCGTGCTCCAGACCGCTGTGTCCGGTATTGATCAGCAGCCGGTGTCCTGGCGGTGGCGATGGCCAGGCGATGGCCCGCCCGATGTTCCCGGCCAGGCGTCGCAGGGATCCCCGACCACGTTCGCGGAGGTCATCGAATACGCGCCTTGAATCGCGCGGCCCGAGCACCGTCCAGAGGCCGGCCGTGCGCACCAATGCCCCCGCGCGATCGGAGTAGTGCTCCAAATAGGCGTTGCTGACGCGGTCCACGCCCGTGGGTAGCGTTCCCTTGAACGCCCGTCGAACCAGTCGTGTGACATCAATGAGCATCGGTATCAATCCGCCGTGGCTGCTGGTACTTAGGGGTTGACGTGAATTACGCCGTAAATAGAGTAGACCGCGGTCGAGAGAATAGTAAGAAACTTCTGGAGCTCGGCCGAGGACGCATTGGCCACATACACCACGTCCTTGTTATGCATTGGAAAATCTTGCGCAACCAGGAAGTTGCGCGGGTCCTTAAGATCGAGGCGATAGACCACGGGCACGGTGCCCTCCGGGGTCGTAGGGAGGGGCTGTGGACCGCCCTGGACCAGCGAAGGATCTTCGAAGCGGAAGATGAACACGCCGCGGGCATCGGAGCGGGCGTCCTGCAGGCCATTGACACGGCCCAGGGCCTGCGCCAGCGAAATCCCTTGTGTCTCAAAGTTGATTTCGTCGTTCTTACCGGTCGCGCCCAGCGCCGTAAAGCTCAGCGGCTGATACAGCGCCGCCAGCACGTCGCCGCGCTCCAGCGTCACGTTCTGCTTGGGGTCCTGGACGATTTCGTCCAGAGGCATGGTGAGCACCTTATCCCCGCGGCTGAGCTGAATGCTGATTTTCCCCAGGGGCTGGCGTACGCCGCCGGCTGCCGCCAAAGCGTCGAGCACACGCTCACCTTTGGCGGACAGCGGCATGCGCAGGCTCTGGGTCACCTCCCCGACAACGGTAACGGTTGAAGTGACGTTGCGACTCACGCTCACCAACACTTGCGGTTGATTCGCCTTGCCATGGAGTCTCGCGGCAATCTCGGCCTCAATCTCATGAGGGGATTTGCCGGCCGCTTTGATCAGACCCGCAAAGGGAATGCTGATGGTGCCATCGGCGGCCACCATCTGGTCCGGAAAGCTCGTCGAGCGCGTTGTGACACCGGCGCTGGCCGGCTCAGCGCTGCTGCTCGCGGCAAACAACACGGCCGGTGCGGCTTCCCAAACGGAAACGGCCACGACGTCACCCGGTCCCAGGAGCAGCTCAGTTGAGGCCGGGCTGGGGGAGAGCGCCTCAGCAAAGGAGTGGTGAGCCCGAGCGGTCAGCAATTTTCGCGCGACTTCGTCGTTGACGTCGATCACGGGGATTTGGGGGCTGGCCTGTTTTTCATCGACCACCTGAGCTCGGCTCGGTCCGGACGTCGCAAGCCAGCCTGATGAAATGACGCAGCCCGACAGGCATCCCAGTGACGCCATCGCTAGCGGCCAATGCCAACGAATCACGCGGTGGGAACGGCAAGGCGCCGCAGTGGACTTACGGGGTGCGTCGTACGCGGTCGCTAAGCCAGGGCCAGTTTCTGGACGAATACTTTGCAGGCATAGGGTCCCGGACCGGGCGAGGGGCACTTTTGCAATCGACTGAATAACGTCTCCCCGAATGGTATTCGGTAGCCCATCGTGAAGTATGTGCCTGATTTGTTGGGTGCGTACGCCCCGCCAGGGGACGCCCGCGCTGGGGCTCACACCGCATCCAGCTTGCCACCAACGGCTCTTTTAGGCAACGAAAGGAGTGCTGCGCTGCGTGAAGAATGACCGCCGTTTGCGTGGTGGCCACGGGCGATTGTGCCTCGCTCCGGCTTGAGCTAGCGTCAGGACCGGGCAGGCCACGGCAGGCCATCACCTCCATCACGGTACTCGCCGGAGATCAAAGGCGGCGGCCAGGCATGACCGGTCAAGGCCCGGTTAAATGGGTCCTGCCTCCGGCCTGGAAACACTTAAGATTGGAATAAGCCTCATGGCGCAATTCAATTCCACGCCGGTTGATCAGGGACGAGTCAAAGAACTCGTGCGATATTTCCTGCGATTGGGATTGACCGGTTTTGGGGGGCCGGTGGCGCTGGTCGGGCAGATGGAGCGGGAACTCGTCACCGAACGGGGCTGGCTCACCAAGGAGCAGATGCGTGAGGCCATCGCCGTCTGTCAGTCCCTTCCCGGGCCGCTCGCCATCCAGGTCGGGGTGTTTATCTCGTACCTGAGGGGCGGACAGCGCGGGGCTTGGGCCGGAGGCTGGGCCTTTATCCTGCCCAATTTTGTCATTGTCGCGAGCCTGGGTGCGCTCTACGTGCATTTTGGTGGCCTCAAGTTCATCACCGGGGTCTTCTATGGTGTGAGCCCCGTCGTGATCGCCCTCATCCTGCATTCGTGCTATCGCCTCGCCAAGCTCGGCATGGAAGATTGGGTGCAATGGATCCTCGCGATCGTGTGCCTGATGGTAACTGTTGTGTTGCACGCCGAGGTTGCGCTTCTGTTCCTCGGTGCAGGCATCGTAGGGATTCTCTATTACGGGACGGCGTTTCGAGACTCGGGAGGCTCGGCGCTTTCTGCAACGCTTCCGGTCCTCGCGGGCGCTCCGACCGGGCAAGTCGTGACAGGTTCCACCCTGGGAAAACTCCTGTTCTTCTTTCTCAAGGCGGGTGCGCTCACGTTCGGCAGTGGCCTTGTGATCGTTCCCTTCCTGCAGCAGGGGATCGTGCGCCAATACGGTTGGCTGAACGAACATGACTTCCTGGTGGCCGTCGCGGTGGGCATGGTGAGTCCGGGCCCCGTGGTTATTACAGCGACCTTCGTGGGTTATCTTGTGGCCGGCCTGGGCGGTGCCGTGGCCGCAACGGTCGGGATCTTCTTGCCATCCTTTTTCCTAGTACTCATCGCCGCGCCCATTCTTGCGCGTCATCGCAAGAACCCCAATGTCCAGGGCTTCATCAAAGGCGCCTATGCGGCGGCAATCGGGACGATCCTGGGGGCCTGCGTTATCCTCGGACGCATCGCCATTGGTGATTGGTTTAGCATTGTCCTGGGCGTTGTGGCGCTCGGCATACTCTTCCGTTGGAAGGTCAGCAATCCGCTTCTGATGGCCGCTGCAGCGACCGCGGGACTCATCGGCTTCTCGGTGCTGCATCCGAACTGGCTGATGGTGAAATAAATGACTCGCCTGCGGCCATTTCGCCTCCAGTCCAAGGGGATATGGATGCGCGTTCGGTGCCACCGATCGTTGTGCAGGCTTCCAGGCACCGCCCGGTAGGTTGACCTCCATCGCCCAGGTTAGATCCCGCAGCAGGGGGGCGAGCGTTGCGCTACTTCCGGGACGGGTCTTCCACTTGCGCACTATTGTCGTTCTCGGCGATATCGATCTCGGTGCCGGCGCGGTGCGCGCCCCTTTCGTTGATGTACATGAGCTGGTGCGAACCCAAGGTGACGACATCGCCGTCATTGAGATTGTGAACGCGGATGCGCTTGCCCTTGATCTGCACGCCGTTCGTGCTATTGAGATCCTCAATGACGCAGAAGCGTTCGTTAGTAATGATCAGGCAGTGATTGCGGCTGATACCGAGGCCCTCGATGCGCAGGTCGGCCTCCGGAGCACGGCCGATAATTGTGCGCCCGACCCGCAGCGCGCGCTCACCGACCGCACGTCCTTGGCTCACCACCAGCAAGTGCGCGAGCGGCGTGCCTGAGTTACCGTCATTGAGCGGCTCCGGGCGGCGGCTGGGTTTGTAGCGCAAGGTCAGTGTGGAGTCGGAGACCGCGCCGCGCACCGCAAACTCGACCCACTGCAATTCTTCCACGGCTGCCTCGACATCGGAAGGCAGCACGTGGTCGCGGTCGGCATTGAAGGCGGCGAGCATCGCGGTGTCGCACAGCGTATTGGTGAGGCGCGGTACACCGCCCGAATAACGGTTGATGATCTGAAAACAGGCGGGATCGAAGATCTCACGCCCTTGCGAGCCCGCGACTTCCAGCCGATGCAGGACGTAATTGCGCATTTCCTCGGGCGAGAGCGCTGTGAGATGGAATCGCAGCCGTACGCGCTGCGCGAGTTGCGCCAGCTCGGGAGCATCCATCTTCGCGTTGAGCTCGGGCTGCCCGGCCAGAATGATGCGCAGCACCTTCTCTTTGGTGGTCTCCACGCCCGAAAGCATGCGAATCTCTTCGAGCACGCGCAGGCTCAGATTCTGTGCCTCATCGACGATCAGCAATACCTTGTGGCCGGCCGCGTATTGTTCGATGAGAAATTTGTTGAGCGTGGCCAGCAGCTCAGCCTTCTTCATCTGGAAGGGACTGAAGCCGAACTGCACCAGCACCGCTTGCAGGAATTCGATCGCTGACAGTTGCGTCTGGTTGATCTGTGCAACCACGACCGTCTTGTCGAGCTCGGCCAGGAGTGTCTCAATGAGCGTGGTTTTGCCCGAGCCGATTTCTCCGGTGATGACAACGAAGCCGTCGGTAAACCAGATGGTCGACTCCAGGTACGCCTTGGCACGCGCATGAGCCTTGCTCAGGTAAAGGAACTGGGGATCGGGGCTGAGCCGGAATGGCAATTCCTTGAGTTTGAAGAGTTTCAGATACATTTAGTCTCTCGCAGCCCGCTGGTGCCTAAGGACGGCCGTTAGACTTACCCACTGATTCGCCGATATCAAGCGCTGGGGCCCGGCGAACGGTCTGGCGGCACATAGGGTACGGGAGCGGCGCGGCCGGCGTGGGCCCGTCTGGGTGTAAAGTGCAGGCCACTGCGCGGGCCTTCTTCAGAAGGCCGAGTGCGTACCCAGAATTCGGGCAAGGTCAACGCAAATCCTAAACTGACCCTGGCGTGGCCGTATCGAACACCCCTGCAAGGGGCGTATTTATCCAAGGTTATGGTGGACGGTGCAGGGATTGAACCTGCGACCCCTGCCGTGTGAAAGCAGTGCTCTACCGCTGAGCTAACCGTCCAGCGCCGCGTGGGGCGGGGAGTGTAAGGGCCGAACCCTGGCGAATCAATCGCGGAGACTGCAACCGGACCCTCGCGCTTAAGTCCTTGGTTTGATTGTCGGGTCCGGGCACGTCGGGATACCATGCGCGACCCCCATGAACGCTGTCGTCACCCGCTTCGCCCCCAGTCCAACCGGATTGCTGCACATCGGCGGCGTGCGCACCGCCCTGTTCTCGTGGCTGTATGCCCGCCACTGCGGGGGGAAATTCATCCTGCGGGTCGAGGACACGGACCGGGAGCGTTCTACCGCTGAGGCCGTGCGGGTGATCCTGGACGGCATGCAATGGCTGGGTCTGGGCGCGGACGAGGGGCCTTATTATCAGACCCAGCGCTATGACCGGTACCGCGAGGTGCTGGCTCAGATGCAAACCTCAGGCCACGCCTATCGGTGCTATTGCAGCAAAACTGAACTCGAGGAAATGCGAGCGCGCCAGCTCGCGGCGAAGCAGAAGCCGCGTTACGACGGGCGTTGCCGCAACCGGGACGAGCCGCGGCCGGGAGTCGAATCCGTAATCCGATTCCGCAATCCACTCGACGGTGAGGTGGTGATTGACGATCAAGTGCATGGCCGGGTCGTATTCCAGAACAGTGAACTCGATGACCTGATCATCGCGCGCTCGGACGGCAATCCCACCTACAACTTCTGCGTCGTCGTCGATGATCTGGACATGGGTGTGACGCATGTGATCCGCGGCGATGACCACCTCAACAACACACCCCGCCAAATGAACATGCTGCTCGCGCTAGGCGCCACTCCCCCTGTGTATGCGCACGTGCCAATGATTCTGGGTGCCGATGGCGCCAAACTCTCCAAGCGCCATGGCGCGGTCAGCGTGCTCCAATACCAGGAGGAGGGCTATTTGCCTGACGCGCTGCTCAACTATCTGGTGCGCCTGGGCTGGTCGCACGGCGATCAGGAAGTGTTTTCGCGCGAGGAAATGATCGCCGCGTTTGACATCCGCAATGTGAACAAGGCTGCGGCCGCATTCGACGCCGAAAAGCTCTTGTGGCTCAATCAACAACACTTGATGCGCACTCCGGTGGCGCAACTGGCCCGCTTATTGCGTGAACAGCTGGCGCGCATCGGCGTGCACTGCGACGACCAGGGTTTGCTCGAGGGCATCGCTGAGGCCCAGCGCGAGCGCTCCAAGACGCTGCGTGAGATGGCCGTGAACAGCCAGTTTTTTTTCGGCGACCTGTCCGACTACGACGCCAAGGTGGCCGCCAAGCACCTGAACCCGCAAAGCGCCCCGCTCCTGCAAGAGCTGCTCGATGGGCTCGTTCGGCTTCCCGATTGGGACGCGGCCGGCGTGCACGGCGTCGTTGCCTCGGTCGCGCAACGCGCCGGGACGGGCTTAGGCAAAGTGGCCCAGCCGCTGCGGGTGGCGATGTCGGGGGGCACCGTTTCTCCGCCGATAGACCTCACGGTGGCGCTTATCGGTCGCGAGCGGGCCCTGGGGCGGCTGGGGCGGGCGCTGAGCTACGCCCTTAAGTCCGCGTGAGCGAGCGGGCAGGGCCGTCAGGCGCCGGGCAAGGGGACTTGAGGGTCGGTAAGCCGGCCAGGCTCCGCCGCCAAACCCCTGAATTGCTTGACAGTACCGGGGGGCTTGCGTAAGTTCGCGACCCTCTCGTGGGGCCATAGCTCAGCTGGGAGAGCGCTTGCATGGCATGCAAGAGGTCGGCGGTTCGATCCCGCCTGGCTCCACCATTTTCGGTCTTTTGTGTTTGTCCGCGTCCCCATCGTCTAGAGGCCTAGGACACTGCCCTTTCACGGCGGCGACAGGGGTTCGAATCCCCTTGGGGACGCCAATTCCCGCGTGGGATCGATGGCCCACGAGGCCCACGGCCGGGGCAGATCATCGCCCGCCGTGCGTGAGGCGTTATTCAAAGACGCGACCCGGCATGCAGCAACGAGCTTGAACCAGTTCACGTTGTCAAACCCTAAGTTGTTGAAAGTATGAACCCATTGTAGGTTTGGGGGTGCGCCCAAACTGTTAGAATCGCGCGGCGTGAATTGGGGTAGAAAGTCGTAAATGTACGAGCCCGAAGTCTTTAAGAACGAAGTCTCGCAACTCCTGGCAGTCGTGCGGGCCACGCTGCCTGCGGTCGTGGCGGTGGGCTGCCTGGTGGTCACTTGCTGGGCCTACGACGCTCCCTTCGGTACCAATTTTGTCGCCCTGAGCATGTTGGTGGCCGCGCTGGCCGCGGTGTTGCTCAAATCCTCGGTGCGCGTGTCCGGTGATGCGCTGGCGCAGTGGGGCGGCATGGCGTTCGATGTTATTTCGCGCTGGACCATGTTGTTCGGTGGATTGCTGGTCATCGGCTACGTGACCAAGTTTTCTGCGGCATATCCGCGGCGCGTGATCCTCACCTGGACGCTGGTGACTCCGGTCGTGCTCATCCTTGTCAACATGATTCTGCGCGCCGCGATGCGCAGGATTTTCTCCGATCCGGCGAACTCTCGCCGCGTGATCATCGCCGGCTACAACGAAATCAGTCTTTCGTTGGCCACGCGCCTGCAGGAAAACCACCTCTCAGCGATGAAGGTCGAGGGGTTCTTCGATGATCGCAGCGCGGAGCGTTTGGGCGCCAATGTCGGCCCACCGCTGCTCGGCAAGCTTCCCGACATGCCGGCGTACGTGAAATCCAATTTCATCGACGTGATCTTCGTGGCACTGCCGATTCGGCACATACGCCGGGTACTCGATCTGATTGACGAACTGCGCGATACCACCGCTTCGATCTACTACATCCCCGACATTCTGGTATTCGACCTGATCCAGTCGCGCACACTGGAAATTCTGGGCATCCCGGTGATCGCCATGTGCGAGACGCCGTTTGCCGGCTATCGCGGCGTGGTCAAACGCCTCACGGACATCGTGATATGCGTGGCGGCGATGCCTTTGCTGCTGCCTTTGATGGCCGTCATTTCGGTAGCGGTCAAGGTCACCTCGCCTGGTCCGGCGATATTCCGGCAACGGCGCTACGGCTTGGACGGCCGGCCCATTGTGGTTTACAAATTTCGAACCATGGATGTGGCCGAAGACGGCGATGTCATCGTCCAGGCGACGAAGGACGACGCGCGCGTCACCCCGCTCGGACGCTTTCTGAGGCGTTACTCGCTGGACGAGTTCCCGCAGTTTTTCAACGTTTTGCAGGGACGGATGAGTCTGGTCGGACCCCGGCCGCACGCCGTGGCCCACAACGAGTGGTACCGCAAACTCATCAAGGGTTACATGATGAGGCACAAAGTGCCCCCGGGCATCACGGGCCTGGCCCAAATCAATGGTTGTCGCGGTGAGACGGCGCTGCTCGAACAGATGCAGATGCGAGTCGACTACGACCTGGAATACCTGCGTCACTGGTCGCTGATGCTGGATCTGAAGATCTTGGCGTGGACCGTATTTCGGCTCGGCCGCGACGCAAGAACCACGGCAGTTTGACCTCGGCTACTTCGCCATTGGCGGTAGAGTATTTGAGCGTTCGGCCACTCACGGGGATCGAGCCTGCACGCTTGCGAATCGGATCTCTAACCGCCGTTGCCGAAGGCGCCGCCCGGCTGAGGTGGACACCGCCGCGGCCGGCGGTCGGCGGCATCGGCCTTAGAGCTATATGGTTTTACTCGCCAGGTTGGACAGGTCGCTTTCAGTACCGGCCGTGTTGTAGGCCTTGATCGCAAAATACCAAGTACCGGAATCGAGGTTGCTCACCACAAACGAGGTCGTCTCGGGGGAATCGATAGTCGCGGAGTACGCCAGTGCCGTTGCATCAGTGCCGTAATAGATCCGGTAGCCGGCGAGGTTCGTGAGTGGAGAGCCGTCGGTGTTCCGGTCCGGGACACTCCATGACAGCGTCGCCGAACCTGTCGTGGTGGGCGGCGGATTGGTGTCCGGCGGAGCCATAACCTGTATCGCAAAGGCACTCAGGGCGGCAGTAGCTTTGCCATCGCTGACGCTGATCTCAATACCCTGGTAGTCGCCCACGTTGGCTTTGGTTGGGGTACCCGTCAGCTCGCCTGTGGCGGTATTGAACGTCGCCCAGGCCGGCTTGTTGGCCACCGCGAAGCCCAGCACATCGTGGTTGGGGTCCAACGCTTCGGGTGTGAACGAATAGGGCTGCCCGACGACGACAGTCCCGGCAGGCGTGCCGGTGAGCACCGGCGGTGTGTTCGCTGTCGGGGGACTGGCCGCGCCCGCTGGCACATCGCCGCCGCCACCGCAACCTGCCAGCAGTGCGGCCGCCAACAGCGGTACCCACAGGACCCGTTCCCCGCCTCGCGCTCGCATCGGCATCTCCACTCCTGCAACTCTGCGTTGCACTGCCGGTGTCGAATAATGCGGATCGCGCGGCCGGGACTCCACAGTGGCGGCATGGCCACTGACAGCCCCGCTATCTCAAGCCCGCGAACGGTGCAACCGAGACCGGAGGTTTTGCGTCCCCGCCTTGCGGCGGGTTTGCCTACACGAGAACCAAAATAACTTGGCCGTTAGTAGGCGTCGATTTGTCGCAAAACAGGGACAATTCCTGGGGCCATCGCGAGGTGAAACCGGCCAAAAGTGATGACAGGGTCACACTTTCGCGCCGGTGGTCAAGGCGGACTAGATGGTCTTGCTGCCGATGTTCGACAGATCGCTTTCGGCGCCCGCGCTGTTATACGCCTTGATGCCAAAGTACCAGGTGCCGCTGCTGAGATTGGTGATCTGAAAACTGGTGGTTCCGTCGTCGGCTATATCGATCTCTTGCGTCAGGGAAGAGCGGTTGGTTCCATAGTAAATATGGAAGCCGGCGAGATTTTTCAGTGAAGAACCATCGGTGTTCTGAGTCGGTACGGTCCAGGACAGCGTCGCTGTTCCGGTTACCGGTGGCGTCACGGTAACCGCTATAGAGAACGGATGGAGTGCGGTCGACACCGTGCCGTCGCTTACCGAGATAATGATATTCGTGAAGGTGCCCGCGTCAGCGGCGCTGGGCGTCCCGCTGAGCTGCCCCGTCGCCGTATTGAATGTCGCCCATGCCGGCTTGTTCTGGATGCTGAATGTCAGGGCATCGCCGTCGTCATCGCTGGCGCTCGGCGTGAAGCTGTAGGCGTTGCCGGCCGCGACGGTTGTCGTCGGCGAGCCCGATATCGTGGGCGGTGTGTTGGTGACGACCGGTGCATTGACCTGAATCGAGAATGCGGGCAGCGAGGCCGACAGCGTGCCGTCGCTCACGCTGATCGCGATGCCTTCGTAGAGGCCGGCGTCCGTCGGCGCCGGAGTGCCGCTCAGTCGGCCTGTGGAGGTGCTGAATGTCGCCCAGCTGGGTTTGTTACTGATCGAGAAAATCAGCGTATCTCCGTCGGCATCGGCCGCCGCCGGTGAGAAACCGTACGCCTGGCCGGTGGTGTCCGTGGTGGCCGGCGTGCCGCTGATCGTTGGTGCACGATTGTCGCCCGTCACCTGTAGGGCGAACGCAGGCAATGCCGCGATGTCGATGCCGTCGCTCACTGCGATCACGATGTCGCTGTAGGTGCCCACATCCGTGCCGTCCGGGGTGCCGGAGAGTTTCCCGGTCCGATTGTTGAATGAGGCCCAGCCCGGCTTGTTCTGGATGCTGAAGGTCAGCGTGTCGTTATCGGCGTCGTTGGCGATGGGCACGAAGCTGTAGGCCTGACCCGTGACGACCGCCGTATCGGGCGTGCCCGTGATCGTCGGCGGCGCATTGCTGGGTGCGCTGGCGCTGACTGTGATCGTGAACGGGGCCATGGTGGCCGTGGCGCTGCCATCGCTCACACTGATCGAGACATTGGCGTACCTGCCGATGTCGTCCGCACCGGGCGTGCCGCTCAGGCGGCCCGTGTTCGTGTTGAATGCGGCCCATTGAGGCCGATTGTCAATCGAAAAGGTCAACGTATCCCCGTCCGCGTCCGTGGCCGACGGAGTGAACGCGTACCATTCGCCGGTCGTCGCGGTCCTGGCCGGGACGCCGCCGATGGTTGGGGTGCGATTGGTGGCCGCCACCCGAATCGTGAATGCCGGGAGCGGTACGCTGGTAATGCCGTCGCTGACGCTGATGGCAATGTTGGCGTAGCGGCCGACCTGATCGCTGCTGGGTGTGCCTGCCAGTTCGCCGGTGGCCGTATTAAAAGTAGCCCAGACGGGGCGGTTGGTGATGGTAAATCTCAGCGTGTCGCCGTCCGCATCATCGGCGGCGGGCGTGAAATCATAGCTCGTTCCTGCGGTGGCCGATGTCGGTGGCGCGCCGGAAATTGTCGGCGCTGTATTGTCATGGTCATGGTCACCCGGCGGATCTGGGTGAGGAAGCGGCGGGTGCTCCCAAACGCGAATCCTGAATGGGCCGACAAAGCCCTGACGCATTCCGCTGGCGGCCACTATGGTGATTTCCGGGGTCTCACCGACCGCGCTCGAGTCGGGCGTTCCGCTCAGGCTGCCGCTGTTAGCGTCAAATATCGCCCAGCCCGGCTTGCCCGAGATCGAGTAGGTCACCTGACCCTCGACGCTACCCGGCGCTACTTGGGGCTCAAAGAAATAACTGTTGCCGAGTGTGACATCGGTGGCGGGCGTACCGTTCAGAGTGATCGCCGCGTTCTGTTCGGCGGTGGCCGAAGGCGCCGAAGACTGCACGGCGCCGTTATCGTTGCCGCAACCGGTGAGTGTGGCTATGGCGAGCAGCAGCGAGGCGAGTTGGAAACGTGAAATTGCCTTGCCACTAATGCTCATGCGCTCTCCCACCGGATCGACGAGTGATGCGCAAGATTAAGGTGCAATTCGAAAAGGTAAAACCTGTCGTCGGGCTCGCACGTCGCGTTAATGCGACAGCACTTCCTTCCGAAAGCATTGTTTTCTCAGCCCGTCAAGGACGAATTCCTCAACGCTCAAGCTGAATCGACAACAGACACATCGCTGCGCTGGCCGCTGGCCCGGCCCTGAAGATCATCAGGTTTGCCACTCGCGTGAGATCCAGATTGCGCCCGCTCGGAGTTCGCTCGATATCGTGTAACGCAATTTGCAGGCGCGTGCGCTGTCGCGCCGGCAATTCGAAGGTTCCGGTGTAGCGATCATCGTAGTGATGATTATGCAGCGCGTCGTCCACGCGCAGCGTCAACGGAACGGGTTCGGCGCCCGGATTGACCACGTCAATCGCCAGTGTTCGGTACCCGTGCCAGTCCGGGTAGGGCTCATCCAGCGTCAGGCCAGGGTACGGGCTGGAATCGAGAACGATCCACAGCGCCTGGCGCCCCGCCAGCGGTTCTGCCGGATCGGATATGCACGCGGACGCCGGGACGCGATTAATTTGCGTGGCCGAGTGTGAGACGAAATAGTCATCCAATGGCGTGCGCCATTGCCAGAGCACCGGCCGCTGTATCCAACGCTGAGCATACGCCGCGGCACTCCAAAGTGGAGGCGCCGCATAGAGCAATGCGCCGACGGCAATCAGCGCCAGTGCGATCCAATGCGCGGGTTTGGCTGTCACGAAGGATTCGTGTCGGAGGCAGGCCGTGACCGCCAACGCCAAGGCGGCGCCCAGAGCATCGTTGGCCAGATCCTCCAGCGACGCATCGCGTCCCACGAACGCTTGGACCGCCTCCGTGAGCGCCCCCAAGAGCGTCATTAGACCCCATATGGCGATGTAGTCTCGGAGCGGCAAAGTCAGGTCCCCGCGAACAGATCGGCGCGCACGCAGGGCGAGGGAGGCCACGACAGCGAATAGCGGGGCATGAGCGGCGTTTTCAAGCGCTTCGGAGCCAAGGGAGTGCCCCAGAGGCCAAGGCACCAAAAGCAGCACTCCGGTCAGCAATAGCCCCAAAAGCAGCATCAGCTTCGGTGTAGGAGCGACCACTAGCCTCGACCCGCAGCCTTGGACATGGGCTCGTTTTCCCCAGATTCACTCAAACGGAGAGGTGGGTCACACCGGCCCGGCGCTTGTATCGCCCCCACCTGTGACTAGTCGTCATATGGCAGTTACAGCCATAAATTAAGCTTAAACAAATGCGAACCAAATTTCTTAACCGTTACTGGCAGGTACCCGCGCTGTTAACGCGCGCCGCGGACGCCTCGGTTATTTGCACCGCCTTCCGGCTCGTTTGCGTGGTGCGGCACGACCCGGCCATAGATCGTAATACCTGCTTTCTTCAGGCGCTTGTTTTTGGCAGCTGTATTTTAGCGATGATGGTTGGCATGGGCCTCTTCAGCCGGCGGATGCGCGACCGGATGGCTGGCATCGTGTTACGTATTACGCTGAGCGTGGGCGTCGGTGCGATTATTGCGGGCACCTTGCTGGCGCCTTTCCCGGACTATCGAATCGGCCTCACTCACTTGGCGGCAAGCGCCGGCGTCGCCTGGATTCTGCTGATGTTCACGCGCACCTGCGCGGCTGCTCTGACGGACCGGGATATCTTCAAGCGGCGCGTCCTCGCGCTCGGTACCGGCGCCAACGCCGCCCACATCCTCAGGTTGCGTCGCCGTTCCGACCAACGCGGATTTAAGGTAGTAGGCTTTGTGCCACTGCAAAGCGAAGCGCGCACGGTTCCCGATGAACGGCTGGTTGCGACGAGTATGTCACTGAGCCAGATCGCCAGCACGCAGGAGATTGACGAGATCGTCGTGGCGATGGACGATCGGCGCCAGCAATTTCCGCTCACGGAGCTGCTCGAATGCCGCCTGGCCGGCATCGAGGTCACGGAACTGTCGACGTTCCTAGAGCGCGAGACAGGCAAAATCCACCTCGATATCCTGACCCCAAGCTGGATGATCTTTGGCAGCGGGTTTCGTCACGACTTTTTGCGTCGTTGGTCGGAGCGCGGGTTCGATCTGGTGGTAAGTCTGGGACTGTTGATGGTGACCTGGCCATTGATGCTGCTGACAGTACTGGCAATCAAACTCGAAGATGGACTGCAGGCTCCGGTGCTCTACCGGCAAATACGGGTGGGTTATGCCGGCCGGGCCTTCGAGGTATTCAAATTTCGCAGCATGCAAGTCGATGCCGAAACAGGATGGCAAGGCGCGCTGGGCGGAAGCGGATGATCCGCGCGTCACCGGCGTCGGTTCGTTCATACGCAAAACGCGAATCGATGAGTTACCGCAATTGCTGAACGTCCTCAAAGGGCGTATGAGTTTCGTAGGTCCAAGGCCGGAGCGGCCCGAATTTGTCGCGCACCTGGCAAAGATCATTCCCTATTACCACGAACGGCACACGGTGAAGCCTGGAATCACCGGCTGGGCCCAACTGTGCTATCCCTATGGTGCCTCGGAGCAGGACGCGATCGAAAAGCTGCAATACGATCTGTACTACGTGAAGCACCACGGGTTGTTCTTTGACATTCTGATTCTGCTGCAGACGGCCGAGGTCATTCTGTTCGGGAAGGGTGCGCGCTAAAAAAAAGGCCGGCTATCGAGCCGGCCCTTGCAAGTCGTCCACCGCACCCAAAG
Source organism: uncultured Gammaproteobacteria bacterium (assembly GCA_963795685.1). Classification (GTDB taxonomy): domain Bacteria; phylum Pseudomonadota; class Gammaproteobacteria; order Steroidobacterales; family Steroidobacteraceae; genus FEN-1191. The sequence continues at coordinate 130,847 of CAWCJE010000010.1, forward strand.
CGTAATGGACCCCCTCTACCGTATTGTCAGTGCTTGTACGCTCGACGCCGCGTCGCGAAGGCCACGCCGAGCAAGCCGATCCCGAACAGCGCCAGCGTCGCTGGCTCGGGCACGCTATTTCCTGGGCCGGTGGCGATAAGAAGCCCTGCATAACCGACCGGGCTGTTGTACAAGCCCGCCGCGTTCGTCACGATGCCGGAAATGATCAGGCGGCCGGTGGAAAGCACGATGGAACTGAGATTGATATCCAGCTTGTCCAGCAGTGGATCGAGGGTAAAGACGAGATCCGTTACATTGCCGCTGCCGCTGAGAGTGAAGTTGTAGCAGTCGACGAAGGATCCGGCCGCCCCGAAAGCGTCGCCGATCCCGGTCACGCTGGGAACGCCGATGGTTCCCAGATTGAAGGTCTGGGTGCAGTTCGTGGCCATTGCCGGCGAAGATGCCGCAAGGATCAACAGGGCCACCAAATATTTAGCTTTCACAAAGGACTCTCCCAAGCGAATTGACCGTCTCAGCGCTATATCGATGCAAGTGACGTGCCATAAAATGTAACTCATTGATTTATATAAGTAACATCTATAATGATGCGCGGGCCGAGAACATGACGGCACGCTCGAAAGTGTAAATTTTTTCGACACCACGATATCCAGATCGCGGACACGTCTGTCCGAGATCGCTGGACACTGATAGACCATGAATCTGCCGCTACTGAGCTATGCCTTGGCCGCATGCGCGTATTTCGGCGGCGCAGTGCTGCTGTTGGGGTCAAGCAAAACCAACATCGCAGCTCGTTGGGTGGTGGCGGCGACCGGAATTACCGCGCTCTGGGCCGCCGTTGCTTGCCTTGGATGCCTACTCGCTGGGTCTGCGTCCGGGAGCCATCGGGCTGATTGATGTGGTTCGCTATGCGGCCTGGTTCGGGGCGCTGCGCTCGCTTTCCGGCGCCGCACTGCCGGCCTGGCTCTATCGCGGCATTTTCGGGGTCTGCGTGGCACTGTATTGTCCTGATGGCCTTGCTGCCCGCGGCTGGGGTTACCCGCATTGTGACCACGAGCGGGTTGCTGCTGGCGCTGATGGGCCTGGTGCAAATCGAGCAGTTGGTGCGTAACGCGCCGCCAACGACGCGCGTGGCTGTGAAACTGGCCGCAGTCGGCATAGGCGGGCAATTTTTTTACGACCTGTTTCTCTATTCGCAGGCGCAGCTGCTCGGGGGCATCGAGCCGGCCGCATGGATCGTGCGGGGACTGGCATTCGTGCTTTTGTTGCCGGCGATCGTGCTCGCCGTGCGTCGGCTGGGAGACTTCAGTCCGGTCGTTTTCGTGTCGCGGCACGCGGTTTTTTACACCGGTAGCTTCATCGCAATTGGCGGCTATCTCAGTGTAATGGCGGTCGGCGGCTATTACGTGCGGGCGCATGGGGGCACCTGGGGCGAATCCCTGCAGTTGCTGTTTCTTTTTGGCGCCGCCGTGGTGCTGGCGAGCCTGCTGCTTTCCCGCACGCTGTGGCGCCGATTCAAGGTGTTTATCGCCACGCATTTCTATCGCAATAAATTCGACTATCGCATCGAGTGGCTGCGCTTTATCCAGACGTTGTCTTCCGACCGAAACCATGGCGGTGATGGCGATGTGCGGCGGGTGGCAATCCAGGCGGTGGCGCAGATCTTCAACTGTCCCGAAGGCGTGCTGTTCATGCGCGAAGGGCAGAGCCGCAGACTACGTGGGTGTCTGCGTCTGGTCGGAAACGGGCATCAGCAACAACGCGTTCCTGCAGCTCCGGTCGGAGCGGAGTTGCCGCGGTTTCTTGAAGATCGCCAGTGGATCATCGACATCGAGGAATATCTGCGGTCGCCCGATCTGTATGGAAACATCCAGTTGCCCTCATGGCTGATCGCGGAACGCGCCTGGCGCATCGTGACTCCACTGTTGCTGATCGATCGGCTGGTAGGCTTTCTCGTCCTGCGATCGCCACCGCCGCCATTTCATATCACCTTCGAGGACCTCGATCTGTTCAAGACGGTTGGCCGTCATGTGGCGTTGCAGCTGGCACAATACGAAGCCGATAACAAACTGACTGCCAGCCGGCAATTCGACGCCTACAACCGTTTTGCCGCATTCGTGATGCACGATCTGAAAAACTCGGTCGCGCAGTTGCAGCTGCTAGTCAGGAACGCGGCGAGACATCGCGAGAATCCTGCATTCATCGATGATGCTATCAGCACGATTGCCAACACTGTGGACCGCATGACCGGACTGATCGGTCAGCTGCAGAGCCGGGACCTCCACGGGCAGCTTCGGGACGTGGCACTGGCGCAGGTCCTCGCGGCTGCCATCACGCGCTGTGAAGGTCGCGGGCCGGCACCGAGTCGTCGAACACCGCCTGGACGGCGCCATCGTGCGAGCCGATGCCGAGAAGCTTGGCTCAATTTTCGATCACATCATCCGCAATGCGCAGGAGGCCACGGGTGCCGACGGCAAGGTGATCATCCGTATGTACGCCGACGGAGATCAAGTACGGCTTGAAATTCAGGACGATGGACCAGGCATGGACCCGGCGTTCCTACGTGATCGGCTTTTCCGGCCTTTCGATGGCACCAAGGGTTCGAAGGGCATGGGCATCGGTGCCTACCAAACGCGGGAGTACGTGCGCCAGCTGAACGGCGAAGTGGAAGTGCAGAGCAGTCCCGGTCGGGGCACAACATTCTGTATTAGGCTGCCATTGTGTCCGCCGCTCCCCGAATCCTGATCGTTGAAGACGACTTGGGGCTGCGCAAGCAGCTCAAGTGGTGCTTCGATGACTATGAAGTGCTGCAGGCCGGTACGCGTGCTGAGGCGGTGGCGTTGGTGCGCCGTCATGAACCGGCCGTAGTGCTGCAGGATCTGGGCCTGCCCCCCGACGCCGCGGGCGTTACCGAGGGGCTGGCGACACTGCAGGAGATTCTGGCGATCGCACCCCAGACCAAGGTGATCGTGGTAACTGGCAATGCCGATCGCGACAACGCCGTGCGCGCGGTGGCGCTCGGCGCCTATGACTTCTATTCCAAGCCGGTCGATACCGACGTTCTGAAAGCTGATCGTGGTCAGGGCTTTCAACATTGCTTCGCTGGAGGCTGAAAATCGCCGCCTGCGCGACACACAATCGATCTCTCCGCTCGAGGGGATCATTGCCACCGAAGCCTCGATGCAGAAGGTCTGCCGGAGCGGTCGAGAAAGTCGCGCCGACCAACGCTTCGGTGCTGGTACTCGGTGAGAGCGGCACGGGCAAGGAGCTGATCGCGCGCGCCGTGCACGGCCGCAGCGAACGCAGGGACAAGCGATTCGTGGCGATCAATTGCGCAGCGATCCCGGAGCAACTCCTGGAAAGCGAACTGTTCGGTTATGAAAAGGGGGCGTATACCGGCGCGGTCAAGCAGACCCTGGGCAAGATTGAGACGGCCTCGGGCGGCACGTTGTTCCTCGATGAGATCGGCGACATGCCGCTGTCGTTGCAGGCCAAGCTTTTGCGTTTCCTGCAGGATCGCGTTATCGAAAGGGTAGGCGGGCGCCAGGAAATACCGGTCGACGTGCGCGTAGTGTGCGCCACCAACCAGGATCTGCAGGCATTGATCGCAGCCCAGAAGTTTCGCGAGGATCTCTATTACCGAATCAGCGAAGTCACGCTGAATCTGCCGCCGCTGCGCGCGCGGCCTGGCGATGCCGTCGTGCTGGCGCAAGCGGCGCTGCAACGAACGGCGCCGACTCTACCCCGCGCCCCGCGCGGCTTCACGGCAGAGGCACTGGTAGCCGTGCAACGTTACGATTGGCCGGGGAACGTGCGCGAACTCGAAAACAAGGTCAAGGCGGCGGCCATCATGTCCGTCGGTTCCCTGATTACGGCGGAGGACCTCGGTCTGGGCAGCAATACCGGGCAATTCTCCATGCTCAATCTAAAGGCGGTGCGCACGCAGGCCGAGCGCCAGGCTGTCAAGCAGGCGTTGGCATTGGCCCAGGGCAATGTCTCGCAGGCGGCGGAGTTCTTGGGCGTGACTCGCCCCACACTTTACGATTTGATGGACAAGTACGGCTGCCGCGAAGCCTCGAGCGAATGAGCGTCGAAGCCGCGCACGCGGGGAGAGCGCAGCTCCACCTTCCTTCGACGCGCCTTGCTTTCGTCGTCAGCGCACTTGCGCTGACGTTGGCCTTGCACTGGCCCGCGGCATCTTCGCCTGCACCAGCTTTGGGTGGATACTGACAATTCGACTTACACGCACGGTTACCTCGTGGCGGCGATCGCTGCATGGTTGATCTGGCGGCGCCGCGAGTACATCAACAGCGCGCCCGCCACCCCGGTCCCCGGAGCTCTGGTTCTGCTGTTCGTGGCCGAGCTGCTGTGGCTCCTGGCGTTTCAATCCGGTATCGGGCTCGGGTACCTGGTTTTGTTGCCGGTGCTTCTGTGGCTGGTCGTTCTGATCGGCTTTGGGGTTGGTGTGGCGAGAGCTTTGCTCTTGCCGCTGGCCTATCCTTATTTTGCGATGCCGATCTGGGGCGTCCTAAATCCGCTAGCCCAATGGGGAACCGTGTATGCCGTGCGGCCCTTGTTGTACATGGCGGGGGTCAATGCGTACTTCACAGGAAACTTCGTGCATTTATCGTCAGCCACCATCGAAATTGCCGGCGGTTGCAGCGGCCTGCGCTACATCATGGTGGGATTGGCGATCGCGACGCTGCTTGGCGAGCTGCGCAATGACAGTGTCCGCATGCGCATGCAACTATTGGCGCTGGCTACTGCGTTGGCCGTGATCGGCAACTGGATTCGTGTATTCATCGTGATCCTTGCCGGTGATCTCACGCACATGCAGCACTACCTCGTGAAGCGCTCGCACGTTGGCTTTGGATGGTGTGTCTTCGGCGTGGCCATGTTGATTTTCTTCCTGATCGAGCGACGCTGGCCGGTCACGCCGCCGGCGAATCCGCACGAATCAAGCCCGCCTGCGAGCCAGATCGGCGTAGGTTCGCTCAGCTCCGCGCGTAAGTTGACGTTGGGTATTGATGGCGCTCATGCTCGCGATGCCACTGACGATTGGTGCGCTGATCAGCCGCAACGCGAGCGCACGTATCAAGTGCGTTGCCGCCATTACGGGGCCAGTGGGAGGGCCCGCGGCCATTGAAGTCCGACTGGCATCCTGTCTTTGCGGGCGCGGATGCCGAATCGCAAGGCGGTTACGATCATGGCGACATGAGCGTGGAAGTGTACGCCGCCGAATTCGCTACCCAGGAGCAAGGCAAGGAACTCAGTGGTTATGGGAATAGTGTTTTTGGCTCTGCCTACTCGCCCGGGGCATCCGACGGCGATCTTATTGAGAGGAAGACCATTTCTGCAGGCGGCCACGCGCAGCCCGGGAGGGCAGGTCTGGATGGTTCTCTACGGCTACTCGGTAGACGGGCACTGGATTGCGAGCCCGTTGCGTGCGCAACTGTGGTACGGACTTAAGGCGGTCATGACGCTAAAGCCGCCCGCGTCGCATGTATTGGCCGCGCGCGCGCGCTGCGGCGCGGACTGCACCGCTGCGATTAGCGCTGTGCGCGCTTTGTTGGATCGTGCTGAGTTCGTGCCATGACCCCAAAGCGAGTTTCCAATTTGAAAATCCGTCGTGGTGTCGGTTCAATGGCGATCGTGTTTGCAGCACTGTTCGTGCTTGCGAGCTGCGGCTCGACCAGCAACCCTGGCCGGCAACTCGAGGAAGCGCAGCGACAGCGCGCCGCGGGCAACTACGGCGTGGCGGCGGTGGACCTGCATAAGATCCTGGAAGAGGACCCCAGGAACGTGCCCGCTCAGCTCCTGTTGGCCGACGTCAGTCTGCAATCGAACAGCCCAGAGCAATCTGCGCAGGCGATCGAAGCGGCCGCCAGCAGCGGTGCCGACGCGGCGACTTTGGCTCCGCTCCGTGCGCGTCTTCAGGTGCAGCAGGGCCAGTTTGCACCGCTCCTAGCGGCCATTGACAACGGTTCACTGCCATTGGCGGAGCCGCTCCGCGGGTACTTCCGAGCCCAGGCGATCAAAGGGACTGGGGCGATTCGAGGAGGCCGCAACAGCCTTCAATGCAGTGATCACAACGAGCAAGGGCCCGATGTCTACCGCAGCGCGCGTCGGACTGGCGGAAAGTCTGGCAGGGCAGGGGAACTTGGGATTAGCGCTGAAAACGCTCGAAAGTGCCATCGCGGCCGAGAGGCGATCCTCGGCGGCGTGGCTGGCATTGGGCAATCTGCAGAGGCTTCTGGGGCAGAGAACTCAGGCCGAAGCATCCTGGCAGCAGGCGCTGCAGTCAGCGGCGGGGCAGCTTACCTTGGTCGAACATGTGGGGTTGATCAGCGTGCTTGCTGATGCCGCCTTGGTGCACGGCGATCTTGCCGCAGCACAAGCCCTTTACAACCAGCTGGTAGACATCGCGCCTCAAGGCGCGGCGACGATTCTGCTGTCCGCTCGGCTCAGTCTGGCAAAAGCCGACGCCGCAACCGCAGCGGCTGATCTCCAGCGGCTGTTGACACGCGTTCCAGAACTGGGCCTTGCCCGACCAGTGCTGGCCGCCGCATTGCTGGCCCAGGGTACGCTGGAACAGGCCGATACGCAGATCGCCCAGATGCTGCAGGCGGCGCCCGAAAACCTACACCTCCAAGCGCTGCAGCAGAGCATCCGCGCCATATCCAAGGCTCCGCATAACACTGCGGCATACTGGTTGACGATAGGAGCGTCGCAATCGGCCCTGGGTGTGCCCGAGGCGGCGCGCGTTTCGTTCAAGCAGGCGGCCACCACTGATCCGCGCTCGGTGGCGGCAAGCGCGGCGCAGGCGTCGCTTGATCTGCGCACCGGGCGCCTGCAGGAGGCGCTTGCCCAGGCATTGAGGCTTTTCGCCGCGAACCGCAACGATCCTATGGCTGCTGCGCTGCTCGGCGAATCGCAGGCCGCACTCGAGCACTATCCCGAGGCGGCGGCGGCATTTGCACAGTCTTGGTCCAGACAGCAGACCGCAGGCACTGCAGCGGCTCTGGCTCACGCGCGCCAGCTGGCCAAACTCGATAACGCACTTGAACCTCTGCAAAGTTGGCTGGCGGACCATCCTGGCGACGTTGAAATGCGCGGCGTGTATGCCGACGCTCTGCGTATATCCGGCGAGCGTGACCGTGCCATTGCCGAATACCAGCGTCTACTGAAGATCGCACCGAAGAACGCGGCGGCCTTGAATAACCTCGCTTGGCTCTACTACCTGCAAAAAGGATGCGCGCGCGCTCGCCACGGCGCGTCAGGCGTACCAGGCAAGTCCGGGGGCTCCACAAATAGCCGACACCTACGGCTGGCTGCTGGTCGAATCCGGCAACGTGACCGACGGCCTAAAGTCGCTTCATGGGGCTCTGTTGGCCTCGCCGGGGCAGCCCGAACTGGTGTACCACTATGCGGTCGCACTGGCACGGTCGGGCGATCGCGCGCAAGCCCGGCAATTTCTCGAGGGCGCGCTGGCCATTCCGGGCGCGTTTGACAGCCGAGCAGCGGCGGAGCAATTCCTGGCGAGCCTTCAAGAATGACGCAAGCGCCGTGACTTAATCGACAGAAACTCCCGTCGTGGCCGCGTTTAAGTTGGTAAAATGCGTACCCTTTACGCGTGCAAGGTCATGAAACGCAATAAGTTCTGGTGCGGCCTGACACTCGCGCTGGTGACGTGTTTAGGCGCGGCTCAAGCCGCCGAACCCGTTGCGGATGCCATTCCCGCCGTTCCCGCCGTTCCCGCCGGCGTCGCGGTGTCGCCGGATTATGTCATCGGGCCCGGCGACTCCCTGCAGGTGTTCGTGTGGCGCAATCCCGAATTGACGGCCGTCGTGCCTGTGCGCCCGGATGGCAAAATTTCCACACCGCTGGTCGAAGACATGGTGGCGGTCGGCAAGAGCCCGTCGGGGCTGGCGCGCGATATCGAGAAAGTTCTTGCGGAGTACGTCAAATCGCCGCAGGTGAATGTGATCGTCACCGTGCCCGCGAGTGTCTTCGGTCAGATCAAGGTGATGGGCCAGGTACTGCGGCCGCAGGCACTGCCTTACCGCAGCGGGATGACGGTGTTGGACGCGGTGCTGGCCGTGGGCGGATTGGCGCCCTACGCCGCGGGCAACCGCGCACGCATCGTTCGTACCGAAAACGGCCAGCAGAAGGAAATCAAGATTCGCCTCGACGCTCTGACCAACAACGGCGATATGAAGCAAAACCTGGCACTGCAGCCTGGCGATATCTTGATGGTTCCCGAGTCGCGTTTCTAAGCCATGCTGCAGCTTATTGACCAGGTGAGCGATGAAGTTCGGAGCGCTTGGCGCTTTCGCTGGGCAGCCATGGGCCTGGCGGCCACCGTTGCGGTGGTCGGCTGGGCAGCCGTATTCGCGCTCCCAGACCGATACGAAGCCAACGCGCGAGTCTTCGTCGATACGCACACGGCACTCAAGCCCGTCTTACAGGGCCTTACGGTCGAACAGGACGTCAATGCCCAGCTGAATTTCGTGCGCCAGTCGCTTCTGGCGGGGCCGCAGCTGCAAAAGATAGCCGAGCAGTCAGGAGTGCTGACCGCGGCGGTTGTAGATCCGCGCGAACAGGCGAAGATACTGGAGGATCTGAGCCGCCGCATCGAATTGACGGTGCGCAGTGCGAGCGATCGCGAAACCGAACGCGATGCCGCGGGCAGCATCTACGACATCAGTTATCTGGACGGCAACCGTGCCCGGAGCCTGAAAGTCGTCTCGACTCTGCTCAACACCCTGGTTGAGCAGACCCTGGGCGGGAAGCGCGTGGGTTCCGAAAACGCCCAGAAATTTCTGGAGACTCAGATCAAGGATTACGAACAGCGGCTGCGGGCCGCCGAAGACAAACTGGCGGCCTTCAAGAAGGCCAATATCGGGCTGATGCCCACAGAACAAGGCGGCTATTTTGCTCAATTGCAGGCGGAGCTCGATGCCGCCCGGAAAACTGAGACGGCATTGGCGACTGCGTCCACGCGCCGCGCTGAACTCGAGCGACAGATACGCGGTGAGACTGTGGTGGCGGCTGCGGCCAGCGGTGGCCCGGTGCTGGGGTCGGCGGGGCTCACCTCAGGGAGCGACACACTTTCCCGCATCAAGGAAACCCAGGCGCGGCTCGATGAATTGCTGCTGCGGTTCACGGACAAGCATCCGGACGTGATCGCAGCGCGCCAAACCCTCGCCGAACTGCAGACCCGGCGCGCGGCCGAGATCGAGAATCTGCGGCGCGGTGATGCCAATGCGTTGGCAACCAGCGGCGCCAGCAGCAATCCCGTGTTCCAGAGCATTCAGCTGGCGCTCAACCAGGCGGATGTCGAGATCGCGGCCTTGCGCAGCGAATTGGCGCAGCACCACGCTAAGGCCGCGGAGTTGCGCGCGCGTCTGGACACGGCCCCGCAGATCGAGGCCGAATTTGCGCAACTCAATCGCGACTATGACGTCAACAAAGCGCAATACACGGCGCTGCTGGCGAACTATCAGAAGGCCCAATTGGGCGAGCAGGCTGATAACGCAGGCTCGGTGCGCTTCGATATCGTGCAACCGCCCTTAGCGAGTTTTCAACCCGTCTGGCCGAAACGGCCGCTGCTGCTGGCCGGCGTGCTCGCCGCGGCGCTGGCTTTGGGCGGCGGGCTCGCGTACCTGTTGCATTTGTTGAGGCCCGTGGTGGGCTCGGCCCGCAATCTGTCCGAACTCACGGGACTGGTCGTGCTGGGCGTCGTGGGTGCGGCCTTTCCGGACCTGCAACGCGCGGGCGCTCGGCGCGAAGTACTGACCTTTGCCGCGATTGCGGGTAGCCTGCTGGTTGCGTTTGTGGCCGTGCTTGTGCTTAACCGCGTCGGCATGCGGCTGACGTTGAATCGGTTCGGCGGCGGGTGATTTCTTGAGCATCGTAGAAAAGGCGATGGCTAAGCTGCGCGGCGTAGGCGGCACCGAAGCCCCGACATTGGTGCCCGCCAGCGTTGCCTCATTGGTGAGCACCATTTCGCCGCCGGTGGTTGATGCTCTGGTCAACTCTGTCGATATCAAACGGAAAATCCTGATCGATCGCGATAGACTGCGTAACATTGGGCTATTTGCCCGATAGTAGAACGGAACGCAAATTCGCCGATTACTACAGGCAGATCAAGCGCCCGTTGATTACCGCGTCCGCCGGCCCGGCAGTGGCAGGGCGCGGCAACCCAAGGCTTATCATGTTGGCCAGTGCCTTGCCCGGAGATGGCAAGACCTTCACCAGCATCAATCTGGCCCTCAGCATGGCGCGCGAGCATGACGTGTCTGTCGTGCTGGTCGATGCCGACGTACCGAAACCCCACATCAGTCGCCTCTTTGGCGTCGATCAGGAACCGGGCTTGCTGGAGGCGCTCGCGGACGATTCCGTGGACGTGGAGTCGTTGATATTACCCACGGACGTGCCTGGGCTGTCGATTTTGCCGTCAGGCAAGCCGCATGAGGGGGCTACTGAGCTGCTGGCCAGCGCGCGCATGGCTAAGGTTGCAGGCCGCTTGTTTGCTCGTGACGCACGCCGTATTGCGATTTTCGATTCGCCTCCGCTGCTCGTCTCAAGTGAGTCGCGGGCCCTTTGCGCAGTGGCAGGTCAGATCGTGTTGGTCGTCTGCTCGGGAAAGACACCACGCCACGCGGTGCTCGATGCTCTGCAGCAGCTCGACAATCGCGAGTCCGTTTTTCTGGTTCTGAACCAGAGCCATGCGAGTGCGGCGGAAAGTTACTACGGCTACGGGGGTAGTTACTACAGCCACGACAGCCGCGACGAATCAGCAAAGCGCGATACTTGATCATGAGTACGTCGGCCCGAACGTGGAGCGCGTGGGTTGGTTTTTGGCTGATACCGGCCCTGGCGGTCGCCGCAGATGTGCAGGTGGCAGGTAGTCTGGGCATTGGCCATTCGGACAATATTCGTCGCGTCAGCAGCAACGCGGAGGACGAGAGCATCGCGCAGGCTGGCCTCGAGCTGGCAGTGACCGAAAAAACCCGCCGGTTTGATGCCGATTTTGTTAGCGATCTGGCCTACATGGACTACTTGCACAACACGTACAGTAGCGAGATAGTGGGTAATGCCAGGGGCAATGCCGCCGTCAGATCTGATCGAAGATCATCTCCCGTGGACTGTCTCGGATAATTTCGGTCAAACGCAGACTGATCTGTTTGCGCCTGTTACGCCTGAGAACAGCGAGAACATCAATTATTTCAGCACCGGCCCTGACCTGAAACTCCGACTCGCGCCCACGACCGAACTGCGGCTGGGTGCGCGCTATTCGCTCATGAATTACGAAATTAGCCCTAACGACAGCGATCGGCCTCTGGCACTCTGGCGCTGGCCAGGAATATCGCCGAGCGCTCTTCGGTATCGCTCAACGCGGAGCACGACCACGTCGAGTTTTCCGATCAAACAGTCAACACGGATTTCGATACCGACTCTCTCTATCTCGCCTACAACGTTGAAAGTAGTCGCACAAAGGTCACAATCAACGTTGGCGTCGATCGCATCACGATGTCCGGCACCAAGGACAATGGTTCGCTGCTCAGACTCGAGTTGTCACGCAACCTCACTGCACGCTCGACATTGGATTTTTCCATCGGACGTGAACTGACCGATGCAGGCAGCAGTTTTGGTTCCCAGAAGATCAGCGACAACGTTTCGCTGAATGCGCAGTCGCTGGGCGGTTCCACCAGTCCCTACACCAATGAGTACGTCAGCTTGGGTTGGCATGCGACGGGCAAGCGAACCCGAATAGGGGCTTCCATGCAGTACAGTCACGAGAACTACTTCCAGCAGTCCTCGCAGGACCGAGATCATACCGCCGTGCAAGCCTATGTCTCGCGCGACCTGGGGCCACGCCTGAGTGCGCGCCTGGTCGGAAATTACGCGAAGGACGACTTCAAGAGCAGGGCGGAGATTACGATGAGATGTCGGCCGCCTGCGGTTTCTCGTTCCTCGCCGGCAAGCGGCTTCGAATAGACCTCTCGGTGGAGCGATACAATCGCAGCAGTGATTTTGCAAGCAGCGAATATCGAGAAAATCGCGCCTGGCTGAAGTTGCGGTATGGCGATGCGTTCGTGCGACATGTCGGCCCATTCGGATCGACTTGAGGTCATACATGACTAGCCGTCCCGTCACGTGCATCTGATCGTCATAGCCCGTCCGACGTTTATAAAGTTTGCGCCGTCGTTCCACCAGCTCGCGAGGCCGAAGTGGCGTGATAAGTCGGTGGTTGGCGGAGGATGACCGAATGTCACATCTGTATGTCTTGGGTGGGAAGCAGCGGAAATTGGTCTTCAAAAAGGAGGAAGAATGGAACCTGTATGAGTCCGCCTTGATACTGAAAGTGGACACGGAGTCTGGCAATGTGGAAACGTGCGTTGAGTACCGAACACCCAGCGAGGCGCGGGCTCACGAACACTCGTCATCCACCTTCAAGAGTGGCACGCTTCTCGGCGATGTTCTCTATGCGTGCACAAATACAGAGGTGTTAGTCTTCAGCTTGCCGACATTTCGGCTCATTAATTACATTTCACTGCCCTGCTTCAATGACGTTCACCACGTCATGCCCTCCTGGGACGGCACCCTTTTGGCGGCGGTGACCGGCCTAGACATGGTCGTGCGGTTTACGGTGCAGGGTGAGCTCCTCGACCAATGGAGCGTGTTGCAGCAACCCCCCTGGGAACGGTTTTCGCCTGCGATTGACTACCGAAAAGTCGCAAGCACCAAACCTCATCAATCACATCCAAACTTCGTATTCGAACTGAATCGCGACGTCTGGGTCACGCGCTGCGTGCAGCGAGATGCCATCTGTTTGACTCACCCGGGAAAAAGATCGACATAGCGCTCGAATCGGTCCACGACGGACTGGTGCGGGGTAAGCACATCAATTTTACTATCGTGGATGGACGTTTGGCGATAGCGAACGCAGACACGCTGACTATTGACAGGGTTATCGACTGAAGACCATGGATGACCCCAACACGCTGCTCGGTTGGTGCCGCGGCGTATTACCGTTGGAAAACGAAAAGTTCTGGTTGGGCTTCACGCGTGTGCGTAAAACTCGGATTCACGAGAATGTCCTGTGGGTTAAGCATCTTCTTAAGGAGGGCATGAGCGAGAAATCAACCCATATTTCTCTGTACGACATCTCGCAGCGGCAATGTCTGCGGGAAATCGATCTTGAAGCGTACGGTATGAATATAATTTTCAGCATCTTCCCAGCGCAGGTGTGACGCAATTCTCTGGTCTGAGTTCTGAAGATTCAATCGGAGGGTAATAAAGTTTAAGCAAGCACCGTAAAGTAATGCGTACTCTGCAGAAGATACCGATCGAAACAGCCTACTGAAGCGCGTTCAAGAAAGTAAGCACTTGGCGGCAAAACAGAGACACCGTGCAGGCTTTTGACCCTCCAAAAACAGAAACTCAAAGGCACCCGAAGCAATGGTCAGCCACCAGCAGGACTGTCTGAATCTCCACCGCAAATTCTGCCGGTGTTCTCGTCAGAATGCATTCCGGCCTCCTGGTAATGCCGTACCTCATTCAGACCCTTGGCAGTGGCACCATACGGCTTGTGGATCCTCATTGGCAGCCTGACGGGTTACTTCGGCGTATTGGACCTAGGCGTCTCCGGGGCAGTGGGAAAACTCATCGCCGCCCATCGAGCTCGGGGCGAACTGGACCAGATCAATGCCGTGATGTCGACTGCATGCGCGCTGTTGATGATTGTGTTTGTGGTCGTGTGCCTGGCGACTTGTATCATGCTGGTTGTCTTCCCGCTCCTATTCGAAGTTTCTGCGAATCGCATGCTGGATGTGCGCTACTCGCTGATCCTAGTAGGCGTGACCGTCGCAATGGCCTTCCCCGGCATCGATTTATATGGGGTTTCTTTGGGGCCATGAGCGCTTTGATTTGCAGAACGCAATCGACATTCCAGCGTTAGCACTCCGGACGACACTGTCCCTTACGATGGTCAGCTCCACCCATCCATTGACCAGTCTCGGAGCGATTGCATTTGGCGTAACCGCATGCAGCGCCGCTGGTGAGGATGATGCTGTGCAGCAGACTGGAGCCTGGACTTCACCTCTCATGGAGTCACGTTCGAGCGAACAAGGTTCGTGAGATTTTTTCGATTGGCGGATGGATGAATGTCATTTCGTGGTCGCGAACACTGATCCCGCAAATTGCGCCCACAGTTATCGGAGTCCGGCTGGACGGGAAGCGGTGCCGTCACAAGCTTCGCGGTTGCACGTCAACTATTCACCACATATACAGACATGTTCGCGAATTCCGCCAACCCAGTAATGGCGCCGCGCGCAATTGCGGCCTATGCAACGCAAGCAGTTGCGGCGCAGACGAAGCTGTTCATGGAAGGCGGTAAATTTGCCTATGCCCTGACGCTCTTCATTGGTGGTGGCCTGATCTGCTTGGGGATGCCGTTCATTCACTGGTGGCAACATGGGTTACAGGACAGCTGGTCCAGACTGCTCCTGGTTCTGATGTTGGGCGAGAGCTTGCCCATGTCTCAATGGCTGACCTATAGCGTCCTTTTGGGTGCGAACCACCAAAGAGTCCTTGCCTTTCTTGCTGTCACCGAAGCGGTAATTGCCTTTCCGCTGATCGTAGTCATTCATGCATTCGGGCGGAATAACAGGTGTCTGCATCGGAGTGGCGTTGTCTGGATTTCTGGTGCGCGGGCTATTTCGGTGGCTGTATGGTTGCCGTCTGGTGGGTGTGAGACCGCACGTCTACGTCGCGCGTGTGTTTGTGCCTGTAACGATCGCCGCAGTGCCGCCAATTGCGGCGCTGTATCTTGCGACAGTGGCGATAGCGCCAGAAACGTTTCACGCAATTCTTCTTATCGGAGGAGGCTATTTCGTTGTGTTTGCTTTGATTCTCGGATGTGCTTTTCTTGGGTACTCTCGAATCAAGACATTCCTAATGCGCGTTTGCGTCGTAGCGTGAACGACGTCGGTAAGCGCGTGACTCACAGGAGGCAAATCCATCTGCAGATCTCCGCAGTCTATGTAGTCAGTTCCGAGAAATGGCCTAATGGCGACGTGAAGCCGACTGAGTAGACAAGGGTACTATGCGGGAACGCTACTAATCTGCCATCATAATGCCGAATTCGACTTGAAAGTCCTCGCGCCTTGGCTTACGTCTTTCTCAGAGTTGGTTGGCGTGATGGTGGTACAAAGAAAAAGTGAGTTGTGGAAACGTGCCAAGCGCGAAATCGAACGCTCGGGTCTACTCGGCCTCGCCGATGTCATTGCATTCCGCCTGGCCTATGGAATCTTCAGCAGAAGCAATGACATCGCCTGGGGCAAGAGCCTCATCGAACGGTGGTCCCATAGATTTCCCTCATCGGCTGCAGACGCGTCTGAGCGCCTCGAAGTAAGGTCGCCGAATTCCACTGAGGCACGTGAATTCATTGAACGTCTCAAGCCAGACATCATGATCGCGCGCTGTAAGTTCATCTTGAAGAAAGAAATCTTCGACAAGGCTGAGATTGGGACCTTTGTGATGCATCCCGGGCATTGTCCAGAGTATCGCAACGCACATGGCTGCTTCTGGGCCATTGTGCAGGGAGACCTCGCTATGGTCTCGATGACATTACTCAAAGTTGACGAAGGCATCGATACAGGGCCTGTATACGGATACTACTCCTACCCCTTCGACCCTCGAAGCGAAAGTCACTTCCAGATTCAGGCACGCGTGGTAATTCGAAAACCTTGATGCTATCGCTGCCAAAGTTTAGAGAAATTGCCGCGGGACTTGCAATTACGATACCCACACATGGTCGCTCTTCAGCCGTTTGGGGCCAACCGAGGCTTACATCCTATTTGCGGGCGAAATGGAGAAGTAAGTCTTGAAAATCCGGGCTCTCCTGTACCACGACGTAATACCGAACGGCGCAGCATCTGACTACAGCGGATTTCGGGGGGCGTCCGCCTCGGCGTACAAACTCTCGTTTTCGCAATTCCAGGCGCACCTGGCGCACGTAGGAAGGGCCGCGACAAATGCGGCGAGTGTCGGTAGCACTATCGATCACATATTGGCGGAATCTTACAGCCAGAAGGGCGCATCATGCGCACACGTTATCTTCACGTTTGATGATGGCGGAATTAGCGCACTCACTCAGTCCGCTCCTCTAGTGGAGAATTACGGTTGGCGAGGACATTACTTTATCGCGACTGATCATATAGATAAGCCAGGATTTCTTTCGGCAGTGCAGATTCGCGAACTGGACCGCCAGGGTCACGTCGTCGGTAGCCACTCGTGCACGCATCCGCTCCGTATGGCAGACCTGTCGATGAAAGAACTGCTCATTGAATGGCGGCAAAGCTTAGCCACACTCAGCGAGATCTTGGGCCGCAATGTCGATACAGCCTCTGTTCCCGGAGGCCTCTATTCAAAGCGTGTGGGCTTGGCGGCGCGCGACGCCGGCGTAAAGATCCTCTTCACCTCAGAGCCCAAACAGTATTTAGAAGAAATTGCTGAAATGAAGCTGGTCGGCCGCTATTCGGTGGTTCGTAAGACGACACGCCAGAATTCGCCTACAGAATTGCGGCAGGAGCCAAGTTGACGCTTGAGAGGCAATGGATGCTCGATCTAAGAAAATTGCAAAGAAGGTTGCCGGACGCCAATATTTATTGGCGCGCGAGCTCTATTTCAGACGGAAACCTTAGCCACTGCTCTCTGGTGGTGGTCGCGTCCCCCGCTGATGCCCGCAGTCGCATGCTGCGAATGGCGGGTTCAATAAATAGTAGACTCATATGTAACATGGCGCGAATCTGCGACAATTGTATCACTTGTCGAGTTCCCATTAGGATCGGGCAATGCAGCAAGAAAAGCGGCGCCACGCATCGGTGCCGTCATTTTATAAGGTTAGCCTTGGGAGCACCATGACCGATCAACATAACCCGAAGACCGGGGCACGCGTCTCCGGGACCAGCGTGGCGTTTCACGACGCGACGTCCTAGAATCGGCGGAATTATGATCCCGGCGTCTATCCTGTTGCCTGCGTGGCATACGGCATGGGCACAAACAGCGCCATCCAATTTTGACTACTACTTGTCACCGACAGGATCGGACAGCAATCCAGGGACGCTCGCACAACCGTGGGCGATCACGAGTCTGTCGATGTTGCCGTGGAACGCCAACAATCGTGCTAACTGGAATAAACTAAACGGAACCGGTGTTTCTGTCGGACTCATGCCGGGCACGTACGACGTAAGTTCGATGGCCGGTACTCAGGAGTCGAACGGTGCGTTGCAGTTCCCCGGCGGCAAGTAGGCTCCCCGAATTACTTCGCAAGCTGCAACTCTAGCGGTGCCTACTCGCCTCGCACTGCCATTCTCGACATGAAAGGTGCGAGCGGCCGCTACGGCGGCCACGTAGCCGGTCCCGGTCACTACAATGGCCCGCTGATTTCTCATACCGGCTCAGGTCCGCCTGACGGAGCTGCTTATACCGTCGGAAACATGACTATTGATGGGCTGGTGAATCACAGGCTTTTCTTACAAGGGCATACGTATTGGTGGCCTTTCCTCTGGGGACGGCCCTTCGATCACTGGTTCAGTGATTATCCAGAGTTGCGAATTTAGAAACGGTGGCTTTGCCAATGTTGGCGACATCCTCGATAACTGCGATGCGCTATGGATTGACGGCACGACCAAGTGCACGGTCCAGAATAATTATTTTCACGACACGTTAAGTTGGCACCATTACAACGAAAGCGGCTCTCAAATACCGGCGATCATCTCAACGCAATTATTTGCTGGGGTGCCGGCGCGATCAACTCAGGGAGCATCATCCAAAACAACACTTGCGTTAATGCTGGAAATATCTACGGCGAGGAAGGTGGTATTGAAGGGACGACCGTCCGCTATAACTACGTCGATGTGTCGATGTATACCAGCAACAGCAACGGTATTCAGGATTTCACTGGAGCGAATATCGGTGGAGTATTACCGGAACGACCACCTTTAACAACAATGTCGTCATAATAGTTTCTGGCGGAGGGCCAGCAATAGGTCAACCAACGCTCTCAAATACTTACGGCTACACGACGCCCGTACTGATGTACAACAACACAATTGTTTGCACTGGCGGCGCAGGGGCCGGTCGTTGCCTGGACTAGACTGCGGGCGCGAATTCTCTTAAATTTTACAACAACCTCTACGTCGCCCGCTCAGAAGCGACAGGCAGTTGGAACAACTTTGGCAATTACTATCTCGATCCGTCGGCGCCTACAGTATGGGATTACAACTTATACCCTGCGTCCGGAGTGAGTTGGGGCCTATTATCAGAACTCTTCATTCACCGCCCAAATTGCGAATTACTCAAGCGCGTCCAGTTTCGCAGCTGGACTGGCGGCGCACGGCGGTATCAACAACGCCGAGGCGCACGGCGTCGCCGGTACACCCGCATTCACCAACGCAGGCAGTTTCGCACAGAGGTATCAGCTTGCCTCGGGTTCTATGGGCAAGGGCACAGGCAGCACGAATGGGACTGCATCTGGATCGGCGTGCAATATGGGCGCGTGGGGCAACGGTGCTACTCAAATTGGATGCAACTTCACCGCCGGGACCGCGACACCAATGGCACCGAAGATTTCGGTCGGCTGAGTCGCGCAGCGGGGGGGGGGGGGGGGGGGGGGGGGGGGGGGGGGGGGGGGGGGGGGGGGGGGGGGGGGGGGGGGGGGGGGGGGGGGGGGGGGGGGGGGGGGGGGGGGGGGGGGGGGGGGGGGGGGGGGGGGGGGGGGGGGGGGGGGGGGGGGGGGGGGGGGGGGGGGGGGGGGGGGGGGGGGGGGGGGGGGGGGGGGGGGGGGGGGGGGGAAAAACGATCTGCTGAACTCGAAACGCGAGTCATCCGCCAAACTTGTCGAAAGCTCTAATGGAACTGCAGGGGCGCATCGACTGAGGAGGGCGCTTAGGGGGAACGGTGCGCAGTTGCGCACTGGTGGTGACTGCTCCTCAGCGAAGGCCGTACCGTCAAACCTTAAAGCCGCGGAAACCTGGTGTGGCGGAGGATGAACCGTCACAGGTCAAACAATTCTGTAGCGATGCAGTAGCACGTTCTTCATCTTCTGTGCAACCGCACTCCAGGTGAAGTCGCTCTCTGCTCGGCGCCGACCCTTCGTACCCATTACGGCGGCCGCGACCGGATTTGTGGCCAGTTCGAGCATGGCTTTTGCCAATAAGAAAACATCAGCAACGGGGACGACTAAGCCAGTTTCACCGTGCTGAACGATTTCAGGCATGGCGCACCGATCGGTGGCTATGCATGGCAATCCATACGCCATACCTTCGGTAAGAGAAATGCCGAAGGGTTCATAGACAGACGGCAGCACGATCGCGGTCGCGGTCGTAAACAGATTGTGGAGCCTCGCAAATCCTACTGTATCGGACTTGGATAGGAAGCCGGCGCAAACTACGCCCGGTTCATTAATGCTCAGGTCAGGTCCCACAATCACCAGTTCCGCATTAGCAACGTCTTTGCGAACTCTTCGAAAAGCGCTCAACAAGAATTCTCCACCCTTTCGGGTGAAATCCCTTCCAACAAATAGGAATCGAGCTCTAGAGAAGTCTCTTTCTGGCAAGGCCGGCAGTTCTTTGATATTCATTCCAGCGCCAACCACATGCAATTTGTCGGCCGACACGCCGAAGTCGTTTATAAAAGACGATGCCAGCCAAGAACTCATGACAAAGATGCCCGTCAGTCGCGAGTAAACGTCTCGCTCCCAAGCTGAAGATGCGCAGCCTGTCCTTCCGGGGACAGCAGCCCCCTTCCGTTAGAAGCGGTACCATTGAGCGGCGTTGCCATCGTGATAACTAAAGCATGGCAAGGAGGTCGTTGTTCCGGACGAGAACCATGCTCCGATTTGGAGGGTTGCGTCAATATCGGTGGCAGCGGCGATAGCTGACCCGGCGCTGGCAGTTAGTGCAGCGAATCTCCGAACACTTGCGTGATAGCGCTCTTTCCACCGCGCCAAAGGCCATGAGATTACACGTGATTTCTCAATTAGCTCGCGACTTGCTGATAGCCGCACATGTGCGGCACTTGAAAGCATATTTGTGGCGCTAAGTGCGTGGAAAAACGGTGCTGCAGACCCTGACCAGCTCTTGGGCTCGTACGGAGGCTCGGGAATCAGACCGAGAATACGCATAGGTCTCCAGCTAGCAATATCGAACTCGATCATAGAGGCGTAGAAGCCGCTCCGCGTAGGCACTCGGCGTGTGTTCGCCAAGCGCAGTCCTGGCCTTTGACCGAAGAGTAATCCTCAGATTTGGATCATTTGCGAGCAAGGCAATGCTCTTCGGCGAGCTACTGATTGGGTCAGTGGGGTGCCGTTTAGGATCCCGGCTACCCCGCCTTTAAGTAATTCAGGTACGCCTCCGACGGACGTTGCGACTATCGGCAGTTGTGCCGCCATCGCCTCAAGCACCACAAGCGGCGAACCCTCGCTATGTGAGGGCAACGCAAAAATATCCGCTGGCGTGATAAAGGAGCCATGGGTCTTCGACATGCCCTAGAAAATGCACGCGGCCGTTAACCCGACTGGCAATAGCTTCGAGTTTGAGTCGTTCCGGGCCTTCACCTGCAATGAGTAGCATTAGCGGAACGGTAGCTGCTTCTGCCGCCATCGCGAATGCCGCGAGCAGGTCCGAGTGACCTTTTTCCTTGGAGAGTCGGCCCACTGCCAGAATGACGCAGTCATCTGGCCTGGCACCGCATTGGTTTCGCTCTCGCCGCACATCTTCGGGGTTCGGTGGCATGCGGACCGCCGCAGCATTCGATAGTACGGTGATAGAGTTGGATCGTACACCACGCCGTTTGATAATTTGTGCAAATGGCTGACATAGCGTCACCACGTGATCTGCGTGCCGCAAGGACCACCTGTCCAACTGTTGATATAGGCGGACTTTGATGCTGGTTGTCGTATAGCCATGATGAAACGCCACCCAGCGGTATTTACGAAACTGTCGGCGCCAGCTTCGAATCAGTGCAAAAAGGAAGTGGCTCTTACAGTCATGAGTCTCCACAAGATCTGGGCTAAATCCATTGATGGTTGCAGCCATTGCCGGGAGTACCGCCATGTCAAATGGACGGCGTTCGCGAAGCGCAACAAACTGAAGCCCGGCTTTGTGTGCCGCTAGCAGCAGTGGGTCGGCGTCAGGAACTGGAACTTCGCGGCGGGTTGTGAGCATGAGATGTTCAAGTGGTGACCAAGGCGGTATACCCTCGCGAGCTAAAGCTGAGAACATCAACAGGGGCCTAATTGGCCCCGTAACGGTTAGCGCCTCTACGATTGATAGGAGCCGAAAATGAGGTGTGCGACGCAGCTGCTCCTCTGCATCACTCGTATAGGTATAATCAGCCGTCATGACGGAGTGGGGCACCAGTGACTCTGAGAGGCGCTAATAGTGGCTGCGGCCATTATGGATTGGAATATTTCTGGTTCCAACGACTTATATCAAGGGATTGGTGGTAGGTGCCACCGAGGTCGCAATCGGGCGCACCGGGTCGGGGCATTGAGAGGCGGAAAGAGGAATCGCCGGTGGTTCGATACCGCGCCTTTGAATTCGGCCTCTGGCTGTTCGTTCTTTTTGCCGTGGGAAGAGTTGGTGAGTTAATCCCAGGACTGGCGACGCTCCCGCTCGTGAAAATCATTATTGGCGGGACTCTTATTGCACTTTTCTCGAACTGGAGATCGCTACCTCGATTTTCAAAAGCCACGTTACCTCTCGTGAGATCAGCGTCGCTACTTGTGACACTTGCTGTAATTACATTGCCACTATCTATCTGGCCTGGAAAAGCCTCGCCTTTTTATACCAGCAACTGCCGGTGTTGGTTGCAGCAGTCGTAATTGTGTACAAGCAGTCGTACAGTTGGCGAGCGATTCGCGGGGCGTTTATGGCTGTGGTCGTTGCTGGCACCATTTTGATGGCCTCAGCACTGATTGGGTACGCGGGAGGTCGTGCGAGCGTCGTTTCGATGTACGACACGAATGACCTAGCTTATGTCCTAGTCACGGTATTTCCGATTACGATGGCGTTTGTATTTACCTCGACATCGGCATGGCGTCGCCTTACCTGGATTGCAATTGCGTTTGGTTTAGTCGTCACCATTCTTCTCACATCATCTCGTGGTGGATTCCTCGGATTGCTGGCGGCAGGCTCCATCATAGTTCTGTTGCCGGCTAGTCCTCGTACTTCGGTAAGCGGTACATCGAGAGGCGGCAAGTCACGAGTTATTGTATCCATAATGGCGTGCCTCTCGCTGTCAGCGCTGATTTGGCCGCTCCTTCCTTCAGAAACTAGGGAGAGATTGGTAACTGTTTTTAGCATTGGCGGTGATTACAATCTGGACAAGACTAACAGGACGGGGCGACTCGAAATCTGGACTCGCGGTATGACAGCATTGACTCAACGCCCAATTGGTTATGGTGTGGATACTTTCCCCATGGTCGACCTCCGATTTGGCGGCACAATGATGGCGCCGCACAACAGTTTCTTGCAAACGAGTGTGGAACTTGGCGTTTTGGGATTGCTCTTCTTTCTACGCATTTATTATTTAGCTTTGAAGGGGCTAACGGAAGGACGCCGATGGTTGCTAAAAAATGCCCTGAGGAATCGGGAACAGAACGAACAGGTCATCTTCCATCGTATGCTTCAGGCTAGTATTTTTGGAAATATTTTAGCTGGGTTCTTTCTTTCCATGGCCTATGTCACGCTCTTCTGGATCATCATTGGATTGGCTATGGCCTGCATAGCAACGGCACAACCGGCCGTTCGGGTCCCGCGTTAAGGGCAGAGTCGCCTCATGTCACTAAGTTCTTGGATTCGTCGCAGAGAAACCCCAATGCAGCGAGCTGCATATCACTCGGCGAGGGCGATGCTTCACGCGGAGTTTCCGCCGGTACCAATTGTGCACCGCCTGCTGTCGGCTGAGCGGGCCTTCCGCAAAGGGGCACTAAGACATTTGTGGGCGAAAATATATTATGCGCCGTTGCTCCGACTACGCGCTAAATCGATAGGCTTAGGGCTGGTTCTTTACGAAGACATACCGAAGATTTTCGGTAATCTCAAGATTGAACTTGGGGAGCGGGTGGTGCTGTCTGGCCAACAAGTTTGGTTTGCCTGTGGCGACACCAGTGAAAAGCGATTAATTGTTGGCGATAGTAGTTACCTTGGATTTGGAGTGGAGATTTTCGTGGGATCCGAAGTCATCGTAGGAAGCCACGTACTGGTAGCCAACCACGTGCTTATGAATGGCTATGATGGTCATCCGCTGGATCCGTTTGCTCGGGCTGCGGGCGAGAGGCCTGACGAAGCTGGGCACGGAGCAATCTGTATCGGCGACTATGCCTGGATTGGCAGCAAGGCAATAATCCTAAAAGGGGTGTCTATCGGGCGGGGTGCGGTAGTCGCTTCGGGCGCCGTTGTCACAAAAGATGTGCCCGAATTAACAGTGGTTGGTGGCAATCCGGCTCGGCTGATAAGGACGATAGAGGCGCCGCCTGGTTGGTGATGTCGGACTTCGGTGCATGACTTGCAAGTTAAAATGAGCGACGACAAAGACCGACCATGCGCATCGGGCTTATCCACGCGGCGCAGTTCAATGCGGGGGAAGTAATGGCGGGTGATTGCATCCGCATTGCACACCCGAATCAAGTCGGAACGTTGTCCGAGGCCAGCTTGGATCTTCGGCCGCATACCCACCGGCACAAGGGTTTGTATAGCTCCTAAGTGGCGATAGAAGGCGAAGTGATACATAACGAGATGCTTTCGGAACAGTGGACGGGCCGGACAGGCATGCATATCTGCTGTTCCGGTGGTGCGTATACGGTTCAACGATCGGAGTGGCTGGAACGCATTGGACTGGTGTCGACTACGGGCTCTGATCCAAGCAGTAGTCCTGTTGGGACTTACGCACAGCGGTTATGGCGGATTCTCAATCGTGACAACAAGTCGGACTTGGAGTTTGTAGCTGCCCTGTCCAGAGTAAATGACCTATTGCGGTCGCTCGGCCGATCGCGGCACCCGTACGAGTGAATCGAGTGCGAGTTCTCTGGGTCTCTCACCTCATTCCATATCCCCCGGTCGCCGGTGTGTTGGAACGGGCCTACAACCTCGTCAAGGCGGTTGGCGCGCGGCATGACCTTGACGTTGGTAGCGTCTATTTAAGACATCTGGCTCCGAACCTGTTTTGGTACCGTGGAAGGTGGGCTCGATGAATGCCGTAGGGTACTCGAACGCCATTGCGGTGCTCGTTACGTTTCTGCCCATCGAACGTGAGCGTCGCCCGATGGGCAAACTGCGCACGGCCCTGGAGAGCCTGGTTACGGCCGGCGGGTACATGCAAAGCTGGCTGCAGGGGCCGGCTGCGCAAAAGATATTCCAGTCACTGAGCGAACAGAAGCGCTTTGACTTAGTTCACTTCGATACGATTAGTCTGGCGCCATTCTGGCGAGAGTCTTTCGAGGGCACCCCAGCGACCCTCGGGCATCACAACATCGAATCGCAATTGTTGCTGCGGCGCGCCGAGAATGAGCGGAATCTGGCCAAGAAGCTCTATTTCTGGCAAGAAGGCCGTCGGCTTCAACGCTACGAAAGTGAGGTGTGCGGCCAGTTTGCGCTTAATATCACCTGTTCCGATCTCGATTCCAAGCGGCTCTTGGAGCATGCGCCGATGGCAAAAGTCCGCGTCGTTCCGAACGGGGTGGACTGCGATTTTTTCCGGCCGCAGGGTGCGCCGGCAGATCCGAACTCGTTGTATTTGTAGGGACAATGAACTGGTATCCCAATGTTGATGCGGTAATGTTCTTTTTGCTGCAAGTATGGCGACGCCTAAAAGGCTGCGCCCGAAGTTGACACTGGATGTCGCGGGTTCGAATCCGCCGCGATCGTTGTGGAAGCTGCTAGATCCCTCGCCGATGTCCGGGTACACGGTTTCGTGCCTGATGTTCGGTCGATGGTGGAGGCGGCGGCACTATTTGTCTGCCCGATCCGCGATGGCGGCGGGACCAAGCTAAAGATTCTCGACGCATTTGCCATGCAGAAGTGCGTGTTGGCCCATCCGATCGCCTGTGAAGGTATCGATGTTTCCGCCGATACGAATGTCGTATTCGCTGAGGAGCCCGAAGAGTGGGTAGGCGCACGATGAACTGCTGCTCGATGTGGCGCGCCGCGCTGCGGTCGGGGCGGCGGCACGGATTCTGGTCAGACACGCTACTCGTTCGACGCGATAGGCCGCGGGCTCTCTGATCTAATCGTCGAACAGCTGGTCATGACAACGCCACTCCCAGAGCATCGATATAGGCGGCCGCTATATTGTCGAGTGAATGCTCGGGCCGTAATGCGTTTGAGGGCCTGTAAAGCGAAACCGGCGCGCGACCCAGCGTCGTCGAGCATCTTAATCATTGCGGCTGTGTCTCGGTGCGGCGACGAGGGCCGGTCAGAATGCCCGCGCCCCCTTCAAGCAGCGCGGGTATGCCCCCGACACGCGTCGCTATCAGGCAACCGGCCGCCATGGCTTCGATCAGGGCCATGGGTTGGCCCTCGGTAACTGAAGTCATTACGAAGGCATCGGCGGCAGCAAG
This sequence comes from uncultured Gammaproteobacteria bacterium, assembly GCA_963795685.1. GTDB lineage: Bacteria > Pseudomonadota > Gammaproteobacteria > Steroidobacterales > Steroidobacteraceae > FEN-1191. The sequence continues at coordinate 156,474 of CAWCJE010000010.1, forward strand.
TAAATTACGTACATCGCGACGGGCGCCAAAGAATTGTACCTGACCGCCGAGATTCAACCGCTCGGCGAGAACCTCCAGCAAGGGGCGCTGTGGACCGTCACCCGCAATAAGGAATCATGTCCGAGCGTGCGTCTCGAACGGCAACGCATAAGGCATGTAAAAGTGTCCCCACATCCTTTTCGGGCTGCAGTCGGCCGACGAACAGGAATACGAACTCGTCGCTGCGCAGTCGAATTGTTCGCGCATTGCGACGCGCAAGTGGGATCGCGTGGACGCAATCGGACGCCGTTAGGAATGTAGCGCAGACGTATTTCGGGAACCGCCATCTGTTCGTGAAAGTAGCGCACAATTGTTTCATCCACGCCGATGATCACATGTGCGTAGCGGCAATAACGGGCGGCGCTGCGACGATAGTCGGGCCTGTCGCGCAGTTGATGTAGTCCGTGCTCGACCATCACCACTCGTCGCACTCGGGCGATACGCGCCGGAATGCCGCATAGTATTAACGCTGTGGCGTGGTGGACCAGTAGCGCATCGACCCGATAGCGTAGTAAGAACCGCAGGAACTCGAACTGATAAGTCAGGCGTCGCGTGAAACGTTGCCGGGTCTGGTAATCGAGGTCGACGCATTCGATGCCCTCAGCGTTGAGTTCCTCGCGGATCGGTCCGTCGGTGTCGTAGAACGCGAAGCAGATCACACGAAAGCCGCTGCGTTTGAACTCGATCGCTAGGTCCGCAGCGACGCGCTCGGAGCCGCCGATCTGGTAGGAAAACAGGCCTTGGGCGATGACCGGCGCGGGTGCAATACATGGAAGGCGGTGGACGCGTCTCAAGCGCGTTAGAGTCGCCCATCTGGCAGTAAAACAGGTTGGGCGATGACGGGATTGCGATTCATGTCACAGTGGCGGCGCCTCGAGCATTATGCGTGCTAATCTGCAGCAATCATATCCCAAGGATCCAATTTAGGGTGTGCGGCATTTCAGGTGTGATGTCCGTTGGGCGGGGGACGCTGCGGTTCGGGTGATGACCGAGACGCTCGCGCACCGCGGTCCCGATGATTCCGGAATCATCGAACTGCACGATGGCCACGTGGTGCTCGGTCATCGGCGTTTGTCGATTATCGATCTCTCGCCGCTCGGTCACCAACCCATGGCCAGCGCCGACGGTCGTGATTGGGTGGTCTTCAACGGTGAGTTGTATAATTTTCGCGAGGTCCGGCGCGAACTCCAACGCGCGGCCACACGTTCCGCAGCGAATCAGATACTGAAGTGTTGCTCGCTGCCTACCGGGAATGGGGTCTGGAATCGCTGCATCGGTTTCGTGGCATGTTTGCTTTTGCGCTCTGGGACGGTGCCAGAAGAACGTTGCATCTGGTGCGTGACCGCTTCGGCGTAAAGCCACTGTACTATGCGTCAACCAGCCACCGTGGCGTTCGCCTCGGAACTTAAGGCGTTGAATGTGGCTGGATACACGGAGCGCCGCGATTGATCCAATTGCGGTCAAAGAGTATCTGCAATTTGGCTATGTTTCCGCGCCGCGCAGCATCTTCGCCGATGTCCGAGTCGTGGAGCCCGGGACGATCGTGTCCTTCGACATGGCGCTGCGATCAAGCGTCCACCGTTACTGGTCGCTCTCAGGTCTGTTCGACTCGGAAAACGGTGGCGCTGCGTCAGGGAATTGGCGGGATTGACGGATGACTCGCTGCTCGATCGTGTCGAGGGGGCTCTGACTAGGCCTTCCAATACCGTATGGTGGCAGACGTGCCGGTGGGTGTTTTCCTGAGCGGCGGCATAGACTCGTCGCTGGTCGCGACCTTGCTTGCGCGTCGCGCAGGTTGAAAGTGAAGACGTTTACGATCGGCTACGGCCAGTCGGAGTTCGACGAGACGCGATATGCCCGCGAAGTGGCGCAACGATTGGGGACCGAGCACACCCAGTTCATCGTCTCGCCCGATGAAGCTTTGGAACTCAATGTGCGAATTCCGGAAATTGCAGATGAACCCATAGGTGACAGTTCGCTGATTCCGACATTGATGGTTTCACAGCTGGCTCGTCGGCACGTGACAGTCGCGTTATCGGCTGACGGCGCTGACGAACTGTTCGGCGGATACACGCGCTATCGGATCTGCGGAGCCTATTCTGCGCGGTTACATGGTGTTGGGCGTTGGGGGCACCATATGGCGGCGGAACTCATGGACTGCTTGCCCCCCGATTGTGTCTCTGGGTTACCGTTTGTCACGCGGCGGTGGACCGGGTTTGCAGCAATCAATGACAAGTTGCGCAAGTTCGTGCGGATGTCGCGCGCGCGCGATGAATACTCGGCCTATGAATCCGCCGTGTCGGAGTGGTCGGCAGTCCAGTGCCGGCAATTGTTTCCTGCGGCGGGGCCGCGCGACCGACGCGGTTGCGAGTTACGCTGCGCCACGCGACATAGATATGCAGATCGTTTCATGCACTTCGACGCGGCGCGTTATCTGCCGGGTGACTTGCTGACAAAGGTGGATCGTGCGTCGATGGCCGTTTCGCTGGAGGCCCGCGAGCCGTGTCTGGACAATGAGCTGGCGCGACTGGCGGTCGCACTTCCCTCGAACTGGAAGATTCGAAATGGTCAGACCAAGTACGTGTTGCGCCGAATCCTGGCCCGGCACTTGCCTTCCGAGCTCTTCGATCGCCCAAAGCAGGGGTTTTCTGCCCCGGTGGCTGATTGGTTGCGTGGACCATTGCGCGCGCAATTGCAGGATGAGCTGGCGCCGGGACGCGTGAAATCATTCGGCATCCTTGACCCAGTGCGACTTCAAGGGCGGTGTCTGGCTTTCTCTCTGGCGATCGCAATAGCTCTGCCGCCGGCATCTGGTTTTTGTTGCAACTACAGCGCTGGGCTGGGCGCTGGATGACACCGCCGCCCCGAAGGCAGCTGGCACGGTGAAAGTGTAATGATTGCGGTGGTGACGTTTTGGGTCGCCGCTGGACTTATGCTCTACATCTATGTCGGCTATCCGCTGCTGATCCGCATCTGGGCGGCGGCGGCCGGCCGGCCGGTCGCCAAGGCCAAACCGGTGGTGTCCGTCACTATTTGTGGTGGCCGCGTACAACGAAGAGCACGGCATTCGAGCCAAGCTCGATAATCTATTGACACAGGATTATCCGGCCGACCAGTTCAAGATACTGGTGGTGTCGGATGGTTCGACCGATGGTACCGATGCCGTCGTAGAGGCCTTCGCGGATGCACGCGTACGTCTGATGCGTGTGGAAGGTAGGGTCGGCAAGACCGCCTGCCAAAATCGTGCCGTCGAAGCGGCGAGCAGTGAGATCGTCGTATTTACTGACGCCACCACCGTTGTGGATCGCGGAGCACTGCGCGCCCTGATGTGCAATTTTGCGGACGGGGAGGTGGGGTGCGTCGCTGCGCAACTCGTGTATGTGGGCAAGGGCGAAAACCTGACTGCCTCGGGTGGCACAGCATATTGGAGTTACGAGATCGCACTGCGCGCGGCCGAGAGCGCGTTGGGATCCCTAATCGGTGTCAGCGGTTGTCTGTACGCCGTGCGTCGTTCTGCGTATCGACCGATTCAAGCGGATTTGATCAGTGATTTCGTTATCGCGATGAGAATGCGCGAGCAGCGGCCTGCGCACCGTGCTCGAGCCGCAGGCATTATGCTTCGAGGAAACGCTTGATCGTTCGGCGCAGGAACTGTCAATGCGTGTGCGCGTCGCAATTCGTAGCATCGCGGCCCTGGTGGCGGAGCGACGCTTTCTTAATCCATTGCGGCATGGGTTATTCGCGCTGCAGTTATTGTCTCATAAGCTTTTGCGCTACGCCTCGCCCTTCGTTTGGTTGGTGGCGATGCTGGCTTGCGTGCCGTTGCTCGATCGTCCGCTGTATCGGTTGGCATTTGTGGCGCAATTGTCGCTGGTGGTGGCAGGGGCCATTGGATTCGCGTTACACGCGCGCGGCGGGAATTTCGGCGTTCTGGGGAGGCCTTACTATTTTTTGTTGACCAACCTGGCGTCGCTAATAGCGGTACTGCGCTTTCTACGCGGCGATCGCATTAGGATTTGGAATCCGGTGAGAGGCTGAGGCCATGTTGCCAGGGAATTCATCGGTCGTTTTTCGGCATTCGGAGTCCTCCGCTCAGAAACTGCGAGTAGGGCTAATGCTCGATAGGCGCCGGGTTCCGGCCTATGCGCGAGCGATAATCGAGGACCTAAAAGCAACGTCGTATGTGGAGTTGGTGGCGGTGTTCGAGTCCCGCGCCGCCCACTGCGATTTGATTGCGCAGCAGGATAAGAGTTCGTTGCTGCGCGCCTATATCCGGTTCATTGATGCACGCTACCAAGCGGAGCCTGATCCTCTGGCAATAACGGATATGACCGGGGCGTTGAGTGACGTTCCTGCTTATCCGCTGGATCGCGGTATATCGCTGGATGTAATACTGAATTTTGGCGACGCCAATGTGGATATGGAAGTGGCGGGTGACACCCGATGCGGAGTGTGGCGTTTTCATTTCGGGGATAGCAGGTGCTACTCCGAAGGCTCGGGGTTCTTGCGAGAGCTGATCGATCGCAACCCCCGGAGCGCCATTGAATTGTTGCGACAAACGGCCGGCTCCGAGAGCAACAGGTGCTTTGCCGCGCGGCGTATTCCACGAGCCCGTTCCCATCAATGCGACTCAATCGGCTTGCACCAATTTGGGGCTCGAGGCACTTCATGCTCCAGAAATTGTGGGAACTGCATCACATCGGCCCGGAAGGGCTGGCGGCGCGATCGGAGGGTAACGTGGAAGTGCCCTGGGGGCGCAAGGACAGCCCCGCTCGCCAACTGGCCATTGTTCCTATGGATTGCTCGTCTCGCGCTGGTGCGTCTCTGGAATCGTTTGCGGCCGGCTCGTCGCATTTCGCATTGGAAGCTGGCGGTGCGTCGCGCAGCGACACCTCTGTATGAGGAGCCCAGTCTGGCCGCCCTCAAGCAGTTCCGTTGGTTGGATAGTCCTCCCGGCCATGATTGGGCGGACCCGTTCCTCTTCGAGCAAGCGGGGCAGACCTGGCTATTTTTCGAGGAAATGCACGGTGCGGCACGTAGGGGGCACATTGCTTGCGGACGGCTGACCGTCGACGGAGCCTTGGTCGATGTAAGACCGGTGCTTAAACGCCCGTATCACCTTTCATACCCGCAGATCATCGCCGCGGACGAAGAGATTTATTTGGTGCCGGAAGCGGCAGAATCAGGCGGGGTAGAGCTCTATCGGGCGATTTCGTTTCCCGATCGATGGGAATTAGAGCAAAGGCTGTTGGACTTTCCCTGCGTCGATTCCACGTTGTTTCGAACTGGCACTGGCTGGAAGATGTATACCTCGCCGGTGGCGGTGAAAGGGCACGCTCCGATCACCTGGGCCATGCAGTCAGAGCGGTTGCGCGGCCCTTGGCAATATCACTCCCAGGGCCCGGTGTCGAGCGATGCGGCATCTGCGCGTGGGGCCGGAAATATAGTACAGGCGAATGGAAGGTGCATCCGGCCGAGCCAGGATTGCGCCATCGCCTACGGCCGCGCATTGATATTCAACGAGATACTGGACCTAGAGGGCTCGCGTTACCGGGAGCGGGTGCTTGCGCGCATCGAGGGCGGCTGGATGCCTGAGCTCGTGGGTGTCCACACGTACAACCGCTGCGGCGCGTGGGAGGCGATCGATGGTAATTTGTCATACGCCGTGGGATCGATGTGAGATCAAGCGACTATTACTGCAACATCTTACCGACGATAAGCCGATTCACCGCTGTTATGCCGACCCAAGAATGGCGCTCCGAATCCGTTTGGGCAATTCCGTGAATCCCGACAAAACCGCCTCAAACTCGATGTCTGACCAGTTGCTGCGATCCAGTATGCGCGGCAGGAGTAGTCTGTTGGATGCTGAATCCGCAAGACCGGGTTCGCAGGTGGTGGCGGATTGCACGCCGCAGCTCGCGAGCCAAGATGGGTGCTGTGCATCGTAATCGCCGCTCGGATAGCAGAAGTGATTGCAGGGGTGATTCTTGATAGCCTCTAAGATCTTGCGGTTGTCGTCGATTTCGACCCTCATGTCCTGCAGACTTGATTTCGGCAGGTGATGTCGATGGGTGTGGAGCTGCAGGTCCACACCACGATCCAAAAGCCCTTTGCCATCGTCGGCGGACATCAAGCGAAAGCGGTCTTTGCTGGTAATGGCGTTAAAATCGAGAGCAAGTGCCTCAGCAAGCTTCGCCAATAGGCTCTGTTTGCCATGCTCGTCCAGGTCACGATTAGCAATTTCGAGCAACTTCAGCCTAACTGCATCTCGGTTGGCGGTCAGATCATAAATTCCGTCAAGACTCTTAACCCCCGTTCGTAATTCGAGAACCGTGCATCGCGATTTCCAAAACATGTACTGAAAGGTGACGTCAAATACTTCATATCCGCAAGCCAGGTAATGCGTAGTCACGTAGAGCGTGGCCGGTAGTCCCGCGTGCTGTAGGGCAGGGACTGCCTGCCTGATCGTGCTGCTCCATCCGTCATCGATCGTAATGACAACGGGCGCATCATTCACGGTGCCGTGTTCCAGAGCCATCAAAGCTTGATCCAGAGTAACCACCTTCCAGCGTCTCCTTGCTAGCAGGGCGAGACGGCGCACGAATTGTTCCCGACGCATGAACAGCAGGGGCTCAAACTCATGTTCGTCATCAATGGAAATGCCGTGATAGCACAGGATCCGCACTGACTTGGCAGTAAGCCTTCGCGCAAGCGCGAACAAACCCACGGCACGCGCAAGATGAAGGATAGCGCGTCTTGTCCAGCGCCCTGTCACGAAGCGATTACCCCTTTTCCCGGCGAGTTTTATGTTCCCCGCTATTGTAGTTGCTGCGACTGCAATAGGTTATGAATATCCGCTGCCCTTCCCCAACGGGAGAAAGGCCTGCGGCCGAAGCGGATTCGCGGCGTTCTTAATTTGGGCCTCGCATGATGCTAACCATCATCCGACCATCCCTGCGATCCCGACCCCTCTCCACCCCCCCCCACTATCCCCCCTCCTTCCCCCCTTCCCCCCCCCCCCCCCCCCCCCCCCCCCCTCCGAATTCACGGCATGCGTCCACGAATGGACCCTGAACGATTATGTTACCGATGCGCGGTCCGGAAACTGGACAACCGATTCCAAATGAGTTTGCGCGGTCTTCATGATGTTAGGGCGCTATGGTTCGGCGGCGACGTGCCGCTACTCGGACATTTGCACACGCCGCGTAGTTCAGCAATCGACATCGGTGTAGTCATCTGCGCTGCGCCATTCGGCTATGAAAATATCTGTGGATATCGCGGCATCAGGATGCTCGGCGAGCGGCTTGCTCAGAATGGAATTGCGGCGTTACGGTTCGACCTACCAGGCACCGGAGACTCAGACGGAGAGCAGCGGCTGCAATCATGGAAGGTTGCGGTCGGAGGCGCGGTTGCGACGTCCGTAGCGAAACGGACTGCGCCGGTATCGGGGTCATTGGCGTAGGACTCGGCGGAACAATAGCGCTCGCCGCCATCGACGACGGTCTCGACGTCAACAAGTTGGTTCTGTGGGGTGCCCCGGCGCGCGGTCGTGCCTGGCTGCGGCAACAACGGGCGTATCAGATTGTGACCGCAATCAAGGTCGATTCCGCCGAGCCACCGCCTCCGCTTCCCGAAGGCATAGAGGAGCTGTCGGGATTTCCGATGACAGCAAGGCTTGCCGGCGAGCTGGCGGGACTCAACGTAAATCTCGCTGCAGAAAGTGGGTGGGCTGGTCGCTCGCAAGCGACCCGTTTCGCTCATGATCCCGCGCAGCTCTGGCGATACCGAGAGTGATTTGAGTGACGCGCTCAGAGCACGCGGAATAGATGTCATAGCACATACGGACGACGGTTCGATGCAATGTTCGCGGACCCGCAACTCTCGATTGCACCACAGGCAATCTTCGCGAGGATGTGCGACTGGCTCGCCAAAAGCCGCGTCCAGCCGTGCTCCTTACACGGGCGGAGTTCAACTCGGGTGACGGCGTAAGGGGCCGATTGGGTGAAGCAAGGTCTTGTTAAGGAGATTGCGCGGTATAGCCAAGGAGACGATGGTTTGTTGTTCTCGATTGAGACGCGTCCATCCAATCGAGAGCCCAATTCGACATGGTTGATGTTTCTGACGGGTGGAGCGATACGCCATATCGGCCCGAACAGGATATGGGTGCGTTTTGCCAGGGAGCTCGCCGTGTTGGGCTATGCGTCGCTTCGCCTTGATGGAAGAACCGTCGGTGACAGTGAAGGTGACGTCAATGGACCCATTGCCGATGAGAAGTATTACCAGGATCACATCTACGATGACGTTGAACGTATTATGGACGTTGGTGTCGGGGCGGGTGCAAAACAGTATTTGATAGCCGGGATCTGCTCTGGCGCGGCAGCCTCGTACCACGTTGCCGGGCGACGATCCGACGTTCGCGCGATTGTGCTGTTGAATCCTCTTCAGCTCCGCAATGACTCAGAGGATGACGCCCGTGCCAAGATTCAGATGGCTCAAAAGTGGCGGCCACGTAAAGGAATTTGGGCGGATCCAAAGTCATACCTGCGTCTTCTCAAAGGTGAGCTTCCCGTGTTAAACGCACTGAAGATCCTTTTCATCCGAGCGGCGGCTAAGGTGCAATGTCGTTCTAACTCGGCAGCTCCTGGGCAGAGTTACGTCGCCACCGGCTTTTACGAGCTGACTCGCAAGCCCGTGGAGATCGATATTGTCCTTAGCGGGGAGGATGCCATTGCGGTGTCGTTCCTCGAGCGGCACTTCGGTGCCGGCCTGAAAGACTTCGACCGCGAGCGCCTCCGGTTGCATCGTGTGCCCAATTGCGATCACACGATCAGGCCGCTTTTTGCGCAAGATCGCTTTTTCCAGGTTGTGCGGGCGGCACTGGATCGCATTACGAAGGCCGACCTGCCTGCTACAACCGAGGAGTCGCCAGGCATTCCAAGGGTATGATTGCCTCGTGCAGGAAGACATACTAGAAATCGCCGGGTTGTCGACGTCGGTCGTCGGATCCCAAGCGAAGGGTCGCACGGTTGTAGTGCTGCTGCACGGCTACGATATGAAGCCAGCGGACCTGACACCATTCGCCCATTCGATGGAAGTGCCCGCCCTGTTCTTGCTGCCGAGGGGCCGGGTAAGCAGCCCACGCGGCAACTACGCGTGGTGGGAGGTGGATACAGCGGCCAGGAGTCAGGCTCTATCCGACGGACCGCGCGACTTGGCGCAGGAGAACCCGACAGGCTTAGCAGCTGCACGCGTTCAACTTAGTTCATTTATCGACACAGTGCGGTCCGAGTTTCGGCCAGGACGCTTGATTCTCGGCGGTTTTTCTCAAGGTGGAATGCTCTCTTGCGATTGGGTGTTGCACGACACAAGTCGGATTGACGGCCTGATACTGCTGTCGGCTTCGCGTCTCAATTTCGAGAACTGGTTGCCGCTGCAGGAGCGATTACGTCAAGTACCAGCTTTTATAAGCCATGGCCAAAAGGACGCAGACTTGGCCTTTTCCGCGGGCGAGCAGCTAATGGCCTTTCTGGTCTCGGCAGGGGCCTCGGTTGCATGGATACCGTTCGATGGCGGACATGAGATCCCGTTCATGGTTTGGCGAGAATTGCGCAAATTTCTCAAGGGAATAGCCCGCCATTGACCGGTAAATTGCCCATCGGTCTCAGTGGCAGAAACTGCCGCTGTTAGTATCGACAGGCTGCGTTGGTCGCAACAGGTTTTCGCTGCTCAACTATTGAACATAAAGTCAACCCACCATGACCAGTAATCAGGCAAACAAGCACTATTCCCAACTACTTTCCGACGTGGCTCGTATTGCGAATGAGGTTGCGGCGGTTCATGCCGGAAATGTCGACACTGAAGCTCGCTTTCCTCACGAAACCGTTGAGGCGCTCAAGCAATGCCGGGCGTTTTCAGCGCCGATTCCCGTCGAGTTGGGAGGTGCAGGCTGCAATATGAAGCAACTCGCCATCTTGTGTTCAACCCTGGCCCAAGCCTGTGGCTCGAGCGCCATGGTATTGGCGATGCATTACATTCAGGTGGCGTGTCTGGTAAGACACGGATCGCAATCGACGTTTTTCCAGAGCTATCTCAAGGGTATCGTCGATAAACAGCTCGTGCTCGCCTCGATGACATCCGAGGTCGGTACATTTGGAGAGACGCGCTCGAGTATTTGCGCCGTCGAACGCAACGACGGTCGCTTCACCTTAAAAAGGATGCAACAACTGGTTCCTACTGCGAACACTCGGACGCCATTCTGGTCACCTGCCGGCGCGCAGCCGATGCGCCGGGCAGCGACCAGGTTCTCGTGCTCGTGCGTAAAGCCGATTGCACGTTAAAGCAAACGACGACGTGGGACACGTTGGGCATGCGCGGCACCTGCAGCCCCGGTTTCAACTCGAGTCCTCGGGCCCCGAGGAACAGATCGTCCCTGGTTCTTTTGCAGACTCATCGGCCCAAACCATGGTGCCGTATTCGCATATCCTTTGGGCCTCGCTCTGGTGGGGAATTGCGGCGAATTCCGTCTCGCTGGCGGCTGAGTTTGTCCGCGCGGGTGCTCGCAAGACGCCCGGTACGGTGCCGCAGACCGCAACGCGACTGGCGGAAGTGTCGGTGCAGCTTCAGGCGATGCGACACAACTGGATTGCATTGGCATCGGAATTCGATGACATCGACGCGACTCCTGCGGGCAAGGAGGAATTCCTGTCGATTGGCTGGGCGCTAAGATGAACAATCTAAAGGTCAATGCCTCCGAAACTGCTCCTCAGATTGTGCACAAGGCGCTGCAGATAATCGGGATTCTCGCCTACAAGAACGATACGAAGTTCAGCCTGAGCAGGCACTACCGCGACGTGTTGTCGGGGGCATTGATGATCTCCAACGACCGTATCGCCTCAAAGAGCGCGTCGATGCTATTGGTGTTCAAGGACCAGTGACATGCGTCGAATACGACATCGACAAATTTTACGCTGGGCTGGTCAAGCATGGCCTGATCATTCCAGTAGGGGTGCAAGGTGCGTTCGGTCGCGGGTCGGTTTTTGAAGACGTTCTCGAGCGCTTCAACGGGCTGGTAACGCAGCTGTCGAAGGATGACAAGGCAGAGGTGTACACGTTCCCTCCTATCATCAATCGCCAGGTTCTGGAGAAAGTTCATTATCTCGATTCTTTTCCGCATCTGTGCGGTGCGGTTTACAGTTTCTTCGGCAAGGATCTGCAGGCGAAGGCGCTCGCAGAGAAGGTCAACACAGGTAAGCCATGGGGTGACATGCTCGGCATGACCGATGTGGTCCTAAACCCCGCCGCCTGTTATCCCGTGTATCCGAGCTTTACAGGCGTCGTGCCCAAAGGCGGGCGCCTCGTGACCATGCTGAACTGGGTATTTCGGCACGAGCCATCGCCAGAACCGACACGCATGCAGTCATTCCGGGTTCGTGAGTTTGTCAAAGTTGGTACTCCGCGACGAAGTAGTCGAATGGCGTGATATGTGGCTGCAGCGAGGGCTTAGTTGCTTCAATCACTCGGATTGCCCGCGAAGTCCGATGTGGCGTCGGATCCGTTTTTTGGCCGCGGCGGAAAAATGCTTGCCATCAACCAGAAGGAACAAAAACTCAAGTTCGAGGTTGTAGTTCCGGTGATTTCGGCGGAAGAGCCAACCGCAGTTTGTTCGTTCAATTTCCATCAAGAGCATTTTGGCTCTACATTCGATATTCGAACTCAGGACGGTCAGGTGGCCAATACCGCATGCCTCGGCTTTGGATTGGAACGCATTGTGATGGCGCTATTCAAAACACATGGCTTCGAGACCGAAGGATGGCCGCAAGAAATACGCGCGCGTATCTGGCCATGAGCTCAATAGTCGCGCTGCCAGGACTCAGCGCCTCGGGGTATAAGCGACACATGCTCCATTCTGAGGAGCGCGCGTGGGTGGAGAAGAATTGCTACATAGATATCTGGATAGAATTCATCCACGCGCTCGGGTTAAATCCACTGGCCATCATGCCATTTACGGCGACGATCGACTTCGAGGACGATCAATGGACATTCTTTAAGCCTCCGCACGACGAGCTGCGAGACCTATATGGGATTGAGGTACAGGAACTGAATGTTTGGCGCCCACTTCTCGAGCACGCGACTGAACATCTGGCTGCCGGCAGATTAATTAGTACCGAGGCGGACGCATTCTGGCTTCCGGATACCGGCGGCACAGACTATCGGCGACAACACACGAAATCGACAATCGTACTGGCTGAGCTTGATTTGCCGAACAGGCGTCTGGGATATTTCCACAATGCCGGCTATTTCGCTGCTCGAAGGTGAGGACTTCGTAAAGACATTTCGCCTTGACGCCGATCCCGATCCGGAATTCATGCCGCTCTTCGCGGAATCAGTACGCATCGACAGGGTTGCGCGTCGGCCCGAATCTGAACTTGTCATGATGTCCATGGAGCTTTGGCGACGACATCTCAAGCGTGTTCCTGCGACGAACCCGATCGAACGATTTGCAACGCGCTTTGAGCGCGACCTGCCGCACATGCACCAACGAGGTCTCGAGTACTACCATGCCTGGGCTTTTGCGACGACACGTCAATTAGGAGCAGCGTTTGAACTGGCAGCACTTAATCTGAGATGGCTTCGCGAGAATGGCATCGCGAGATTGGACGAAGCCATTGATGCGTTTGAGTCCATCTCAATGTCAAACAAGACCTTTATACTTAAGGGCGCCCGGGCGGTAAACGCGCGGAGACAATTCGACGGTGAGAGCATGTTCAGCGGACTGAGCCAGAATTGGCAGCGTGGAATGGAGTCTTTGAAGTTCTTCAACACCCGTAGATACGAGCTTCAATTGCGAATAGCATACCTCGAGAACATGGGTAGTCGAGCCAGCGTCCTATGACAACGCGATCACAAGATGACTCGGCGCAATTCGATCAAGGCGGAGCATAACGTCAAGATATTTTGCGAAGCCGGCATGTGCGGACTCTCTACTTGTTCATGCCGATTGAGCCGATGTGAAGTCATGATGCTCATCAAGTACCGGAGTGACTACTTCCACAAATCCGTTCTGGATATCGGCGTAGGGACGGGACGTACGACCCGCTATTTGTTGCCGTTTGCAGCCAGCCTACATCGGAATCGACCTTTCTGACGAAATGTTGAGTCCGATGTCGCGCCTTGTTTCCCGAAGCTTCGATCCGCAAATGGGACATGCGCAAGATTGATCAGCTCGAATCTGGGCCGTTCGATTTTGTTTTTGGTTCGGACAATGTACTGGATGCCGTTTCCCACGAGGAACGGCTGTCAATGTTGAAGGCCATACACGAAAAACTCGTGCCGGGAGGCCTGTTCGCTTTTTCTGCGCACAATCGCAATTGGCGCCAGGCTGGTCGCGGGCCCGGTGCTGGAGAAATCTCGCAATCCGGTTACACTTCTTGCGCAAGTGTGCGGAACATGTCGGTCAATGTCCGAAATCACCGACGCATGCGAAGGTTTCACGAGCAAAAACCGGACTTTGCGCTGCTGAACGACGTTTCCCACTCATGGAAAGCGCTCCACTACTACATTACTCGCGATGCGCAGGAGGGCCAGCTGCGCGCCAATGGGTTTGCTCTATTGGAAGTATTCGATGAGCAAGGGAGAACCGTAAGTGCGGGGGGCGACGACTCCGCTAGCGGTTGGCTGTTGTATGTCTGTCGTCGATGAGATTAGTGCGCTTAGCGCGGGCTCGGCGTGGCAACTGTTGCACAGGTGACGTTGATAACTGCAGGCGAATTTATTGCGCGTACTTGGCACCGGAAGGATGCTGGCGTCCTTAGAATCCAAGGGCTGAACTGGACTTTTTTGTCGATCCTGGGCGTCAGGGAGAAATATTGGTCCGAAGCACAATATCCCCGCGCGTCGACAGTGATTGCATGGGCATAGTGATTTGAGCGCAGTTCTAGCTCAACTCCGCCACCAAGAGGTAGTGGATTCGCCATCGCAGTTATTCCAACGTCGTGAAATCCAAACGAACGAAGGCCAAGCGGCAAATAGTGATGTTCGCTCAATTCCTTGCCGAGTTGGTCACACAGTCTTGTGTGGATCAAATCAACGGCCGGAGGTCCAAACCGGTAAGCGACTGACAGGTCGATCCAGTGATCAAACAGGCTGGTAAGGGGGAGGGCGGTTGTGACGCGAGCCTGTAGCGTAATGTCGCGCTTGGTTTGTTCTACTAGGTCGCTTCCATTCCTATAGAGCGACACAGACAGGGTTGCGGCGGAGGGTGAACCCGATTCATTCGCCAGGTGCAGCTGCAACCCATTGGTGCCCTCATCAGTTATCCAGACCGCTACTGGTTGGAGCGCTCGGCGCAAATAGTAGTACGCGCACTTGGGCAATCCATCCGCGCCGACAATTCCCCAACCGGCCCCCTCCCACAAGTCGCGCATGAACCAGATTAGTGCGCCATTGCAGGTCGAGTCGGCACGCCGCCATTCATTCATGGTGTTGGCCATGACCTCACCTGACACGACCCGGCTTAGTGCCAGGTAACGCTCGTGGTCTGAGTAGCGCGTGGCAAGTGGACTGGTCTCGAATAGGGAGCTGAAATAGAAATCGCGTACATCTTCGAAATCCCACCCGGCGCTTTGGTCGCGGGGCGTGCGTCCCTTCCATATCGGGTGATGAACGCGCAGAGCTGAAGCGCCCGGCATTTTATCGATTGTGGCGGGCTCCGGAATATTGGCAAGAGCCAGGCATTCCGTTGCAAATCGAACCGATGCACGTCGAGCATCTTCCAGTGGACGCAAGTATGCGCCAACACCGTAGTAAGAACTTGTGCCCTCCGTGGCATCATGAGGAAATGCGCCGCCGTGCGCGCTGGAAGGCCAGTACGGGACGGAAGGACATTCCTCCTTAACGAAATTGCGGATGGTGGTGTGAAACAGCTGCGGTTGCCAGAGCTCTCGCCGCGCTCCCCACATTGCCGCCTGCTGCTCAACTTCGCTGTTGCCGCACAGCACGACAATACTCGGGCGAGCGCGGATGCGCCCAAGGAATTGACGGATCTCAGTGGTTACAGACACCCGAAACGCGTCGTCTTGGCCGGGGTAATCCATGTTGGCAAACATGAAGTCCTGCCAGATCAGAATTCCAAGCCGATCGCACAATGAATAAAAATGGTCGTGCTCGTAAACAGCGGTTCCGCTGACGCGGAGCATATTCATGCCGGCCTCGCGGACCTGCTCTAGCGCTGTTTCATAGTCGCCGATCCCGCTGTGCAGCGTGACGGGATCGATAGGCATCCAACTGGCGCCGCGGCAAAAAACGCGCTCTCCATTGATCGACAATTGGAAATTGCCATCGCGTGTATCCAACTCTACGGTCCGGAAGCCGACGCTGCCCAGCGCGTAGGTTTGCGCGGTTTGTCCAGGGACAGTAAGCGTGAGGTTTGCGTCGTACAAGGCCGGCTCACCATGGGTGTGTGGCCACCATAAATCCGGCTGAGGGATTTTTAAGTCCGCCCGAAAAGTGTTCTCTCCCGAGCAAGTAAGGTTTGCGCTCACTCGAATATTTTGCCGCGCAATTGATAGCTCAAGCACTGGGCGCGCCGTCGGTATGTCCCTCGATCTTGCAAGCAATGGAGACGTGTCCGGTATCGCCGGTGAGAGCGGTGGATAATTTGATGTCGCTCACGGAAATGTGATGTCGAGTGCTGAACCAAACACTGCGCCAAGGGCCCACTGCCGCCGCGGGCGGAGACCAACCAGGGGTGCGGCCGAGCAATGTGGTGCGGACCCAGCGCAACTGTTGGTCGGCGACCATGGGTGCACGCCAGGCCGGTCGCGGGCGTTTCAGTTTGAGGTGCGGCGTCAAGGCACGGAAACAGATCGTCAAGTCGTTTTTCAAGGCAGGCAATCTGCCGACCGGGCACTCGTGTGCAACGAACATGTTGTCACTCGATAGCAAATGGTCTCCGTTAAGCCAGACCTCTGCAATGGTCGCTAGTCCGTCAAATCCAAATACTGCATCGCCATGCAGGTCCGTTTCGTCGACAAGAAATGGCAAATGAAACCACCAATCTTCATCGTCAAACGCCCGCGCCGTGGACGTCAACGACCATGATCCCGCTGCGCGCAGGGAGCTGCCGACGGTCGAGGGCGCGGTGGCAGTTGTCCACACACGCGGGACGCTCAAGAGTGAGGTTGGATCTCGGCACTCGCCAGGCGGTGTCGAGCAAATCTGCCAACCAAGTGAAAGCTGTTGACGCCCGACCATGTTGAGCTCAGGTGGGAAGCAGCTCGCCCAGCGCGTCACAAATGGAGGCAATGCTGTTGAAGACATTGCGCGTCAACATGCGGTCCGGAAATTCGACTTGGAATTCTTCCTCAAGGGCCAACATGACGTTTACGCTGGCGTGTGAAGTCATCCCTGACTGATACAGATCAGCATCAGGGCCAATAACATTCGGGTCGTCGCTGAGCCGACCATGATCCTTCAGAACTTTTCGGACACGCGCGGAAATATCGTTTGAAGTCATAGACCTATACTATCTGTTTGGCGTTAACTTCGACACCACCTTGGCGAGAAACGTCAGAATTACGGCTCGGTCGTCGTGATCGGGGTCGTTCAGTTAATGGTGGCGCCAGAGCCTGTGTACTTGTAGATATTAGGTCCTACCACTATTCGGTTTGAATGGACTGGATTGTGGGCGGGGAAGTTGCGAGGTCGGCACTCACTCCCCGCAGCCACTGTTTGAGCACTCTGGTTTCATCGGTACCGAGCTGCGATTCGATGCTTGTCTCGGCTAATTTGGCTGCCGCAATGAGTTCAATCACCGCCATGCGGCCTTTTTGCGTCAACTCGGCGGTGGCGCTCGGATCGTAGCCGCCGCGCAAACTTAGAAAGTCGGCCGCAGCGAGGCCCGCAAGGCGATCATACGAGGTCCCGATGCCGGTATCGGCAAGGCGCTTATCGAGCTCGGTAAGGGTCAGTGCACCCTCCGTGCTCAGGATGCTTAAGCAAAACCATTCGGCTTCACCCATCCCGTGTTGTAGCAGTTCACGTCGCATTTGCAGGAACAGTTGGTGGTGCGCCCGACTCAACAGGTAAATCAGGAAGTCGTTGCTGAAGCCCGACGTGTTATCGACCTTGGCTAACGCTTCCGTGCTCTTGGGGGCCGCGATGGCGTAGCGGCCTCCATGAAACACCAAGGGCGCCAATTCGGTTTGATCGAATTCGAGCACTTCGCCGACGAATATCATGTGATCGCCACCCTCGTAGCGATAGGCCGTGCGGCACTGGAATCTTGCAGCGCAGTTTGACAGCAGCGGCACATCACCGTGCCCACGTATGGTGGGCAGATCCTTGAATTTGTCTTCACCGCGAACCGCAAATATTTTCGACAATGGCTCCTGCGCGGCCGACAGTACGTGCACTGCGAAGTGATCACCGGCTAAGAATGCGGGCAGGCTCAGCGAATTGCGCGCCAGACTCCAGAGCACCATGGGCGGATCAAGCGATACAGAGCTGAAACTGTTGGCTGTCAGCCCAATGTCCTGATCGCCGGCGCGAGTGGTGACAATGGTAACTCCAGTTGCAAAGGCGCCCAGTGCCTTCCTGAACTGGGGCGCGCTGGGAGACTTACTTGTCTTTGAAATCATCCGGTGTGAGCAAGTGCCGCGCGAGCAACTTGTAGAAATCCGTGCGGTTGCGCTTCGCCAAGCGCGCCGCCTGACTGACGTTGCCGCCGGTGATCTGTAGGATTTGCGACAGGTAACTGCGCGTGAATTCGTCACGCGCCTCATCGAACGAAGGCAGTTTCACCTGCGTGCCGCCCAGCGATTGCTGCACCAGCTCTACGGGAATAATGGGGGTCTGCGCTAGCGCGCAGTTCTGGCGCACGACGTTGCCGAGCTGGCGGACGTTTCCGGGCCAATCGCTGGTCGCCAGCAGTTCGATGGCCTCCGGAGCGTAAATCTTGCGCTGGCCCGTCTGCTTGGAGATCTCCGCCAGAAAATGCGCGACCAGCACGGGAATGTCCTCGCGCCGGCGGCTCAACGGCGGCAACTCGATATGAACGACGTTGAGACGATAATAGAGGTCTTCGCGAAACTGTCCGCTGCTGAGGAGCGACTGCAGATCGTGGTTGGCCGTGGAGATGATGCGCACATTGGCCGCGATGAACTCTGTTCCAGCCGGCGCTTGTGCCTGAGCCTGGGCGCTGTTGTCCAGAAGGACCTGCAGCAGTCTGAGTTGGGCTGGCATGGGAAGCGCGCCGATCTCATCGAGCAGCAGCGTCCCGCCCTGAGCACTGCGGAACAGCCGCCCGTCGAGTTCATCTTCCGTCATGCTGCTGCAATTGACGGTGACAAAGGGTTGGCTACGGCGCGGGCTGGCCTTATGTATGGCGCGTGCCAACATCTCCTTACCGGTACCGCTTTCCCCGGTGATTAGCACCCGGGTTTCGGTGCCGGCGACCATGTGCGCCTGGCCAAGCTTCTCTTCCATGATGGAACTGCGCGTGATCAACCCCGCCCGCCAGTCTTCGGCGCCGTCCACGAAGCCGGAAATCTTCAAAGCCTTCTGAACCTGTGCCAGCAGCTCCTGTTTCTCGACCGGCTTGGTGAGAAATCCAAACGCGCCCAGTTGAGTGGCGTGCACCGCGTCGGGAATGGTGCCGTGCGCGGTCAGCAGGATCACCTTCAATCCCGGCCAGCGAACCTGCAGTTCCTTGAGCAGGCCGATGCCATCAAGCTGGTCCATGCGCAGGTCCGAGATCACCAGATCGGGCCGGAAGCGGCTGGCCGCGGCCAGCGCCTGCACGCCATTTTCCATCGGCTCGACTTCGTAGTTTTCGGCGCGCAGTCGTATGGTGAGGAGTCGCAGCAGACCCGGATCGTCATCGACCACGAGGATGCGCGCTTTGCGCTTGACGGCGGTGTTCACTTCTTGCGTACCTCGGGGGTGCTCTTGCTCAAGTTGGGCTCGATGTTGGCGATGGTATCCAGTTTGGCCTGGGCCTCCTCAAGCTGGTGACGGAGCCTTGGCATTGTCATCCAGTTCGGCCTGCAGGCGGCGATTGGCCGCGGTAAGGCGGTCCTGATCGACGCTGCGACCGGCGACAGCCTGCAGCCGCACATTATCGCTGACCAGGCCGAGTTCGCGCTCCAGCTGCGAGAGCTCAAACAGCGACAGTGCGCGCTCGACCGGGGCTAAGGTTTCCGGGTCGCGCCGCCAGCTCGCGCAGCAGTACCCGGGCGTGTTCGGCGTCGCGTCCGGACTGACCTGGAGTCGCCAGGACCAGGGCATACCGCAGTTGCGCACTGCCGCCCGCCGAGCGCTCATAGGCCTGGCGGGCGGCGGAGCACGATCTCGGCTTGTTCCGTGGGACTTCCGGTGCTGAGCCGCTGCAGACTCTGGATGGTGTCGGCCAGGAGCACCGCCACCTGCGTGTCCCGGTCGATACCGTCATTGGACCGGTCCGTGGTCGGGATGCGAGGAGCTCAGGCCGCCGAGCGAGTCACAGCCGGCACCGGCCAGGACGATCGTTCCCAGCGCCGCGGCCAAGCCCCACTGCAACGGCCTAGGCCGCATGAGCTTTCCTGCGGATTGCCGCGCGGCGGTGCCCGTTGAGACGACGGGCTCCAAGGCGAACGGCGGTTCAGCGCGCTGGGGCATGCGGATCCGGAAATGCGCGCCACTGAACTCACCGTCCACGATTTCGATCGTGCCTCTGATGCGCTTGCACAAATTCCTGCACCACCGACAAACCGATGCCCGTGCCGCGCACGTGGCCCCCGGGCGCGCGGCCCGGTGTGGAAGGCTTCGAACACGTTGGCACGATCGGCCGGAGCAATCCCCGCACCGCCATCGGCCACATCCAGCACCAGATCCGTGCCGCTGGCTTGGGCGCGAACGGTGATCGTGCCGCCGCGCGGTGAATATTTGATGGCGTTGGAGAGCAGGTTTTCCAGGATCAGGCGAACCTTGCCGCGATCGGCGACCAGGACATGATGTCGTCGATTTTCACATCAAGCCGCAGGCGCTGGGACACCAGCGTCAGTTGTTGATTCTCGAGCACTTGCTTGACGACCGGCCTGATGCGGAACTCCGAGGGGTCCAGGGCCGAGCTGTTGCTTTGCCAGGCGCTGAACGACAACAGGTTCTCGATCATGCGCTGCAGCTTAATGCTGTTTTCCTGCAAGATGGCGGTGACCTCGCGCTGGCCGGCCTCCAGAGGGCCGACCGCTCCGTCCATGAGCAGCTCCGTGCCCTCGCGGATATTGGCCAGCGGAGTCTTTAATTCGTGCGACATGTGCCGCAGGAACCGGTTTCGTTCCTGGGCCAGATCCAGCAGACGGCCACGCAGCCATTCGAGTTGCTCTCCCAGACGCCGCAAGTCAACGGGTCCAGTGACCAAGTATTTCGCGGCCGAAGTTCCCGCCGCCCAGTTCTGTGATGGCCCGATCCACCTGGCGCAGGGGTCGCCCGATGCCAAAGGCAAAACTCAGCGTCGCGGCCAGCGCCAGAGGAATCAGCATGCTCGATTCCCAGAACAGCTCGAGCTGGGCGTGATCGGTCTGATCGCGGAGCGAGGCGAGCTCCGAGTCGATCTGTGTCTTGACCTGGGCGGCGATCTGGTTCGCCTGGTCATCGAGCGGGCCGAAGTCGGGGACGGCCGGTCGACCGGCCCCGGTTCTGCCTCGGTCCCCGGCGCCGGCGGGGCACGCATCCGGCTGACAATATCGCGCTGCAAGTCCACGAACGGTTCCAGCGCACCGCGGGCGGCATCGTTGCGCAGCAGGGCTCCGAAGATCGCTCACCGTGGTGCTCAGGGCCACATCGTGGGCCTCGAAGGCGGCCAGCAGTTTCTCGCCTCCCAGCACCTGGTACAGGCGGGCCGCCCGCTCCAGGGCATTGCGCTCCTCGAACATGTTCTGCAGCACCCGCGTGGTCTGCACGCTGTCGAGCACCAGGCGCTGACCAAAGGCCGTAAGGCGGCGCATCTCGATGGTCGCATGCAGGATGGCCGCCAGCAGGGGCACCGTGATGACACCGATGCCCAGCAGCAGGTATCCATTGAGCGATTTCGGGAGGGCCAAACGCATCCGCCCATTCTAAGACAGTCTGGTGGCGGCGGCCCGTTTGAGGCCGGAAAGGGCCTCGGGGAGGGCCTACCAGGGCTCGCGAAGGAGCTTTTCTTCCCATCGCAGGGCCGTCGTTACGATCGTGTCCAGATCGTCCAGGTGGGGCGACCAGCCGAGCACCGAACGAACCTGGTCGGCGGCCGCCACCAGGCGGTCCGGATCGCCCTCGCGTCGGGGTTCTTCCTTGACGCGAATGCTGCGGCCGGCCACCCGCTGCACGCTCGCCAGCACTTCGCGGACACTGTAGCCATGCCCGTAGCCACAATTGAGGATCCGCGAGGCCCCGCCGCCGCGCAGGTAATCAAGGGCCTTGAGGTGCGCTTCGGCGAGATCCTCGACGTGGATGTAGTCGCGGATCCCGGTGCCGTCAGGCGTGGGGTAATCGGTGCCATAGATCGAAACATGCGGAGCGCTTGCCGACCACCGCCTCGCAGGCCACCTTGATCAACAATGTGGCCTTGGCGGTCGCCTGGCCGATGCGGCACTGGGGATCGGAACCTGCGACGTTGAAATATCGCAGGCTCACGTATCGGAAGTCGCTGACGGCCGCGAGGTCGCGCAGGATCCATTCCGACATCAGCTTGGAAGTCCCATAGGGGTTGATGGGCGCGAGGGGCATCTCTTCGCGGGCTATGCCGCCTTGGGGAATGCCATACACGGCCGCGGTCGATGAAAATACGAAGCGCCGGATACCGCCCTGCATGCACGCTTCCAGCAGGTTGCGAGTCGGCGCCGGTGTTGTTCCCGTAGTACTTGAGCGGGTCGCGGACCGATTCGGGCACGATGGTGTTGGCGGCAAAATGCATGACCGTGCCGACCTGGTGTTCGGTGAGGGTTCGGGCCAGCAGCTCGCGATCTCCGACATTGCCCACGATCAGCGGGGTATCGCCGACCGCCTGGCGAAACCCGGTCGACAGATTGTCCAGCACCACGACCCGCTCGCCGCGGTTGCGCAGCTGCAGGACCACGTGGCTGCCGATATAGCCCGCGCCACCCGTGACCAGCACGGTATCCTTGATGCCCATCGACTCTCCCGACCGAAGTCCAAAGTGCGAACACCGCTTATGATAACCGTCCCGCCACGGCTGGCCGTGACCGACTCTCCAGGTCGCGATACTTGAAGGATCGCCAAAGCCTTACCCCTTTTGCCGGTCTCACCCCCGATGCGGTGTTAAACGCGGCCGAGGAGGTGGGTCTTGAACCCGACGGGCACGTATTCGCGCTCAACAGCTACGAGAACCGCGTGTATCGGCTCGGCTGCGTTTCCGGTCCGCCGGTGGTCCTCAAGTTCTACCGCTCGGGACGCTGGAGCGATGCGCAGATCCTGGAGGAGCACGCCTTTGCGAGCGAGCTGGCGGCCGCGGAAATCCCGGTCGTGGCGCCGCTTCCACTGGGCGAGGCACGCTGCGCCATTGCGGGGAATTTCGCGTGGCGGCATTTCCGATGCGCGCCGGCGGCGCGCCCGACCTTGATCAGCCCGGAGCCCGAGAACTGCTGGGCCGCACCCTCGGGCGCATCCATGCCATCGGCGCTCTTCGGCCCTTTGCGGTGCGTCCGGCGATGCGCGCGGAACGCCTAGGAGCGAGGGCCCGGCAGGTGGTTCTGTCCTCGGGCCAGCTTCCGGATCACATGCGGGAACGTTACGCGCGCGTCAGTGTGGAATTACTCTCGCTGATCGACGCGGCGGGAATCGGCGAGTGGCCGCACATCCGACTGCACGGGGATTGCCATCTGGGCAACATCCTCTGGCAGGCGCAAGGCCCGGTGTTTGTCGATCTGGATGACTGCGTGAACGGTCCGGCGATCCAGGACCTGTGGATGTTCCTGGCCGGCACGCCCGATGAACGGGGCGGCCAGTGGAGCGAATTGTTGGCCGGTTACGAGCGCTTTGCGACGATCGATCGCGGACAGATCCGCCTCGTCGAAGTGCTTCGTGCCTCACGCATGCTCAACCACGCCGCATGGATTGCCGAGCGCTGGCTGGATCCGGCTTTTCCCAAAGCTTTTCCCTGGTTCGGCGAGGCGCGCTTTTGGGAGCAGCACGTGAATGATCTGTACGAGCAGGCCGCGGTCCTCAACGACGCGTAGTCGACGCTCCGTGCGTCACGGTTCATGCTAAATTGCCCGCCGCATGGGGCGCGCGATGTTGACTCGATGGGCTACGGCGCTGACCGCGGTCACGCTGCTGTACGCTTGCGCGCGCGAAAGCGAACCGAAGAACTATCGGGTTGCCCACCAGCCGATCAAGAACTCGGGCGAGGCGGACGAGGCGGATCTGGTCAGCGCGGTGAGTCCCGGAGGCTCGGAAAGCCCCGTGGGGCTCAAATTCAAGGTCTCCGATCCTCCCAAGGTCGGCCAGACGGCGCACCTTGAACTGGTTCTGGCCCAGGATCCGGGCCTCGATATCAGCCATTTGCTGGTATCCCTGCAGCCCGGCGATGGCCTGCTGATCGAATCGGACCGGAGCTATCGAAATTCCAGTGCCCCCGCCGGGGGCGACCCACCGAATGAGGGTCAACTTGCGGGCCCAGCAGCAAGGCCTGCTCAGCCTGAATGCCACGGTCCTGGTCGATGCGGGAAACACCTCCCTGACGCGCAGTTTCTCGATCCCGCTGATCGCCGAGCCCTAAGCCCGGCCCGGGCGGGGTTTTAAACCTATTCCGCGATGTGCCTCACGCGATAGCCGCGGGGGCCTCCGTATCATCACTCTGGTCGCCTTCCTGCCAGGGTTATGTCAAGCGAATCAAACGCCAAGCGTCCCGTGCCCACGCTGCAAGTCGCCGCGGAATTGGCCGCGGGCGGTGCCTTCAGCGCGGGTAGCAGCCTGCACGCACGCCTGCGCACTCAACTCGACGCGCTCGGCGATCGGTCGCACCTTAAGTCCCGACCGCCGCGCTCAATGCGTTGCTGCCCATCATCAGCAAGCAGTACGAACAGCTGGACGAGGAGCGCCGTGGCGTGGTGCGTTCCATGCAGATGCTGGCCGAGGAAGCGCGCAATTTCAGTTCGGGACTGGGCAGCGCCGATGCCGCGCAGCTGCGCGCCATTCTCGATCACATCAAGGACGTGGTCATCACGATCACCAGTGACGGGGCCATCAGCGTATTCAATCCCACCGGCGAGCAGTTGTTTGGTTACTCGCAGTCCGAATTGATCGGCGTGTCGATCGTGCGGTTCCTGCCCGACCTGGCCGTGCAGGGGTCCCTCGCAAGGGGGCTGGAATCCTTCGCCGCGCAATTTAATGCGGGCGGGGGCACGGCCGAGGCGCGCGTGACGCAGGCGCGGCGCAAGGACGGCGTGTCATTTCCGGTGCAACTGGTGGCCAGCCCGGTGCAGATCGATCGGCGCGACATGTACGTGATTTGCCTGCGCGACATCAGCGAGCGTCTGGCGACCGAGCAGGCCCTTCGGGACAGCGAGACTCGCTATCGCACGCTGATCGAGTCGGCGCCGGAAGTCATCGTGGTCATCGATGCGCACACCGGCTACTGCACCGACGCCAATGAAAGCGCCCTGCAGTTTTTCGGTATCAAGCGCGCGCAGGTGAGCAGAGCTGGAACTGCGCGATCTGCTGGGCGCGGCCGAGCGCGCTTCCGCCAGTGGCGCCCCGGCATCGACCGAGCACATGCCGCGGGTCTTCGAGTGGCGTCATCGCCGCAGCCGACGGTCAGATCGTGACCACCGAAGTGCGTCTCATGCCCTTGCCCGGCTCAGGCGGTCTGATGCGCGCCAGCATCACCGACATCACCGATCGCCAGCACGCCCAGGTCATCATGGCCGGCGAGCGCGATGTCTTCGAGCGCATCGCGGCCGACGCGCCGCTCGGGGAGATCCTGGCGGCCACGGTCACGCTGGCCGAATCCATCAGCCCGGACTACGTGGTCTGCATTGGCAGGCTCGGACACGACGGCAAGAACTTTGCCGAGGTGATCGGTGCGCGGCTTCCCCCGACGCTGCGCGCTGCGGAGGAAAACACGGTCATCGACGTACGGAACGGGTCAAGTGCGGCCGCGGTGTACCTGGGACGAGCGGTACTGGTCAGCAACGTGCGCACCGACCCGTATTGGCAGCGGCGACGTGCGATGGTGGTTGCGGCCGGATTCAGTGCCGCCTGGGCGCTTCCTATCAAGGCGGCCGGAGGCCGGGTGTTCGGCGCGCTCACGGTGTATCGGGCGCAGCCCGGAAAGCCCCAGGAGCGCGAACTCGAGCTGATCGGCCATGCCGCACGCCTGGCCGCCCTCGCCATAGAGCGTTGCAACGCGGCCGAAGCATTGCGCTCCAGCGAATCGAAATTCCGCGGCCTGTATGAGAGCGTGCTCGAGGGTGTGTACCAGTTTTCACCCGACGGCAAGATTCAGGCGGTCAACCCGGCGTTAGTAAGACTGCTGGGCTATTCGAACGCCGAGGAACTGTACGCATTGCCTGGGACGGCATCGTTGTACGCGGACGCGAGCCGCCCGTGCCGGCTTCGTGACAGGAACTCGAGCGGGTGGGCGAGGTGCACACGGCCGAGACCCTGCTGCGCCGACGTGACGGTTCGCAGCTGGTGGTGCTGGAAAGCGCGCGCGTGGTGCGCGATGAGCAGCAGCAGGTGATTGCCTACGAAGGCACGATCGCCGACATCACGGAACGCAAGCGCGTCGAGCAGGCCATTTTCGAGGAAAAGGAACGCGCGCAGGTCACGCTCCAATCCATCGGCGATGGGGTCATTACGACCGACCGGGAAGGGCGCATCGAGTACCTCAATCCGGTGGCCGAGCAGCTTTCAGGATGGTCCGGCGCCGAGGCTCGAGGCGCATCGATCATGGAAGTGCTGCGGCTCCGCGATGAATCCACGGACGTGGAGCTTGAAAATCCGCTGCTGCGCTGCCTGCGCGATGACAAGCTGGTGAATTTCGGCGAGCACAGCGTGCTGCGCAACCGTCTCGGCCAGGAAATCGCGATCCAGGACTCGGCCGCTCCGATCCGCGATCGGGGCGGTCGCACGGTGGGCGCGGTGGTCGTGTTCCGTGATGTGACCAAGGAACGGCGGCTCAAGCACGCGCTGGCGTTCCAGGCCAGCCACGACGCGCTGACCGGCCTGATCAACCGCCGCGAATTCGACAGCCGCCTGACCGGCGCGCTGCAGAGCGCGCGCGAGGGCGCAGCCACTCACGCCCTGTTGTACGTGGACCTGGACCAATTCAAGGTCGTCAATGACACCTGCGGCCATATCGCCGGAGACCGATTGCTGCGCGACGTCACCTCACTTCTTCAGCAGCAAGTGCGCTCCGCGGATGTGATCGGTCGCCTGGGGGGCGATGAATTCGGGATCCTGGCCCTGCATTGCACCCTGGAGCAGGCCACACGGATCGCTGAGCAGATCCGCCTGGCGGTGCACGAATACCGCTTCTTCTGGGAACAAAACAGCGCCTGCATCGGCGCGAGCATCGGCGTGGTGGCCATCACAAAGGACAGCGAGAGCGTGGCCAGCCTGATGAGCGCCGCGGACATCGCCTGCTACGCCGCCAAGGATGCGGGCCGCAACCGGGTGCACGTCCACGATTCCAACGAGGTTTCGGGGCGGCACCGTGAAATGTACTGGGTCAGCCGGGTATCGCGCGCCGTCGATGAGAACCGGCTGGAACTCTACAGCCAACCGATCATCGCCACGCGCCCGGACTCACCCCGCCTGCCTCCTTTCCATGAGCTGCTGGTGCGGATGCGCGATGATGACGGCGAGCTGACCTTGCCCGGGGAGTTCATTCCGGCCGCCGAACGCCATAACATCGCCGGGGCGGTGGATCGCTGGGTCGTGGAGCGAGCCATCCGGCAACTGCGTCAATACCTGGCGGCTGGCCGGGAGGTGCCGCTGCTGACGGTCAATCTTTCCGGACAGTCGCTCAGCGAGCGCGATTTTCTTGAATTCGTGCTCGCCCTGGTCAAGGACCCCCTCATTGGCCGGAACCTGTGCTTTGACATCGCCGAGGCCGCCGTGCTCAGCCACATGGCTTCGGCCGTGATCTTTATGGAAGAAGTCAGGAAGTGCGGTTGCCGGATTGCACTGGATAATTTTGGCGCCGGTTTGTCCTCATTCCAGGTCCTAAAGAAAATCCCGGTCGATTTCCTCAAGATCGACGCGCAATTTGTCGGTTGCCTCAACAGTGATCTAGTCGACCGCAGTTTGATCGAGGCCATCAGCAAGGTGGCCCGCACCCTTGGAATCACCACCATCGGTGAGCGCGTGGAGAGTGCCGAGACGCTGGCCTGTCTCACGGAACTCGGAATCGATTTCGTACAGGGCTACCAACTCGCTCGACCGGCACCGCTCGAGGAGCTCAGCCCCGGCCCTTGAGCTGTCGGCCGGTTTGGGCCCTGGGTTATGCTGCCCGCCAGAGGTCCGATGCATGGCATGGCTGCTGGAACCTGTGGGTTCACCTAGTTCATCGCAAGCGCTGCTCCCAGCAGCGCATCTTGCGCGTGGTCGCGGCATGGTTGCCGCTCGCTCGCCTGCGCTCAGCCCCGCGGGTGGCGCAATGATGAGATCGCGCGGCCCGATCAAGCGAAGCACATAGCGTGGCGCCACTCGAGGAATCCGCATCCTTGCCGGAACGTGGCGGAGGCGCGTTGGCGGGATTGCGCATTTTGGATCTGTCGAGGGTCCTGGCCGGTCCCTGGGCAACCCAGACTCTGGGCGACCTGGGCGCCGAGATCATCAAGGTCGAACGTCCACGCTGTGGTGACGATACACGCGCGTGGGGACCGCCCGAAATAGAGGGGGCAGGGTACTCGGCCTATTTTGCCGGCACCAATCGCAACAAGCGCTCGGTGACGATCAACCTCGCGGATCCGGCAGGCCAGCAGTTGCTGGTGGCACTCGCGCGCAGCTCGGACGTGTTGGTGGAAAACTTCAAAGTCGGGGCGGCGGCCCGCTTTGGACTCGATTACAGCACGATCAGCAAGATCAATCCGCGGCTCGTGTATTGCTCGATCACCGGATTCGGCCAAACCGGACCCTACGCCACACGCGCCGGCTATGACGCGATGATTCAGGGTATGGGCGGCCTGATGAGTATTACCGGCAAACCAGACGATGTGCCCGGGGGCGGACCGCAGAAGGTAGGGGTGGCGATGGTCGATCTGACCACGGGCCTATATGCGGCAATTGCCATCCTTGCGGCATTACGCCAGCGCGAACGCACCCAGCTTGGTCAACACATTGACTTGGCGCTGCTCGATGTCTGCGCGGGCATGTTGGCCAACCAAGGCATGAATTTTCTTGCCAGCGGAATAACTCCCGAGCGCCACGGCAATGCGCACCCCAATATCGTGCCCTATCAGGATTTTCCGACACGCGACGGTTGGCTGATACTGGCGATAGGGAACGATCCGCAGTTCACGCAGTTCTGTGATTTGGTAGGCCACTCTGAATGGTCGAGGGATCCACGGTTCGCCACCAATCGGCAACGCGTCGTGAACAAGTCGGCACTCATTCCCATGTTGAGTGAGTTGACCCGATTGCGGACCACACAGGGTTGGATCGAAGTGCTCGAACCCTTGGGCATCCCCTGTGGCCCCATCAACGATGTGGCACAGGTGTTTTCCGACCCGCAAGCCTTAGCACGCGGACTGCGGCTCGATATACCTTCGGGCTCGGGGCACGCGGTGCCCAGTATCGCAAGTCCGCTGAGATTGTCTGCCTCACCGGTCCAGTATCGCCTCCCACCTCCGGCCCTCGGCGCGCACACGCGGGAGGTGCTGGCAGAAATTCTGGGATTGAGCGCTCAGCAGCTTGATGATCTGGGTGAGCGGGGCGTCATCTGATCGATCTGGCCTGTCGCGGGACTCGCCGGCTTTGGCACGCGAGCGGCAAGACGGTGTGGTGGTCATTCGGTTGTTCCCAAACTTGTGATTTCTAAACAGTCAGCATTCGCGTCAGAGTAAGGCCATAAATTTGTAGGCGTTGTCTGAATTTCCGAAATCGCTGCCCACCGTGCATCCGGCGGCCGCTTTCGGCTTTTGGGAAGACTCGCAAGGGGGTTAAAATGCCGCTTCAAAATCTACCTCCGGAAGCGGGTTTACTCATGCGCAAAGAAATCAAGGACCGAAGTGATGCGCTGGCACACCTTCAGTTCCCTGGCGAGAGCGCGGCCTATCGGACAGCGCGCAACGCGCTGCTGGACGAGGAGATGGCGTTGCGTCGGCAGATTGAACGCGTGAGCGCGCAGCGTCGAGGGCTGCCCCCGGGCGGCGTGATCCGAGAAGACTACGTATTCGAGGGGCTGGGCGCCGACGGGAATCCTAAGCCACTTAAGTTGACCGAACTGTTCGCACCAGGGCGGGACAGTCTCGCGCTCTACAGTTTTATGTACGGTCCGGAGCGCCAACGCCCTTGTCCTGGCTGCACCCACTTCCTCGACAGCTTCGATGGAGTCGCGCGCCATGCGCAGCAGCGAATTAATCTCTACATCGTCGCTAAGTCGCCCCTGGCCCGACTGCTCGAGCTTGCCCGAGAGCGTGGCTGGGCGCATCTTACGTTCCTCTCCACGGCGGGCAATTCCTACGATCGTGACTATTTTGGCGATTCGCTGGGTCTGAGCGCCGCTGTACGCCGGCAGCAGGATTTTAAGGACGGCGAGGAGTGGGACATGCCCATGCTAAATCTCTTTCGCCGCGAAGGTGGCATCGTTCGCCATCATTGGAGCAGCGAATTGCTGTATGTGCCGGCCGAGCCTGGTCAGCAGTATCGTCACAACGATTTGCTCGATCCTCTTTGGAATCTACTGGACACCACATCGGAAGGGCGCGGCCAATTTGAGCCGAAGCTTGCTTACTAGCTCGCCGCGGCGGGTTATTTAGAATAATTCCGCGAATTGAAACTTCAATTCTTAGCGTTGATCTTCCTGCTGGTAACGCCCATCAGCGTCGCTTCCGCCCAGAAAGTCGATCTTAATTACGACGAAGGCGCTGATCGACAATGCGCGTTGGCTCCGAACTCACCAATTGATTCTGAATGGGTGAGCGAACTGCGTGCGCGGTTGCCTGAAATGCGGCGAATATGGGCATCCGTCGGGCCAGAGATGGCGCGCACTGTCAGGCTCCTGACCCATAAGCCGTTTGAACCATCCGGCACGATTCGACTTACCTTGTGCGATACGCCGTCCAACTCCTTTCAGGGGCCGACGGTCAACATGCGGTATGCGCTTAAATCCTTTACCGAAACTCCTGTCCCCCTGCGCTACAAGGTCGAAACCGCATTCCATGAGGAACTGCATCCCTTCGTGGATGCCAATGTGCCTGCCAAATCGGAGCTGCTTCGCGCACGCGCCTCGGAATCGCAGTGTGTTCGCAACCACTTGCACCTGCTGGCGCTGCAAAAGGCCGTCTTGCTTCACCTAAATGACCCCGCGTCCTTGGCCCAAGTGGTGGCCCTCGACGGACAGATGCCTTCCGGGTGCTATAAGAGAGCATGGAACTTAGTAGACGCAACACCAGGCGCGTATCTGCAATTCGTGGCGGAGCTGGCAAAGTGAGCCTCAATGCGTGCAGGGAAGGTCGCGATGTTCGTGCGCAGCGTCAAAGTCCGATGTCCAGGAGGCTGGCTTCTGTCATGGGCGCGACCATTTGCGGATTCGCATTGGGGCTTCCCGCACTGGCGGCGGTGCAGGCACTCGCGCCCGGTAAGACGGATGCGATGGCGCCTGTGCGCCAGTTTGTGGAAGGGTTCAACAAGGGCGACTTAAAGTCGGCTGTCGCCGCCTGCGCCGAAGAGGCATCGGTGATCGATGATTTCCCGCCGCACGTGTGGCAGGGGTCAGGCTGCGGAAAATGGGCGATCGCCTATGACGACTTCGCGCAGCAACAGGGTATCGCCGATGCCAGGATTGACCTTGGCCAGCCCCGACATGTCGATATCAGCGGTGAGCGCGCCTACATCACCGTGCCAGTCACGCTCAACTACAAGGTAAAGGGAAGCCCGAAGAAACTGCCCGGTATGTTCACGGCATCTTTGCGCAAGGACGCAGGTGGCTGGCGAATCACCGCTTGGGCCTGGACAGACCTGTAGATTCCGCTGCGCTTGCGGCCGGCGGGCAATTCTTGCAGTTCATCGGAGGCTCGGGGCAGTCCAGTAACTTCAATAGCCATAACCGAATTTAAGGTACACACCCTCGTTGTCCCCCTTCCCTTTGGCGAACTCGAGGTTTAACACCATGCCTTCCTTTTCTTTTATGACGAATTGAACACCCGCGCCCGCGGCTGGATAGATGTTCTCCCCGTCGCTACACGCGAGGCTGCCCCCGTAGAGACATCCGACGCCGGCAAAAAGGGTCGCCGTCCATCGCGTGGCGATACCTATCCGTTCCTCGGCTTCGATCGAGGACATGTACTCACCGAGGTATTCCCCGAATTTGTAGCCGCGCAGTGTAATAGGTGCGTAGGCGCTCTTAGGCGCATCGACGGTCCATTGATTGTTGAGCCGAAGGGCCAGAACATTGCCCTGGCCGTGCGCCCAGTAGTAGCGGGCATCCGCCCGGTAGGTGTCGTAGTTGTCATCGCCCGAGATCCAGTCGCGGTAGGCGACGTTGTTCACGTTGATGAGCCAGCCCTTGTGGGGGCTGAACTCGCTGTCGCGGGAATCAAGGTTGGCAACTATTCCTACACCGCCACCACTAAACCCGGTCAGGCCGAGGGTCTGTAGCGCCTCGTTATCGAGTTCCGATTCCCCGAGGATTTGATAGTTCGTATCAACGCCCTGCACACCGACGAACCAGTCGTCCTTAATACGATACAGATAGCGCAATGCGATGGCTCGCAGATGATCCTCGCTCTTGAGCGGCATACCCGTACCCAAGAAATCCTCATAATCATTCTTGATATTGCCACCGGCGGCGAACACATTCAGACGCTGATGATCAGCGGCGAAGGACATCTTGGCGAACATTGCCGCAGTGACCGAGTCGGTCGATGTGTATTGTGCGCTCACACCGAAAATGGACACACGCGATTCCGGATCAAAGTAGTGCATGTAGCCGCCCATGCCGCCGACGGATGCGCCTAGCTTCGGGTTTGACGACAGGCTCGGCACCAAAAGCCAGGGCGATTCTTCTTTGGCGGTCTTCTTCGATTCTGCGAGCGCTGAGGCTGCCGGGGCCGGTCCACCATCCGCTCGGGCCACGGCAGCAGGCGCCAGCAACACGACCGCTGATGCTAGGGAGGGTAACCAAATTCGCGGACCGCTGCGCATCTGCAACCAACGGTTCACTTGCTGTGCGGCTCGATCAAGTTACGCGGGAGCGATGTTCGGCCCAACTTGGCACCTTAATTTTCCCGGGCGTTACTGAGAGCGCCGCGCGAAGTCTCGCCAATCAGCAATTGCTATCGCTGGAGCGCATGCGCGGTGGAGGCTTGGCAGCCTAGCGAACACCATGGGGTCTTGGCAAGAAGTCATGGATCGGAAGTTTGCGATGGATGGGCCCATGCCGGGACTCGCGCGAGTCGAACAGCGGCAGTGGACTTGCCGATGCGACGGGTCGCAGATGTAAGGCATTGAGCGTCGCAAAGCGAGCATGGCCGCTTGCGCCTTGTTGAAGTCTTTCAGGCAAACGATAGACTCTCCCGAATGCGTGGCGATTCCGTGGCAACGGCTGAGTTGTGGAAAGCCGTGCGTATTTCGCGGCTCATAGCCAATGGCCGCATAATGGCGGACGTCTGAGGGGTTCAAATTTTCATTGTTGGATCTAACTATGGAAAAGCACAGATTGCGCGTCGCAAAAATGCTGAGCTGGGGTTTGCTCATGTTGTTGGCGGTGGATGCTGCCGCGCAGACGACCGC
The DNA here is from genome assembly GCA_963795685.1 of uncultured Gammaproteobacteria bacterium. GTDB lineage: Bacteria > Pseudomonadota > Gammaproteobacteria > Steroidobacterales > Steroidobacteraceae > FEN-1191. The sequence goes on from CAWCJE010000010.1 coordinate 189,447, forward strand.
GGCGCCCACAGAGTCACGCAAGATCGCGGCTGAGGCATTCATTTACGGATTCCCGCTCGTGGACGGGTACAAGACCCTCTACGCGCAGGCTGTGGATACCCATGGGCCGGATTTCAAGGCGCCGTTCAATCATATTGGCAATTCTGCCAATGTCTTTACTCCTGACGACAGGGCGATTATTACTCCGAATTCCGACACTCCCTATTCCTTTATCTGGATGGACCTGCGCGCGGAGCCCGTCGTCCTCACGCTGCCGAAGATCGACCCAAAGCGGTACTACTCGGTTCAGCTCATCGATCTTTACACTTACAACTTTGCCTACCTGGGGCGACGCACGACCGGTTCCGGTGGCGGAAGCTTCATGATCGCGGGCCCAGGCTGGAAAGGAGGTGTCCCCAAGGGCATCAGCAAACTGATCCACTCCGAGACGCAATTTGCGTATGCGCTCTATCGCACGCAGCTCTTCGACGCCAAGGACATCGACGCAGTGCGCGAGGTGCAGTCCGGATATCAGGTGCGAACGCTTTCGGCATTTACCGGCGCAGCGCCGCCACGGGCGAGCGCAATCGCCTGGCCAAAACCACAAGCTGACATGCTGGATACACCGGCAATGTTTCGCTACCTGAACTTCCTGCTTTCCTTTTGTCCGACCGATCCCAGCGAAAGGGCGCTCATGACGCGCTTCGCCAAGATCGGGGTCGGTCCGGGGCTGCCTTTCGATGAGAACAAGTTGTCGCCGGATATGCGGGCCGCGCTAGCCAGCGGCATCAAGGACGGTACCGAGCGTTTTACGGCATTTAAGAAGGCTATGGTGGACACGCATCAAGTGACGAGTTCCGATTTTTTCGGGACGCGGGCGGATCTTAAGAACAATTATTTGTATCGTTTCTCGGGAGCGAGACTGGGAATTTACGGTAACTCAGGTGCCGAGGCGGAATACGTGGGCGGATTTGTCGATGCTGACGGACAACCGCTGGATGCCTCGAAGCACAAGTACATTCTGAGGTTTGGAAGTGGTGGATTGCCACCGACCGATGCCTTCTGGTCGCTGACTATGTACAGCGCTAAGGACCAGTTTCTGGTTCCCAATCCGTTACGGCGTTACCTCATCAATTCAAGCATGGAATCGCAGCTTAAGCACGGTGCCGATGGTGATGTGACTCTGTACCTTCAAGCGCGGTCTCCGGGGGCAGCAAGTGAGTCGAATTGGTTGCCGGCGCCCGACGGGCCGTTCTATACCGTTTTGCGTATGTATCAACCCCAAGAAGCGATCCGCTCTGGAAAGTGGGAGGCGCCTCGGATACAGAAGGCCGATTGATGCAGGGGTTTGAGCTTGCGGAGTCCGTGATTTGCCTTTGATACACTTTCTTACGCGTCGACCTTGTGGCGACGATTGCACTGGAGTGAGGCAATTATGATCCGTTTGTGTGCCGCTTTGGTTTCCATCCTCATCCTCGGTGCCACTGCAGCGCCAGCACCCGCGCAGGGAGTCTCCCCCGCAGAGGCCCGAGAGATCGCAAAAGAGGCCTACGTTTACGGCGTACCGATGGTCAGCATCTACGGCACGCTGTACGTATTTAGCGTTGATAAAACAAACAAACAATACAAGGGACCCTTCAACTCCATTTTGAACGTGGCTCGTGTATTCACGCCAGAGGACACGGCGTTCGTCACGCCCAATTCGGATACGCCCTATTCATTTATCGGACTCGACCTTCGGGCAGAACCGATGGTCGTGACGGTTCCACCAATGGAAAAGAGCAGGTACTTCGTCTTCCAGATGATGGACCTTTACACGTTCAATTTTGACTATCTGGGGACTCGCGCGACCGGAAACGCCGGGGGTGACTATTTATTTGTAGGACCCGGCTGGACGGGCGTGAAGCCCAAAGGAATCAAGAAGGTATTTCACTCTGAAACGCAGTTTGTGAACATCGTGGGACGCACGCAGCTCTTTAATCCGGCCGATCTCGACAACGTTAAGAGAATTCAAGCCGGGTATAAAGTTCAACCGCTCTCGGTTTATCTGGGGACCGAGCCTGTGTCGGCGCCGCCGGTTGACTGGATCAAGCCGCTGCCCCCGGCGCAGCAACGCACTTCACTCGAATTTTTCAATGAACTGGCCTTTCTGCTTCAGTTCGCCGAGCCACCTCATCCGAGTGAGGTTGCATTGCGGAAGAGATTCGAACGCATCGGCATCGTGGCGGGCAAGCCATTCAACGTTGCGGGATTGTCTCCGAGCATGAAGGCGGCCCTCGAGGGAGGAATGTCCGATGGACAGAAGGCCATTGATGAGCTGCGGGCGAAATTGGGAGGCAACAGCCAGGATCTGTTCGGTACGCGCGCCTTCCTGAAGAACGACTACATTCGGCGTGCCGCAGGTACCCAGGTCGGCATTGGCGCTAACTCAAAGGAAGAGGCGCTCTATCCCATCTACGAGAAAGATGGCGACGGGCAGCCACTCGACGGAAAGGCGGGCCGCTATACCCTGCATTTCGCAGGTGGCAAATTTCCGCCGGTAAATGCCTTCTGGTCGCTAACCATGTATGCGCTTCCGAGCCAGTTGCTGGTAAAGAATCCGATTAACCGCTTTCTGATCAACTCGCCGATGCTGCCGGGTCTCAAACTTGACGCCGATGGCGGTTTGACGATCTATATCCAGAGCGAATCTCCAGGGCCGGAAAAGGAAGCGAACTGGCTCCCGGCGCCCAGTGGTCCCTTCATGATGGCGGCGCGCTACTACTGGCCTAAGCCAGAAGTTCTGGATGGAAAGTGGTCTTCCCCGGTGGTGCAGCGAGTGAAATGAAGCCGCGAGGTCTGCAAGCGGCCGGCGCACTGCATAAAAGTGTTGATCGGCGCCTCTCCGTGGCGCCGATGATGGATTGGACAGACCGGCACTGCCGATATTTTTTACGTGGCTTTTCGCCACGGATGCTTCTTTATACGGAAATGATCACCGCCGAAGCATTGTTGCGCGGCGATGCGGCGCGATTGCTGGCGTATTCGCCCGAGGAACATCCACTGGCACTTCAGCTGGGCGGCAGTTCGCCGCAACGGCTCGCCGCCGCCGCACGAATCGGTGAGCAGGCCGGCTATATGGAGATCAATCTCAACTGCGGCTGTCCAAGCGATCGCGTGCATGCCGGCGCCTTTGGGGCCTGCCTGATGGCTGTCCCGCATCGTGTCGCGGACTGCGTGGCGGCCATCGCGTGAGGCCGTGACGATTCCGGTGACCGTCAAGATGAGGATCGGGGTGATCGACGGAGGGGCGGGCCGGCCGGTACGCCAGCGGCTGGCCACATTCGATGAGCAAGATTTCGCGAAATTGGTCGAATTCACGCAGCTGGTCAGTGCCGCCGGTTGCACGACGTTTATCGTGCACGCGCGTCAGGCGGTGCTGGGCGGCTTGTCGCCGAAAGAAAATCGCGACGTGCCCCCACTGCGGCCGCAGATCGTGCGCCAGCTCACGGAGCAGTTCCCCCGTTTGAATTTTATTTTGAACGGTGGCTTGCGTACCGCCGCGGAAGCGCTCGCGCCCCTGGGCTGGTGCCAGGGGGCCATGTTAGGTCGTGAGGCGTATCACCGACCCTATCTCTTAAGTGAGCTGCACGAACAGGTCTTCGCCGATGGCTGGCAGCGCCCCGCGGAGGCCGCGCTTCTGGAGCGGATGGCGGTGTATGCCGACGCCGAATTGGCTTCCGGCACACCGCTCGCGGCCATTACCCGCCATATGTTGGGACTGTATGCGGGCCAGCCCGGGGCACGGGCCTACCGCCAGAGCCTCAGTGAAGGGGCGCGGCTCCCCGGTGCGGGGGTGTCGGTCCTGCGCTCGGCCGCGGCTCAGGGCCGCCTTGAGCGTTGGGGGCCCGCCCCGGCCGACTCGTCATCGAATTCGGTAACAAGACCGGGTTAGCGGGGTGCTTTTCCCGGTCACGATCATGGACTTATCCCCACTCGCTGACGTGGTTAGCGGACTTCGCTCGCGTATACTCTAAACTAAGGCCGTACCCGATCTTATGTGAAGTCGTCACAGGGTCGGGCAGGGGGCCCAAGCCAGAAACCAAAAGCATGGTCAAGGATATCGAACTCGCCATTGTGTTTGCCGACGTCGTCGGTTCCACCCGTCTGTTCGATAACCTGGGCGATCAGCGGGCGCGCGCGATGATTGCCATCTGCATCGATGTGATGCGCACCGCCACGGAACATCACAACGGTACCGTGATCAAGACCATCGGCGATGAGGTCATGGCGACCTTCCCCACGGCCGATGATGCGCTCAACGCGGCCGGTCAAATGCAAAAGCAGATCACCGCGCACGCGGAACTCAAGATGGAGGGCCAGTCGGTGGCCATCCGCATCGGGTGCCACTTTGGACCGGTCGTGCTGGAGGCACGCGATGTGTTTGGCGCCAGCGTGCACACCGCCAATCGCATGACAAGCCAGGCCAAAGCCGGTCAGATCATCACCACTTCCGCGACGGTCGAGCGGCTCTCGCCCGAGTGGCGCGCCTCGGTCCGCCAGATCGATGTGGCGACGATCCGGGGGCAGGGGACCGAGATCGCACTCTATGAGGTGTTGTGGCAGACCGAGGACGTCACCAGCATGCTGCCGGCGATTGCACTGACGTCGCGAGATCAGCGTCGTACCTTACGCCTGCGCTTGACGGTCGGAAATCGCGAAGTGACCATCGACCAGATGCATCCGCAGGTGGTGATTGGTCGCGCCGAGGAAAGCGACGTGATTGTTCGCGGGAACCTGATCTCGCGTCTGCACGCGAGGATTGATTTCAATCGCAACCGGTTCATGCTCACCGATCAAAGCACCAACGGTACCTTCGTGCAGATGGTCGGCCAGGAAGAGGCCTTTGTCCGGCGCGACACGATCCCAATCTCGGGTGAGGGAATGATCGGGTTGGGCAAGGTTCCCGACAGCGAGTCGCCCCAGACGTTGCGGTTCGTCTGCGAAGAAGCCTGAGGACCTGCTGGCCTAGCGCCGCGGCGCGCCCAGCCGCCGCTCCACTTCGTCAAGTTCCGTGTACAGCGCCGCGGGCGCCGCATTTCCGTAACCTTGCAAATAGGCGCGGATGTCGGTGACTTCCCGGCGGAGCGCCTCGGGCGGTACCGTCGTCAGTTCAACCAATACGGCCGGATCGATATCGAGTCCCCTGATATCCAGATCTTCAGGATGGGGCATCAGGCCAATGGCGCTGTCCTGTGCGCCAAGGCGCCCGGCGCAACGCTCGAGCATCCAGTTCAGCACGCGAAGATTGTCGCCGAACCCCGGCCACAGAAACTTGCCGGACGCGTCCTGGCGAAACCAGTTCACATGGAAGATGCGCGGCGCGCGCGCCAGGCGCGCGCCGGTCTGCAGCCAGTGAGCAAAATAGTGGCCAAAGTTATAGCCGGCGAAGGGCTTCATGGCCATGGGGTCGCGACGCACGATGCCCACATCGCCGGTCGCGGCGGCCGTGGTCTCGGAGGCCACTGAGGCGGCCACCAGCACGCCGTGCTGCCAGCTGCGGGCTTCATACACGAGCGGCGCCAGTTCGCGCCTGACGACCGCCGAATATGAGCGCTGAGATCGGCACGCCACGCGGATCCTCGGCCGCCTTGCTGTAGCTTGGATTCTGCGTGGCCGCGACGGTAAAGCGTGAGTTCGGATGAGCGGCCGGACCGTTACCCGCCGCATAGGGACGTCCTTGCCAGTCGATGGCGGGCGTACCGCTCTTCCGGCCCTCCCACCACGGTTCATTGTCGGCCGTGACCGCCACGTTCGTGAACAAGGTGTCGTGGCGAATCATCTGATACGCGTTGCGGTTGGTCTTTTCGTTGGTGCCCGGTACCACGCCGAAATAGCCGGCCTCCGGATTGATGGCCCATAGCCGCCCGTCCGGTCCTGGATGGAGCCAGGCGATGTCATCGCCCACCGTAAAGACTTTCCAGCCCGGGAGCGAGTCGGGCGGGATCAGCATCGCCAGATTGGTCTTGCCGCAGGCGGAAGGAAACGCCGCGGCCACGTAGTGCGTTTCGCCCGCGGGATTTTGCAGTCCCGACAATCAGCATGTGCTCGGCGAGCCACCCTTCGGTCCTGGCCTGGTAGCTGGCGATGCGCAGCGCGTGGCACTTTTTGCCCAGCAGGGCGTTGCCCCCGTAGCCCGAGCCAAAGCTCTCGATCGCGAGCTCCTCGGGATAGTGCATGATGAAGCGGCGTGACGGATTCAGATCGCCGGTCGAGTGCAGTCCGCGCACAAAGGTCCCATCGACCGCGATACGCTCCAGGGCGGCGCGGCCCATTCGGGTCATCAGCCACATGTTGAGCACCACGTAGGCGCTGTCGGTGATCTCCACCCCGCACCGGGCGTTGGGCGAATCGATCGGCCCCATGCAATAGGGCACCACATAGAGGGTGCGCCCGCGCATGCAGCCCCGGAACAATTCGCGCATGCGCGCGTGCGCCACGGCGGGAGCGAGCCAGTTGTTGTTCGGCCCGGCCTCTTCCTGGGTGGTGGTGCACACGAAGGTCAGATGCTCGACCCGCGCCACGTCCGTCGGATCGGAACGGTACAGGTGGCAGCCCGGGAAGGTTTCATGGTTCAGGGTGCGCAATTCACCCTTGCGCACCAGCTCCTCGCGCAGCCGCCGGTACTCCTCGATCGTCCCGTCGCACCAATGGATGCGCTGGGGCTCGGTCAGGGCAGCGACTTCGCCGACCCAGGTGGCGACGTTTTTAGCGATATCTGCTATGGAAACAAGGGTATGGGGCGCGCTCGCCATGACGTATCCTTAAGGGCAGCGCCCGAGTATATCCGCTGTCGCTGGGAGTCATTTTCTTGCCCTCAATTGTAGCCTATTTTGGCCCCCCGACATGAGCCCTGTAGGAGAGGTATTCCGGCCTGGCGGGGCCCTGGCGCGTGCTTTCGAGGGTTTCGTCACGCGGCCCACGCAGCGTCGAATGGCCGATCGCATCGCGGAGGCCATGTCGCAGCGCGAACATCTGCTTGTGGAGGCGGGCACCGGCACCGGTAAGACCTTCGCCTATCTCGTGCCGGCGCTGACCTCCGGTTTACGCGTACTCATTTCGACCGGCACTCGTACGCTCCAGGATCAGTTATACACGCGCGACATTCCATTATTGGCCGGCGCGCTCGGCCGTCCTCTGACCACGGCCCTGCTCAAGGGACGCGCCAATTACCTGTGCCTGGCAAAACTCGGTGGCGCGCTCTCGCAACAGTCCCTGCTCGAAGGCGATGAGCCGGACCTGCTCAAGCAGGTTCGAGATTGGGCCGGCACGACAAAGAGCGGTGATCTGGCGGAGGTCTCCGCGCTCGGGGAGTCCCACCCGATGCGCGCCCACCTGACCAGCACGCGTGAAGCGTGCACCGGCACGAAGTGTGCGGAGTTTTCGCGCTGTCACGTATTCGCCGCTCGCCGCGCGGCACTTCAGGCCGATCTGGTAGTCGTCAATCATCATTTGTTGCTGGCGGATCTGGCGCTCAAGGAGGACGGGTACGGAGAACTGCTTCCGGGGGTCGATGCGTTGATTCTCGATGAAGCCCACCAACTGCCGGACCTGGCCGCGGAGTTCTTCGGTGTGACGTGCTCGAGTCGTCAGGTCGATACGCTGCTGCTCGATGCGCGCCGCGAATTTCAGGCGATCGGGCTGTCTGTCGCCGAGACCTCTCGCCTCAACGTCGATCATTGAGCAACCGTTTCGGGCGCTGCTCGGCTCCTTCGGGCGCCAGGAGCGTCGCATTGTATGGGAGGAACTCAGCGCCGAGGCTGTGGGTGACTGCGAGTCCTTGCGAAGCGCACTGGAAGAGTGGGCGGGAGCGCTGGAAGCGCAACCCGAGTCGGCCGGCATCGCCCAGTGTGCCGCGCGCGCCCGCGCCTTGGCCGCCGATTTGGAGCGGATGCTGATCGAGCCCGAGGACCCGCAGGCGGGCGGGGCGCGGAGCGTCGCGGTTAACTCGCGTGGCTTCGTGCTCAACTTGCTGCCGTACGATATTTCCACGCGCTTTCGCGGACTCATCGACCAGCACCCGAGCGCCTGGATCTTTACTTCAGCCACGCTGGCGCTGGCCGGAAATTTCCAGCACTTCTCCGCTCGGCTCGGGCTCGCTGATGCTCAGACCCTGTGCCTGGAGTCCCCCTTCGATTACGAGCGGCAGGCGCTGCTGTATCTGCCCGAGGCTCTGCCCGATCCGGGCGCGCCCGATTACACCGCCGCGGTGATTCGGGCGGTGCGGCCGCTTCTTGAATCCAGTGACGGCGGGGCTTTTCTGCTGTTTACGAGCCATCGCGCGCTGCAGGATCGCGGCTAATCTGCTGCGGGATACGGATTGGCCCGCGGCCTGGCCGTTGCTGATTCAAAACGAGGCGCCGCGCGAGCAGTTGCTCAGGAGGTTTCGTGAATCCGGGCACGCCGTGCTGCTGGGGACCGCCAGTTTCTGGGAGGGCGTGGACGTCCAGGGGGACGCGCTGCGTCTGGTCATGATCGACAAGCTCCCGTTTGCATCGCCCGATGATCCGCAGGTGCGCGCACGCGCGCAGTTCCTGCGAGCGCAGGGCATAAATGCTTTTCGGGACTACCAGCTGCCCGAGGCGGCGCTGGCACTAAAGCAGGGCGTCGGGCGGCTGATTCGGAGCGAGGAGGATCGAGGCGTGGTCATGATCTGTGATCCGCGCCTTTTGACGCGCAGTTACGGACGATCGCTCCTGGCGAGTCTGCCCGCCGATGCGCCCGACCCGCGATGCGGCCGAAGCGATGAGCATGCTTCGGCGCAGCGCCCGCCAGCGGCCCGAGCCGGACCGAATTGGCGGTCTCATTGCTCCCGGGGCCGGCGCGCATCACCGCATGAGACTGCTCGCGCTCGACACGGCCACGGAGTGGTGCAGCGTGGCGGTGTGGTGCGACGGGGAACTCCTGCACCGCGAAGTTCCCGCCGAGCGCGGCCACGGGACTCAGCTGCTGAGCCTGATCGATGCCCTGCTGGCCGAAGCGGGCCTGGGGCTTGGCGCTCTCGATGCCCTGGCGTTCGGCCGCGGTCCTGGCGCCTTTACGGGACTGCGCCTGGCGGCGAGCGTGACCCAGGGCCTCGCATTCTCCGCGGGACTCCCTGTGATTCCGGTTTCGGATCTGCGCGCGCTGGCCCAGCAATTGGCCACGCCCGCTGACCCGGATTCGCGCGTGCTGGTGTGTCACGACGCGCGCATGGGCGAAGTGTATTGGGCCGGATTTTCTGTTCACGGCGGCCTTGCCCAGTGCGGATACGCCAGAATATGTGGCGGCCCCCAAGAGCATGCTGGATTGGGCGAGGGAATGGATTGGCCGAGGCTCGGCCAGCGGGGCCGGTTCCGGATTTGCGGCCTATCCCGGACTTGTCAGCGCTTTCACCGCTCCTGATACAGCGTGCGTGCGGACATCCACCCGCGCGCGCAGGAGATCGCCTTCCTTGCTGCAGGGGATGGTCTGGATCACGCCGTGGCACCGGAGCAGGCTTTACCGGTCTATGTGCGCGACAATGTGGCGGTGGTGCCCGGCACGCGCGCTCCAGGGCCCTGAGCCTGGATTGCGCTGTCACAGTTTCGTCATGCACTCTCGCTAAGGTGACACGCCCGATCGCTATGACAGTCTTATGACAGCAAAACACATCCTGATCGTGGAAGACGAGCGGCCGATCCGCGAGATGATCGCTTTTGGCCTGAAGCGCGCCGGCTTTGAAGTGCGCGAGGCCGAAGACAGCCGCTCGGCGCGATCCGCGCTCGCGAACCGACGTCCGGACCTGCTGTTGGTGGACTGGATGCTCCCGGACACCAGCGGCCTGGAACTCACGCGCTCACTGAAGCGCGACCGGGAGACGCGCGATCTGCCGATCATCATGTTGACGGCGCGGGCCGCCGAGACCGACAAGGTGACGGGACTGGACGGAGGGGCGGACGATTACCTCACCAAACCCTTCTCGCCCCGCGAGCTGCTGGCGCGGGTCAACGCTTTGCTGCGTCGTATCTCCGGTCCGGCCGAAGGAGAAGCGGTGGTGCAGGGCGCCCTCACGCTGGATCGGGCCAGCCATCGGGTCAGCTCCGGAGAACACCCGGTGCCGCTCGGTCCGACCGAATACCGGCTGCTGGAGTTTTTCATGCTGCATCCGGATCGCGTATACAGTCGCGAACAGCTCCTGGACCGGGTATGGGGGGGCAATGTGTACGTGGAAGAACGTACCATCGATGTGCACATCCGCAGGCTCCGCAAGGCCCTCGAGGAATTTGATTGCGACCGGCTGATCCAGACCGTGCGCGGTGCGGGCTATCGGTTCTCGGTGCGGGTAGACGCCTGATTCTTCGATGACCGTTTCTGTCTGGTGGGGCCTGTTCCTCAGTACATTGACGGCCGTGGCGGTGGCCGTACTGATCGGCTTACTGACGGGCCACATCGGTGTGGCCGTCTCGGTGGTGCTGGCCGGACTGCTGATGCGCCAGCTGTACCTGCTGCAACGTGTGCTGCTGTGGCTGCGGCAGCGATCGCGCGGACCAGGTGCCCGATGCGGGTGGCGCCTGGGGAGACGTGATCGGATTGATCGCGAGGCTGTTTCGTCGCAAGCAGTACCACAAACGCCGTATGCGTCAGCTGTTGCGCGAGCTGCGCCACTCGACCGCGGCCATTCCGGATGGAGTGGTCATGCTCAATCCGGCCGCGGAGATCCTCTGGTTCAATCGCTCGGCGGCCGAACTGCTCAACCTGCGCAGTCCCGGCGATGTGGGACTTCGCATCGATAACCTGGTGCGCCGTCCGGAGTTCGTCAATTATCTGCGCAACGGGGAGTACCGCTCCCCGGTCGTCGTGCAGAGTGCCGGCGCCATGGAACAGCACCTGCACTTCCAGGTGGTTCCCTACGGCGCCGGCCAATTGCTGCTGATGGTGCGCGATGTGACCCGGCAGGTGCGCCTGGAGGCGATGCGCAAGGATTTTGTCGCCAACGCGTCGCACGAGTTGCGCTCCCCGCTGACCGTGATTTCGGGCTATCTCGAGACCCTGTCGCAGGAAGAAACGCTCGAGCCGGTGCTGCATGGCCAACTGCAGGAGATGCGCCGCCAGGCGCTGCGCATGACCGCCATCGTGCAGGACCTGCTCGAGCTCTCGCGACTGGAGGCGGAAGGGGGCGCGCCCAACGAGGAGGCGGTCGATGTCGGCGCCCTGTTGATGCGCCTGCGCAGTGACCTGGAGGCACGGGAGGCGCTGCAGCTGGAGGTACAGATGCAGGTGGACACCACGGACCGTTTGCGCGGCGAGCCGGCGCAATTGCACTCGGCTTTCGCGAACCTGTTGGACAATGCCGCGAAGTACACCCCGGCCGGCGGTACCATCAAGATGCGCTGGTGGCGCGATGAGCAGGGCGGATACCTGTCGGTGAGCGACACCGGCATTGGCATCGCCCCCGAGCATATTCCAAGGCTCACGGAGCGCTTCTATCGGGTGGACCCGGGGCGAAGTCGGGCCAGCGGTGGATCCGGATTGGGACTGGCGATTGTTAAGCATGTCCTGCAACGCCATGACGGCACCTTGCAGATCGTGAGCGAAGAGGGGCGCGGGAGCACCTTTAGCTGCAGTTTCCCGGCCGAGCGATTGGTGCCGGCGGCGTGACGCGAGTCGATGCGGCGCAATCGCCCGCGGTCTTTTTTTCTGCGGCTGGGCTATATTGGGCCTGAGTGAGGGCCAGGAGCGGAATTCATGGAAGCTGCCGATATCTCGCATCACACCTCGCGACGCTTTAACGAGGATCTCGAACGCGTCCGCACCAAAGTCATGGCCATGGGCGGGCTGGTGGAGGAGCAACTCAGCCACGCTCTGACCGCTTTGGTCGAGGGTGACAGTGCGCTCGGCAAGGCGGTCGCAAGCCAGGACTACCGGGTCAATGGGATGGAAGTGTCCATAGACGATGAGTGCAGCCGCATTCTGGCCACCCGCGCGCCGGCCGCCGGGGACCTGCGCATGGTGGTGGCCACCATCAAGACCATCACGGACCTGGAGCGCATCGGCGACGAATGCGAAAGGATCGGCAATATTGCCGCGCGCCTTGCCAATACCGAACGTCCCGCGGATCGTTACCGGGAGGTCAAGCACCTGGGACGGACCGTGCAGCTGATGGTGCACAACATGCTCGATGCCTGTGCGCGTCTGGATTCCACGCTGGCGCTGAAAACCGCGCGCAACGACCGCGTTGTGGACGAGGAGTACGAGGCCATCCAGCGCCAATGCATCACCTTCATGATGGAAGACCCGCGCACCATACGCCGGGCGCTGGAAGTGATGTGGGTGGTGCGCTCCTTGGAGCGCATCGGCGATCACGCCAAGAATATCTGCGAGTACATCATCTATATGGTTCACGGCAAAGACATACGCCATACCTCGCTGGAAAGCGTGGAGCAGGAACTCATCGGCCGTGCCGCGCGCGAGTAACGCCCCATGAGCCGGCGCGTTCTTAACCTGTGTCGGATTCCTGTGCTGTGCGGCGCTTCTGGCCTATGCCTGGTACGTTCAGGGCGTGCTTCGGGTGGAACCGTGCCCGCTGTGCATTTTTCAGCGCATCGGCGTCGCGGCGATGGGCCTGGTGTTCCTGGCGGCGTGGCTGCAGGCACCGCGCACCTGGGGCGCTCGAATCTACGGCGTGCTGGTCGCGCTCGCAGCGCTCATTACGATGGCCGTCGCCGCGCGCCACGTTTGGATACAGCATCTGCCGGAAGGGGCGGTGCCGGCCTGCGGAGCGGGGCTTAAGTTTCTGCTGGAGGAATTTCCTGCTGGCGCAGGTGGTCCGCAAAGTCTTGAGCGGTTCCGGAGAATGCCACCAGGTGAACTGGACCTTCCTGTCGCTGGCGATGCCCACCTGGGTATTGCTGGTGTCCGGCGGCGCTGGGCGCATTTGGCCTGTACGCCAATTTCAGCAAACGGCCGCGCTAGGCAAACAATTCCTGCAATACCCGCAGGTACATGGCGTGCAAGGCGTCGATGTCGGTGAGCCGCGCGCATTCGTTGACCTTATGTATGCTGGGGTTGGGCACGCCAAGCTCCAGCACCTCGGCCCCGGTGGTAACCAGGAAGCGCCCGTCCGAGGTGCCCCCGGTCGTGGCGTATCGCGGCTCCAGGCCACTGATCTCGCGCACCGCGCCGACTGACTGCGCTCGCCAGCCTTCCCGGCGGGCAGTAGAACGGAGCACCCGACGGCTGCCACTGCAGCGTGTAGCGCACTTGGTGCTTTCTCAGAGTGTCCTCGACGGCCGCCATCAATTCCTCGACCGTGTGTACCGGGGCGTAGCGCAAATTGAAGTGGGCCTGCAGCTCGCCGGGAATGACGTTCAGGGCGCCGGTTCCGGCATTGAGGTTTGACACCTGGAAGCTGGTCGGTGGGAAATGCGCGTTGCCCTGATCCCAGCTGCGCGCGGTGAGCTCGGCCAGCGCCGGCGCCAGGGTATGCACGGGATTCTCCGCAATGTTCGGGTAGGCCACGTGTCCCTGGACTCCGTGCACGGTAAGGTGCCCCGACAGTGAGCCGCGCCTGCCGATCTTGAGGATGTCTCCCGTCTGGCGCTCGCTCGAGGGCTCGGCGACGATGCACCAGTCCAGACGCACGCCTCGCGCGGTCAGCGTCTCGACCACGCGTCGTGTCCCATCGATCGAGGGTCCTTCCTCATCGCTCGTAATCAGAAAGGCGATTGAACCGCGACCATGCCAGCCCTTTGCGACAAAGGCCTCCGCCGCAGTCACCATGGCAGCGATGCCGCTCTTCATATCCGCGGCGCCCCGCCCATAGAGCACGCCATCCCTGACCACCGGCTGGAACGGGTCCGAATGCCAGGCGCTCAGCGGGCCGGCGGGCACGACGTCGGTGTGGCCTGCAAAGCACAACACGGGGGCGCCCTCTCCGAGCACCGCCCAGAGGTTATCGACCGGGCCATAGCGCAAATGCTCGATCGTGCAACCGAGCTTCGCGAGGCGGGCGGCGATCAGTTCCTGGCAGCCGGCGTCGTTCGGAGTCACCGAGGCCCGGCTGATCAGCTCCTGGGTCAGCGCGACAGTGGCAGACATCGGTTTACTCCCCTGGATCCTCAAGTTCGCGCCTCAGCCGGCGAAAGCTTTGTCATTGCAATGGGTTGGCCATGTCATTGAATCGCAATACTTGGGGCTCAGATCGGCCGTGACACGAAACTGTCACACACCGCAAGTATAAAACCGCAGCAGCTCCACTGGCTCCAACTAAAGGCATTTCCAATGAATAAAGTTCTTATCGCTGCGGTGATTGCGCTGACCTTTTGGGTGACCACACCGGTCCTGGCCCAAAGCGCGCGATGCGGCCGCGGCCCAGGCGCAGATCGACGCGCTCAAGCAGCAGCTGCAACAACTGCAGACGACGGTCGATACCATGAAAAGCAAGACTCCGGCCGTGCAGCCGACGCCGCCGACCAAGGCGATCGTCGAAGTGGACAACGGCAGCACCACGGTGGGTGGGCAGGCGTTTATGGACTTCGGCCACACCTCGAACCAGCAAAATGGCGTGGACATCTCCCCGACCGGGACAGGCTTTGACATCAAGCGCTTTTATCTGGTCGTGGATCACAAGTTCGACAACGTGTGGTCGGCGAACCTGACCACCGACGCCCAGTACGTGGCCGATCGGACCACGAGCGTGGTCTCCTCGGTCGGCCCGCCGGCAAAGACCAGCACGGTGACTACCAGTGCGGGCAGCGGCGGGGTGACGGAAGTGTTCATCAAGAAGCTGTACCTGCAGGCGACCCTCAATGACGCTTTCGTGGTGCACGCGGGCGCCTATACCTCGCCCTGGGCTCCTTTCGTGGAAAGCCTCTACGGGTACCGGTTCATCGAGAAAACCCAGACCGACCGGCTTGGCTACGCGAACACCGCCGACTGGGGGCTGAATGCCAGCGGCAAACTCGGCGACGGGCTATTCACCTACTCGGCCTCCGTCGTCAACGGTGGCGGATTCAAGAACCCTTCGCGCAGCAAATACGTCGACTATGAAGGTCGCGTGGGCGTGACACCGGTGAAGTGGCTGACCATCGGGGCCGGTTTCTACAGCGGGCACCTCGGGCAGATCAACACCGCCAATCAGGACTTTCCGAAGAACACCGCCTCGCGCTTGGACCTGGCCGTGGGAGTGCATGCGGGTGGCTTTCGCGTCGGTGGGGAGTATTTCGAGGCCAAGAATTACAAGAGCGCCAATCCCACCACCGGGGTGTACAACGTCTCGGCAATCACCAGCGGCAGCAGCACCACGGCCCCGCTCAGCGACAAGGGCGAGGGCTATTCGCTGTGGAGTTCGTTTGACTTCAACGCGCAATGGAATGTGTTTGGGCGCTTCGATCAGGCCAAGCCCAGCAAAGATGTGGTCTCGGGTCTCAAGGACACCTTTTACACCTTGGGCGTGGATGTCAAACCGCGTAAGAACGTCGATCTGGCCCTCGTCTATAAGAACGAGAAGGTCGAAAACGGCCAGATCTCGGTCTCAAGCGCCGACGCCAACGGCTCCTACACCCTCGGCGGCACCGGATCGAGCACCAATGGTTTGACCACCGACGGCAAATACGACGAAATCGCCGTATACGCGCAGTTTAATTTCTAAGTCCGCATCGAAGCGGTGCCGTCTCGCTAGGCGGCGCCGCTTTCCACACTACCACCGCGCGGGCGGATTGAATCATGGCCAGTACGATGAAGGTGATGCGCGCTCACGAATGTTCTTGCAATGATCAGAATCCAATTCCCAGCAACCCGATACGCCTTACGTGAATCCGCCTAACTCTTAAACAAAAAAGACTCCCATGCCATGACCGCCGAGGGTTTAACGCACCACACCTCCAGCCGCTTCGACGCGGACCTGGAACGGATCCGTGCCAGCGTGCTGGAAATGGGCGGTCTGGTGGAGCGCCAGCTCCACGACGCCCTGGGCGGCATTGACAGCGGGGACTCGCAAGTCATCGCTGCGGTGACAGAGCAGGAACTGCGCATCAACCAGATGGAACGCTCCATCGATGAGGACTGCAGTCAGGTGCTGGCGACGCGTTCGCCCGCGGCCACGGACCTACGGCTCCTGATCACGGTGCTGAAAACGATCACGGACTTGGAAAGAATCGGTGATGAGGGCGAGAAAATCGCCACCATCGCCGTGCACATGGCAGGCGCAGACTGGCCGCGCACGCGCTACCGAGAGCTGCGCCACATCGGTGCGCTGGTGACCGACATGGTGCGCGACGCTTTGGACGCGTTCGCTCGTCTGGATGCGGAGCTGGCGTTCAAGGTGGCGCGCCGTGACCGCACGGTAGATGAGGAATACGAGGCCATCCATCGGCAGTGCATTACCTTCATGATGGAGGATCCGCGCACGATTCGGCGCGCCCTCGATGTCATGTGGGTCGTGCGTTCGCTCGAACGGATCGGCGATCATGCCAAGAACATTTGCGAGTACATCATCTACATCGTGCACGGCAAGGATGTGCGCCATACACGACTCGAAGAGGCAGAACTGGACTTGCAGGCCGCGGCCACAAAGCACGCCGCCGCCAGCGCATCGGAACGGCCGCCGGCCGGCGGAAATCCGGCGCGCTAAAATCGACAGTTCAAGCTCGATTCACGCACCATGAGCAATTTCCGACCGCGGCCCATATGCATATAGACTCTTGCTTGTCTATCGGCTGTTTGTCCTTCCCGCCGGTGGCGGGAAACTTTCAGCCGCTGCGCGCGATTGGGCAGAGCGGCAACTCGCGCGCAAGTGGGCTGACGGGTCGCGCCGCCAGCGATGTATGCTATGGTTTCGCTAAGAACAATAAGCTGGTGAAGCATGTCCCGTGAGGCCAAACCGTCTGGTCTGATGCCCGCCACCGACACGGACTCCGGAATCATCCCAGTGCGCGAAAGCGGACGCGGTGCCGTGCATGTCAATGTCGATGAGGCCCGCCGCGCCTCCGCCGTCAATGCGCCGGTCAAGGCCCGCGCCGAGGCGTTAAGTTTCTACTACGGCGACTTCCAGGCGCTCAAGAGCCTGAACATGGAATTTCGGATGCGCCAGGTGACCGCGCTGATCGGTCCCTCGGGCTGCGGCAAGAGCACCTTTCTGCGCTGCTTCAATCGCATGCATGATCTGACGCCGCTGCACGCGCTACGAAGGCAAAATCATGCTGTACCCGGAAGACATCAATCTGGTGGCTCGCGACATCGATCCGATTGAAGTGCGCATGCGCATCGGCATGGTGTTTCAGAAGCCGAACCCGTTTCCGAAATCGATCTTCGAGAACGTGGCCTATGGATTGCGCGTGCGCGGGCTGCGCTCGCGCTCGCGCCTCGCTGAGCAGGTCGAACAGGCGCTGCGCGCTTCGGCGCTGTGGGATGAGGTCAAGGACCGCTTGTCCGAATCCGGCCTGTCGCTCTCCGGCGGCCAGCAACAGCGTCTGTGCATCGCGCGGGCTCTGGCTACGAATCCTGAAATACTGCTGTTTCGACGAGCCCACCTCGGCGCTTGATCCGATCGCCACCGCCCGCATCGAGGAACTGATCACCGGTCTGCGCGAACGCGTGACCGTGATCATCGTCACGCACAACATGCAGCAGGCGGCGCGTGTCTCGGACTTCACGGCCTTTATGTACTTGGGCGAACTGATCGAATTCGACGAGACCACCAAGATCTTCACCAATCCCGAGCAAGAAAGCGACCGAAGACTACATCACCGGGCGCTACGGCTAGGGCAATCCCGACAAGGGCGCGGGAGACTCAGTCCGCGCGCAGCAGTTCGTTGATCGAGGTCTTGGCGCGAGTCTGGGCGTCCACGCGCTTGACGATGACCGCGCAATACAGGGAATGAGATCCGTCCTTGGCCGGCAGGGCGCCGGGCACCACCACCGAGCCCGGAGGAACATGGCCTTGCAGGATCTCGCCGCGTCGCACGGTCGAGAATCCGGGTGCTCTGGCCAATGTAGACGCCCATCGAGATGACCGAGCCCGCGCCGATCACGACGCCTTCGACGATTTCAGAGCGTGCGCCAATAAAGCAATCGTCCTCGATGATCGTCGGGCTGGCCTGGAGCGGTTCGAGCACGCCACCGATGCCGGCCCCGCCCGACAGGTGCACGTTTTTGCCGATCTGCACGCAGGAGCCCACCGTGGCCCAGGTATCGACCATCGTGCCCGCGCCAATGTAGGCGCCGATATTGACGAAGCAGGGCATCAGCACCACGTTGGGGGCAATGTAGGCGCCGTGGCGCACGATGGCGTGCGGTACCACGCGCACTCCGGTGCGGGCAAACTCGGCCGCGCCAAGCGCGGCGAACTTGAGCGGCACCTTGTCGTAGAAGCGCGCGTAGCCGGCATCGCTCAGATGGTTCTCGTGAGTCCGAAAGTAAAGCAGCACCGCTTTCTTGAGCCACTCATTAACGCTCCAGCGGCCCGCGCGATATTCGGCCACTCGCTGCTCGCCGGAATCGAGCATCCCGAGGGCTCCATCGATGGCTTCAAGCAGCTCGGTGCCGGCGGTTTCGGGCGTCAGGGACTGGCGCTGCTCGAAAGCCGCCTCGATCCTCGCGCGTAAGTGGTCTGGATCCACGGTGTGTTTGGGGCCTGCGCTCAGGCGTGGGCGGGTGAGCTGAGCGTTTGCAGCAGGCGGGAACGCAATCGCTCGGCCGCCTCCTCGTTGAGGGGCCGGCGCTGACCGTCGGTGAGATAGAAGACGTCTTCGGCTCGCTCGCCCATGGTGCCGATCTTAGCGGCCGCCAGATCCACGTGCTCTTCCCACAGGACCTTGCCCACATCGCAGAGGAGCCCGGGCCGGTCGCCCGCCACCAGTTCGAGCACCGAGCGCGCGTTGCGCTCATCCACGCTGATGGCAATCTGCGTCGCGGTCCGAAATACGCTCAGTTGCCGCGGCGCGCGGCGCGTGACGGCCAGGAGTTCATCGCCGGGGCGCTCCAGAGAGGCCCAGAGTGCAAATTCGATCTCGACCAGCCGGTCGGCCTCGGCGATCATCGAACCGTCCTCTTCGAGCACGTGGTAGGTGTCGAGAGAATACCCATCGCCCACCGGGGTGATGCGCGCGTCCACGACGTTGAGCCCCAGCTGATCGAGTGCCGCGGTGGCACGCGCGAAACTGTGGCGGCGATGCGGCGCGTACATCAGGATGGCGGCCGTGCCTGTCCCGGTCTGCAGATCCACGGCGACACGGGCCTCCGCGCCGCTGGCGTCGGGGCGCGCCAGCACCTGGGTGTGGCGAGCGATCTCCTCGGGCATGTAACGAAGGAAGTAGCCTTCCGGGAGCCGGGCCCAGGTCGCATCGATCGCTGCGGGTGGCACATTCAAGTGATGCAGCAGGGCGCGCGCGCCGGTCTGGTTTTCGCGCACCAGCTCCTCCTTGTCGATGGGCGTCTCAAGGCCGCGGCGCAGCGCGCGGCGCGTCTTCTCGTAGAGATTGTGAAACAGCGAGGCCTTCCACGAGTTCCACAGCTTCGGGTTGGTGCCGCGCACGTCGGCACAGGTGAGTACGTACAGGTAATCGAGGTGCGCCTCATCGCCGACCTTGCGCGCAAACTCGTTGATGATCTGCGGATCGCCGATGTCCCGCTTCTGCGCGGTCAGCGACAACAACAGGTGATTCTTGACCAGCCAGGCCACCAGGCGCGCGTCATAGCGCGACAGGCCCTGCTCCAGGCAGAAGGCCTCGGCGTCCACCGCACCGAGGTCCGAGTGATCGCCTCCGCGGCCCTTGGCGATGTCGTGAAACAGCGCTGCGAGGTACACGATCTCCGGCTTGGCCAGGGTCTGCATGATCGGGGAGACCAGAGGAAGTTCGCGATTGAAATCCGGGATCGCCAGGCGCCGCGCGTTGCTCACCACGAACAGGGTGTGCGCATCCACGGTGTAGGCGTGAAAGAGGTCGTACTGCATGCGACCGACCACGCGCCCGAACGCCGGGATGTAGCGTCCCAGCACCCCGTAGTTATTCATGCGCCGCAGCTCGTGGGTCACCCCGCGCGGAGCGCGCAGGATCTCCATGAACAGGCGGTGATTGCGCGGGTTCTGGCGGAATTCCTCATCCACCAGCCACAGGTTCCGTGTGACCGCGCGCATCGTTCCCGCGCGCACCCCGCGCAGGTGCGGATGTTGCTGGAGCAGCACGAACAGCTCCAGCAGCGCGGAGGGTTGGCGGCTGAACAGATCTTCGCTGACCGCTTCCAGCGACCCGTCGCGCACCTGGAACTGGGGCGTTAAGGGCTTAGGCGAGGTGTCCTCGCTCAGAATGGCCTCGCGAAACAGCTGCAGCAGCAGTTCATTGAGCAGCTGCACGTCCATGAGCGTGCGGTAATAGCGCTGCATCAGCTGCTCGACGGCCAGCGTGTAGGTGCTGTCCTCGTACCCGAAGTTGCGCGCCAGTTTGATCTGATGATCGAACAGCAACCGGTCTTCGTGCCGGCCGGTCAGCACGTGCAGTCCGAAGCGCACTTTCCACAGAAACGCCTGGGCCTGCTTGAGGCGGCGCAGCTCCGAGGCGGTCAGAAAACCGTGCGTGGCCAGTTCATCGAGCGATTCGGAGCCGAAGTGGCGCTTGGCCACCCAGGCGATGGTCTGAATGTCGCGCAGCCCCCCGGGACCGGTCTTGACGTTGGGTTCCAGGTTGTAGGCCGTGTCGTTGGCCTTGCGATGGCGTTCCTGCTGCTCGCGCACCTTGGCGGCGAAGTAATCGCGCACCGGCCAAAGCCGGTCGGGCGCCAGCGCGGTGCGCATCGCAGGCAGCAGGGCGGTGCTCCCGGCCAGCCATCGCGCCTCGAGCAAGGTCGTCATGACCCCGACATCCGCGAGGCTCTCGGTGGCGCACTCCTTGATGGTGCGTACGCTGTTGCCGACGGCCAGCCCGATGTCCCACAGGAACGCGACGAACTGCGCAATCTGGCTGCGCTCCGCGTCGCTGAGCGATTCGGGCGTCAGCACCATGACATCCACGTCCGAGCAGGGGTGCAGTTCGCCGCGCCCGTAACCGCCGACCGCCGCCAGGGTCAATCGCTCGGCCAGATCCGGCTGCAAGCGCGCGCGCCAGAGTCCCGAGAGCAGTCGGTCGATGCAGGCGGCGCGTGCTCTGACCAGCGCTTCGACCGGCTCGTCATCGTCGAAAGCGCTGTCGCAGTTCCTGCTGGCTGCGCGTGAGGAGCTGCCGGCAGATGTCGCCCGAGTACTGGCCGGCGCCGAGCAACTCCGGCAGTCGATCGAGCAAGCGGCCAGTCGATGCGTGGCGCCGGCGGGTAACGTTGAGCTCCTCGAGCGCGGAAGGGTCGGCAATCATGCCGTGGCGGCGGCGCGCCGCTCATCGGCGCCGAGCGTCAGCACTTCATGGCCCGCTCGGGGTGACCAGCACCATGTGCTCCCATTGGGCCGAGAGCGAATGATCCTTCGTCACGACCGTCCAGCCATCGGGCATCACGCGGGTGTGACGCTTGCCGGCGTTGATCATGGGCTCGATCGTGAAGACCATCCCCGGCACCAGCTCCATTCCGGTGCCCGCCTCGCCGTAATGCAATATCTGGGGATCCTCGTGGTAAACGCGGCCGATGCCGTGTCCGCAGTACTCGCGGACCACCGAGTATCCGGCCGCCTCGGTGTGCTGCTGGATGGCCTGGCCGATGTCGCCCAGGTGTGCGCCCGGGCGCACCAGGTCAATCGCCTTCCACATGGCGGCACGGCAGGTCTCGGTCAGGCGCTGTCCCAGGATCGGGGGCTTGCCCACGTAGTACATGCGGCTCGTGTCGCCGTGATACCCGTCCTTGATGATGGCCACATCGATATTGAGCAGGTCCCCGTTCTTGAGCACCCGCTCGTTGGGGATGCCGTGGCACACGACGTGATTGACCGAGGTGCACACGGTTTTCGGGAAACCCGCGGTAGCCCACATTCGCCGGCACGGTGTGCTGGACCTTCACGATGTAATCGTTGCAGATCTGGTCCAGATCATCCGTGCTGACGCCCGGGGCCACGTGCTCGCCGATCATGTCCAGCACGTCGGCCGCGAGGCGCCCCGAGACCCGCAGTTTGGCCTGTTCTTCCGGGGTCTTGATCGATACTTGGGTGGAGCGGAGCATGGGGGTGGGAAGCCTTGCTAAAGCGTTGTTCCGACGAGAAGTTCATGGTATAAAGCGCGGCCTTTTTTGGCAACGCAATCCACACGCGTATCAGTAACTTGCAGCCGGGTGTCCCCACGCCCTTAGGCTCTTGCCGACCCGGAAACGGGCGGTAACGGCCCGGAAGGACTGGGAATCGCTGGCAAGGATACGCGGAGGCCCTAACCCAACAACGAGGTATCGATCATGTCCAGCGTGTCTATGCGACAGATGCTGGAAGCGGGCGTCCATTTCGGACACCAGACCCGCTTCTGGAACCCGAAGATGGCCCCCTACATCTTCGGAGAACGCAACCGAATTCATATCATCAACCTGGAGCAAACGCAGCCGCTGTTTGCTACCGCCATGACGTTTATCAAACGCGTCGTGGGCGACGGCGGTCGGGTGCTGTTCGTGGGCACCAAGCGCTCGGCGCGCGATGCGATCGCGGCCGAGGCGGTGCGCTGCGGAATGCCCTACGTGAATCAGCGCTGGCTGGGCGGCATGCTGACGAACTTCAAGACCTTGCGCCAGTCGATCAAGCGGCTGGCCGACCTCGAGGAGCTCACGGCCTCGGGAGCCATCGACAAGCGCGGCAAGAAAGAAGCGACCATGCTGCGCCGCGAGATGATCAAGCTGGAAAAGAGCCTCGGGGGCATCAAGCTGATGGAATCCCTCCCGGACGTGCTGTTCGTGGTCGATGTGGGCCATGAGCACATCGCGATTCACGAGGCCCGCAAGCTCGGAATCCCGGTGGTCGCGGTCGTGGACACCAACTGCACGCCCGATGGGATCGATCACATCATCCCCGGGAACGACGATGCGATGCGCGCCATACAGCTGTACACCACCGCGGCCGCCGAGGCCGTGATCGAAGGCAAATCCTCCGTGCCGCAGATGGCCGTCAGCGAGGATGAGTTCGTGGAACTGGACGAGCAGGGCAATCCGCGCCGCAAGCCGGGCCGCAACGCGCGACCGGGCCGCCCCCAGGCGCCGATCCGCCATCGCAAGCCGGCGCCGCGCCGCGGCGTTGCGCCGCCGCCCCCGGCCGTGGTGGCTCCCGCCGCCGCAGGCGCCGAGAGCGCTCCGCCCGCCGAGGCGGCCCCGGCCGCCGCGCCTGCCGAGGCGATCGATGCGGAACTGGATCTGGAGGACACCGTCGATATCGCGCCGGCGGCGAGTGCGACCGCCTCGGTGCGACGCCGCCCGGCCCCCGGGGCCGCAGGTCCCCGACGCGGACAGCGCCAATGAGCGTCACGGCCGAGACCGTCCGCCAGCTGCGCGAGCGGACCGGGGCGGGCATGATGGAATGCAAGAAGGCGCTGGTTGAAACCCAGGGCGATCTGGACGCCGCCGCCGAACTGATGCGCAAGCAGGGCCTGGCCAAGGCCGACAAGAAGGCCACCCGCGTGGCCGCCGAAGGCGTGATCGCCATCGAGCGGGCCGCGGATCATCGCAGTGCCGGCATGGTCGAGATCAACTGCGAGACCGATTTTGTCGCGCGCGAGCAGGATTTTCGATCCTTTGCCGCCGATGTGGCGCGCGGGGTCATCGCCGGCCGGCCGGCGAATCTCGAGGCGCTCCTGGCCTCCACGCTCAGTTCGGGCGAGAGCGTCGATGAGCGCCGGCGGGCGCTCATCGCCAAGATCGGCGAGAAGATATCCGTGCGTCGTTTTGCCCGTCTGGACTCCACCGGCCCGCAGGGCGCCTACCTGCACGGCACGCGCATTGGGGTGCTGGTTTCCCTCGAGGGCGGCACGGCTGAACTGGCGCACGATCTGGCCATGCACATTGCCGCCAGCAATCCGCGCTACATCAGCGCCGCACAGGTTCCCGAGGCCGAGGTCGCCAAGGAGCGCGAGATCCTGACCGAACAGGCGCGCCTGGAAGGCAAGAGCCCCGAGATCGCCGCCAAGATGGTGGCCGGGCGCTTGCGTAAATCGCTGGCGGAAATCACGCTGCTCGGCCAGCCCTTCGTCAAGGATCCTGATCAGACCGTCGAGGCCCTGCTCAAGGCCGCCGGCGCGCAGGTGCGCGAATTCCAGCGGTTCGAGGTGGGCGCGGGCATCGAGAAGAAATCGGAAGACTTTGTCGCCGAGGTCATGGCGCAAGTCAGCGCGGCCGGGCGCAGCTGAGGGCGCCGGCGGCGATCACAGGTGTTTGCGAGTATGCCCCGCTCAAGCGGGGCATTTTTTAAGGAGTGCGCATGACGAGTGCTACGGGGTCGCCGCGCTTTGCGCGCATCTTGGTCAAGCTTTCGGGCGAGGCGCTGCTGGGGGCCGCCGACTACGGCATCGATCCGCTGATCATCAAGCGCATCGCCAGCGAGCTGCGCGACGTGCAGGCGCTGGGTACCCAGATCGCCGTGGTGATCGGGGGCGGAAATATCTTTCGCGGCGCGGGCCTCGCCCGTGCCGGCATGGATCGGGTCACCGCCGATCAGATGGGGATGCTGGCGACCGTCATGAACGCGCTGGCCATGCAAGACGCGCTGGAATCCCTAAATGTCCACGCTCGCGTGATGTCCGCCATCCGCATCAACGAGGTTTGCGAGGACTACATTAGGCGCCGTGCGGTCCGGCACCTGGAAAAGGGTCGCCTCGTGATCTTCGCGGCCGGCACCGGCAATCCGTTCTTCACGACCGACACCGCCGCCGCGCTCCGTGCAATCGAGATCGGCGCCCAGCTGCTGGTCAAGGCCACCAAGGTCGATGGCATTTATTCGGCTGACCCGATGCAGGATCCCAAGGCCATACACTATCCGAAGCTCACCTTCGAGCGCGTGCTGACCGAGCGGCTGAACGTCATGGACGCCACGGCCATCGTCATGTGCCGCGACCACAACTTGCCGCTTCGGGTATTTAACCTGAATTCACCCGGTGAACTGCTGCGCGTGGCCCACGGCGAAGAACCCGGTACGCTGGTGACCAATGGATAGCGTCCCTGACGCGGCAGGGCGGACGGACAGGGGCCGGGCCGGGGCATAGAAGCACGGGATGCGAATGGAGGGGGAAAGCGATGATTGACGATCTGAAGAAAGATGCGGCGGCCCGCATGCAAAAGTGCGTGCAGGTATTCCTGGCCGACCTGAAGAAATTGCGCACCGGGCGCGCTCACCCGAGCCTGGTGGAACACCTCAAGGTGGATTACTACGGATCTGATGTGCCCTTGCAGCAGGTCGCCAACATCACCGTCGAGGACGCGCGCACGCTCGCGATCTCCCCGTGGGAAAAAACCATGGTCGGCCCGATCGAAAAGGCCATCCATAAGTCCGATCTCGGGCTCACGCCGATGACCGCCGGCACGGTCATCCGGGTGCCGCTGCCCGCCGCTGACCGAGGAACGGCGTCGCGACATCACCAAAGTGGTGCGTCAGGACGCGGAGAACGCGCGCGTGAGCATCCGCAACGTGCGCCGCGACGTGCTGGCCGACGTTAAGGAATTGCTCAAGGAGAAGGAGATTTCCCAGGACGATGAGCGCAAGGCCGAAGTGGAGATCCAGAAGCTGACCGACAAGCACATCGCCGATCTTGACCAGCAACTGGCCGCCAAGGAGAAGGAGATCCTGCAGGTCTAGACCCTGAGGGTGCCGATGAAATCCTCCCTGCCCGCCAAGGCCGAGCCGCCCTCGCCAATGCCGCAGCACGTGGCCATCGTCATGGATGGCAACGGCCGCTGGGCGCAGGGTCAGGGTCGGGAACGCTCCGACGGGCATAGCTCCGGGCTCAATCCGGTGCGGACCGTGATCGAGGAATGCGCGCGCTCAGGGATCGGGGCCCTGACGCTGTTTGCTTTCTCGAGTGAAAACTGGTCGCGTCCGCCCGCGGAGGTGGCCAATTTGATGGGCCTGTTCTGCGATGCGCTGGATCGCGAATTGCCGATGCTGCACGAGAATGGCGTGCGCTTGCGGTTCGTCGGTGAATTATCGACCCTTGAGGCGCGGCTGCGCGAGCGCATCCTGGCGGCGACCGCGGCCACGGCGACCAACACGCGCCTGCGATTGCAGATCGCCATCAGTTACGGGGGACGCCAGGACATTCTCAGCGCCGCACGGAGCGCTGCGGCGCGCTGCGAGCGGGGAGAGTTGAGCGCGGCCTCGCTCACCGAGGCGCAATTTGCCAGCGGATTGGCGCTTGCGGGCTTGCCCGATCCGGATTTTTTCATACGCACCGGAGGCGAGCAGCGCGTGAGCAACTTTCTGCTCTGGAACCTGGCCTACGCGGAGCTTTATTTCACCGACACGCTGTGGCCGGACTTCAACGCCGCGGATTTTGCGCTCGCGCTGCGGCACTTCGCCGGGCGGCAGCGCCGCTTCGGAATGACCGGCCAGCAGGTCTTAGGCTAGGGGCCGCCATGCGCGCGCGTATTTTTACTGCCCTGGTGCTGGCCGCGGTGCTCTTCGCGGTACTGCTGTGCGGCCCGGTGTGGGCGGCGCGTGCGCTGTTTGGCTTGTTCGTTGCCGCCGGCGCCTGGGAGTGGTCGGGATTTCTGTCAGGCTCGACGCGCGCCATGCGGATCGCTTACGTGTTCCTGGTGGCCGCGCTGGCCGTGGCCGCCCGCGTGCTGGTCACCGAGAGCGAGCATTTTCTCAAGCTGATGCAGGTGGCCGCGCTCTGGTGGACGCTCGCCTTGCTGTGGGTGCTCATCGCTCCGCGAAAGACCCGAGGGTGGGCCACGGCGCTGGCCGGTGCGTTTGCGCTCGTGCCCGCCTGGGTGGCCTTGACGCACATGGTGGAGGCCTGGCCCCGCGGTCCGCAGTGGGTGCTGTTCGTACTGATGCTGGCCTTCGCGACCGACACCGGCGCCTATTTTGCCGGGCGCGCGTACGGCCGGGTCAAACTGGCCCCGCAGGTTTCTCCGGCCAAGACCTGGGAGGGCGTGGCCGGAGGGATGCTGTTCGCCGCGGCCATGGGCTATGCGGGCAGTCGCTGGTTTGACCTGCTTCCCGGCGGTTTTATACCGCTTTGCCTGGCCGGCGCGGGTTTCTCGGTGGTCGGCGATCTGACCGAGAGCATGTTCAAGCGCGCGGCGGGGCTTAAGGACAGCGGGCGCTTGTTTCCGGGACACGGCGGGGTGCTCGATCGGGTCGATGGTGTGCTCGCGGCCACGCCCATCATGTGTCTGGGTCTTCTTTGGCTCGGGGTGGGCACGTGAAGGGCGTGGCGGTACTGGGCGCCACCGGCAGCATCGGGCGCAGCACCTTTGCCGTGCTCGAGGCTCATCCGGATGCGTACCGCGTGGTGTCGATCGCGGCGCGCAGCGATGTGACGCGGATGGTGGAGCTTTGCCTGCGTCACCGCCCGGAGCTCGCGGTCATGGAACAGGGCGAATCGGCGGCAGAGCTGGAGCGCAGGCTCAGAAAGGCGGGCGCCGGCACACGGGTGGCCTCGGGGGCGGCGGCCATCGAGGAGTCGGCGCGCGATGGAGCCGTGGACATCGTGATGGCCGCCATCACCGGCGCCGCCGGGTTGCGATCGACGCTGGCCGCGGCGATGGCCGGCAAACGGGTGCTGATCGCCAACAAGGAATCGGTGGTCATGGCCGGGCCCTTGCTGCTGGCCGCGGCCCGGCTCGGCAAGGCCACGCTGATCCCGATCGACAGCGAGCACAACGCGATCTTCCAGTGCCTGCCACATCCGGCGCTGATCGGCGAGCGCCCCCTGGGCGTTCGCCGCTTGTTGCTGACGGCCTCAGGGGGCCCGTTTCTGGACTGGGCGCCGGCGGCCATGGCTCGTGTCACGCCCGAGCAGGCCTGCGCCCATCCGCGCTGGAGCATGGGCAGGAAGATCTCCGTGGATTCGGCCACGCTGATGAACAAGGGACTCGAGCTCATCGAGGCGGCCGCACTGTTTGGCGTCGAACCGCGCGACATCTCGGTCGTCGTGCATCCGCAGAGCATCGTTCACTCGTTGGTGGAGTACGTGGACGGATCGGTCCTGGCGCAGATGGGATCGCCCGACATGAGAACCCCGATCGCCCAGGGACTGGCCTGGCCCGCGCGAATCGCCGCCGGTGTAGAATTCCTCGATCTGGCCAAGACCGGATCGCTTGATTTTCGGGCGCCCGATCGTGAACGCTTTCCGTGCCTGGAGTTGGCCGAAGCGGCCGCTCGAGCCGGAGGCCTCGCCTGCATTTGGCTCAACGCCGCCGACGAAGTCGCCGTGCAGGCGTTTCTCGACAAGCAGTTGAACTTTGGGGATATTCCGGGGGTCATTGACAGGGTCATGGAGAAGCGTGGCGGGTGGGCCAATGGATGATCTGAACGACGTTCTGGGCGCCGACGCGTTGGCGCGCGAGCGCGCTCGCGACGTGCTGGCGAAACTCAACGTGCCCGAGCGAAGGACTTCGGCGTGATCGAGACCCTTTGGTCGCTGGGCGGTTTCGTGGTCGCCGTCTGCGTGCTGGTGACCGTGCACGAGTTCGGTCATTTCTGGGTCGCCCGTCGGCTGGGCTTCAAGGTGCTGCGCTTCTCGGTCGGTTTTGGTCGGGCCCTGTGGAGCCGACTGGGCGGGGCGGATCGGACCGAATACGTGCTGGCGATGATCCCGCTCGGGGGCTACGTCAAACTGCTCGATGAACGCGAGGCACCGGTGGCACCGGAGGACCTGCCGCGTTCCTT
This sequence comes from uncultured Gammaproteobacteria bacterium, assembly GCA_963795685.1. GTDB lineage: Bacteria > Pseudomonadota > Gammaproteobacteria > Steroidobacterales > Steroidobacteraceae > FEN-1191. The sequence continues at coordinate 218,197 of CAWCJE010000010.1, forward strand.
TACGCATCGACCGCATTGGCAGCGCATAGTGGTGCTGCTGGCCGGACCCGGAGCGAATTTTCTGTTCGCGATCCTGCTGCTGACCGCCATGCTGCTGGTCTCCGGGAGCACGGAACTCAGACCTGTGCTGGGCACGGCGCGCCCCGACTCGCCCGCGGCGCGAGCCGGCGTGCGTTCGGGCGATGAAATCATTGCCGTGGACCACCGCCCGGTCAGCACCCAGCGCCAGGTCTGGCTCGAGCTGCTGGACGGTGTGACCCAACGCGGGCCGCTGACACTGACGCTTCGGGACTCGAGCGGCCAGGAGAGGCTGGCGCGGCTTGACTTTGCCAACGCCGCCGAACGCCGGGCCATGTCCGATCCGGCGACCGGCCCGGGCGGGCTGGGATTGCGGTTCCAGGAGCTGCCCATTCCGGCCGTGGTCGGTTCGGTCAGTCCGGAAGGGCCCGCGGCTCGAGCGGGACTGAAGGCGGGCGATCAGATCCTGAGCATCAATGGGGAGCCGGTGACCGATTTTCTGGTGCTGGTAAACCTGGTGCGCGCGCATCCCGATGAAACCATCGCGGTGCAATATCGACGCAACGGCCACGACGCGTCGACCCGCGTCGCCGTGGCCGGCGTAGCGCAGGACGGCGTGCGCATCGGCCGTATTCAGATTACCCAGCCCCACACTCCGCTCTATCCGCCCGGCGTGATGCGCCACCTGCGGTATGGCCCGATCGCGGCCTTTACCGAAGCGAGCAAGGAAGCCTGGAGCATGACCGTGCTGCAGGCGCGCATGCTGGTGCGGATGCTCGCGGGCCAGGTTTCGGTCAAGAATCTCAGCGGTCCGCTCACCATCGCCCAGTTGGCCGGTGATTCGGCTTCCGCGGGCGTCGCTGCGTTCTTAAGCTTTCTGGTGTTGATCAGCCTAGCGCTTGGTTTCATGAACCTGCTGCCCATCCCCATTCTCGACGGCGGCCAGGTCGTAATGCAGGCGATCGAATGGCTCAAGGGCAGCCCATTGTCCGAGCGCGTGTATGCCGCGGGGCAGCAGCTCGGGATCGCAATGGTGGTGCTGCTGCTGGGCCTGGCCCTGTATAACGACATCTCGCGTCAGTTTGGTTGAAACTTTCCTTTGGTAACGGCAGTTTGCGCATGAATTATCGCGCGGTCATCGCGACGTTTGTTTTGCTTGTTCCCAGCGTGTCAGCGCTGGCGCAACAGCCGAGCGATGCGCCCGCTCCGGTCCAGAAGCCCAGCGACACGCCCATTCCGGCCCAGAAGCCAATCGATGCGCCCGCTGCGCTCCAAAAGCCCAATGACACGCCCGTGCTGGTCCAGAAGCCGAGCGAGCCACCGCCGGCGGCGCAGCCGCACAGCGACACCGATTTCATCGTGGGCGACATCAAGATCGAAGGGCTCCAGCGCATCTCGGAAGGCACCGTCTTTAACTACCTGCCGGTCAACATCGGCGATCAGCTCAATGCGCAGCGCCTGCGCGAGGCCTTGCGGGCGCTGTATGCGACGGGATTTTTCCGCGACGTCGCCCTGAATCGCGACGGCAACACGCTGTTGATTACCGTGCTCGAGCGCCCCTCGCTCGAGAGCGTGGAGATCAAGGGCAACAAGGACATCAAGACCGAGGATCTGCAAAAGTCGCTCCGTAACGTGGGCCTGGCGGCCGGAAAGACCTTCAATCGCTCGACGCTGGAAGAGGTCACGCAATACCTCACGGACCAGTACTACAGTCGCGGCAAGTACGCGGTCTCGATCGACACCAAGGTGGAGGATCTGTCCAACAACCGGGTGCGCGTCAACATCGACATCAAGGAAGGGGACCGCGCCAAGATCCGCCAGATCAATATCGTCGGCAACAAGGCGTTTAAGAGCAAGGACATCCTGGACGCTCTGACCCTGAAGACGCCCAAGTGGAATTCCTTTTATAAGGACGATGATCGCTATTCGCGCGAGTCGCTGCAGGGCGATCTGGAAAAGATCGAGTCCTATTACCAGGACCGCGGCTACGCCAACGTGCGCATCGATTCAGTCCAGGTCGCCATTGCCCCGGACAAGAACAATGTGTTCATCACGGTGAACATCACCGAGGGCATGGTCTACAAGATTTCCGAGGTCAAACTGGCCGGCAATCTGGTGGTGCCCGAGGCTCAGCTCCGGCGACTGGTGCTGGTGCAGCCGGGGCAGATCTATTCACAGAAGACGATTTCATCGTCCCAGGAACTGATCAAGAACCGGCTCGGCGCGGAAGGGTTCTACTTTGCCAAGGTCGAGCCGGTTCCGCAGACCGACGATGTCAAGCGCGAGGTCTCCCTGACGCTGTTCATCGATCCGGCCAGTCGCGTCTACGTGCGCAACATTACCTTTAAGGGTGCCGCGCGCAGTAACGATGAGACTCTGCGCCGGGAGCTTCGTCAGCTCGAGGGTTCGCTGTTGTCGAACCTTGCCCTGGAACGCTCCAAGCAGCGATTGCAGCAGCAGCCTTTCCTCGAGACCGTTGACTTCGAGACCGCTCCGGTGGCCGGATCGGCGGACCTGGTCGATGTGGCCTTTACCGTCAAGGAGCGCCCGAGCGCGACCATCAGCGGGGGCATCGGCTATTCCGCCTCGCAAAAATTCATGCTCAATGCGAGCTTCCAGGACAGCGACTTCATGGGTTCGGGCAACAACGTCGCGCTGCAGATTGACGCCGGCCCGTACAACAAGATCTACAGCTTCTCGCACACCAACCCGTATGCCGGCATCGAGGGCGTCTCGCGCACCGTGTCGCTGACCTACCGCACCTCCACGCAGTTCGTATCGGCATCCTCGAGCTTCAAGTCGGAGAATTTCTCGGTGGGGCTGAACTACGGCTATCCGATCAGCGAGTACCAGCGCGTCAGCGCGGGAATCTCCTTAGGGCGCTCGGACCTGGTGACCTACCAGGGCAGCAGCGCCCAGCAGGCCGTGGACTGGGTCAGAGAAAACGGCGATTCCTACCAGGAAGTGCTGCTCTTTAACTCGGTGCTGGGTGATGGCACCGCGGTGACCAGCGCCACCCAGGTGTACGGCACGCGCTTCAACACCTACGAACTCAATACCGGATGGCTGTTCGATTCGCGCAACCGCGGATTGTTTGCCGACCGTGGGCAGCGTCATACGCTGGGCGTGAGCATCGCGCCGGTCGGGCAGGTGCAGTACTACATCGCCAGCTACAACGGCATCGGATACATCCCGCTGATCTGGCGCACCACCCTGGCGCTGAGCCTTAATCTGGGTTTCGGGGCCAGCATCGGCGATACCTCCGCGATCCCGCCCTACAAGCGCTTCTATGCCGGCGGACCCGACACCGTCCGGGGCTTCTACGAAAGCTCGCTCGGGCCCGTGGACACCCACGGCAATCCCTACGGCGGGAATCTGCTGACCGTGGCGCGCGCCGAGGTCATCCTGCCCTTGCCGCTCAAATGGCAGACCAGCGCCCGGGCCACGCTGTTCTACGACATGGGCAACGTGTTTTCGCAGGACGATACCAAATTCGTGGGTCGGGACCTTCAGACCCCGGTCGAATACAGATTCGCGTATGATGACCTGAGGAGATCGGCGGGCGTCGCCGTGCAATGGCTGGCCCCGTCGCTGGGCATATTCCGCTTCAGCTACGGTATACCGCTGAATAACCGGCAGGCCACTTCGGTGAACTTTGCCGACCGCACCGAGTACTTTCAGTTCACAATCGGCGGGTCCTATTGATTTATTAACTGGCCGCGGCTGGCATGCGCGGCCTAATTTTCGGGAGCATAACAGTGAAGCGTTCTTGGATAGTGTCTATTGCAGGGTTGCTGGTGAGCGGCTTGGCCGTACTGCCGGCGCACGCGGAAATCAAGATCGGAGTGGTCAACGCCTCGCGCCTGCTGCAGGAATCGCCGCAGGCCAAGGCCGTCCAGGAGTCCATGCGCAACGAGTTCGCGCCCAAGCAGCGGGAACTGGCCGCGCAGCAGGCCGCACTCAAGGCGAAGCAGGAGAAATACGAAAAGGACGCCCCGACCATGAGCGCGGACCAGCGCGCCAAGGCGGAGAAGGAAATCCGTGACGCCAATCGCGAGTACTCGCAGAAGGCCACCGACTTCCAGGAAGACGCCAATACACGCCAGAACGAGGAACTCTCCAAGCTCCAGAGCGCGATCGTCGCCGAAGTGCAAAGCTACGCGACTTCGCAGAAGTACGATCTGGTGCTGACCGAAGGCGTGGTCTACGCGAACAAGTGCGCTCGACATCACCGCCCAGGTACTGGCCGGTCTGCAGGCCCACGCGGGCACGGCCCCGGCAGCGCCCAAGCCGGCCGCCCCGCCCACCAAGTAGGGCCAGAATAGGGCAAGGGGCCAGGCGCGGCCCCCTAGGAGGGGTTGGTCTGATGGAATTGCCGCTCAGCGAGCTCGCGGTGCGCTTTGGTTGTGAGTTGCGCGGCGATCCGGCGCTGCGCGTGCGGCGCGTGGCGACGCTGGCCGGCGCGGCCCGGGCGATCTGGGATTTCTCGCCAATCCCCAGTACCGCCCGCAGCTGGCCACCACGCGCGCGAGCGCCGTGATCATGGATGCGGCCAGCGCGCAGTCCTCTCCGGTGGCCGCGCTCGTGCACTCCAACCCTTACGCGATCTACGCCCGCATCGCCTCGCTCCTGCATCCGGAGCCCGTTCAGGCCCCCGGCGTTCACCCCTCCGCGCTGATCGATCCCAGTGCCCAGGTGGCCGCCAGCGCCAGCATCGGCGCGTTCGTGTTTGTGGGCCCGCGCGCGGTGGTCGGTGAGCGCGCGGTGATCGGTGCGGGCTGCGTGGTCGGTGCCGACTCGCGCATCGGTGCCGATTCCCTATTGCACCCGCGCGTGACGGTGCTGGCCCGATGCGAACTGGGCGAGCGCGCACGCGTTCACTCGGGCGTGGTGATCGGCTCGGATGGCTTTGGTTTCGCCCGTGAGGCGGACGGCTGGACTCAAGGTGCCCCAGCTCGGCGGGGTGCGGATCGGCGCTGACGTTGAGATCGGCGCCAACACCACGATCGATCGGGGCGCGATCGATGACACCGTGATCGGCGATGGGGTCAAGCTCGACAATCAGATTCAGGTCGCCCACAACGTGCAGATCGGCGCGCACACCGTGATCGCCGCGTGCGCCGGCATATCCGGCAGCACCCGCATCGGCGCGCGCTGCGTGATCGCCGGCGCGGTGGGGGTCGCTGGGCACCTGGACATCTGCGATGATGTGGTCGTGACCGGAATGTCCAGCGTGACGCACTCGCTCACGGCGCCTGGAATATATTCGGGATGCATCCCGGTGACCACGGCGCCGATTTGGCGGCGCCTGGTGGGACGCTTTAAGCGCCTTGATTCGTTGAATGAGCGCGTCCGCCGGCTCGAGCGCGGCGAGAGTGGATTACAACAACAGGACCCAGACTGATGAATGCACCGCTGCAACTCGACATCCACGCGATCCTCAAGCGCCTCCCGCACCGTTACCCGTTCCTGCTGGTCGATCGGGTGCTCGAGTGCGTGCCGGGCAAGAGCATCCGCGCCCTCAAGAACGTCACGATCAACGAGCCTTTTTTCCAGGGGCATTTTCCGCAGCGCCCGGTGATGCCCGGCGTGATCATCATCGAGGCGCTGGCGCAGGCCGCCGGAATCCTCACCTTCGTCACGGCCGACGCCTTCCCGAACGAGAAGACGGTGTTTTACTTCGTCGGCATCGACAAGGCGCGCTTTCGCCGCCCGGTGGAGCCGGGCGACCAACTCACGCTCACCGCCACCCTCGAGCGCACGCTGCGGGGCATCTGGAAAATGGCGACCGTCGCCTCGGTGGGCGATGCCGAGGCGGCCACCGCCGAGCTGATGCTCGCCCCCGGCACCATCATCAATCCTGGTTGGGAACCGGGAGCAGGGCGTGCGTCGTGATCGATTCGCGAGCGCTGATCTCCCCTGAGGCCGAGTTGGCGGCCGACGTCACGGTCGGCCCCTTCTCGGTCATCGGCCCCAAGGTCCGCATCGGAGCCCGGACCCGCATCGCCTCGCACGTGGTGATCAACGGGCCGACCACGATCGGTGAGGACAACGTGATCTTCCAGTTCGCCTCGATCGGCGATGCGCCTCAGGACAAGAAATACCAGGGCGAGCCGACGCGATTGGAAATCGGCGATCGGAACGTGTTCCGCGAATCCTGCACCGTCAACCGCGGCACCGCCCACGATGAGGCCGTCACGCGCGTGGGCGATGACAACCTGCTGATGGCTTACACGCACATCGCCCACGATTGCCAGGTGGGGAGTCGCATCGTGATGGCCAATTACGCCGCCCTGAGCGGCCACGTGCAGCTGGGCGACTGGGTCATCATGGGCGGGTACTCGGGCGTGCACCAATTCTGCAAAGTCGGCGCCCACGCCTTCATTGCCAACAACGCCGCCGTCACCCGGGACGTGCCTCCGTACCTGATGGCCGTGGGGCAGCCGGCGACCCCGCACTCGGTCAACAGCGAGGGCCTCAAGCGCCGCGACTTCAGCGCCGCTCAGATACGCAACATCCGCGAGGCGTTTCGCATTCTGTATCGCCGCGACCTGCCGCTCGAGGAGGCGGTCAAGGAACTCACGGCACTGGGCGAGAGCCAGTCCGAGATCCGCCCGTTCGTCGATTTCATCGCCGCATCGAACCGCAGCCTGATCCGCTAACACGTGGCGACCGGCGCATACCGGGTGGCGATCGTGGCCGGCGAGACTTCCGGCGACCAGCTGGGCGCCGCGCTCATCGGCGCGCTTCGCGAGCGCTGCCCGGACCTTAAGGTGCGCGGCGTCTGCGGCCCCCTGATGCAGGCGCTCGGGTGCGAGCCGCTCGCCTCGGCGAGCGAGCTGTCGGTCATGGGACTGGCCGAGGTGCTCACGCATCTGCCCCGGCTGCTGCGATTGCGGCGGCGCCTGCGGCGCGAGTTCAGCGCCTGGCGTCCGGAAGTGTTTATCGGCATCGACGCGCCGGAGTTCAACCTGGGGCTCGCCGCGCAGCTGCATAAGGCGGGCCTCAAGACGGTGCAATACGTGAGTCCCCAGGTCTGGGCCTGGCGCCAGAGGCGCGTGAGCCATATCGCGCGCACCTGCGATCTGGTGTTGTGCCTGCTGCCTTTCGAGCCGGCGTTCTATGCGCGCCACGCGGTGCGCGCCGAATTCGTCGGCCACCCGCTGGCCGATCAGATTCCGCTGGACGTGGACCGTCGGGCCGCGCGGGAGCGCCTGGGACTTCGCGCCGAGGGCGACCGTGATCGCCGCTGCTCCCGGGGAGCCGGAGCGGTGAGGTCACGCGACTCGGGCCCGGATTTTCTCGCCGCCGCAGGCCTCCTTGCGCAGCGCTGGCCGGCCGCGCAGTTCATAGCTCCCGTGGCTGCGCCTCATTTGCGATCGCTGCTGGAAAACGAACTACGCCGCGCCGCGCTGCCCTTCGGGGCGCATGCGATTGCTCGACGGCCAGGCGCGGGCCGCGCTCCAGGCGGCCGATGTCGCGCTTGTGGCCTCGGGCACCGCCAGCCTCGAGGCACTCCTGTGCGACTGTCCGATGGTGGTGGCCTACCGCCTCAGTCCGGTGACCGCCTTCATGCTGCGCGCGCTGCGCATGGTGCGCCTGCCGTATTTCTCGCTTCCCAATCTGCTCGCCGGTGAGACGATTGGTGCCCGAATTCCTGCAGGAACAGGTGAACCCTGCAGCGCTCGCCGGAGCGGTGCAGGGGCAACTGGAGGATGCGGCGCGGCGTGCGATGCTCAGGGCGCGCTTTCGCGCCATCCACGAGACCCTGCGGCAAGGGGGCGCGGCCCGGGCGGCCGAGGCCGTGCTGCAATTGCGCGGCGCGGCTGCATGAGCACCGTATGTGCTCGCCGGGGTGGACGAAGCCGGACGCGGTCCGCTGGCCGGGCCTGTGGTGGCCGCGGTCGTGGTGCTCAATCCGCGCCGGCCGATCCGGGGACTGCGCGACTCGAAGCAACTTACGCCCGAGCGCCGCGAGGAGCTGGCGCTGCTGATCCGGGCACGCGCGCTGGACTTTGCGATCGGCCGAGCCGAGGTCGAGGAGATCGATGCGATCAACATTTTGCAGGCGACGCTGCTGGCGATGCGCCGCGCCGTCCAGCAGCTCAAGCTGTGCCCGACGGACATCATGATCGACGGTAACATGGCGCCGCACCTTGCTGATCTGTTTCAGAATTGCCGCATCACGACCCAAGTGCGGGGGCGATGACCTGATTCCGGCGATCAGTGCCGCCTCGATTCTGGCCAAGGTCTGGCGCGACGCGCTGATGGTCGAGCTCGATGCCCAGTACCCCGGTTTCGGGCTGGCCCAGCACCGCGGTTATTGCACCGAGGCGCATCTTGAGGCTCTGGCCCGGCTGGGACCGACAGCCATACATCGGCGGAGCTTTGCTCCGGTAAGATCGCTGCTGCCCTAGGCTCACTTTCAGGTACTGGCCGCGCCCATGCCCGTCAACTTCGTCCACCTTCGATTGCATACCGAGTTCTCGCTCGTCGACAGCGTCGTGCGCGTCGATGAACTCGTCGATGCCGTCGCCGCGGCCGCGCATGCCCGCGGTGGCCATATCGGACCAGTGCAATCTTTTCGCCATGGTGAAGTTTTACCGGGCGGCTCTGGCGCGCGGCGTGCAGCCGATCGTCGGCGTCGATCTGCACATCAAGGAGAATTCCGATCCGCAGGGTCCCTCGCGCCTGACGCTGCTGTGCCAGAACCTGGCCGGATACCGCAATCTCACTCGGCTGGTCTCGCGCGCCTGGCTGGAAGGGCAGGTCAAGGGCGTGCCGCTGATCGAGCGGGAGTGGCTGACGCGCGCCTCGACCAGCGGGCTGATCGCGCTCTCGGGTGCGCAGGCGGGCGATGTGGGGCGGGCGCTCCTCCAGGGACGCAGCGAGCAGGCCAGGCAGGCCCTGCAGGCGTGGCGGGATCTGTTCGACGATCGCTACTACCTGGAGGTGCAGCGCATCGGTGCGGCCGGGGAAGAGCTGTACGTGCCCGCGGCCCTGCAACCTCGCCTCAACGCACGGCGTGGCGCCGGTGGCCACCAACGATGTGCGCTTTCTGTTGCCGGGCGATTTCGAGGCGCACGAGGCGCGCGTGTGCATTCACGAGGGCACCTTGCTCGCCGACCCGGCGCGACCGCGCCGCTACAGTCCGCAGCAGTTCCTGCGATCGCCCGAGCAGATGGCGGCCTTGTTTCCGGAGGCGCCCGCGGCCCTGGCCAACAGCGTCGAGATCGCGCGACGCTGCAGCCTGGTGCTGCGTCTGGGCGAGGCGCGGCTTCCGGTGTTCCCGGTGCCGCCCGGGCTCGACCCCGGAGGCAGTATCCTCAAGACGGCCGCCGAGCGCGGCTTGCAGCAGCGCGCGGCCGCCGTGATGGCCGATGCGCCGAGTGCGCAGCGCTATCGACGAGCGGCTTGCGCAGGAACTGGAGGTGATCTGCTCGATGGGATTTGCGAGCTATTTCCTGATCGTGGCCGATTTTATCGACTGGGCGCGCGGCAACGGGGTTCCGGTGGGGCCCGGAAGAGGGTCGGGTGCCGGATCGCTGGTGGCCTTCGCCTTGGGGATCACCGCCATCGATCCGCTGCGCTACGATTTGCTGTTCGAGCGCTTCCTCAATCCCGAGCGGGTGTCGATGCCCGATTTTGACATCGACTTTTGCATGGTGGGGCGCGACCGCGTGATCGAATACGTGGCGGCCAAGTACGGCGCGGAGCGGGTATCGCAGATCATCACCTACGGCACCCTGGCGGCCAAGGCGGTGGTGCGCGATGTGGGGCGCGTGCTCGGCAACCCCTACGGGATGGTCGATCGGATCGCGAAGCTCGTGCCCTTCGAGCTGGAGATGACGCTCGAAAAGGCGCTCGAGCGCGAACCGGAGCTCAGGCGCCTGTACGCCGACGACGAGGAGGTGCGCACGCTCATCGACATGGCGCGCTCCCTGGAAGGACTGACGCGCAACGCCGGCAAGCACGCCGGAGGCGTGGTCATCGCCCCTTCGGTGCTGACCGACTTCGCGCCGCTGTACTGCGAGCCGGGCGGCGGCCACGTGGTCACGCAGTTTGACAAGGATGACGTCGAGGCCGCGGGCCTGGTCAAGTTCGACTTCCTGGGGCTGCGGACCCTGACGGTGCTCGACTGGGCCGTTCACAACATCAACGCCGAACGACTCCTGGCCTCAGAGCCGCCGCTGGACCTGGCCTCGCTCCCCATGGACGATCCCGCCACATTCGCGCTGCTCAAGAGCGGGCGCACCACGGCCGTGTTCCAGCTCGAATCGCGCGGCATGAAGGACCTGATCCGCCGGCTCCAGCCCGACTGCTTCGAGGACATCATCGCGCTGGTGGCGCTGTTCAGGCCCGGCCCGCTGCAGTCCGGCATGGTCGAGGACTTTCATCGCCCGCAAGCACAACCGGAGCGATCGGCCGATTGATTATCTGCACCCGGACCTGCGCCAGGTGCTCACGCCGACCTACGGGGTGATCCTCTACCAGGAGCAGGTGATGCAGATCGCCCAGATCCTGGCCGGCTACACGCTGGGCGGCGCCGATCTGTTGCGGCGCGCGATGGGCAAGAAGAAGGCCGAGGAGATGGCCAGCCAGCGCAGCGTCTTTATCGGCGGCGCGGTGGCGCGCGAGGTGCCGCGCGCTCGGGCGGAGTACATCTTCGACCTGATGGAAAAATTTGCCGGCTACGGATTCAACAAATCGCACTCGGCCGCCTACGCGATGCTCGCCTACCAGACCGCCTACCTCAAGGCCCATCATCCGGCCGCCTTCATGGCCGCGGTGCTCTCGGCCGACATGGACCGCACCGACAAAGTCGTCACCCTGATCGACGATTGCGCGCTGGTGGGGTTGAACGTGTTGCCGCCCGATGTCAACGCTTCGGCTCACGCCTTCGCGGTGGCGGACGCGACGACGATCCGCTACGGGCTCGGTGCGATCAAGGGCGTGGGCCGAACGGCCGTGGACGCGCTGGTCGAAGAACGCGAGGCCCGCGGGCCGTACGCGAGCCTCGAGGACCTGTGTCACCGCGTGGATCTGGCGCGCGTCAACCGGCGGGTGCTCGAGGCGCTGATCCGCTCGGGAAGTTGCGATTCGCTCGGCGCCAACCGCGCCGCGCTCATGGAGCGACTGGCGGTGGCGATGCAGGCGGGCGAGCAGACCGCGCGCACGGTGGAGGCGGGCCAGGATGATTTCTTCGGTGTTCCGCGGGCCGCGAGTTCCCACATCACCCACAGCGCGTTGCCCGAGCCGACCTGGAGCGAGGCGCAGCGGTTGGCGGGCGAGCGCGAGACGCTGGGCCTGTACCTGACCGGGCATCCGATCGCCCGTTACGAGCGCGACCTGGCGCAGCTGGTGGGCGTGCGCATCCGTGATCTGGCCGGCGAGGCGCGACCGGCGGGCGGTGAGGGCGAGCGCTGGGTGGACGCGCGCAAGGTCAGTGCCGCCGGACTGATACTGGAAATCCGCCGTCGCGGGCCGCGCGTGAACTTCGTGCTCGATGACAGGAGCGGGCGGATCGAGGTGACCTTGAGCGAGGAGATACATCATCGGTTTCGCGATCTGGTGGTCAAGGATGCGCTGGTGATGGTCGAGGGGAGCCTCCGGTTCGATGATTTCAGCGACGCCTGGCGGATCCAGGCCCGAACGCTCCAGGCGCTGGCAGCGGTGCGCGAGCGCCAGGCGCGACGCTTGCTGATCGACTGGCCGGCGCAGTGCGAGCAGCGTGAATTGTTCGACGCGCTCGGCGAACTGCTCTCGCCGGCGCTCGGCGGGGAATGCGCGGTGGTGGTGCGGATCACCGGGTCCGATGCACAGGGCACGCTCACCCTGGGCGATGAGTGGAAGGTGCACGCGACCGCCAAGCTCATCGAGCAGCTCGAGCGTCGATTCGGCATCGTGCGTGTGGCCTATGGATTGCCCACAGGCGCCACTTCGGCCGTCTCGGCCTGACGCGGGCCCTTAAGGTTGCGGCGCGCACGGATGGAACGTAGGCTTGCGGACGATGTCCACATCCGCCGTGACAAGCACATCGAACCCACCGCAGGGGCGCGACGCATCACGCCTGTCCCGCACGCACCGCGCCGTGTTCGAGAACAGTCGATGAGCTCCGCCATCGGGCGCGCGCCGCGCACAGCCCGCGCCTGCCCCGGACCGATTCGCGCACCGAGCTGAACCATGGCCGTTAATTTTCTCGACTTCGAGCAGCCCATTGCCGAGCTGGAGGCGAAACTCGAGGAGCTCGGCCATCTGAGCACCGACGAATCGGTCAACGTCGAGGAGGAGATTGGCCGGCTCCGCGCCCGCAGCCAGCAGCTCACGCGCTCGATCTTCGCGAACCTGACGCCCTGGCAGATCACCCAGCTGGCGCGGCACCCGCAGCGCCCCTACGCGCTCGACTACATCGCCGCGATCTGCACCGACTTTCAGGAGCTGCACGGCGATCGCATGTATGCCGACGATCTGGCGATTATCGGCGGACCGGCCCGACTCGAGGGGCGCACCGTCATGCTGATCGGTCACCAGAAGGGGCGTGATACCAAGGAGCGGGTGCGTCGCAATTACGGCATGCCCAAGCCCGAGGGGTACCGCAAGTCGCTGCGCCTGATGAAGATGGCCGAGAAGTTCGCCCTGCCGATCATCACGCTGATCGATACGCCGGGGGCTTACCCGGGCGTCGGTTCGGAGGAGCGCAACCAGAGCGAGGCGATCGCGCGGAACCTGTTCGAGATGGCGACCTTGAGTGTGCCGATCATCAGCGTGGTGATCGGGGAGGGCGGGTCGGGCGGTGCGCTGGCCATCGGGGTGTGCGATCGGCTGGTGATGCTGCAGTACTCGACCTACTCGGTGATCTCTCCGGAAGGCTGCGCCTCGATCCTGTGGAAGAGCGCCGATAAGAAAGAAGTTGCCGCCGAAGCGCTGAACATCACGGCCTCGCGCCTCAAGGACTTAGGACTGGTTGATGAGGTGCTGCGTGAGCCGCTCGGCGGGGCGCATCGCGATCCGCCGGTCATGGCGCAGACGCTCGGAAGTGCACTGCAGCGCTTGCTTCTCGAACTGGAGGAAATCCCGACCGAGGAGTTGCTCGCGCGACGCGATGCGCGGCTGGCCGCCTTTGGAGTGTATTCCGAGAGCCCACCGTGAAGCGCCGCGCCGCGCCCGCGGTCGGCCTGCCGACCGCAGGCGCCGGCTTTTCCTCGCTCGTACTGGCCCAGAGTCTGCGTCGCCTGGTCGGACCGCTCAGCCGGAACCCGCTTTTGCGTCGCCTATTCGGGCGGGATGGACTCCACGGCGCTCCTGGCCGCCTGCGCGCAACTGCGTGGGCGCTATCGCTGCCAACTGCGCGCCGTCCATGTCAATCACCTCCTGCAACCGAGTGCCTCGTCGATGGCCGCCGCCTCGCGCGCCACCGCCCGGCGACTGGGGGTCCCGTGCCGGGTGGTGAACGCTCCGGTGAGGGTGGCACGCGGCGATTCCATCGAGGCGGCCGCTCGGGAGACCCGCTACGCAGCCTTGCGAGGGGCGTTGCGCGACGGTGAATGGCTGTTGCTGGCGCAGCACCAGGACGATCAGGTGGAGTCATTACTGCTGCAGCTGCTGCGGGGCGCCGGCGTTGCCGGGCTGGCCGCCATGGCGCCTCGGACCGGATCGGTGTTGCGCCCGCTGCTGGATGTGCCGCGAGAGCAGTTACTCAATTACCTGCGACGCCGCTCGATTCGCTGGATCGAAGATCCGAGCAACGCCGATGAGCGATTCGGGCGCAATTACCTGCGCCGCCGAGTGCTCCCGCTCCTGCGCGAGCGCTGGCCGGGCTTGGGCGTTGCGATCAGCCGCAGCGCCGCGTTGGCCGCCGAGGCGCAGCAACTGCTCACCGAGCGCGCCGCGGCGCAGCTGCAAAACGCGCACGACGGTGCGGCGCTGAGCGTGAGGGCGTTGCGGCGCTTGCCGGAGCTGGACCGGCGCAATGCTTTGCGTCACTGGCTGGACTCGCAGGGCCTTTTGATGCCCGATCAGCGTCGGTTGCGGGAGATGGCCGGTCCCCTGTTGCAGGCTCGCCACGACGCACAGCCGTTGGTGCAATGGGCGGGCGGTGCGGTGCGCCGCCATGGGGAGCTGCTCTATGCGCTGAAGCCGACCGCAAAGGCCGAACGAGCCAGGCCGGAGGATCCGATCAGCCAAGAGCCTGATCTGGGACTGGCGGCGCGAACCGCGCCTCGCACTGCCGGACGGAGCCTGGCTGGAATTGCGGGATGATCCGCGAGGTCCCTGGTGCCGCTCGGACTTGCCCGCGCGATTACGGGTGGGTTTTCGGCGCGCGGACGGCCAGGTGGGCGGTGCGGCCGGCGGACGCAAGCTCAAGCGCGTCCTGCACGCAGAGTGCGCTGCCGCCGTGGAGCCGCTCGAGCGTACCTCTGGTCTATGCCGGGCGGCGTCTGCTGGCGATCGGGGACGGGTGGTGCGCTCCGGAGCGGCCCGCGCCACGATCGGCGCGGCCGGCCCAGCGCTGCCGGTTGCATCTGCACCCTGCAGGGGCGGCATTTATTTGAGACCGAGGGGCAGATTTGTTAGTCTGTTTACCCGTCGTCAGTTCCCGGTTCCGCAATGGAGCCGCTGACAACACAAACGGCGGAATCCCTCGATGACCCGATTCGTATTCGTCACTGGCGGCGTCGTTTCCTCGTTGGGCAAGGGGATCGCGGCCGCCTCGCTCGGTGCCAACCTGGAGGCGCGGGGCCTGAGCGTATCGATGGTCAAGCTCGACCCGTACATCAACGTCGATCCGGGCACCATGAGTCCGTTTCAGCACGGCGAAGTGTTCGTCACCACCGACGGCACCGAGACGGACCTTGACCTCGGTCATTACGAGCGCTTCGTGCGCACCACGACCGGCCGGCACAGCAATTTCACCACCGGGCGAATCTACGAGCGGGTTATTGCCAAGGAGCGCCGCGGTGACTACCTGGGGGCCACCGTGCAGGTCATCCCGCACATCACCGATGAAATCAAGCGCAGCATCCGCTTGGGTGCGGGCGATGCGGACGTGTGCATGGTCGAAATCGGCGGCACGGTGGGTGACATCGAATCGCTCCCGTTCCTCGAGGCGATCCGCCAGATGGGCGTGGAACTCGGGCGCAACCAGGTCGTGTACATGCACCTCACGCTGGTGCCGGTGGTCGGCGGTTCGCATGAGATCAAGACCAAGCCCACGCAGCACTCCGTGAAAGAGCTCCGATCGATCGGGATACAGCCGGACATCCTGCTGTGCCGGTCTCACGCCATGCTCCCGGACGAACAGCGCCGCAAGATCGCTTTGTTTACCAACGTCGAGGAGCGCGCGGTGATCTCGGCGGTGGACGCCGACGATATCTACAAGATACCGCTCCTGCTGCACGAACAGGGGCTCGATGACATCGTGGTCGATAAGCTCCGCATCGATGCGCCGCCGGCCGACCTCTCCGAATGGCGCCAGGTCGTCAATGCGCGCGTCAACACCGATGGGCAGACCGATATCGCCATGGTCGGCAAGTACGTGCAGATCCGCGATTCGTACATCTCGCTCAACGAGGCGTTGATGCACGCGGGACTGAAGACGCGCACGCGGGTGCGCGTGCACTACGTCGAATCCACGGACATCGAACGCCAGGGCGTCGGGGCGCTCGCCGGCATGGACGCCATCCTGGTGCCCGGCGGCTTCGGTGAACGCGGGATCGAAGGCAAGATCCAGGCGATCCGTTACGCACGCGAGCAGCGCATCCCGTACCTGGGCATCTGCTTGGGCATGCAACTGGCGATCATCGAGTTCGGCCGCCACGTGGTGGGACTTCCCGGCGCGCACAGCTCGGAATTTGACCGCGCCACCGCCGCACCGGTGATCGGACTGATCACCGAATGGCAGGACCAGGCGCACGGCACCCAGCAGCGCAGCGAAACTTCGGCCTTGGGCGGCAGCATGAGGCTGGGAGCCCAGCCGGTGCGGCTGGGCGAGAAGACCGTGGCGCGGGAGCTCTACGGGCGCGAGGACATCATGGAGCGGCACCGCCACCGCTATGAATTTAACAACCGCTACCTGGAGCAGTTCCGCCAGTCGGGCCTGGTGTTCTCCGGATTCTCCCAGGACGGGCTGGTGGAGATCATCGAATACCCGGCGCACCCCTGGTTCGTGGCGACCCAGTTCCATCCTGAATTCACGTCCACCCCACGCGATGGCCACCCTCTGTTCACCGGGTTTGTTCGCGCCGCTCGCGCCTGCCGTGCGGCGCAGCTCCCGGCCGTCGCGAGCGCATGAAGCTCGACCGCTACCGCGTCGGCCTCGATTGCCCGCTGTTTCTGATCGCCGGACCCTGCGTCATCGAATCGGCGGCCCTGGTGCAGGAGGTGGCGGGCAAGATGTGCGAGCTGACCGGCGCGCTGGGCATGCCCTACGTGTTCAAGGCTTCCTTCGATAAGGCCAACCGCTCATCGGGCAAGAGCTTTCGGGGACCGGGGCTGGAGGCGGGGCTGAAGATTCTCTCCGAGGTGCGCAAGCAATTTCAGGTGCCGGTGCTGACCGATGTGCACGAAGACACGCCGATCGAAGAGGTGGCGAGCGTGGTCGATGTGCTCCAAACTCCGGCATTCCTGTGCCGGCAGACCAACTTCATCCATCGCGTGGCCGCCGCCGGGCGCCCGGTCAACATCAAAAAGGGCCAGTTCCTCTCGCCCTGGGAAATGCAGCAGGTCGTCGACAAGGCGCGCGCCACCGGGAATGAGTCGATCATGGTGTGCGAGCGCGGCTTCAGCTTTGGCTACAACAACCTGATCACCGACATGCGCGCGCTGGCGGTCATGCGCGCCACGGGGTGCCCCGTGGTGTTCGACGCCACCCATTCTGTGCAATTGCCCGGAGCCGGCGCGGGCGTCTCAGGCGGGCAGCGCGAGTTCGTGCCGGTTCTGGCGCGCGCGGCCGTGGCCGCGGGCGTGGCGGGCGTGTTCATGGAAACTCATCCCCGGCCCGAGGCCGCGCTGTCGGATGGCCCCAATGCCTGGCCGCTGGGCCGGATGGGGAGCCTGCTTGCCACGCTCAAGGAGCTGGACCACGCCGTGAAGGCCAAACCCTTTGAGGAAAGTTCGCTATGAGCCGCATCGCCGAAGTTCACGGCCGCGAGATCATCGACTCGCGCGGCAACCCGACGGTCGAGGCCGAAGTCACCCTGGCCAGCGGGGCGCAGGGCCGCGCGGCCGTGCCCTCGGGGGCCTCGACCGGCACGCGCGAGGCCGTGGAGCTGCGCGATGGGGACAAGAAACGCTTCCAGGGCAAGGGCGTACTGAAGGCCGTCAAGCACATCAATACGGTCTTGCGCGCGGCGGTCCTGGGGCGCGAGGCGGGCGACCAGGCCGGGCTCGACGCGCTGATGATCGAACTGGACGGCACCGAGACCAAGAGCCGGCTGGGCGCCAATGCGCTGCTGGCCATCTCGCTCGCGAACGCGCAGGCCGCCGCTCGCGATGCGGCCCAGCCGCTGTACAAGTACCTGGGCGGCAAACGCGCTCCGGTGCTCCCGGTGCCGATGATGAACATCATCAACGGGGGCGCGCACGCCAACAACAGTCTGGACATCCAGGAATTCATGATCCTGCCGGTCGGTGCGCCTTCGCTTCGCGAAGCGTTGCGTTACGGGGCGGAGATCTTCCACACGCTGAAGAAACTTCTCAACGAGAAGGGCCTGAGCACCGCGGTCGGCGATGAGGGCGGGTTCGCGCCGGATCTGCCCTCCAATGAGGCCGCACTGCAAACCATACTCGAAGCGATCGAGCTGGCAGGCTACAAGCCCGGCAAGGACATCTACCTGGGGCTGGATGTGGCGAGCTCGGAATTCTTCCGCGACGGCAAGTACGAGTTCGCCGCCGAGCACCGCAGTTTTTCCTCGGCCGAATTCACCCGCTACCTGGCGGATCTGGCCGCGCGCTATCCGATCATCACGATCGAGGACGGGATGGGCGAGTCCGACTGGGCGGGCTGGTCGCACCTGACCGCAGAGCTCGGACGCAAGCTCCAGCTGGTGGGCGATGACCTGTTCGTCACCAACACCAAGATCCTGGCCGAGGGCATCTCGCGCGGCATCGCCAATGCGATCCTGATCAAGCCCAACCAGATCGGGACCCTGACCGAGACGCTTGCGGCGATCGATATGGCCGACCAGTCGCACTACGCTGCTGTGGTCTCGCACCGTTCCGGGGAGACCGAAGACTGCACGATCGCCGACATTGCGGTGGCGACCGCCGCCACGCAGATCAAGACCGGCTCGATGTCCCGCTCCGACCGGGTGGCCAAATACAATCAGTTGTTGCGCATTGAAGAGAGCCTCGGTGCGCAGGCGAAATACGCCGGCCGCGAGGCCTTCCCGGTGCGCCTATAATCGACTCATGAGGCTTCTGCCGTGAAATGGTTTATCGCCGCGCTGGCCGCTGCGTTGCTGTTGCTCCAGTACCGGATCTGGTTTTCGGGCGATGGCATCAGTGAAGTGATGCGCCTGCGCAAGGCGGTGGCCGCGCAGCAGGGCGACAACGAGCGATTGTCGGCCCGCAACCGGCAACTGGCCGCCGAAGTGCGTGATCTGAAGCAAGGCTACAGTGCCCTGGAGGAACGCGCCCGCTCAGACCTGGGCATGGTGGCGAAAAACGAGACCTTCTTTCAGGTGGGCCCGGTCGAATCGCCGCTCATCGCGCCCACGGTGCCTAGCGCCCCGAAGACCGGTTCGCCGGCGGCCCAGCCGCTCCGTCCGGCGACGCCCGCCAACGCGCCCGCGGCGCGTACCGCCGCCGCGCGCTGAAGCGCGCGGACGGTCGGGCCGGATTCGCGAATGCCTGAGGGGACGCGCTACTGGTTGGTCGTGCCCGCGGCCGGGGCGAGCCGGCGTTTTGGCGAGGGCGAGCCCAAGCAGCACCAACCCCTGGCCGGTTCCACCGTGCTGGAGCTCTCGCTCCGGTTATTTTCCGCCGATGAACGCTGCCTTGGGATCGCGCTCGCGCTCTCCGCGGCGGACCTGAGCGACTCGCGGTGGCGCGCTCGCCTGGCCGACAAGGTCATGAGGATCCGCGGCGGGGAGCGACGTTGCGATTCGGTGCTGGCGGGCCTTGAGGCCCTCACGCGCGCGGAGTTGCAAGACTGGGTGCTGGTGCACGATGCCGCGCGACCGTGCTTGAGTGCGCGGGACCTGGAAGAGCTCTTGCATCGCGGGGGCGCGCATCCGCTCGGCGCGCTGCTTGCGGCCCCCGTGACCGATACGCTCAAGCGCGCGGATGCGACGCTCGGGAGCGAGGGCACCGTGGATCGCGCCGCGCTGTGGCGGGCCCAGACGCCGCAGATGTTTCGATACGGTCCTCTGCGCGAGGCGCTGCGAGAGGCGTTGCGGACGGGCCGCGAACCGACCGATGAGGCGCAGGCCATGGAGTGGCAGGGCGGACGGCCCTTGCTGATTGCCGCCCAGGACGCCAACATCAAGATCACGAGCCGCCAGGATTTGGCCCTCGCGATGGCGATCCTCGCCGCGCGTGAGGGCCAATCCGAGAATGCGGCCCCAGGATCGCTCAAATGAGGGTGGGATTCGGAATCGACGTGCACGCCTTCGGGCCCGGCGACGCACTGATGCTCGGCGGCGTGCGGATCGCCCACAATCGGGGCGTGGTGGCGCATTCCGACGGGGATGTGTTGCTGCACGCACTGGTCGATGCGCTGCTCGGAGCGGCGGGCTTGGGCGACATCGGCGAGCATTTTCCGGACACTGATCCGCGCTGGCGCGGCGCCGAAAGCCGCCTGTTCGTCACCACGGCCGTGGAAATGCTCTCGCGCCGTTCCTTCAAGGTGATCAACGTGGACCTCACGCTGCTCGCGCAACAACCGAAGCTGGCCCCGATGCGCGAGCAGATCCGTCACTCGGTCGCCTCCTTGCTCGGGGTGGCGGTGGCCGATGTCAACCTCAAGGCCACGACCACCGAGCACCTGGGATTCCTCGGGCGGAACGAAGGCCTTGCGGCGATGGCCACGGTCCTGATCGATCGGCTCTAGGCTAGCGCCGATGCTTCGCGCGCAGCAGCACCAGCGTGGCGCCGGTCCCCCCATCGCGCATCGCCGCCGAGGTGAAGGCCAGCACCGCGTCCACGCGCCGCAGCAGGCTGTGCACGGCGTTCTTGATGACCGGTCCGCGCTGACCGGAACGCAATCCCTTGCCGTGCACGATGCGCAGACACTGCAGGTGGCGGGCGAGGGCGGCAAGCAGGAACTCGCGAAGTCTGACTCGCGCCTCGGCCAGCCGCAGGCCGTGCAGGTCAATCTCGGCTTCGATGCGGTATTCGCCGCGTCGCAGCCGGCGCAACACCGTTTCGGGCACGCCCGTCTGGCGGTACTGCATCGAGTCGCCCGGTTGGATGTCCAGTTCCACCGGCGGGGGCGCCAGGGACTCGCGCAGCACGTTGGCTTGCTCGGCGCGGGCCTGCCGGGCGCGCGGTGCGGGCTTTCGGCGCGAGGGCGTGGCGCGCTTGGGCGCGGACAACGGACGCACGCCGCGCATGGCCGCTCGGAAAAGTTCGAGATCATCGTCCTTAGTGGCCACGCCGCATTCCTCCGGAACCGACCATTGAGTATCCGATGCTCATGACGCCGCCCTCACCTGATCTATCCGTGCGTTGCGAGAGAGCGCCGCAGTTTCCGCAAACTCGCGTTGAGCTTTCATTGACGACTTGAACGCTTCGGCCGGCCTGCTGGCCCTTGTACTGCAGTTGCGTTTTGAGCATCCGACAACCCGAATCCAGCGCGGACTTAGCCATCCGCCTCTTGGCGAGCTGGAGAAGACTCCCATCGCCGATCACGATGTACTGATACCGATCGATCATCTTCCTCGAGAATTTATGCAGCGCATCGGCTCGGCAGCGGGCGGCCTTGCGGTGGATACGCTTCGCCTGGTTCTTGTGGCCATGACGCTGGGCCAGGGCCAACTTCGTCGCGTAAGAGCGCGTCCATCGACCGGCTTCGAGCTTGTCCCCATCGCTGGTTGCGGCAATGGTCTTTAAGCCCAAGTCGATCCCGACAGCTTCCCGCGGAGCGAGCGAGGGTTTTGCCGCTATCTGCACCGGAATGCACAGATACCAGTCCCCGACCGCATCCTGGGCAAAGCAGCCGTCCCTGAACTTGCAATCTCCGAGATACTCCCGATTAAAGACCCGGAAGTTCTTCCCGCAAAAGCGCAATGTGTGGCCCTGCCGCCGGAGGCTGGCGGCCTTGAACGGCATCCAACCGAGTGAGCGCTTGACACCCCGGCTCACGCGCCAGCGTAACCTAATGCGGTTCGCGGCTTTGCGCTTGCTCGCATACTCGGTGCAAACGCGCTGAATGGTGTCGGCCCCGATGCGAGCCATGAACTCGGTGGTGCCGGCAGAGAGGTTGCACAGGTCAAAACCGCTGAGCCATTTGGGACATCCCGCATAGGGACGAGCCGCTTTGGCGCTCACCTCATTGGCCCAGTTCCACACTTGGTTGACTTCAATTGCGGCGGCATTCAGCCAAGAGGCGCTTTCACGGCAGACTTTTAGCCGAAGAGTACGAATGCATAACGCCGATGGAAGGGTTTCGATCTCGGCGGCTGCAAGAGGTGCCTTCATTTCGAATCCTTAGCCGCTGATACGGCAAAAATTCGGGAGCACAGGTTAAAGAACCCAGTCTGGCGCGCGCATACGGACTTTCGGTCTTTTTTGCAAAGATATTCAGACTTCCCGAAAAATGTAAAACGTGTGTGAGGGACCGAGACTGCCAGGAAACTGTATCATCAGCGCTGGGGTAGCCTTCCATGACACAGTGGAAGAATCAAATGCGGCGAAATGACATAGTTTTGTTATAGACGCCCTCTCTTGTAGGGATGCCGATATAAAAAAATGAAAATTCTGGTCAGCAACGACGATGGTTACCGTGCCGAGGGTATCGTGCGACTCCGTGCCGCGCTGTCCGAAGTGGCCGATGTCACCGTGGTGGCTCCGGACCGGAACCGGAGCGGGGCGAGCAATTCGCTGACGCTCGATGTGCCGTTGCGCGTCACGCAGTCCGAACCGGGTGTGCACTTTGTGACCGGCACGCCGACCGACTGCGTGCACCTGGCGGTCTCGGGGTTGTTCGACTTTGACTTCGACATGGCGGTCAGCGGCGTCAACGATGGGCCTAATCTGGGCGATGACGTGCTGTACTCGGGCACCGTCGCGGCCGCCATCGAGGGCCGCTTTCTGGGTCTGCCGACACTGGCCGTTTCCCTGTGCACGCAGCCCGGCGCCGCCCGGCACTTTGAGAGCGGCGCGATCGTCGCGCGGCAGATCGTCACCCACTTGATCGGGCGGCCCTTGGATCCTCGACTGATCCTGAACATCAACGTGCCGGATTTGCCTCTGGAGCAGTTGCGGGGGATTCGCGCCACCCGGCTCGGCTTCCGCCACCGCTCGGAGCCGGCGGTACCGGTGCGAAATCCCAAAGGCGAGTGCATGTACTGGGTGGGTCCTTCCGGGGCGGGCGCCGATGCGGGCGAGGGCACGGATTTTCACGCCGTGGCGCAGGGCTGGGTCTCGGTGACGCCCCTGTCGATCGATCTGACCCGCCATACCGCACTGCCCGAATTAGGGCAGTGGCTGGCCGGCGTGCCGCTGCGCGACGCCGCCCAGAAATAGCGGGCCCTCGATGACCGACCCACGCTTTACGGGCATAGGCATGACCTCGCTCCGCACCCGCGACCGGCTGGTGCAGCGCCTGCGCGATCAGGGGATCGCGAACCTGACGGTGCTCGATCGGATCCGAAATCTGCCGCGCCACATTTTCGTCGATGAAGCGATCGCCAGCCGCGCCTACGAGGACACCGCGCTGCCGATCGGCTTTGGTCAGACGATCTCCCAGCCCTACATTGTCGCGCGCATGAGCGAGGCCTTGCTCGATGGCCCTCCGCTCAAGCGCTTGCTGGAGGTGGGCACGGGCTGCGGCTATCAGACGGCTGTGCTCGCGCCGCTGGTCGAGCGCATCTACAGCATCGAGCGCATTGCCGGACTCCAGACGCGCGCACGCGTGCGGCTCAAGGAGCTCGGCGTGCGCAACGTGCGCTTCAAAGTCGGTGACGGATCGGTGGGCTGGCGCACTCAAGCGCCGTTCGATGGAATTATCGTCGCGGCCGCGCCGCTGGTCGTGCCCGAGGAGCTCGTGGAGCAGCTCGCCCTCAACGGACGACTGATCGTGCCGGCCGGACCGGAGGGCAAACAGCAATTGCTCAGAATCGTGCGCCGCGAGCAGGGTGTCGATCGCCAGGTTTTGGGCTCCGTTTCCTTCGTTCCGCTGGTCGGAGGAGTCGGATAATGCCGTCGAATACAGATCACTAATATCATCGTATCTTATTGAATTTACGATTATAACGTAATGACACTTGTCAAGATCAGAACTGCCCGACTAGTATCGGCTCCGTGTCGGTGCTTGCCGACATGCCTTCAGTCAGGATGCCGAAGCGCACGGGGAGAAGACACAGGGCAACAGGGGAAGAGCTGATTAGTCCAAAGAAGAAGAAAAACAGTTCGAAAAACAAAAACAAGGCAGTGACAATTATTCGATTCTGTCAGCTTCGGATAGTTGGTTGGTTGAGCGATCTTTCCGCCCTGTGTCTTCTTCCGGTGCGCCTCGGGCGCACCGGCTCTTAACGTCCGCTTGGATCCGCTACGGGAAATAATCCGGCCACCACTTCGCGTCGTTCCTGCGCCAGCACGTTGTAGGTGCGGCACGCGGCGCCCAGGTCCATGACTTCGAAGGCGATGCGCCGTCCTTCCAGTGTGCGTCGCAGGGTGCCGCTGGCCGCGATGTCCGCCTGGTCGGCCCCGATCAACACCACGTTCGGATGCAAGGCCAGGAGCGGTTCGAGCGCGGCGAGATCCAGCGCCGCGGCTGAACTCACCGACCAGTCCGTGATCAGGCGTGCGCTGCTGACGATGCAGGGCGCATGGATTTTTTGCCCGCCGATGTCGATTTCACCGCGGGCGTATGCCCGCACCGTCAGTATTTGCGGATCCGAGTCGAGTAGCAGGCGCATGCCCGTTACGATACCACCGTGTCACGACTCATCCTTGTCCTGCGCGATCTGTACCCCGCCCGCCTGAGCGATGCGGCGCGCGCGGCGCTCCCCCGGCTGCCGCAGCTCGAGCAGTGGATCGCGCGGGGTGATTTCGAAGCGATCACGGGCGATTGGCGTCATTACCTGCAAAGGCAAATGAACTCGTCTTGGGCACGCGCCGCTCCTCCGGCATCGATCGCGGCGGCGGCGGTGAGCGGCGTGCCGCAAGATCAACCGGTGTGGTTGGCCACTCCCGTGCACCTGGTCGCCGGTCTCGATACGGTGCGCCTGCATCCGGACGGGTTGCTGGAATTCAGCCCCGAGGAACAGCAGCGTCTTGTGCAGGACTTTGCCCAGGTGTTTGCCGGTTCCGGCTGGTCGCTCCATGGCACCGGGCATCGCGAAATGCTGCTCTCGGGTGGCTCAAGGGTGGATTCGGGCACCGCCCGGGGCCAGGACCCGGCGCTGTGGCTGGGCGCCGATCCGCGCGAAGGACTGCCCTCGGGACCGGGCGCGAACCCCTTGAGCCGGCTCGGCGCCGAAATCGAGATGTGGCTGCACGAACATCCGGTCAACCGGGCCCGTGTGGCGCGCGCATCGTTGAACGTCACGGGACTTTGGATCTGGGGCGGGGGGGAACCGAGGATCGCAGGCCCCGAGGGCGCGCTCCCGCGCCCATCGCCCGGTGCGGTAGCATGGGCGCACGATTTGTTTGTGGACGGGCTTGCGCCGCTGACCGGTCGCCGGCTCGAATCACTTCCGCAATGCTGGCCCGCATCGCCCGGAGGAAAACGCCCGCCCGAGGCGGACCGGCTGGTGGTGTGCGAGCTTCGCACCGAGCCCGGGGAGCACACGCTCCAAATTCTTGAGCGAAACTGGATCTCCCCGGCGCTTCGTGAGTGGCGCGATGGGACGTGGCACAGCGCCACGCTGCTGATGGGTTCCTGCGCCGTCACGCTCTCACGAGGCGCGTTCCGGTGGACGTGGCGCCGCTGGAGAACTCAACGGCCTTGGTGGGAGAACCTGCAGAAATGTTGACGGTGATCCGACGCGCGGTCCCCGAGGGCGCTCAGGCGCTGGGCGATGATCTGCACCCGGTCCTGCGGCGCGTGTACGCCGCGCGGGGCCTGCGCACGCGTGAGGAATTGAACCTCGCTCTGGATCGCCTGGCGCCGGTCGGGAGCCTGGGCGGGGCCGAAGCGGCCGCGCATCTTCTGCTCCAGCATCGCCAGCGCCGCGTGCTGGTCGTGGGGGACTTCGACGCCGACGGCGCCACCAGTACCGCGCTGATGATTCGGGCGCTGCGCGGTTTCGGATTTGCGTCGGTGGATTTCCTGGTCCCCAACCGCTTCGAATTCGGCTACGGCCTGACTCCGGAAATCGTCGCCGTGGCCGCCGAGCGTGCGCCCACGCTGATCATCACGGTCGATAACGGCATATCCAGCCACGCGGGAGTGACCGCGGCGCGTGCCCGCGGGATCGATGTGCTGATCACCGATCACCACCTGCCCGGCGCGGAGCTTCCGGCCGCCAATGTCATCGTCAATCCCAACGTGCCCGGTAATGGCTTTGCAAGCGGCGCCCTGGCCGGAGTGGGGGTGGCCTTCTACGTGTGTGCGGCGCTGCGCCGGGCGCTTGAGTTGGAAGGTACGATCCCGAGCGGGGCGCCCGCGGTGGCCACGTTCCTCGATCTTGTGGCCTTGGGCACGATCGCCGATGTCGTGCCGCTCGATGCCAACAATCGGGTGCTGGTCTGGCAGGGGCTCGGGCGGATCCGCGCCGGCCGTTGCGTGCCCGGCATCAGCGCGCTATTGAATGTGGCGCGACGGGACCAGAGAGCGCTGGTGGCGGCCGATCTGGGTTTTGCCGTGGCGCCGCGCCTGAACGCGGCGGGCCGGCTGACCGACATGTCGATCGGGATCCGCTGCCTGCTGACCGATGATCCGATCGAAGCCCGGCGCCTGGCCGTCGAGCTGGACACGCTCAATGCGCAGCGGCGCGAGATCGAGGCCGACATGCAGCAGCAGGCGCTTTCGGCCGTGCGCGCGCTCGGCGATGAGATCAACGGTCCGAAGCGCGCAGGCGTGTGCCTGTTCGATGCCGCCTGGCACCAGGGCGTCGTGGGCCTGGTCGCCGGTCGCGTCAAGGAAAAACTGCGCCGTCCTGTGATCGCCTTCGCACTGGCCGATGAGCGCACGCTTCGCGGCTCGGCCCGCTCGGTCCCCGGCGTGCACATTCGCGACGTGCTCGAGGCCATCGCCACGCGCGAGCCGGGAATGCTGGAGAAGTTCGGCGGCCACGCCATGGCCGCGGGACTGAGCCTGCCGCGCGCGCAGCTGGATCGCTTTGCCCGCGCCTTCGATGCGGAAGTCGAGCGGGCCATGGCCCAGAGCGCGCTTGGCGATGCGATCGAAACCGACGGTGAGCTCGAGCCGGAGCAAATCGCACTCCCGCTCGCCAGCACGCTGCGCGCGGCCGGCCCCTGGGGGGCATCGTTCGCCGAGCCGCTCTTTGATGGCGTGTTCGAAGTGCGCGGCACGCCCCGGGTCTTGGGCGAACGGCATCTGAAATTCCAGGTGACGGCGCGCGAAGGACGGGGCGGTTTTGAGGCGATCGCCTTTAACAGCATCGATCCGCACCGTCCGGTGGCGCTTCCCGCGGGCAAAGTGCGCTTGCTCTATCGGCTCGGCACCAACGAGTATCAGGGCGAGCTGCGACTGCAGCTGGTGGTCGAGCACCTGCTGGCGCCCTGAAGGGGTCTGGCGCCCCGTGATACGATGTCGCCCCCAAATGGCGGATCGCACGATGGAAGTCACTCAACTCAAACGGGCACTGGCAGATCTCGAGGAGCGCGCGCTGTCCTTGAGGGGGTTTCTTTGAGTACGACCGCAAACGCGAGCGCCTGGAAGAGGTCAGCCTGGAACTCGAAGACCAGGCGGTGTGGAGCCAACCCGAGCGCGCCCAGGAACTGGGTCGGGAACGCGCCCGTCTAGGCGCTGAGCTCGGCGAAATGGACCGTGTTTCGGGCTCGGTGCACTCCGCACTCGAGCTGCTGGAGCTCGCCGAAGCCGAGAACGACGAGTCCACGGCGAACGATCTTGAGCGTGAGCGACCCAAATTCGAGGCCAGCGTGCGCGCGCTTGAATTCAAGCGCATGTTTCGTGGCGAGATGGACTCTCACAGCGCATTCCTGGACATTCAGGCGGGCGCCGGCGGCACCGAGGCCCAGGACTGGGCGCAGATGCTGCTGCGCATGTACCTGAAGTGGGCCGTCACCCGCGGGTTTTCGGCCGAAGTCATCGATTCCAATCCCGGCGAAGTGGCCGGCCTGAAATCGGCCACGGTCGAGGTGACGGGCGAGTATGCCTATGGCTGGTTGCGCACCGAGACCGGTGTGCACCGCCTGGTGCGTAAATCGCCCTTCGATTCGGGCAATCGCCGCCACACCTCCTTTGCCTCCGTGTTCGTGTCCCCGGAGATCGACGATGACATTGCCATCGACATCAATCCGGCCGACCTGCGCACCGACACCTATCGCTCCAGCGGCGCGGGCGGCCAGCACGTCAACAAGACCGAATCGGCGGTGCGCATCACGCACGTGCCCAGCGGCATCATCGTGGCCTGCCAGAACGAGCGCAGCCAGCACAAGAATCGCGCCACCGCCATGAAGATGCTCAAGGCCAAGCTCTACGAGCTGGAGGTCAACAAGCGCAACGCCGCCGCCAAGGTGCTCGAGGATTCCAAGTCGGATGTCAGCTGGGGGAACCAGATCCGTTCCTACGTGCTCGATCAGTCGCGCATCAAGGACCTGCGGACGGGCGTGGAGGTGGGCAACACCGGATCGGTGCTCGATGGGGCGCTCGATCAGTTCATGGAAGCGAGCCTCAAGGCCGGACTGTGAGCACCTCCACGCCACAGGATCCGCCCGAGGCGCGCGATGCGTCGCCGTCCGAACCGGTGGACGAGAACCGGCTGATCGCCGAGCGGCGCGGCAAACTGGCGGCGCTGCGCAAGCTGGGCCCGGCCTATCCGAACGAGTTCCGCCGCGACGCGCTGGCCGCCGAACTCTTAAGCTCCTATGCCGAGTGCGATGCCGCCTGGCTGGAGGCCAATCCGGTACAGGTGCGCGTGGGCGGGCGCATGATGCTCAAGCGCGTCATGGGAAAGGCCAGCTTCGCGAAGCTCGCGGACCGGAGCGGGGCGATCCAGCTGTTCCTGCAGGCGAGCACGCTGGGTGCGGATTACGAGGCGTTCAAGGATTTGGACGTCGGCGACATCATCGGCGCTCGCGGCCCGCTGTTCCGCACCAAGACCGGTGAATTGTCGGTGCGCGTGGTGGGATTGAAGCTGCTCGCCAAATCCTTGCGCCCACTGCCCGACAAGTGGCACGGGCTGAGCGATACGGAAACGCGTTACCGGATGCGCTATGTCGATCTTCTGATGAGCGAGGCGAGCCGCGCGCTGTTTCGCACCCGCAGTGCCATCGTTCGGTATCTTCGCGATGCGCTGGATGCGCTCGGATTCCTCGAGGTCGAAACCCCGATGATGCAGCCCATCCCCGGGGGTGCCGCGGCGCGGCCGTTTGTGTCGCACCACAACGCGCTGGATCAGAAAGTGTACTTGCGCATCGCGCCCGAGCTCTACCTCAAGCGCCTGATTGTCGGGGGACTGGAGCGGGTCTACGAGATCAACCGGAATTTCCGCAACGAGGGCTTGTCCACGCAGCACAACCCCGAGTTCACGATGCTCGAGCTGTACTGGGCGTACAGCGATTATCGCGAACTCATGGAGCTCATCGAGCGTCTCCTGCACGGCCTGAGCGACTCGCTCCTCGGCACGCGCGTGGTGCGTTACCAGGGCCGTGACTACGATCTGGGCCAGCCCTTCCGGCGGGTGACGGTCGAGGATCTGATCATCGAGCACAATCCGGCGCTCGAAAGAGCGAAGCTGCGCGAGGTCCCGTACCTGCGCACCGCCTGCGAGCGGCTGGGGATCCCGTTCAAGCCCGGCGATGGGGCGGGCAAGCTCCAGATCGAGATTTTCGAGAAGACCGGCGAGCATCACCTGCTGGACCCGACCTTCGTGCACGCCTATCCGGCCGAGGTTTCCCCGCTCTCCCGCGCCAATGATCAGGACCCGTTTCTGACCGATCGGTTCGAGTTCTTCATCGCCGGACGCGAGCTCGCCAATGGATTCTCGGAACTGAACGATCCCGAGGACCAGGCCGCGCGTTTCCGGGCCCAGGTGGCGCGGCACGATGCGGGCGATGACGAGGCCATGCATTACGACGCCGACTACATCCGCGCGCTCGAGTACGGCATGCCGCCGACCGCCGGATTGGGACTGGGGGTCGATCGGCTGGTGATGTTGCTGACCGATTCCGCCTCGATACGCGACGTGTTGCTGTTCCCGCAGCTGCGGGCGGAGAGCTAGGGCGCCCCGCGTGACCTCAATCACAGGCAAGCCCGCGCCCGGGCGACCCATCGGTGTGTTTGATTCGGGCGTCGGCGGCCTGACGGTACTGCGCGCGCTGCGCCTGGCACTGCCCTCCGAATCCTTCCTGTATCTGGGCGATACCGCGCGCCTCCCGTACGGTACTAAGAGCACGCAGACCGTGATTCGTTACGCGCTGCAGGCGGCCGATGTCCTGGTCGCGCGGGGTATCAAGTGCCTGGTGGTCGCCTGCAACACCGCCTCGGCCGCAGCGCTTGAGGCCATGCGTGATCGTTATGCCGGATTGCCCGTGATCGGTGTGGTCGAGCCCGGCGCGCGTGCCGCGTGCGCCAAGTCGGTGAGCGGCCGCATGGCGGTGCTCGCCACCGAAAGCACCGTGCGGGGAGGCGCCTACCAGCAGGCCATCGCGCGAATCCGCCCCGACGCCGAGGTGCGCGCCCTGGCCTGCGGCTTGTTCGTGGCGCTGGCCGAGGAAGGATGGGTCAAGGGCCCGATCGTTGAGCAGGTGGCGCATCGTTACCTTGAACCGCTTCGCGCCGATCCGGCGCACGCGGTGGATACGCTGGTGCTCGGATGCACGCATTTTCCGGCGCTCAAATCCGCGATTGCCGCCGCGGCCGGCCCGGGCGTGCAGATCGTCGATTCGGCGGCCACCACGGCGGCCACCGTGCGAATGGAACTGGCGCAGCGTTCGCTCCTTCGTCCGGCGGACCCGGCCGATGCGGGCGCGCGGCAGTTGCGATTCCTGGCCACCGACGGGATCGAGCGTTTCATGCAGGTGGGCGGGCGGTTCCTGGGCACGGCGCTCGAGGCCCAAAGCGTCGAGCTGGTGGATTTCTAGGCCCGCGGCATGAGCGAGGAAGCCCGTAAGCATGCGCCTCCGCTGATCGTGCGCTTCGCGGCCTTTGGCGATGTGGTCCTGATCACGGCCATGATCGAAGTGCTGTACCGGCGCTACGGCACCCGCGTGGATCTGCTGAGTTCGGGAGCCTGGACGAAGGCGCTGCTGGCCGATGATCCGCGGGTCGGTACGATCCAACTGGTCACCAGTCGCAAGACCCCCTATCCGCTGCGGCCCAGCCAGTGGCGGGCGGTGCGCTGGATGCGCTCTCGCGGTGTGGGACCGGTCTACCAGTGCGATCCGGAGCCCAAGGCGCAGTGGCTGGTCGAGCGAGCCGGAATTCCCCGCGAGTGGATCGTGCGTGCGCATGATTTTCCCGCACCCCAGCCGATGCACTGGACCGAGTGGTGGCTGGCGATCGCCTTGCGTAACCCGCCCGCGCTTGGCTCCTCCCCGGCCTCGATGGAGGCCGAGTGCGTTTGATCGTATCCCGCGACTCTATGTGGGTAGCAAGGCCCGGGAGGATTGCCAGCGCTGGCTGCTGGAGCGCGGGTGGCAGGATGCGCCCCTGGTGCTGATCCAGGCGGGCAACAAGCGAACGCTCAAGCGCGGGCGCCGGGTCGGCACCGGCGATGCCAAGTACTGGCCGCCGCAGCGTTGGGCCGCACTGGCGCGCGGTGTGCTGGCCGCCATGCCTCACGCGCGTGTCCTGCTGACCGGCGCACCGGTCGAGCACGCCGTGGTCGAATCGATCCGCAACGCGGCGAGTTCCGAGCGCGTCCACAATCTGGCCACGGACATGACCGTGCCGCGCCTGCTCGCGTTGATCGAGCGTGCCGACAGCATGATCTCGGTCGACACCGGGCCGGCCCACGCCGCCGCGGCGCTGGACTGTCCCCTGACGGTCCTGTTTGCGCACGCCGACCAGCGCTGGTGGCGGCCGCTTTCGCGCCTCGGTCGCGTCAGCGTGGTGGGCGGGACTCGCGCCGAAGCGAGCCGCCTGCTCGACATCGAGGTCCCGCAGGTCCTCAAAGCCTGGGAGGCGCTGGGCGGGCGTGGCCCGCGCGATGGGCGTCCGATTGCTTAAAGGAAGGAAGTCGGGCAGGATTTTGTGCCCTCTGCCAGGACCGCTTTCGGCCCGCAGCCCCCTCCGTCGCCAGGACATCTCATGAGCGCACTGTTTCAGCAGAACCTGGACGAGCACCGCGCATTGTTCTCGCGGCTGGAGAGTTTGTCCGGGGCGGTGGCCGAGGCGGCCGAGCTGATGGTCCACGCCCTTTCCTCGGGCCGCAAACTGATGCTGTGCGGCAATGGCGGTTCGGCGGCGGATTCGCAGCACCTGGCCGCCGAATTTACCGGCCGGTTCATCAATGACCGCAAACCCCTGGCGGCGATGGCCCTGTCGACCGACACCTCGGCGCTGACCTGCATCGCCAATGACTATTCCTTTGACGAGGTGTTCTACCGCCAGGTGCTGGGCCTGGGGGTGGCCGGGGATTGCCTGCTGGCGCTGTCGACCTCGGGAAATTCAAAAAATGTGCTGCGGGCCGTCGAGGCGGCCCGGAGCTTAGGGATGAGCGTCATAGGATTCCTGGGGCGCGATGGTGGCAAGCTTGCGCCGTTGTGCAATGTGGCCATCGTCGTACCCAGTGCCACCACCGCGCGCATCCAGGAGGCCCACATCATGATCGGGCATACTTTGTGCGGCATGGTCGAAGAATCCTTGAAGCTGGCCTGATACCCGTAAG
Organism: uncultured Gammaproteobacteria bacterium; assembly: GCA_963795685.1. Taxonomy (GTDB): domain Bacteria; phylum Pseudomonadota; class Gammaproteobacteria; order Steroidobacterales; family Steroidobacteraceae; genus FEN-1191. Next base: position 250,359 of record CAWCJE010000010.1, read on the forward strand.
CTCCCATGACCGACATGAAGGCGAAAATCCAGCGCGCACGCGTGCTGGTGGTGGGCGATGCGATGCTGGACCGCTACTGGTTTGGCAGCGTCGATCGCATTTCGCCCGAGGCTCCCGTGCCGGTGGTGCGCATCTCGCGTGAGGAAGAGCGACTGGGGGGAGCGGCGAACGTCGCCCTCAATATCAAATCGCTCGGTGCGCAGGTCTCTCTGATGACGGTGGTGGGGGCCGATGAGCCGGCCGGGAAATTACGCAAGTTACTGGCCGAGCACGGCGTGCAATCGCTGCTCGGGAGCGACGCGCAGCTCAAGACCATCGTGAAGCTTCGGATCATCGGACGCGCGCAGCAGCTCATCCGCCTGGATTTCGAAAACCAGCCCGACCACGAAGTGCTGCTGTCGATGCTCAATGATTACCAGCGCGTGCTGCCGGAGCACGATGCGGTGTTATTTTCCGACTACGGCAAGGGTGGGCTGACGCACATTCCCCGGATGATTGCGATGGCCCGCCAGGCCGGCAAACCCGTGCTGGTGGATCCCAAGGGGAACGATTACGGGCGTTATGCGGGGGCCACCGTGATCACGCCCAACCGCGAGGAACTGGCGCAAGTCATCGGTCCCTGGTCCAGCGAAGCGCAGTTGCACGAACGAGCGCAGCAGCTGCGGGAGGCCCAGAAGTTCGGGGCCCTCCTGCTGACGCGGAGCGGGGAGGGCATTTCCCTGTTCGATGAGCGCGGGCACCTGCAGGTGCCGGCTCTGGCACGCGAGGTGTTTGACGTGACCGGTGCCGGCGATACGGTCATCGCCGTCCTCGCGGTGCTGATGGCCTGCGGCCTGAGCCTTCGCGATGCGCTGCCGGTGGTCAATCGCGCCGGCGGCATCGTGGTCGGAAAATTCGGAGCCGCCAATCTGGGCTACGAGGAGCTGTTTCCATGAGGGGCTGAGGGCATGAAGGCGGTCGTCACCGGTGCGGCCGGCATGATCGGGAGCAACCTGGTCCACGGGCTCAATGCCATCGGCATCGACGATGTGATCGCGGTCGATGATCTGAGCGATGGTGCGAAGTACCGGAATCTGGCCGGTGCCCGCTTGAGCGACTATTTCGACAAGGACGACTTCTACGGCCGCTTCGTGCGCCGCGAATTCGGCCGCGTGGACGTGGTGCTGCACCAGGGTGCCTGCTCCGACACCATGGAGCAGAACGGGCGCTTCATGCTGGAAACGAACTACCGCTGCTCGAAGAATCTGCTCGATGCCTGCCAGGCGCAGGGCACGCGGCTGCTGTACGCCTCATCGGCCGCGATCTACGGCGGGAGCGACACCTTCCGCGAGCAGCCCGAATTCGAGCGGCCTTTGAATGTGTACGGCTACTCGAAGCTGCTGTTCGACAACGTGGTCCGAAGTCGGCTGGGAAGCAGCGCCCTGCAGGTGGTGGGACTGCGCTACTTCAACGTCTACGGTCCCCGCGAGCAGCACAAGGGACGCATGGCCTCGGTGGCGTTCCACAACTACGGCCAGTTTCGCGAGGCCGGGAGCGTGCGCCTGTTCGGGGCATACGGGGGGTACGGCGCCGGCGAACAGCAGCGCGACTTTGTCTATGTCGGCGATGTGGTGGCCGCCAACCTGTGGTTTCTCGAGCACCCCGAGCGCAGCGGCGTCTTCAACCTGGGGACCGGGCGGGCGCAGACCTTCAATGAGGTCGCGCGAGCCACGGTGAATGCCTGCCGCGCGCAGACGCGGGGAGGGCGCGCTGGCGCTCGGGCCGCTGGTTGAGAAAAAGCTGATCCAGTATATGGATTTCCCTCAGGCCCTGATCGGCAAGTACCAGATGCCACACCCAGGCGGACTTGAGCGCGCTACGCGCGGCCGGATGCGATATTGATTTTGCGGACGTCGCCACCGGGGTGAAGCGCTACGTCGAGTGGCTCGCGGCGACGCCGGCTTGAATGCGACGAGTGCGCTGATGCAGAAATTCCTGACCGTCACCGAGGCGGCGGAGCGATTGTCACGGCGGCCTCTGGTGTTTACCAACGGCGTGTTCGACGTGCTGCACACGGGTCATGTGACCTATCTGGAGGCGGCGCGCCGCCTGGGCGCGGCACTGCTGGTCGCGGTAAACACGGACGCTTCGGCCAGGCGCCTGGGCAAGGGGGACGACCGCCCCCTCAATCGCGAAGCGGATCGGGTGGCCGTGGTGGCCGCGCTGGCCAGCGTGGATTTTGTGATGCTGTTCGATCAAGACACGCCGTGCGAACTGATGCGCCACTGCCGGCCGGAACTCTACGTGAAAGGGGGCGACTACGACATCGAGACCCTCGAGGAGACCGCCCTGGTGCGCAGCTGGGGCGGGCAGGCGGTGACGATTCCCGTTTGTCGAGGGCTACTCCACGAGCTCGCTCCTGCAACGCATCCGCGCCGGCCGATAGGCAACCCTTAGGGCTCCTACGGCGCATATCGGATGAAAGGAGCCTTCATCGACCGTGACGGCGTCATCATCGAGGAGCGCGGTTACGCCTACAGGATCGAGGATTTTGCGCCGCTCCCCGGTGCCATCGCCGCGTTGAGGGCGCTTCAGTCGGCCGGCTACCGCCTGATCGTGATCACCAACCAATCCGGGCATTGCACGCGGGCTCTACAGCGAGCAGGACTATCGTGAGCTTCACCGCGCACATGGAAAGGCAATTGGAGGCCGAAGGCGTGCAACTGGACGCGGTGGAATACTGCCCGCACCTTCCGGACGCCCCGGTGGCGCGTTACCGGCTCGATTGCGATTGCCGCAAGCCCCGCGCCGGGATGCTGCTGCGTGCGGCCGGGCGATTCGACATCGACCTGGCCGCCTCACGTGCTGGTGGGCGATCGGCGCACCGACATCGCCGCCGGGCGCGCCGCGGGCGTGGGACGCTGCTGCCTGGTGCGCAGCGGGCAGAGCTCTGTTGCCCGAGGATGAAACACTGGCCGACGGGGTCTACGAGGATCTGGCCGCCTGCGTGCGGGCGCTTCTGGCCCTGAAGACGAATCCCGGCTACGCCGGGTTCTCCAGCGTGAAGCGCGCGCTTTCATCCTCGTAGGCGAGCACCTCCGCGTAGCGTCCCCAGCTGATGATGGCGCGAAGCGTCTGCTCGGCGGCCTCCTCGGTCATGAAATCCTCCAGCTCGTCGATGAACCGGCTCTTGCGCGCCACGTGCGAGGTGCGCTCGTCCAGCACCCGTCGCACGTGCGCGGCCAGCGGCACGTAGCTGAGGAGCTGGCGGGCGAAGATCCGTTTGCGTTCGTCCCTTTCGGCGACGCAAAAAGCGCGACCGGCGTCCGTGAGCTTCAGATCGCCCCCTTCCAGGTCGGCGAAGCGCAGCATCTGCAAGGTTTCGGCCACCGGAAACAGCTCATCGATTTCCATCTGCAGTTCCGCGGCGATTTCCGGCAAATCGGCCTTGCCGTTGTAGGGCGCGGCGGCGACCGCTTCGAGCAGGCCGGACAGTTCGTTGGAGGACACGTGGGGCAGGATGCTGCCGATACCCTGGCCCGGAAAAAACTCGGTCCGCGTGCCCGGCGCAGGAGTCAGGGCGCGCGCGGTCATGTCCACGTAGATTCGTTCGACCAATTCGCGGAACGAGGGATCGAGCCGGTCGCGCGGCTGAGGGAGATTCACTTCGATCTCCGACAGCACGCGCCCGGGATTGCTGCCAAAGACCAGGATCCGATCGCACATCAGCACCGCTTCCTCGATGTTGTGGGTCACCAGGATCACGCCCTGGATGGGCATGCGACCCTCGGACCAAAGATCGAGAAAATCGGTGCGCAATGTTTCGGCCGTGAGCACATCGAGCGCGGAGAACGGCTCATCCATCAGCAGGATGTTCGGATGCACGACCAGCGCCCGCGCGAAACCCACGCGCTGGCGCATTCCGCCGGACAGTTCCCGCGGGTAGGCCGATTCGAAGCCATCCAGCCCGATCAGATCGATGGCCGCCAACGTGCGGGCGCGAATTTCGGGCCGCGCCAGGCGCTGGGCCTCCAGACCGAGTGCGACGTTTTCGTACACCGTAAGCCACGGAAAGAGTGCAAAGCTCTGGAACACCATCGAGATGCCCGCCGCCGGGCCATCGACGGGTTTACCGAGGTAATCGAGTGAACCGCGACTGGGTTCGGACAGTCCTGCAATCAAGCGCAGGAGCGTGGATTTTCCCGAGCCCGAACGACCCAACAGTCCCACGATCTGCCCGCGCGTCAAGCGCAGGTTGACGTCCTCGAGCACCAGCAGCTCCTGGCCGTCCGGCTTTGGGAACGACTTGCCGATGCCAGTCACCTGCAGCAACGGGGCGGTCTCTGCAACAGCGTTCATGAGCCAGACCTCGTCCTAGCTGAGCCGGTAGTGGCGTTCGGCGTAGTAGTACAGGGGCCGCCAGAACGCCCGGTTGATCGTGACGACAAACAAACACATCGTGGTGATGCCGAGCACGATGCGATGATAATCCCCCGCCGTGGTGGCCGTGGCGATGTAGGCACCGAGCCCTCGGGCACGCACCTCGCTGCTCCCCCAGCTGGCCACTTCAGCGACGATGGCCGCGTTCCAGGATCCGCCCGAGGCGGTGATCGCGCCGGTCACGAAATAAGGCATGATCGCGGGCAGGGCAAAACGCCGCCACCAAAGCCAGCCGCCCATGTGCAGATTCTGCGCGGCGCGCCTCAGTTCGGCCGGGATCGCCGCGGCGCCGGCGATCACATTAAACAGGATGTACCACTGCGTCCCTAGGATCATCAGCGGGCTGAGCCACAGGTTGGGACTCAACTGCCAGGCGACAATGACATAGACCACCAGCGGGAACAGGAGATTGGCGGGGAACGCGGCGAGAAATTGCGCGATCGGCTGTACCCACTGGGCGGCGCGGGGCCTTAGGCCAATCCAGACTCCGACCGGCACCCACAGAAGGCTGGCCAGCGCGATCAGCACGATCACCCGGATCATCGTAAATACACCCAGCAGTCCCACCTCGCGCAGTTCCGCCAGATGGGTCCCTGACCACAGCACCTGGCCGAGCTTGCGCACGGCGATTGCAGCGAGGGCGACCAGCACCGCAATCCACACGGCATCGCGGATCCCAGAGCTGGACGCCTTGCGCTTGCGCGAACCCGCACGCGGCGCCACACGCAAGGGCGAGGCCCAGCTGGTCCAACGCACCAGGGCGTAGAAAATCACGGTCAGCGCCTTGATCAGTCGAGAGCGACGCAACACGTTCAAAGCCCAGGAGCTCGGCGGTTCGGCGCCGGGTTCCTGCTCGACACGGAACCGATCGACCCAGGCGATCATCGGGCGGAACAGCAGTTGGTCATAAACCAGAATGACCAGGGCCATCGCGGCGATCGCCCAGCCGATCGCGTGGAGGTTACGCTGCTCGATGGCCAGTGCGATGTACGAGCCGATGCCCGGCAGCGCCACGTGCGTAGCGCCCGACGCTGATGGATTCGGAGGCCACCACAAAGAACCAGCCCCCGGACATCGACATCATCATGTTCCAGGTCAGTGCCGGAAGCGCAAAGGGCACCTCCAGTTGCCAGAACCGCATCCACGGCGTCAGATGAAAGGAGGCGGCGGCTTCGGCCAGTTCGGTCGGGACCGTGCGCAGGGACTGATAGAAGCTGAAGGCCATGTTCCAGGCCTGGCTGGTAAAGATGGCAAAGATCGCGGCGAATTCCGCACCCAGCACACGACCAGGGACCAGCGCCATGAAGAATACGACACTGATCGAGATGAACCCGAGGATCGGCACCGACTGCAGGATGTCGAGCAGCGGCACAAGGAAGCGTCCCGCGCGCGGGCTCTTGGCCGCCCAGGTGGCGTAGGTCAGGGTAAAGACCAGCGAGAGCACCAGGGCGGCAAACATCCTGAATGTCGTGCGCGCCGCGTACTCGGGAAGGTGCGAGGGGGCGAGCGAGAGCGGGGTGGCTCCCAGCTGCGAAAGCGGCGCCAGGAGCCCGCGGCTGGCCGCGGCCAGGAACGTGATCAGACCGAGCACCATCAGCAATGCGAGCGTGTCCCAGCGCGTTGCAAACTCGCGGATAAAGCCGAAAGGTTGGTTGCGATCCGCTCGAAGCATGGGACGCCGATCGGGCTGGGTTTATAGTGGCGCGCAGTATACGGGGTCGGCGCGTACCGTCCGACCCGGTGCGCGCACCCGCGCGCGGGAGACTCTTGTGACCGAAGAGCGCTGCGGTGGAATAGTTGCGCACGCCCAGGGATTCGACTCGGCCAATCCGCTGGCCGAGCGTCGCACGCTGTGGGTGCTGATCCTCACGGCGCTTGCCATGGTGCTCGAGATCGCCGCGGGCTGGTGGTACGGATCGATGGCGCTGCTGGCCGATGGCTGGCACATGAGCTCTCACGTCATTGCGCTGGGTCTTTCGGTGGCCGCCTACGCCTTGGCGCGCCGCTTGCGGCGCGATGACCGTTTCGCGTTTGGCACCTGGAAGATTGAAGTGCTGGGCGGCTACACCAGCGCGTTGCTTCTGAGCGGCGTGGTGTTGTACATGGCCTTCGAGTGCTTTTCGCGACTGCGAAATCCTTCAGTCATTGCCTACGACCAGGCCCTGGCCGTGGCCGCGATTGGCTTGCTGGTCAATTTGGTCTCGGCCGGCCTGCTCGCGGGCGCCGCGCACCGGGAAGGGGACTCAAAGTCTTCCCACGGTCACGGTCACAGCCATGGCCCCGGTCACCCGAGCGGAGTCGATCACGCGCGCCCTCACGCGGATCTGAACCTTCGGGCCGCCTACCTCCACGTGGCGGCCGATGCCGGCACCTCGCTGCTGGCCATCGGGGCCCTGGCGGGCGGCAAATACCTGCACCTGACCTGGCTGGATGCCGCCGTCGGCTTGTTCGCCTCGATCGTGGTGGCGGCCTGGGCGTGGACCTTGCTGCGTTCCACCAGCCGAATTCTGCTCGATGCGGAAATGGGGGCGCCGGTGGTCGAGAAGATCCGCCAGAGCCTGCGCGCCGCACCCATTGCGGTGCAGGTTCTCGACCTGCACGTCTGGCGGGTCGGCAAGGCCAGTTACGCGTGCATTCTGAGCGTCGCCACGGGGGCCCCCGTGACCCCGGAGTATTTCCGCACGCTGCTGGAGGCGCACGCCGAGATCGTTCATGTGACGGTCGAGGTCAATCCGAGCGTTGTCGCCTCCTCCTAGAGTGCGATATTGTCGGACTTCCGGAAGAGCGAAGAAGCCTTCTTACCCGCCCGCACACTGCAAGTTAAGGGGACCCCCATGGCGCAGCCCAGCTTTCAGGGACAATTCATCTGGCAGGAACTGCTTTGCAACGACCCCAGCGCGGCGAGCGCTTTCTATGAGCGGATTCTTCCGTGGAAGGCGCAGCCTTTCAGTCCCGGCTCGCCCTACCTGATGTTCCGCTCCGCCGAGGGCAAGGCAATCGCGGGGGCCATGCGGCTGTCCGACGACGCCAAAGGCAAGGGAACCGGGCCGCACTGGCGCGGCTACATCGGCGTGGGCGACGTCGATGCCATCGCGGGTCAGGCGGTGGGCCTGGGAGCCCGCATACAGCAGCCGGCTCAGGACATCCCGGGCGTGGGGCGCGTCGCGCTGTTGACGGATCCGGAGGGCGCGATATTCGGCCTGTATTCCCCGCTGGATTCGGGCAGCGCTCCGGCGAGTTCCTCCTTTGCATGGGCGGAGCTGGCGGTGCGTAACCGTGAGGCGGCGCTGGCGTTCTATCGGCAACTCTTCGGCTGGCAGCTGCGCCCGCCCATGGACATGGGGGGTGGTTTTTATTACCAGACCTTTGGTCTGGGCTCGCAGGATTTCGGGGGCGCGTACACGATTCCCGCCGATCGCGCGATGCCTCCGGCGTGGTGCCCTTACGCCATCAGCGCCAGTGCCGATGACACCGCCCGCCAGGTCGCGGTCGCCGGCGGTCAAGTCGCCCATGGCCCCGTGGCGGTCCCGGGCGGTGGACGGATCGTGCAGTTCTTTGACAGGGAAGGGGCCTTCTTCGCGGTGCATTCGATGCCCGTGGCCGCCTCGGCCGATGCCGGAAAAGCCAAGCCCAAGGCGAGCGCCAAGTCGGCCCCTGCGGCCGCCAAAAAGAAGGCGAAAAAGCCGCTCAAGAAAAAAACCAAAAAGAGCACGGTGAAGCCGAAATCAAAACCGAAAGCAAAACCAAGGAAAAAGCCGGCGAAGGCGCGTGCCGCCAGGCAAGGGAAGATGACCGCGCGCAAACGAGTCCCGAAACGAGCGAGCAAGGCGAAGCGCAAGAGCGCGAGCCGACGCGTGCGCCCGGCCCGGCGCAAGGCAGCGCGCAAGAAATAATTACAGCAGGCGCAGCGACATGTCGATCGCCTGGACGTGTTTGGTCAGGGCACCGATCGAGATGAAATCCACGCCGGTCGCGGCCATCGCCGAGAGATTATCCAGGCGGACGCTGCCCGAGGCCTCAATCTTCGCGGGCCGCGGGCTGGCCCGATTGAGCGCCACTGCGCGACGCATGTCCTCCAAAGAGAACTCATCGATCAAGATAATCTCGCAGCGCGCGAGCAGCGCGCTTTTGACTTCCTCCAGGTTCTCGGTCTCCACCTCGACCACCAATCCCGGCGACAAGGCGCGCGCCTTCGCCACGGCCGCCGCGATCGAGCCGGCCGCAGCGATGTGATTTTCCTTGATGAGGACCTGATCGTAGAGACCCATGCGGTGATTTTGCCCACCACCGCATTGCACGGCGTATTTCTGCGCGCTGCGCAGACCCGGTAGGGTCTTGCGGGTGTCAAGGATCTGGCAATCCGTGCCGGCCACGGCGCGCGCATAGCGCGCCGTGGCGGTGGCGGTGGCGGACAGGAGCTGCAGAAAATTAAGTCCCGTGCGCTCGCCGGTGAGTATGGCGCGTGCCGGCCCGTCGATTTCGCACAGCACGGTATCGGCGCTCACCGCATGACCGTCGTGCGCGCTCCATTGCACCCGCACCCGGGCATCGAGCTGCCGGAAGGTCTCCTCGAACCACCCCGTGCCGCAGACGGTGGCCGCCTCGCGACAGAGCACGCGCGCTCGCGCGATCGTCTCGGGCGCGATCAGCTGCGCGGTGACATCGCCCGAGCCCACGTCCTCGCGCAGTGCGCGCGAGACTTGCTCGGGGAGGTCGGGAGGCAGTGCGGGAGCCAATGCCTACAACGGCAACCCGTGTGACGCCGAGGCCATGCACAGCAGCAGCGGTATCGACAGCACGAAGTTGATGCGCGAGGCCATTCCCGCCACTTTCCGTGCGCGCGCCTTTTCCTCGTCGGTGGCCGGCACGATGCCAAGTATTTTCTTCTGGTTCGGCCAGATCAGCACCCACACGTTAAACAGCATGATGGTGCCCAGCCAGGCCCCAATGCCGATCACCAGCCCGTAATAGTCTTCGCCAAAATGGCCGAACGTGAAGGCATTGGTGAAATTCGCGCCACGCGCCAGGTACCAGGCGCCGGTGAGCCAGGTGGCCACCGCCGACCAACGGAACCAAAACAGCGCCCGGGGCGCCACGTACTTGGTAATGCCCGCTCCTCCGGGGCCGCCCTTGTCCGCGGCCGCCGCCGCCAGCGCCGGGGTCTGCGCGACGTTGAAGTAGTACAGCAGCCCAATCCACATGACCCCGGAAAGCACGTGCAGCCAGCGGGCCAGGCCCAGCTCGTGGAAGGCGGTGGGTTGGATGGCCAGGGTGATTACCAGGGCGAGGATTACGCCGGTGATAATCGAGCCGCGTACGGAATTCAGTGGATTCATGGTCAGTGCCCTCTAAGTCGCTGTTTTGATTGGCTTGTTAAATGCGTCTAGAGTTTGAAGAATAGGCCAGCGCCCCCCATAATTCAATGTGGGCGTGGCGCAGGCCCATTCTCCCGGCAATGTCCGTGGGCAGTTTTTGAGTGGCGCTCTACAAACAACGGCAGGTAAGTGGATGGACATCAAAGAACGGATTCGCAACGAACTCGACCGGGCTCCCGTGGTGCTCTTCATGAAGGGAACTCCGGATTTCCCGCAGTGCGGATTTTCCGCTCAGACCTCCGGCGCACTGCGCAAGCTGGGTGTCGGTTTTCACAGCGTCAATATTTTCGAAGACCCCGAGATGCGCGAGGCGCCTCAAGCAGTACTCGAATTGGCCGACCTACCCGCAGCTGTATCTGAAGGGCGAGTTGCTTGGTGGGTGCGATATCACGATGGAAATGTACCGGAGCGGTGAATTGCGCAAGACGCTCGAGGCTGCCGGAGTGATGGGCACCGCGGCCGCTTAGCATTCAGGGTTCGGTCGCAGGGCCTGTTTCCGGATCCTGCTCGGCTTCGGCGATGCTGCCATCGTACCAACCCAGATCGCGCGCGCGATTTTCCGCCCACCGGAAGCTTCCGGCCAACTCGTTGCAAATCGTGCAGAACAATTCGGCGGTGCGCTCGGCGTCGTAGCTGGCCGAGTGGGCCGAGGCGCTTTCCCAGCCCAGGCCGGCGATGGTCGAGGCCTTGGCCAGCACCGTTTGCCCGAACGCCGCCCCCGCCAGCGTGGCGGTGTCAAAGCTCGAAAAGGGATGAAACGGGCAGCGCTTGACGCCGCTCCGTGCGACCGCGGCGTTGAGAAAGGACAGGTCAAACCAGGCGTTGTGGCCCACCAGCACCGCGCGCTTGCAACCGGCGAGCTGCATTCCGGCCCGCACCTCCTTGAAGATCCGCTGCAACGCGTCGCGCTCATCAATGGCCGGGCGTAAGGGGTGCCAGGGATCAATGCGGTTTACGGCCAGCGAGGCCGCCTCGATATTGCCGCCTTCGAAGGGAATGACGTGGTAGCTGTGGGTGGGGCCGCGCACCAGGCGCCCGGAATCGTCCATATCGATCATGACCGCGGCGATTTGCAGAAGCGCATCGCGCGCGCAGTTGAAGCCGCCGGTTTCCACATCGACGACGACGGGCAGAAAGCCTCGAAAACGGCGCGCCATGCGCCCGGCACCTTGCGCGTTGTTCACGGATGCAGCGCCCAGCCGACGCTCTCACCGGCACGAAAGGGCACCAGCTCCTCCGCGCCGAACGGGAGCCGTGCAGGGGCAGTCCAGGCACGCCGCTGCAGCGTGAGCGTGCCCTGATTTCGTGGCAGGCGGTAGAAATCCGCGCCGAAGCCGGAGGCAAACTCCTCGAGCCGCTCGAGCGCCCCGAGCTGCTCGAATATTTCCGCGTACAACTCGATGGCCGCGTGCGCGGTGAATATCCCGGCACAACCGCAAGCGGCTTCCTTGGCGCGCAGCGAATGCGGGGCGCTGTCCGTACCGAGGAAAAAACGCGCATCGCCACGCGCGAGGACAGCCAAAAGCGCCTGCCGGTCGGATTCTCGTTTGAGCACCGGCAGGCAATAGTGGTGCGGTCGGATTCCGCCCAGGAAAAGAGCATTCCGATTGAGCAGCAGGTGCTGGGGCGTCACCGTGGCGCCTACGCGCGCGCGCGAGCCGCAGACAAAATCCACGGCGGCTCGTGAAGTCACATGTTCGAACACCACGCGCAGTGTCGGCAAGCGCTCGATCAGCGGCGCCAGCACCCGCTCGATAAATCGGGCTTCGCGATCGAACACATCGACCGCCGGATCGGTGACTTCGCCGTGCACCTGAAGCACGAGGTCCTTCTCGCTCATTCTCTCCAAGACCGCATCGAGCTTGCGCACGTCGGTCACGCCGCTGTCCGAATGAGTGGGTGGTCGCACCGGCCGGGTAGAGCTTGGCGCCCACCACGATTCCGCTCGCCACGGCACGGTCAATTTCCTCGGGTGGCATCGTGTCGGTGAGGTAAAGCGTCATGAGGGGCGTGAAATCCGCTCCGGGCGGGAGCGTGTGATGTGATGCGCTGGCGGTAGGCGAGGGCCGCGCTCGTGGTGGTCACCGGCGGGGAGAGGTTGGGCATGATCACGGCTCGCGCAAAACGCCTCACGGTGTGGGGCAGAACTGCGGCAAGCGACTCGCCGTCGCGCAAGTGCAAGTGCCAGTCATCGGGACGGCGTATCGTCAGTTCGTGCATTGTCACCAAGCTTGTGGGTGCGGCGGTCTTAAGGCAGGGCCAGATCGGCGTATAATGCAGACTCTCCGGTCTCACCGCGTTACGGCGCATCCTAGCACAGCGCCCCAAGGGTAATTTCTCGAGCCATGAGCGAAGTCACCGATCCCGGCGATCTGGATCCCATCGAAACCCGCGAGTGGCTGGAATCGATTGATTCGGTCTTGAAGGCGGAAGGCCCGGAGCGTGCGCATTTTTTGATCGACCGCATGGTCGAGCACGCGCGCCGGTCCGGCGCCTATCTGCCCTACAGTCCGAATACCGCGTACGTCAACACCATCGCGGTGGGCAAGCAGCCGCTGTATCCGGGAAACCGCGAACTGGAGCGGCGCGTGGAGGCGTGGATACGCTGGAACGCCGCGGCCATGGTGGTGGCGGCCAATCGCAAGTCCACCGAATACGGCGGACACATTGCCAGCTACGCCTCCTCGGCCACGCTGTACGAAGTGGGCTTCAACCATTTCTGGCGCGCTCCCTCGAGCGCTCATCCGGGTGACCTGATATTCATGCAGGGCCATTCCTCGCCCGGCATCTACGCGCGCGCTTACCTGGAAGGGCGCCTGAGCGAGGAGCAGTTGCGTCGCTTCCGGCAGGAAGTGGACGGCGGGGGACTAAGTTCCTATCCGCACCCCTGGCTGATGCCGGATTTCTGGCAGTTTCCGACCGTATCGATGGGACTGGGCCCGATGATGGCCATCTATCAGGCCCGATTCATACGCTATCTGGAGCATCGCGGCATGGTGCCGGCCTCGGATCGCAAGGTTTGGGCGTTTTGCGGGGACGGGGAGATGGACGAGCCCGAATCGATGGGCGCGCTGACGATGCCGGTGCGCGAGAAGCTCGACAATTTGGTGTTCGTGATCAACTGCAATCTGCAGCGCCTCGACGGTCCGGTGCGCGGCAACGGCAAGATCATCCAGGAGCTGGAGGCGGCCTTTCTGGGCGCCGGCTGGAACGTCATCAAGGTCATCTGGGGTTCGCGCTGGGATCGGCTGCTGGCGCAAGACCATGAAGGTCTGCTGCGCGAAGTCATGGAGCAGTGCGTCGATGGCGAGTATCAGAATTTCAAGGCCAAGGGCGGCGCCTACACGCGCGAGAATTTCTTCGGCAAGAATCCGCGACTCAAGGAAATGGTCGCCAACATGTCCGATGAGGACATCTGGCGCCTGAACCGTGGCGGGCACGATGCGCGCAAGGTGTACGCGGCCTACGCCGCGGCCATGCAGGCGAGCGGTCGTCCGACGGTAATCCTGGCCAAGACGGTCAAGGGCTTTGGCTTGGGCAAGGCCGCCGAAGGACAGATGGTCGCGCACCAGCAAAAGAAGCTCGGCGATGAATCGCTGCGCGAGCTGCGCGATCGATTCAACATTCCGGTGAGCGATGAGGACATCGCCACGCTCCCGTTCAGAAAGCCACCCCAGGACAGCGAGGAGATGAGCTACCTGCTCGAGCGCCGGCGCGAGCTGGGCGGATTCCTCCCGCAGCGCTCCTCGGGAAACGCCAAGCTCGAGCTGCCGGAACTCAGCGCGTTCCAGTCGATTCTGGACGGCACCGGCGAGCGCGAGATTTCCACCACCATGGCCTTCGTGCGGATCCTCGGTGTGCTGCTCAAGGACAAGAAGGTGGGCAAGCACATCGTTCCGATCGTGCCGGATGAAGCGCGCACCTTCGGCATGGAGGGGCTGTTCCGCCAGATCGGTATCTATTCCTCGATAGGCCAGCTCTACACGCCCCAGGATGCGGATCAGCTCATGTCCTATCGCGAGGACAAGCAGGGCCAGATGCTGGAGGAGGGCATCAACGAGGCGGGGTCGCTGTGTTCCTGGCTCGCCGCTGCGACCTCGTACACGAACCACGGCGTGCCGATGGTGCCGTTCTACATTTTCTATTCGATGTTCGGTTTTCAGCGCGTCGGCGATTTCATCTGGGCGGCCGGCGACATGCGGGCCCGGGGTTTCCTGCTGGGGGCGACCGCCGGACGCACCACGCTCGCCGGCGAGGGGCTGCAGCATCAGGACGGTCACAGCCAGCTGCTCGCCACCAGCGTGCCCAATTGCCGGGCCTACGATCCCACCTACGCCTACGAACTCGCCGTGATCATCCAGGATGGCCTGCGGCGCATGTATGGCGAGGGCGAGGGCGTGTTCTATTACATCTCGGTGATGAATGAGAACTACGCGCAGCCCCCGCTCCCGGCCGGTGCGGCCGAAGGCATCGTGCGGGGCGGGTATCGCCTGCGCGCGGGCGGAAAGGGCAAGTTGCGCACGACGCTGCTGGGGAGCGGCACGATCCTGCGCGAGGTGCTCGCCGCCGCCGAGCTGCTCGAGGAGCAGTTCAAGATTCCCGCGGATGTCTATTCGATCACCAGTTTCAGTGAGCTTCGCCGCGAGGCGATCGATTGCGAGCGCTGGAACCTGCTGCACCCGGGGGAATCACCGCGAATCCCGTACATCGGGGAGTTGCTCCGCGAACAGCAGGCGCCGGTCATCGCGGCCACCGACTACATGCGCACCGTCGCGGACCAGATTCGCCAGTGGGTGCCCGGGCACTACATCACCCTGGGAACCGATGGCTTCGGTCGCTCGGATGCGCGAGCGCCGCTGCGCAGGCACTTTGAGGTCGATCGCCACTTCATCGCGCTGGCCGCGCTCAAGGCGTTGGCCGATGAGGGGCAGATCGACCGGCGCACGGTCATCGAGGCCCTCGTCGCAGTTCGGGATCGATCCGGCCAAGCCCAACCCACTGAACAGCTGATGAGGTTGCAGGAGTCACCGCTTGTCGGAGCGTGAAATACTGGTGCCGGATCTGGGCGGCTTTAAGGACGTGCTGATCATCGACGTCCTGGTCAAACCCGGAGACCGGGTCGGGCCGGACACCCCGATCCTGACGCTGGAAACTGAGAAGGCCACGATGGACGTGCCGGCCGGCGCGGCCGGCGTCATCGGGCGATTGCTGGTCAAGAACGGCGGACAGGTCTCCGAAGGTACGGCCATCGCGACCCTCGAAGTCGATCCGGAAAGCGGCGCCGCGCCGGCAGCAGAGACGAAGACCAAACCGAGCGCGGCCCAAAGCGCGCCAGCCAAATCCGCACCCACCCCGCCGGCGACCGAGGCCGTGCCGGCGGCGAAGCGCGCCTCCGCACCGGCCGCTGGCAGTGCAATAAACGAGAGCGGATTTGCGCTGGCGCATGCCAGTCCGGGAGTGCGGCGATTCGCCCGCGAACTGGGCGTCGATCTCTCGCGCGTGAACGGAGCCGGGACGCAAGGGGCGTATCGTCGAGGGCGACGTCAAGTCTTTCATCAAGGGCGTTCTGACAGGCGCGGGCCCGGCGGGCGCCGGAGCGGGCGCAGGCCTGCCCCGCGTGCAGGTGCCGGACTTTAAGCAGTTCGGTGCGGTCGAGACCCAACCGCTCGGACGCATCAAGCGCATCTCGGGAAGCCGCCTGCATGCCAGCTGGGTCAATCTGCCGCACGTGACTCAGTTCGATGAGGCCGACATCACCGAGCTCGAGGCCACGCGCGCCACGCTCAAGGAGCGGGCGGCCGGATTGGGAGTCAAGCTCACGCCCCTGGCCTTTGTGCTGCGCGCCGTGGTGCGCACTTTGCAGAAACTTCCCAAGTTCAATGCCTCGCTCGATGAGAGCGGCGAGAACCTGATCCTAAAGAAGTACCTGCACCTGGGCTTCGCGGCCGATACGCCCAACGGCTTGCTCGTGCCGGTCATCCGCGATGCGGACAAGAAGGATATCTATGAGCTCGCGCGCGCGCTCGCCACGCTTGTCCGAAAAGGCGCGCGCCGGGAAACTCAGCGCCGCCGAGATGCAGGGCGGGTGCTTTACGGTCTCGAGTCTTGGAGGGATCGGCGGAACCGCCTTCACGCCGATCATCAACGCACCGGAATTGGCGATTCTCGGCGTTTCGCGCGCCTCGCTGAAACCTGTCTATCGGGGCGACGCGCTGGTTCCGCGCACCATCCTGCCTTTATCGCTTTCCTACGATCACCGTGTCATCGACGGGGCCGATGGCGCCCGATTCGGCGCCGCGCTGGTCGCCGAGCTCGCGAACGTCGCCGGCTTGATCGAGGCGGTTCCGTGAGCGTGCAGGAAATCGCCTGTCCGGACATCGGCGATTTCAAGGACGTCCTGGTCATCGAAGTTCAGGTCAAGCCTGGCGATGTGATTGCGCTCGATGCGCCGATCGTCACGCTTGAGACTGACAAGGCCACCATGGACGTGCCGGCGACCGTGGCCGGGCGCGTGACTGAAGTGCTGGTCACGCGCGGCAGCAAAGTATCCCAGGGCGTTGTTCTTGCGCGCGTCGAAGGCACCGCGAACGCGGTGGCCGAGCCGCTCCGCGCCTGTCCAATCCAGCGCGGCTCCCTTGAGTACGCCCGCCCCGGTGGCGACGGGAGATAAGGAACCGGACGCGGATCGGGATACGCAACTGCTGGTGCTGGGCGCGGGTCCGGGCGGCTACACGGCCGCGTTCCGCGCGGCGGACCTGGGACTCAAGGTAATGCTCGTGGATCGCTGGGCGACACTGGGCGGGGTCTGTCTCAATGTGGGGTGCATCCCTTCCAAGGCTTTGTTGCACGCGGCCAAAGTAATCGACGAGGCGCGCGCGATGAGCGCGCACGGGGTGACCTTCGGCGAGGCACAGATCGATTTCGGCAAGCTGCGCGCGTGGAAAAACCAGGTGGTGGGAAAGTTGACCGGCGGGCTCGCCGCGCTCTCCAAGCAACGTAAGGTCGAGGTGCTGCGCGGTGTCGGAAAATTCATCAGTCCGCACGTCATCGAGATCATGCACGAGGAGAAGGCACAGCGCATTCGCTTTGACCAGTGCATCATCGCCGCGGGCTCCGAGCCGATACGACTGCCGTTCGTGCCCAGCGATCCGCGGGTGCTTGATTCGACCAGTGCGCTGGAGATTCCCGAAAACCCGGGGCGCCTGCTGGTCATCGGCGGAGGGATCATTGGGCTTGAAATGGCCACCGTGTACGAAGCGCTGGGCGCAAAGATCAGCGTCGTGGAGCTGACGAACCAGCTGATTCCCGGCTGTGACCTTGACCTGGTGCGCCCGCTGGAAAAGCGCCTCAAGTCCCGCTACCAGCAAATCATGCTCGGCACCAAGGTCACGGCGGTATCGGCCCAATCGGCGGGTTTGGAGGTCAGCTTCTCGGCAGGCGAAAGCTTAAGCACGCAGTCCTTCGATCACGTGCTGGTGGCGGTGGGGCGAGTGCCTAATGGCCGGGCACTCGGAGCCGAGGCCGCGGGGGTGGCCGTCGATGAGCGCGGCTACATCCGCGTGGACAAGCAGCAGCGCACGAACGTGGCGCACATATTCGCCATTGGCGATGTGGTCGGCCAGCCGATGCTCGCCCACAAGGCCTCGCACGAGGGTAAGGTCGCCGCCGAGGTCGCGGCAGGACACAAGAGTTACTTCGACGCGCGAGTGATTCCGTCGGTGGCCTACACGGATCCGGAAATTGCCTGGGCGGGGGTGACCGAGACGAGCGCCAAGCAACAGGGCATCAGCGTGGAGAAGGCGGCATTTCCCTGGGCGGCCAGTGGCCGTTCACTGTCGCTCGGTCGCGATGAGGGGATGACAAAACTGCTGTTCGATCCAGTAAGCCAGCGTGTCGTGGGTGGGGGCATGGTGGGTCCGAATGCCGGCGAGCTTATTGCTGAGGTCGCACTGGCGATTGAAATGGGCGCGGACGCGCACGATATTGGCCTGACGGTGCATCCGCACCCGACACTCACCGAGACCGTGGCGATGGCCGCGGAGGCCTACGCCGGCACGCTCACCGATCTTTATCTGCCGAAGAAACGCGCCGGAGCCTGATCAGCGCCGCATCGGTGCCGTTACAGGCGGCGCAGCGCCTCGAGGTAGTGCGCCTCATCCGGCGGCCGGCCGGCGCGCTGGGCCTCCCACAGCGTTCGTTCGAGCACATCCATCATGCGATGCTCGGCTTCATGGCCGTCGAGCGTTCCGGCGCTCAGACGCCGGTGAATGAGGGCAATTCCCTTGGGCCGGTCGGTCGTGAGCTGCTCGCGCAGCGCCAGATGCAGCCCCAGATGCAGGAACGCGCGCGCGGCGATCTCGGTGTCCTCACGCGCTTGCGGCGCGAGCCGATCGATTTCGAGCAGCTGGGCATGGTATTCCGGGTGCAGGGCAATGACTTCGGTCATTTGCGCCTGGAGTGGTGCGAGCGGCAATCGGGCGAGATGGCGCGCCCAGGCGGTGCGCCACGCGCCGCGCATGGCGTCACGATCCTGGCCGGCAAACAGGCTCATGCGAGCACCTTGTCGGGATACTCGCACCAGCGGCGCACCGGACAGCGCGGGCATTCCGGCCGCCGTGCCTTGCAAATGTAGCGACCGAGCAGAATCAGCCAGTGGTGCGCGTCGTTGCGAAACTCTGCAGGCGTCACCGCCATCAAGTGGTCCTCGACCGCGCGGGGTGTGGCGCCGGGGGCGAGCCCGGTTCGATTGGCCACGCGGAAAATATGCGTGTCCACGGCAATGGTGGGTTCGCCAAAGGCGGTGTTGAGCACCACATTGGCGGTTTTGCGTCCGACCCCGGGCAAAGCTCTCGAGCGCGGCCCGATCGAAGGGGACCTTTCCGTCATGAAGCTCAAGGAGCTGGCGGGACGTGGCCATGATGTGCTTGGCCTTGGAGTTGTACAGGCCAATGGTGCGAACGTGCTGCTTGAGGCGGGTCAGCCCGAGCTCGACCATGGCCGCGGGCGTGGGTGCCACGCGAAATAGTGTTCGGGTCGCCGCATTGACGCTCTTGTCGGTGGCCTGAGCGGACAGGATGACCGCGATCAGCAGCTGGTAAGGCGATTCATACAGCAGCTCGGTGCGCGGTTTGGGGTTCGCGGCGCGCAGGGCGGAATAGAAATTCCGGCGGGCTCGAGGCGTCATCGCCCCGTACTCGCATCGATATCCCCACGTTCCTTGAGTTGGCGCAGCTCGCTCTCACGTTGCTCGCCCGCGCCGAGCGCGGCGCGCGAGATGGTCCTGGTAGCGAGCGCGGTTCTGTAGCGCCGTGGGCGCCGGCATCGACTGCGGCCAGGGCATCATGTGTATGCAGTCGACCGGGCAGGCCGGAATGCAAAGCTCGCAGCCCGTGCAGTGCGAGGCGATCACCGTATGCATGTAGCGCTGCGCACCGAGGATCGCATCGACCGGGCAGGGCGGAAGGCAACGCGCGCACCCGATGCACTGATCCGGATCGATCCACGCCAGTTTCGGGGGCGCTTCGGTGCCGAACTGTGGATCAAGGGGCATCGGCAGAGCGCTCCGAGCAAGGCGGCGAGCTCATTGATCAGCGCGGCGCCCCCCGGCGGGCACTGGTTGATCTGCGCGTTCCCGGCGGCCAGTGCCTGCGCGTAAGGCAGGCAACCGGCGTATCCGCATCGCGTGCACTGGGTCTGCGGCAGCAACGCGTCGATATCAGTAGCGTCAACTCGCCGCATCGTCATCCATCCGCAATGGCACAATACAAGCCATGGTAATGGAAATTCACAGGCACCGATGTTTAGCAATCTGACACCGACGGTAAGGGCCCTGTTGATCGTCAACTTGGGCCTGTACGCGGCCCAGGCGTTTCTGGGGCCCGATCAATTCGCCTCGCTCGAGTTGTGGCCGCTGCACAGCGATCTGGCCGATGGCGGCTTACCGTTTGAACCCTGGCAGCTGGTGACCTACGGGTTCCTGCACATCGAGTTCTGGCACCTGTTTGCCAATATGTTCGGGCTCTACATGTTCGGGCCCGACGTGGAGCGGCTCCTGGGCGTTGCGCGCTTCCGTTGGTACTACCTGACCTGCGTGATCGGGGCGGCCTGCGCCCAACTGCTGGTGACTTCGACCATTCATCCCAGCCCGTACCCGACGCTCGGTGCTTCGGGCGGCATATTCGGTCTGCTGCTGTGCTACGGCATGGCCTACCCGCACCGTCGCCTGATGCTCGTGTTTCCGCCCATTCCGATGCCCGCGTGGCTGCTGGTCACCTTATTCGGCGTCATGGAACTGTTTCTGGGCGTGTTCACCAGCAACCAGGGCGTGGCGCATTTTGCGCATCTGGGCGGGATGGCCGCGGGCTACGTTCTCATCAGATACTGGCGCGCACAGTCGGCGCGTCGCTAGAGGGCCGGTCTAGCTGACTTTCATTCCCGGCTGCGCGCCGCTGTCGGCGCTGAGCAGGAATACCCCACCTTCGGTCCCACTCGCGCAAAGCACCATCCCCGCTGAGACGCCGAAGCGCATCTTTCGCGGCTCCAGATTGGCCACCGCGATGACCAGCCTGCCGACCAGTTGTTCGGGGCTGTAACTGGATCGAATCCCTGAGAAGACCTGGCGCACTTCGCCGCCCAGATCGAGATTTAGCTGCAATAACTTATCGGACCCTGCAACCAGCGTTGCGCTGACCACCCGGGCCACCCGCATTTCGACTTTGCTGAAGTCGTTGATGCCGATGTTGCTGGCGGCGGCCGGAGCGGGCGCGGCGCGAAGTCTGCACCAGTCGGGCAACCGAAGCGGGATCCAGACGGGTCGCAAGCGGTCGGTACGGGTTCAGGGCCACACCCAGCAGCGGTGTCGCCGCATCGCTCCAGCTGCGGATCGGCTTGCCTAGAAAATGTCCGGCTTCCTCGCACATGCGCGGCAGCACTGGGGAAAGGTAAATCATCAGCGCCCGAAATAGATTCACCCCTTGCGTTGCAATGGCTTGAACCTGGGCGGCTTGAGTCGGGTCCTTGGCCAGTGCCCAGGGCTTATGGCGGTCGACGTATTGATTGGCGCGATCGGCCAGCGCCATGATTTCCCGGATGGCTGAGGCGTATTCGCGCTGCTCATAGAGTTCGGCGATCCGATCGCCCGCGGCCACGAACTCGCCGTACAGCGCGGCGTCCGGGAGTGCTTCGGCCAGCCGCCCGCCGCCGCGCTCGATAAATCCGGCGCAGCGGCTCGCGATGTTGACGAACTTGCCGACCAGGTCCGAGTTGGTGCGCGCCAGAAAGTCATCGAGGCTCATGTCGATGTCTTCGACCCCGCTGGTCAGTTTCGCGGCAAAATAGTAGCGGAGCGGCTCGGGCGGGAGCAGCTCGAGGTAATGTCGGGCCGTGATGAACGTACCGCGCGACTTGGACATTTTCTGGCCGTTGATGGTCAGAAACCCGTGCACGTGCACTCCTGTCGGTCGGCGCAGGCCGGCGCCATGGAGCACCGCCGGCCAGAACAAGTTGTGAAAGTAACTGATGTCCTTGCCGATAAAGTGATGCAACTCGGTCTGGGTTTCGGATTTCCAGTAAGGGTCGAACTCGAGCCCGCGCTTCGCCCGCAGAGCCTCGAAGCTGGCGATGTAGCCGATCGGCGCATCGAACCACACGTAGAAGTATTTGCCCGGCGCGTCCGGGACTTCGAAGCCAAAATAGGGAGAATCACGCGAGATATCCCAGTCCTGCAAGCCAGCGGCAAACCACTCATCGAGCTTGGACCGCACGGCGGACTGCTGCGAGCCCGATGCGAGCCAGCTGCGCAGCATCGATTCAAAGTCGCCCAGCTTGAAAAACAGATGCGCGGACTCGCGCCATACCGGCTTGCTGCCGCTCACAGTCGAGATGGGATCGATCAGTTCAGCCGGAGTGTAGGTCGCCCCGCAGACCTCGCAGCTGTCGCCGTACTGATCGGCGCTCTTGCAGACCGGGCAGGTGCCGCGCACGTAGCGATCAGGCAGGAACATCTGCGCCTTTTCATCATAGGCCTGCCGCACCGAGCGGCTCGTGATATGGCCCGCATCGCGCAGGCGCTCGTACAACTCGAAGGTAAAGCGTTTGTTTTCGGCGCTGTGCGTGGAGTGAAAGTGATCGTGCGCCACCATCAGATCGTGGTAATCACGCTGATGCTCGGCGGCCATATCGGCAATGAGTTGCTCGGCGCTTTGGCCCTGCTGCTGGGCACGGATCATGATCGGCGTGCCGTGGGAGTCCTCGGCGCAAACAAACAGGCAATCATGTCCGCGCAGCCGTTGGAAGCGCACCCAGATATCGGTCTGGACCGCTTCGATCGTGTGCCCGAGGTGCAGCGAGCCGTTGGCGTACGGCAACGCGTGCGTCACCAGGATCCGGCGCATGCTAGGAGGCGTCCTTCGCGGCCTCGAACCTGGCTTTGCTGATGCCCTTCTTATAGGCCTCCGCGCCCGATATCACGCCCTGATCCAGCAGTTGTTGGATCGCCATGTCCATCGTGCGCATGCCCAGAGCACCGCCCGACTGCATAACGGTCTCGATCTGATCGAGCTTGCCCTGGCGAATTAGGTTCGCCGAAGCCGGCGTGTTGATGAGAATCTCGAGCGCCGCGACGCGGCCCTGGCCGTCCGCGCGCTGCAGCAGCTGCTGGGAAATGACGCCGCGGAGCGATGTCGAGAGCATGGTGCGCACGTGCGATTGCTTGTCGGCCGGAAAGGCGTTCACCATGCGATCCACGGTGGGCGCGGCGCCGTTGGTGTGCAGTGTGGCCATCACCAGAATGCCCATTTCAGCCGCGGTGATGGCCGTGCTCATCGTTTCCAGATCGCGCAACTCACCCACCAGAATAACGTCCGGGTCCTCGCGCAGGGCCGAGTGCAGAGCCTGGGCGAAGCCGGGGGTGTGTGCGCCGATTTCCCGCTGGCTGATCAGGCAGTTGTGCCGCGGGTGAACGAACTCGATCGGATCCTCGATGGTGAGGATGTGCCCCTTGATGCGCTTGTTGATGTCATCGATCATCGCCGCCAGCGAGGTGGACTTGCCCGAGCCCGTCTTCCCGGTGACCAGAATCAACCCGTTGCTCGAGCGGCACAGCTGGTGCACCGCCGCGGGCATCTTGAGCTGCTCAAGCGTCAATGCGCTTGAGGGTATGGCCCTGAACACGGCGCCCATGCCCGCAAGCTGCCTTAGGACATTGACCCGGAAACGTCCGTGTCCGGGCATTGAGTAAGCGAAATCGGCGCCATCGTGCGCCTCAAACCGCTCCACGGACTTGCGCGGCATGATCTCGTACAGCGCTTCCTTGACGAACTCCGGTGTGGCCACTTCGGGCCGCAACGCGATCAGATCGCCATAGCGGCGACAGCGCGGTGGATCGCCGGCAATAAGGTGCAAGTCCGAGCCCTTGCGCTTCAGGACTTCCTCCAGCAATGCGTCGATTTGTGCCACGGTGCCGGCTCAGCCTGGAGGAGTGGGTTGGGACAGGATGTTCTTGGCTATGATCGTGGTGTCGGTGACAAACTTCTGCAGCAACCGCTTTTCAGTGGCGTAGCTGAAGGCATCGTCCGGGTCGACTTCGCGCGCCTGTACGGCCGCCAGCAGCGCCTGATCGAACATCTGCATGCCGAAGTCTTTGCCGGTCTGCAGCTGGCTGGGCAGCTGGTGCGTCTGGTCGGTCATGATCAGCTTGCCGATCGCCTTGGTCATCACCATGATCTCGCAGATGGCGCGCCGTCCGCGCCCGTCGTGAGACTTGACCAGGATTTGTGTGATCACGGCCAGAAGGCTCTGCGACAGAAAGCTCTTGGTCTGCTCGCGTTCCTCGGCCGGCAGCGCATCGATCATGCGATCGATGGTCTTGACGGCGCTTGTGGTGTGCAGCGTGCCCAGTACCAGGTGCCCGGTCTCCGCCGCCGTCATCGCCATGCGAATCGTGTCCGAGTCGCGCAATTCACCCACCAGAATGACGTCCGGATCCTCGCGCATCGCGGCGCGCACCCCTTCGGCAAAGGTCGGGATGTGCGTGCCCAGTTCGCGCTGGATGACCTGGCACTGCTTGCTGCGGTGAACGAATTCGATCGGGTCCTCAAGACTGATGATGTTGACCTGCCGGGTACGGTTAAGCAGGTCGATCATCGCTGCGAGCGTGGTTGACTTGCCGGTCCCGGTCGATCCGGTCACCAGGATCATCCCCTGGTGATAATCGCAGAGCTTGTGGATCACGGAGGGCAGGCGGAGGGACTCGAGTGTCGGTACCTCGGCGGGAATGGCCCGGAAGGTGGCCCCGACGCCGGTGTCCTTGCGGTAGATGTTGACGCGGAATCGGCCGCCCTCTGCCGAGATGTAGGAAAAATCGAGGTCGCGCCCGCGCGCGAACTGCTCGCTCTGGTTCTGAGTCAGGATTTCGGCGACATAGCTTTCCAGTTCGCTATCGCGCAGGTCGCGAAACTTGATGGGCACCAGATCTCCATGGAGCCGCAACATCGGCGGGACACCGATGGCCAGATGGATATCCGAGCAACCTTGTTGCGTGCCCAGTTTCAGGAAGGCGTCGATGCGTGCCATCGTCAGTCTCGCAAGCGTCTTACAGGAAGTGCTGCAACGCGGTGCGCAGCTCATCCATATTCTGGAAGCGCTTGGTCTTGTCCACCGCCATGGCACGCACGATCAAGGTCGCTCAGTTCCGGGGTCAGTGAGGGGTTGATCTCGCGCGGCGGTCGCGCACGGCCTTGCACGTGCTGATACATCACTGCCATGTGATCGCCCCGGGCATAGGGCGGCACGCCGGTGAGCATCTCGTAGAGCATGACCCCGATGGCGTACACGTCGGCACGCTCGTCGACCTTCTTGCCAAGGATCTGCTCGGGGGCCATGTACTTGGGACTTCCGATCACGTAGCCGGTTTTGGTCAAAGCCGTGTCGCCTTCGCGGTGCGCCGCCGCCACGCCGAAGTCGACGATCTTGAGCAACCCCGAGTCATTGATCAAGATATTGGCAGGTTTGAGGTCGCGGTGCACGATGCCCACCTGGTGCGCGACGAGCATGCCCGTGCACATGTCGATGCCGAACTGTATGGCGCGTTTGAGGGCCACCGGCTTCTCATTGACGATTTCCGCTCCCAGCGTGTGCGATGGGAAGTATTCCATCGAGATGGCGTAGTTGCCCTGGATGAACAGAAAGTCATAGATCCGGATCACGTTCTGGTGGGTGATCTTGCGAGAATAGCGCAGTTCGTGGACGAAGCGCTTCATGACTTCCTCGTCCTCGGCCACGTTGGGATTCAAGAACTTCAGAATCAGCCGTTCATCGACCACGGTATCTTCCATCAGCAGCACCGTGCCGAAGGCGCCTTTGCCGATCTTGTCGATGAACTTGTAGCGCCCCTCGACCATATCGCCTGTCTTGAGGGTCGCGATATCAAGCCTCTGGGAGGTCGATTGCGCCGCGGCCTGCAGTGTCTGGGCGATGTCTTTTCCGGGAATAAGCAGCGTACGGGCCGTCCCTTGGCCCCTGCGCGCGGGAAGCCGGCGCGGCACCGGGCCGAGGCGCGGCCGTGCCCACGCCGCTACCCATCGCGCGCGTGCCCGATACCGCCAGGAGCTGGTAGTTGGACGCGAAGCGCACCTCGAGCTCGGTGAGGGCGCGCTGGGCGGCCACCGCCACGGTCTGGTCGGGGTTGTTCACGTGGTGCTGTAGCTGCGAGCCAATCTGGTCGGCCAGATCCTCGTTCGCCAGCTTGGCGAGGGCCGCGATCGCCTCGACCCGAATCTCCTTTTCGGGGCGATTGAGGAGCGGGACGATCACGCCGACCTGCGCGGCGCTTCCCAACTTGCCGATCGCGCGCACAACCACGGGGACCGCCTTTGCCGGGGAAGTCTTCAGCATTTCCACGATGCGCGGCAGCGCCTTGCTGCTGCCGATTTCGGCAAGCGCATCAACGGCGCGCTCGCTTACCCACCAGTCCTTGTCCCGCGTGGCCTCGATGAGCTGGGCGATAGCGCGCTCGTCCTTGGTCTGGTTCAGGATCTCGATGGCGGTGCGACGCACGTCTTCGTCCTGATCGCGCGCCAGCTGCAGCACCGAGTCGATCACCTTCGGCCCACCGATCTTGCCCAGGGCATCGCCGGCGCGCGAACGCACCCACCAGTCCGCGTCCTTGATCGCCGCGATCAGGAACTTGACCGACTTGGCATCGCCTATTTCATTCAGCACTTCCACCGCGGCGCGCCGCGCGTACTCGTTTTCATTGCCCAGAACCGGGACCAGGTGCCGCACGGTCTCCGGATCGCGCGCCTTGATCAGCACCTCGACGGCGCGGTTCTGCACCTCGATTTCAGGATCGAGCAAGAGTGTGACGATGCGTTCGACTTCGATCGGTCCGTCCATCTTGGCCAGCGCGCTCAGCGCCGCGGAACGCACCAGTTTATTGCCGTCCGCGAGCTGACCCTGGAGCGCCGTGCGCACATCGCCCCGATTGAAGCGGCCGAGGATATTGAGTATCAGGAGTCGCGCCATCGTGTCCTTGCCCTGCAGGCGGCCGAGCAACTCGGGCACGCTGGCATCATTGGCGACTTCGCCGATGATCCGGAACAGGGCGTTCTTTTCGTTGGCCTCCTGGGCATAGGCGGCCGTCAGCAGCTCACGCACGCTGAAGCGATTGCGCTGGGCGTTGATCACCTCCAGCACCGCGGATTTGGAGACGCCGGGTTTGGCCAGAGCCTGGAGCAACAGACCCGGGGGATAATTGTGGCTGCTGGTCAGAGCCCAGGAGACCCCGGCGATCACCCGTGGGCTTCCCTGGATCAGCGCGTCCACGAAAACCGGGAAGGTTTTGACGGTCGCCAGGGCGGAAAGCACATCCACCAGTGCCACGGTCGCGTGCTTGTCGGCATCCGGGAGCGCTGCCAAAATGGACTCGATGACCGCCGGGCCCATGTCCTTGAGTTTCGCCACGGCTTTCTGGGCTTCCGCGCCCAGTAAGTCATTGGACGACTTGATCTGGGTGATCAGCCGGTCCGAGCGGTAATTCGAAAAAAAACTCATGGATTGAACATTATGCCACGGCGGGGCGGCACGCCTGTGACCTGTGTCCGGTCTGCGGCCGGCCGCCCGACAGGCTAGAATCGGCGCCCCAAATTGATCCCAGGTTCCCGGCACAATGAGTGACACGGTTCGAAGTATTCGCGCGTCCGTGGAGCAGTACACCGACCCGTATTTGCGCCAGACCTTGCTCGAGGCCGCAGCACTCGAGCACCTGCGCGTCACGGAACGTGAAGTGGGTGGCACTATCGAACTGGGTATCCCGGTTCTCGGATATGTGGACCAGTTCCGCTCGGATCTGGCCGCGCATCTGGCCAAAGCGGGCCACGCCGGGCGTTGCGGTTCGCGTTGAACTTGCGCGGCGTCATCGTTGCCCACAGCGTGCAGCGACCGCTCAAACCACTGCCCGGGGTGAGCAACATCGTGGCGGTGGCGAGCGGCAAGGGCGGGGTTGGAAAGTCCACCGTGGCGGCGAATCTGGCCCTGGCCTGGGCGGTCGGTGGCGCGCGGGTCGGCATACTCGATGCCGACATCTACGGCCCGAGCCAGCCGATCATGCTCGGGCTGCAAGGAAAGCACCCCACGGCGCCGGACGGCAAGCATCTGCAGCCGTTGGAGGCCCACGGGGTCAAGGTCATGTCGATCGGTTTTCTGGTCGATCCCGGCGCAGGCGGTCGTGTGGCGCGGTCCGATGGTGACCCAGGCGCTGACCCAGCTGCTGGGGGACACGAGCTGGGGCGAGCTCGATTACCTCGTCGTGGATATGCCGCCGGGGACCGGTGATATCCAGTTGACGCTTTCGCAGCGCGTGCCGGTCTCGGGTGCGCTGATTGTGACCACGCCACAGGACATCGCATTGGCCGATGCCCGCAAGGGTCTGGCGATGTTTGAAAAGGTTTCCGTCCCGGTGCTCGGAATCGTCGAGAATATGAGCCTGCATGTCTGCACGAATTGCGGCCACGTGGAACACATCTTCGGCGAGGGCGGCGGGGCTCGGATGGCCTCCGAACATGGCATCGAGTTACTGGGTGCATTGCCGCTGGACGCTCGCGTGCGCGAGGAGGCGGATGGGGGAGCCCCGAGCGTGGTGAGCGCTCCGGGCACGCCGCGCGCGCGCAGCCTTTATCGAAATGGCGCGACATACCGCGGGGGCACTGGCACGGCGCGGCCGCGATCGGCGGGGACAATTTCCGCAGATCGTAGTCGAAGAATCCTAATTACATCGTTCTAGAGGGCACATGAGTATCAAGTCCGACCTTTGGATCCGGCGAATGGTCGCCGAGATGGGCATGATCGAGCCGTTCTCGGCCGAACAGGTGCGCTCGGTCGACGGGCAAAAAATCATTTCCTACGGCACCTCGAGCTACGGCTACGACGTGCGCTGCGCGCCGGAGTTCAAGGTCTTTACCAACATCAATTCGACCATCGTCGATCCGAAGCAATTTGACGCCAAGAGCTTTGTCGACGTGACCTCCGATGTGTGCATCATTCCGCCGAATTCCTTCGCGCTGGCGCGCACGGTGGAGTATTTCCGCATACCGCGTTCGGTGCTGACGGTTTGTTGCGGAAAATCCACGTACGCACGCTGCGGCATCATCGTGAACGTCACGCCGCTCGAGCCCGAGTGGGAAGGGCACGTGACTCTGGAATTCTCGAACACCACGCCGCTGCCGGCCAAGATCTACGCCAATGAGGGCGTCGCGCAGATGCTGTTCTTCGAGTCCGACGAAGTCTGCGAAACGTCCTATCGTGATCGTGGCGGCAAGTACATGGGCCAGAAGGGCGTGACGCTGCCCAAGGCCTGAGTCGACGCTGCTAGTCGCGGTGGATGGAGCGCAGTTTCAGAGTCCAGGCCACTTCGCCCTTGTTTTGCTGTTCGACCTGAACGGGCACGTAGCCGTAGGCCGGTGCGCACCAATACCGGTTGCTGCGCGGCGAATTGGTCTTTTGGCTGCGGTAGATGATGGTCGCGACATCGCCGACCGGCGTGTGCAAGGTTTCGGCGCCGACCCGCTCGAAGTTGTAGTCGCGGATCCCATTGACGTCGAATACCGAGATGCCCTTGAGGCGTCTGATCATTCGAGAGCGCATAGATCAGCGCAATCTGCATCGAAAGATCGTCCTGGACGCCCGGGCGCAAGGCAAGTTCGACTTCTTTCCCTTCCGCCGAACCTGTGGCGCGATTGGCGATCCAGTCAAAGTGCACTTCACCTTTCGAGGCGCCGTTGTCCGGATCGGTGGCCGAGTAAACCAGGGGCCGCACGCCCTCGGGCCCGACGCTCATGCGGCTGCTCAATGTCCAGGACGCCTTGGAATACAAGACGTGCCAGACCGTGGGGCTGATTTCGCGACACATAGGTCCATTCCTGGTCGGATTCCTGGCGCAAGGTGAAAGTCGATACGCCGGCCGTGATTCCATTCCAGATGAACGCGTAACTGGCTTCAAACGGGCGGAGCGGCGCCGTGGGTGCGGCCACCACGGCACCGCTCCGCAAGGCAACCCAGCAGCATCACGGCACAGCGCTTCACGTCTTGGCGTCTCCGGCGGCGTCAGTCAATGGCTCAGTAAGGGGCCGACCGTCAAAATACACAGCAATACATC
>CAWCJE010000011.1:0-110746 GCA_963795685.1 uncultured Gammaproteobacteria bacterium
GGCGAGGGTGGGCGGCCATGGCCGCCAGCACCGCCTCGCGCAATCCCGAGGAGCGATCGGCCGGAAGCCATTCGCGTTCGATCAGCGCGAGCGCCCAAAGCGCCTCGCGCAAAGCGAAGGTCAACGCCGGCCCCACCTTGAGCAGAGCAAAGTGGTGTCGCACCAGCTCGCGCAGATTCTCCGAGGTCTGGTAGTCGGTGGAATGCGCCTCATAGACCATGTGCGGTTGGCTCTCGATCAGCGCCGTGAGCCCGCCGATGCGCCCAGGGAGAAAATCAATGACCTTGTGATGGTCAAACTCGACACCGGGCTGCACCACCAGCCCGATGACGCGCGGCCAGACGGCCTCAAGCTTCGCCAGCGCGAAGGCCGTGAGGTGCGCATCGATCGTGGCCGATGCGGCGGCCGGTTCGGTCGGGTGCAGTTCGATCAGCGATTCATGCGCACCGCCCGGCACCGGCACCTCGGTGCCGACCACATACACCGGCGCCTCCCCGCCCACCCGCTGCCAGGTGCGCTCGGCCACCTGGCACAGCCGCGCCACGCGCGTGGCCACGATCTCATCTCCGAGAGGCGACCGGTCATCGGCGCAGGCCATGGAACAATCCAGGTGGATCTTTCTAAACCCCGCCGCCACGTAGTCTTCGACCAGGCGCTCGGAACGCGCCATCGCCTCCCCGGCGCTCAGGTGCTGCCAGCAGTTGGGGCCCAGGTGATCCCCGCCCAGCAATACGCGCTCCGTGGGCAGCCCGACCCGCGCGGCGATCGCCTGCACGAACTGCACGAATTGCCCAGGCCGCATTCCGGTATACCCGCCGTCCTGATTGACCTGGTTGGAGGTGGCTTCGATCAATGCGTAACTCGATTGGCGCCTGGCCAGGCGCAATGCCGCCTCCAGCACCAGCGGATGCGCCGAGCACACCGAGTACAGCCCCACCGCTTCGCCGGCTTTGTGTCGCGCAATCAGGTCGAGGATCGGCTTCACGCGATGAGGACCTCGACTCCGATGCGCGCGAGCTCGGCGCGGGTGCTCTCGCCAATCCCCGAATCGGTGACCACCTTCGAGATGCCCTGCGGCTCGAGAATCTTGTGCAGGCAGACGCGACCAAACTTGGAGGAATCGGCAACGACGATAATTTCGTGGGCGGCCCGGCACATCAGGCGATTGAGGAGTGCCTCGGGTTCGAAATGGGTGGTCACGCCCTTTCGGGTGTCAAAGCCGTCGGCGGCCAGGAACAGCTTGTCCACGTGCAGTCCTTCGAGCGCACGTTCGGTCTGGGTGCCGTAGAAGGAAAGATTCTTTCGGCGCAGCGTCCCGCCGAGGAACACCAGCTGCACGGATTCGCGCGCGGCGAGTTCGTTCATGATGCCCACATCGTTCGTTACCACCACGAGAGGCTGCGCCGGGTGCAGGTGCCTGGCCACCTGCAAGGTCGTGGTGCCCGAATCCAGCAGGATCGATTCGCCCCACCCCAGCAGTCCCGCGGCGAGCTTGCCGATTCGCGCCTTCTCCTCGGAGTAGCGCCGCTTGCGAACGTCGATCGCTTCCTCGGTCGGCGACAGCGCGCCCAGTCGCAGCAGCGCGCCGCCGGAGGAACGGGTGCAGATGCCCTTCGAGTCGAGGAAGTTCAGGTCCTTGCGAACGGTCTGCGTGGACACGCCGAACTGTTCCGCCAGCGCCGGGATCTGCACGCTGTTCTGTTCGCGCAGCAGGGCCACGATGCGCTCGCGCCGGCTGCTCGTGTCCCGCCGCACGATCACCGCGCGGCCCCAGAGTCCCTCGACCGAGACCGGAATACCACCCGCTCGTCTATTGGAATTTGAAACGTGGATAAGTTTCATTAACGATCACTTCGCAACGTTTCGTGCACTGTATTCTTGAAATCGGCCGGAATCAATGGGATTTATTACTAATTATACTTCTTGAACGGTCAATCTCTTTCGTTTACCTTTCGGCGCGTGGGGCTTTCCAGAGTGGCGTCAGCCACCCAAATCGAGCCTAAGGAGGGATTTCGCCATGCCTGTGCCATATCCGACCACCCGGCTACTTGTCGGCGCCGCGATCGCCACCTGGGTCTGTCTCCCCGTGTTTGCACAAACGACACCGCCTCCCCTCGCACCGCCGGCTCACGCCGTGTCGACCGAGCTGGAAGAAGTGGTGATCACGGGCCTCAGGGCGAGCCTGGAGAAATCGCTCGACGTCAAAAAGAATGCCTCGGTGGTGCTCGATTCGATCAACGCCACGGAACTGGGGCGCTTCCCCG
The DNA here is from genome assembly GCA_963795685.1 of uncultured Gammaproteobacteria bacterium. GTDB lineage: Bacteria > Pseudomonadota > Gammaproteobacteria > Steroidobacterales > Steroidobacteraceae > FEN-1191. The sequence continues at coordinate 2,265 of CAWCJE010000011.1, forward strand.
ATGCGGACGTCGCCGATTCTTTGGCGCACCTTCCCGGCATCACCCTGACCCGAACCACCGGAGGCGAAGGCGTCAAGGTCAACGTGCGCGGATTGGGGCCCCAGTACAACATCGTCTCGCTCAACAATCGCATTCTCGCCACCGACGATGACGCGCGCGATCTGGCCTTTGACGTGCTGCCCTCGGAAGTGATTTCGGGCGCGGATGTGCTCAAGTCCGCCCAGGCTTCCGCACTGGAGGGCAGCATCGGCGGGACGGTCAACCTGCGTACCGCCTCACCCTTCGACAATCCCGGATTCCACGCCGGGGTACACGCCGAGGGCAACACCAATGACATGTCACAGCTCCACGGCAGCAAGTATTCGGCGTTCATCGAGAATACGAATTCCTCAGGGACGCTTGGCTTCCTGATCGGCGCGGTCCACTCGCAGCAGCAGATTCGCACCGATTCATTGAACGCCTACAACCAGAGCGTCTACGGGCCGCCCAGCTACCCCTTCGACGGCTCGGCGCCGGCCATCCCGCTTACGGCCATTCCCTGCTGCATCACCTTTGGATCGATCTTCGATGACAAGAAGCGCGATGCGGTATCCGGAAACTTTCAGTGGAAACCCAACTCGGCTTTCACGCTGACCGCCGATGTGCTCTACACGCGGCTGCGGGATCCGCAGATCGGTTACAACGAGTCCTATTATTTCGACTACACCACCGATGAGAACGGCAACCCCGCCTGGGTCAACCCGACCATCGAAAACGGACTGATTACCGGGACCACGGTCAACGAGTTCCAGCCCGAGATGGTCAACAACACGATCAACCGCAACGTCGATACCTGGCTCTACGGGCTCAACGGCAGCTGGGAGGTCAACTCAAAGCTGACCCTGTCCCTTGACGCCTACCGCTCCACTGCCAATCGTCCCGAGGCCGGCACCGACACCTTCGTGACCGCCGGTCTGGTGACCGATCAGCCCTATGCCGTCGACACGCTGATCATGCAGGACCTGCCCCACAGCCTGCCCAGCCTGAATGTGCTGATTCCCCCGAGCCAGCTCGGATTGAGCACTTGCCCCGCCGGCACGGCCAGCACGACCAATCCGGGCTCGTGCTCTTACACGGCACTTCAGGACTCCGGGTTCCTGAATGACAACAAATACTGGTCCACGCACTACGTGGGCCTCAATGGCTATTCCGATCAACGATCGGATCACGAGCTTTGCGCTGGATGGAATCTACATGATCGATCATGGCCCGATGACACGCCTCCTGTTTGGCCTCGGCGACAGCCGGCGCGAGAAGGAGCGAGTGGACAGCAGCAACGACTGGACCAACGGCTCGGGCCAGTACGGAACGTTGTATCAAACCGCCGGCGGCACGATCCAACCCAATCCTTACTCATTTGCTTCTCAGGGGTTCAATGTTATTTCGATGACCAATCCGCCCAATTTCATGCACGGGGCCGGTGGGTCCTACCCCAGCACGCTGCCGAGGCTGAATGCCCAGGCGCTGATGGCGTTCCTCAAGAGCCTGGATGGAAAGCCCAATCCTTACTACTGCACAAGTTACCCGGATGACTGCTCGGCGCCTTATACGCCGTTCAATTTTGCGGACACGCTGCCGCAACCCAACCCCTTCAACTCGTACGACGTGACCGAGAACACGACCTCGATCTACATGGAGCTGGAATTTGCCGGCAGCAACTGGTCGGGCAACGCCGGCGTGAGGGTTGTGCACACCAAGACCACGGCCAATTACGCCGAGTCGGTGCCCATTTCGCTGTGGACACCGACGACGGCGGGCTCCACGCAGACCTAGAACGTGCAGTACGCCACCTCGCAGGCGGTCACCTCGAACGGCGACTACACGTTGGTGCTACCCTCGGCTCAATCTCAGCTACTGGCTGGTGCCCCGGCGCCTGCAGCTGCGCGTCGCGGCGGCCGAAACCATGTCGCGCCCGAACCTCAACCAGCTGGCACCCAACGCGCACCAACAATGCCGAAAACGGCGATCCGTCGAACTCTTTTACTCCGGCACTGTGGGCCTGAGGCCGATCAAGGCCTACCAGGCGGATCTGTCGCTCGAGTGGTACTACGCGCCGCACTCGGCCGTGACCGTGGCCCTGTTCGGCAAGCGCCTGCGGGATGACATCTACGACGCGGTGCAGACCAACGTCGATCTGGGCACGATCCAGTACGTCGGCGGCCCGCCGGGCTCGCCGCAGGCCGTCGCCTCACCGTTCCTGTGGACCATCACGGCTCCGGCCAATGGCGCCAAGAGTGAATTTACGGGCTTTGAGCTGACCTGGCAGCACATGCTGCAAAACGGCTTCGGCGTGTACATGCAGTACACGCACACCACGAGCAAGGGGTACGATCAGTTCGGCGCATCGACCGGTCCCATCAACGCCGCACCGCCCACGACCGCCTCGATCAGCCTGATCTACGACAAGGGACCGTTGAGCGCGGACGTCACTTGGGACCATACCTCCAGCTACACTTTTGCCTGTTCGCGAGTGCACCGACGTCCCGGGGTGGCCCGCGATCTCCGATTCCTTCGACTGGGTGACCGCCAGCGTGCACTATAAATTCGGCCATGGCTTTGAGGTCTACCTGGAAGGCAAGAACCTGACCGACTCGATCGCGCGCACCTATCTCAACGGCAACCCGTTGCTGCCCTGGGCGCCGGGCCAGTCGGTCGGCGCGAGCTCCAGCGGCGTAGGCGCGGGCTACAGCGCGTACGGGCGAAGCTACGTCGCCGGATTTGCCTTACCGATCTAGGGCCAGTCGGCCACGGCGGCAACCGCTCTGGCGCGGTGTGCCGGCCGCCTTAGAATGAACGACGCGTGGAGAGACGTAGTGAGCCGTAAGACCCTGGCTGATGTACGCGCTGCTGACCACCGTGTTCTGGGGGGTCTGGGGCGCGTTCGCAGGACTGCCCACGCAGCACGGCTTTCCGGAAACCCTGGTGTACGTGGTCTGGGCGCTGACAATGATTCCGCCGGCGCTCTTTGCGTGGCGGCGGATCGGCTGGAAGTTCCAGGCCGACGGTCGATCGGTGTATCTGGGAGCGATGATCGGCCTGACCGGCGCGGGTGGCCAGATGCTGCTCTTTCACGCGGTGCACGTGGGCCCGACGTACCTGATCTTCCCGATCATCGCGCTCTCACCGGTGATCACCATCGCGCTTTCCCTCTTGTTGCTGGGCGAGCGCGTGAGCCGGCTCGGTGCGCTTGGGCATCGTACTTGCGCTGCTGGCCCTTCCTACGTTTGACTACGCACCGGGCGGCGCGAGCCGACGCGCACGGTGTCGCCTGGTTCCTTTACGCGTTGATCATCCTGGCGGCGTGGGGCGTGCAGGCCTTCTACATGAAGCTGGCCAATCGCAGCATGAGCGCCGAACTCATATTCATCTACATGACAATCACCGGTTTGCTCTTGATCCCGATTGCGCTTGGGATGACCGACTTCACGCAGCCGATCAACTACGGCTGGAGCGGGCCGTGGCTGGCGGCCGTCACGCAGATTCTCAATTCGATCGGCGCCCTGACCCTCGTGTTCGCGTTTCGCTACGGCAAGGCCATCGTCGTGGCTCCGCTGACCAACGCGGGCGCGCCGCTGATCACCGCGGTCATCTCGCTCCTGCTGCTGGGGCTGGTGCCCCAGCCGCTCAAGCTCGCCGGCATCCTGCTGGCTTTTGTCGCCGCGCGTGCTGCTGGCCATCGAACCGGAGGAGTCCACTTGAGCGCCGAGGCCTATCCGGGACTGAGCGAGCAATTCCTGATCGAGCACGGGGCCGATCGGACCGCGCGCGAGATCGCGCTCCAGCCCCAGGCCTGGGAGCAAACCCAGGCGCGTGCTGCACTCGCAGCGCGAGACGCATCGAGCGCTTCCTCAATCCGCTCCTTGCGATCGACGCGCTGCGCATCATTCTCACCGGCGCTGGCAGCTCGGCCTATATCGGCCAGTGCCTGGCCCCGGAGCTGCTCAGAGCGCTCGGCAAGCGCGTGGAGGCCATCGCGACGACGGATCTGGTCAGCGGTCCGCGCGAGTACCTGCAACGCGAGGTGCCGACCCTGCTGGTGTCCTTTGCGCGCTCCGGGGCGAGCCCGGAGAGCCTCGCCGCCATCGAACTTGCCGATCAATGCGTCACAGCATTGCCATCACCTGATCATCACCTGCAACGCGGAAGGGGCGTTGTACCGCCGCTCGCTGAGCCACCCGGCACGACTGGCCGTGTTGCTGCCCGAGCTCACCCACGATCTGGGTTTTGCCATGACCGCGAGCTTCAGCTCGATGCTCTATGCGGCCCTGGCCATTTTCCGCGGCATCGAGCCCCAGCGTGCGCGGATCGGGAACGTGGCGCGCTCGACCGGCGCACCTCATCGCCCGCACACAGTGGGGCGATCAAGGCTCTCGCGGAAAAGGATCTACCAGCGCGTGGTGTTCCTGGGCAGCCGGGGTTTCGCAGGCCTGGCCTCCGAGGCGGCCCTGAAGCTGCTGGAGCTCACGGACGGGGCGGTCGTGAGCGTGGCCAATACGCCGCTGGGCTTTCGGCACGGACCCAAAACCATCGTCAACCGCGCTACGCTGGTGGTCGCTGTTTCTCTCCAATGATCCCCTGGCCCGCAAATATGAAATGGATCTGCTCCAGGAACTGCGCTCCGATGCCGCCGCGGGTGGACTTGCTCGCCATCAGCGCCCAGGCGCCGGCGAAGGCCGAAGGGCATCGAATGGCTGCTGGTGCCGGACATGAGTACGGCGGAGGATGCCGAGTTGATGTTGCCTTTCGTCGTCGTTGCGCAGATGTACGCACTGCATCGCTCGCTCCAGCTGGGCAACACGCCGGACACGCCCTTGTGCCTCCGGCCGCGTAAGCCGGATCGTCAAGGGCGTGGCGATTTATCCCCTCTAGCGGCAAATCACGATGTACCTGGGCGTGGACGGTGGGGGGACCAAGACGGACTTCGTGCTGCTCGACCGTCAGGGCACGATCCTCGCCACCCACAGCGGCGGCAGTGCGTTTTATCTCGAGACCGGCATGGAAGCGCTCCGCGCGCTGATCAACGAGGGCATCCGAACGGTGATGCGCACGGCCGGAGTGGCCGCTCAACGCGCTGGACTACGCCTACTTTGGCCTGCCGGTGCATGGCGAGGACGATCAGACCGCAGAACTGGACCGCTTGCCGGACGCCACGTTGCCGCCCGGGAGATATCTGCTGCGGGAATGACATGGTCTGCGGGTGGGCCGGGTCGCTGGCCTGCGCGGACGGCATCAACGTGGTCGCCGGTACCGGCTCGATCTGCTACGGCGAATACCAGGGCCGAAGCGCCCGGTGCGGCGGCTGGGGCGAGCTGTTCAGTGACGAAGGCTCGGCCTACTGGATCGCACGGCAGCGGCCTGACGCTGTTCTCGCGAATGAGCGATGGCCGCGCGCCACGCGGGCCGCTGTATGAGCTGGTGCGCGAGCGGCTGGGCGAGCGGCGCGACATCGAACTGGCCGCGTGGGTGCAATCAGAATTGAATCTCGGGCGAAGCCGCCTGGCCGCGCTGTCCCGCCTGGTGCATCAGGCGGCCCAGCGAGGGGACGCGCAGGCCGCGGAGATTTTCGCGCGGGCGGGCCAGGAACTGGCCGAACTGGTCGAGGGCACGCGCCGCACGCTGGCCATCCCGGCTGCGCAGCGTGTGCTCGTGTCCTATTCCGGTGGGGTGTTCGGAATCGGCGCCCTGGTGATCAATCCGTTCACCAGCGCCCTGCAGTCGCGGCGGCTCCTCCTACGATCTGGCCGCCCCGCGCTTCGGCCCCGCGATCGGCGCGTCACTGTACGCCGCGAAGCGCTGCGGCCAGCCGTTGTCGGCGGAGGCTCTGGCCAAACTCTCCTCTCAGGCGGCCGCGCAGCCGCGGCCCGAGTAATCGCCCGCTCAGCGTCCGTACAAGCCGGTCAACTGCGCCTTGGCAAGGGCGTTCGCGTTGGCCATGTAGCCGATCAGCGCGGCGCTCGCCCCGTCGGGGACTTCGAGCTTTTCAACTTTCAGCGCATACAGAGTGAATTGGTAGTGGTGCTTTCCGTGGCCTTGCGGCGGACACGGACCACCCCAGCCCACGGAGCCAAAATCGGTCTTGCCCTGCACGGCGCCCTTGGGCAGCGCGGCGCCATCGGCGGTGCCTGCGCCCTGCGCAATCGCCGTGGCGGAGGACGGAATGTTGTAGAGGATCCAGTGCCACCAGCCCGCTCCCCCGGTCGGTGCGTCCGGATCGTGCACCAGCAGCGCGAAACTCTTCGTGCCTGCCGGCGCGCCGCTCCAGCTTAGGGCGGGCGAGACGTTATCGCCGTGGCAGCCCATGCCCTGGTAGACAAACTTGTTGGCCAGCTCCGCGTTCGCCTTGAAATCGGCGCTGCTCAGGTGGAAATCCGCCGCGGCCGCCACGCTCCCGGCGCCCGCCACAATCAGGGAAAACAAAATGCTCTTCATCGCTCCTCCCTCACCAAGTCGGCCCAGGCCCTGGCACGATTGCCCCATCGCCGGCCGTGAATCTTGCGGTCTTTACCGCGACGGGACAAGTCAGCGTGCGCCGACTCGAAGGCCTGAGTTCGCGGCCGACCGCGCCAGTACGGCCTGAAGTTCCCCGATCACCCGATCGGCATGCTCGGGCCCGAAGCACATGGGCGGGCGGAGCTTGAGCACGTTGCCCGCCGGGCCCTCGCTTCCGATCAGCACGCCGGCCTCGCGCAGCTCATCGATGATGCGTTTTGGCGAGCCGGGGGGCCGGTGTACCGTCGGCCTCAAGGACCTCGACTCCCAGCAGCAGGCCATGGCCCCGCACTTCGCCCAGGCCGGCGTGGGAGCGCGCCAGTTCGGTCAGGCGCTCGCGAAAATGCGTGCCGGTGCTGAGCGCATTGGCCATCAGTTGTTCTTGTTCAAGCACCTCGAGCACGGCAAGGCCCGCCGCGGCGGCCACGGGATTGCCGCCAAACGTGGAGAAGAATCCTGTTTGCTTCTGAAACCGCTCGAGGATGGCCCGACGAGTGATGACGACACCGAGCGGATAGCCGTTCCCGACGGGCTTACCGAGCGTGACGATATCGGGAACGTAGCCGCGGCGCTCAAAGCCCCAGAAATGCGATCCGGACCGCCCCAGGCCATATTGCACTTCATCGCCGATGATCAGGCCGTCCACCGCGTGCACGGCGGCCGCGATCGGTGCCATCCAGTCGGCCGGTGGGTCGTAGATGCCGTTGCTGGTAAAGGCGCTGTCGATCATGAACGCGGCCAGTGCGAAAGCCTCGTGCGCTCGAGCGCTGCAATCGCGCGCTCCGCTTCGCGGCCGGCCGCGACAGAAAGTTCCGCAGCGCTGCGCGAGCGGATCTCGGCGGTCCGGGAGGGGCCGCCAGACATCTCCACGTGCGCCCGGCCGGCGGACTTCAATGCCGGGGACAGCGCCGTGACCGCCTCGGTGATGCCGTGGTAGGCGTGGGTCATGACCAGCGCGCCGGCGTGTGAGGTGTGCTCGCGGGCGATGCGCCAGGCCACATCGTTGGCTTCGCTTCCCGAGTTGACAAAAAGGCAGGCGTCCAGCCCCGCCGGCAAGCTCGCCGTCAGGCGCTCGGCATAATCGAGCACGGTGCGATCCAGATAGCGCGTATTGCTGGCGATGAGTCTGGCCTGCGCATGGATGGCGCGCGACCACCCGCGGATGGGCGTGACCGACGTGCGGCACGTTGTTGTACACATCCAGGAACCGCTCGCCCTGCGCCGTGTACACCCACACGCCTGAGCCGCGCACCAGGTGCAAGGGATGGGAGTAGAAGAGTTCCGCGTGCTCGCCCAGGAGCCGGCGTCGCCGCGCGAGCAGTTGAGCGTCCGCCGGCATCGTCCCGGGCGTGGGGACGGCGGACGATTCGGCCGCGCCGGGTCGCGGTGAGGTGCCGGCGGCGCGGTGCCATTCGCTGCGGCATTTTTCTGGGCCGCGGGTGGTCAGCATTTCCAGGCACTCGGCTCGCCGATGCGACCGAATCGGCCACTTCCGCGGCTCCGGCCGGATCATGCCGGTCGCGCCAGGCGTGGATCAGAAGGCTCGCCGCCAGTCGCGCCGTGATCAGTTCATAGAGCACATCCACATCGGCGCCCGACAGGGGTTGCACGGTGGTGTAGCCGGCCAGCAGTTCAGGAATCGACTCGGCACCGGCGACGCCCTCGGCCAGGAACTCCGCCATCGCGACCGCAGGCTCGAGCACCAAGGGCGCGTGGATCATGTCGCCGAAATCGAGAATTCCCACGCACTGATCGCCCTCGGCGTTCAACAGCAGATTGCGCGGATGGCAATCCCCATGAATGGCTTGCGCCCGCAGGGCACGCACGGCCGAGAGTCGCGCCGTCAGGCCATCGAGCGCGAGACGCACCAGGCGCCGGCTGCGCCTCAGAGTCCAGGTAATCGGCGTATTCAAGCAGCGCCGGCGCCTCGCGCACGTCCCAGACGATCCGCTGGCCGAGCGCGATGTGGAAGAAACCGGCCAGAGCGAGATCCAGCCGCGCGAGCGTCCGGCCGATGGCATCGAGGGACTTGCGGTCCGCGCGCACGCTCCGCGGCAAGCGTGCCGGGCATGAACGGCACCAGGCGCAGGTGGTACGAGGACGCCGTTGATCAACGCGCGCGCCAGGGCCTCGCCGTTGCGCGCCACGATGATGCGCGGTACCGGCAGCGCAGGCGCGTGCTCGGCCAGATGGCGCAGCACCCGGGTCTGGCAATCCAGCGTTGCCACATCGGCCGCCGGGTCCACGACCTTGAGCACGTATTCCTTGCCGTCGGCCGCAGCGGAGCCGGAAATTTCTGTCGCGTTCACCGGGCAGCGGACGGGCTCGTGCGTGGAGGCCGTAGTGCTCCAGAGCGAGCCGTTCAGCGTCCGCTGGTGTGGCTTGCGGCGGCGCCGTCTTAAGCGCAATCAATCCCTCGATCCCCACCGTCCACCCCACTGCGTCCGAGTCACGGCACCCGCCCACAGGCGGCCGAACAGCCATGATACATGCGCACTCGTAAGGAGACGGAGTCTGCAGACCCCGGTGGGCTCATGCCCGTGAGGCCGGAGGATTTCGAATGGGCGGACTAGGCCGCGCCCGAGGCTTCCTTCAGCGCCGTGTAGCGGCCCGAGGGCGAGAGACCCTCGTATCCGGACTGTGCGGTCCACAGCTCGTTGCGCCGCGCGACGAATTCGCTTCCGAGCAGGTTCTGGAGCGAGCCGGCGCGCGCGAACAGAAACCCCTGCCCGGCCACGCAGCCCAGGCCCAGCAGGGCCTCGACCTGCGCCTCGATCTCGATGCCCTCGGCGACGGTGTCCAGCCCCAGAGTCTCGCTCAGCGTGATGACCGCGCGCGCCAGTTCCGAGCCGGTCGAGGAATTGGCCAGACGCCCGACGAAGGATCGGTCGATCTTCAGGATATCGATCGGGAAGCGGTGCAGGTAGGACAGCGAGGAATAACCGGTTCCAAAATCATCGATCGCGAGGCGAACACCGAGCGCCTTGAGCTGCACGAGCCGCGCCAGGTTCGCCTCGGTGTTGTGCATGATCGTGCTTTCGGTCAGCTCAATCACCAGGTTGCCGGGCTCGAGGCCCGAGTCCGCCAGCGCCTGGGCCACATCGTGCGCCAGATCGCCGTGCTCAAGGTGCCGTGCGGAGATGTTGACGGCCACGCGCAACCGGGCGCCGCCGGCAATCGTGTTCCGCCAGGCGTGGATCTCAGCTGCAGGCGCGCCCCATGACCCAGCGGCCCGAGCTTGACGATCTGGCCGCACTCCTCGGCGATCTGGATGAACCGATCCGGCATCAGCACGCCCAGTTCCGGGTGCCGCCAGCGCACCAGCGCCTCCACGCCCAGCAGGCTGCGGCTGCCCAGATCGATGATCGGCTGGTACTCGACGAAGAATTCCTCGTTGGCGACCGCGCGCGGGATGTCGGCCACCAGGCGCATGCGTTCCTGCAACATTTCCTGCATCGGCGGCTGGAAGGCCACGAAGCGGTTCTTGCCCGCCGCCTTGGCGTAATACATGGCGATGTCGGCCTTGCTCAGCAGCGACTCGGCACTGGGTTCGAGGTTGGAGAAGGCCACGCCGATGCTCGCCGAGACGCGCACTTCCGTCGCGCCGATCGCGAAGGGCTGGTCCAGCACGTCAATCAGGGCGCCGGCCAGTCCTTCCACCTCGGCGGTCGCGGCCACGCCCTCGAGCAGGATCGCGAACTCATCGCCCCCGAGGCGCGCCACGGTGTCCGAGAAGCGCGTGGACTTGACCAGGCGCTGCGCCACGGCCTGGAGCAGCCGATCGCCGGCGTCATGGCCCAGCGAATCATTCACGCTCTTGAAGTTGTCCAGATCCAGGAACATGACCGCGACCTGGCTCTGGCCGCGTTGCACCAGCGTCAGGGCGTGCTGGACCCGGTCGCGAAACAGGCTTCGGTTCGCGAGCAGCGTCAGCGGATCGTGGAAGGCGAGCTGCCGCAACTGCTCTTCGAGATCCTTGCGTTCGGTAATGTCGCGAAAATTGAGGGCCAGCCCCTGCACGGCCGGATCGTTGGTCAGGTTGCTGCCGACGATTTCGAGCACCGCGCGGTCACTGCTCCGTTCGATCCGCACCTCGACCGGACCGACCGGCTCGCCGGATGAGGCCGCCACTTCGCCCAGAAACGCCCGCAGCCGATCGGCATCGTCCCCGCCCCAGACCTGGAACAGGCTCTTATCGATGAGATGTTCCGGGCTGCAGCCCCAGCGTGCGCTCGGCCGCGGGCGAGACGAACAGGAGCGATCCGTCCACGGCGACCGTCATGATGACGTCGGAGGCGTTCTTGATCAGCGAGGCGTAGCGTTCCTCGACCATGCGCGCGGCGCGCCGCTCGCGGATCAGGGCATCCTCGCGCAGCACCAGAGACTGGCGCACCATCACCAGCAGCCCGATTCCAAACACGATGATGGTCATCAGCGTGGCCGGGTTGGCAAGATCCCCGTGCGTCATTGATACGAGCACCAGGAGCGCTGCGAGCATGGCGGCGTAGGGCAAGCGCTTGCGCCAGGGATTTGGGCACATTCCAGCCGACGCCGGTCGCCTGGACCCGCATCTGCTCGCGCCCGGCCAGCACCATCGGCAGATAGCAGGCCACGTACAACACATCCTGCAAATCGCCCGAGAGGTAGTGGCCGGTGATCTTGGCCACCGACCACATGACATCACCGAGCAACATGGTCGCAAAGCCGATCGAAAGCAGCAGTGGCACGCTGCGCCCGTTCTGGTTGGCGGCGCCGGCCAGCAGCAGCATGCCCAGAGAAAGCACCAGAATGCAGTTCAGCGCGATGTAGGTCTGGCTCAGCGTGTACTTGACCAGGTCGACTTCAGTGCTCGCCTCGGCCGGCCGGATGATCAGGAACCAGAAGAACGCGCCAAAGCCGGCCACCAGAATCACCGCATCGAGCATGAACTGGCTCCATCGCACGCGCACGGCGGAGGCGCGGATCATGAAGCCCACCGCCACCATGAAGAAGGGGTAAAAGGCGATGTAGAAAAAATCGGCCGGACCCGGAAACGGGTCGCGCTCGTGCATCCACGAATACACGCCGATCGTGGTGCCGATAAAATAAAGGCCCAGCGCCACCGACAGGCAGGCCCAGGCCGTACGCGTCGTGCCCCGCGCCATCCGCGAGGTGGTCACGGCGGTGATGATGACCGCGATCAGACACACGGGCGAATCGCCCAGCAGACCCACGTAATGGCGCACGCGCTCCCCGCCCAGGCCGGTCAGCATGAACACCGAACAGATGACGACGTAGATCGCCAGGCCGATGCAGACTTTGTCTACCCAGCGCGGCGGGCCTGCGACGCTTTCCGATTGCGGGAATCCGACGGTTACGCCCAACTCAGCCACCCGTAAATGATTGATACATCCGGCACGCCGTTCGGCCAGCCCTTGCCTCGATAGCCACGTTACAGAATGCGTGGTGCGGGAGCGTCCGGCAAGGCGATCGAGTAAGTGTTGGGATACAGGTCTCGTTTGCTCCGAAGCGCTCGATCCACGCTACGGGCTCTGGAGATATAAACCTTGGGTATTCAAGGTGTTAAAAGCGAGTGCGGCGACATTTTCGGAGGTATTCCCGCTGCCGGTTCAGGCCCTCGGCGACCGCACCTCGCCTCTGCCGGGGGAGGCCAGAATGAGGCCTATTCCTACGCGGATGAGCGAGAATAGGCGAGTTTTCTTTCGGCGGCCTGTTCGGCAAACAGGGCGTCGTCCGCGGCGATCTGCCGCCCCATCGCGATGATCTGGTCCCACTCGCCCGCCTTGAGCCTTTCGGGGTGGCTCGCCAGGTCGCGCACGACTTCCTTGAAGGCCTGCAGGTTCTTTGAGGCCGTGCTGTAGAGCGTCTCCAGCAAGCTTCATCCGCAAATCGTTGCGGGTCGGATCGCGCTGGATCGCCGCCATGAGCGAGTCCACGATGTTCTTGCGCCGTTCCACCACGACGACTTGATCGTGAAGGCTGCCCGGCATTTCCACATGCTGAGAGCGTCCGTCCAGGTCGGAAAGATTGTAGTCAAGGGCGGTGCCCACCGCATCGGTGGCCTTGGATTCAAGGGTCTCAAGGACCACAGTGTCCGGTTCATCGAGATCGTCAAGACGTTCTTCTTCCAGTCGAATTGACATCGATCTCCACGACCTGGGTCATTTCCAGAGTGGCTTCGGGGTCGAGACGCTCCGGTCACAACGGGCACATCCCGTAGACGCGGGCGCGGGCGGCGGTCACAGGCTCGGCCACCGATTCAGCGACCGTGTAGCCGGCATTCACTGGTTTCGCGAATGAAGCGGCGCTCACGGAGATCTCCTCCATGACGGGCGCTTCGATGGTCGGCTCCTCCACCCTGATCGGCTTCTGGGGTGCCGATCGGCCGGTGAAAAAGCGGCGGCAGGCATAGAGCCCCGCGCCGCCGAGCAGCGCAAGGGCCATCAACAACGCGCTTAAGGAGGTTGTGCCCTTGGGCGATTGCCCCTGCACCGCCACGGCCCTTGGTGCCGGTTCGGGGGCCGCACTCTTTATACGTTCCACCTCGACCAATCTCGCGTTCGCGATGGCCAGCTGCCGATTGGTTTCCGCCAGGGTCTTCTGGAGGAACTCCACCCGATCGTCCAGGCTGTTCACCGTCGAGACGACTGCGGACACTTCCGCACTCCGGGCTGCGACAAGCGGAGCCGGCACGGCCGCGGGTTCGGACTGTGCAGGCGCGGGAAGCGAGACGAGCCGCCGGCTCGGCCGTGCATTGCGCCGCCAGGCGGTCATCTGAGCGCGGATTTCACGTTCCACATCCACGCTGTCGAAGACTTCCATCTCGGCGGGCGATGGGATATTGATCAGGGCGCCGCTGTGCACGAGATTGATGTTGCCGTCAAAGGCCTGCTGATTGGCCCGGAAAATCGCCAGCATCATGCGCTGCTGTTCGGCCTCCGATCGCGCACCGGCTCGGCGGGCAATATCCCGCAACGTGTCGTGGGCCACGACGCGATACTGCGTCTCGGCCTTGACCGACGCAGGATCAGAAACTTGGACCACTCTCGGGGCCGGCAGCGCGATCATTGCGCTTGGAGCCAGCACGATTCTTGGAAACTCGCTCAGCGGCTCTTCAAGCGGTGCTGGGAGTCGCCGTAACTGCGCTGGCCGCGGCACTCGCCGAGACTGGAGGGCGTGGATCGCGCCGGGTCGAGCAGCAGGGAGTAGTCCCGCAGCAGCTCTCCCTTGGCCCAGTGCACATCGATCAGAAATTCCACCAGCGGTTCCGAGAACGCCTCAGACGATTTGATGTTGAGGATCGGCTTGCCGGCCGCGTCGGTGCCCACCGTGATGGTGGCCGAGGACAGGAACGCCGGTCGCTCCGCGTGGTAACGCTGGAAAAGCTCCGGGCTGGCCACCGAAGCCCGCATGGCCTTCAATTCGTCCGGCGTGGCGCCGAGAATGTCGATCTGCGCCGACAAGGGTTCATTCAGTTTGGAGTCGACGCGCAGGTTGCCGAGTCCCAGTGCATGGGAAACCTCGGGCAACGACAGCGCCAAAACCAGCAATCGAGGGCAGGATCTGAGTAGCATCGTCCACTCCGCGCTATCTGAAGGGCGTGCGGCCTGCGTGAGCTTGCTCACGCGTGCCGGGACCCGCTTAAAGAAGTAACGCTCAATTCAATCCCAACCGATGCTATGCGACAAAATTCGGGCTGGTTAGCGGGTGAATTCAGGATTCCGACGCAGTTCACATAGAAAGTCGGCCTGACGGGCTAGGGGTACCACTTTTCACCACTCGAAAGGCGACACAGGGCACTCCGAAGGCGCGATGGCCGCGGGCTGGACGCCGATGCGGAAATGGCGCTTTGAGTGACGCGCCACGAAGAATCTCAGTGGACGCAGAACACGATCGGGCAGACTTTGCCAGCCGCTAGTACCGGCACTTATCCAATAGATGTCGTTTCATCTGGTCGGGATCCGAGATCTCGTGGAAAAATTCCTCGAGATACGCCCTCGCCCCCTCCTTGCTGCGCTCGGAAAGATCGGGCGTGCCGAGCACAGAGGTCATAAGCTCGGAGCGCTTGGCGAACAGATCATGCGCCGCTGCGCTCGCCTGGTCATTGAACTGGCACAGGCCTCGATAGCTGCGGACTCGCACCGAGGATATCGGCATTCCCACAGGAGGCAGAGCGTAAGGCGCATCAACAAAGCCCGAGGAGTCGAAGTCATAGGCCACCGGGATCAGATTGCGAGGATCTGACGAGGACACTCCGAGCAACTTCATGTTGTGGCAGCACGCCCGGCCCGCGCTCGGAAAGCGGTCTGACCAGTCCTGATTCCCTATCATGTATTGAAAGAGGTCCGAGCGTGCGACCGCGCCGGCGTCCAACTGCGCTCGCTCGATCTTTTCCGCCTTGATTTCCTGCAGTCCGTTGCGCGCGGCGAGCTCATCGACGTCCTCAATGAGAAATCCAAGGCGGTGAATGCGAACGTTGCCGGTTCGCGATTCCACATAGTCGATATCCGCCAGACGAACGCGAAAGCTTACGGGCGTCATTTTATTGAGGAGCTTGTAGGCGGCATACTCGAGCAGGTTGAAGTTCTGGAATTCGACGAGCCTGCGGCAATGCGTGGCGAGTTTCAGGGTCTTTTGTCCCCGGAACGGCGACAATCCCGCAGGCTTTTCCCTGAATTCGATCCGCAGCGGCGGGAATTCGCAGTAGCTGGGGCTGCGGCGCGATACGCCGCGCGCACTCAAGTAAATGGAATAGACCTCTGGGTTGGGCTCCAGCAGGATCAATTTGGCCTCATACGGCTTGGTCGAAGTCGGTGCGGCACGGACGAGGTCGTCAAAGGGTGCCTCGATGCGCAACTTCAGAATGTCTTCTGACGCAAACAAGGGTTTGGGGCCGGAGGCTGCCAGCGCGCCGTTCCATGACAGCGCTATCGTCAAAAGCCAAACGTCCCAGCGTGCCGGTCGATAGCGTCCGCGGCGCCTTTCTGCTGTCATTGATTGGGGCTCATCGGCGGTGCCATATGATGTTATCCGGGCTGAATGTCGAGAAGAAATTCTTAAAATGTGCCAACGGCCACCAAGACCGACCCAAAGACAATCCACATAGAATAAGCTGGCAGTGGGCTATCGACATACCCTTTGGTACCGAATGTCTCATGACGAGCGATTCTCTAATGGCATGCGACCGGCCGCCGGCCGGTCCTCCGTTGTGGTCTGGCACGGAGCCGTTGCACTTGAAACGGTCATGGCCATAATCACCTGCTCGAGCGGGGCACGTTCTTGAATCTGGACCCGCGGTGTACGGATCGCGATCGCCCGTTATTTTCCATCATCCGATTGGCATTTGCCGCATGCGCTATCGTGATCAGCGGCTGCAGCACGCTGCCGACGCTGGAGGGGCGTACGGAAACCACCGCGATCGGCGCTGAGTCCGGCACCCGCCTGTACGATTCCACCACACCGCTAACGGCCGAGCATCCAGGCCTTACCGGTATCCATGCGTTGGACGAGGGCCGCGAGGCGTTCGCCGCGCGCGTGGCACTGGCCGAAGCCGCAGAACGCTCGCTCGATGTGCAGTATTACATCTGGCACGAAGATGTCTCCGGAAAGCTGATGTTGGACGCGCTCCGCCGTGCGGCCGAAAGGGGCGTTCGAGTGCGGCTGCTGCTGGACGACAACAGCACCAAAGGCATGGACCCGACGCTTGCGGCGCTCAACGCGCAACCCAACGTGGAAGTTCGGCTGTTCAATCCCTTCCCGAACCGCTCGGCACGCGTATGGGGGTACATGACCGACTTCTCGCGACTGAACCGCCGCATGCATAACAAATCATTCACCGCGGATGGGGTCGCGACGATTGTTGGCGGGCGAAACATCGGCGATGAATACTTCGGTGCGGACGAGGACCTGGGATTCATAGACCTCGACGTGGTTGCCATCGGTGCGGCCGTCGCCGATGTGCAGAAGTCGTTCGACCAGTACTGGAAAAGCGCGTCGGCATATCCTGTAGAGCGCCTCCTGCCAGCGGCCACGGCTGCGCAGATCGATAAGTTCGCTGCGCAGGGGGCAGAAACCGCCCAGAGTGCGCGCGCGCAAGGTTACATGGATGCGGTCCGTGACACGGAAATCGTGCGCAAGATGATCACGCGCCAGATGGACTGGGAATGGGCCGAAGCGCGCGTCGTTGTCGATGATCCAGCGAAGGGTCTGGATCGCGCCAAACGCAAGGACTATCTCATGTCCAGCCTGGAACATGTGGTCGGGCCCCCAAAGAGCGAACTTCGCCTGGTATCCCCGTACTTTGTTCCGACCAAGGCAGGCGTGGCGGGGTTCAAGAACATGCGTGAGCGCGGAGTGCAGGTGTCAATCCTGACCAACGCGCTTGAGGCGACGGATGTCGCGGCGGTGCACGCCGGCTATGCAAAATGGAGAAAGGATCTGCTTCGGCAGGGCGTGGACCTGTGGGAGCTCCGGCGCACAGCCCAAGCCGATCCGATCGGCGGTTTGACCAAAGGGAAAAAACCCTCGAGTAAAGGTGGTGGGCACGGAAGCAGCGGGTACGGAAGCAATGGCGAAAGCCACGGGGCGAGCCTGCACGCGAAGACATTTGCGGTGGACCGCGAACAGGTTTTTGTCGGATCGTTCAATTTCGACCCCCGCTCCGCCGCGCTGAATACCGAGATGGGCCTGGTGATCCGCTCCACCGTGCTCGCCGGCCGAGTCGCGCGGGCGTTCGACGACAAGATCCCGGGCCAAGCGTACGAGGTGCAACTCACGCCCAAGGGCGAGCTGCAATGGATTGAACGCCGACCGGAAGGGCAAATTGTCCACACCACGGAGCCGGGCACGTCCGGGTGGCGTCGCTTCTGTGTCGCGGTGATATCACTACTACCGATCGACTGGCTGCTGTGAGGCAAGCTCTTGGACCCTTCGGCGGGAAATCCTGGGCGATGAGAGCCGGACCCAGCAACCGCCCTTTCAATGACACCCGAATATGCCCGCTGCCTGCCTTGTCCTCCTGAGCAATCCTTCCGTTTGTCCTGATTTACGAACACACCGAAGAACTTCCTCCGAGAATCCTCAGTCGCGATCCGGTGCGCCGAGCGGAAACAATTTTCGGTAAGGGCGCGCCTCATCGACCGTGCGCGCGACGGAGGGCCGGGCCAGCAGTCGACTGCGATACCCGCGCGTGGTGGGAAACCGATCTGCAATGGGATGCACCCAGTCAGCGTAAAAAAGGGCGGGCGCTGCGGAACAATCGGCAAGGGTAAAATCGCCCCCCGTTCCCCACGCCTGCGTGGATAGTTCCCCGTCAAGCCACCGATAGGCAACATCGAGCTGGCGCCGGGCATTGCTGACGCCGTCCTTGTCGCGATCAGCTTCCGCACGCATCCGATCCGCCACGATGAATTGCATCGGTGTCATCACATAGTGATCAAAAAACCGATCCAAGAAGCGCGCCCTCAGGGCCGCATCGACGTCCTTGGGAATCAGCTGAGCGGGCCCGGCGTGATGTACCGACAGGTATTCGACGATGATGCTCGACTCGACCACCAATTGCTCACCATCCCGGAGTAGTGGAAACTTCTTAAGCGGCCAAAGTGTCTCCAGCTCACTCCAACCCGCGGCATCTTCGATCAGGCGATACGTGAAGGGCGTTTCGTTTTCGTACAGCGCGATCAACACCTTCCAGCAGTACGAAGCGAAGGGATGTGCGTACAGCGCCAATGACATGCGGGTGCCTCGTGAGTGTCGGGAGAATGCGCAGCGATCAGTATGAATTGTACCTGTCCAGCCCCTCCCTTGGATGCCGGATGTTGCCGGAAGCGCATGGGCAGGGCATTCTCCATCCGCCAGAGGGGAGCCAGTTATTGAGCGTACATGCCCGAGGAAGGATCATTCATTCCCGTTCGCGGCGACCGGCGCATTCAGGCGCTGTTGCTGGCATTGATGTTCTCCGACTAAGGCTGGAAATCGATCGCCCGTGCAAGTGCTGACTGAAGCATCGGTCGATGAGGCTGGGCGCGGCCGACTCAATGGCGTCGATGTTCTGCGCGGACTCAGCGTATTGCTGGTCACGCTGCACCATATCCACCTGCGCTTCTGGCTGAACGATTACGACGTCGACAGCGTGTTTCCGAAGACCGTCAACCAGGTGTTGTTTTGGTCAGGGTATTATGCCGTGATCGTCTTCTTCGTTATCTCGGGCTTCCTCATCACAGGCCTTTCCATCCGACGATGGGGACAGCTCGGCCACATACACATTGGTCGCTTCTATCGTTTGCGTGCGGCCCGAATCTTGCCCTGCCTGCTGGCGCTACTGCTCGTGCTGAGCGCCCTTCACCTCTCGGGCGACCCGACGTTTAGGATCCCCGCGGAACGCGCCTCGCTGGGCCAGGCGCTGTGGGCCGCGCTCACGTTCCACATCAATTGGCTCGAAGGCCGTCACGGCTACCTTCCGGGGACCTGGGATGTCCTCTGGTCGCTTTCGGTGGAAGAGGTGTTTTACCTGTTGTTCCCGGTAATTTGCTTGATTCTGCGGCGGGATACAGTGCTGCTGTTGCCACTGGCGTGCCTCGCTCGTCCTGGGGCCGATCAATCGTACGGCCCTCGCCGATCAAGACCCCTGGGGACATTACGCCTATCTATCCTGCATGGATGCGATCGCCTTCGGGTGTCTGGCCGCAATGGCCGTTGCGCGAGTGCGGCTCAGGCGGCGAACGCTTTGCACGGCTCTTGGTGCAGGAGCGGCAATCGCGGTCTTCGTGATTCTTACCTGTAATGAGGATTCCCATGGAGGTCTGGCGCGCTACGGCCTCAACGTCACTCTGCTGGAATTCGGTACGGCGCTGATGCTTCTGGCGCTCGGGAGTGGCGTGGGCAATGGGGCAATGTCGAGGGGCACCGTCTGGTTGCGTGCGATCGGCCGGAGCAGCTACGAGATATATCTGGTTCACATGCTCGTGGTGCTGGGTCTTATGGAACTGTTTAAGAGTCTGAAACCCGCGGTTTCGATGATCGCGTTTTGGTATCTGGCGATGCTCTTGCTGAGTATCGCTCTGGGTCTGCTGATCTCCAGATACTACTCGGACCCCTTAAATCGCCGGCTCAGAGACAACTCGTCAGCACGGCGGAACCGCATGGATGCACTTGCGCCCCCGGCCAAATCCGACTGATTCCCGAATCCGCCTAACGAGCCATTGCAGAGCAATGCCGGGCCAACCTAACGTTTTGGCTCCCACAGCTCGATCTTGTTGCCTTCGGGATCGAGAATCCATGCGAAACGGCCGTTTGTGTCGTCGGTGCGTTTTAGAATCGTGGTGCCTTTTGATTGCAGGCGCGCGATCATCGCCTCCATATCGTCGACCGAGTAATTGATCATGAACGCACTGGTCGATGGTGCGAAGTAGTTCGTTGAGTCGGGGAAGGCATTCCAGATCAGCGCCGGGGGATGCTTCGGAGCATCGTAGCGTAGCGCGGCGCCGCCCCACGCCTCCATTGGCAGTCCCAGCACGTCGCGATACCAAGCCGCGAGTGCCTTTGGATCCTTGGCCTTGAAAAATACTCCCCCAACGCCAGTGACGTGACCCGTCGGGTCGGCAGCTCCCGCCTCGCCGGCCTGAACCATCGAGAACGCTCCCAGGCATAGCACCAGAATCGGCTTCGTCATCACGGTTGCGGTCCTTGCGACCTCAGTCGCTATTGCCTCGCTTATCTGCGTATACAGGATAGCGCTCCCGAGCGACGGGACATGTGCTTATCCTCCTCAAAGCCAATCCGATGGCCAGGGCAGAAATGCGCGCAGCGCCCATCACCGCTCACTGAAACCTGGAGCGCAGGAACCCGCGGCCAGACCTGAGGTTCCTACGCTGACGAGACCGGTATCGCCGGGTGCGCTGTAGGCCAGAGCCATCGACCCGACGAATACCAGCGTGCACGACGCCGCAAATCCCAAATGACGACGACTCATGTGTCTGCGTCCCCTAAATTAATGATCCCTGCTTCTAGTCGAGCGAAAATGGCCCCGCTCCGGCACTGAGTACAGTGTGTTCATCTGTGCTGTTTGTAAGTCCGCGTCGGCACAACTACCGAACGACATCGTTGTGCGTACGGCACTGCGCAGCTCAATGACCCTATGATTGAAGGGTACTCGTCGCACGATGCCGTACAACCTGCATGCAGTCTTCTGGATCTCATTGACCCCGGCGGGCGGGACGACGTTGCGCCTATTTGGATATCCCCACAATGGCTATCAGCTGGTAGCGCAGTGAATGGAGTGAAGGACTACTCGCTCGCAGCGGATTGTTCGATCCCACTCACGTGCAATCGAAGTCTGCGGCTGACAATTGGACTGACAATTCCGACAGACTTAGGGCGGCTTTAATTCTCGGCTATTAACGGGCATGAGCGGGACTGTGCGGGGTAGCACGTAACCGCTGAATTAGCTAAACCGAGGGTTCACCCCCAACCTTAATCTAGGGCCCGTTATCTGCAAAGAATGCCAGCAGTTTCTCAGTTCACTTCTGAGAAACCGATTCCGGGCGTTGCCGTGCCCGAGCCGGCCGCGGAGATGCACGGTCCTAATTTCAGATTGTTGGTCTCGCCGGTGGTACCCTGATTACGCAGACAATGCGGTGCCGCGGCCGAGCCGTCTTCAATCAGCACGGCAACGTCAACCGAGGCGCCTTTGTTGAAATCCGCTTGCGATCCACCAGCGTTACCGACGACATTGAATTCCGCCTGGGTCCAAACCATTCCCAAATCGAGGACGCTGTCCTTGGCCTTAAGGGAATACACGTGAGTCTCATTACTGAAAAACACCATGTCGTTGCCTCCGGGGACCGCTGTCCCCTGCAGCTGCAGCTTCCCGAGGTCGGTGATGTTCATATCGGGAACGGCGACGATAGCGCTGTTCTTAAAACAGGAATTTCCAGAGTCCCTAAATCCCCTAGGACAGGCTGCCCTCCCCCAATTGATCAGCCAATACTGTATGAACACCCCCGCCTGACCGTTGCGGACAAGATCTGTCGAATAGATAAATTGCTGCCAAACCGTGCAGCGGGGATGGCCTGCGCACACCGAGGTTGTGGCGTTGGAATTTGAGTTGAGCTGCAGTGAATATTCATTGGCCCCAAGTATCCCACCACCGCCTCGGACAGCGACGCTTTCTTCGGACGTCACGTTTGTCACATTTAAGAATTCCCCGTGCGCCGCCACAATTAATCCTGTGGCGCCCGCCGCCCAATCGCGGCCGTTGCCCACGACATTCGCCGATCCTCCCTGGAGGATACGCGGCGTTGGATGAGACCGCGGCACACTGAGCGTGCATTCGACACGCTCCCACACCGGCGACGGATACGCCGCATTAAAGCAGCCCTCCGTGGACGGCGGGTTCTGAGACATCGCGCCGCGCCAAAGATCACGCGCCCGGGTTTCATCAGCGTTGACGACCGAATTTGCGCTCTGGGCGATGAGCGGCTGGAGCCCGTACATGATGGCAACACTCGCGATCGAGATACGTTTTAGATAACGGAAGTACATTGTTTTTTCCGAATGCATGAATCTACCTCGATTTCTGGATAGACCACATCGTCAGATGTGATGGGCAATTATTGAAATTCTCTCGATTCAGGAGAGTGCCGCGGCTGCACGACAGGTATCTCAGCACTTATACACGACTAATAAAACTTTCAGTATGCGAACAAACCCTACCGTCGATAAGAAAAGCGGTCAACGGCCAATATGCGGTGCGACTGCATCCGGTCGACCGAACGTCGCCTTTATCTGTCGACGTGCGTACGTTGTAACCCGTGATTGCTAGTTAAAGGAGTGTAAGTCGCTCCGGAACCGCCGTGGTCCGACCTCGACTGCTCATGGCAGTACATCCGCTCTACAGACTCTGCCAGTTGCGGAGCCTGATCAAAACAACGCGGTCGTTGCTTTTTTTGCCCCCGTATCGAGCTCCATTCGCCACACGATATCCAACAACGCTAAAGCCAATAAGCCCAGACCTAGAACTGACTCTCTTGAGACTGGCGGACGCTTCACGTCATCACTCTCAGTTTGCGCGTCATGGGACGCTCGGCGACGGATTCCACGTGACTCTCGAACAAAGGCGTGTTGCGCGGAGTCATCACCGCCGTCCGGTGGCCAAGCACCTGCTGAATATCAAGGTTGTCTTCATTATTGTTTTGTGGCGCCCCCGGCCGGAGTTGAACCGGCGACCTACCGCTTAGGAGGCGGTCGCTCTATCCACTGAGCTACAGGGGCGTGCTTGAATTGTAACGCCTTTTCCAGTGCGGTCGGTTATTCCCCGGCTCACGCAGCGGTGACTCAGCGATTAGCCCAAAGCTAAGTTTTTGCGCCCGCTACAAAGCAGGAGAGCGCCAGCTGCATCGCGTGACCGAATTTACCCGAACCAGGCGTATGGCCTTCCGCAACACGCATCGATCCTGCTGAGCGTGCGAAGGTCTCGACGATACGAGGGGTCTCGCTACGAATTAAGCTTATCTATGAAGGCGCGAAACTCCGGATTCAGGCGACCTTTGATTGCGCCCCAGCAGTCGCGCGCACCTGGTGGTGCCACGATCGCCTTGATGCTTTCGCGAATGCCAGACCAATGCTCGGACTGAAGCAGCTGAATCTCGGTCTGAAAAAACACGTTTTCAGCGCGGCGCAGGAAGCTCAACAACATCAAACTGTACTGCGCGCGTTCCACCTCACTGAGCGAAGCGAATTCCTGACTGCCACGAAGATAAAGATCAACCAAGACCCTGTCCTTGGCGATGTCCAGTGATATCCCGGCGAAGGAATCGACTACTTGTTGGAAGGCAGAGGCGCGCACCGCGCGTGTGTTATTTCGGATCTGGATCGAGACGTAGATGACGCTCACGACGAGCGCGACCGCGCTCACGACCGACGCGATAGAAGCCCATTCCCTCAAAGGCATGTAAGCGTCCAAATCAAGTTTCACTGGACCACAGGCGCGCCACTGAATTCGCCAGTGCTTGACCTTAGGTCAACATTTGGCGACGCACATTGTGCACATGAAAGCCGGCATAACGAGCAAATTATCTGCTTTCTTTGCCAATAACGCGGTACACGAGTGCACCGAGCACGGCGCCGGCGATAGGCGCCACCCAGAACAACCAGAGCTGCTGCAGTGCCCAGCCACCGACGAAAAGTGCAACCCCAGTGCTGCGTGCCGGATTCACCGACGTATTGGTTACCGGAATGCTGATCAAGTGAATTAGCGTGAGTGTCAATCCAATAGCGAGCGGCGCAAACCCTTTCGGTGCGCGAGAGTCAGTAGCACCGAGGATTACAACGAGAAACACCATGGTCATCACCGTCTCACAAACAAGTGCCGCATGCATCGAGTATCCGCCGGGAGAATGATCAGCGTAGCCGTTTGATGCGAAACCCGCGGTGACATCAAATCCCGCCTTACCACTGGCAATTACATAGAGAACCCCGCCAGCGACAACGGCGCCTAGCAGTTGCGCGATGATGTACGGCAGCAATTCTCTGGCATCGAATCTTCCTCCAGCCCATAGGCCAATCGAGACGGCTGGATTCAAATGGCAACCGGAAATATGCCCGATGGCGTAGGCCATCGTGACCACGGTCAATCCGAAGGCCAAGGCCACACCGAGCAAGCCGATGCCCACATTGGGAAATGTTGCAGCCAGCACGGCGCTGCCGCAGCCGCCCAGGACCAACCAGAATGTACCCAGGAATTCCGCGCTGTATTTCTTCATTGCTCCCCCTTAATTATTCGAGTTGTACCAATCAAATCTCGTGGGCCGCCGGCAGACTCAGAACGGGTCCCTCAGAGGGGGCCTTTTCTGTGCCTAATTGCCCTTGGGCTCTTTCGGCGGTTTGCCCCCCTCGTCGGCCTTCACAGCGGCCGCGTCCTGGCGCGCCTTCGCCCCGGCGGCCTGCTCCGCCGCATTCACAGCGGCGGCTTGCTCATTGGCCTCCTCGGTAGACTTCTGAGTCGCCTGCTTGGCCCTGAAGTCGCGCACGGCGACATTATATTGGTCGGACAGGGTTTGGAGTTTTTCGACCTCCGCGTTCTGGCGATTGACGTACTCGGAGGCGATCTTTGCCTTCTGATCGTCGGTAATGTCGGGTCCGATGGCGACGATCTTGGCTTGCTGTTCGGCCTTCAGGCATTGTCCGTACGCGTCAACCTCGGTGGTATGTTCCTGCATCTCGTGGTTGGCGGCGAGTATCTGTTCCATGGTCGCCCTATTGCCATTGGGAATCTTTACGTCATTGAGTGGCGCCACGCAGTCCGCAAAAGCAGGCGCCGCGGCCAAGGCGACAGCGATTGATAGGGCAAGCGAGGCTTTCATTTACAACTTCCTTGGCGGATGTGGTGGCTGCAATCGGGCGCAGCCTTCCCGGGCATGCAACCAACTTGACCTGAGACCCTATTTAGTCCCATCCGGAAATAGAGCGCGCTGCTTATGGCATGGCCTGGGTTGCAGGGGCGTTGTTGAATTATACCGTCTTTAAACACGCGCTCGCGCCTCCGGCCGCTAAGTGGCGCCTGAGGGTCCAGGAAACGCCGAATGCAAAATCTGCAGGTCTTGCGGCACGAGGGAAACCGAAAGTGCCTGGGCGTTTTCCTTTACGTGCGCCGGAGAGCCCGATTCGGGAATCGCGATCACGTTGCCGCTGCGGATTACCCACGCGAGCGCGGCAGCGGCCGCAGAGCAGCCGTGGGCAGTTCCCACTTGCTGCAGCGCGCGGTTTCCAACGACTAGATTGCCGTCACCGCCGAGCGGCGAGTACGCCATGATGGGCAGGCTTATGCTGCTTGCACCACGGCAAGACATCGCGCTCGATGGCGCGGTTGTTGAGACTGTAAGGCACCTGGTTCGTAGCGCAGCGATTTCCGTCGGGAACCTTGAAAAGGTCTTCCATCTGGCTGACATTGAAATTGGATACGCCCCAGGACCTGATTTTCCCTGCAGCGCGTAGTTTTTCAAATGCGGCCACCACGCCGGGAAATTGGGCGCTGGGCACCGGCCAGTGCAGCAAATACAGATCCAGGTACTCTGTTCCCAGGCGCGCGAGGCTGGCTGCACAGGCGCGCGCGATGCCATCGCCCCTTTACTTCATTCCCTTCCACTTTGGATACCAGGAATATCCGGTCCCGCTGGCCGGCAATGACGCGGCTGAGGAATTGCTCCGAGCGACCGCCGCCATAGTTACCCGAGGTGTCGATCAAAGTCATCCCGCGTCGCGACACCGGTGCGCAGCGCTTCTTCTTCGACCGACTAGGGGGTGCCGGCCTTGACCGAGGTGCCAGCAACCCTGACCGAGGGGTGGAACGACGGTGCCGTCCGGGAGCTTGACCGTTCGGCCGGCAGGTTTTGCGCGCGTCACCCGAAGCCTGGTCGGCCGCAATCGCCCCACCACTGAACCTAAGGCGGAAAATGAAAGGCCAAAAGCGGCGCAGCGCACATTGAACTGGCGTCGGTTTAGGAAACGAGAATTCATAGGCACTCCCTCGCGGACCGGACAAATGACCCATGCCGAATGTTACCGCCACAGTGCGCTTGGCGCACAGGATAGATATTTCTTAGGCGCGCCCGCGGCCACTCAATAAGGGCGGCGCATTTCGGGCGCTTTGGTTGCTGCATCGCCTTGCAACCGCTTTGTAAGGCCCGAAGCGGGCTCATGCTAAGGATTAACCCGCGCGTAGATATTCCGGACAATGATCATGATTGCCGCGCCGGACAAAATCACGCCAAGGTTGGTGACGATGGACGCCAGGTACATCCCGACGGACGGGATCGCGTTGAGAACCCCGGCCAATGCAGTCAGTGCCAGAGCCGAGACGATGACCCGCACGTGGTCCGGCCCGTCGATTACGAAGCCAGCGATCAGGCCCAGGATAACCAACACCGCTCCCAGACTCGGGTATGGTGACAAAAGCGCCGACAATGGCGAGCCCTACGGCAATCAGCCCCACAATGTTCATGAATTTCATTAACTGCCCCCGGATATCGTTGTTATTAGGCGGGTGCCGGCGGCAGCCGCCTGACACTGCGTGACTATATCGCAGCTGCACGCTTGAACAAATAGCGACCCGGCGTGCCTTGGCTTTTGTTCCAGATTCGCACAGCTGCGCGGCCATCCGCTTGAGCAATTACGCGTGCCGGAGTACCTCCAGCGAACTGTGGGCGGTTATTTTTGGGCGGCCGGCACCCGAGGCAGGCAGCTATCAGAGTCGGCTAGGAAATACGCTAACGCGGCCATGGTCGCCACCTGCGTCTTGAGGTTATACGGATCAACCTTATCGAGCGTATCGGCGGCCGTATGGTGATAGTCAAAGTAATGTCGCGTATCGACCATGGGTGCGAAACCCGGCACGCCGGCCTCCTGGAGCGGCCCAATATCAGAGCCCACTTCGCCCTCATGGGGCTGAAGTACCGTGGCCCCGAGCGGCCCCAAGGCATCCATGACGGGCGCCAGGGCTTGCCAATGAGCTCCTTGTCGACCGAGGCCTCAATGCCGATCGCGCGTCCCGCGCCCAAATCGCTTTCGATGGCCGCACACTGGTTTGGCGATTGCCCCGTCCGGGGACTTCAGATACGCCACGGGTCCATTGCCACCATTTTCTTCATCGGCCCAACCGACGAATCGAATGGTGCGGCGGGCATGCAATTGCAGTTCCTGCATCACGCGAAGGACTCCCGCTGCCGCCATGACCCCTATGCCATCGTCAGTGGCCCCGGTCCCGAGGTCCCAGGAATCAAGGTGTCCCGAAACGATCACCACCTCGCTGGGCTTCTCGGTGCCAGGCCAGTCGGCGATCACATTGAAACTATCGGCATCAGGCAAAGTGACCGGCGTGAGCCACAATTTCAGCGATACAGGGCCCTGGGCGGCGAGCCGAAAAACCAAATCGGCGTCTTCCGCTGCAGCGCCGCGGCCGGTATGGGGGCCTGATGGTCGTTCCATCGCGTAACTCCAGTGTGGGGCAGTCGGTAGTCAGCCCCTCCGATAGAGCGCACCAGGACCGCCACCGCCCCAAGGGCGGCGGCCTCGGCCGGTCCCTTCACTCGATATTGACCCGATTGCATGTAGGCGACGCCGGCCTGGCCATTTTCGGCGAGCCGCTGGTCAAAACGCGACTCGAACAGTACGATCTTGCCCCGAACCTGCGCTCCGAGCGCATGCAGATGATCGAAGTCGTGAACCACAATGACCGGCGCCTCAAGACCTTCTTTCGGCGTCGCTCCCGAAGCGCCCAAAGCGGTCAGGTGCAGGCGCTGCTTCAAACCGTCCGGTCGGCCCGGATATTCGGTAAGCTCCCCGCGTTCCTCACCGCGTACCCAGTGCGGCACCTTGGTCGGCTGCAACGTCACCTGCGCTCCCAGCGCGCGCATCGCGGCGGCCACCTGAGCGATGGCGGCGGCTTGGCCCGCCGATCCGGCGGGACGCGGTCCGATCCGGTCAGTCAGCTCTTCAAGCCGCTGCCAGGCCCAGTCAGTGGACATGGCCGTATTGCGAACACGTGCCAGCGTAGCCGCCAGGTCGGTCTTGGCATTCGGCGCGGGAGGAAGTTCGACGGCCAGCCCCGAAGTCGAGCAGAGCGCCACGAATGCTATGGCAAGAGCCGGGCGATTCTTCATGCGGAGGAATAGTAACGCATGAGTCCTCCTCCTATCCAAACACATTCAGGCTGAACGGTTTTCATTGCAATAGGTGGCAGCGGTGAACGGAATGGCGGACCCTCCTCCACGGCACATCGTTCCGGAGGAAGCGACATTTCGCTTGAGATGGAGCCCAAGATTCTGTCCCCAGGCTTCGGCGCGGCGGTGTCCGACATTCTCCCCGGGTTTTCAACGGTTAAGATCCACAAGAATGCCAAAACCCTTGCAGCGCAAAGGAACCCCCATGGACAAGCGCAACGCGCCCCCGGTCGATGAAGACGATCCCAGTTCGCAGGCCGTGGAGGTTGTTCCGGAAAAATTAGATTTGCAGAAGAAATCCCCAGAGTGGCCGGGGACGGAAGACGCCCGGATCCGAGTCCACGGCGGGTAGGACAGCTCGCGACCGGACCGAGAAAAGATAAAGGCGCAGGGCGCGCCCGCCCGAAGAGGTTTCATCCCGATCGTGCCTGTCAGCGAAAGCCGACGCGGCACGCGGCGCATGGGCTTACATCCGGCAAGATTTAAAGCCCTAGAATAGTTACGATCTCCCGCGCAGCCGGCGTATCCTCATGATCACAAAACTCGACAAAAATCTGAAGCGAGAAATTAACGTCAGCGGCAAGCCTTACATTGTCACTCTTGCGCCGGACGGATTGAAATTGACTGTCAAGGGACGCCGTAAGGGTCAAGAACTGGCGTGGGCAGCACTTGTAAATGGGGACGCGGCGATGGCGGTCGCGCTCAATGCCTCACTCGAGCAGGCGCGTTGAGACATCGGAATAAGAAGATAAACTGATTCCGCTTGATCCCCGCTTCCGCGCTCGACGCTGCACATATCTGCGGTGAAGTTGCGCCACGGACCAGGCGCGTACCCAATAGTCGGCTCGACCAGCAGACGCAAGGCGAGCCCACTTTCTCGGCAGAACAATGAAACGGGACGAGACAGCTCATGGGATCCGACACCGCTCCTCATCCACGCCACCGCCGGGCCATACTCGAGGGGCGTCGCAACCTCAAGATGGCAAGTTCTGCTCATGCTTACGTACGCGGCAGCACCGTTCAGTTCTACAAATGGCTCCAGGAGCGCAGCGAAAGCACGGTCCCCAAAGGGCCGCCGGTATGGATCTGCGGGGACTGTCATATCGGCAACCTGGGGCCTCTTGCGGACGCGGACGGGCGGGTGTATGTCCAAATACGTGACCTCGACCAGACAGTAGTCGGTAACCCCAACCACGACCTGATTCGACTGGCGCTTTCCCTGGCCTCCGCCGCCCGGGGCTCCGATCTCCCAGGAGTCACTACCGCGCATATGCTGGAGCAAATGATGATTGGTTACCGCCGAGCGCTCGCCCAACCCACATCGAACACGATGATCCAGAGTGCCAAGCCCGATTGCGTGCGGGTGGTGATGCGGCGTGCGACTTCGCGGACGTGGAAGCATCTTGCGAAAGAACGCCTCAAGGACCTGAAACCGAACATACCCCGAGGCACCCGTTTCTGGTCTTTGCTCAAGCGGGAAAATGCCGCTCTTGAGAATTTGTTCAAGCGCGAGGACGTGAGGAAGCTCATCGTGACGTTAAAGTCGCGCTCCGACGATGCCGAGGTGGAAGTCCTGGACGCCGCCTATTGGATGAAAGGTTGCAGTTCGCTCGGACGTGCACGGTACGCCGTGCTTCTGGATGTCGGTAAGCATGACAAAGATAAGAAGCATGAATACTGTCTCATAGACATCAAGGAGGCCGTACCGCGGCGGCGCCTCGCGCCGCCAATGCGCCGATGCCCCGCGACAATGCCGAGCGCGTTGTCCAGGGGGCCCAGCACCTCTCCCCCGCTCTGGGCAATCGCATGATGGCCTCGACATTGCTGCGACGCTCGGTGGTACATGCGGGAGCTGATGCCCCAGGACCTCAAACTCGAGATCGATCAATTGTCCCGTGACGAGGCCATCGAGGCCGCGCGCTATCTGGCGGAGGTCGTCGGTAAGGCGCACGCACGGCAAATGGATGGCGCGACGCGACGCGAATTCGCAAGATCGCTCAAGGCACGCCGCGTCCTCCCGACTCGACGCGCCCGCCTGGCTCTGGAAAAGCGTCGTTGAACTCGCCTCGATTCACGAGGCGGGGTACTTAGAGCATTGCCGGGCCTACGCGCTCGCTTAAGGCGGAACAGATCGAAGCGCAGTCCTTAGTTAAGACTGCGCCTCGAAATGATCCATAGCCCAACACGAGCCGGATGGCGGACTTTGTCTCGCTCGCTCATCGTCTCAGGGCTGATCCTCCGCGTGCCTTACCCGAATTGCCTGCTCCAGGCTTACGGGATGACTGGCGTCATGGGCGATTCGTCCTTCAGCTCCTGTTTGCGCTCCGCCATTTCAGCGCCCAGCTGCTTTAGGTCAATCTTGGCTTTCCTGGCCTTAGGGAACATCTCGTCTTCTTCTTCACCGGCGTGGTGATCGATCTGCTCCCCCAGCACGGTAACTTTCGCGTCATACAGATCATCGTCAGGACTCATTCCCTTCAGCTGCGCGACTAATTCCTTCGCTCCCGCGTGCTCCACCAGCGCTTCATCCATCAGATCCGGCTCGTCGATGGCTTGACGAACCGCGGGGTAAAAGATTTCCTCTTCAATGCTTGTGTGCACCGTCAGCTCCTGGCATATCTGCTCGACGATTTCCCGTTTCTGAGCCTTCATCTCCATCGTCGTCCTTGAGCTTTGCGAATTTCTTGAAGAGGCGCCTTCACCTTCTTGTGATCTGCGGTCAACAGTGCGATTGCATCGTTCGACGGGCGCGCGGATTTCCCCTTGGTGGCCATTGTGTGATTCTCCGATTTGGTTGAGTGCAGTGGATGAGCCCGGACACTACCTCTCGGCCATCTCACGCAGAAGCGTTTGAAAACTCATCCGGGCGTGGGACTCTCCCTACGCACCGGCCTGCTTCATCTATAGTGCATGAGCGATGCTCAGCGACGCCTGGAGACGGCCTGTCTACCCCGAGCCTGGGTCCTGCAGAGGTACAATGCACCGCGACACCGACAGTGCACACACGAAGCTGGCAGGGCGAGACGGTAACTGATCAGGCAAGGGCCTGAGGAAAATGGTGGAGCGGAAGGGGATCGAACCCTCGACCTTCGCATTGCGAACGCGACGCTCTCCCAGCTGAGCTACCGCCCCAATCAAGGCGCGCGATTCTAGTGCAGGGCGGGGTGCGCCGCAAATGGCCTGCCCGCCTGCCCTAATTCACTCCGGGCCAGACACCAGGGCGGCCAACACTCCGGCCGCAATCACAAACCCGAGCAGGAGGGCGGCGGCTGACCAGCGCCAGCGCCGGACCAAAGCCTTAAGATCGCAAGCCGCGATCAGGTACGGCCGGTGGTCCCGAGGCCGCATCACCACATTCGCCGACGGCCTGGTGGAGGTGGGCGGGCGCTGCTCGATCTGCGTGCGCGCCACCATGCGCGCCCGCTCCCATTCCGACTGACTCAGTATCCCATTGTGGTCGGCGTCAAAATTCTGCAGCAGTGCCGCTTGGTCCTGCTTCCAGTCCGAAAGCAGGCGCGCCACTTCCCCGGTTACGTCCGCGACCTCCACGCCGCCGACCGTGCGAAAGTCACCGATGACACTGACGTGGGCCCGCTCGTCGATGCGTTGCTCGGTGTAACGGTAGTCGCCGCCAAAGAGTCCCGAAAATCGGGGACTTTCCCCCGGGGGACCCGGCCACGGCGCTGAACCGCGCCAGGTGATCGTGCTGGCGGGCCGAACATCGGCGCCGGAGGGATCGACCAGGCAAGCACCCGTGTCGTCCTCGAGCCGGAAGGGCGCGGTGCTGTTTCCCTGGTTGACCGTGCTCCAGCGGCGGTTTCGGCCCCACCCCGTGCGATGTTCTATTCGGTAGTGCCACCAAACGCACGGGAGACGAGTCAGAGGCCCAAGATCAGGCTCGCCCTCGTTCCGCCGCGCAGCGCCGGCCAGTTCCACGTACCCCTGGGCCGCCGAGCGTACGCGCGAAAGCGGCGTGTCACTGATCAGGCGCGCGAGGCGCCAGTTTCGAAAGCCAAAGTACAGGCATACCGGAGCGGCGACGGTGAGCGCCAGCTTCCAGAACTGCGGATCGCCCATCTGAACGCGGCTTAGCGTTTGAACATTGCGCCCACATCGACGTCGGCCTTCTCGGGCGCGGCGAACTCCAGCAGGGGCTTCGCGCTGAAGCCGTAGCGACGTGCAATCAGCGCATCGGGAAACTGGTCAATTCTGGTGTTGTTGATATTGACCTCGTCGTTGTACAGCTCCCGACGATCGGCAATGGCTTCCTCAAGTCCGCTGATACGCTGCTGCAACTGCTGGAACGACTCATTGGTCTTGAGCTGCGGATAGTTCTCGGCGACGGCAAACAGGCGGCCTAAGTCGCCTCGGAGCTGTTGTTCAGCGGCTCCCAGGGCCGCAACGCTCCCGCCGCTGCTCGCCGCGTAAACAGCGGTTCGCGCGCGCATGACCTTCTCCAGTGTTTCCTGCTCGAACTGCATGTACTGCTTGCAGGTTTCGATGAGTTTTGGAAGTTCGTCGTGCCGTTGCTTGAGCAGCACATCGATATTCGCCCAGGACTGCTTGACGCGCTCACGCACGGCCACAAGGCTGTTGTAGATGCCAACCAGATATACCGCGAGCACGATGGCTGCAGCCAGCAAAATAATCAGTGGAACCATCTCAGGATCCCTCCCCTGCAGACCTCTACCAGATTACGCAGCGCTTCGCGTCCGCGCCGGAGCCGCCAAAGGCCTTGGCAAACTGCGGCACGTTCGCCAGCGTCCCATTCACCCGATAGTTGCCCGGCGGGTGCGGGTCAGAGGCGGCCCATGCGCGCGCCTGTTCGGGACGCACGTCCTCGCCATACATCCGTGCATAGGCAATGAAGAACTGTTGGTCAGGCGTGTAGCCACCTACGGTCGGGGCCGTGGCGTACCCTGGCAACGACTGGAAAGCGCGGAAGGCCAACAAAATGCCGCCCAGATCGGCGATCGACTCCCCGGCCACCAGTTTGCCCTTGATATGAAAATCCCCATCGACCGTGTAGCCCGAGTACTGGTTGGCAATGCAGTCGACGCCCGCCTGAAATTTTTCGTTGTCTTGCTTGGTCCACCAGTTGACCAGGTTGCCGTGCCCATCGAACTGGCTGCCTTCATCGTCAAATCCGTGAGTGATTTCATGACCGATGACCGCTCCTACCGCGCCGTAATTGAAAGCCGCCGGCGCGCCCGGGTCGAAAAATGGCGGCTGCAGGATCCCGGCAAGGAAGGTGATGTTATTCATCGAGGGGTCGTAGAAGGCGTTGATGACCTGCGGAGCGTAGGCCCATTCAGTGCGATCGACGGGTTTGCCGATTTTGGCCAGCTCGCGTGCCGTCTCGAAGGCATTGGCGCGCATCACATTGAGCACATACGGGCCCCGATCGATAGTGAGCTTGCTGTAGTCACGCCACACGTCCGGATAGGCAATCCGCTCCTCGATCAATGCCAGCTTGTCCAGTGCTTTGGCGCGCGTGGCATCGCTCATCCAGCTTAAGGTGCGCAGATCGTCCTGCAATGCTCCGCGGATCCCATGGAGTATGTCGAGCACCTGGGCCTTCGCCTCAGGCGGGAAATGACGCTTGACGTACTCGTGTCCGACGGCAAAGCCGAGCGCGCCATTTTCGGTGTTCAGCACCCGTCGCCAACGCGGGAGCAGTTCCTTGGTGCCCCGGACGGCCTGCACGAACTTGAAGTTCTCGGCGACGTAAGGGCCGGACAAATAGGGAGCGAAGGCGTGCACGAGATGCCAGCGCAGGTAGTTGCGCCACACGGGCATGGGCGTGGTCTCGATCTCGTGCGAGACGGCCGCAAAGAACTTCGGCATCTGCATGTTCAGCTGATTGAGCTGGGCCGCACCGCTGGTGGCCAGAAACCGCGGCCAGTCAATGCTCGGAGCTTCCTTGGCCAGCGCCGGCAGGTCTCGCATGTTGTATATCGCGTGCGGATCGCGCTGATCCTCCTGCGGCATGGAGGCCTCGGCAAGCCGGGTCTCGAGCGCCATGACGTCGTGCGCGGCCGCAACGGAGGCCGGAGGCGCATCTCCCAGCAGCTGGAGCATTCGGCCTATATGCTCCTCGTAGGCCTTTCGAATGCCGGCAAATTTCGGATCGTCCTTGAGGTAGTAGTCGCGGTCCGGAAGACCAATCCCGCCCTGCGCAATCGTCCCTATGACCTTGGTGCTGTCCGTGAAGTCCTGCATCTCGCCGAGCGAAAACAGCGCATCGACCCCGATAACCTGCAGGTGCGCGAGCTCCGCACTGAGATCTGCCGGGCGTCGCAGCGCATCGATGTGCGCCAATTCTTCCCTAAGTGGCGCGATCCCGGCCTTGTCTACCGCCGCCTCGTCCATGCCGCTCGCGTAGAAGTCACCGATCTTGCGCTCCTCGCTTCCGGGTGCGGCAGAGGCATTGGCCGCGGCGGACTGCAACAGGTCGTGAATGGCATCCTGATTGCGATCATTAAGGATCTGCACCTGTCCCCAGCTCGAATAGGCGGCCGGAATGGGATTCTCGCGAATGAAGTTGCCATTCACGTACATGTAGAAGTCCCGCTGCGGATCGACACTCTTGTCCATCCACGACGCGTGCAGGACACGCTCGGCTGCTGTGGGTTCAACGGTGGCGGACGATGCGATGGTGGCCACGCCCGCGAGGGCGGCGGCAAAATAAGCGGCGCGAATCATGGCTGAAAGACCCCCGTGCAGCGCATTGGCGGCGAATAAAATCATTATAGCCGCGGGGCCGCGCGGCCGCAGAGGACCCCTAGCCGGCGCGGTGCGATCTGAGCAGGCGAAATCCGATCAGGCGTTGGCGCTGTTCATCCCACAGCCGAAGCGTCGCCGACCGAAGGCTTGCTCCCAGAGTGAGCGTCGGCGCGCTGCCGAAAGAAGGCTCGGCGTTGTGGCAGCGCTGCAGGTGGTAGTTGGGAATTTGCGGACTGAGGTGATGGATATGGTGAAAGCCAATATTCCCCGAAAACCAGCGCAACACGGCGGGTAGCTTGTAGAAGGAACTGCCCTGTAGCGCAGCCTCGGTGTAATCCCACTCCTCGTGGCTGGTCCAATAGGCTTCGGCAAATTGGTGCTGAACGTAGAACAGCCAGACCCCAGCACCGCCGGAAAGGACCATGAGCGTCAGCTCGATCTGCCACCAGGCGTTGAACCCGAGCAACGCGCTCAGACCCGCCGCCATCAACAGCAACGCCAGGTTGGTAAACCATACCGAGTGCCGCTCGCGCGGCCCGGCCTGGGGAGAGGGAAATCTTTCGAGCACCACAAACAGCACGGTGGGCGCAATGGCAAAGAGCACCGCGGGGTTGCGAAGCAGCCGGTACGCGCATCGGCGCCACAGCGAGGCTTGCAGGTATTCGGCCACGGTCATGGTCCAGATGTCCCCTTTCCCCCGGCGCTGCAGATCTCCCGAAGTGCGGTGGTGGATCGCATGTTCCCAAGTCCAGTGCCGATACGGCGTGAAGGTCAGCAAACCCATGATCCACCCGAGCAGGGCGTTGGCGCGCTTGGAGCGCGTGAATGAGCCGTGGCCACAGTCGTGCATGAAGATGAACAAGCGCACCCGAAGTCCGGCGGCCAGCACGGCCAGGGGCAGGATCAGCCAGTACGACACGGTGATGGCTCGGGCCATCAGGAACCAGATAAAGAGGTAGGGAAGGAGCGTGTTGGTCAGCTGCCAGATCGCGCGAGCATGCGAAGGCTTTCGAAACTCATCGATCACGGATTTGATGCGCATTGCTCGCGAGCGCAAGCCATCGCCGATACTGTCGGGGGCAATATTCACTGGTCTTTGGCGACTGTACCACGGCCGTGACACGGCGCGGGCCCGATCTCGTGCAGGCCGAGCCGAGGGGCCCCGGCTTGCGGCCCTGGCCCGTGGTAGGACGGGCGGCTTTTTTCTCCAGCCTGCCAAGCAAGACACTGCCCGGCCCCGTGATTATGTGACGTCCATAGCATTTGTGATCTACGCCCGCCGTTAGGCTTACGCAGTTCGCACTTTGCCTATGGGCCTGTTTCTATGCGTGTTCGCGCCAAAGTTACGATCGTTCT
Organism: uncultured Gammaproteobacteria bacterium; assembly: GCA_963795685.1. Taxonomy (GTDB): domain Bacteria; phylum Pseudomonadota; class Gammaproteobacteria; order Steroidobacterales; family Steroidobacteraceae; genus FEN-1191. The sequence goes on from CAWCJE010000011.1 coordinate 38,588, forward strand.
TGCTTTGCTCTTCGTCGCCTTGATCGCGGCGCAGTGGGCCATTGAACAGCGGCTCATGCTGCCGAAATTCGTCGAACTCGAACGCGCCAGCGCCCACACCGACATGCAGCGGGTCGCCTTTGCTGTGGAGCGCGAGCAACAGGCGCTGGGCGCACAGGCGGCCGACTGGGGTAACTGGCGCGAACTGTGGCGCTACATGCGCGACCACAACCGGGCTTTCGCCGACGCCAGCCTCACGGACATCTCCTTTCGCACCGCCAAGATCGACTACATGGCGGTCATCGCCAGCGCCGGCACCTTCACGTGGAGCGATGGTTTGAGCGCCAACTCCAAGAAGCCCCTGGCCATACACCTGAATGGAACCAATACGCTCGAGCCGGCCTGGGCGCAGGCCCTGGCTCAGGGCGAGCCCGTCACCGGACTGATTACCACGGATGCCGGGGTGCTGGTCGCCTCGGGGGCCCCGATCCTGGACGGCATGGGACACGGACCGGCGCGCGGAATGGTGATCATGGGCCGGCTCCTGAACGGTCCGGAGCTGGTGCGATTGAGCACGCAGGCCCAGGTGCGCCTGGACATGCGCCTCTGGGGCCTGGATCCGGCCCTCGATGCGCAATTCACCGGAAAAAACGCCGGCCACAGCGCCCGGCTTAGCGAGACCGAGGCGGTCACACGAATCGAGCAGGTGTTCTCGAACCGGTCGGGCCAGCCGCTTTTGACCCTCGGTATCAGCGTGCCGCGCACCATTACCCGTCACGGCGTGGTGGCGGTCCGCTATTCGACCCTGCTGCTGGGCGCCGCCGCCGCCCTCGTGCTGGCGACACTGCTGGTGTTGCTCGGCCGCATCGTGCTCAGCCCGTTGGCGCGAGTGACCGATCATGCCCAGCGCATCGCGACCGCGGACGATCTGTCGGCGCGGCTCGCCTACGTACGCAGCGACGAGCTGGGCACCCTGGCCAATGCTTTTGACAACATGGTCGAGCGCCTGGCCAAGACGCGTCGGGAACTGGTGGATCGCTCATTCGAATCGGGCGCAGCCGAGAACGCCAGCGGCGTGCTGCACAACCTGGGCAACGCCATGACCCCGCTGGCGGTCAATGTCGCGAAGCTCCAGCAGCATCTGGGCGCGATCAGCACCACGGACCTGCATGCCGCCCTGGACGAACTGCAGCACGGCACGCCCGGCGCGGAGCGCCAACGCGATTTGCAGCAGTTCGTGCAACTGTCCGCCGCCGAAATGGCCCACACGCTGAGCCGCGGGAGCGATCGCCTGCGAGACATCACCGCTCAGGCCGGGGTCATTCAGGCGGTGCTGGCAGAACAGCGCCAGCACCAGCGCAATGGCCCGGTCCTGCTGCCGATGACGCCCGCGGAGCTGCTTGCCCGAAGCCTCCAGCAGGTGGCGCCCGCGCACCGGGAGCGGCTCGAACTTGAGGTGTCCCCGAAGCTCGCGGCGCTGGGCACGCTGTCGCTCCCCTGCACCACGCTGGGCATGGTGCTGCAGAACCTGATCCAGAACGCCGCCGAAGCGGCCGCCAGCGTCGGCCTGGCGCATACGCGATTGCAGATCGGGGCTGAAGTGCTCGAAGCCGACGGTCAGCAGACGCTGCGCATTGAGATCAGCGACGATGCCGCCGGCGTCTCTCCGGAAGATCTGCCCAAGCTATTCCAGAAGGGTTACTCGACCAAGTCGACGGCCACCAATTCAGGCCTGGGCCTGCACTGGTGCGCCAATACGCTGCGCGCGCTGGGCGGAAGCATCAGCGTGCACAGCGACGGACTGGGGCACGGCACCCGGTTCGAGATCCTGGTCCCACTGCGCGAGCAGAGTCCGCAAACCGAGGAACGAGCGGCATGAATTTTCAAAAAAATGCTGACAGCCCGATTCGCATACTGGTGGCCGACGACGAGCCCGCCATTCGCGAGGCCTACGGCCAGGTGTTTGGCGAGGCGGACCTGCGGGAGGATCTCAATGCGATTCAGGACCTGCGCGCCCGCCTGTTCAACCGCGGGACACCGTCGGCAGCCTCTGCGCGGCGCACCACTTTTGAAGTGACGCTGTGCACCGGCGCGCGCGAAGCGGTCGCGGCGGTCACCAAGGCGATCGCCGAGGGCACCCCTTTCCCGGTGGTTTTCCTGGACATGCGCATGCCCCCCGGCGAAGACGGCGCCTGGGCAGCGGCACGTATCCGCGACCTCGATTCCGACATCGAAATCGTCATCTGCACGGCGTACTCGGACGTCGATCCGGCCAACATCGGCGGACAGGTCCCGCCCCAGGACAAAATCTCCTTCCTGCAGAAGCCCTTTCACCCGCACGAGGTGCGGCAGATGGCTATTGCGCTGCACAGCAAGTGGCGTGCCGAACGCCACATCGCGCGTCTGGCGTACTTTGACTCATTGACCGGCTTGCCCAACCGTGAACACACGATGCAGCGGCTCGCCGGTGCACTTGAGCATGGAGCGACGGGACATCACGCCACGGCGGTGCTGTACATCGATCTTGATAACTTCAAACGCATCAACGACACGTTAGGTCATAGCGCTGGCGATGAGTTGCTCACTCAGTGCTCGGCGCGTCTGCGGACCCTGGGCCAGAAGATCACCGACCCCAACGCGCAGCGTCCCGGGGTGGGGGATCTTGGTCGGCTGGGGGGCGATGAATTCGTGGTGATCCTGCCGCAGGTCAGTTCGCGCGCGGCCGCGGCCGCCACGGCCGACAGCATCATTGCCGTGCTGCACGATCCGATCCAGATCGGCGATCATGAGATTGTCATGACTCCGAGCATCGGCATCGCCATCAGCCCCGAAGATGGGACCGATGCGGGCACTCTGCTGCATAACGCCGACCTGGCGATGTATTTCTCCAAGCGCCGCGCGCACGGCAACCACGCGTTTTTTGATGCCTCCATGAGCGATGGGGCGCTGCGCCGCATGACGGTTGAGGGGAAACTTCGCGGCGCCCTGGAACGCAACGAACTGAGCCTGCACTACCAGCCTCAATTCGAGCTGGCGACCGGTGAGCTCTCGGGCCTCGAGGCGCTGCTGCGCTGGACCAATCCTGACTTGGGTCCGGTGCCGGTGCTCGAGTTCATCGAGATCGCCGAAGACACGGGCCTGATCGTGCCGATCGGCGACTGGGTGCTCCGCAATGCCTGTATCCAGGCCCGCCAATGGCGCAGCCAGGGCCTGCCGTTCGGTCATATATCGGTCAACGTGTCCGGCGTGCAGTTCCTGCGCCGGGACTTCCCTGAGTCGGTCGCCCAAGCGATCAAGGAAGCCGGGATCGAACCGCAGTTCATAGAATTGGAGATTACCGAAACGGTCGTGATGCGTGATGAGGCCTGGTCGGAAAAGGCGCTCGCAAGCCTGCGTGCCGTTGGCGTGTCTCTCGCGATCGATGATTTCGGCATCGGTTACTCGAGCCTGGGGCGGCTTCGTAATCTTGCAGTGGATCGGCTCAAGGTCGATCGCTCCTTCGTCAGCAATCTGGAGACCGGCGTGCGTGACCGATCGATCGCCAGTGCCATCATCAAGATGTCGCGCACTCTGGGAATCACGGTGGTCGCCGAAGGCGTCGAAACCTTCAATCAGATGCTCTATCTGCAGGAGCAGCAATGCGAGACTGCGCAGGGCTACCTGTTCAGCCGGCCGCTCGCGATTGCCGACACCGAGGCCCTGCTGCGCCGCGTGGCCACACACACCGAACTGAGTCGGACCGAGAAACTGAAGAAGCTCACGGCCGAGTGACCCTCGGCCGCGCCACATTGCGGCCGCGCCCAAACGGCGGCCCGGCCCGGACCGGATCAGCTTCGGGGGGTGCGCCAGTCTGGATCCTGTTCGCGTGCCAAAGCCGACAATCAGCGCCGCCAGCACTACGGAGACCACCAGGCTGCAGCCTGCGTCAATGAGGAAGCTGCCCGTGATACCGCCTCGCCCATACCCCCAGCCATCAACGAGCAGCATATAGAAAATAGGAATATTCGAGGCCGAGATCATCAGGCAGTAGGTGGTGGCAGCGAGCGGATTACGGCGACCGATCGTCTCAAAGGCAATCGCTATTCCTGCGGTGATGCCCAGCGCCTGGAAGACGTTCTCCCCTATCAGGGCCACGGCAAAGGTCCCAGGCGTACGCGCCAATAAGAGTAGCGCGAGCGTGAACAGTGCACCCACGGCCGCGATCGCCAAATAGAGAAGTCGTAACGGCAGGAGGTGGTCGATCAACCTGAACGCCAGGCAGCCCGCGACACCGCCCGCCAAAACCCCCACCCCGCCGATCCAGCTGACGAAGGCGGGCGAGGCGGAGAAGTCATGCCCTACTCCGCTCAGAAAGTTGGTCAGTGAAAATGTCGCCGTTGGAGTGATGAACAGTACGATCGCGATCAGCACCTCGCGCTTCCTGAGCAGGGCGAGGATCTCAGCGAAGAACTGCCGGAAACTTTCAGCGGCCAAGCGACGATCGGGTCCTGGGGACCTCATCCAGGGAAAAACCGCGGTCGGGAGCAACACCGCGCCGCCGACCAGGAACGCCGCCAGCGCCGGGGGCAGAGTTCGCATCAGATGCCCGGTCAGCGCCGCCATGGCCCCTCCGCCGCCAATGTTGCCTATGGTGACCCACACACTGAGCTTCTTCTCCGCTTCGGCGGTAGTAATGCTCGCCAGCCAACCGCCCAGCGCGCTTTGGTACAGGTTGGCGAAAAAGAAGCCCACCACGATCAAGCCCTCGACCAGGGCAAGATTGGAAAGATTGAGCAAGGCGATCACCAGGAGCACGGCCGCGGTGGCCGCCGTGACGATGCAGTACCAGCGCCGGCTGAAGCGCACGTCCAGCACCGGACTCACCAGGAACGTCCAAAAGCCCGGCGACAGCATGACCGCGGTCATCGAGGCAATCGTGCTCTCGGGCACGTGCCGCGCGCTGAGCAACTGCGGCACCGATATGACGACGATGCCGCCGTACATCCCGAACACCGCGTTGCTCAGTCCGGTGAGCCACACCGGTGCGTAGGAGCGCCGCGCGTCCGGGCCCACGCTCACCGCGTTGGCACCTTAAGAATTTCCGTCAGATCAGACTAGCGTGGCTTTGGCGCGGCCGGGCAGTCGGTGCAGTCGGTGCGGCGGCTCCGGCCGCCGGCGCGCTCGTACCCCGGCGGGCCTGGACCTGGGCTAATCCATCGGTCGCGGCCGTGTCGCCCGGATCCATCTTCAGGCAGCGTTTGTACAGCGTCTCGGCATCGTCCAGCCGTCCGAGCTCAACCATGGCCATGGCCTGGCCCCGCAGGGCACTCGCCAGAGCCTGGGTCTGCGCGGCCTTGTCCTCGATCGCGCCCGCATCGTTCTCGGCCGACTTGTAGGCCTTGAAGGAATTTTCCCAGTCCTTCTTGTCCTTATAGATGGCGCCCATTTCGAGCCAGACGGGCGGATAACCGGGCGAGAGTGTCACCGCCTGGTTCAGAGCCGACAGCGCCTCCGCGCCGCGATTGAGCTGCCCCAGCGCGCGCGCCTTGAGCACCAGCGCGTCGGTCCAGGCGCCATCCACAGTCACCAAACGCAGCGGCTTCGCAGACCCTTCGTTTTCCTTGGCGACCTTCGCGGTATAGGCCGCGGTCTCCGTGGCACTGTGCGTGGAGTAAATCTCATCATCCGCGCCAGCCTTTGCCGTCTGCCGCATGAAACTTTGGTTGACCGGTTCAAAGTAATTCTTGATAGCAAGCTCGGCATTGCCCTGCTTGAGCACATCGGCGCCTTCCTGCAGGAGCTTGGCAATCTGCTCTGGAGTGAGCACTGCGGGTGGCGCCCCCGGCGCGGCCTGCAATGGAGCACTTACAATCCCTAAAACCGCGAGCAGCACCGCGGCGGTGGATCCGTGAATACCCGAGCGTCGAGAATGCATTGTCATGTCGGTCCCCCGGCCTTGTGAGCCGCATTGTCAAAAAAAAGGCCTCCAGTGTCCAGTAAATGATGTTCCGCGTGGGGGCATCGACGGGCCAGAGAGCGAACCGATCGAGGTCAAATGCTTGCCGAACCCTCGCGCCGGTGTGAGACTGCGCGCGGTGTTAATTTCTCCTCGAGGTCCCAAGACATGACTCGCATTTCCGGCGCTCTGCTTGTGCTTTTAAACTGCCTGCCGATGGCGGGATTTGCCGCGGAGACCGCGGACACCGGCGCCTCGGATGCCGGTCCGCCGGACCCGCGCCACCTCAAGGACGAAGTCTCCTCAAGCACAGGCACCTTGTCCATCGGCGGTAAATCACTGGGCTACAGCGCCGAGGCCGGGATCTTGGTGGTGTATGTCAGGGATCCGATGGACGCCGATCCGCCGCCGGGCGGTGATAAATCCGCTTCCGGCAGCGAGGCGGCCGCACACGGGGAGAAGCCAGGACCCGTCGAACCTGAGGCCGGCATGTCTTACTACGCCTACTTCCTGGGCAAGGAGCCCAATCCGGCGCGGCCGATCACCTTCATCTACAACGGCGGCCCGGGCAGTTCGACGATCTGGCTGCACATGGGTGCATTTGGCCCCAAGCGCGTCGTCACCCAAGAAGACTCGCATACGCCGGCGGCGCCCTACCGAATTGTCGATAACGAGGCTTCATTGCTTCCCGAATCGGACCTGGTTTTTATCGACGCGCCCAGCACCGGATTCGGGCACCTGCGCGGAGCCGACAAGGAAAAGGCGTTCTGGGGGGTGGACCAGGACGCGCACGCATTCGCCAACTTCATCCAGCAGTTCCTGTCGCGCCACGGACGATGGAATTCACCCAAATATCTGTTCGGTGAGAGTTACGGTACGACCCGCTCGGCCGTGCTCGCCAGAGTCCTGCAGGAAGAGAAATCGATCGATCTTAATGGCGTGATCCTGCTTTCGCAGATCCTCTCCTTCGACAACAGCGCCGATGGTCCGGAGTTCAACCCGAGCGTCGATCAGCCCTACGCGCTGGCACTTCCGACGTACGCCGCCACCGCCTGGTACCACAAACGCCTGCCTAACCAGCCCGCCGCGCTGGAGCCCTTCATCAAGGAGGTCGAGGATTTTGCGCTGGGCGAATACTTAAGCGCTCTGGCGCAAGGTTCCGCGCTGGCGCCCGAGCGACGCGCCGCAATCGCAGAAAAACTGCACGAGTACACCGGCTTGCCGGTGGAATACATCTCGCGCGCGAATCTTAGGATCAGCGGTGGGGTCTTCGAGCAGCACCTGCTCGACGATCGCACGACCGGCCGCATCGACACGCGCTTCTCCGGTCCAACCATTGATCTACTCGCCAAGGAACCGATTTACGATCCTCAGGCTGCCGCCATCAGCTCCGCCTATGTTTCGGCCTTCAACGACTACGTGCGCCGCGAATTGAAGTTCGGCCAGGGGAAAACGTTCAAGCCCAATAACTACGCCGGCATTGGCGAGGCCTGGGATTTCGGCCACAAGCCGCCCGGCTCACCCGAGAAACTGAACATTTCAGCGAACGTGATGCCGGATCTGGCCTTTGCCATGAAGACCAACCCCAACCTCAAAGTGCAGCTGCACAGCGGTTACTTTGACTTGGCGACCATCTATTTTGCGGCCGAATTCGAACTCAAACACCTTCAGCTCCCTCCGGAGCTCGCGAAGAATCTGGAGTTCAAGCGCTACGAGTCCGGCCATATGGTCTACCTGCACCAGGCCTCGCGCCTCGCGTTGCACGATAACGTCGCCGATTTCATTCGCCGAACGCACGTGGCGAACTGACCTGAGGACACACGGAGCGCTCCGCGCAAGAACGCCACGGCTGACGCGGCGCCGCGCGCAGAGCGAATGACGGAAAGGAACTCCCCGATGCGCAAAGTCCACGCACAGGTTTCACGGCTCCCGGCGGGGAGGACCCCTGCCCGCGCAGTCCCATTCCTGCTGCTGGCCTGCTGCCTCGCCACGGGACTGCCCGCCGCCGAGCCGCCCTCCGTACCCACGGTGTGCGATGTCCCTGCCCCGGCTCCGTTTTGCCAGGCCGTGCGCGGTGATCGCGCAGAGGGATGGCGGGCGCAGAGCCGCTCGGAGGTCATCGCGCAGCACGGCATGGTGGCCACAAGTCAACCGCTGGCCGCACAGGCGGGACTGCAAGTCCTGATGCAGGGCGGCAACGCGATAGATGCCGCGGTGACGACCGCGGCGGTTCTGAATGTCGTGGAACCGATGAGCACCGGGATTGGAGGGGATTTCTTTGCGATCGTCTACATTGCCAAAGACAAGAAACTCTATGCCCTGAACGCGAGCGGCATGGCGCCTAGCGGAGCCACCATCGAACATATGCACGCTCTGGGCTACGACCGCGATCCAAAAAACTGGGGGCCTGGATCAGGCATGCCCCTGTTTGGGATTCTGCCCGTCACGGTGCCTGGAGCCGTGTGGGGCTGGCAGGAAATCCTCCACCGCTTCGGGACACGCAGCTTCAAGGAATTGCTTGAACCCGCGGTGCGATATGCGCGAGACGGGGTTCCGATTTCTGAGCGCATCGCCAGTGACTGGCTGCTGCCCGACGTGGCGGCCGTGGGCAGCAAAGCGAGCGCACCGGACCCGGACTCCGTGCGCGCCTGGTATGTGGCGGGCAAGCCGCCGGCGCCGGGCACAATTTTCAGCAATCCCGACCTGGCGCGTACCTTCGGTTTGCTTCAGCAACAGGGCGCGGAGGTCTTTTATCGGGGCGAGGTGGCGCGCGCGATTATCGCCAAGTCCACGGCGATGGGCGGGACCATGACAAGCGCGGACCTCGCCTCTTATCGGGGCGAATGGGGCGAACCTGCGCAGACCCGCTACCACGGGTACGACATCTTCGAACTTCCGCCTCCCTCCCAGGACTGGGCGACTCTGGAAATGCTCAACGTTCTACAGGTCTGCCTGCCGCAGTGGGCCCCGGGTCAAACGCTTGCCACGCTGGGACCGCGCTCGCCGCTATTTTGGCATTTGCTCGTGGAGGCCAAGAAGATCGCCTACGCGGATTTGTTCGCGCACAACGCCGATCCTGATTTCTCCCCGGTACCGCTCGAGCACCTGCTCTCCTCGGACTACGCCAAGGCACAGTGCGCACGTGTCGACCCGAAGGTCGCCTCGCACTCCGGGCCCGGCGGCACCGCGCCTGGAAAGGGCGACACGATCGTACTGGCGACCGCGGACAGTCAAGGCAACATGGTGTCCTGGGTAAGCAGCAACTATTACGAGTTCGGCTCGGGTATCACGGTGCCCGGCTATGGATTCATCCTGCACAACCGCGGCGCGCTGTTCTCTCTGGACCCGAAGAGTCCCAATGCGATCGCCCCACATAAGCGTCCGTACAACACCTTATCGGCAGGCTTCGTCATGCACGAAGGGGCGCCTTTCATGACATTGACGCTGATGGGCGGGGACATGCAGGCGCAAGGTCACGCGCAGGCGCTCGTCAACATCCTGGATCTGGGAGCGAACGTGCAGGCCTCCACGGACATGGCGCGCTTTCGGCACTTGCAGGTTGCGGATGTGCTGACCTTGGAATCGGGCTTATACGATCAGGTCGGCAGCTCACTCGCGGGGATGGGGCACGAGGTGCAGTCAGTCGATGGGGCCGACATGGGCGGCTTCCAGGCCATCATGGTGCAGCCCCGCTCCGGCACCGGTGCGGGAACTGAGCAAACACGGGTGTATCGAGGGGGATCCGATCATCGCAAGGACGGCGCGGTGGTCGGCTGGTAAATGACTTGCGTCAGTCACTTGAGAACCCAGCTCACGGATTGGGCTCAAACGGAAGGCCGGCGTTGAATTTCCCTGCTGTCGCTCAATCGGCGATTTGCCTGGGACTTGCGCTGATCACACAAGCGGTTCCGGGTGCGCCGATGCCGATGCGTCTTACGGCCATTGTTAATTCCTATCCCAGTGCTTCTCCGGACGGGCTGCGGCTCGTATTTCAGTCCAATCGAGCCGGGCGATTTCGCATCTATTCAATGAATGCCGCCGGCGGGGACGTCCGTGAACTCACGCATGGCCCCGATGATCAGGGAGGAGCCTCCTATTCTCCCAACGGCAAGCAAATCCTGTTCGCGTCCTGGCGTGACGACGCACACGGCGGGGGGTGTGACGTGTACCTCATGGACGCCGATGGGGCCCATAGCCGCCGCCTCACAAACGATGGCACCGACAACTCCCATCCGCACTGGTCGGTGGATGGCTCGCGCATTATCTTCAATTCCTCTCGCACAACACCGACTGAAGATCGCAAAGATCCCGCCAAGGAGCGCGATGACATCTTCAGCATGAAGCCGGACGGCTCCGATCTGAAGCAGCTCACGCACTGCGATGCCATCTGTACCTACGCGTATTACTCTCCGGACATGGCGCGGATTGTTTACCGCAAGGTGACCGACACGCCGGGACTGAACTGGGACCTGTCGGAAGCCCGGCGCAATTCGGAAGTCTTTGTTGCCAACGCCGACGGTTCTGGGGAGATCAATGTCAGCAATAATGCGGCATTCGATGGCTGGCCGGCCTGGTCCCCCGACGGCCACTTGATCGCATTCGCGTCGAACCGTGCAGGCCCGGAAAACCATGGGCAGATCTATGCCGTCAAACCGGATGGTTCGGGCCTGCGACAGATCAGCGTGCCGCCGAACTCGTACGTGCAACCCAGCTGGTCGCCCGATTCCAGAAGGATCTACGCTTACAACAATACTGAAATTGGCGAAATGGAATGGGGCGATGTGGTGATGTTCGACCTGGCGAGTCTATGAGCGGCCGACGGGCTCGTGCGGCGTGATACCTGCCCTGCCCGAGCATTGATACCACACTTGCGGGTCGATTCTTGATCGAGCGCGAAGACCAATCCAATCAGCGGCCGGCCTTGAACCGTGCCCACATCCGGGTAAGCGCGCGGGTATAGGCCTGAGTGCGTGGCATGTCGGCAATCAAGCGCTGCTTGGTTTCAGCCGACGGGTAGATGCCGCGGTCGTTGTAGACGGCCGGATCAACCAACGGATAGGCCGCCGCGTTGCTGGTCGCCGCATGAACGAAACTGGAATTCCGGGCCGAGACTTCCGGTCTGAGCAAATAGTTCAGGAATAAATGGGCATTCTTCGGGTGCGGGCTGTCCGCGGGAATTCCCATCATGTCGATGAACATGACTGCACCCTCCCTCGGAATGTTGTAGCGGATGACATTGCCGTTGCCGGCTTCCCGGGCGCGCACCGCGGCATTGAGCACGTCGTTGCTCCAGCCGAGCGCCAGGCAGATCTCCCCATTGGCCAGGTCGTTGAGGTAGCGTTCGTTGTCGATATAGCGAATGTACGGGCGGATCGCCATCAGCACATTCTCCGCCGCGGCCAGATCCTCCGGCTTCTCGCTGGTTCCGTCACGGCCCAAATACAGAAGCACCGTGCTGACAATTTCGCGCGGCTCATCCACGAGCATTACCCCGCAACCCTTGAAGTGCTTTATCACCTCAGGGTCATAGAACATGCGCAGACTTTCGACCGGCGCGTTGCTGAGGGCAGCCTTTATCATGCCGACGTTGTAGCCCACCCCTTCGGTTCCCCAGAAGTAGTTCACCGAGTGCTGCATGCCAGGATCCAGAGGATCCATGCGCCTGGCCAGGTCAGGATCCACGTACTTCAGATTTGGTATCAGCGTCTTGTCCAGCTTTCTGAACACCCCGGCCTTGATCTGGCCTGCCGCGAAACTGCCGGTCGGCACGACGATGTCATAACCGGTGTGTCCGGTCAGGAGCTTGGTCTGCAGTACGTCGTTTGAGTCGAAGAAGTCGTAGTTGACCTTGATCCCGTATTCTTTCTCGAAGGCCGGCACGATGTCGGGGGCGATATAGTCGGTCCAGTTATAGACATTCAGTACCTTTTCAGAATCCATGGCCACGCCTGCTTGATCGGGCGCCGTCTCGGGAATCGCTGTTGGCGGTGATGGTGGTGCGGACGAGCCGCAGGCCACCAGGACAAGCGTCGCCAAGCTAAGGAACGCGCTAGGAAAAAAGCCTGAGTTCATGGACCGTTCGGCTGCTGCTCCAAGAATGGCCATTGCCTGCTGGTTTTGCGGTTTTCCGTCCTCGCGATGGCGTCGCAGCCCTGCCCCATTTCGCGGCCGCAGCGCCCACCTGCGAATGGAGCGGGAGGTTCTAACCTGGCCCCAGCTGAACGGCACCGGCCCTCGCCAGTATCCCCGCCTCGGCAACGGAGCCGCCCTTCGCGAGCCTCATTTCAATCAGCGCGTCGACGACCGCGACGAACGGCGGGAAAAAGCCCACGCCCTTGGCATTTTTCCACCAGATACTGGCGCGCGGCGCTGCAAGCAGTGAGGTGACGTAGGCTCCCACGGCAGATTCGTAGGTCCCCTTTGCGAACACTCCCCGCTGCTCCCGATCCCAGATGTGAAAGCTTGCCCACATCTGTTCCGACAAAAACTGCTCGAGGCGCAGCTGGTCGGCCGGATCCAAGGTACTGTCTGCGCTCAGCCCGCCGGTCATCAATTCGGCGATGTCGCGGTTTTGCGCAATGCCCATGCGAATCACAGTCCACTGCGCCATGGTGGAGTTGTGCTCATTGCGGTAGAGCGCAGCAGTGTTTTGCCTGACCTGTATGCCCACGAAGATCAGCGACAGAACGATGCCCACAGAGCCTGCAATCTGTGCGAGCGCGGCGACCTGATCGAGTGACATAGGTACACTTAAACTGCCGTAATGGGCTGCAAACCTAGCATTGTCGTGGTTTCCTGTCATGTATCCGCGTGTGTGCACCAGCCCCGTCTGGCAAACGGGCGTTGAAGACTCGCTCTGATCGGCACCCGCACGCCGTAATGGTCTGCGCTTCATAGCCCGCTCGCTGATCTCCTTGGTTTCGCCGTGGCGTACAATCCCATGCATAACGACATCGATAACGCGTGATGGGGGTGCGATGCGTAGCTATACGAGACTTTGGAAGCCGATTGTCATCGCCGCCGTGCTCGCCGGCGCGATCGACCTGATCTACGCCTCAATACACATCGGCGGTTACTATCAAATGTCACCGATGCAGATTTTCCAATCCATCGCGCGCGGATTGCTGGGGGCGGAGGCCATGCACGGTGGCTGGGGCTCGGCCGGCCTTGGAATCGCGCTGGAATTCGTGCTCACCCTGATCATGGCGGCCATCTATATCCTCGCGGCAAGGCGCATGACGGATCTGCGAAAATACTGGTGGCTGCTCGGGCCCTGTTACGGCATCGTCGTGATGGTTGTGATGTACACCATTGTGCTGCCGCTCTCGGCCGCCCACGGCAGCGGCGCGCTACCTGATGGGCCTCGCGGGTCCGACGGCAAGATTACCGATCACCAGATGCTCTACGCGACCATCCTGGTGCACGTATTCTTGGTGGGCCTGATTATTTCGGCCTGCGCACGCTTTCTCTGGCCGCCACGCGACGAAAACATTCCCTCGCCTTAGAGACCGCAACCGGCACCGGTCTCCTATCAGCGCGCTACTATTCTAGACATAATCGGTATGAAGACTGAGTAGCCGAAGGTCGCGAGCAGCCAGGCCACGCAAATGACCCCGTGCACGCGCGGCCTGCGCGAAATCATGCCGGCAATACTTATGGCGACCAGCACACCCATCAGCACCGGGTATTCCCCGGGCACCGCTCGCAGGTGGAGTGTGCCTTTTTCGATCGTTTCAGGGATATCCATCAAGCACACTGCCGTCTGGAACCCGAAAAACCAATAGCGGTTTGAGAAGAAGTACTGCTCGAAATCCAGCCCTTCCCGGTGTTCTGGCGGGTAGAGCATCGAAGCCCACATGAAAATTACAACGGCATAGGCGGCTATGAAGTAAAACCAGTCCGTGGTCCATTCGTGCAGGTTCCGCCACCAGTACATGCCCCACCAGATGGCCAGCACGAAAACCACGACATTAAACGTCCAAACCACGTGGACCCAATAGGGTCTGACCACATGCCGCATCTGAATCAGCCTCGCCAATCCTCCCAGCAGATGGGTCAAGGCCAGACCGAAAATCACTGAGATTAGGATACCGAAATAATCAAACATCGAATGCATCCCCACTATGATTTAAGAGCCAGCATACGCAATGCCATGCGCTATTTCACAAGCGTGCGGCCACATAGCCGCGATACTCTTTCGAGATTTCTCTGCCGCCACGCGCGCACTGGTCTGGCCACTCTCTCGAGGCGAAGTCTGCGCTATCGTCTGCGGCGGCCGCCGGGAGCAATAGGAAATGAAACGATATCGGGTGGGGACGCGGGCGCCAATCGTTTATAGTCGTATCTAGGCTTTGGGCTTCGGGGGTTAAGAACATGCTCACCAGACGCGATTTCGTATCAGCCGCGGCACTTGGCACCATTGGCGTCACCGCCGGCGCCACTGCTGCGGCGGCGGCGACAATAACGGCACAACAACAGCAGCGCGCGGCGAAACTGCCAATCATCGTCTCGGCCGCCAACGGCTTTCCCTATATCGACAGGGGATACCAGCAGCTCAGTGCGGGCGCCGATACCCTTGAAGCAGCGATCAGTGTCGTGCGTGGCCCGGAAGACGACCCGAACGATGACAGTGTAGGCCTGGGTGGGCTTCCGAACGAAGAGGGCGTGGTCGAACTCGACGCCAGCTGCATGCATGGACCTACCCGACGCGCCGGTGCGGTCGGCGGCGTGCGTAACATACGCAGCGTGGCCCAGTTGGCCCGAGAGGTCATGCTCCACACCGGCCACGTGATGCTCGTGGGCGAAGGGGCGGAACGCTTCGCCGTCGCGCGCGGCTTTAAGCGCGAGGATCTGCTCACGGAAGAGTCGCGCAAGGTGTGGCTGCTGTGGAAGGAATCGCATGCCGACTGGTGGGGACCGGGTCTGGCGGATCCCAAATGGCAGGATCGCCTGCGCGGGCGTGTGGCTATCCGGGGAAGCCGACCGGCACTACCAGCGGCTCCTGGCCATGGCCGCGGAGCTGGGCATCGCGCCCGCAGCTCGCACCGCCGCGGTACACAAGGTGCTGTTTCCGCCGACCGGTACCATTCATTGCTCAGCACTCAGTGCACGCGGTGAAATGTCCGGATGCACAACGACCAGCGGCCTGGCCTGGAAGTTGCCCGGCCGGCTTGGCGACTCGCCGATTATCGGCGCCGGATGCTATACCGATCAGGATGTCGGTTCGGCAGGGGCGACCGGCAGTGGCGAGGAAAACATCAAGGTTTCCGGCGCCCACACGATCGTCGAGAACATGCGGCGCGGCATGACGCCGTTTGAGGCCGGCATGGACGCACTCAAGCGCGTCGTGCGGAACTACAGCGGGGACATGAAGAGGCTCAAGTACGTCGACATGATGCTACTACATCCTGCGCAAGGACGGCGCCTACGCGGGCGTCTCGCTATGGACAGGCTACGAACCGGGCAAGCCACACGCGATTGCCGTGCACGATGGCACCGCGCGGCTCGAAAAAACCGTCAGCCTGTATGAGGGCGTGTCGCAGGAATGGCCCCCTCTGGTGGCGCCCTCACGCGCGGATTTGTAACCGCCGCGAAGCGACGCGCGCACAGTTACCCAGGCGAATTTTCCGGCGCTAGTTATCCTCGTAGCCTAGTGCCTGTACCCACGGCATGAGGACCGGAAAATAGGGCCTGAGAAACTCCGCGTAGTTCCGCCAGCTGCCACGCGCGCTGCCGTAAAGGGGTCGCACCACCTGGGCCGCGCTGGGCGTGTTGATCGCGCGTTTCTTGGCCGTCTCGGTATAGCGTCGCAAGCCCTCTTCCCATTCGAGGTCGAGGAACGCGAGCGCCTCGTTTATCGTCGATTCGAAGCTGGCAATGACGTCCTCGTATCTGACCACGTGGATACCGAAGCGGAAACTTCGCCCGGCAGACGCTGACCAGACGCATCACCGCGTCGTAGTACGCGCTGGCGGTGTCCAGGCGCAATAACTGGTACATGGCCGCGTTCATGCCAAACCGCTGTTGATAGCAGCTGATCACAACATCGCGTGGATCACGGATCGCCAGAATGATCCGGGCTGAAGGAAAGAGGCGATAGATCAGCGGCAACAGCACCGCGTTGAGAGGCTGCTTATCGATGAATACCCGGGTCTGTTCGTCCAGGGCGCCGGACGCCCTCACCCTCTGCCAATAGCGTTCTCGCAATGCCTCGATCTCGGCATCTGGCAGTGTTGCCCAACGTTCGAAATTGGCCGTCAGCCATCAATTCGTTGGCCGCATCGAGCAGCGTATCGCGCTCTTCGAGGGTTCTCACTTCGAGTGAGACGCCAGTATTTGATCGAGCAACGTCGTTCCGGAACGCGGAAATCCAACAAGAAAGACAGGCGTGAATTTCGTCGGCGGTGCGGGACGCCACGTGGAAAGATCCACGCCGGCCGCGTACGTTGACAGCCGGGCCACGCTGGCCGGCGTGAGCGGCCCACGTTCGAGCGCAATGCTCGCTCGCGCCCTGTTCGTGCTGGAGCGCGTTGGCCTCGGTAAATGCGGCGAACGCCTCGCCGTAGCGTCCCAGCTTGTCGTAGGCATCGCCGAGAATTCCCAGGGCCAGGATATGGTTGGTGAGCGACAGGCCTGCGCTCTCGTAGGAGCGGTTCGAGGATCGCGCTCGCGCCCTGGGCATTGTCCTGGCGCACCCGCACCCGTGCCAGCGCCAGGCCCGCGAGAATATTCTGTGGTGCCAGCTGCAGCGCGCGTTCAGCCCAGTGCCTTGGCATCCTCCAACCGGTGCTCTTCCTCGGCCATCGATGCCAGGCTGGCGAGCGGGTCCGGGTAGCGGCGATCGAGCGAGGACGCACTCTCGTAGGACCGACGCGCCTGCGAGCGTTCGCCCAAATCAAGGAGTACGTTCCCGAGATTGTGGTGCGCGACAGCGAAGCGCGAGTCCACCCGCAGCGCCGCCTCGAGTGTGCGGCGAGCGTCCTCCAGGCGCCCGCTGGCGCGATACAGGGAGCCCAGATTCGCAAGCACATGGATATGGGTCGGATTGACAGCAAGTGCGCGCTCGTACAGATCGATGGCTCCTTGCCGGTCACCGGACTCCGCCCGGATGATGGCCAGTACCATCAATGCGTTGGCCTCCGGACCAAAACGCCGAAGTACCGCGTGCGCAATTCCTGCGGCCTCGCCCCAGGCTTTGCGACCCAGCGCCGATAGCGCGCGCGGGATCAGCTCGTTCAAGGAATCAGAGGTTGCCATCGTTCGCAAAGCTTAACCCGCCGCGGGCGCCGCAGGGTCTGAAGCCAGATCGCTGGAGCGGTTTTCGACAGACTATCGCTCATTTACTATTCGCGCCATTGTGGGTCTGTCCCCATATGCCGGCAATGCGGGAAGGATTGTGCCCGTGCGGCGCGCATGGGACGATTGCACCGACACTGGCACGAGAAACGAGCAATGAAGGGAAGAGTGGCGTTGGTGACCGGCGGCGGCCGCGGAATCGGTCGCGAGACTGCCCTGCTGCTTGCGGCGGCAGGGGCGCGCGTGATGATTGTTTCGCGTAGCGCAAACGAACTGGCCGCCGTGGGCGTGGATTACGTCGCGGCCGACCTCGGCACTACCGAAGGCTGCGCACTGGCCGTGGCCGAGACCGAAAAAAGACTCGGACCCATCGAAATACTGGTCGTAAACCACGGTATAGGCTCCGCCCATGAGCGGGTGGTGTGGGAGCAAAAGCCGGAAGTCTGGCGCGAGACGATGCGTATCAATCTCGATGGACCGTTCGAGCTGTCACGTTTGACGGTGGGTGGTATGTGCAAGCGCGGGTATGGTCGGGTCGTGTTTACCAGCTCGACAGCCGGAGAAAAGGCCGAGCGCGCCGGCAGCGCGTATACCGCCTCAAAACACGGCGTAATCGGACTGGCGCGCGCAATTGCCCAGGATGCTGGGCCGTACGGTGTCACTTCGAACGCGGTGCTCCCCGGTTGGGTGCGCACGGCAATGGCGGATCGATCGGCGAAAGCCGAGGCGGAGCGACGCAATATTAACGTCGATCAGGTATGGGCCGAACGTGCCAGCATCTACCCGCAAAAGCGGGTTCTGGAACCGCGCGAAGTTGCCGAGGTCATCGCCTTCCTGTGCAGCGATGCGGCCGCAGGAGTAAACGGCGAGGCAATTACCGTGGCACTCGGGGGCATGTGGTAGGCCTTGGCTCCCGCAACTGCGAGAGCTGCTTGGATTTTCCTAACGCTCCTACTCCCTGAGGAATACGATCCGGAGCGATGCTGATGCTGAATGAACGGCCCGGGGAGGAATGATGATCCTGTTCGGAGATCATGTGCTTACAGCCGTCTTGTCCGAGGCAATCGTGTCTCTATTTTTGTTGGCAGCGGGCTACCTGGTGGGCAAATATCGCGAGCGACGTCACCTGCAAGGACGCGACCTGACTGAATACGATTTTTACCCCTTCAAGTCCACCGCCGAAAATTTTGCCGAATTCGACGTCCGGGATTTTCGCCTGGCGATGCATTATTTGCTCCGCAATCGAGACCAGCGTGCGGCCCGTCAACTTATCTTTATTGGCGAGCAGAACAATGTTCGCGACTTGCTGGACACACAGGACAAACGTGCGTTCGAGAAACTCTTCTCGAAGTACGGCGGCGCCGAGCTTACGAGCGATTCAAGCGATTACCTGGAGAACTACCGCAATGTCGTGCGACTTCTGGGGCGGACCTTCCCGCACATGGGCATCGAGATTGTATTGCACGACCTCGCGAATCCCAGCCGATCCGTGGTCTGGGTCGAGGGCGCCGAGGTGACCGGCCGCTCGCTGCACATGGGGACTACGACCCTCCTTGTCGACCTCAAAAAGCGGCGTGCCCACAATGAGGACAAACTCAATTACGAGCTCAATCTGGGTTCGCGACGATTTAAGTGCACGACAATACCGATCGTCCGCAAGGAATACGGCGTTGTAGGGGCAATCTGCATGAACATCGACATCAACTACATCCGTGACGAGGTGCTCAAGTCCGCCGAAAGCATTGCCTCGTTCTTCAGTCATTATTGCGCGACGGAGATGACTCTCAGCGAAAACATCCTGTCAAAACCGGAGTACCAGCTCGCCCTCCAGGGAAAGAGGCATTTTCGGGACACGGCGGCGGGTAAAGCCTGAGCGGGGTAGCTCTCTGCGCCGGCAACCCACCCAGTGGCGCCGCTCCAGTCATCAAGCCTTCGGCGTTGAGGCGCAACCCCTAACTAATCAGCGGGTATGTGCCTAGAACGAATACCCCATTCCTATCAACATGACGTCCGTGTCGCGGCCATTGGTGGTCACAGTCCTATACCAGTAGCCCCGAGTACTCCAGCTTTCGTTCCACCGCCAGCCGGCAACCATAGTCAGCAGGCCGAGTACGCGCGTGCTTTGCCCCGTCTCATTATGATCCTGCGTGACATAGGGCCCCAAACCGAGGCCGACACTGGCGTGGTGGTCGAGAAATTCGCGAGAAAGCGTCGCGGACAGCGCAACCCCCCGACGCTTGGTCACGCCATTCTCTCCTTCGTCAATTCCGGCCACGTCGACATCCAGGTAAGGAGTGAAGCGATGACGGTATTCGACCGAAAAGGCGGCACCGTCGGGCGACTGAAAATTGTTAAGAACGCTCTTGCCAATCGCCAGTGTTACTTCATCGCGACTCGCGTCTGAGAAACCGTAGGAGGCCGGCGGCACGGCGGGGCCGGCACGTGGTGCTGCATCGAACTCGTAGCCGACACCCAGAAGAAGTGTATCGGTGGAGATGCTTTGGGAGGTCTGCACGTGGTTGTAACGTGCTTCCGCTACCCATGGATGCCCGAAGTACCAGCGAGCCGCGAGGCTATACATTGCTCCAAAGCCGTGCGCATCGGTGCTCTCGCCCGACGGGTCTCCCGAAGGAATAGTTGTGTCGTAATAGCGATACGGACCGAGCCCGCCGGAGAACACAAAGCGGCGCGACGGGGAGAGCCACCGATACCACACCTGTGCGCTGTGCCCGTCACGGTGATGGTTGGTGACGTGACCCTCATTGAGCCAGGTAAAGGTCGCATAGAAATTTTCATTCAGGTTCTGCAGATATTCGTAAGACCAGGCGTAGGTCGTCTCATCGAGTTCGCCCGTGCGCTGCCCACCCGCGAGTAGGCTGAATTCCTGCGAATGCGCGGGCCTGGCGAGCGCACCAGTCAGGAGCACTATCAAGATCGACCAACCCAGCGCCGCACGGCCCGGCGTGGGAGAAACGACAGCACGCTGTACGAGGACTTTCATTTAGGCCTTCCTCGCTACCACGAGAGAATAATAGCCACCGCCGGTGCTAAACGCCTCCACACCCGAAAACCCGGCGCTTTCCAAGAATCCGCGGAACTCCGCTTGGGTGTATTGCCTACCACGCGTCCCCAACAGCATCAGCATTGAAAACGCTGCGGTTGTCGGCGGTCCACAACCTTCATCGTCCATCAGCATCTCGTGTAATACGATTCGCCCCCCTGCAGGTAACGCCTTAAATGACTGGCGGGCCAGTAAGCGGCAGGTCTCCTCAGACCAGTCATGGAAGATGTTTGAAAAAAAATGCACATCGTGGCCCGTCGGCCAGTCTTGCGTAAACATGTTCACGGCCTCGGTTCGAACTCTGTCAGCCACATTGGCTGCCGCAATGTAGCGATCGGCCTCGGCACAGACCGCCGCGATCTCCATTACCGTTGCCTTTAACGTCGGCCACGCTTTCGCGATTTCGATCGCGAACACGGCCGACCCCCCACCGACGTCCAGCATGCGTTCTACGCCCGAAAATAGCGGCTGAAACGCCGCACCTTTGGCAGCAGCGCGGCTATGCGCATTCATGAATGCCGTGATGATCTGCGCGAGATCCGGTGACATCTCGCCGCGCTCCCACTCGGCCACCGCCGAGGCATGGCGTGTCGCTTTGATGTTGGGCCTGAGCGTAGCCAGTAGTTGCGCGTGGAGAGGCTGGTTGTCCCGGTACCTCTGCAGGAGCGGTCCGAAGTAGCCCTCTGCGGCAGGGTGGAGCCACGTTCGCGCGACGGCAGTCGCACGCCACCGTCCTTCTCGGCGCTCTACGAAGCCGAGCGAGGCGAGCAAACCCAGATGGACGCCCACCGCTCGAGCGTCCACATTGATCGATTGGGCGAGTTCGGTCGTAGTTAGAGCGCGCTCGGTGAGCGCTGAGAACGTACCGACCTCATCCGCGACTGTTACAACCGGTAGCCGGTAGACCGATAGCCACGTATCCCAAATCAGGCGGTCATCTGTTGTAACAGGAAGCAATCCCATCAAACCGTCCTCCCGAAGGTACTTGCCGGATAAGGGCTAGGTGCGGTGCAACCTAACTTCAGTTTCGGGAGCTTAACATCGTCGGTATGGGGAAAGGCTGCATCGATCGGACGGTGGAGTCCCGAATCGATCCCCGTCTAGAGTTAGCGTCACACTATATAAAGGGAAACGCGCGCGTCGTCGCGGGCGTCCTCATTATCCCCTTTGTATGCAATTAGTCCCGACCTGAAACCAACGGCGAGGTAATGCAGTGAAATTCAATCACCTCGGCTCTCAAAGCGTCCACTCTCGCGTCACGCGCTTCGAGTTGCTGGCCTGCGTGGCGGGCCGTCGACGCAGATCGCCCACCTGTTCCACCGATCGCTCGTGCTCGCGCTGCAGTTCATTCAACAGTAGCGGGGCCAACATCGGGTACGCCGATACAGCACGGTCCATATGTCTGGGGCGATCCAAATGGTCTACAATCATGCCTGGCTTCAGGAGTGCCATATGCACGTTAGAAATTCGGCAATGACGCCATTCACAGCCTTGGTCATGACCGGTCTACTGGCTGGCGCCGGGCTGCCCGCCTCCGGTACCGAGCCCCAGCCGGCACCCCCTTCCAGCGCGCCGACATTCGCAACACCGGCGGTGGCGCCGCTGAGCGCGCCGTCGGCGAAGGCGCCCGGCGCCAGCCCGGCGACCACTGCCGCCGCGGCAGCACCGTCGCCAGACGCAGCAGCTGCCGCTGCAGCTACCGCGAAGTCGGCGCATGACCTGGGGTACTTCCCACGGGTACACGACGGCAAGACGGTGTACTGCCACAAAGAAGCGAAGGTTGGGACAAGATTCGAGTCAACCACCTGTGTGACGCCCGAGCAGGTAAGCGCACTTATCATTCGTGCTCAGGGCAATAAAGACAGTGTCGTGGACTTGCAGCGGGAAGCGAACAATCAGCAAGGCGGGGACTTGCCCCCGACCATAACCCAACTCAGCGGCCCCACGTATCGCTGATCCCCCGGCGACCGATTCGCCGACCGCTAAGACCCTACGCCTTGCTGGTGGGCCTGCAAGGGCGTGCACACACTCAGATGGTCCGGGGCCGCATCATTAATTTGCTACCGCTCGTGGATTGAGGCCACGGTCACGCGCCTCTCGTCGCGCTAGGCGGTGGCGGCTCCTTTGTCTACATTGTCGGTTTGCGGAACCGGCGCTACCCGTTGATCACATCGATCACCGACATTACGAACCCAGCGCTGCCGCAATCATCACCGCGGCCAATTCGTGGCGCCGGTCGGCTGCTTGCCTAAGGAGTCCCAGGGGGCTGCGCTCATGCTGCAAGCCGTAGTCGGCGTCGAACACTCCGTATGGCGCTGGCTTTTGCGCACTCTCACCTAAATTTTGCTTAATGCTGCATTGCGAGCTTGCGCACAAACAATACGGCACATCCACTAGTCGCTGATGGCAATACCTGAGGGCAAACTGCCTGCGAGGTACGGCGAGCCGCTCACGGGCGACGGCGCCCCTGTGCTCGCATTGATCGCGAAAACAGAAACGTTCCCGGCACCTTGATTCGCTACGAAGAGGAAGTGGCCTGTGGGATCGACGGCGAGGGCCGACGGTCCGATCCCGGCGGCAAAGGGCGACCCTGAAAGTTCCGTCAAGCTGCCGTCCGCGGCCAGGGCAAAGCCTGAAACATTGTTTGAACCCTCGTTAGCCACGTAAACATATCGGTCCAAGGGATCGACGGCAATGGATCGAGGATCGCTGCCTGTTGCAAAAGGAGAACCGCCGAGGGCGACCAATGAGCCGGTGCTAGTGCTGTAACCGGACAATGTGCTCGAGCCAGCGTTCGCCACGTACAGATACTGACCCGAAGGATCAACGCTGACCGCACTCGGACCGGCGCCCGATGGGAACGGCGAGCCGCTGACGGCGATCAATGTGCCACTTGTCGCGCTATCAAATACCGAGACGGTATCGTCCGACAGGTTCCCGACATAAATCTGATTGCTCAACGGTGCGGCAGCCACCGAGGAGGGTATTGCGCCGACCGCAAACGGAGAGCCCGTTATGGCAGTTAGCGCCCCACCAGCATTGATCGTATAGACCGAGACGGTGCCTGCATTGCCACTCGTTACATATACAAAAGAGCTGGCAGGATTGATGGCCACCGCAGTGGGCGCGGGGCCTGTCGAAAAAGGCGAACCGACGACGGCAGCGAGCGCGCCGCTGGTGCGATTGATTGTGAAGGCCGAAATGGTCGAATCCGTTTGATTCACGACATAGGCGTAGGTGCCCGTGGCGTCCACCGCAACCGCAACCGGGAGACTTCCCACGGCAAACGGTGAAGCCGAGTTCGCTGTGAGCGTACCGTTTGTAGCGTCGACACTATAGGCCGAGACCGTATTCGACCCACCGTTGGTGACATACACGAAACGCGGTGGATTGGTCGTGCACGTCACGGCAATGTTCGTGACATTGGAGCTGGCAGGAGTCGTGCCGGTGCCGTTTGCAACGACGCAGGTCTGCGATGGGTTCGTCGGTTGCGTACTAACGGTAACGTTGTACATCGTGTTGAAATTCGCCAAGGCGAAAACGACGCTGGTTCCGTTGGCCGACGGGCCATTGAGCGCGCTTCCAGGAGTGGTGTCGTTCTGCAGCGTGAGATTTGAGCCAATCAGTCCGCTCAATGATCCGCCGAGAGTGGCGACAACGGGTCCACACCCTATAAGGCAACCGTGATGGTTCATTCCGCCACTACACCCAACCAGTGTCAGCGCTGCGCACCAGAGAGCTCTTCGACCCATCAACATGCGTGCTCCCCATCGCTTGCGATTCGGTGAACCGGTTTCTAACCGAATGCGAAACCAGCGTGTAGTCTCTCCTCAGACTATGCCCATGCTAGGCGTCCCGCAACTTAAATGAAGGCTGGCCTAATTCCGGTAAACAATAGCGTTTGTGCCCGTAATTCCGTATGCCAGGGTATATCGCCGTAGCCCGCTTCGGGAATGACCGAATTCGACAGACTTGAGCCATGTCCGCTTCGTTGTCGAACTTCCCTGCACGACGAACAACGGCGGCTCGACTAGCCGATCGATCGGTTGAAATCGTTTCCTGCGAACCGTCCTCATGGGCGAGGAGGAGCATGTTTGGCAAGCCGGTGAGGCGATGCGGCAGGCGGCCGGTGGCCGCCCAGGTCGCGCACCGGAAACGAACTACCAGAACTGGGACGTGCTCACCTGGAACTTAGGGCCTTGGCTGGAAGGCATTATGGTCGACGCCGCGGAAAATGGCGGCGCGGGGACTGGACTGCAGTCGTGGAGAAGGATCCTGGCCTTTCCGACGTCCCGATCGAACCTCTATTCGCCAGTTTGTATCGAGACCCGCGGTGGTTGCGATTCCTTCAAAGGATCGGCAAGTCCCCAGAGCAACTGGCGGCAGTCAAATTTGACGTGAAACTTCCGAAGTAATCGGACCGAGGCGCCGGGACTCGTTCTCGTTTAAGCACTTGAACTGGCGAGGTGCGAACACAACCCCAAACTCTGTAGTTCTCGAATTTCCACGCTCACTGATACCAGGCGTGACACGACAGCCGTCCTTGCCCGTGGCTCGTGTCTACGCGATATAGAAAGACGCGTCTGAACAAAGGCGCACGTTTCGGTCCCGCGCGTGATTGCAATCCTTTGTTTGACTCTTCGCTACACCGGCCATTGCCGAACCAAGTTGATTGTGAAGGCCAAAAGCGGTGTGGCTCATTGGGTGACGTTGGGCGCCACGAAATTTGACTTAACGCTCGGCCGCCAGATTGTTCGTTTGGGTTAGCCCTGCACTGTGCTTACGGATGAGAGCAGCGGCTGCAGAATTTCTTGTAGTTGATCCGTTAATGCGCGTATATCTTGAACTCAGCCTTCGGGCGCGTCGCCATTGGCCCTTGCAGAGACTGTCGGCGCGTCAAATTACAAAACGATCTCAGGGACTCCCGCCCATGAAGAAGACACATCGCGATGCCGTCGTAAGAGAACTCATATTCGGGGCCGGCCTGCCGCTCCTGCTAGGCGTTCCGTTCGCATTTGCCAACCTCGCCTTCGCTGGTCCGACACCCAAGTTCGCTTACGTGGCGAATCTGTGCGCCTCCACCACTGATTTTTGTGCCTCAGGCAACGTCTCGGCCTACACCATCGACGGCTCCACGGGGGCTTTGAACGCGGTCGCCGGTTCGCCCTTCGCGGCCGGGAGCAAGCCTGTCTCGGTCACCGTAGACCCTTCGGGCAGGTTCGCTTACGTGGCAATAGAAGGCGGAGTCTCTGCGTACCGGATCAACAGCTCCACGGGTGCCTTGCGCGAGGTCGTCGGTTCACCGTTCGCGGCCGGGAGCGAAACTATGTCGGTGGCGGTGGACCCCTCTGGCCGATTCGCTTTCGTGGCGAATAGCGGAGATGACACCGTCTCGGCCTATGCCATCGACGACTCCACAGGGGCTTTGAGCGCGATCGCCGGGTCTCCCTTCGCGACCGGGCGCGCCCCTGTCTCGGTGACCGTTGACCCTTCGGGCCGATTTGCATACGTCGCGAATCTTTGGGACACCGTCTCCGCTTACACTATCAGCAGCTCGACGGGTGCGTTGAGTGCGGTCACCGGTTCGCCATTTGCGGCGGGAATCCAACCTGCCTCCGTGGCCGTGGATCCAACGGGCCAGTTCGCTTACGTGACGAATGGGGGAGACAACACCGTCTCCGCCTACACTATCAACAGCTCCACGGGTGCCTTGCGCGCTATCGCCGGTTCGCCCTTTATGGCCGGGATCGAGCCTTTCTCGCTGTCTGTGGACCCCTCGGGTCGGTTCGTTTACGTAGCTAATGCGGCCAGTAACAAACCTTCGGGAAACGTCTCCGCCTACACCATCAACAGCTCGACAGGGGCCTTGCGCGCTATCGCGGGTTCGCCCTTTATGGCCGGGATCGAACCTATCTCGCTGTCGGTGGACCCCTCGGGTCGGTTCGTTTACGTAGCTAATGCGGCTAACAATAAACCTTCGGGAAACGTCTCCGCCTACACCATCAACAGCTCGACCGGGGCCTTGCGAGCGATCGCCGGCTCGCCTTTCGCGGCGGGGAACTCCCCTTTTTCAATCGCGATCGCCCGCCAGGCCGTAACGAGCTCGGTGCTCACGCTCGTCCCTCGCTCGCTCGCCTTTGGCAACCTTCCGATCCACACCTCGAGCGCCGCGCAGTCGGTGACCGTGACGAATACCAGCGCCAAAACCGTGGCCATCACCAGCATCGCTCTGAGAGGCAACTCTCCAGGGCAGTACGTTTTTACCGATGACTGCGGCAAATCGTTGCCGGCCTATAGAACCTGCACGTTGGAGGCGATCTTCAGGCCGACCACGAAAGGCAAAAAGACCGCCTTCCTGGACGTGAACGGCGGGGACGGCGGATTGCGTTCGGTCAAGCTCACGGGCACGGGTACATAAGCGCACCAAGCATGAAAGTCGCGCATGGCGAATTCGCGCGCTCGCCCTTAGAAACGTGAGACTTGGTAGACCGGGAAAGGTCAGTCCACGTTTTGCTGTTTTTGGCGGAGAGGGTGAGATTCGAACTCACGAGTCCCGTGAAGGACTGCCGGTTTTCAAGTCCGTGAATTCGCGCGTACACACTTCGCAGTCGCACGTAAGTACCTAAATAACCGAGGCGCGAACTCAAGCCTAAACGCGGTAATGCTCGGACTTTCGCGCTCACTGTATACACAGGTGTGACACGACGGCCGTTCTCGCCGGTGCCCTGCGCCAACGCGACATTGAAAAACGGGCCTGAACAGGAGGCGCACATGTCGCTCCAGCGCGCGTAGCGGCAAACAGACGGAACCCCACCCCATGAGGAGGTGCCGCAATGCCCCGTAACAGCGATCTCTGGCCCCCCGCATTCTTGGCTCTTCGACGGCTGGACACAGACGCGCCCGGCACGCTGGTCGTAGGGACGGTATGCTTGCAACGCGATCCAGAAGCAAAGACGGTAGAGGGGCCAGCCCGATGCGGGTCAAGATCTGGCAACTTTGAGCAAAATGAGGTTAACGATGAAGAGGTCTGCGTCGAGATGCTGTCTTTTGGCATTACTGGCTTTAGGTCGGATCGCTGCTGCGGCCGAGCCCGATGATGAGCACGAAAGCGCCCTCATTGCATCCGAGCCTTCTGGTGATCACGAGAGCGCCTTCAAGTTCCGTTTTGTAGGGCCTAAGGTCGGTAATCGCATAGCCGCCGTGGCCGGCATCGCCGGCGATCCGAGCACCTACTATGCGGGCGCTGCTTCGGGCGGTGTTTTCAAATCGGTGGACGGCGGCAACCGGTGGGAGCCTATCTTCGACAAGCAGTCCGCGGCCGCAATCGGCGCCCTGGCGGTGGCTCCATCAGAGCCAAACACGGTATGGGCTGGCACAGGCGAGGCATGGGCGATCCGTGACAACGACGTCATGGGCAATGGCATCTACAAGTCCCTCGATGGCGGCAAGAGCTGGACCAATATGGGGCTGCCGCAAGCGGGGCGTATCGGGCGGATCATCGTGCACCCCACCAATCCGGACGTGGTGTTCGCTTGCGTGTTGGGACGCATGACCGGCCCTCAACAGGAGCGCGGAGTCTACCGGACCACTGATGGCGGTCAGCATTGGGAGCGCGTGCTGTTCAAGGACGAGAACACGGGCTGTTCGGGGTTGTCCATGGACCCGCACAATCCGCACACCTTGATGGCCGGCATGTGGCAGGTGGAAATGCACACCTGGGGCGAACTCAGCGGCGGCCCGGGCAGCGGTATCTACATTTCCCACGACGGCGGCAAAATCTGGACACGCGTCGAAGATGACGGGCTGCCAAAAGCTCCGCTGGGCAAGATCGATGTGGCCATCGCTCCCACCAATGCGCGACGCATGTATGCGCTTATTCAAACCAAGGATCAGGGTTCGGTATGGCGCTCCGATAACGGTGGCGAGAAGTGGCAACGCGTCAATTCTCAACGCGCCCTAATCGGCCGCGCGGGCTACTACATCCGGCTCGCCGTATCGACCAGCAACGATAACGAGGTTTTGGTCGCAAACAGCTCATTCTGGCAGTCCTTGGATGGCGGCGACTATTTCCACGAAGTCCGCTGGGGCGGGGACACGCACGACATTTGGATAGATCCCGTCAATTCCGATCGCTTTGTGATCACCGATGACGCCGGCCTGATCATCACCACCGTCCACGGCCGCGGATTCCACCGCGTCCACCTGCCCATCGGGCAGATGTACCACGTGGCCGTGGACAATCAAATTCCGTATTACTTTTACGGCAATATGCAGGATGACGGGAACATGCGCGGTCCGAGCGTGCCGATCGATTCCCGAGAAACCGGCTGGGACCGGCATATGGGAGGATGCGAGTCGGGCTTCACCATCCCCGACACCACCGATCCCAACGTCGTTTGGTCCACCTGTTATGGCGATTCGGTCACGCGCTGGGATGCCCGCTACAAAGAGGCGCATTCGGTCAGCCCGTGGAAGCACACTCTCGACTCGCCACCCGACAAGCTAAAGTATCGCTGTCACTGGACTTCTCCGATTGCCATCGACCCCTTCGATCACAACAGCGTGTACTACGGCTGCCAGGTGATCTTCAAAACCACCGATTCGGGTGAAACCTGGTCCGAAGTGAGTCCGGATTTGTCCACCGGGAATAAGGCTCACCTCGCACCCTCCGGCGGCATCGTCGGCGATAACCTCGGGCAGTTTTACGGCGGCGTGGTCTTCGCAATCGCGCCTTCCAGAATTCAAAAAGGCCTGATCTGGGCTGGCACCAACGATGGTCAGATTTGGCTCACCCAGGACGCCGCAGCACACTGGTCTAACGTGAGCCAGCACCTGTCCGGACTGCCTGCTGACGGCACGATCACCAGCATTGCGCCATCGAGCTTCGATGCCGGCAGTGCCTACATCGCCATCGATCTGCACCTTGTTGATAATCGCGATCCCTTCATCTACAAGACCACGGATTTTGGCAAAACCTGGAAACGAATCAGCGGCGATCTTCCCAAGCACGAGTTGTCCTATGTTCGCACCATCACGGACGATCCAAACTCGGCAGGGTTGCTGTTCGCCGGCACGGGCAATGGCCTGTTTTACTCGCTCAACGACGGTGGCCACTGGACCCAAATCAAGACTGGACTACCCCCATCGCCTGTCACCTGGGCGGTGGTCCAGCCGACATTCCACGACCTGGTGGTGTCGACATACGGTCGCGGGCTCTACATTCTGGACGACATCACGCCTTTGGAGCAGATGGTCAAGCACCGTGCCGATGCCCCTGTCGTCTTGTTCGAGCCTCGAGCCGCCTATCGCTTTGTGCGCGGTCCGAGCGCGATGCTCAACTTCGCGCTCAAATCGGTGCCCCAGAATCCGATTCGGTTCGAAATCCTTGATTCCCAGGGTGGAATGATACGAAAGCTTAAGCCCGAAGAACCCAAAGATCTGGTCGTCGGTCTGAACCGCGTCGAATGGGATCTGCGTTATGACTCGCCACGAGTCGTGGTTATGAGATCGGTAGCTCCAGACAACCCTCGAGTGTGGGACGAGCCGCGCTTTCGCGATACCGAGGCCAGACATGTCACGCACTGGGGATCGGAACCGGCCGAGGTGGGGCCCATTGCGGCGCCGGGCGCATATTCGGTGCGCCTGACAGTGAATGGGCAGACCTACACCCAACCACTCACCATCTTGAGCGACCCCCACGCGCCGGGTTCGCCAGCCGACATCGAGGCCTCGGTGAAGACACTGGTGAAGATTCGTGACGACATCAATCACGTTTCGGATCTCGTAAACCGGATTGAATGGCTGAGGAAGCAGATCGAGGTCACTAAGGCCATGCTGCGCCCCGCCAAAGAGGAGGACAAACCGGAACCCGCCCTGGCGGAGGAGGACGATGAGTATGACGTACACCCGAGCAAGGCACCCGCGGCCGAGTTGAGCGAGGCGCAGGAAACGCAGAAGAATGAACTGCTCAAGATGGTAGAGGATCTCGACAAACAGTTGGACGGAGTCGAATCACGCTTGGTGTCGCAAGCCTTGCGCAATAGCGATGATAAATATTTCGTCGAATCGTATGGCACCTATCTTGATCTTATCTGGCTCAACGCGGAGGTGGGCACCGGCGGTGGGGATGTCGCCGGCAGCGCCGATTTCGCACCTCGGGCGGCTCAGCTCGATCTGCTCAAGACCTACGAGGAACAAGCACGAAGTGCCGATGCAGACTTCGAGGCAATCCTGCATGACAGGCTGCCCCAGCTCAATCAGGCGTTGAACCGCGCGGAGCTGGTTCCGTTGTTGGTGGATAGCGGAAACCAGTGAGCTTAGGATGGGGATGGCGATCGCGCGAGTCCCCGCTCGACAGCCGCCAAGAGAGGGACAAGATTCGTTGGAATGCTTGCGGGAATTGTGGGCTACCACGGGCTTGCGCTTTCGCGGCCGAACCTGCAACTCCTCAATATCGATCGCCGTGCAGATAAGTGCACGTGGTTGTCTTGGCGGAGAGGGTGAGATTCGAACTCACGAGTCCCGTGAAGGACTGCCGCTTTTCAAGTCCGTGAATTCGCACGTACTCCCATCGCAGTCGCACGTAAATACCTGACTGGCCGTGGTGCAAATTTGGGTGCGAACGCTGTAATTCCCGGACTGCTTGAGAATATTTTGCGGTTGATCCGTAAATGGGCGTATATCTGAAACTGGTTTGCGGCGCGTCGATAGTGAGTGTCGCGGAGCCTGTTGCGCGCCGAATTGCAAGACTTTTTTAGGGGATGCCGACCTTGAAGAAGACACATCAGGACACCGTCATGAGAAAATTGATCATGCTCGGCGTAGGCCTGACGCTACTACTCGGCCTCCCGTTCGCGTTTGCCAACCGCGCCTTTGCCAATCCGACACCCAAATTCGCTTACGTGGCGAATGGGAATGATGGCACAGTCTCGGCCTACACCATCAACAGCTCCACGGGGGCCCTACGCGCGGTCGCCGGTTCGCCCTTCGCGGCCGGGCAATTCCCTATCTCGGTGACGGTAGACCCCTCGGGGCGGTTCGCTTACGTGGCGAACAAGAATGATGGCACGGTCTCGGCCTACACCATCAACAGCTCCACGGGCGCCTTGCGCGCCGTCGCCGGTTCGCCCCTCGCCGACAGTAACTTGCCTTACTCAGTGACGGTGGACCCGTCGGGCCAGTTCGCTTACGTGGGGAATCTTAAAGACAACGTCTCGGCCTACACCGTCAACAGCTCCACGGGGACTTTGCGCGCAGTCGCCGGTTCGCCTTTCGCGGCCGAGAACTTCCCTTCCTCGGTGGCGATTGACCCCTCGGGCGGGTTCGCGTACGTGGCGAATTACTATTCGCGCAACGTATCGGCCTACACCATCAACAGCTCCACGGGGGCCTTGAGGGCGGTCACTGGTTCGCCCTTTGCGGCCGGGAACAATCCTGACTCGGTGACGGTGGACCCTTCGGGCCAATTCGCTTACGTGACGAATGCGGGAGATAACACAGTCTCGGTCTACACCATCAACAGCTCGACGGGGGCCTTGAGCGCGCTCTCCGGTTCGCCCTTCGCGGCCGGGGGCAGCCCTGCCTCGGTAGCGGTTGACCCCTCGGGCCGGTTCGCTTACGTGGCGAATTACCTAGATGACACGGTCTCGGCCTACACCATCAACAGCTCCACGGGGGACTTGCGCACAATCGTCGGTTCGCCCTTCGCGGCCGGGTTCGGCCCTACCTCGGTAGCGGTGGACCCCTCGGGCCGGTTCGCTTACGTGACGAATCAGGGAGGCACCGTCTCGGCCTACACCATCAACAGCTCGATGGGGGCCTTGCGGGCGGTCTCCGGTTCGCCCTTCGCCGCCGGGAATTTTCCTCAATCAGTGGCGATCGCCAGCGCGAGTTTTACGACCTCGGTGCTCACGCTCACCCCGCGCTCGCTCCACTTTGGCAACCTTCCGATCCACACCTCGAGTGCCGCGCAGTCGGTGACCTTGACGAACGCCAGCGCCAAAGCCGTGGCCATTACGGGCATCGCGCTGAGGGGTACGGCTCCTGGGCAGTTCTCTTTTACCGGCGATTGCGGCAAATCGTTGGCGGCCTACGCCACCTGCGCGCTCGAGGCGATTTTCAGGCCGACCACGGAGGGCGCAAAGGCCGCCTTCCTGGACGTGAACGGCGGAGGTGGTGGCCAGCGTTCGGTGAAACTCACCGGCACGGGCACGTAACCGGCTAAAGCCTCAGCGTCACGCACGGCGAATTTGCACTCTCGCCTTTCGAGACGTGCTAAGTCAGCGGTGGTGTGAGCCTGGTTTAATGGCGCGTCGAGCCACCGCTGACTCGCTAAAGCGAGCCGGTGTGTTGCCGCGGGCCCACAGAGCCCGCACTACTCATAGCGCGCCGCCATCGCCTCTTGTGGTGTGACACGACAGCCGTCCTTGCCCGTCGTGTCTACGCGATATAGAAAGACGCGTCTGAACAAAGGCGCACGTTTCGGTCCCGCGCGCGATT
The DNA here is from genome assembly GCA_963795685.1 of uncultured Gammaproteobacteria bacterium. Taxonomy (GTDB): domain Bacteria; phylum Pseudomonadota; class Gammaproteobacteria; order Steroidobacterales; family Steroidobacteraceae; genus FEN-1191. Next base: position 71,356 of record CAWCJE010000011.1, read on the forward strand.
GCAATCCGTTGTTTGACTCGTCGCTACACCGGCCATTGCCGAACCAAGTTAATTGTAAAGGCAAAAGGCGGGTGTGGTTCATTCGCTGAGGCTGCGCACCACGAAATTTAACTTAACGCTCGGCGGCCAGATTGTTCGTTTGGATTAGCCCAGCACGGTTCTTACGGATGAGAGCAGCGGCTGCAGAATTTCTTGTAGTTGATCCGTTAATGCGCGTATACCTTGAACTCAGCCTTCGGGCGCGTCGCCATTGGCCGCCCTTGCAGAGACTGTCGGCGCGTCAAATACAAAATAATCTTGGGGACTCCCGCCTATGAAGAACACACATCACGATGCCGTCGTGAGTAAACTCATATTCGGGGCCGGCCTGCCGCTCCTGCTAGGCCTTCCGTTCGCATTTGCCAACCTCGCCTTCGCTGGTCCGACACCCAAGTTCGCTTACGTGGCGAATTACGTAAGTGGTACGGTTTCGGCCTATACCATCAACAGATCCACGGGGACTCTACGCGCAGTCGTCGGTTCGCCCTTTGCGGCCGGACAATTCCCTTTCCAGGTGACGGTGGACCCCTCGGGCCAGTTCGTTTACGTGGCGAATTCCGGAGATGACACCGTCTCCGCCTACACCATCAACAGCTCCACGGGAACCTTGCGCGGGGTCGCCGGTTCCCCCTTCGCGGCTGGGGCATTCCCTTACTCTGTGACGGTGGACCCATCCGGCCGGTTCGCTTACGCCGCAAATTCGGGCGATTACACGGTCTCGGCCTACACAATCAACAGCGTCACGGGAGCCTTGCGTGCGGTCGCCGGTTCGCCGTTCGCGGCGGGGTCCGGCCCTGTCTCGGTGGTGGTCAGCCCCTCGGGCCGGTTCGCTTACGTGGCGAATCAAGGAGATAACACCATCTCGACGTACACAATTAATAACTCTACCGGGGCCTTGAGGGAGATCTCCAGCTCGCCCTTTGTAGCCGGCTTCGAAACATACTCGCTGACGGTAGATCCTTCGGGCCGGTTCGCTTTCGTGGCGAATTTGGGAGACAACACAGTATCGGCCTACACCATCAACACCTCCACGGGGGCCTTGGGGAAGGTCACCGGTTCACCCTTCGCGGCCGGGCACTCCCCTCGCTCGGTCACGGTAGACTCATCGGCCCGATTCGCTTACGTGGCGAATGATGGAGATAACACCATTTCGGCCTTTGCCATCAACAGCTCCACGGGCGCTTTGAGGCCGGTCTCTGGTTCGCCCTTCGCGGCCGGGAACACTCCCGTCTCGGTGACGGTGGATCCCTCGGGACGATTCGCTTATGTGGCGAACGACAGGGGCGACAACGTCTCGGCTTATAGCATTGACAGCTCCACGGGGGCTCTGAGGGAGATTTCCGGTTCTCCCTTCGCGGCCGACAGCGCCCCTTTCTCGGTGGCAATCGCCAGCCAGGCTGCAACGGCCTCAGTGCTCATGCTCACGCCGCGCTCGCTCGACTTTGGCAAACTTCCAATCACTTCCATCAGCGCCGCGGAGCCGGTGACCGTGACGAACATCAGCCCCAATGCCGTGGCGATCCGCAGCATCGCATTGAGGGGGACTGCTCCCGGACAGTTCGACTTTACGGATGGCTGCCCCAAATCGTTGGCAAGTCACGCAACCTGCACGCTCAAAGCGACTTTCAGGCCGACCACTACGGGCGCAAAGATCGCCTTCTTGGATGTGAATGGCGGGGGCGGTGGATTGCGTTCGGTCAAGCTCAGGGGCACGGGTACATAAGCGCACCAAGCATGAAAGTCGCCCATGGCGAATTCGCGCGCTCGCCCTTAGAAACGTGAGACTTGGAAGACCGGGAAAGGTCAGTCCACGTTTTGCTGTTTTTGGCGGAGAGGGTGAGATTCGAACTCACGAGTCCCGTGAAGGACTGCCGGTTTTCAAGTCTGTAAATTCGCACGTACCCGCATCGCAGTCGCACGTCAGTGCGTGTATGGCCAAGGTGCGAATTTAGCGCCAAATGGTGTAATTCACGGAATTTCGCACTCACTGTATACACAAGTGTGACAGGACGGCTTCCCTGCCCGTGTCCTGTCCCTGTCCTGTGCGACTTAGAGAAACGCGCCTGTAGTAGAGGCGGGCGTTTCGCTCCCCCGCGCAGTCACACACCGCCCCGGACCCTACTAATTCAGGAGGTTAGAACTTTCCCACTCAAACCGAGATTTGACTTAACGCTGGATTGCGAGTTCGCGCAAATGAAATGCCCCAGCCGAGTGCCTTACGGATCAGATCGGCCGCTATAGAGTATTTTGCTCTTGATCCGTAAATGGGCGTATATCTGAACTTGGCTTGCGGCGCGTCGATAGTGAGTCTCGCGGAGCCTGTTGCGCGCCGAATTACAAGACATTTTGGGGATGCCGACCAATGAAGAAGACACATCACGAAACCGTCGTGAGAAAACTGATCATGCTCGGCGTAGGCCTGACGTTATTACTCGGCCTCCCCTTGGCGTTTGCCACCCGCGCCTTCGCCAATCCGACACCCAAGTTCGCTTACGTGGCGAATCTGTGCGTCTCTTCCAGTCGTTGTTCAGCAGGCAACGTCTCGGCCTACATCATCAACAGCTCCACGGGGGCCTTGAGCGCAGTGGCCGGTTCGCCCTTCGCGGCTGGGAACGAGCCTAGCCAGGTGACAGTGGACCCCTCGGGCCATTTCGCTTACGTGGCGAATGGGGCCGGGAACAACGTTTCGGCCTACACCATCAACAGCTCCACGGGGGCTTTGCGCCCGGTCGCCGGTTCGCCCTTCGCGGCCGGGAACGGCCCTCTCTCGGTGACCGTAGACCCCTCGGGCCGGTTCGCTTACGTGGCGAATATTTGCATCTCATCCACTGATTGTTCAGCAGGCAACGTCTCGGCCTACACAATCAACAGCTCCACGGGGGCGTTGGGGGCGGTCAACGGTTCGCCTTTCGCGGCCGGGAACTCCCCTCTCTCGGTGACGGTGGACCCCTCGGGCCGGTTCGCGTACGTGGCGAATGTGGGAGATGAAACGGTCTCGGCCTACACCATCGACAGCTCCACGGGGGCCTTGCGCGCGGTCTCGGGTTCGCCCTTCGCAACCGGGTACGGCCCTGTGTCGGTGACGGTGGACCCCTCGGGCCAGTTCGCATACGTGGCGAATGAGTTTGGCAACGGTTCGGGCCCAGGCAGCGTTTCAGCCTACACCATCAACAGCTCCACGGGGGCCTTGCGGGAGGTTGTCGGTTCGCCCTTCGCGGCCGGGGAATACCCGCAGTCGGTGACGGTGGATCCCTCGGGCCGGTTTGCTTACGTGGCGAATGCGGACGGGAATAACGTTTCGGCCTACACCATCAACAGCTCTACGGGGGCCTTGAGGGCGGTCGCCGGTTCGCCCTTCGCGGCCGGGCACTACCCTGACTCGGTGACGGTGGACCCCTCGGGCCAGTTTGCTTACGTGACGAATGCGATCGGGGACGACGTCTCGGCGTACACCATCAACAGCTCCACAGGGGCCTTGAGGGCGGTCACTGGTTCGCCCTTTGCGGCCGGGACCACGCCTGTCTCGGTGGCAATCGCCGGCCAGGCCCATGCGGCTTCGGTGCTCACACTGGCCCCGCGCTCGCTCGACTTTGGCGACCTTCCGATCAACACCTCAAGTGCCGCGCAGTCGGTGACCGTGACGAACACCAGCGCCAAAGCCGTGGCCATCACCAACATCGCGCTGAGGGGTACGGCTCCAGGGCAGTTTTCTTTTACCAGTGACTGCGGCAAATCGTTGGCGGCCTATAGAACCTGCACGCTCGAGGCGATTTTCAAGCCGGCCACACAAGGCGCAAAGACGGCCTTCCTGGACGTGAACGGCGGGGGCGGGGGCCGTTCGGTGAAACTCACGGGCACGGGCACGTAAGCGGATACAGCGATCGTCGCGCATGGCGAATTTGTACTCTCGTCTTTCGACACGTGCTAATTCAGCGGTTGTTGTGAGCCTAGAGTTTATTGCGCACCGAGCCACCGCTGATCTGACAAAACGAGCCGCTGTGTTTCCGTTGATCCAGGAGGCACGCACTACTCATAACGCACCGCCATTGCTGCTTGTCGTGTAACAAATCGACTGCGCGCGTTTGGAAAGGACCGAGGAGCGCAGCTCAACTGATTGTCTTTGGCGGAGAGGGTGAGATTCGAACTCACGAAGGCCGTGAAGCCTTGCCGGTTTTCAAGTCCGTGAATTCGCACGTACTCGCATCGCAGTCGCACGTAAGTGCGTGTATGGCCAAGGTGCGAACTCAGGTGCAAACGCTGTAATTCTCGGAATTTCGCACTCACTGTGTACACAGGTGTGACACGACGGCAGTCCTTGACCGTGTTTTGCGTCAGCGTGGGGTAGGAAAGCGCGCCTGAACTAGAGGCGCACGTTTCGCTCCCGCGCGCAGTCACACACCGTCGCGGAAGCTACTAATTCAGGAAGTTCCGGAATATTCCCACTCGCACCGCGATTTGACTTAACGCTCAGTTGCGAGTTCGCACCGTTGAAATCATTCGGCACAGCGGTTTACGGATATTAGCGATCACTGGAGACTTTTTTGATGTTGATCTGTTAATGCGTGTATACCTTGAACCACCTTTCGGGCACGTCGACATATTGACTGTTTAGGACCCTGTTGCCGCGCCGAATAACAAGACAATCTTTGGGGGATGCCGACCATGAAGAAGACACCGCACGAAACCGTCGTGAGAAAACAGATCATGCTCGGCGCAGCCCTGACGCTACTACTCGGCCTCCCGTTCGCGTTTGCCAACCGCGCCTTCGCCAATCCGACACCCAAGTTCGCTTACGTGGCGAATCTGTGCGACTCTTGTTCACGAGGCAACGTGTCGGCTTACACCATCAACAGCTCCACGGGGGCCTTGAGGGCGGTCGCCGGTTCGCCCTTCGCGGCCGGGTTCGCTCCCGACTCGGTGACGGTGGACCCCTCGGGCCGGTTCGCTTACGTGGCGAATTTTTGCGTCTCTGCCAATGATTGTTCAGTAGGCAGCGTCTCGGCCTACACCATCAACAGCTCCACGGGGGCCTTGCGCGCGGTCGCCGGTTCGCCCTTCGCGGCCGGGAGCGGCCCTGGCTCGGTGACGGTGGACCCCTCGGGCCGGTTCGCTTACGTGGCGAATTCGGGAGACAACACCGTATCGGCCTACGACATCAACAGCTCCACGGGGGCCTTGAGCGCGGTCGCCGGTTCGCCCTTCGCGGCCGGGATCACCCCTCACTCGGTGACGGTGGACCCCTCGGGCCGGTTCGCTTACGTGGCGAATTTTTGCGTCTCTGCCAATGATTGTTCAGTAGGCAGCGTCTCGGCCTACACCATCAACAGCTCCACGGGGGCCTTGAGCGCGGTCGCCGGTTCGCCCTTCGCGGCCGGGGACGACCCTCAATCGGTGACAGTGGACCCCTCGGGCCGGTTCGCTTACGTGGCGAATGAGGATGCGTCGACTAAATTGGGGGCCAACGTCTCGGCCTACACCATCAACAGCTCCACGGGGGCCTTGAGCGCGGTCGCCGGTTCGCCCTTCGCGGCCGGGATATCACCCTCCCTCGGTGACGGTGGACCCCTCGGGCCGGTTCGCTTACGTGGCGAATAACGAAAGGCAACGTCTCGGCCTACACCATCAACAGCTCCACGGGGGCCTTGCGCGCGGTCGCCGGTTCGCCCTTCGCGGCCGGGAGCGGCCCTTTCTCGGTGACGGTGGACCCCTCCGGCCGGTTCGCTTACGTGGCGAATTTGGACGGGGACGACGTCTCGGCCTTCACCATCAACAGCTCCACGGGGGCCTTGAGCGCGGTCGCCGGTTCGCCCTTCGCGGCCGGGATCCAACCTTACTCGGTGGCGATCGCCGGCCAGGCCGTAACGACCTCGGTGCTCACGCTCACCCCGCGCTCGCTCGCCTTTGGCAACCTTCCGATCAACACCTCGAGTGCCGCGCAGTCGGTGACCGTGACGAACACCAGCGCCAAAACCGTGGCCATTACTGGCATCGCGCTGAGGGGTACGGCTCCAGGGCAGTTCTCCTTTACCAGTGACTGCGGCAAATCGTTGGCGGCCTATAGAATCTGCACGCTCGAGGCGATTTTCAGGCCGACCACTCAGGGCGCAAAGACCGCCTTCCTGGACGTGAACGGCGGGGGTAGGGGGCTTCGTTCGGTGAAACTCACGGGCACAGGCACGTAACCGACTAAAGCATCAGCGTCACGCATGGCGAATTTGCACTCTTGCCTTTCGAGACGTGCTAATTCAGCGGTTGTAGTGAGCCTAGTGTTTATTGCGCATCGAGCCACCGCTGATCTGACAAAACGAGCCGCTGTGTTTCCACTGATCCAGGAGACACGCACTACCCACAACGCGCCGCCATTGCTACTTGCGGTGTAACAAATCGACGGCGCGAGTTCGGAAAGGACCACCAGCGAAACTCAGGTGATTGTTTTTGGCGGAGAGGGTGAGATTCGAACTCACGAGTCCCGTGAAGGACTGCCGGTTTTCAAGACCGGTGCATTCAACCGCTCTGCCACCTCTCCTTCGGACCTGTCTTGCGGCCCGGAACTTTACTGGAATTCTGCCCTTGCTGCCCGGCTACGGCTCGTAATCTTTACTCCACGCAATGCCAAGTGCCACCGGCCCGCCCCGCTCAGCACTCGAGGCGCTAATTGTCCGTGGTATCGTGGGAGTGGGGGGTCTGTAATTTGATTAGTTCTCCGGATTGCCCGACCTGTGGCGCGTCGATCATTGACCGCTTCTGCCCGCATTGCGGCGAGCAGCGCCTCGCCAGGCATGCCTTCTCGTTAGGCCACTATCTTGAAGAACTGTTTGATGCAGTAACCCACCTGGACTCAAAGGTGCTGCGAAGCGTCTGGATGCTTGTGCGCCGACCCGGATTGTTATCGGTAAATTTTCTGGGCGGCCAACGCGTGCGGTGGTTGAGCCCTCTGAGACTGTTTGTCTTCGTCAGCATCGTCTATTTCGTATCGCTGACGGTGCTGCACTCGATCCCGCTACCTAAGACATCGAATATCCAATTCAATACCTTTGCAACTCCCCTGGCCATACAGCTCCATGGCAATGATTTCTACGGCAGCTACGCGGCGCGGCGGTTGAAAGAGAAATTGCGACGGGCAAACCTTACCTATCTGGAGCTGGAGCAACGCTACGACGAGAAGACCACCGTCCTTTCAAAGTCCCTGCTCTTTGTGCTTATCCCGGTCATCGCGAGCCTGTTTGGCGCGTTCTTCTTTCGGAAGCACCGGTTTTTCAGCCGAGCACCTGGTCATTGCCACTCATTTCTGGGCATTTACACTGGTGCTAATCGGTGTGCTATTGCCAATCGCGCTGATTCCGTTGATATATCTGTCTGATGCGATTGGATTGCCAACTCATGCATTTGTAAACGACGGCTCGATTTCGTTCATTTTGCAGCTGGTCTTTGCCTTATATCTTTATTTGATGCTGCGACGAGCCTACGCGGCGAGCGTCTGGTACAGCGCGTTGGTTGCTTTGACCATCGCCTGGTCATTCTTCTTTGTCATTTGGCTGTTCCGCTACTTTCTTTTCGAAGTGACATTGCGAGCGGTTTAGAGCGGCGCCCTTCCTTGTCGACGTCGCTCAAAGCAATGCGGGAATTGTCTGCATGCCACCCATGTAGGTGCGTAGCACCTCAGGCACGGTCAGCGAGCCGTCCGCATTCTGGTAGTTCTCCATAATCGCGACCAGCGCACGGCCCACCGCCACACCTGATCCGTTCAGCGTATGCAAGAGTTCGGGTTTGCCCGTTGCCGGATTGCGCCAGCGGGCCTGCATACGGCGCGCCTGAAAGGCTTCGCAGTTACTGCATGAGGAAATCTCCCGGTACTTGCCTTGCGCCGGCAACCACACTTCGAGATCATAGGTTCGGGCGCTGGCAAAGCCTACATCCCCGGCGCAAAGCGCCACGACGCGATGGGGAAACTGCAATTGGCGCAAGACTTCTTCGGCATGTCCCACCAGTTCCTCAAGCGCCCGGTACGAGTCCTCCGGTCGCGTGATCTGCACCAGTTCGACTTTTTCGAACTGGTGCTGGCGGATCATGCCGCGCGTATCGCGGCCTGCGGCGCCCGCTTCGGAGCGAAAGCAGGGCGTATGCGCCACGAATTTCAACGGCAGTGCCTCGGGAGCCAATGATCTGATCGCGGACCAGATTCGCAAGCGAAACTTCCGAGGTGGGGATCAGGAAAAAGTCCTGCTCGCCGCGCAGCGCGAACAGATCCTGCTCGAACTTCGGGAACTGCCCGGTACCTTCCAGGCTCGACCTTGCTACCAGGTAAGGCACGTACACTTCCGTGTATCCGTGCGCAGTCGTGTGCAGATCAAGCATGAACTGCGCCAGAGCGCGCTGCAGCCGGGCCAACGCGCCCCGAATCACCACAAATCGCGCCCCGGAAATGCGGGTGGCGGCCTCGAAATCCAGACCGCCGATCTTTTCGCCCAGCGCCACGTGATCGAGGGGTACAAACCCGAGATCGCGCGGCTCTCCCCATTGGCGCACCTGCACATTGGCGCTCTCGTCGGGTCCCTCGGGGACCGAGGGGTGCAGAAGATTGGGCAAGCCCATTTGCCAGTCGCCCAATTCTCTTTGCACGGCTTCGAGCGCCTGGTCGGCCGCCTCGACTTCCTGAGCCAGGGACTCGCCCCGGGCGAGCAACGGAACAATGTCTTCGCCCCGTCCCTTGGCCTGACCAATGGCTTTGGCGTGACTGTTGCGCTCCGCGCGCAATCGGTCGCTCTCGAGCTGCCAATGACGCCGCTTGCCCTCCAGTGCGTTAAGGGCTTCGACATCCAGACGATAGCCGCGCCGCGCCAGGTTGCGGGCCACCTCTTCGGTGGCCGAGCGGAGTAGCTTCGGATCAATCATGGTCGCGTCACTTCTGCCCTTCTGAAGGGGTACCGGTGGCTGCAGTCTGATTGCGCTCGCGCAATCGTGCCAGCGCTTCGCCGATGCGGATCTCAAGTCCACGCGGCACGGGCTCATAGTATCGCCGGTCGGGCAATCCTTCCGGCAGATAGCGTTCGCCCGCGGCGAAAGCACCGGGTTCGTCATGAGCGTACCGGTATCCGCTGCCGTAGCCGAGCTCTTTCATCAGCTTGGTCGGCGCATTGCGCAGCTGGATGGGCACCTCGAGCGAACCGTAACGCTCAACATCCGCCATCGCAGCGCCCAGCCCGCTGTACAGCGCGTTGCTCTTGGACGCCACGGCCATGTAGACCACCGCCTCGGCCAGGGCGAGTTCCCCTTCGGGACTCCCCAGCCTTTCGTACGCCTGCCAGGCCTCAAGCGCGATGGTCAGCGCACGCGGATCGGCCAGTCCGATGTCTTCACTGGCCATGCGCAGCACGCGACGCGCCACATAATGCGGATCGCAGCCGCCGTCGATCATGCGTGCGTACCAGTACAAGGCCGCATCCGGGTCCGAGCCGCGGACGGCCTTGTGGAGCGCGGAGATCTGGTCGTAGAACTGCTCGCCGCCCTTATCAAATCGTCTCCGACCGCCCGAGGCCACTTCGCGCGCCTGCGCGAGCGTGATGGTGCGCGTGGCGCCGGCGGAGGCGAGCCCGCTGGCCAGTTCGAGCATGCCCAGCGCCCTTCGCGCATCGCCATCGCCCGCCTGTGCGAGGAGCTGCAACGCGTCCGGTTCGATCGTCAGCCCGCTCTCGCCCAGCCCGCGCTCGCGATCGGCAAGCGCCCGCTCCAGCAACTCCCGGATATCCTCGGCCGTAAGCGCCTTGAGAACGTAGACCCGGGCGCGGGACAGCAACGCGCCGATGATTTCGAAGGAAGGGTTCTCGGTCGTGGCACCGATAAATACCAGCGTGCCGTCCTCGACGTGCGGCAGGAAGCTGTCCTGCTGAGCCTTGTTGAAACGGTGCACCTCATCGAGGAACAGCACGGTGGCGTGGCCCGCGGCCGCGACCTGACGCGCGTGCGCGACCGCCTCGCGGATGTCCTTTATTCCGGCCTGCACCGCCGAGAGTGGAATGAATTCCGCTCCCGAAGCGGCGGCCATCAGCCGCGCCAGCGTGGTCTTGCCGGTCCCGGGCGGCCCCCAAAGGATCAGCGAGTGCAGTGCGTGGGCCGCGATCGCCTCGTACAGCGGTTTGCCGGGCGCCAGCAGCTGGCTCTGGCCCACGAACTCGTCCAACGTGCGCGGACGCATGCGGTCCGCAAGTGGCCGCCAATTCTTTAGCGCGGCGTCAGCCATTTTTCGACCCAGCTCGGCCAATGACGAAGTCCCGCCATGCACAGCGACAAACCGATCGCCGCGCCGAGCGCATCCGCGTAGAAATCGCGCCAGTCGGCCTCGCGGCCCAAACCCATGAGGCCCTGCGCAATCTCGATGCCACCGCCGAGCGCGAGCAGCGCCAGGCCCAGGTACAGGTAACGGCGAGGCGCCAGCAGGCCCCCGTAACAAAGCGCCAGTCCCCCGTAAGCGATCATGTGCTCGAGCTTGTCGGTCATGCCCAGATGCGGAAGGCTCCCCGCGGGCACGAGGCTCGCGACCACCACGACCAGCACCAGGCCTCCGCCGACAACGTGCCAGAAGCGCGCGTGCGGCAAGGTATTCATCGGCCGGTTTCCGTTTTGGGAGTTCCAATGACATCGACACCCGCAGGAGGCGTGAAGTGCACTTCCGAATCTTCGATGCGCGCGCCGCGTGCGCTGCGCGTAAAGTTCAAGGTCTCGGTCTGGTTGAGCCGATCGTGAATCACCAGGCGCGTGAGCTGCCCCCCGCGAAAGCCCAGTTCCGCCGCGCTAAATTCGGCCGCGGCACTGCGCGGGGTGACCTGCACCCACGCCAAGATCATCGCGCGTGCCTTGCTCGGTGATCGTGAAGGCGGCGCGCATCTCGGCCGCCGTGCCGGAAAGCAAAATCACCGGTGTGGTCGTGAGCGCCGCGGCCGCGGGCTTGACCGTCGCCTGCTGCAGATCCCGATCGTAGAACCAGAGGTTGGTCCCATCGGCCACCAGCAGCTGCGGGCCTTCACCCTCGGGGGTGTACTCCCAGCGGAATTTTCCGGGCCGACGGACCAGCAGCGTGCCCTCGCCCTTCTCAAGTTCCTGTCCTTTGGCATCCACGACGGTCTGCGTAAAGCTGGCGCGCAGGCTCTGCAGGTTCTCGAGGAACTGATCCAGCGCGGTGCTCGGCGCCGCCTGCAGGGGCGCTGACAGCACCGCCAGCAGCGCAGCGCCGAAGAGCCGCGCCCTGACGATTCGCGTTTGCCCCACTCGCCCGATCATGGCGGAGGCGGAGCGAGCACTTCGCGCGCGCCGTTGGATTGGAGCGGACCGACCAGGCCGGCCGTTTCCATCGCCTCGATCAGTCGCGCCGCCCGGTTGTAGCCGATCTTGAGGCGCCGCTGCACGTAGGAGATCGAGGGCTTGCGCTCGCGCGTCACGATATTCACCGCTTCATCATAAAGCGGGTCCTGCTCCGGATCGTTGTTCGAACCGCCCGCCTCGTCTTCCTCACCGGATATACCCACCAGCGGTTGCGAAGGTCCTTCCAGCACCGCGGCGATATAGGTCGGCGCCGCGCCCTTGCGAAGCGCATCGACCACACGATGCACTTCCTGGTCGCTGACGAACGCGCCGTGCACGCGCGTCGGTATCGCCGTGCCCGGCGGCAAATACAGCATGTCGCCGTGCCCGAGGAGCGATTCGGCGCCCATCTGATCGAGAATGGTGCGCGAGTCCACGCGCGCCGAAACCTGAAACGCGATGCGCGTGGGAATATTGGCCTTGATGAGGCCCGTGATCACATCGACCGAGGGCCGCTGCGTCGCCAGTATCAGGTGAATGCCCGACGCGCGCGCCTTCTGGGCCAGGCGGGCAATCAGTTCCTCGACCTTCTTGCCCACGATCATCATCAGATCGGCGAGCTCATCGATGATCACGACGACGAAGGGCAACGGCCCCAAATCCGGAATCTGTCGCTGATCGATCGATGGATCGTTGGCGGCCCGCATCAGCATGATCGGGTCCTTGATCGGTTTGCCCCCCGCGGTCGCATCCTTGACGTGCCGGTTGTAACCGGAAATGTTGCGCACCCCGAGGGCCGACATGAGCTGGTAGCGCCGATCCATCTCGGCCACGCACCAGCGCAGTGCGTTGGCGGCCTGTTTCATGTCCGTGACCACCGGCGCCAGCAGATGCGGGATGCCCTCGTAGACCGAAAGCTCGAGCATCTTCGGATCGATCATGATCACGCGCACGTGCTCGGCCGTGCTCTTGTACAGGAGCGAGAGCACCATCGCATTGAGCGCCACGGATTTGCCCGAACCGGTCGTGCCGGCAATCAGCAGGTGCGGCATGCGCGCCAGATCGGCCACCATCGGCGCACCGCCGATGTCCTTGCCCAGCGCGAGCGCCAGTGGGGAGGCGACTTCGTCGTAGGCCTTGCTCTTGATGATCTCCCCGAGCGTGACCACTTCGCGTTTCTCGTTCGGAATCTCAAGACCCATCACCGACTTGCCGGGGATGACCTCCACGACCCGTACACTGGTGGTCGACAGCGAGCGCGCCAGATCCTTGGCGAGGGCCGTGATCTGGCTGGCCTTTACTCCCGGGGCCGGCCGCATCTCAAATCGAGTGATGACCGGGCCCGGGATGGACGGCCACGACCTCCACGTCCACGCCGAAGTCCTTCAGCTTCAATTCGACCAGGCGCGACATCGCCTCGAGCGCCTCGGCGCGAGTAGGACGACTCGCGCACGCCCGGATCATCGAGCAAGCCCAAGGCCGGCAACTCGCCGGCCTGAGGAGGATCAAACAGCGGAACCTGGCGTTCCTTCTCCGCCCGCTCGCTCTTGGCCGCGACCGGCGCTGGCGCCTCGATGCGCGGCGGCGGCCGGGCGCGCATTTTCTTGGTCTCCGCCTCACCCGCGTCCATGCGCGCTTGCTTGCGTTCGCGTCCGTCGCTGACCTCGCGCGTGACCTGCCGGCGTTCGCGCAGGTATCGGATGCCGCGCCAAACCGCCGCGCCCATGCCGTCGATGACGCGCAGCCAGGAAATTCCGAAGGCCACCGCGGCGCTGGCCGCCCAGGCGGCCAGCAGCACCAGGGTCGCCCCCAGCAGATTCAGCCCGTTCGATAATCCGGTGCCCACGGCGGTGCCGACCACCCCGCCCGCGCCCGCAGGCAGCAGACCCGGATTCCAATGCAGCGCGGTCAGCGAGCAACTGCTCATCACCAGCACCGCAAAGCCCAGGCCACGCACGGCGAAATTAACGCGCGAGCTCGCTTCAGTCGGCGCGCGTGGACGCGCCATGCGCATCGCCGTGACCGCGATCGCCAGCGGCAGCAGGTAGGCGGGCCGACCAAACAGGAAATACAGCAGGTCGGCGAAGAAGGCACCGGTGCTCCCGACGCGGTTGTGGATGACATCGCCCACGCCGGTGGAGGAAAACCCCGGATCGCGGGGATCAAAGCTCAGAAGGGCCACCAACAAGACCAGAGCCATCACCCCTAAGGTGATGGCCGCGCCCTCGCGCAGCCCACGGGCCACTGCCGCCGAAAAGCGCGGCGGCGACACGGGCGATGCCGGAGAATTAGTCAATACGCCATCCTTGAATCAATTTATGACTTGGCCGCGCGCGCCGCGTTACTTACCATGGCTTAAACGACCCGCTGTTAGGGTCGCTGCAAGTCATCGGGAAATTGTACATGAGCGCGGCCATTCACCGTCGTTTGATCATTCTCGGCTCCGGGCCCGCAGGCTACAGCGCTGCGGTGTACGCCGCACGCGCCAATCGCAAGCCGCTTCTGATCACCGGGACCGATCAGGGCGGGCAGCTGATGATCACCACGGACGTGGACAACTGGCCCGGTGATGTCGAGGGCCTGCAGGGCCCGGATCTGATGGCCCGCATGCGCCGCCACGCCGAGCGCTTCGCGACCGAGGTGCTCGCCGATCACATCCACACCGTGCGCCTCAAGCACCGCCCCATCGAGCTGGTCGGTGACAAGGCGACCTACACCTGCGAGGCGCTGATTATCGCCACCGGCGCCTCAGCGCAATATCTGGGACTGCCCTCCGAGGAGCTGTATCGCGGGCGCGGAGTGTCGGCGTGCGCAACCTGCGACGGATTCTTCTTCCGCGGCCAGCGCGTGGCGGTGATCGGCGGGGGCAACACGGCGGTGGAGGAAGCGCTCTATCTGGGCAACATCGCCAAGCACGTGACCCTCGTGCACCGGCGCGATCGGCTGCGCGCGGAGAAAATCCTCCAGGATCGCCTGTTCGAGCGCGAGCGCGAAGGCCGCGTGAGCCTGCTGTGGAACCACACGGTCGAGGAGATTCTCGGTGGCGCTGCGGGTGTCAACGGCGTGCGCGTGCGCGCGGCGGCCGGAGGAGCGATCCGCGATCTGGAGGTGCAGGGCGTGTTCATTGCCATCGGCCACAAGCCCAACACCGCGATATTTGAAGGCCAGCTGGACATGCACTCGGGCTACCTTAAGGTGCGCAGCGGCACCGCGGGCGACGCCACCGCCACCAGCATCCCGGGCGTGTTCGCCGCCGGCGATGTGGCCGATCACATCTATCGCCAGGCCGTCACGTCCGCGGGTTCCGGCTGCATGGCGGCGCTCGATGCCGATCGGTACCTGGAGCAATTCGACGGAGCGGCATGAAGCCCGCCACCGCGGTGAGCTTTCACGCCGGGATGGCGGAATTTCCCGCCGCCTCCTGGAATCGTCTGGCGGGTGATTACCCTTTTCTGCGCCACGAGTTTCTGGCCGCGCTCGAGGAAACCGGGTGCGTTGCGGCGGCTACCGGCTGGGTGCCCCATCACCTGCGCATCGGGCCACCCTCGCAACCGCAGGTGCTGGCACCGCTGTACGAGAAGACCCATTCCTGGGGAGAATTCGTGTTCGACTTCGCCTGGGCGCGCGCCTGGGAAAGTCGGGGTCTGGATTACTACCCAAAACTCCTGCTGGCGATTCCCTTCACGCCGGCCACCGGGCCGCGACTGCTGTGCGAGGATCTGGGCGATGGCGCCGGGAGCAGAAATCGCCTGGCCGGTCTGGCGGCGATTCAGTCCGATGCACGCGCCCGCGGCCGCTCCTCCGCCCATGCGCTGTTCATCGATGAGCCGCTGCGCGAAGCGGCGGTGGAATCCGGGTGGCTCCTGCGGCGCGATTGCCATTTCCAGTGGCATAACCGCGGATATGCCGACTTCGAGGACTTCCTGGCGAGCTTTTCGGCCGAGAAGCGCAAGAAGGCGCGACGCGAGCGGCGGCGCATTGCCGAGCAGGGCATCGAGTTTGAGACCCTCACCGGCGCGACGCTCGATTCGGCCACGCTCCGGCAGATCGATCAGCTGCACGCCTCCACGTTCCACCGCCACGGCCACCTGCCCTATCTGAACTATGAATTCTTCCGGCGCGTGGCCGCCGCGCTTGGCGAGGCCTTCGTGGCGGTGCTCGCACGGCGCGCCGGGGTTGTGGTGGCCACCGCCGTGTACTTTCGCTCGACCGATACGCTCTATGGCCGCTATTGGGGCGCGGCGGCGGACCTGCACAGCCTTCATTTCGAAGCCTGCTACTACCAGGGCATCGAATACTGCATCCGCCACGGGCTCAAGCGCTTCGAGCCCGGCACCCAGGGCGAGCATAAACTGGCACGCGGGTTTGAACCCACCTTCACCTGGTCGGCGCATTGGCTCGCCGATCGCGAGCTGCGTCTGGCGGTGGCGCGCTACCTCGGCCGGGAAGCGGCGGCCGTGGCCGAATACGCCGACGCGGCGGCGCGTCATACGCCGTTTCGGGCCTAGAGCATGATTGCCTGGTTGGCGCCGGGCGATCCGCCCGCCAGCTTTCCTCCGGTCGAGCGGGCCCTGCGGGAGCCTTCGGGCTTACTGGCCGCGGGTGGAGACCTGTCCTGCGAACGGCTCCTGGCCGCCTACCGGCGCGGGATTTTCCCCTGGTATTCGCCCGGCCAGCCGGTGCTGTGGTGGTCGCCGGACCCCCGCGAGGTGCTGTTTCCACAGGAGTTCCACTGCTCCCGCAGCCTGGTGCGCGCCCTGCGCAACCGGGGCTTCGAATACCACGTGGATCGGGATTTCGAGGCCGTGCTGGGCGCCTGCGCCGCGCCGCGGAAACTGAGCCCCGGCACGTGGATCACGGCGGACATGCACGAGGCGTACCTGAACCTGCACCGGATGGGGATCGCCCACAGCGCCGAGATCTGGCGCGGGGGGCGCCTGGTCGGCGGGGTCTACGGCGTGCGACTGGGCCGCATTTACTTCGGGGAGTCCATGTTCAGCGCCGAGCGCGACGCGTCCAAGGCGGCGCTGGACGGTCTGGTGCGCCAGGGCCTCGCCGAGGGACTGGCACTGATCGATTGTCAGTTGCCTTCGGCGCACCTGCGGAGCCTTGGGAGTCGCGCCATCCCGCGCGCCGAATTCCTTCACCTTCTGGCGCAGGCGATCAACTCTTAAGGAAGCGAATTGCAATGCGAGCGGCGTTTATGCAGAATTCGCGCCCCTTAGGGTCAACAATGAGCGGCATGGCAAAAGAGGACGCTATTCAGATGGAGGGCGAGGTCGCCGAGACCCTGCCTAATACGACCTTTCGCGTGCAGCTTAAGAACGGTCACATGGTCACGGCGCACATTTCCGGGAAGATGCGCAAGAACTACATCCGCATCCTCACCGGGGACGCGGTGACCGTCGAGATGACCCCCTACGATTTGACCAAGGGCCGTATCGTCTACCGCGGCCGCTGAGCCCCTTCACCTATATATCTATATATAGGGTGAGGTCCCGACTCCTGGCCTTCCTGCGGGACTCTTAAAAAACTACGCGGCGACTTCCGGCTCCGGCGCCGGAACACATTCGATGGCCAAAGCGTTGCCATCCTCGGCGAGCGTTACGAGGGCCTGCCCGCCGTTGGAGAGCTTGCCGAACAGCAATTCCTCGGCCAGCGGCCGCTTGACGAACTCCTGGATCACGCGCGCCATCGGCCGGGCCCCCATTTTCGGGTCGTACCCCTTGGCCGCAATCCAGGCGCGCGCCGCCTCGTTCACGATCAGGGACACGCCCTTTTGGTCGAGCTGCATTTCGGCCTCGACCAGGAGCTTGTTGACCACGCGCTCGATCGTGCGCGCATCGAGCGGCGCGAACTGGATGATGGCATCCAGGCGGTTGCGGAACTCGGGCGAAAAAATGCGCCGCACCGCTTCCATGCCATCGCTGGAATTATCGGCGCTGACGAAGCCGATCGCCGGGCGGTTCATTTCCTGCGCGCCCGCGTTGGTGGTCAGCACGATGATCACGTGGCGGAAATCGCTCTTGCGCCCGTTGTTGTCGGTCAGCGTACCGTGGTCCATGACCTGCAGCAGCAGATTGAACACGTCCGGATGCGCTTTCTCGATCTCATCGAGCAGCAGCACGCAGTGCGGGTGCTTGGCGATCGCCTCGGTCAGCAGCCCTCCCTGATCAAAGCCCACGTAGCCGGGCGGCGCGCCGATCAGACGCGAGACCGTGTGTCGCTCCATGTACTCGGACATATCGAAGCGCACGAATTCCACGCCCATGGTGAGGGCGAGCTGGCGCGTCACTTCGGTCTTGCCCACGCCCGTCGGCCCCGCGAACAGGAAGCTGCCCACGGGCCGGCGCTGATCGCCCAGGCCTGAGCGCGCCATCTTGATCGCCGAGGCCAGCGTGCCGATCGCCGCGTCCTGGCCAAAGATCACCAACTTGAGGTTGCGCTCGAGATTGCGCAGCACGTCGCGATCGGAAGAAGACACGGTCTTGGGCGGGATGCGCGCGATGCGGGCCACCACCTCTTCGATCTGCTGGACCTCCACGCGCTGAACGCTCGCACTGCTCGGCTTGAGGCGGAGCCGTGCTCCGGCCTCATCGACCACGTCGATGGCCTTGTCCGGAAGCCGCCGGTCGTTGATGTGCCGGTCGGCGAGCTCGGCTGCGGCGCGGAGCGCCTCGGGCGAGTAACTGACGCTGTGGTGTTCCTCGAATTTCGACTTCAGGCCGTTGAGGATCTCGATCGTCTCGGCGACCGAGGGCTCGGTCACATCGATCTTCTGGAAGCGGCGCGCGAGCGCGTGGTCCTTTTCGAATATTCCCCGATATTCCTGATAGGTGGTCGAACCGATGCAGCGCAGCTCACCGCTGGTGAGCGCGGGCTTGATGAGGTTGGAGGCGTCCATGACCCCGCCCGAGGCCGCTCCGGCGCCGATGACGGTGTGGATCTCGTCGATGAACAAGATCGCGCCGGGCTGCTTCTTCAGCTCGCTGATCACGCCCTTGAGTCGTTTTTCGAAATCGCCGCGGTACTTGGTGCCGGCGATCAGCGCGCCCAGATCAAGCGCGTAGAGCGTGCAGTCGCTGAGCACGTCGGGCACCTTGCCCTCAACGATCAGTCGCGCCAGGCCCTCGGCAATGGCGGTCTTGCCCACGCCCGCCTCGCCCACGTACAGAGGATTATTCTTGCGGCGCCGGCACAGAATCTCGATCGTGCGTTCCACTTCCACCGCCCGCCCGATCAGCGGGTCGATGCGCCCGGCCTGCGCCTGGGCGTTGAGATTGGTGGCGTACTTCTCCAGCGCCCGGCCGCCCTCGCCCTCGCGCTCGCCTTCACTGGTGCCGGCTTCCTCGGACTCGCCCTTGGCATCGCTCCCGCGCGCCAGGCCGTGGGAAATGAAGTGCACGACGTCCAGGCGCGTGATGTTCTGCCGGCTCAGCAGGAACACCGCGTGGCTCTGCTTCTCGCTGAATATCGCGACCAGCACATTGACCACGCCCACTTCCTTGCGGCCGCTCGATTGCACGTGGAACACCGCGCGCTGCAGGACGCGCTGGAAGCCGAGTGTCGGCTGCACTTCGCGCTCCTCGCCCTCGCGCACCAGCGGCGTGTTGGCCGAGATGTGCGCGCGCAATTCATTCGCCAGCTCATCGGGTGACGCCCCGCAGCCGCTGAGCACTTCGCGCACTTTCGGGGCATCGAGCAGCGCCAGGAGCAATTGCTCGACGGTCAGAAATTCATGGCGGTGCGTGCGCGCCTCGCGGAACGCCTGGTTCAGACAGAATTCAAGTTCGCTGGAAAGCACTTGGGGTATGTAGCTCCGGTTAGTTCAGGCCTGCTCGAGCGTGCACAGCAGCGGGTGCTGGTGCTCGCGGGAAAACTGGGTGACCTGCGCCACTTTGGTCTCTGCGATCTCGTGAGTAAAGAGCCCGCAATCGCCCTTACCCTTGGTGTGCACCTCGAGCATGATGCGCGTGGCCGCGTGGCGGGCCATGCCAAAGAAGCGCTCGAGCACGTCCACGACGAACTCCATCGGCGTGTAATCGTCATTGAGCAGTACGACCCGAAACAGCGGGGGCACCTTGGTCTTCGGCGTCGCCTCGGCAACCGCAATGCCCTGTTCCGGCCGTTCGTTGCGCGTGTTCATGTCACCATAATTATAGAACTGATTGAGACTTTCGAGCGTGGTTGGGCTCACAGGCGCGCCGCCCAGGAAGAAGTCCGTCAAAACAGACAGTTGAGCGATACAAGCGCCGCGCCGTATCATGCAAAGTATGGGCTGGATGGACGAACTCAAGACCCCCGCCGGGCAGAAGGCGGCACTGATCCAGCACGGTCCGCGTCTGGCGGCCGGCCTGATGGCCGCGCTGATCGCCATTCAGGCCGCCTTCTTCGTCACCGGCCAGAACCGCGGCCTGACCGCCCCGGTGGCCACTCACGGCCTGGCCGGCGGTCCGATAGGGCCGCCCGCGGCCGCAAATGCGAACTTAAGCACACTGCACGTGTCGGAAATCACCTCGGCACACCTGTTTGGCGAGACGCACAGCACGGTCGACGACGCCAACGCGCCGCAAACTAGCGTCCAACTGGTCCTAGCAGGAGTTTTGGCTGTGCCCGATCCGAAACGCGGCCTCGCGATCATCGGACCCAACGCCGGGACGGCGAAGCTGTATACCGTGGGCAGCGCGGTCCCCGGCGGCGTGAGCCTGTATTCGGTGTACTCGGACCGCGTGCTGCTGGATCGGGGCGGGGTGATCGAATCGCTGATGCTGCCTCGCAAGGCCCCCTTGGCCGGCATGGCCCCGCCTTCCTCCGACGCGCTCAGCCCCGGCCAGCGCCTGGCGAGTCTGGCGCAGGGCAACGCGGCCGTGCTCGGCGGCCTGGTGCGCGCGCAGCCGGTGTTCGTGGGCACCAAGCTCACCGGCTATCGGATCTATCCGGGCGGGCGCACCAGCGTCGGCGCCTTTACGCATCTGGGACTTCGGCCCGGGGACCTGATCACCGGCGTGAACGGCACCCCGCTCGATGACCCGGCGCGTGCCAACGAGATCCTGCAGACCCTGTCCTCGCTGGCGAGCGCCAATGTGACCATTCAGCGCAACGGTCAGTCCCAGGAGCTCACGCTGAACCTTGAGACCGTGGCGAGCGATGCGGAGAACGTGGCCGCCGCGGAGCTCCGCCACGAGGCGCCCAATGGGGGCC
The DNA here is from genome assembly GCA_963795685.1 of uncultured Gammaproteobacteria bacterium. Classification (GTDB taxonomy): domain Bacteria; phylum Pseudomonadota; class Gammaproteobacteria; order Steroidobacterales; family Steroidobacteraceae; genus FEN-1191. The sequence continues at coordinate 91,891 of CAWCJE010000011.1, forward strand.
CCTCCCCGCCGCACTTTCCGGGCGCGGCCGAAAACAACGCGCCACCGGTGGTGGCGGACCCCGATGACAGCGAGCCTGCACCCGTCGAAGATCCGGCCGACAATGCCTCCAGCGATCAATAGAAGCGAATCTGCCTCATGAAAAAGCCGCCCGCCCGTATTTGGAGCCGCGCCGGTGCGCTCAGCGCGCTCGGTGCCGTGCTGCTGCTGGCGAGCAGCGTCGGCGCGCAGCAGCAGCAGTCCCAGCAGAAGGGCCCGCGGATCACGCCGAACTTCAAGGACGCCGACATCACCCAGCTCATCGAGGCGGTGAGCGCCGCGACGGGCAAGAATTTCATCATCGATCCGAGGGTCCGCGCCCAGGTGACGTGGCTGTCGGGGGCGAGCACCGCGCTCACCCCTGAGCAGTTTTACCAGGGGTTCCTGTCCGTGCTGCAGGTGCACGGATTCATTGCCGTGCCCGCCGGCAACATCATCAAGGTGCTGCCCGACGCCAACATGCGCCAGATCCCGGGAAGCGATCTGCCCAGCCACGTCAGTGCGACCTCGGACGATGTGGTCACGCAGGTCATCGCGGTTTCTAACGTCAGCGCCGCGCAGCTGGTGCCGGTGCTGCGCCCGCTGATGCCGCAGAACGCGCAGATGTCGGCGGTCACCGGCGCGAACATGCTGATCATTTCCGATCGCGCCTCCAACGTGAATCGCATGATGCGCATCGTGGCCAGGATCGATCAGAGCGGCGGCTCGGACATCGATGTGATACCCCTCCAGAGCGCCACGGCGGCCGATACGGTGCGCGTGCTCTCCTCGCTCGTGGCCCAGGGGGGCGATGCGGGCGGACCGGCCCTACACCTGGTGGCCGACGACCGTTCCAACAGCGTGCTGATCAGCGGCGATCCGGCCATGCGCTTGAAGATCCGGGCCCTGATCGCGAACCTCGACACACCGCTCGACACCGGCGGGGAGACGCTGGTGCGCTACCTGAACTACGCCCGCGCCGAGGATCTGGCCGCCAAGCTCAAGGAACAGATCTCCAGCAACAACGCGGCGGCCGGCGCCGGCGCCTCCAACATCCCCAATGCCGTCGTCAACCGCGCCCCGGGTGCCTCGCAGGCGCCGGGTGTGGCCGGCGCCACGACCGTCTCGCTGGCCGGCGGCACCGGGACGATCTGGGCCGACAAGGACACCAACGCGCTGATCATCACGGCGCCCCAGCGCACGATGCGCGCCCTGAACGCGGTGATCGACAAGCTCGACATCCGCCGCGCCCAGGTCGTGGTGCAGGCGATCATCGTCGAGGTCTCGGCCGACAACACCGCGGACCTGGGCATCAACTGGATCATCGATGGGACCAACAGCCGACTGGCCGTGGGCGGATTTATCGAGCCGGTGGGCGGCTCCTCGCTCGTGGATCTGTACAACGCCGCCAAGACCGGCACGGTCCCGGCCGCCGGCCCGATCACCGGCACCACCGTGGCCATCGGGCGGCTGGCGACCACGGGGGTGAATTTCGCGGCCATCGCCCGCGCGCTGCAGGGCGATTCGCGCACCAACATCATCTCCCGCCCCACGGTCACGATGCGTGACAATGAGGAATCGAAGATCGAAGTGGCGCAGGAAGTGCCCTTCCTGACCGGGCAATACAGCACCAACACGGGCAACGCCACCGCCTTCAACACCATTCAGCGCGAGCAGGTGGGCACGATCTTAAGCGTCACCCCGCAGATCAACGAGGGCGATTCGGTGGTGCTCAAAGTCGAGATCGAAGTGTCCAGTATCGCGGCGAGCTCCCAGGGCGCGGTCGATCTGATCACCAACAAGCGCACGGTCAAAACCGCCGTGTTGATTCCCGACGGCGGCACGCTGGTGATCGGTGGACTGATCGAGGACAAGGCCACCAATTCCGAACAGCGCGTGCCGTTCTTAAGCCGCATTCCCATCGTCGGTGAGCTCTTCCGGGTCCGAGACACGGGCAAAAGCAAGACCAACCTGATGGTCTTTCTGCAGCCGCACATCCTGCACGACGATCACGAGGCCGCGGTCGAGACCGACGCGAAGTACGAATACCTGCGCGATCAACAGCACAAGTCCGGCCACGATCCGGCGGTCCTGCCGCTCGCGCCCTTCCAGCAGCTCGATCCGATGCCCCCGCTCAACCAGCCCGACATGTTAAAGCCCTCGCCCCCGCGCCCGGGCGCGACGGCTCCCGCCTCGGGGGCACCGGCTCCGGGCTCGGCCACCAAATACCCCGCGGCCTCGCCTTCCGCGCCTGCGCCTGCGCCTGCGCCGAGCCCGGCACCGGCGCCGGCGCCGCCGAAACCGACCGCCACGGCGCCGAGCGCGCCGGACGTGACCCCGGATGATCCCAATGCCATTCCCTTCCCGGGCGCCGCCACCGATCCGGGGAACCCGCGTTGAACGAGGCCGCCGCGGCGGCCGCAGCGCCGGCGGAACTGCGCCTGCCCTTTGCCTTCGCGCGTCGCCACGGTCTGCTCGTGCGCAAGCACCCGGACGGTTCGGCCGAATGCCTGTACCGCTCACCGGCCGCGCCCTCGGCGATCGCCGAAGTGCGCCGGCTCCTGCGCATGCCCCTGACCTACACGCCGATCGGCTCTGAGGAGTTCGACGCGCTGCTGCAGAAGACCTACGAGGCCGGGAACGAGTCCATGCAGGCCGTCGAAGGCCTGGAAGGCGGCACCGACCTGGCGCACCTGGTGCAGGAATTGCCCGAACAGGCCGACCTGCTCGAGAGCAATGATGACGCGCCGATCATCCGATTGATCAACGCCGTGCTCACGCAAGCGGTGCGCGAGAACGCCTCCGACATCCACATCGAGCCGTTCGAGAATCGCCTGGTGGTGCGCTTTCGGGTCGACGGGGTGCTGCGTGAAGTGTTGCAGTCCAAGCGGGCGGTGGCACCGATGGTCGTCTCGCGCATCAAAGTCATGTCGCGCCTGGACATCGCCGAGAAGCGCCTGCCGCAGGACGGGCGCATCAGCCTGAAGGTCGCCGGCCGCTCGGTGGACGTGCGCGTCTCGACGATTCCTTCCGGGCACGGCGAACGCGTGGTGCTGCGATTGCTCGACAAGCAGGCCGGTCGCTTGGAGCTGGGCTCCTTAGGGATGGACCCGGCCACCCAGACGCTGATCGATGAACTGATCCACAAGCCGCACGGCATCCTGCTGGTCACCGGCCCGACCGGTTCAGGCAAGACCACCACGCTCTATGCGGCCTTAGAGCAGCTCAACGACAACACCCAGAACATCATGACGGTCGAGGATCCGATCGAGTACTACATCGACGGGATCGGCCAGACCCAGGTCAACACCAAGGTGGAAATGACCTTCGCGCGCGGACTGCGTGCGATCCTGCGCCAGGACCCGGACGTGGTGATGGTCGGTGAGATCCGCGATCTTGAGACCGCGCAGATTGCCGTGCAGGCCTCCCTCACCGGCCACCTGGTGCTCTCGACCTTGCACACCAATACCGCGGCGGGCGCGCTCACGCGCCTGCGCGATATGGGGATCGAACCGTTCCTGCTGTCCTCGAGCCTGATCGGGGTCGTCGCGCAGCGCCTCGTGCGCGTGCTCAACAGCGATTCGCGCCAGGCATTCGTAGCCGGAGATTACGAGCGGCGATTGCTGGGGCTCAGCCCCGATCAGCCCTCGCCCACCCTGTATCGCCCCGGGGAAAATAACGGCTATCGCGGCCGCACCGGGATCTACGAGCTGATCGTGGTCGACGATGCGATGCGCACGATGATCCACGACGGAGCCAGCGAGCAGGAGCTCGAACGGCACGCGCGCCAGAACACGCCCTCGATCAGGGACGATGGGCTGGCCAAGGTCATGCGCGGCGTGTCCACGATCGAAGAGGTCCTGCGCGTCACGCGCGAGGATTAGGACTGCCGCCTTCGGGCCTTAAACGCCATGGGCGCCTTCGCTTATACCGCACTCGATACCGCCGGCCGCCCGCACAAGGGCGTGCTGGAGGGGGACACCGCGCGCCAGGTGCGCACGCTGCTGCGCGAGAAATCGCTCCTCCCGGTGACCGTCGATGAAGTGGCCGCGCAGGAATCGCGCACCCAGCGCAGCGCCGGGTCCTTCAGCCTCCTGCGCCGCGTCAGCACCTCGGAGCTCTCGCTCCTGACCCGGCAGCTCGCCACGCTCGTGCGCGCCGCACTCCCGCTCGAGGAAGCCCTGCTCGCGGTCTCGCAGCAGACCGAGCGCGAGCGCGTGCAAAGCATCCTGCTCGGCGTGCGCGCCAAGGTCATGGAAGGTCACACGCTGGCGGCAGGACTGGCGGATTTTCCTCGGGTGTTCCCGGAGATCTACCGCGCCACGGTGGCCGCCGGTGAGCAGTCCGGGCATCTGGACAAGGTGCTCGAGCGCCTCGCCGACTACACCGAAGGACGCGAGGCGCTGCGCCAGAAGGTGATGGGCGCGATGCTCTATCCGATCGTGCTGACCATCATGAGCTTTTCGATCGTCTCGATCCTGCTGGCCTACGTGGTGCCCAAGGTCGTGCAGGTGTTCGAGAACAGCCGCGCGAAGCTCCCGCTGATGACCCGGGTCCTGGTGGCCATGAGCGATCTGATCCGCCATTTTGGGATCTGGGTGCTGCTCGCGCTCGCGCTCTTTGTGGTGCTGTTCGTGCGCTGGCAGAAGGATGTGGACAACCGCCGGCGCGTTCACCGCTGGCTGCTGACGCTTCCTCTGGTCGGCAAGCTCCTGCGCGGGTTCAACACGGCGCGCTTTACGCGCACCTTAAGCATCCTGACCGCCAGTGCCGTGCCGGTGCTCGATGCGCTGCGCATCTCGGGGGAAGTGGTCACGAACCTGCCGATGCGCGATGCGGTCTCGGAGGCCACCTCCCGCGTGCGCGAGGGCGCCCCGATCGGCCGCGCCCTTTCCACCAGCCGGCTGTTTCCGCCCATGACGATCCACCTGATCTCCAGCGGTGAGTCCAGCGGCAAGCTCGAGAGCATGCTCGAGCGCGCCGCACTCAGCCAGGAACAGGAGCTCGAAGGACTGGTCACGGCCCTCACCGGGCTCCTTGGGCCCTTGCTGATCGTGTTTATGGGCCTGTTCGTGATGGGCATAGTGTTTGCCATGCTGTTGCCGATTTTCGAGATGAATTCGCTCATCCGATGATGAAAATGTGAAACGGCACCATTGCATCCGTGCCCGGATGGATTTATTTTCCGCTCCGAACGGTTGCACCACCCCCGAGGGAATGCCGCCATGACCGGAAGCCAAGAGAGCGAAGAGTTCGACGCCGAGGACGAAGGCGACGAGAGCGTCGATGACGAGGGTCTGGATGTCGACCGCGTCATCAAGGACATGGAAATCGCCAAGCGGCGCGCGCCCAAGGGCGGGGAGCCGGCCTGGCGGCGCCTCGAGCGACGCATGGAACAGCAGCACACGGCCGAGCTCATCAGCGACTTCGAGGATTACGACATCGGCGATGGCCAGCCGCAGCGGGCCGCGCGCAAAGCAAAAATCGCGCGCTAGGCGCTGCGCCTTACCACCCCGACCACGACCCCCTCGATCAGGAGCGGCTCGTGCTGCAGATCGACGCGGATGGGTTCGAAGTCCGAGTTCTCGGGCATCAGCCAGACGATCGATCCTTGTTGCCGGTAACGCTTGACGGTCACTTCGTTTTCCAGCCGCGCGACAATGATCTGACGATTGCGCACCTCGGCGGTGCGGTGCACGGCCACCAGATCCCCATCGAGAATCCCCGCGTCCTTCATGCTCATGCCCACGACCTTGAGCAGGTAGTGCGGCCGGGGCTGGAACAGGCCCGGATCCACATTCAGGCGATCGACGACATGCTCCTCGGCCAGGATCGGGCGGCCGGCGGCCACCCGCCCGATCAGCGGGAGTCCGAGCTGCTCGCGCAAGGTGTCCTTCAGCCGGATACCGCGCGAGGATCCGGGCACCAGCTCAATGCAACCCTTGCGCGCCAGCGCCCGCAGGTGCTCCTCGGCGGCGTTGGGTGAGCGGAACCCGAGCTGGGCGGCGATCTCGGCGCGGGTCGGCGGCATGCCGGTCTCCAGCAGCGCCTGACGGATCAGGTGCAGCACTTGCGACTGGCGTGGAGTGAGATCGGACATAGCTGTAATTATATACAGTTGTCGTCTCGGTGCAACAAATTTCCGCCTCGAAATACCGGCCCTAACACCCTGATCTGTCTGTCGGCACGCGCCGACAAGTGCATCTTTACACTTGCAAATTGGCCTCAGATTTGGTCAAGTGGCGCTTCCGCTGATCTCCCGCGACAGTGATGTTGTGTCGGCGTGGCGCGGTTCGTACTCACACACATGAACTCTAATGGGGATTTATCCAATGAATAAGGCAATATTTGTGAAGCTGGCTGCCGCCGCCGCTGTCGTCGCACTTGCTGGCTGCGTAGACCTCAAGCCGCTGCAAGCCCAGGTCGACACCCTGAAGTCGCAGACGGCTGCCCTGCAGACCGACGTAGCGGCCAATAAGGCCGAAATCGACAAGGTCTCGGCCACGGCCAACAAGGCTGCCGCCGACGCCGCCGCCGCCTCTTCGGCTGCCGCTGCTGCTCAGAGCACCGCCAACCAGGCCCTGGCCGCCGCTCAGGCTGCTCAGTCGGGTGTGGATGCGACCAACGAGAAGATCGATCGCATGTTCAAGAAGTCAGTCTCGAAGTAAGTTACTTCGCTTGGCTTTCTCCGGCCACGAGCCGGAAAAAAAGACGCCGCGATATCGCGGCGTTTTTTTTGGTGTGCACGAAACGGAATCAGGCGGCGTCGGGCGCGCCGAGAATCCGCGGGCTAGTAGCGAATAAGGGCCGAACCCCAGGTGAAGCCGCCCCCGAAGGCTTCGAGCAACAGCAGATCGCCGCGCTTGATGCGCCCATCGCGCACGCCCACATCGAGAGCGAGCGGGACCGAGGCGCTCGAGGTGTTGCCGTGATCGGCCACCGTGACGATCGCCCGTTCCATGGGCAATCCGATGCGCCGCGCGGTCGCCTGGATGATGCGGATATTGGCCTGGTGCGGCACCAGCCACGTGAGCTCGTCCTTGCTGATCCCGTTGGCCGCGAGCGCCTCTTCCACTGCGCGGGCCAGCATGGTCACCGCGACCTTGAACACTTCGGCACCGGCCATCGTGATGTAATCGCCCTCGGCGTGAAAACCGGTGGCCACACCGCCAGTGCAACGGAGCAACTCGATTTGCGATCCGTCCGCGTGCAGGTGCGTGGAGATGATCCCGGGCTCCGCCTCGGGGGCCAGCACCACAGCTCCGGCCCCGTCGCCGAACAGGATGGCCGTGCCCCGGTCCTTGGTGTTGGTGATCTTCGAGAGCGAATCGGCACCGACCACCAGTGCGAGCTTGGCCTCGCCCGATCGGATGAACTTATCGGCCATGGACAGCGCGTAGATGAAGCTGCTGCAGGCCGCCTCGACGCCGAGCGCCGGGCAGCCAAAATTGCCCAGCCGCGCCTGCAGCATGACCCCGGCATTCGGAAACAGCAGATCAGGCGTGCACGAGCCCACGACGATCAGGTCGACCTCGGACGGCTCGCGCCCGGCCGCCTCCAGTGCCGCGCGCGCGGCGTGCTCGGCCATATCGACGGTGGTCTCGCCCGGGGCCACGATGTGGCGCCGTTCGATGCCGGTGCGCTCACGGATCCACTCATCGGTGGTGTCCATGCGCTTTTCCAGATCGAAATTCGTCAGCACCGCGGTCGGCAGGTAGCTGCCGGTGCCGAGGATGCGGGAACGCATGACTCGCGGTTTCCCTAGGTCTCTGGTGAGCGGCGGCCCGATTGGGCCGGCTTAGGCTTTATCTTCGGCGCCGGTCTTTTCGATCACGCGCCGGCCACGGTAAAAACCGTCGGGCGTGATGCAGTGACGCAGGTGCGTCTCACCGGTCTGGGAATCGACCGACAGCGCCGGGCGCTTCAGTGCGGCATGCGAGCGGTGCATGCCGCGCTTGGATGGGGTCTTGCGGCTTTTCTGTACGGCCATGTCTGAAAAAACTCCTGACTAAATCGTTCCAACACGTCAACTTTTAGCACGTTCGAGCAGCGCGCGCAGCTCCGCGAAGGGCCGCTGCGTCTCCCCGACCGGCTCTGTGGCCTCGGTCAGCACCGCGGCCGCACCCGGCGCCTGCGCGCCGGTGCCGGAAACCTCACACCGTTCTCCACTTCCGTGCCGCGGCACAATCGGCAGCGCCAGCAGCAGCTCCTCGGCCGCCAGAGCGGCCAGAGTGCTGTGCCCGTCGGTGGCCAGGAAGGTCTCGTACTCCTCGGGCACCTGCGCCGCCTGCGCCGGGCTCCCCACCATCGCCACGTGCGAATCGGCCGCGATCGGCAGGCGCATCGGGCGCAGGCACCGCTGGCAAAGCGGCGTCAAAATCGCATTCAGCCGGACATGCACCACCGCAAGTCCGCGCTCGCGCCCAAAGTGCAATCCCACCTGCACCGGCCCCTCGGCCAGCGAGAATTCTTCTGGAATACCCGGCAGGTCGCCCAGCGGAATTTCAAACTCATACTGCGCGCGCCGATCGGCCAATTTGGCCAGGTCGTGCGCCTTGGACCAGCCGTTGGGCATGGGGCGCGTATGATAGGTAGGCCGTCGCGGCAAGTCAAAAACCCGTGAAAGTGTTAAGCCCTTGTTTCTATTCCGGTGATTGGGATCCTCAAGCGTGCCTGACGTCCCTGGACTGATCCTGGCCTCCACTTCGGTGTACCGCAAAGAACTGCTCGGGCGGCTGCGGCTCCCCTTTACGGTGGCCGGCTCCCAGATCGATGAGCGCACTCGTCCCGGCGAAGCCCCTCGCGCCCGGGCCGAACGCCTGGCTCTCGAGAAGGCGCAGGCCGTGGCCCGGTCACACCCCGCCGATGTGGTGATCGGGGCCGATCAGGTGGCCGAGTGCGAGGGTCAGATCCTGGACAAACCCGGACACGCCGAGGCGGCGCGCGCGCAGCTGCGCGCCCAGTCGGGCCGCGCCGTGCAGTTCTTCAGCGCCGTGGCCCTCGTTCACACCGAGCGTGGCCTCTGCGAAGGGTTTGTTGATCTGACCACCGTGGTGATCAGGCGCTTGAGCGACGCTGAAATCGAGGCGTATCTGAGCGCCGACCGACCCTACGATTGCGCGGGCTCACTGCGGAGCGAAGCGCTCGGAATCAGCCTGTGCGAACGCATCGAGACCAACGATCCCACCGCGTTGATCGGGCTTCCTCTGATCAGGCTCGCCTCGAGCCTTCGCTCCTGCGGTTTCGCCCTGCCCTAGTCCCGGATTCAGTCCGGACTTGCATCAGGCGATCGAGCACGGCCTTGAGCTCGGCGGGGAGCGGTGAGCTCAAGTTCACCGTGCCGCCCTGGGGCCACTCGAAGGACAGGCTGTGGGCGTGCAGGAACATGCGCTGGAGTCCCGCTTCGCGAAGCGCCATGTTGGCCGAGGCTTCGCCGTATTTCACATCCCCGGCCACCGGATGCCCGCAGTAGGCGGCGTGCACTCGGATCTGGTGCGTGCGACCGGTCTCGATCGTTGCCTCAAGCAGGGACGCCCGCGCGCCGTACTGCTGCACCAGCTTAAATTGCGTGCGCGCGCTCTTGCCGCCTTCGCCCACGCGCACGGTGCGTTCCCCGCTCACGCGCGCCTCGGTCTGCAGTGGCGCGTTGATAAGCTTGCGACCCAGTTCCCAGCGCCCCACGACCAGCGCCAGGTAGCTTTTTTGTACCAGACCCTCGCGCAGCAACTCGTGCAGGATGCGCAGCGCCGAGGGTTTGCGCGCGATCAGCAGCAAGCCGCTGGTGTCTCGATCAAGGCGGTGGGCAAGCTCGAGGGTTTCCTGCGGCCGCGCGGCGCGCAGAGCCTCGATCGCTCCGTAGGTCAGCCCGCTTCCCCCGTGCACCGCGAGGCCTGAAGGTTTGTCGAGCACCAGGAGCCGCTCGTCCTCATGGATGATCGCGCCCGTCACCCGGCTGATCAGCGCGGGCGGCACGCGCGCGACGCCGCCAGAAATCTTGGTTTCCTCGCTCACCGAACGCTCGTGCACCGGGGGCACGCGCACCCGGTCTCCGGCCACCAGCCGCTGCTCGGGCCGGGCGCGCTTGCCATTGACCCGCACCTCGCCCTTGCGGATCAGCCGGAAAATGCGGGTGCGCGGGACGCCTTTCAGCAAGGAGCCCAGCACCTTGTCGAGGCGCTGGCCGGCGTCCTCCTCAGTAATGAGCTGCTGCTGCACGCTGGAGCGTGCGCCGTGGCCAACCTTTGGCTTTTCCAAGAGAAATGGTCCTCGCCGGGAGTGGGCGTAAATCGTTGTTTCTAAAGCCTGCAGGCGCTATACTGCTTCGGTCCCGCAGCGTGTCTCACGCCCAAACAAGGCTAAAAGTCCACGCGCGGCGGCAAGTTCGCGACCCCGAAGCGGTCGCATAGTAGTTGGTCCTCGAAATCGAGGCCATCGCAAGAGTTCGACCGACCAGGGTCAAAATGGCCCTCGCCCCGCAAAGCTGCTCCCCATTAGGGTAGAGCCTGCAGGCGAGCGCCCCCAAGGGGTCAGCGAACCTCAAGGTTTTCCGGCGCTGCCCTCACACGGCGGCAGTAAATAAAAATCGATGCCCCACCGCACGCGCCGACAATCAATCTTCGGGTTCCATCGCTGGCTGCCTGATGCCGCGCCGCCACCTGCATGCAGGTCTGGCGTCGTCCGGTCGGTCCCTCACGCAAATGTAGCAGGGACAAATGAAGAGAATGCTTATCAATGCAACTCAGCAGGAAGAGTTGCGCGTCGCACTGGTTGACGGCCAGAAGTTATACGACCTATCGATCGAGATCCCGTCCAGAGAACAGAAAAAAGCCAACATCTACAAAGCGCGCATCTCGCGCGTCGAGCAGTCACTCGAAGCCTGCTTTGTTGACTATGGCGCCGTGCGCCACGGTTTTCTGCCCCTCAAGGAAATCTCCAAGGAATATTTCAAGACCTCGCCCCAGGGCGGGCGGATGAACATCCGCGACCTGGTCAGCGAAGGCCAGGAACTGCTGGTCCAGGTGGAGAAGGAAGAACGCGGCACCAAGGGGGCTGCGCTGACCACCTTTATCAGCCTGGCCGGCCGCTTCCTGGTGCTGATGCCCAACAGCCCGCGTGCGGGCGGAGTCTCGCGCCGCATCGAAGGCGAAGACCGCGACCAGATGCGCGAGGTGATGAGCCAGCTGAACGTGCCCGAAGGAATGGGCGCGATCATCCGCACCGCCGGTGTGGGTCGCGCGGTCGAGGAGCTCCAGTGGGACCTGGATAACCTGCGCACGCAGTGGGACGCGATCGCCCAGGCCGCGACCGGCCGCAACGCGCCCTACCTGGTCTATCAGGAAGGCGATGCCGTCACGCGCTCGCTCCGTGACTACCTCGGCGATGACATCGGCGAAGTGCTCGTGGACGATGCGGGTGCCTTCCAGAAGGCGCAGGAGTACATGCAGCGCTTCATGCCGGCCGACGCGCAGCGCAAGCTCAAGACCTACACCGACGACATCCCGCTCTTTACGCGCTACCAGATCGAAAACCAGATCGAGTCCGCCTACGCGCACAAGGTCCAGCTCCCCTCGGGCGGGAGCCTGGTGATCGATTACACCGAGGCGCTGGTCTCGATCGACATCAACTCGGCGCGCGCCACGCGCGGCTCGGACATCGAGGCGACCGCCACCAACACCAACCTGGAAGCGGCCGACGAGATCGCCCGCCAGCTTCGGATCCGGGACATCGGTGGACTGATCGTCATCGATTTCATCGACATGGAAGACGGCAAGAACCAGCGCGCGGTCGAGGATCGGCTCCGTGATGCGATGCGCATGGACCGCGCCCGCATCCAGATCGGGCGGCTCTCGCGCTTCGGGCTGCTGGAAATGTCACGCCAGCGCCTGCGGCCGAGCCTTGGAGAGTCCTCTCACCTGGTGTGCCCGCGCTGCATCGGCATCGGCAGCATCCGCAGTGTCGAATCCCTGGCCCTCTCGATCCTGCGCCTGATCGGCGAGGATGCCCGCAAGGAGCGCACCTCGCGGATCATCGTGCAGGTGCCGGTGGATGTGGCCACCTATCTGATGAACGAGAAGCGCGATTGGCTGCGCGATACCGAAGACAAGACCAAGGTCACGATCGTGCTGGTGCCCAACCCGCACATCCAGACCCCCGAGTACTCCTTCCGCCGCGTGCGCGAGGACGAGGCGGCCTTGCCCGAGCACAATCAGGTCAGCTACCAGATGCCGGCGGCGCCGGTACTGGCCGACCCGACGCTCGATCGGGACAAGCCGGTGGCCGAAGCGCCCGCGGTGGCGGCCTTCATGCCCGCCACCGCCGCTCCGGTGGTGGCCCTGCCTGAGCGGGCACCGGCCGAGCCCGCACCCTCGGTGGTGCCCCAGGCCAACGGCGGCGGCGGTTTTTGGGGACACCTCAAACGATTCTTCGCCGGGTCCGATGCGCCGAAGCCCACCGAGGCGCAGTCCCTCGCGAGCGGACGCGGGGAGACTCGCGATCATCGCGACGGGCGCGATCGACACGCGCCACGCCGGGGCGGATCAGGCCGCGGACCCTACGGGGATCGCTCCGGTGCACGTCGTGACGGGAGTTCCCGCCATGGCGGGCGGAACGAGGGTAACCGCAACGAGCCGCGGCGCCCGAGCCGTCCTCGCGATGAAGCGCATCGCGATCCGCAGCGCAGCGACCCACCGCGCGCCGATGCGCGGCCCGGCGAAGGGCCGCGAAATCCGCCGCCGCGACGTGACGAGCCGCGCCGGGACTCTCCGCCCGACGCTTTGAACGGCGAACCCCGGCGCACCGAAGGCGAGCGCGGCGACCGACCGGGACGCTCACGCCGGGGCGGCGCGTCGCCGCCGCGGTGGAGGCGGCAACCGCGAGGGCGCCGAACGTTCGGGGCAGCACGCGGGCAACGAGCCGATGCAGGGCGCAGGCCAGGGTCCCGCGATCAGCCCGGATCAGGGAAACGTTCGTGACGCGGGTGCGCAGGAGCCGGCGATGAGCTGGACGCAACCTGCCCGCCCGAACACCGGCCAGGCGCAGTTGTTTGAAGCCTCTTCACCGGATCGGGCGAGCGCGGGTGCGCCCGCCTCCCCTCCGCCGCAGGCCGCCGCTCCGGTGGGCACGCCGGGCGCTGCGCCCGCCGCGGCGCAGGTGGTGTGGTCTTCAGCCCCGGTGCCGGACAGCTGGCACACCGAGCCCCGACGCGACGAGTAGAGCGGCAACGCGTTCCAGGTCGGCGTCGGTATTGACGTCGGGTCCCGGGGGCTCCACGCCCTCGGCGATCCGGATCTCGAAGCCGGCCTCGAGCGCGCGGAGCTGTTCGAGCTTCTCGGCGTTCTCGAGCGCTGAGACCGGGAGCGCGGCCATTCGTTGCAGCGCACCCGCCCGATAAGCGTAGATCCCCACATGGCGCCGTGCGCGCTGCCACTGGGCGCGCTCGGCGCTGTCCGTCGCATCGCGGGTATAGGGAATCGGCGCGCGAGAAAAATAAAGCACGCGCTGCTGGGCGTCGGATACGACCTTGACCACGTTCGGATTCAAGAAATCATCGAGTGATTCAAGCGCGGTCGACAGCGTGGCGATGTCCGCGCTCGGGTAGCGTTCCAGCAGTTCTGCGGCCTGGCGAATCAGCGGCGGCGGCAGGAGCGGTTCATCGCCCTGGACGTTGACGACGATCTGTCGCGAATCCCAGCGTTGAGCGCGCGCGAGTTCCGCGACCCGATCGGTGCCCGAGGCGTGATCGCCCGAGGTCATGGCCACGCGCACCTCACCTGACGCACCAAAGCTCCGTGCGCGCTCGGCGATGCGCTCATCGTCCGTGGCGATCCACACTTCCTCGGCCTGCGAGGCGACGGCCTGCTCGTACACCCACTGCAGCATCGGCCGGCCCGCGATGGCCCGCAGCGGTTTGCCGGGAAGTCGTGTCGAGGCGTAGCGCGCCGGAATCACGACCTTGAACAAATCTAGCGCTCCAGCAACGGATCGCCCGAGGGGAGCTGGCGCGCGGCCTCCTCGAGCATCACCGGTATGCCCTCGCGCACCGGGTAGGCCAGCCGGTCGGCCCGACACACCAGCACCGGGCCTGTGCTTTCCTGCACCAGGCGCAAGGGCCCCTTGCAGACCGGACAGGCGAGGATATCGAGCAAGCGTGCATCCATCAGTATTCTCCCTAGCAGAGCCCGCCCCTCCGCCGCCGAAAAAGTGGCGGTGACCGGCAGATACCAGCAGTTCTCTGGCGCGAACCCCTGGCATTTTACGGCATCCTTCTCGGTCATGATCAGCGCCAGCGGGTCATCGAAGCGAAGATCCGCCGCCACGTAGCGATGATGGTCCGGGAAGGGATGCTCGAGGGCATCGATCCGGGCGGCGCGCAGCGCATTGAAGAAACGCGCCGGGTTGCCGATCCCGGCCAGGGCGTGCACGCGCTGGCCGGCGAACGCCACCAGCGCCCGCCCGTCCCCCGCACCGCTCACGGGCCAGAGCACCGAGCCTTCAAGCTGCATGCGCGCGCTCGGTGTGAGGCGCCGTCCCAGATCCGGCGTGCCCGGCCCGGTCAGCACCATCGCGCTCGCACGCGCGGCGCGCGAGGGATCCTCGCGCAACGGGCCGGCCGGGAGCAAGGAGCCGTTGCCCCAGCCGCGCATCGCATCGACGAGCACGACCTCGGCATCGCGGGCCAGGCGCAGGTGCTGCAATCCGTCATCGGCGATGACCGCGCGCGCCCCGTCGCTGAGCGCGGCCTGCGCGGCCGCGACCCGATCGCGGCACACGTAGACCGGACAGCGCGCGCGACGGCTGATCAGCAGCGCCTCATCGCCCACCTCCTCGGCGCGGCAACTCGCATCGACGCGCAGAATGTCGTTGGTCACGCGCCGGCTGTGGCTGCGTCCGTAGCCGCGCGTCACCACCGCCCCTTCGATGCCCAGTTCCCGGAGCCGCTCGATGAGCCAGATCACAAACGGGGTCTTGCCGGTGCCACCGACGGTGAGGTTTCCGACCACGATCACAGGACCTGCGACGCGCCGTGAGCGCAGCCAGCCGTGGGCGTAGAGGAATTGGCGAAGCCGCACGAGGCCGCCATACACGGGCGAAAGCGTGCGCAGCCACGCGGGCGCGGGCGTCGGTGCGTACCAGACCCTCTGGAGCCAGGCTTCCACGCTCATGGCACGTTCCTAAGGCTCCCCTGGCGTGCGCACCGATGGGCGGCTCACACGTTGAACTGCAGCTGATGCAACTGCGCATACACCTGCGATTTGGCCACCAGTTGTTCGTGCGTGCCCGATTCGACGATCAGGCCATCCTGCATCACCACGATCAGATCGGCGTGCTCGATCGTCGAGAGACGGTGCGCGATCACGAAGGTGGTGCGGTTGCGCACCAGCTGATCGAGCGCGGCCTGGATGTGGCGCTCGGAGGCGGTGTCCAGCGAGGAAGTCGCCTCATCGAGCACCAGGATCGGGCTGTTGCGCAAAAGGGCCCGTGCGATCGCGATGCGCTGGCGCTGCCCGCCGGAGAGCAGCAGTCCCCGATCCCCGACTTCCGTCTCCAGGCCCAAGGGCAGCTCGGCGACGAACTCGCTGACGAAAGCCGCCTGGGCGGCTGCGGCGATCGCCCGCTCATCGACGTTAGTGGCGCCGAAGACGATGTTGTTGCGGATCGTATCGTTGAAGAGCACCACGTCCTGGCTCACCAGGCTGATCTGGGCGCGAAGATCGTGCAGCCGGTACTCGCGGATATCCACCCCATCGAGCAGCACCGCACCGGCGCCCGGATCGTAGAAGCGCGGCAGGAGCGAGACCAGCGTGGACTTGCCGCTCCCGGAGCGCCCGACGATCGCCACCGTGGCGCCGGCGGCCACGCGCAGGTTGATGTCGTGGAGCACCTTGCCCTTGTCCACGTCGTAGGTGAAGCTGACATCGCGAAATTCCACTTCCCCGCGCGCGCGCGCGAGCGTGCGCGTCCCGCCCTGCGGCTCGACCGGCGCATCGAGCACCTCGAAGAAACTGGCGCTGGCGGCAATGCTCTGCTGGAGCGGGCCGCTGACGCTCACCAGGCGGCGGAGCGGTTCGGTCACGAGCAGCAAGGCGGTCAGGAACCCCAGGAAGTCACCGACCTGCATGGTGCCGGCGGCCACCTGTCGATCGGCGACGTACAGGACCCCGGCCAGTCCCACCGAGGCAATGAGCTGCACCAGAGGGTTGCTCGCCGCGCGCGCCGCGACCAGCTTCATGTTGCTGTGACGGTTGCGCTCGTTGGCGATGCGGAAGGCCTCCTGCATGTGCGCCTGCGCGTTGAAGACCTTGACCACGCGGTGCGCCTCGATGGCTTCCTTGGCCACGCGCGTGACATCGCCCATCGAGTTCTGAATGCGCGTCGCGTAGCGTCGGAAACGGCGGTTGACGCTGCGCATCAGGCTCGCGATCACCGGGGCGGCCAGCATGGCGAAGATCGCCAGCTGCCAGTTCTGCCAGAACAGGTAGCCGACCAGCCACACGATCGCCAGCGAGTCGCGGATCAGCACCGTGACCGAATTGGTGGCCGCCTCGGCCACCAGCTCGGCGTTGTAGGTCAGGCGCGATAACATCGGACCCGAAGACTCGCGCTCGTACCAGGAGGTCGGGAGCCGCAGGTACTTCGCAAACAGCTCCGCGCGCATCGTCTTGATCATTTGCCGGCCGACCCAGCCCGGAAAATAATTCGCCAGGTAATCCCCGATCCCGCGGAACAGGAACAGCACGATGATGCCGGCCGGCACGTACTGCAGGATGCGCAGGTTCTTGGTCAGGAACGCCGCGTTCAGGAAGTTCTTGACGAACCAGGCCGTGAGCGGGCTTACCGCCGCGTACATCACCATGCCCAGCACGCCGATTAGGAACATGCGCCAGTGCGGGCGCGCGTAGCCCAGGAGCCTGCGGTACACCGCCGCGGCGTCCGTAAGCAGCGGCGGGGGCGGATTCAAGGAGCGCGAGCCCCGGGTTCGCGTGTGGTGATGAAGTTCAGTTGCGCAAATCCCAACTGCCCGAGCACGTCCATGGCGGTCACCACCGACTGGTGCGTGGCGCGACCGTCGGCGCGCAGGCTCACGGGCGCATCGCGCTGCGCGGGCGCGACCTTCTCGATGGCGCTGCGGAGCGTGTCGGGGCTGGAATTGACCAGCTCGCGGTTGTTGACCAGGTAACTTCCCCCGGCGGTCACGGTCACCACCAGGGCCGAGGCCTTCGCGTTCGCCTCGGGCACCGCCGAGGACTGGGGCAACTGCACCCGCAAGCGCCCCTCGCCGTTAAAGCGTGCCGAGAGCATGAAGAAGATCACCATCATCAGCACCACATCGATCAGCGAGACCATGTTGATCTCGGGCTCTTCGTGGCGCCGCGGCTTGAGGTTCACTGCGCCGCCGCCCGCCCCGTCGCGCGCGAACTCTCCAGCGCGTCCTCGAGCAGGACGGCTCCTTAGCGCGTGAGCTCTCCAGCGCGTCGGCGAGCAGGATCGCGTCCTTTTCGATTTCGATGACGATGCGATCGACCCGTCCGCGCAGGTACCGGTAGGCGATCAGCGAGGGGATGGCCACGCACAAGCCCGCGGCGGTGGTGATCAGGGCCTGGGCGATGCCCCCGGAGAGCAGCCGCGGATCGCCCATGGATCCGGCGTTGATGGCGTTGAAGGCCTTGATGATGCCGCCGACCGTGCCAAGCAGCCCCAGGAGCGGGGAGACCGCGGCAATGGTGCCCAAGGTCGTCAGGAACCGCTCCAGTTCGTGCACCACGTGCCGGCCGGTATCCTCGAGCCGTTCCATCAGCGCCTCGCGCGAGCGATGGCGATTGGCGAGGCCCGAGGCGAGCACCTTGCCGAGCGGAGAGTTCTGGGCGAGCGCCGCGATCACCTTGTCGCTCACCTGATCCGCCTCGATGAGCTGCCACACGCGCCGTGTCAGGTCCGTGGGCAGTACGCGGCGGTCCTGCAGCGTCCACAAGCGCTCGAGAATGATGGCCACGGCCACGATCGAAGCCAGGATGATCGGACCCATCATCCAGCCGCCGGCACGCACGATTTCCCACATCGGCTATTCCACCCCGCCTAAATGCTTAAGCGCGCATGATACCCAAGCGCGCGTACCGGTTTAAGGCTTTCTCCGGCCAGCCGCGTGGGACGAGCTTGCGGATGTGCGACGCAAATCCGCTGCGCGCGTGCACCGATGGCTGCTAGAGTGCGCCATCGATGCCGCGCCGAGTCGTCAAGAAACTTGCCCTGTGGGTGACCGCGCGCCAGCAACGCTGGTACCTGCGGGTGTTTGGCGAGCGTATCACCGAGCCGCTCCTGTGGTCCCTCAACCGCCACTCGATCACCGGCGCGTTTGGCGCCGGCATCGCCATCGCGTTCATACCGCTGCCGATACACACCATCGCCGCCGTGCTGGTGGCGCTGTACTGGCGAGTGAATCTGCCGGTGGCGCTGGCCAGCACCTGGGTGGTCAACCCGTTCACGATGGTGCCCTTCTACTACGGGGCCTACCGCCTCGGCGCGCTGCTCCTGCACAGCAAGCCGCATCATTTCGCGTTTCAACTGAGCTGGCGCTGGCTCGAGCACGGACTGGGGCCATTCTGGAAACCATTTCTGCTCGGCTGCCTGGTCAGTGCCGTGGTCTTCGGGCTCCTCGGCCGCTGGATCCTGGAGCTGGTGTGGCGATCGGCCGTGCGTCGCCGCTTCCGGATGCGCCATAGCCTCACGCCGGCCGCCCGGGCGATTCGCTAGCGCAGTTTCCCGTTGTCGAGCTCGAGTACCCGGTCCATGCGTGCGGCCAGCCGAGTATCGTGCGTGACGATCACCAGGCTCGTGCCCAGTTC
>CAWCJE010000012.1:0-336163 GCA_963795685.1 uncultured Gammaproteobacteria bacterium
GATGCGGCGCTGTACCTGATGGCGCACAAGCCCGAATTGGGGATCAAGGATCCCGTACGAACTCAACGAAACGCAATATGCCGCGGCGCTCTCGTTGCTGCGCCGCCAACATCCGCTGGTGCAGCGTTATTGGCACGACTCCAACGTCCAGGTGCAGGACTTCACCAACCAGGCGGCGGTGGTCTCGGACTCCTGGCCGTCGCAGGTCAACACCCTGGTGGCGAACAAGCAGCCGATAGCGAGCACAATTCCCAGCGAAGGAGCGACCGGCTGGGCCGACACTACGATGCTGCATGCCAAAGCCAAACATCCCAACTGCGCCTATCAGTGGATGAACTGGTCACTGGTGCCCAAGGTCCAGGGCGACGTTGCCGCGTGGCTCGGTTCCGTTCCGGTGGTCGCGGCGGCTTGCCTCAACAACGATCTGCTTGGCGCGGACGGCTGCAGGGCTAACGGGATGGACCAGTTCGATCGCCTGCACTTCTGGCGAACTCCCGGCTCCAGCTGCAACTCGCAGGGCCGCTGCGTGCCCTACGATCGCTGGGCGAGTGATTATCTCGAGGTCATGGGGGGACGTTAGCCAGGGCCACGACCCTCAAGTGGTGTGGCAGGCCTTGATTGAGCTAAAGGAGTCCGGCTGAGCGGCCGATGCGGGCCGCCCAGCCGGACAGCATGTCAGTGCGCGGGCTTGCGGAACTTGAGGACGAAATTATCGGCCTCGCCAATCGCCATGTAGCGGGCGCGGTCCTTGTCCCCTTGCGAGAGCGTGGGCGGTAAGGTCCAGACCCCGTCCACCCAGTCCTTGGTGTCCTTGGGGTTGGCGTTGATTTCAGACTTACCCACCAGCTCGAAGCCGGCCTTCTTGGCCAGTGCGATCGCGAAGTCCTCGCGCAGATACCCGCTCTCCGCCTTCGGATCCTGCGGGCGATCGGTACGGCCGCGATGATCTTCCACGCCCAGGATGCCGCCGGGCTTGAGGGCCCGAAAACAGGCGGCCAGCGCGGCATCGGCGTATCCGCCATTGACCCAGTTGTGCAGGTTGCGGAACGTCAGCACCAGATCGGCGGAATTGGGTGGTGCGATATCGAAGTGATCCTTGCCGAGCGTGGTCTCGGTGATCTTGCCGACGCGATCCTTGTGGCCGGCCATCCGCGAGCGCCACTTGGCGATGCCTTCGTCCTCTTCCTTGTCTCCCGCCGGAGGCTGGGCGACGTAGTACTTGCCGCTCGCCGCCAGATACGGTCCCAGGATTTCGCTCCAGTAGCCGGAACCGGGCCAGAGTTCCACGACGGTCATGTTCGGCTTGAGCCCAAAAAACGTCAGTTCCTCGGCCGGATGGCGCGCGGCGTCACGCGTCTTGAAGCTTTCGGTCCGGTCCGGACTGGCAATCATGACGGTAAGTTGCGGATCCGCTGGCTGCAGTCGGTCGCTGCGGCGGCGATGCCGCTGGCGCCAATCAGCGCCAGTGCGATCAGGGTGATGCGAGTGCGGTTCAGGGTGTGCACGATCGACTCCTCGGAATGTGGGAATATAGGCAGTATGGCGGGCGCCAACTATGATTGGGAATGTATCGGCAAAGTTCTTGGCACACAACTAGTACACAAAAAGTAACCGCATGAACACCAAACTTCTGATCAATGGAAAAATGGTCGCGGGCAAGGGTGCCGCAGAGCAGGTCCTGGACCCGGCCAGCGGCAAGGTCCTGGCGACTGTCAACGAGGCCTCCAAGGCGCAGATCGACGCTGCCGTCGAGGCGGCACGCGCGGCCTATCGAGGGCTGGGCCGCGACCCCGCCCAGGGACCGAGCGGCACTCTTGTTGAAACTCGCCGACCGGATCGAGGCCGACGGCGCTGACTACGCCGCGCTTGAGTCCGCCAATTGCGGCAAGCCGCTCGCCGCTGTCAGAGAGCGATGAAATTCCGGCCGTGGCGGATGTCATGCGCTTCTTCGCGGGCGCGGCGCGCACCATGCATGGCGCGGTCGCCGGGGAGTATCTGTCCGGCCATACCAGCATGATCCGCCGCGATCCGGTCGGCGTGGTGGCCTCGATCGCGCCGTGGAACTATCCCTTGTTGATGGCCGCCTGGAAGCTGGCGCCCGCGCTGGCGGCCGGCAACACCGTAGTGCTCAAGCCCTCGGAGCAAACGCCCCTGAGTGCGCTCAGGCTGGCGATGACCCTGGGGGAGATCTTTCCGCCGGGCGTCGTGAACATCATCTGCGGACGCGGCGAGAGCGTCGGTGCCCCGCTGATCTCGCACCCGGCCGTGGCCATGATCTCACTGACCGGGGATGTATCGACAGGGGAAAAGGTTCTGGCCGCCGCCTCCAAGGGCGTCAAGCGTACGCATCTGGAGTTGGGCGGCAAGGCGCCGGTCATCGTCTTCGACGACGCGGACGTCGAATCGGTGGTCAGCGGCGTGCGTACGTTCGGCTACTACAACGCCGGCCAGGACTGCACCGCGGCCTGCCGCATCTATGCCGGTTCCAAGGTGTACGAGCGTCTCGTGGCCGATCTGGCCGCGACCGTGGGCACGATCAAGGTCGGCACGCAGCAAATGACCGGCGTCGAGATGGGCCCGCTGATCAGCGCGGAACAACGCGCGCGCGTCGCGGGGTTCGTAGATCGCGCGGCGGCCAAGAAGCACATCGAGGTGGTCACCGGCGGCCACGCCAAGACCGGCAAGGGCTTTTTCTTCGAACCCACGGTGATTGCCGGCGCACGCCAGAGCGATGAGATCGTGCGCCGGGAAGTCTTCGGTCCCGTGGTGACGGTGACTCGATTTAAGGATACCGACGATGCCATCGCCTGGGCCAACGATTCCGAATACGGCCTGGCCTCCTCGGTGTGGACGCACGATGTGGGCCGCGCCATGCAGGTGGCCGCGCGACTCCGTTACGGCTGCACCTGGATCAACACCCATTTCGCGCTGATCTCGGAAATGCCGCACGGCGGCCTGAAGCGCTCCGGCTACGGCAAGGATCTTATCGATGTACGCGCTGGAGGACTACACCGTGGTCCGCCACGTCATGGTCAAGCACTGATGATGGGCGGCGCTCAAGGCGTGAACGAGCAGGGCTGCGCCGCGGTGCGCGGCTGTCTGGGCGCGTTGCACGATGAGCTGTGCGCGGCCTTCGCCGCGGCCGATGGCGAGCCGGCGAATTTTCCCTCGATCCGTGGTCGCGAGCCCCAGGAGGCGAGGCGCTCGCCGGCGATGGGCGTGACCGCGATTCTGGAGGGCGGGGCCCTGTTCGAACGCGGAGGGGTTGCACTCTCGGACGTGCGCGGCAGCCAACTGCCGCCGGCGGCGAGCGCGCGCAACCCCGAGCTGGCCGGCCGGCCTTATCGGGCCATGGGCATCTCGGTCGTCATGCACCCGCGCAATCCGCACGTTCCGACCAGCCACATGAACGTGCGCTACTTCAGCGCCGGCGATATCTGGTGGTTCGGCGGCGGCTTCGATCTCACGCCCTATCTGCCCTACGAACAGGACGCCGTGCTCTGGCATCGCGCCGCGGCCGCCGCATGCGCGCCGTTCCACGCGCGGCTGTACGCGCAGCTCCGCCGGAGCCTGTGACGAGTATTTCTATTTGCGCCACAGGAGCGAGGCACGCGGAATCGGCGGGCTCTTCTTCGATGATCTGAATGCCGGAACGCCGGAATTTGGAATGCCGTGGGAGCGCTGCTTTGAATTCATGCGCGCCGTCGGCCGTGAATACCTTGAGCGCCTACCAGTCGATCGTAAAAGAGCGGCGCGAATTGCCCTACGGCGATCGCGAACGCCGCTACCAGCTCTATCGGCGCGGCCGTTACGCGGAGTTCAATCTGCTGTTTGACCGCGGCACCCTGTTCGGTCTGCAATCGAACGGGCGTACCGATGCGATCCTCATGTCGATGCCGCCGATGGCGCAGTGGGCGTATCGTTCACCGGACCCCGAACTCGACGCGCGGCTGCTGCCGCTGCTGACGACGCAGCGAGGCCGTGACTGGCTTACCGGACCGTGACCGGAAAGGTTTAATGGCCTTAGGAAGACAGGCCGCGGCACGCGAGCTCAGAGCGCGCAGGACTCAATGCCTTTCTGGCGGCGCCTGAGGTGCCGGGAACGCCAGCACGTTTCCCGTATAGGTCTCCACCACTTCACTGAAGGGCGTGCCGTTCGGCAGGCTCAGCACCGCGCGGTGCTCGAGCACTTCGTCGGGCACCGAAAGCTTGTCCAGAGGCCCTTCGTACTCGCCGCGAATTCATTTCCCAACCGGCCGGCAAGGGCGTCCACAACAGTCGCGCGGAAAGAGTGTGCCGCTGGAAATTAAGCTCATGAACGATCGCTCCGAAAGGCGTCTCGGTCGTCTCGAGCAGATGATTCATCTGCGCAGTCAGGCGAGCCGGTACATACCAGTTATCGGCCTTCGAGAGCACCAGCAATCCGCATTTCAATTCCACGTGGCGATAGCGAATCGGTTCGGTGGCTGCGACGCCCAGCTCCAGGCGTTGAGCGGCGGTCGGCGTCTTCAGGTCCCCGTGGATCGGCACGGCAATGATGTGTGGGTCCGCGGCCATTTTGTGCAGCTCGCACCATCGCCCCAGCGTGGCGGTCGCGCTGTCGTGACTCAGCAAATCGGCATTGAGCGTTTGCAAGCAGGGCCAGGGCTTCAAGTCGCGTGGCGAACGTGTCCGGCCAGCTGCTCGCGGCCGGCTGCGCGTCGGGGCAAGCCACGCCGCTGGCCAGCATCCCAAGCAACAGCCCGAGGACGGGAAGCCGCGATGCGTGTCGATTCTTCATGGCGGCATTTTGCGGCCCCGGGTCCGGGGCGCGCGAGGCAAAAAAAAGCCCCGCCAGGCGGGGCTTTAACTTTTCAAAATAGATCCGGTCTGCCACGGGTGGGCCAATATTTTTCCGGACTGGCAGAGCTGGCAAATTGCCTCCCCCGAAACTGCGGGGTTAGCGCGTCAGTTCGCGCTTGATCATGCCCGGTAGCCAAAAATGTTGGCCGCCTCATCCGTGTCCACCCGGACAGCCAGATTTCTGAAAATTCTGAGCTGTTCCTTTTGCGCATCGCTAGAGCCCGCAATGCTGCATGGGAGGAGAATAGGATTTTCGAAGAGAAAAATCTATAGCAAATCATCACTTTGAGTACGGAATTATGTCGTCTTTCGACGACACCAAACCTACCGCAAACAACCCAGTGTGGTCAGAATCACACGGATGGCATGGGTAATAACCCGCGCAACCGACTGAACGCGCTGGCCTCGATCTGCCGGATTCGCTCCGCCGATACCCCATACTCGGCGGCAAGCTCGTGCAGGGTGGCCTTGGGACTGGCCAGCCAGCGCCGTTTCACGATCGTACGGCTCCGCTCATCGAGGCTCTCCAGCCCGGAGCTCAGCTGCGCGGCGGAATCCCCGTCCCAGTCCTCAGCCTCGACCTGCTTGGCCGGGTCCGCATCGGGTGCGCCCAGGTAGGCGGCGGGTCCATAGGACTCCTCTTCTTCGCCCGACGGCAGCGGATCAAAGCTCAGATCATGCGCGGACAGGCGCTGTTCCATCTCCGTGACCTCGGCCGCCGGAACACCCAGATCCTTGGCCACGGCACGGGTCTCTTCGGCGCTGAGCCAGCTCAAATTGCGTTTGAGGCGGCGCAGGTTGAAGAACAGCTTGCGCTGCGCCTTGGTGGTGGCGATGCGCACCAGCCTCCAGTTGCGCAGCACGTATTCATGGATTTCGGCGCGGATCCAATGCACCGCAAATGAGACCAGGCGCACGCCCACGGCCGGGTCAAAACGCTTGACGGCCTTCATGAGACCGACGTTTCCTTCCTGGACCAGGTCACTCAACGGCAATCCGTAGCCGTTGTAGCCGCGCGCGATATGCACGACGAAACGCAGGTGCGAGAGCACCAGCTGCCGAGCCGCATCGAGATCGTCGTGCTCGCGGAACTGGCGCGCCAGCTTCTGCTCGTCCTCGCGGCTCAGCACCGGAACGCGACTCACGCGCTCCACGTACGCCTCAAAACTACCCAGCGGGCCGGCTACGCCAAGCTCGCCAACGTGCGTCATCATCGCGGTTTGTGCACTCATGCCCTTCAGTTCTCCTCGACAGATCAATGGGCGCAATTTTAGCACTCTTAAGCTCAGAGTGCTAACGGTGCCATGAGCTGATAATCAGCGCAAAAGAGCTGAAAAACAATGACTTAGAACTAGCCGGCGCCGGGGTCGATCCGTGCGAGGTGGCGGGCCGCGGCCAGCCAGGATCCAAGCCATCCCAGGACGGTACTGCCGGCCAGCAGGAGCTGCAGATCGCGGATTCCGGGGCCCGCCAGGCTGAAAGTGCTGCCGTAAGAGCGGGCCAGTTGGGAGGTCGCCGGGGTGAGCAGGTGGATAGCCACCATCACCACAAGCCACGCCGTCAGGCCGCCCAGGCATCCGTAGAGCGCGCCGGTATACAGGAAGGGGCGGCGTACGAAACCGTTGGTCCCGCCCACGAGTTTAGTGACCTCGATTTCGGCGCGGCGGTTCTGGATCTCCAGCCGAATCGTGTTGCCGACCACGGCCACGACCCCTAAGGCCAGAAGGCCCGCGGCGATCAGCAAAGACCGCTGCAGCAGGGCGAGAATCGCGTTGAATCTTGCGACCCAGTCCCCGTCAAGCTGGACCGTGTCGACCTCGGGCCAGGCCTTCAGATATCGACGGAGGGATTCCATGTCGGCGGGATTCGAATTTGCCGGCCGCGGTGTAATGGCCAGCACGTGAGGCAGCGGGTTGTCCTCGAGCGCATCGAGCGCTGCCCCGAAGCCGGACTGCGCACGGAATTCCGCCAGAGCCTGGGTGGCCGTGATCAACTGCACCGAGGCCACGCCGGGCCGATCGCGCGCCGTCCGGGCCAGCTGCTGGGCGCGCGCTTCAGCAACCCCGGTCTTAAGAAAAACAGAAAGGCTCACGGCCCCACTGAAGTCGCCGGTGGCCGTCCGGACATTGCGCACCAGCACATCCAGGCCCAGAGGCAGAGCGAGCGCGAGGCCCATCACCAGCACCGTAAAAATGGTGGCCACCGGCGCGCGCGTCAGATGGCCAGCCGAACTCAGCAATGCGTGCGTGTGCCGCGCGAGGTAACCGGGCAGACCGCCGCTCATCGGTGTGCCTCGATCACCGGCAGCACACCGCTCGGTTCGCTCCCGGCGATGTGGCCATTGTCGAGCACGATGGAGCGCAATCCGGACTCGCGCACCAGGTGCAGATCGTGGGTGGCCACGACCACGGTGACGCCCACTTCATTCAGGCGCCGGAACAGTGCCATGACCTCGCTCGCCAACTGCGGGTCGAGATTGCCGGTCGGTTCATCGGCAATGAGAATCGGCGGGCGACTGATGATTGCACGCGCAATACCGACGCGCTGCTGTTCGCCCACCGAAAGTTCAGCCGGGAGTCTGCGTTCGCTCCCCAGCAAGCCCACCTGATCAAGCGCCGCACGCACGCGCTTGTCGATTTCCTTCAGCGAACTGTCGGCGACGATCAGCGGCAGGGCGACGTTGTCGAATACCGGCCGATCGATCAGCAGACGATGATCCTGGAAAACCACGCCGACGCCGCGCCGAAATGCGGGCACGCGCCGTGCCTTGAGCGTGCCGGTGTCGGAGCCGGCCACCGACACGCGGCCGCGCGTCGGTCGCTCCAGCACCGCGATCAGCTTGAGCACCGTGCTCTTGCCCGCACCCGAACGGCCGGTGAGGAAAACCATTTCCCCGGGGGCCACGTGCAGGTTGACGTTGCTTAGCGCTTCGCGCCCGTTCCGGTAGCGCTTCGCGACCGCGTCGAATGTGATCACGGCCCTGCTCCCGAAGCGGGACGGGACGCCGGGGCGGCCCCACTCTCAACCCCATCGACCAGTGCCTGCGCGAACGCGGCAGCGTTGAAGTGTCCAAAGTCCTCGCTTTGCTCCCCTAAGCCTATAAAGCGAATCGGGAGGGCAAGCTTTCGGGCTATCGCCACGACGATGCCGCCGCGTGCCGTGCCGTCGAGCTTCGTGATGGCCAGGCCCGTCACACCGATGGCCGCGTGGAACTGTTCGGCCTGCGCGAGCGCGTTCTGCCCCTGGTTGGCATCGAGCACCAGCAGGACCTCGTGCGGTGCGGCAGGATCGACCCGTCCCATGACGCGCTTGATCTTCCGCAGTTCGTCCATCAGCTGCGACTGGCTGTGCAATCGCCCCGCGGTGTCGGCGAGCACGACATCGATCCCGCGCGCGCGCGCCGCGTGCAGGGCATCGAAGATGACCGCGCTGGGATCGGCGCCCGTCTGCTGGCAGACAAATTGCGCGCCGCCCCGTTCCGCCCAGACGCTCAGCTGCTCAATCGCCGCTGCGCGGAAGGTATCGCCTGCGGCCATCATCACCTTCAAGTGCTGATCGCGCATCTGGCCGGCGAGCTTTCCGATGGTCGTGGTCTTGCCCGAACCATTGACACCGACCACCAGAATGACAAAGGGCCGTGCATTGCGATCCACCTGCAAAGGCTGCTCGCAGGGGCGCAAGGTCTCGGTGAGCCGCGCGCGGAGCGCGGCCAGCAGGGCATCGGCGTCGATGAGTTCGTGGCGGCCGGCCCGGACTCGCAGATCCTCGATGATTTCGTTGGTGACGACCACGCCCAGGTCCGCCCCGATCAGGCGCGTTTCGAGCTCCTCGAGCAGTTCGGCGCTGATCTGGCGCCCCTGCAGCAGGCCGCGCAGCTCCCGCGCCAGTGTGACCCCTCCCCGGTTGAGCCGTGCACGCAGCCGGCCGAAAAACCCGGGCGTGGAATCCGGTGGCGTGGCCTCAGTGGTGCGCTGATCGAGCATGGGGGGATTCTCGCATAATGCGCTAGGCTTCCCGACCATGACCGGCAAAGCGCGCTCCACCCCATCGCCCCCGCGACACACCCATGCCCGGGGCGCGCAGTCGCGCCGCTTGCGCATCATTGCGGGCCAATGGCGGGGCCGGCGTTGGCAATTTCCGGATACCGAAATACGCCCCACCAGCGAGCGTATACGCGAGACGCTGTTCAACTGGCTGCAGGGGCGGACAGCGGGGCGCCGTTGCCTTGATCTGTACGCGGGCTCGGGCGCGCTGGGGCTCGAGGCACTTTCGCGCGGCGCGGCGCACTGTGTATTCGTGGATCAAAACGCCCAGGCCATCGCCGCCTTGGGCGATGTACTGCGGGATTGGGGCGCGGGCTCCAGCACGGCCGAGTTAATGCATGCGCGTGCCGAGCAATACCTGAAACGAGCCGCGCGCCCTTTTGATCTGGTGTTCCTCGATCCGCCGTTTTCCGGCGCCGCACTGGTTGAGGTTGCCATGCAGCTGGAGTCACGTGGCGGGCTCGCTCCCGGGTGCCTGGTTTATTTCGAGCACCCCAAGCTCACACCGTTAGCCGGGCTCCCCGCAGGCTGGGAAGCGTTGCGCAACGGCGCGGCAGGCGCGGTCGGGTATGATCTATATGAGTATCGATAAGGAGAGCTCGTGTCAGTCAATCGCAGAGCCGTTTATCCCGGCACATTCGATCCGATCACCCGGGGACATGAGGATCTGGTGCGTCGCGCGGCGGGGATATTTGACACCGTGCTGCTGGCGATCGCCGCCAACCCGGGCAAGACGCCGATGTTCGACATCGATGAGCGGGTGGCGCTGGCACGCGGCGTGCTCGCCGACATCGGCAACGTGAAGGTCGAGGGCTACAGCGGCCTGACGGTGGAATTTGCCCGCGCGCAGGGCATCGGGGTCATCGTGCGCGGACTGCGCGCGGTTTCGGATTTCGAATTCGAGTTCCAGCTCGCCAACATGGGCCGGCATATCGCGCCCGGGGTGGAAACCGTGTTCCTGACCCCTAAGGAGCAGTTCACCTTTATTTCCTCCACGCTGGTGCGTGAGATTGCCACTCTGGGCGGCAGTGTCAGTGAATTCGTGCACCCGCTGGTCGAGGCGGCATTCCAACGCAAGGTGAAGCGTTGAATCGCCCCGGCCCCCAATCTCGTGCCCCGATAGCGGCAGCGGCGCTGCTGTGGTTCGCCAACGTCGCATTCGCCGCGCCGCCAAGCGCACCCCTGGCGAGCGCTCCGGGTCATGCCGCCATCGCAAGCGCTCATCCGTTGGCGACCGCCGCCGGCTTGGAAGTACTGCGAGCGGGCGGCAACGCTTTTGACGCCGCGGTGGCGGTCAGTGCGGCGTTGGCCGTGGTCGAGCCCACCGGCTCGGGGCTGACGGGCGGTGGGATCTACCTGCTGCATCGGCAGAGCGATGGCGTAGAGGTCGCACTCGATGCGCGCGAAATGGCTCCGGCCGCCGCCACGCGCGATATGTACCTGGACGCGAAGGGCAACCCGGTTCCGGGATTATCGACGGACAGTGCCTTGGCCGCCGGCATCCCCGGCGAGCCTGCCGGGCTGGCCGTGCTGGCGGCGCGCTACGGACGATTGCCGGTGGCGCGCAGTCTCGCGCCGGCCATTCATCTGGCGCGCGACGGATTTCCGCTGTCCTCGCACCTCCATGACGCGCTGGTTTCGCGTCTTGAACAGTTCAAGGGCGAGCCTGACGTCGCGCAGAATTTCCTGCAGCGGGGCGCGGTGCCGCCGCTGGGCACGGTCATCCGTCAACCGCAGCTTGCCGCCACCCTGCAGTATTTGGCGCAGCACGGACTGGAGAGTTTTTACAGCGGGGAACTGGCCGCAAAACTGGTGGCCGGAGTGCGCGCCCAGGGGGGCATCTGGAGTGAAGCGGATCTTTCCGGGTATCGAGCCCGCGAACGCGCGCCGGTCATCGGGCAGTACCGCGGCGCGCGCATCGTCTCGGCCCCGCCGCCGAGTTCCGGCGGCGTTGGGCTGGTCGAGGCGCTCAATATCCTGGCGCAATTCGATCTGCACGGGGCGACGGCGGTGGAGCGCAAGCATCTGATCATCGAGGCGATGCGCCGTGCACATCGCGATCGCGCCGTGTATCTGGGCGACCCGGACTTTGTCGAAGTGCCCGTGGCGCGCCTCACCAATGTCGACTACGCCGCGGGACTGGCCGCCTCGATACGCACTGATCACAGCACGCCCAGCAGCACTCTGCCTGGCATCGGCGCGGGCGCCAACGCCGGGCCACAGACGACTCATTTTTCCGTGCTCGATCGGGACGGCAACCGCGTTGCGGCGACCATTACGCTGAACCTGCGATTCGGAAGCGGTCGCATGATCGCGGGCACCGGGCTGTTCCTCAACAACGAAATGGACGACTTCTCCATCAAGCCGAACACGGCCAACTCCTTTGGTCTGGTCGGCGCCGATGCCAATGCGGTCGCCCCGCACAAGCGCATGCTCTCATCCGTCACGCCGACCTTTGTCGAGTCCGGCGACCGGCTCATGATCGGCGGATCTCCCGGCGGGAGCCTGATCATGGGCATGGTGCTGCTGGCGACGCTGGATTTCATCGACGGGCAATCGGCCTCCGAGATCGTGGCGGCGCCGCGCTTTCACCACCAGTACCTGCCTGATGTCGTGCGGTACGAAGATGGGGCCTTCAGCGAGCAGGAACTCAAGACTCTCGCGGCGCAGGGCGACATGCTCCAGCCCGCCTCGTATCGCTGGGGAAATTTCCAGGCCGTGATCTGGAATCGCGCCACCGGCGTTGTAGAAGCCGCGGCCGATCCGCGCGGTGAGGGCGCCGGGGTCGTCGAGTAAGTGGACATGGAGCCGCTGCTCGCGGGCAGCTGGGTGCCGGTGGCGGCGGACGTGTCAGGTCAGGTGCTGGCCGTCGAACAGTTGCGGGTCGCGAGTCTGAACTTTGACATGGAGCGCTACGCCATCGTCGGTCATGACGGAGGGGTCGTGGATTCAGGTATCTGGCAATTAGGTACGATCGGTAATCCCCGATCCATTGACCTAATTGGTGAGTCCGGACCTAATGCAGGCCGACGCGTGCTTGCCATCATCGCGCTGGACGGTGATCGTTTGTGCCTGGGGTATGACATGGAGCACGACCGTCGCCCGAGTGGCTGGCGGTGCGAACCTGACCAGCTGCTTTTGAGCATCACGCTGGTGCGCCAGACGAATCATGATGGACCGGTTTCTTCATCTTAGGAAAACAACGGCAGGATGCCGTACAAGCCATGGGCATCCGGATTAAGGGATAAATATGAAATTAGAAAGAACCTTGGCGTTGCTGGTTTTATCCTTATCGGCGCTCGTGATTCCCTCGGTTGAGGCCACACCGGTGGACGCGCACGATCTGGTATTGCTGGGCGGCACGATTTATGACGGATCGGGCGGCAAGCCGTACGTCGGCGATGTCGCCATCGACGCCGATCGCATCAGTTACGTGGGCCCATCGAAGAAACTGCTCGGCCGCACGGTCATGGACGTGCACGGTCAGGCCGTGGCGCCCGGCTTTATCAACATGCTTGCTCATCCGGAACAGTCTTTTCTGATTGACGGGCGCGCGCTAAGCGATCTTGCGCAGGGTGTGACTCTGGAAGTGCTGGGCGAGGACTCGATGGGCCCTCTCACGCCGCAGATGAAGGAGCTGATGGTCCAGCGACAGGGCGATATTAAATTTCCGGTGACCTGGACGAGTCTCGGCGAGTATCTGCAGGTGCTCGAGCAGCGCGGCATCAGCCCCAACGTGGCCTCATTTGTCGGGGCGGGCACCGTGCGCACGAACGTGCTCGGGGAAGTGGACGTGCAGCCGAATACGACGCAGCTCGATCAGATGCGCGCGCTCGTTCACCAGAGCATGGAACAGGGCGCTCTGGGAGTGACCACGGCCCTCATCTACGCGCCGAACACCTACGCCAAGACACCGGAGCTCATCGCATTGGCCTCCGAATCAGCCCGTTGCGGGGGAATGTATACCGCCCATATGCGCAGCGAAGGAGATCGCATCGAAGCGGCCGTGCAGGAGACCATCGACATCGCCCGCGCCAGCGGCGCCCCGGCGGAAATCTACCATTTCAAGATGGCGGGCAAAGACAACTGGGGCAAGCTTGATCGTGTGATCGCCATGATCGATCAGGCGCGCGCTTCCGGCGTGCGTGTTTCGGCCAACATGTACACCTACACCGCGGGCGCCACCGGCCTGGACGCGGCGATGCCGACCTGGGTACAGGACGGCGGGCTTGAGGCCTGGATCGCGCGACTCAAGGATCCAGCCATCCGGGCCCGGGTCATCGCCGAGATGCGCACGCCCCATCCGGCGAGCTGGGAGAATCTCTACGCGGCCGCCGGGCCCGAGGGAACTCTGCTCCTGGAGTTCAAGAATCCGAAACTAAAACCACTGACCGGCAAAAGCATCGCCGAGGTCGCCAAGATGCGCGGCGTATCGCCCGAGGATGCGGCGATTGATCTGGTCATCGAGGATGGCACGCGCGTAGGGGTCGCCTATTTTCTGATGAGTGAAGATAACGTGCGCAGGCAAGTCGCACTCCCCTGGGTGAGCTTTGGTTCCGATGAGGCGGGCGACGCGCCCGAGGGCGTGTTTCTGCTGTCGGCCGCGCACCCACGGGCCTATGGCAACTTCGCGCGTGTGTTCGCCGAATACGTCCGCAAGGACAACGCGCTGAGCGTCGAGGCGGCGGTGCACCAGCTCACCAAGTTGCCGGCCGATAATTTGTCGCTCCCGGATCGCGGTCGCCTTGTCGCCGGCGCGTATGCTGACCTCGTGGTGTTCGATGCCGGCAAAATCCAGGATCACGCCACGTACGATAAGCCTCATCAGCTCGCCACCGGCGTGAATCAGGTCATCGTGAACGGCAAGTTTGCGATTCGCGACGGCAAGGCCACGGGCGCGAGTACCGGGCGCGTCGTACGAGGCCGCGCCTGGACGGGCGCTGCAGGCGGTGGCTGCCGCAAGTCGGCCAGCGAATGGTCGTGGAGCAGATGATTTAACAGTACTCGGCGGCGATTGGGTGCCTGCCTGAGTAAGTGAAGGTGCGTGTTATCCTCGAGCGAAACGAGGACGGGGACGCGCCATGATCTCTCATCGCTTCACGGCCAGCGCATTCGGTGTCGCGGCCCTGTGGATTGCCGGTGCCGCGGCGGCGAGCGCCGCGAGCACAATCACCGTCGGATCGCTGACGCTCTCGCTATGTAACACCCAGTACAACGGTTACTGCGGTTCGATCGAACGCCCGATTGATCCGACCGGCGCTGTTCCGGGCAGGATCACGGTCGGATTTGAATATTACCCGCACCGTGATCACTCGCTCTCCTCACTCGGCACCATCCTGCCCCAGGAAGGCGGTCCCGGATATTCCTCCACGGGCACGCGGGACTTCTATCTGTCCGTCTTTGATCCGCTGCGCGACCGGCGCGACGTGCTGATCGTCGACAAGCGCGGCACGGGCCTGTCCGATCCCATTGACTGTCCGTGGCTCCAGTCCGGCGCTTTGGCCCTGCAGGCCATCGCCAATTGCGGCCGTCAGCTGGGCGCGACGGCGTGGCTCTACGGTACCGATTTTGCGGCCGGCGACATCGTTGCTGTCCTCGATGCGCTCGATATTGGCGATGTGGATTTCTACGGTGACAGCTACGGCACCTTTGTCGGCCAGATTCTCGCGGGCCTGTATCCGCACCGGCTGCGCAGCATCATCCTGGACAGTGCCTACCCGGTGCGTGCGCCCGATGTGTGGTTCCCGACCGATTGGGCCACCGCCTGGGCGGGCATCGATCTGAGTTGTTCGCGTTCACCGACCTGCGTGGCGCTGGGCGGGAGCGCGAGTTCGCGCATGGAGAAACTGATCGGTGATATCCGCCTTGCGCCCATCCAGGGCCTGGCGCCCGATGGATTCGGTGTGCCGCGGCAAACCCGCGTGGACACCGGGACCCTGATCAATCTGATATTTGACGCCGGTTACGGCGCCTCGATCTATCGCGACATCGATGCGGCGGTGCGCGCGTGGCTGGATGGACATGACCCGCAACCGATACTGCGTATGGTGGCCGAGGACGAGACCGGTTACCGAAGCGATCCGGTGGATTTCAGCTACGGGCTCTACACCGCGGTGATCTGCCAGGACTACCCTCAGCTTTACGACATGAGCAGTCCGGTACCAGCGCGCCAGAGGCAGTACGCCAATGCGCTCGAGCGCGCACGCACCAATCGGCCCGATCTGTTCGCACCCTTTACGGTCGATGAAGGATTGGCCTCGCAGCTCTACGTCACTCCGCTCGACACCTGCCTGCCCTGGCCTGCGCCTAGCAAGGGAATAGTGCCCGGAGTCCCTCTGCCGCCGAGCGTGCGCTTTCCGGGCGTACCCACCCTGGTGCTCTCCGGGGATCTGGATTCAGTGACCTCCATCACCGATGCCCAGGAGGTGACTGACCAGTTCCCCAATGCCGTCCACGTCATCATCCCGAATTTGCCGCATGTCACCGCCGGAGGTGACCTGATCGGGTGCACCTCATCGATCGTATTGAGGTTCGTGCAGGAGCTCTCGCCCGGAGACACGAGCTGCACCAAGAATGTCCGGGCCGCACGGACCGTGCCGCAGTTCGCGCGCCGGGCACACGAACTCGCGCCTCTGGCCTCGCTCCCGGGAGACCGGAGCTCCGCCGAGCAGCGGCGGCTCGCCGCGGCGGGCCTACAGACCGTGGGCGATGTGATTGCGCAGTGGTATGCGACGGTCGGCAGCTACCTGCGCGGATTGCGCGGCGGGACCTTCAGCTATTCGGAAACCGCCCACGGGTACAGATTCAAGCTCAAGGAGTTGCGTTGGACCGAGGATGTCGCCGTCTCGGGCACCGTGCTATGGAACATGCAGACCAACATCGTCACTTCTCAGGTCGAATTAGTCGCCGATGGAGGCGCCACTGGAACGCTGAGTACCCGCTGGAACGATGCCGACTTCCATGCGCTCGCCACCGTCGATGGTCAAATCGATGGCTCAATGATCAAGGCCGAGGGGGTCGCGCCCTAGGCGTCCTGCACGCGGGGAATCAGCCCCCAGATCCTTACTTCGCTGTGGGCGAGAGCTGGCGAATCAGCTGTTGCGCACACATGTAGCCGGGCGTCCCGGCGATGGATCCGCACGGGTAGGCGCCCGAGCCGCAGTAGGAAAGGTTGGACCAGTTCCCAAAGCGGTAGAAATGCCCGCCCGGGTCATCCGTGTACTGCCGATCCGCGAAGGTCTGGCCGCCCACCAGCATGGTGTGATCGATATTGCCGCCGGGAAACAGGAACAGCTGCTGCAGGTCCTTCGGCGTCAGCATGCGGCTCCAGACGCAGTCCCCGGGGTTTTGCAGGTGGCGAAACACCTGCGCCTTCACCTCCTCGACCACGTCCGGCAGCGCCTCGCCGTGCTGATCGAGCGCCAGGTTCTTGAAGAACAAGGTCAGCCGATCGAAGGATTCACGGAGTCCGAGCTGGCGCATGGCCGCGCCCTCGCAATAGATCTGGATGTAACCGGGCGCATAGGGAACCTCGCCCGATGCAGCGCGCAGTGTGGCCCGTTCGAACTCGGCCAGTGTTTCCACCGCAAAAATAAAACGGAACGGGGTATCCCCATCGGCCGCCGTGGCGCCTTCCTTCCAGCGCGCCGGCTGGCTGAACATCAGGTTCAGCTTGCCGCTGGTGCCCAGAAATTTCTTGCCGGAGACCGTTTGAGTAAATGAGGTGTCACCAATCATGCGGGCCGCCGCCAGCGGGTCGGTCGCAAAAACGCACTGATCAAAAACCAGCTTCTCGCGCCGGCCGGCCACCGAGTACTCGAGCGTGCCGTGATCCGCATCCACTGCCTCAACCGTGGCGCCCAACTGGATCTGGATGCCCAGATCGGCATTGATTTGGGTGAGCTCCTCGGTGACGCGCCATATCCCGTCGCGCACAAAGCCGTAATAGCCCTCAAACACCGAGCCGGAATCCATCACCGGCAAGGTGAAGGCGGAGTAAGGATCGTGGAGCGATACCGGGCCGCTCTCGGTGACCGTCATGGCCATGTAGATCTTGGTGCGATCGGCACTGAAGTAATGATCGAGCAGTTCCATGGCGCTGCCGGTAACCCAAAGCTTCGTCAGTGTCTCGCCCAGGCGCTCTCTGGCCCCGGCCAGGCTCGGTGCCCTCGCGTTGCGATATCCCTCCTGCAGGTACGCCACGACGCGCGCTTCGTCACGACGAAAACCGGACACGTCACCCTTCTCACCCCAGCGCTGATGCAATTCCCGGTCCAGCGCATCCGGATCGCGGTGGATCCAGGCGCTGGCGTTGGGGTCAGGAAAGTAAACGCGCTTGGCGCTGCGGGGCACGTAGGTCTGGAGGCGGTCGGCCAGGCCGGTCTCGCGAAAAATAAAATCCGGCATCAGACCCAGCACCGAAGCACCCAGGGCATAGTGCTGCGTGCGACCGCCGATCGAGGCGGTCTCAGACACGCACGCTCCGCCTGCGCGGGGTGCGCGCTCCAGAAGCGTGACCTTGCCACCGGCGCGTCGCAGGTAGTGCGCAGCCACCAGACCGTTGATGCCGGCACCCACCACCACGATTTGTCGGCCGGCGATCTGCTCAGGCATATATGAGGCTCTTGTTTCTCATTCGAATTATCTGGTGATGCTGCCGTGACCCTGACCCGTTTCTTGCGGCGCCACCGGCACGCCACTACCGTCGGATCGAAGTCACCGCCGGCGCGCTTTGCGCAACGGCTTTTTGACGGCGCGCTTGCGCCTCACGGGACGCTTGGCCGGCTTTTTTGGCGCGGGTTTGGCACGCGCCAGCCGAATCGCAATGCGGGGCGCTCGACCGCCGCTGGGCAATTTTTTCTCGCGCGCGAGATCCACTGCGCGCCACAGGTACCAGGCGGCCAATGAGCGATGAGGTGCCCAGCGCTCGCCAAATTCCGCCAGCGCGCGGGGACGTGGCATGCCCTTGAGGCGGTACAGCAGACGGAAACCATTGCACACGCCAAAATCATCGACCGGCAGCACGTCGGGACGCCCGAGCTGAAACATCAGCAGCATCTCGACCGTCCAGCGGCCGATGCCCCGCACCTGGGTGATGCGCTCGATGATGACTTCGCTCTCCAGTGCGTGCAGTTGCTCGGTGCTCGGCACCACTCCGGCGGCCACTTTTTCGGCCAGGTCCCGCATGGCACGGATCTTGGCGAAGGAAAGCCCGGTGGCCCTAAGCGTCGCCTCGGGAGTCGCAATCACGGCGGACGGTTCGGGAAACGAAGCCGGCGCGTACAGGGCCTTGAAGCGCGAGAAGATGCGCTCGGCCGCGATGCCATTGAGTTGCTGGTGGGCGATTGCGCGCGCGAGCGTCTCGAAGGGCAGGATCTCAACCTTGGGTTCCCAAGTACACGGTCCCGCGGCGGCAATGAGCCGCGCCATGACGGGGTCGCGAGCGGCCAGGTCGCGCTCGCGCTGACGCATGTCGGTGAAGGTTACTTCTGGCATTGAGGACAATAGTACGTCGAGCGCTGGCCCTGGGTCAGCTGCCGGATCGGCGTACGACATCGTCGGCAGGGCAGAGCGGCACGCTCATACACGTAGAGCTTCTGTTTGAAGTACCCGGGCAATCCATCGGCGCTGAGGTAATCGCGCAGCGTCGTGCCGCCCGAACGAATGGCCGCTTGGAGCACGTTGCGAATCGCGCTCGCCAGTTGCCGGCACTGGGCGAGCGTGAGCGTACGTGCGGCGCGCTGCGGGCGCACCCGCGCACGAAACAGCGCCTCGCTGGCGTAGATATTGCCTACGCCGGTGACCAGGCGCCCGTTGAGCAGCAGCGTCTTGATGGCCACGCGCCGCCGGCGCGTCACCCGGTGCAGGTAGGCGCCGTCGAATTGGGTTTCGAGCGGCTCGGGCGCCAGGCCACGCAGCAATTTGTGCTGGTGCGGTTCCTCGCTCGTGTACAGGAAACAGCCGAACCGCCGCGGGTCGTTGAAACGCAGCGCCACGCCGGAATCCAGGTGCAACTCGACATGATCGTGCGGAAGGAGCGCTGTGAGTTGCGGCACCACGCGCAGATTCCCGGACATTCCCAGATGCACGATCAGGGTGCCCTTGGTACAGCGCAGCAACAGGTATTTTGCGCGGCGCTCGATCGCGTGAACCTGCTGGCCGCGAATCAGCTCATCCAGTTGCGGGCTCACCGGCCAGCGCAGCCGCTGGTCGTGAACTACGGCGGCGCGGATGCGTCGTCCCCGCAGGTGGCGACGCAAACCGCGGCGCGTGGTTTCCACTTCAGGTAATTCGGGCACGGCGACCTCGTTCGGAGCCCAAAAACAAAAAGCCCGCCAAGAGGCGGGCTTCTGGGCTGCAGCGGATCTCGCCGCACGCTTAAGAGCCTACTTAATCTTGGTTTCCTTATAGCCTACATGCTTGCGGACCACAGGATCGAACTTGCGCACTTCCATCTTCTCAGGATGCAGGCGCTTGTTCTTCATCGCCACGTAAAAGTGGCCGGTACCGGCCGAGGACAGGAGCTTTACTTTTTCGCGCATGGCTTAAAATTCTCTGGAGGATAGGGTTGGGCGTTAACGCACTTCACCGCGCTTGCGCAGGTCAGCGACTACGGCGTCGATCCCCAATTTGTCGATCGTGCGCAGGCCCTTGCCGGACACGCGCAGGCTGATCCAGCGCTTTTCGGTTTCCAGCCAGAAGCGCTGCTGGTGCAGGTTCGGGAGGAAGCGACGGCGCGTGCGGTTGTTGGCGTGCGAGACGTTGTTGCCCGTGACGGGAGCTTTACCGGTAACCTGGCAGACGCGAGACATTGGATCAATCCTTATGTATCAATGGCTTAGCTTGCTGGCCGCCGCGCAAAGCGACGAGCGAAGGGCGGGCTTTATACCAGCCCCGGGCGCTCCGGGCAACCTCAGCCCCAAGCATCGCACCCGCAGGCGCTAAAGCAAGTGCGCGGGTTCGAGCGCTCGAGGGCGGTCCCGGCGGATCGCAAACGGCGCCATGGGGGCGCCGGTGAGCTGCCAGATCAGTCCCCGCTCAAGAAAGTGGCTTGGTTACATGCCGGTCTGGCCTCGCTGAAGTCGATTGACCGATTTCTGGGTTCGGCGTAGACACTCGAACAACTCATCTCTCAGCGCTTCAAGTTCACACACACACACACACACAAAGCGGGGGAAAACATCATCATGAACAACAATCTGTTGGTTCTAGGATTAGCGATCACCTTGGGAACTGGCGGTGTGGCGTTTGCGCAAACGAATACGGGCTACGGCACAGATGCGATGGACTCTCTTACGATTGGCACTCAGAACAGCGCGTTCGGCTATGAGGCGCTCACTGCGACCACGAGCGGTTTTGATAACGTTGCGGTCGGAAGTCAAGCACTCAAAGCGAACACGACGGGACAAGAAAACGTCGCCGTCGGCCTCGGCGCTCTCTCAAGTAACACGACCGGCTTCAATAACACCGCTAGTGGCGAGCTGGCGATGGATTTCAACACAACCGGCTACAACAACACTGGGATCGGTTACTTCGCGCTAGCGAATAACGCGACCGGTCTTTACAACAGCGCATTGGGAGCGAACGCGCTTTTCGGCAACACTAGTGGTCAATCCAACAGCGCTGTTGGAGAGGATGCGCTCATTTCGAATACCACCGGCTCTTTCAATAACGCCTTTGGCAGCTCCGCACTCTTGAATAGTAAGAGTGGCAAAAATAATACCGCCGCCGGTGGCAGTGCTCTTTACAAAAATACCACAGGCAACTTCAACCAGGCCCTGGGAAGTCAGGCGCTATTTTCAAATACCACCGGCAGCAACAACATCGGAATTGGCTATCAGGGCGGCTATTACCCAAAGACCGGAAACAACAACATCGAGATTGGCGCCTCGGGGTCGGCCAGCGACACGGGTGTGGTTCGCATCGGGACACAGGGGACGCAGCACGCCACCTACGTGGCCGGCATACGTGGAGTGAATGTCACTGGCGGCCAGACGGTGATGGTCACAGCGACTGGGCAACTGGGCGTCGTGGTCTCCTCGCGGCGATACAAAGAGGACATTCGCTCGATGGGGGACAAGAGCGATCGGCTGCTGCAGTTGCGCCCGGTAACCTTCCGTTACAAGCAGCCCGATGAGAGCGGACGGAAACCCGAGCAATACGGGCTGATCGCTGAAGAGGTGGCGAAAGTGATGCCGGAACTGGTGATTTACAACGACAAGGGTCAGCCTGAGACGGTGGCATATCAGACGCTAACTCCGCTGCTGTTGAACGAGCTGCAAAGAGAACATAGCCAACTGGTCTCTATGGAAGCGCAACTGGCCGAAGTAGACGCCTTACGTGCTGAGATTGGTGAGCTTCGACGCCAGATCGCCAAGAGGTAGCCGCCAACGCGATCCGTTGTTGTCAATCGCCCACATTGATTGACCGTCGCGGACCTGGATTGCAATGTGATTGCCTGCCAAGGTGTGACTGCGGGAGCTGATCTACGCAAGCTCTTGCGGTTGCACCTTGAGCAAGGCGCAGTTGACGGTTGGCTAGCCGAGAGCGACGACGCTTGTGGCCGTGTACTTATCGCCAAGCGAGCGGAGCGTCGGCTGGTCGCTGTCAATGCGGCGGAATTTCCAAATTTTCCTACGACAGGGACGCCCATTCCTGGCTGCCCAGATGTCATCTATCTGCCATAACGCAATCTGATCTACGCGGCGCGGGGGGTTGACCTGCGTCACACTCCTGGACATCGGATCGAGCTATGTTGCTCATGGCGCGTGGCCGCTGTATATGGAGAACCTCCATGGCACCTCTGCACTATGAGCCCGCCGATGAGCGCCCGGTCCCGAGCATGTGGATACGAATGTCCAGAGTTGATTCACGGCGCGCCACCGGAAGATTTCTGCGCGGACTGTTCCCGTGTCTGATATGGGGAGTGTGCTTGTTTTTGGGGATTTGGATAGTTGAATTGATAGAGCGGCCGGATTGGGCGCATCGGAAGTTAGTCTTGGCAATCTGGAGCGCCGTCGTCGTCGGGCCCACTGTGTTTTATATCAGCACCGTTCTGGGTCTGTCGGGCAGGGCTGGGAATCGGAAGGTCCCGCCGGGGCAGGCGATCTGAGAGACGGCGAACGGCGATGGCGAGTCACCGGCCTGTTAGGGTGATGAGATGTTCCTCAATACGCGCTGATTCGCTACCAATACGTGACAGCCGCTGATCGAGCGTGCGATCGCGTGACGCCGGAGGAATTGGCAAACCGCTTGTGACGCGAGCTGTTCGACCAGCACAGGCCCGCGGCTTAGAGCAGACCGCGCTCTGCAAAGGAGAGACAACCGTTGTCTCCCACAATGCAGTGATCGAGTACCCGGATGTCCACCAGTCCCAGTGCTTCGCGCAGTCTCCTGGTGATCAATTCGTCCGCCTGGCTGGGTTCGGCGACCCCGGAGGGATGGTTATGAGCGAGTATTACCGCGGCCGCATTCCGGCTCAGCGCCTGCTTGACGACCTCGCGTGGGTGCACGCTCGCCCCATCAATCGTGCCGCGGAATAACTCGTCAAAGGCGATCAGCCG
The DNA here is from genome assembly GCA_963795685.1 of uncultured Gammaproteobacteria bacterium. Taxonomy (GTDB): domain Bacteria; phylum Pseudomonadota; class Gammaproteobacteria; order Steroidobacterales; family Steroidobacteraceae; genus FEN-1191. Next base: position 22,448 of record CAWCJE010000012.1, read on the forward strand.
ATGGCGGTTATCGAGATGCAGGCAGCAAAACAACTCGTAAGGCTGATCGCGGAGCCTGCTCACGAGGAATTGGTGCGTGGCGGCCGGCGAATCGAGCAAGGGACCGCAGCGCATGGCTTCGGCGTAGTGACGCCGCGCCAGCTCAAGGGCCGCCTGCATGCGGCAGTAACCGACAATCCCCAAGCCGCGCGCGGCGAGGAGCGAGGCGCGATCGGCGTTGAGCAGCTCGCGCAGCGAGTGGTGAGTGACCAGCAAACTCCGCGCCAGATCGACCACATTGCTCCCGCGCATTCCCGAGCTCCCCAGTAGGAGCGCCAGCAATTCGGCATCCGAGAGCGCCTGGACGCCCTGAGCCAGCAGCTTCTCGCGCGGGCGTTCCTGGGCCGGCCACAAATGCAGGTTCATGTGAAGTTGGTCACGCTTAAGCGGGGCAGATGCGGCTGATTCTCGATCGACATGGCCTAAGCGTGCGAACGACATATCGGGCGGGCATGGCACGAAACGGCGCCCCTGACCGATAATGGTCCCATGCATGGCAAGAAAGTCCTTCTGGGCGTGACCGGCGGCATTGCCGCCTATAAGAGTGCCGACCTAGTGCGGCGCCTGATCGAGCGGGGCGCTCAGGTGCAGGTGGTCATGACCGCTGGCGCGCGAGAGTTCATCGGCGCGACCACATTCCAGGCCCTCTCGGGCCGGGCGGTGCGCGAGAGCCTGTGGGATTCGGCCGCGGAAGCGGCGATGGGCCATATCGAGCTGGCGCGCTGGGCCGATATCGTGCTCGTGGCTCCGGCCAGCGCCGATTTTATGGCGCGACTGGCCGGTGGCCGAGCGGACGACCTGCTGAGCACATTGTGCCTGGCGACTGCGGCCCCTCTGGTGCTGGCCCCGGCAATGAACCAGCAAATGTGGGCCAATGCCGCCACCCAGACCAACGTGGCGACCCTCACGCAGCGCGGGGTGCGCTTGCTTGGTCCGGGCGTGGGCGAGCAGGCCTGCGGGGAGCTTGGGCCCGGGCGCATGCTCGAGCCCATTGCCATCGCAGATCTCATCGAGCCGATATTGACGAGCGATGGCGCCTTTGCCGGCAAACGCGTACTGATCACGGCCGGGCCCACGCGCGAGGCCATTGATCCGGTGCGTTTCGTCAGCAACCGCAGTTCCGGCAAGATGGGCTATGCGGTGGCCGAAGCGATGCGTGCCGCAGGCGCCGAGGTCGTGCTGGTCAGCGGGCCGGTGGCGCTTGCGCCCCCGCCCGGGGTGCGCTGCGTTTCCGTGGAAAGCGCCTCGCAGATGCTCGATGCCGTGGAACGCGAATTGCCTGGAACGTACGTGCTCGTGGCCACCGCAGCGGTGGCCGATTACCGCCCCCTCACGGTGGCCGAGCGCAAGATCAAGAAAAAAACCGAACAGCTCGCGCTCGAACTCACGCGTACCACCGACATTCTGGCCAGTGTCGCTGCGCGCAGCGAGCGGCCATTCGTTGTCGGATTTGCCGCCGAAACCGACGATGTCGAGAAGCACGCGCTGGAGAAACTGCAGCGCAAGAACCTGGACATGATCGCCGCGAACGAGGTCGGGACCAGCAAGGCGTTTGATTGCGAGGACAACGCGTTGCTCGTGTTGTGGCGCGGTGGTGGCCGGGCGGAACTTGAGCGCGCGCCCAAGCGTGAGCTCGCGACCGCGCTGGTCGCGTTGATCGCCCAGCGCTGCAACGCTAAGAACTAATCACAGAGAACCGGGGCGGATCATGGACACACGGGCGCGGCACCCATTGCAGGTGCGGATACTGGATGCGCGACTGGGGAGCGAATTCCCGCTCCCGGCCTACGCGACCGAGGGTTCCGCCGGGCTCGATCTGCGCGCCTGCCTGGATGCGCCGCTCCTGCTCGAGCCCGGGCGGGCCGAGCTGATCTCCACGGGCCTTTCAATCTATGTGGCTGATCCTGCCCTGGCCGCGGTGATCCTGCCGCGTTCCGGGCTCGGCCATAAACACGGGCTGGTGCTTGGGAACCTGGTCGGCCTGATCGATTCCGATTATCAGGGGCCGCTGATGGTGTCCTGCTGGAACCGGGGCATGAATGGCTACACGGTTCAGCCTGGGGAGCGTATCGCTCAGCTGGTGATCGTGCCGGTCGTGCAGGTGGAACTGCAGGTGGTCGAGAGTTTCAAGGCCACCGAGCGTGGGGGCGGCGGTTTCGGCCACACGGGGCGCTAACTGCTGGAGCGCGACCCGGTCAGTTCACGATAGCGGGAGATATCGGCTTCGAACTGTGATCGCACGTCGGTCTGATCCTGAAGCCGCTTGTCCATCGCCTTGTGCTGAGTGCGCAGATCATTGGACGTGCGTACCAATTGCTCGGCCAGATCGTCGGGCATGCGGCGCGCGTCAGGCTTCTTGCTGTAGGGCTTGAAAAACAACGCGCGCGCCTGCAGGGCCTTAAGCCGCCCATCCAGGGATTCGATATAGGCATTGGCGGCCTTGATCTGGCCGTCGAGCTGATCGAGGCGCTCATCGCGCAGCCGCTCGATGTCCTTGGTTGACGTGTAGGTGGTCAACAGGAAGTTGTCGTGCTGTTGGCGCTGTTGAGCATCCTGATCGTGCTTGGCCTGCTCGGCGCGCTGATCGGCGTTCTTCTCGGCATCGACGTGCTGAACTTCGACACCCTGGCTGTTGAGGACCCGGCGTTCGGTCTGGGCGTACTCGGGCGGCACGGCATCGCCGTAGTGGCGTTCGCCGTTCTTATCCACCCAACTGTAGTTGGGGGCATTGGCATGTTCGGCCGCGATCAGCGGCTGCCCGGCCAGACCCAGCCCGGCAGCGGCGGTGATCAACAAGCTTTTCGTGACGCCCATCACTATTTTCTGTTCCCGTGACTCAGTCAGGCCCAATTGTCCACGAAGCCGGGACAAGGGCAAGTGAGTCAGTCCGCAACTCCGTAGGATTGTCGGTAGGCTCGCAAGGAGGCCAGTTGCGCCGCTTCCGCACCCTGGATGGTGCGGGCGGTAAATGCCTCAATCAGCTCATCCAGGGTCAGGATGCTCACGCAGCGCAGCCCGTATTCGGCCTCGACCTCCTGCACCGCCGAGCGTTCGCCCTGGCCACGCTCCTGGCGGTCGAGCGCCAGGGCGACGGCCACCGGCTCGGCGCCCGCGGCGCGGATGACTTCCACCGATTCGCGAATCGCCGTGCCGGCCGTGATCACATCATCCACGATCACAACTCGTCCCTTGAGGGGACTGCCCACGACAAGTCCCGCCTCGCCGTGATCCTTGGCTTCCTTGCGGTTAAACGACCAGGGGATGTTCCGCCCGTGCACGTCGGCGAAGGCGATGGCGGAGGCGCTCACCAGCGGAATGCCCTTGTACGCCGGGCCAAACAGCATGTCGAAACCCAGGCCCGAGCGCTTGAGCGCCTCCGCATAGGAGCGGCCCAGACGGGCCAACGCCGCGCCGGTGTTGAACAGCCCGGCATTGAAAAAGTACGGACTTAGGCGACCGGACTTGAGCTTGAATTCACCGAATTTCAGGGCCTGGTGCTCGAGCGCTAGCGCCAGGAAGTCCTGCTGGTAACCGTGCATGCGCGGCAGGCTATCATGTCCCTATGCGCATCATCACCCTCAACGTCAACGGCATCCGCGCGGCCGCGGCCCGCGGTCTTTTCCCCTGGCTGGCCGATCAGAATGCGGACGTGATCTGCCTGCAGGAAGTGCGGGCCACCGAGTTGCAGCTTGAAGGGCACGATGTGCACCTGCCCGGCTACCACGCCGCCTATCACTCGGCGGTGCGGCCCGGTTACGCGGGGGTCGCCTTGTATTCGCGTGATGCGCCCCAGAGGCTGGTGCGCGGGATCGGCGTGGACGAATTCGACCAGGAAGGCCGTTACCTCGAAGCCCAGTTTCCACACGTGGCGGTCGTCTCGCTGTACCTGCCGTCGGGCTCCTCCGGGGAGCACCGCCAGGCATCGAAGGAGCGATTTCTGAAGGCGTTTTTGCCGCACCTGCGGGCGCTAAAGCGTAGGCGCCGGCCCTACATCCTGTGCGGTGACTGGAACATCGCCCACCGGCCCATTGATCTGAAAAACTGGCGCGCCAACCAGAAAAACTCCGGCTTTCTTCCGCACGAGCGCGCGTGGCTGGATGAGCTGTTCGAGGATTTGGGCTACCACGACTCGTTCCGGCACGTCGACAGCGCTCCGGACCGGTACACCTGGTGGTCCAACCGAGGCCAGGCGTGGGCCAAGAATGTCGGCTGGCGCATTGATTACCAGATCGCCAGTCCAAAGCTCGCGGGTAAGGCGCGGGCGGCTCAAATCTATAAGACCAAGCGATTCTCCGATCACGCGCCGCTGATTATGGACTATGAATTCTGAGGCAAGGACGAAGTCCAATCCCGGATTTCGGGAAATTCTTTCCAGCCCGAAGCTGCTGGTCATCATGGCGCTGGGTGCGGCCTCGGGATTTCCGAACCAGATCACCGAAAGCGTCTTGCAGGCTTGGCTTAAAGACGGGGGCAGCAGCAATACCAAGATTGGTGCGCTCACCTACGTGTCGATTCCGTATTTGTTGAAATTCCTGTGGGCACCGTTGCTGGATCGGTATCCACTGCCACTGCTGGGCCGGCGGCGCGGGTGGTTGCTGGTGTTCCAGTTGGCGCTCGCGGCCGCAATTGCCGCGCTGGCTTTCCAGAATCCCGCAGTCTCACTGTCTGCTGTGGCCGTAACGGCGCTCGTGATCGTGTTTTTCTCGGCGTCCCAAGATATTGTCATTGATGCCTATCGCACCGATGTCTCACTCCCCAACGAGCGTGGACTTGCAGCGGCGGCCAATAATCTTGGGTACCGCGCCTGCGCGTGGGTGGCGTTTGCCGCGGCCCTGATTGTGGCGGATGCCTTTGGATGGCGCCTGGCCTTGCTGGTGCTGGCCGCGGCAATGGCGGCTTTCATGATCGTGACCTGGCTGGCGCCGGAACCGATTTATCAGGCCCCCGCGCCCACGTCGCTGCGACAGTCGGTGCTGGTGCCACTTCGAGAATTGCTGGGCTCATCGGGTGCCGTGGGCCTGATCATATTGATTATCACCTTCAAGATTGGCGGTGCGTTTGCTCTTAAGCTGTTTACGCCCTTTCTGATGGACTTAGGCTTCAGCAAAACCGAGATAGGGCTGGTGGCCAAGGCGGTGCTGACTTCGAGCGCTATTGTCGGAGCGGTGCTCGGCGGCCTTTGGATGGTTCGCTTAGGGTTGCTGCGCTCGATGTTTTTGTTCGGGGTCCTTCAGGCCGTATCGATTCTGGCGTTCTACATGCTTGCGGTGACCGGCAAGAATTTCCCGCTGATGATCGCGGCCACTGCGATTGAAAACGTTTCGGCCTCTATGGGCAACATTGCCGAGGTCGCGCTGATCATGGCGATTTGCAATTCGCGTTTCAGCGCCTTCGAGTACGCGCTGTTGTCGGTGCTGGCGCTATTGCCTCGCTACCTGCTGGGCGGCCCCGCGGGTTGGCTGGCTGACCACGGCGGGTGGGGCAACTACTACATCGTGGCATTCTTGTTAGGAATACCCGGTGTGATCATGGTCTGGGTGATGCGCAAACGAATCGCGGCCTTAGATGTTCGCCGGTGAGCGAGATCGATCTCACACGGGTATTGTGCAACCTCAATGAGTTGCGCGCGACGGGTTGCCGGGAATTTCGGCTCGGGAGCGGTGACTGGCCGCTCAAGGGATTCCTGGTGAGAGTGGGCGAGGAAGTGCACGCCTACGTGAACCGCTGCGCGCATCAGTCGCTGCCCTTAAATTACCTTCCCGATCGCTTCCTGACCCACGATGGCAGCATGATTCTGTGCACCGCTCACGGTGCGATCTTTGAGAAGAGTACGGGCTACTGCGTATCGGGGCCGTGCGCCGGCCGCTCGCTGGTGCGCATTGCAGTGCGCGTCGTTGATGAGTTTGTGTTGCTCGAGGACAGCGTCGACTTGGGCGCTCTTTCGGCTCGTTACACTTAAAGATTACGGGCGGCGCTTACTCGAACAGATCCAGTCCATCGAGCCGATCGGCGCGGAGCCTGCGGTCATCTTCGACCGGATCACTCTCGGCGCGGCCATCCTCGGGTTCGACATCGACCGAGCCGCTCCAGTCCTCTGGAGCCTCGGCTTCTTCGATGGCTCCGCTCGCGCGTTGCGAGCGCCAGTCCTCGAAGTCCAGTTCCTCCACGGTGCCGTCGAAGTACTGCACTTCGATCGTGCCATCGGCCGCATCGAACGCGACCACTTCCAGCAGCTCGCCGCTGCGCAGGCGGTACCATTCGCCGATGCTCGGGTGCTGCATGTTCATGAGCGTGACCTCGACCTTCATGTTGCTCCCGGTGCTGGCGCTGATCAAGCTCTATTGATTCAATCTGCGCGGAGTTTTTTCTTGATGCGCCGCGTCAGGCCTCGCGGCGGTACACGAGGTCCCTGACCGGATGCCCCAGGCGCAGACCGCGCCGTTCGAAACGCGTCGCGGTACGACCCGCGAACAGTAAGGCCTGGGAGTCGGGGACGAGTGCGAGCAGGGGGCAGGCGTCGAGCACCTGGCTCATATGCTCGGCGTAGGGGGCCCAATCGGTCGCCAGCCGAAGCCACCCGCCGGCGCGCAGGCGGCTCGCGGCGAGCGCGGCGAACTCAGGCTGGATCAGCCGACGCTTGTGGTGTCGCTTTTTGGGCCAGGGATCCGGGAACAGGATCTGGATTTCATCGAGCGCGCCGGGCGCGATCTGCTGCTGCAACACTTCCACGGCGTCATGGGCAATGAGGCGAAGGTTCTGAAGATCTGCCGCCGCGGCGGCCCGCAGCAGGTGGCCGATGCCCGGCCGGTGCACCTCGGCACCGAGAAAATTGCGCGTTGGCTCGGACAGAGCGCGCGCGGCGAGGTGTTCGCCACTTCCAAAACCGATCTCAAGGGTGCAGGGGGCGGAACGCCCGAACAATACTCCCAGGTCCAGCCCGGTCTCGGAAAATGGCACCCCGAATCGAGGCCACAGCTCGATCAGCGCTTTTTGTTGCGCGTCAGTCACGCGGCCGCCGCGCATGACAAAAGAACGCACCGTGCGGTGGTTCATTCAATTCCTGCGTTTAGGGCCGCCGCGCTGCGATCGGGCCTCATGCACATCCGGCGGCAACGGAGATTCCTGCGCCGCTTCCCTGAGCCAGTCCAAAAGCGCCTGCATCTTGGGCATGGCAAGGTAGGATTCCGGGCAGACAAAGTAGTAGGAGCGCGGGCAGGGCACGGCCACCGTACTGGCGAGCGCAAGCCTTCCGAGCTTGATATCGCCCGTGGCCAGGCACCAGCGGGTCAAGGCCAGGCCCTGGCCCTGTTCGGCCGCGTTGAGCACCGTGACCGAGTCGTCGAAGGCGGTGCCATGCTCCTTCCAGTCACGCTCCATCCCAGGGCGATTCCACAGCTGCCAGGGCTCATCGGAGGATCGCAGCAACGGGTAGCGCTTCAGATCCTCATTGTTTGTCACCGGTCCCAGGCGCCGGTACAGGTCCGGACTGCAGACCAGCACAAACCACTCATCCATTAGTTTTTCGTTGTACAGCCCGGTCGTCGGTCCGGTCGCCATGCGGATGCCGCCATGAAAGTCGGTCTGGCTGAAATCGACCGGCTCTCGCGAGGTGTGGATGCGCAGCTGCAGATCACTGTGCCGGTCATGGAGGCGGGGCAGGCGTGGCAGGAGCCATTTCTGCAGGAACGATGCAAGCGTTGAGATATTCAGAGTCCCGGCACAGCGGCTCTGGCGTAACTGATGGAGGGATCCTTGCAGGTCGCTGAGGCCGCGGCGTATGCCCGGCAGGAGCTGCGAGCCCTCGGGCGTCAGTTCGATGCTGCGGCCGGCGCGACGAAACAGGGGCACCTGCAGATAGTCTTCGAGGGTTTTGACCTGCATGCTCACCGCCGCCGGCGTGACGTGGAGCGAATCGGCGGCCTCCGCAAAACTCAGTCGTGTGGCGACTGCCTCGAACACGCGCAGGGCATTGAGCGGCAGGCGGTCAAACGCCGAGGACAAATCCGCCTTCTGCACTTTCCGTCTGGCCATGCCGAGCCTCCAGAGCCAGGTCCTTCGGGTGTGGGCCGGCCATGTTACGACGAGAAGGGGACCTGCGGCGATCCGCCCGTCTGACCCTCGAGCCTAGCCCTTAGCCAACGCGCGCAGCGCGCCCACCAGCGCGGCGAGAATCAGTGCCAGGGTGGGCAACATGCTCAAGGCGAAACCCAGGCTGCGCTTTTTGGGATCCTTGACGTAGGCGTTCAGGTACAGGAAGCGGCCCACCAGGTAGATCGCCCCCACGAGGGCGCAATAGCCGGGCGGCCAGTATTTCGCCGCGAGCCACAATCCCGGAAGAAGCACCAGCAACATCTCGACCGTATTCATCTGCACCCGGTAATAGCGCTCGAAAATCGGGTGCCCCGAAGTGGCGGGCGCGGCCACACCATGCTGTCCTCTGGCGCGACCGACGAGCACGCCGAACAGGACCAGCTGCAGTACCGCGAGCAAGGTCACGAGGTCTACCCAGACCATGTTGTTCATTTTTTTCTTTGGTGCCGCACTTGGCGTGCTTGGGGCATCCTCGCCGATTGGCTTCTTGCTTGTCCAGCGCTGAGCCGGCCGCAGTTGTCGCTCGGTAGCGTCAAGCCGTTAACAAAATCTCGCGATCACGGGCGAGCTCGGATCCACTCACCCACACGTTGCGCTGGCCGAGGATTGCTGTAATCCTAATCGCGGAGAGTAAATGCGAAACCTGATTTCACTTTTGAGCGCCTTGCTGCTCTTGTGTGCCTGCGGAGGCGGAGGCGGCAGCGGGGACAGTATTGCTCCTTCCGGATGGGAATCCGGCGTGTTCCGTCCGTCCTCCAATTTCGTAAACCGCTGCGCCGCGCCGCGCCAAGGCACGGACCCGGTGACGGGCGTGGCCTTCCCGGACATGGCCGGCAGCACCTTGGATGAAAACAATTTTTTGCGATCCTGGACCAACGAGGACTATCTGTGGTTCGACGAGGTGACGGATCAGAATCCTTCCCTGTTCAGCAGTACGGCGCCTTATTTCCAGGTACTCAAGACCACACAGACCACCGCTTCGGGATCGCCCAAGGACAGATTTCACTTCACCTACAAGACTTCCGACTGGGAGTCGCTTTCCTTGGGAGGCGTGCAGGCCGACTACGGGGCGCAGTGGATCATTGTTACCGGAGCACCGCCGCGCCAGTTGGTGGTCGCGTATACCGAACCGGGATCACCGGCCGTGGCAGCCCCGGCCAATCTCGCGCGCGGTGCGCTCGTGCTCAAAGTCGACGGCGTGGATGCGGTCAATGACAATACCACGGCGGGCGTCGATGCCATCAACGCCGGCCTGTTTCCGGCCGCCGCCAAGGAGACCCATAGTTTTGAAGTCCGCGACCTCGACGGCACGGTTCGAGACTTCAGCATGACTTCGGCCGATGTGGTTTCACAGTCGGTGCAGAACGTCACCTCCATTGCGACGGCGAGCGGGCCGGTGGGGTACATGTTGTTCAATGACCACGTGGCCCCTGCCGAAGCGGGACTGTTCACTGCATTCACTACGCTCAGTTCCGCGGGCGTGCGCGATCTGGTCCTTGATATTCGCTACAACGGTGGCGGTTATTTGCAGATCGCCAGCGAGACGGCCTACATGATCGCCGGCCCCGGCCCTACGGCGGGCATGGTGTTTGAACTCCCGCAATTCAACAGCAAGCAACCCGCGGGTGATGCGGTGCCGTTCCTTTCCACAACCCAGGGGTTTTCGGTTCCTAAGGGCAGCGCATTGCCCGCGCTGAATTTGCTGCGGGTGTTCGTGCTCACGGGACCGGGCACCTGTTCGGCCAGCGAAGCGATCATCAACGGGCTGCGTGGCGTGGGCATCGAAGTTATTCAGATCGGTTCCACCACTTGCGGCAAACCCTACGGGTTCTACCCGCAGGACAACTGCGGCACGACTTACTTTTCGATCGAGTTTCGTGGCGTCAACGCCGTAAATTTCGGTGACTACTCGGACGGATTCTCCCCGATCAACGCAACCACTCCCACCAATGCGACCTTGCCCGGGTGCGCAGTCGCGGATGATTTCACCCACGCCTTGGGCGATCCGGCGGAAGCGCGATTGGCGGCGGCGCTCAATTACCGCACCAGCGGCGCATGTCCGGTAGCCAGCGCGTTCGGGGTTTCAGGGGACGTTCGCTCGTTGGCCGCCGTCGACGGACAGCTGCCACCCTCACCGCTCCGGCAGCTGCGGATCTTAGGCCGTTAGAACGAGCGCGCCCGACGTCGACTGGAATGCACCCAGGCCGCGGCGAGGATGATGACAAGAGTTATTGCACTCACATAGAACTGGCTGGCCAGTGCAGGCGAGCAGGCCATGGCCACCAGCACTATCACCATGCCCGCGACCGCCACGTAACTGGCCACCGGATACCACCACATCTGCACCGGGAGTGAACGTTGCTCGGCCTCGCTCCGTGCGCCCCGCAACCGTATCTGCGCGACGGCGGCCAGCAGATAGACAAACAGCACCAATGCGCCGGAGGCATTGACCAGAAATGCGAAAACCCCCTGCGGAGAGATGGTCGCTGCGGCAATGCCTGCCAGGCCCGCGACACTTCCCATCAGGACGCTGCGCACCGGCACACCACGGCGGTTGAGTTTGACCAATGCAGCCGGCGCATCGCCCTTCGCTGCCAGTGCGAACAAGGTGCGCGAGGTGACGTAGAAGGCGGAGTTCAGGCATGAGAGCACGGCGGTCAGGATGATCAGCGTCATCGCCGTACCGGCCCACTGGAAGTGCATCATGTTCATCGCGGCGGTGAATGGGGATTTTCCGGGCACGATCTGCTGCCAGGGTACGACGGTGACGATCAACAGGACCGAGCCGACATAGAAAATGAGAATGCGAGTCATCACCGCCGTGGACATCCGGGCGACGGCGCGGATCGGCTCGCGCGATTCAGCGGCGGCCACCACCGTGATCTCCGCCCCTACGATTGCAAAGAACACACTGGTTACCGCGGCAAGCACAGAAACCACGCCATGCGGGGCGAAGCCACCGTCGTTGACCAGGTTGCTCCAGGTGGGTACGCCCGAGGAGGTGATCCCGAACGCCCAGGCCGCAGCCACGATGATGAATGCCACGACCGCCGTGACCTTGATCAGCGCAAACCAGAACTCGAACTCCCCATAGGAGCGCGCCGACATCAGATTGACGCCCGTCATGATCGCCATCAGGCCAGCGCCCAGCATCCAGGCCGGAAGGTGGATCCAAAGCTGCAGCAGCTGGGCACCGGCAATGGCTTCGACCGGCACCACCACAATCCAGAAGTACCAGTAGAGCCATCCGACCGCAAAGCCCGCCCACTCGCCGATTCCCTTGCGGGCGAAATCACTGAAGGTGCGCACATTCGGGAGCGCGACGGCCATCTCACCGAGCATGCGCATCACCAACAGCACCAGGATCCCGGCCATCAGGTAGCTGAGCACCACGGCGGGCCCGGCCGCATTAATGGTCACGCTGCTCCCGACGAAAAGGCCCGCACCCATGATCCCGCCGATGCTGATCATGGTGACGTGACGCGCGGCCAGCGAGCGCCGTAGTTCGTTTCCGCCCTCGACCAGCGTGGCCTCGGTATGCATGGTGTTACTTTCCCCGGCTGGCGATGGCCAGCTTATGATGCAGCCATATTATGGATGTTGCCGACCATAATCATCTGCTATCGCCGCAGGCGCCTCCGCCACCGGCCTGCGCTAACTGCGGCGCAGCGCTTTCCGGGTGCTATTGTGCTCAATGCGGCCAGCGCGCCGATACCGCCGCCCACTCGGTTGGCCATTTCCTCTGGGAAGCGATCGAGGCACTGACGCACGCGGATTCACGCGTTTGGGGCACTCTGCAGCCGCTCCTGAGACGACCTGGTTTTCTGACGCGTGAATTTTTTGCCGGCCGTCGCGCGCGTTACGTGCAGCCGCTGCGCCTGTACCTGATCTTGAGCGTGGTGTTCTTCGTATTGAGTGCGCTGCTCAGTAGCGGGCCGGCCGAGCACGTCCATGCCAAGGGCCAAAGGTCAGTGACGAGCGAAGACTGCGCCAACCTGCAGACCGATATCCCTTGGGGCCGTGCGCTGCTCGTGCCCCGGCTCAAGGCCGCCTGCCGGGACATGGTGGCCGATGGTGGCCGTCATTTGGGCGAGACCATGGTGAGCAATCTCGGTCGCGCGATGTTCGTGTTCCTGCCGCTGATGGCCATCCTCATGAAACTGCTGTACTGGCGGCCGCGACGTTATTATCTCGAGCACCTGGTATTGCTGATCCATAATCACGCCTTCGTCTTTGTGCTGCTGACGTTGTTTATCCTGGCGACACATTGGCTTCCTGCGGGCGGGTGGGCACTGCCTTTTGTACTGGCGTTGATCTGGATTCTGCCGCGCTACCTGTACCGCTCGATGAAAGTCATGTACGGGCAGTCGGGTCTGCTCACCTTCCTGAAGTTCAACGTTCTGGTCTTTGCCTACTTGCTGTGCGGGTCGTTCATGGTGCTGGCCACGGCGTTGGTGAGCGTGGAGACGCTGTAGGTATCCCCTAGAGTTTGAGGGTCGAGAGCAGCAGGCTGGTTTCCGTGTTGGCGATGCCTTCGAGCTTGCGGATGCGGCCCAGCACCCGATCGAAGGCCTCAAGGGTATCGGCACGCAGTTCGGCGATGACATCCCACCGGCCGTTGGTCGTGTGCAAGGTCTGCACGGCCGGATCCCCTCGCAGACTCCGCAGCACCGCATCAGCCCGATTGCCCTCCACCGAGATGGTCATCAGGGCACTGATGCCCGGTACATCCAGCTGCGATCCGAGCCTCACGGTGTACCCGACGATAGTCCCGTCGCGCTCGAGCTTGCCGATGCGATTTTGGATCGTTCCGCGGGCCACACCCAGCTGCTTGGCCAGGGCTGCAACGCTGGTGCGCGCATTGCCGCGCAAGCGACCGATCAGCTGGTGATCGAGTTCGTCCATGACATTCCCCCCAGAATCGTGACCTACTGATCACAATGACAATGTGACATGTCATTTTAACCAGAATACCTCTCATATTGCGCATCTAGCTCGCTTCTTGTTAGCTCAGCCGCCATGGATGATGGCAAAGCGCCTTCGGTCCGATTCCGGAGCGGCGCTGCGCGAGGAGAGCGTTCGTGGTCGATTACATCGGTGTGAGTGACGTCCAAAGACTGGTCCAATCCATCGGTGCGGGAGCGTTTATCGAGCGGCTCGCGGCCGAGATCGAGGCGGACTATCGGCGTTGGAACCAATTCGAGAAGTCCGCTCGCCTGGCGAGCCATTCGGCCGATGGGGTCATCGAGCTCATGCCCACGAGCGATGGGGACCTCTACAGTTTCAAGTACGTCAATGGTCATCCCAAAAATACCAACGATGGCCTGCTGACCGTCACGGCCTTCGGAGTGCTGGCGGACGTGCACACCGGTTACCCGCTCCTGTTGTCGGAACTGACCGTGACCACGGCGCTGCGCACCGCGGCGATGTCGGCCCTGGCTGCCAAATGGCTCGCGCGCGATGACTCAAAGGTGATGGCACTGATCGGCAATGGCGCGCAGAGCGAGTTCCAGTCGATCGCGTTCTGTCGCATGCTGGGCATCGAGGTGCTCCGACTCTACGACGTGGAGGGCGCGGCCAGCGTCAAGCTCGAGCGCAACCTGCGCGCCATGCCCGAGATGGCCGATGTCAAGATCGTGCGCACCGGATCATCCGCCGAGGCCTGCAAGGGTGCCGACATCATCACCACGGTAACCGCCGACAAGAAATACGCCGTCATCCTGACTCCGCCGATGGTGAGGGCGGGCCAGCATATCAATGCGGTGGGCGGGGACTGTCCGGGCAAGACCGAGTTGCACGCGGACGTGCTGCGCATGCCCAACGTGCGCGTGATCGTGGAATACGAACCGCAGTCGCGCATCGAGGGGGAGATCCAGCAGATGCCCTCGGAGTTCGCGGTGACTGAGTTCGCCGCGCTGGTGGGCGGCACCGCGCACGGGCGTGCCACGCCCCAGGACATCACGATCTTTGATTCAGTGGGATTTGCGCTGGAAGATTATTCGGCGTTGCGATTCCTGCACGGCCTGCTGCAGGAGGATCGTGACCGTCGCCAGATAGACCTGATTCCGCAGCTGGCCGATCCGAAGGATTTGTACGGAGGCACGCTCGGTGGCGCCACTCGCGCTCGCCTGCGCCTGACAGGTTGATGCCATGGCCAATGCAGTAGGACTGATCGGAGCGCCCACGGACATCGGTGCCGGCACGCGCGGCGCCTCGATGGGCCCCGAGGCGCTGCGCGTCGCGGGACTTGAGGCCACCCTGGAGGCGCAGGGCCTGGAAGTGCGCGATGAGGGTAATCTCAAGGGTCCAGGAAATCCCAATTCACCTTCGCAGGAAGGTTACCGGCACCTCAACGAGGTGGTCGCCTGGAACCAGCTGGTGCACACGGCCGTGCACTCCGAGCTGCAGGCGGGAAGACTCCCGGTGCTTCTCGGAGGAGATCACAGCCTGGCCGTGGGATCGATCAGTGCCGTGGCGCGTCACTGCCGCGAGCGGAAAAAGAAACTCCGCATCCTGTGGCTCGATGCGCACGCGGACTTCAACACCAACGTATTGACGCCCAGCGGCAATCTGCACGGCATGCCGGTGGCGTGCCTGTGCGGGTTCGGTCCGCGCGCTCTGATCGAGATCGGCGGGGAAGTGCCTGCGATCAACGCGAATGTGATACGGCAGATCGGTATCCGCAGCGTTGATCTGGGTGAGAAACGGCTGGTGCACGAGGTGGGCCTTGAAGTGTTCGACATGCGCTACATCGACGAGCACGGCATGCGCGACACGCTCGAGCACGCGTTGAGCGGCACAGACCGCGACACTCACCTGCACGTGAGCTTCGATGTGGATTTTCTCGACCCGGACATAGCTCCGGGTGTGGGCACCACGGTCCCCGGCGGGCCCTCCTACCGCGAGGCGCAGCTGTGCATGGAGATGATCGCGGACACGGGCCTGTTGGCCTCGCTGGACATCATGGAACTCAATCCCGCCCTGGACGTACGCAATCGCACCGCCGAGGTGGCCGTGGATCTGGTGGCCTCATTGTTTGGAAAAAGCACCCTGATGCGTCGGGCCTAGCCTCCCGATTGGAGCGAAGTGGCCCGGCCGCCGGAAGCTTGGTGGATGGGCCGACAGGTGCCACAATTCGCGCCCCAACAGGAGTGCTCCATGAAATTTTATTATCACCCGGTGTCCACGACCTGCCGCCCGATCATGCTGCTGGCGGGCGAGGCGGGTATCGATCTGGACCTTCAGGTCGTGGACCTGTTCACCGGTGCGCAATACAAGCCGGATTTCGAGACCGTCAATCCCAGCCATCAGGTGCCAGTGCTCGAGGATGAGGGATTCCGGCTGACTGAGAGCTCGGCGATAATGAAGTATCTGGCCGATAAGAAGGGCGCGGCGGAATACCCGGCGGATGCACGCCAGCGGGCACGGATCCACGAGCGCATGGATTGGTTCAATACCGGGTTCTACCGAGATTTTGCCTACGGATTCCTCTACCCGCAGATCTTTCCGTTCATGCGCCGATCCGACGACACCGTGCAGGCCGGCACCGTCGCCTATGGGCGCGAGAAGGCGCTGGGGTGGCTCAAGATTCTCGACCAGAACCTGATCGGTCCGCGCAACAAGTTTCTGTGCGGCGATTCGGTCAGCATCGCGGATTATCTGGGTTCGATCATGGTCGTTGGCGGCGAATCGATCGGCGCGAACTTCGACGCCTACCCCAACATCTCGCGCTGGCTGGGCCACATGAAGGCATTGCGCAGCTGGGCGAGTGTGAATGCGGTGTTCTATCAGTACATGGTCGACCCCAACAAGGGAAAGAGTTTCGTCGGACTCTAATCTCGAATTGCACTGTGGATTTGTAAGCGGGAGGACGTTCAATGATCAAAGGACTGCACCACAACGCCTATCGCTGCCGCGACTCGGAGCAGACCCGTCAGTTCTACGAGGATTTCCTGGGGCTGCCGCTCTCGGGGAGCCTCGAAATCCGCGAGACCAAGACCGGCCGGCCGACTTCGGTGCTGCACACCTTCTATAAGCTCGATGACGGCTCGTTCCTGGCCTTCTTCGAGGCGCCGGACTTGCCCTTCGAATGGAAGAGGCAGCACGACTTCGATCTGCACATCGCCCTGGAAGTGGAACCCGCGGTGCTGAATCAGATGCTGGAGAAGGGTAAGGCGCGCGCGATGGAAACGCGCGGAATATCCGATCACGAGTTCGTGCGTTCGATCTATTTTCGTGACCCGAACGGCTACGTGATCGAGCTGACCGCAAAGACGCCCGAGCACGCGCGATTGATGGATCCGGCCACAAATGGCGCGCGCGCGATCCTCAAGCGCTGGCAAGCCGATAAGGTTGCACCGGACGTTGCGGTCAGCTGACGAGGAGCAACGGGTGACCAAGGAAGAGCGAATCTCGATCGAAGGTCTGGCCCACATCGGCATTCGCGTGCACGAGCTCGAGCGTTCGGTGCGCTTCTATGAGGTGCTTGGCTTTACCAAGACCGCAGGACCGATCGGACCTGAGCCGGTAGCCATCCTCGATCATCCGTCCGGTCTCGAAATAAACCTGGTGCTCAACGCGCGCAGCGCGGCCGAGCCGAACGTGTTGATGGACGTACCTGAAAAGCACGCGGGCATCACCCACTTTGCGCTCTTGTGTCCCGACATCCAGGCCGCCCAAGCGCGCCTGGCGGCTGCCGGCATTGCCCTAAGCGGCGGACCGATCCAGTTCAGTCCCGTTGCGCGCGGGATCTTCGTGCGAGATCCCGACGGCAACGTCATCGAGCTGCATCAACGCCTCTAGCTCGGCGGCGTCTTGCCCCGCGTTTTGGAGCTCAGCTCAGGGGGCCGTCCACTTCTTGATCCAGCGCTCGACTGTCTCGTGCCACTGGAGGCTGTTCTGCGGCTTCAGTATCCAGTGGTTCTCGTCCGGGAAATACAGGAACTCGCTTGGGATTCCACGGCGCTGGAGCGCCGTGAACACACCGATCCCCTGCTCGACCGGGATGCGATAGTCCTTGGCGCTGTGGATGACCAGCATGGGGATCTTCCAATCACCCACGTGGTTCGCCGGGTTGAAGCGCTCGACATCCTCGGGATGATCCCAGGGCGTGCCGCCGTTCTCCCATTCGCTGAACCACAGTTCCTCTGTCCCGTAGGCCATCATGCGGTTGTCGAAATCGCCATCATGCGAAACCAGGCACTTCCATGCGCCGGACTCAGGCGTGTTCCAGTTGCCGGCAATCCAATTGATCATGTACCCGCCGTAGCTGGCGCCCAGGGCACAGGCCCGATCGCCCGCCAGGTAGGGGAATTTCGCCAGCGCCGCCGCCCATCCCTTCTTCAGGTCCTCGAGCGGCCGGTCTCCCCAGTGTCCGGAGATCGCATCGGTAAAGGCCTGGCCGTATCCGGTCGAGCCGTGGAAGTCGATGACCACGACCGCAAAGCCGGCCCCGGCGTAGGTCTGCGGGTTCCAGCGGTAGTGGAAGTCATTGACCCACGAACCTTGCGGTCCGCCGTGGATCAGGAACGCGACCGGATATTTCTTGCCGGCTTCGTAACCGTAAGGCTTGACCACGTAGCCGTGCACCGCATCGTCGTGCCAGCCCTTGAACTCGAAGGGCTCAAAGTCGCTGAACGCGACGCCCTTGAGGCGCGCGTCGTTGAAATCGGTGAGCTCGAGCGCGCGGCCGTCCCCGCCCAGAGCGTACAGCTGCGCGGGGGACTTAAGAGAATCGCGCGCGAAGATGAGCCGCGGCCCGGCCACCGAAAAATCGGTGATGTTCCCACCGCCGGCGACCTTCTTGACGTGACCGCTGGCGATGTCGATCGCGAACAGCGCATGCTCGCCTGCATCGTCGGCCGTGGTGTAGAGCGTACGGCCATCGGGTGAGAGCACCAGCCGCCCGGGGCTTCGGTCCCAGTCCGGATCCACCTCGCGTGTGTTGCCGCTGGCCAGGTCCAGTTCCATGATTGCAAACCGGTCGGCCTCGAAGCCGGGTCGCTTCATCGCCTCGTAGTAGAGTTTCTTGCCGTCGCGAGAGGCGAGCGGAAAGGCGTCCCAGGCCGGATTGTTGGCGGTCAGGTTGCGCGGTGCCGCGCTTCCGTCGGTGGGAACGGCATAGACATCAAAGTTGGTCGACCAGGGCTCACTGTGCCCTGGGATGCGCACTCCAAAGTAAAGGGTGCCCCCGTCCGGGGAAAACGCGTACTCCTCATCGCCCCCGAAGGGTTTCGAGGGCACATCCCCGGTGATCTCCTGGGTCAGGCGCTGTGGGTCCTGCGCGAGCACACCCTCGGCATTGAGTTCCGCAATAAACAGCTGCGTGCGGCGGCCATCAGCCCAGGAATCCCAGTGCCGGATGAACAGCGACTGGAAGTCCACGCCGGAGGCCTTTGAAGCATTGCGCTCCTCGAGACGCTTCTGGGTGCAGGGCAGATCCTTACAGTCGACGAAGACTTCTAGAGCGAGCGCCAGATGCACTCCGTCCGGTGCGATGGCGAAATTTCCGACATCCAGCGGCAAGCGCGTGACCTGGCGAGCTTCGCCCACGCCATCGCCAAGGCGCCAGACCTGATCGCTTCCGGAACGGTCGGATAGAAAATACAAGTGCTTGCCATCGGGGGCCCAGCGCGGTGAGGAGGCGTTGCTGCCGGCCGCCGTGATTCGCTCGGGGCGTGCTTCCTTCGCGCCGAGCGCCAGCCGCCACAGGCTCCTCATGCCCTTATTCGCGTCCCAGTTGGTCTCGCGCACCGTGAAGACCACGCTTTGCCCATCGGGGGCGAGCTGTGGATCGGATACGCGATCGAGCATGACCAGGTCCTTGGCCGTAAATGCACGGGACCCCTCATCGGCCGCCACAGCGCCGCCCGCAATGCACAGCAGGCCGGCCAGAGCGGCGATGTTCCGCAAAGTCTTCATGATTGTCGTCCCCAGGATTTTATTAGCGCCGTGATTTGCGCCTGGCGCATGTCGATTGATGTTACGGCGTTGCCACGCAACTGTGAAGCTTGGCGCAGGAGGCGGACACCGCCGCGACCCGGCGGTGGCGTCGGGACGCGGTGTGGAAGGCATATGTAAACGGATTGGCAGGCCATCCGCGCGGCAGGTTAAGCTCGCGGCACCGCGGCAACCACACCCCGCAGAGCGGTTCAGGTTTAAAACGCATGGCCGATGTCTTCGTTTCGTACGCACGGGCCGATAAGCCGCGGGTTGCGCCTTTGGTCGCGGCGATCGAATCCCAGGGATGGTCCGTATGGTGGGATCCTGAGATCACGCCGGGACAGGAATTCGATCAGCAGATCGGCGTGGAACTGAAGGCCGCCGCGGCGGTGCTGGTCGTGTGGACCCCCAGTTCCGTCAATTCACGCTGGGTACGGGGCGAGGCACGGGAAGGCGCGGATCGCGGCATTCTGGTGCCGGTGCGCTTTGACAGCGCCGAGTTGCCGATCGACGTACGCGCGCTGCACACGACCGATCTTGACGGCATGGGACCGGAGGAACGTAACCGGCACGTGCAGGACATGCTGCGTGCCCTGGGCGCGATCATTGCGCGCGAGCGCTCCTCGCGACCTGCGAGCGCCGTTACACCGTCGGCGACAGCGGCGACCGGCACTAATCCCATACGCGTCACGATCTGCGTGCTGCCGTTCACCAATATGAGCGGTGATCCGAGCCAGGAGTACTTCAGCGACGGGCTCACCGAAGACATCATTACGGAACTCTCGCGCTGGCGAAGACTTTTTTCGGTGCGCTCTCGTTCGGCCTCCTTCCGCTATCGAGGCTCGGCAGTCGACATGCAGCAGGTGGCGCGCGAACTTGACGTGCGCTACGTCGTCGAGGGCAGCGTGCGGCGAGTGGGCGAGCGCATCAGGATCAACGCGCAGCTGATTGACAGCGAGACCGGAAGCCACGTGTGGGCCGAGAGATTCGATCACGGGCTGGATGAGATCTTCGCCGTCCAGGATCGGGTCGTACAGACCATTGTCAGCACCCTCGTGGGCCGGGTGCAGGCCTCGGACGCCGAACGCTCGCGCCGCAAGCCGCCTGCCAGCCTCGCAGCCTACGAATGCGTGCTGCAGGGAAATGCTCTTTCCTGGGATGAACCGCAGGGCGCGGAGGACGCGACCCGACTGTTTGAAAAGGCGATAGAAATCGATCCTGGCTACGCGATTGCGCACGCACTGCTGGCGGCGCTTCGTTATCAGCGCTGGAGAGACGATGACGCAGACGATTCGGATGTGCTTCTCGATGAGGCCTACGTACTGGCCAAGCGGGCGGTCGAACTTGACGATGGCGACAGCACTTGCCACGCCATACTTGCGCAGGTGCTGTTGCTGCGGCGCTCCTATGACCAGGCCTTGCAGTACGCGCGCCGGGCGGTGGAAATCAATCCCAACAACCAATGGAACTCGGCCGACCTGGCCTGCATCCTGATCTATACCGGGCATTCGGAGGAGGCGTTGCGATGGTTGGCGCGTGCGCGCGAGATCGATCCTTACTTCGATCCGGCGTGGTACTGGCGCGCGCAGGGCCAGGCCCACATGCACCTGCAGCAGTACGCGGAGGCCGCCGCGAAATTCAGCCACACGCGCATCAGGCCGTACCGAATGATGGCGCTGCTGGCCGGGTGCCAGGCCGAATTGGGCGAGATGGACCGGGCCCGGGTCAGTGTGGCCGACTGTCTGGTTCTCCGTCCCAATTTTTCCATCCGCCTTTATATGAGAAAGGAACCCTTCCAGATCAAGCTCGATGCCGAGCGCGTTGAGGCAGCGCTGCGTCTGGCGGGCCTGCCGGAGTGAACCGAACCCGCATGTCAAACGGTGCCGGGCGTCCCGAGCCAGACTGGGTCGGAAAGGTGCTGGTCTTTTGGTTCGAGAAACTCGGTGAAGAGCACTGGTTCGACCCGCGCCCCGAGGTCGACGAGCAGATCCGCGAACAGTTTCTGCCATGGCATGAGCAGCTGGCCGCAGGGCCGGGTTCCGAGTTGGCAACAGCGCGCGAGCTGCTGGCCGCCGTGATCGTCCTGGATCAGTTCTCCAGGAACCTGTTCCGCGGCACGCCGCGTGCCTACGCCGCAGATTCCCTGGCGCGGGGCCTGGCTGACACCGCCATTGCCCGAGGGTTTGATCGCGAAATGACCGATGCGCAGCGGCAGTTTCTTTATATGCCATTCCAGCACAGCGAAGAGCTGAAGGATCAGGCGCGTTCTGTGGCGCTGTTCGAAAAGCTCGGCAATAAACGCTGGACTGAATACGCATTGGCGCATAAGTCGATTATCGATCGATTCGGCCGCTTCCCGCATCGGAATGCGATTTTGGGCCGGCCTTCGTCCGTGGCAGAGACCGCCTCGCTCCAAGAGCCGATGGGTTCGTTTTGAGCCACCGCCAACCCACTATCGTTCTGGTACACGGTGCGTGGCACGGAGGCTGGTGCTGGCAGCGCGTGGTTGCCTCCCTTGCAGATCGAAAATGCGCCGTTCGGACGGTCGAGCTTCCCAGTGTCGGTGCAGGCCCCAATGCCAATATCGGATTGGACGGCGACGCTGCGGCGGTCCGAGCCGTGGTGGGTGAAATTGACGGGCCCGTGTTGCTTTGCGGGCACTCCTACGGTGGCATGGTGATTTCCCAGGCCTCGTATCGACAGCCTAAAGTCTCGAAGCTCGTGTATTTGTGCGCGTTTGTGCCCGAGTCCGCCGAGTCATTGGTGTCGATAGGTGGAGGGCAACTGGCACCTTGGATTCAACTCCAAGGCGGAGGTTTGACACTGCCGGATCTGGGTAGGGCGGGAGAACTCTTTTATGGGGACTGCGATGCGACGACACAAGAGTGGGCCATCGGCCAAATCCGATCGCAGTGCGGCGCGCCGTTCTCTGATGCGGTGATGCATCCGGGTTGGAAGGAAATTCGGTCCACGTACGTCGTCTGTTCGGCTGATCGCGCCATGCCGCCTGACTGGCAGCGTGACTTGTTCGCGCCCCGACTCAATAAGGTCGTGGAGTTAAACTCGAGCCACTCCCCGTTCCTGTCGCAACCCACCGCTCTCGCGGAAATGCTCCTTCAAGAACTCATGGATTGATGCCTGACCTGTCCGTCGATGTCGGCGGGTATGGTTAGCGAGGGGCGGGTGTAGCGGAGTTCTCACCCGGCGCCCCAGGGAAGCGACGGGATGGCACCACCGCCATTGACCCCGCCGGCGTCCCTCCAGCGCTGACAATCCCCTTTTTTTGACGTCAGCCCCCGCGCAACGGCGGGTGCAGTCACTATGCCGAGTCGATGTTGCAGCGTCGTGACCGGAGTTGAAACCGGAATCGCAACAAGGGCCTGACGGTGATTCGGGCCAATGTGGCAGGCAAAATTCACGTCGGCACCCACAGACTCATTGCCGAAAGCGGGATTTGCCGCCTAAAATCGATGGGTGCTGCGGGTGTAGTTCAATGGTAGAACTGCAGCTTCCCAAGCTGCTAGCGTGGGTTCGATTCCCATCACCCGCTCCATTTTCTCACGCAATTTCCGCTACGACCGACGAGTGGCCCGGCCCACTCGAGCCCGTGCCCGCCATGACTGGCTGGCGTGCAGAGCGCCGAGGCGGCAATATGAATCATGAGTTCGGGTCCTGGCTCGGTCCCTATATTGGTCTGGCTCACGCCCGCGCTGGCCGCGTTGTTCCTCTATGGAATGGGGCAGGGCCTGGTCAAGAAGTGGATTGGTGAGGTATCGCCTGCACGCTTTTGCCTGTATTACGTGCTGGCCACTTCGGTGGTCAACCTGGGCTTTTTCTTCACGCACGATCATCCACCGCTCTTGGCGCCCGATGGCCGCAGGTTCCTCGAGTTTGGCGTGCTCGCGTATTTGTTCGATGGCGCGGCCTGGATTCTCTACTTTCAGTCCGTCGTCCTCGGTCCAGTTACGATCGTCGGCACGCTCTCCGCAGCCTACCCGGCGCTGACGATTGTCTTCGCCCGGATGTTCCTGGGTGAGGCCCTCACACCCATGCAGTACGTGGCCGTCGCGCTGGTCATCGGTGGCGGCATTGGCCTTTCCTACGCGCCTTCGGGACCCGAGACCCAGGTTACGAGCCGGCGCTGGATTCCGTTGTCGATCATGGCGCTCGTGTGCTGGGCGACGTCCAATACCTTTATCAAGTACTCCTATTCGCTGCCCGGAGCGAACGAAGCGAATCTGGCCATCTGCAGTTCAATCGGCGGCGCCTTGTCGCTGGGCGTGTTCGGGGTGCTTCGCGGCCGGCAGGGCGCGCACTCGCTGCGGGCGTGGATGCATTCCTTCGTGCCGATGGGAATGATGGCCGGCGGAAGTCTTGGCCTGATCATCGCCGCGCACCACGGCCCAATCTCTATCGTGACGCCACTCATTGGCGCCTATCCTGTGGTCACGATCATCTTCGCAGCGCTGGTCCTCAAGGAAAGGATCTCGCGGCTTCAGTACGGGTGCATCGGCGCGATAATCAGCGGGATGATTCTCTGTTCCATCTAATAGACCGCTCGGAAGGTGAAGGTGCGGCGTGAATTCATGCCAATGAACAAGCGGGGGATTCGCATTGGCACGCAAGCCGCCTGATAGGGCCGCGCCACGCTCGGCGAGGGTGACAATGGCAAGCGGGAAGCGGCCAGTTGCCCGGCCGCTCGCGCCCGCGACCGGGGATGTGCTGTTCAACCAGTCGGTGGAAAAGGCCTTCGCCGTGCTTCAAGCTTTCGCCGCGGCCGATTCGCGCGCCCTAGGACTGGCCGCGATCGCCGCGGCGGCGCACATGACGGCGAGCTCCGCCCAGCGCTCGTTGCACACCCTGGTTCGTCTCGGGTACCTGCGCCGCGATGCCCGATTGCACGGCTGGGTGCTCACTCCCCGCACGCTCGATGTCGGCTATCCGTACCTGGCAGGTCATCCGGTAATCGAACAGGCGACGCCGCATCTGATCGACCTGAATCAGGCCTGCGGTGAATCCGTCAGCCTGTCCGAACCGGACGGGACGGACATGATGTTCATCGCGCGTTTTCCAAGCCGAAAGCCCTTCTTCATCCACATGCCGGTCGGTCGGCGGCTCCCGATGTACTGCACGGCCGCGGGCCGCGCTTTTCTGTCAGCACTGCCGGCGGAGGAGGCCCGTGCCATCGTGGAGCGCTCAGAGCTCCGTCGGTTCACGCCCACCACCTTGCACGAGGTGTCGGCGATTCTCGCGCGAGTTGCGGAGGCCCGCGAATGCGGTTACGCGTGGGCCAACCAGGAGTATTACCGTGGCGATCTGACCATCGCAGCACCGATCCTCAGTGAAGGCGGACGCCCCGTGGCCGCGATCAACATCGCGGGCACAACCAGCCGATCGACGCTCGGGGAACTTCGCGAGCAGTTTGCACCGCTCCTGATCGCCGCCGCACGCGCGGCCTCCAGCAGCGTCGCGGCCTTGCGCCGCCGCTGAACCGGCCCCATCGTTTGACGCTGCGATGGCCCCGTCATAGACTCATCCGATTCCCGATATTGCCCATTCGATAATCGATAAATATAGATCAGGGGTCGCCATGACAAAGATTCCGGTACATGCCGCGGCCCTGGCCGCGATCGCTATTGGCAGCGCATGGACGCCACTGCCTGTTCGGGCTGACACGGCTCTCGAGGAAGTGGTCGTTACTGCCGAGCGCCGTTCCGAGCGACTGCAGGATGTGCCGGTGGCCGTCACGGCGCTGTCGGCCAGCGACCTGACTGATCGGGGTGTGCGCCAGGCGGGGGACATCGCCGCCAGCGTCCCTAATCTGCTCCTCAACTCACCCTACGGGCCGGAAGCTCAGCCCACCTTCACGTTACGCGGCGTGACCACGCAGGATTACAGCCAGAACCAGAGCAGCCCGATCGCCATGTATGTGGATGAGGTCTACAAGGCAGTGGGCTCCGTACAGGCGCTGCAGACCTTCGATCTTGATCGAGTGGAAGTACTGCGTGGCCCACAGGGTACCTTGTACGGGAAGAATGCGACCGGCGGTGCGGTCAGTTTTTATTCCAAGAACCCGAGCCTGTCCCAGGCCGACGGCTACGTCACGGCCGGAGTCGGCAACTACAGTGCCTACACGCTCGATGCGGCCGCTGGCGCCCCGATCATCGACAATGTGCTCGGCGTACGCGCGGCTCTGCTGTACGAAAAACGCGACGGCTGGGTGCACAGCATCGTGCCGGGCGTCGAACCACTCAATGGTGTCGATGCGCTCGCTGGGCGACTTTCATTCCTGTACAAACCCACGGACAGCCTGACCGCCTCGCTCAAGGTCTCCGCCACTCGCTCCGGCGGGACTCCGTACGGGGCGCACGCACTGAATGTCGATCCGGCCTACTACGCCGGCACGATCAGCTGGTTCGACAATGGAGCGAAGTACGCCGTGCACAAGCAGATCCGCAACGACAGCGCGGCGCTCAAGGTGGAGTGGCTGGCGAGCGAGCACACGACCCTCACCTCAGTGACCGGTTTCGATTTCGGCCATTGGTACACCAAAAGCGACGACGGTGGATTGCCCATCACGCTGCGCCTCGACGACCCGAATACTTACTATTCCAGCACCAACGACTTTTCCGAGGAACTTCGGCTGGCCTCGCGCGACACGGGCCCCTACAACTGGCTTGCAGGCTTGTACTACGGCCGCGAGAGCACGCATGCGACGGTGGAGTACCACTTCTTCGATTCCTATGACTTGGGGTATTTCGCGCTTCCCAACGGAACTCCGCTGTATGGGTTCGACGAGTTCAACAGCTTCGACCAGATCAAGGACAGCAAGGCGGTGTTCATCAATGCCGATTTCACCCTGGCCTCGGCGGTCACTTTGCATGCGGGCGCGCGCTATACCAAAGACAAGGTGACCATCAATAATTTCTACGCGCTCGAGGGCGGCCCGTTAGCGCCGGGCCCGACCGGCTACTCGCCCGATGGGGGCGTGATGGCCTACTGGACGCAGACCATTGGCTCGCAGCCGGCGACCTTTAGCAATTATCAGACCGGAACCGCTCCGCAGGATCCGTTACTGAACCTGAGCCAGGACAACAACAATTTCAGTTACCGGGTGGGCGTTGATTGGAAGCCCAGTGCTGGCATGCTCGCCTACCTTACGATCAGCGAAGGTTACCGGGGTGCGGCGTTTAACGGGCAGGCTTTCAACTTTCCCGAGGAGGCGAACTTTGCCCAGCCCGAGAAGCTCACTTCCTACGAAGTTGGTCTGAAGACGGATCTGTGGGATCGGCGCGGCACCTTCAACGCCGCGTTGTTTCACTACGACTACAGAAACCAGCAATTTCTGGATTCCTTTACGCTGCCGGGCGGCTCCGGGAGCGGTTTCCACACCGTCAATGCCCCAAAATCGCGCGTGGACGGGGCCGAATTCGAACTGCACGCCAAAGCGACCGATGATCTTGAGGTCCGCGCCGCGCTGGGCCTGATGAGCAGCAAGTATGTGGATCTCACGCTGCACGCCGGATCCCGCGTCTGTTGCGTGGGCAATCAGTTGATTCAGGCACCCGATTACAACGGAAGTCTCGGGATCGACTGGCGCTTTGCCCGGACTTCGGCCGGCGATCTGCGATTGATGGTCGATGGGAACTACTACGCCAAGCAGTACTTCGATGCCTACAACACCGAGCGCATCTCCCAGGGAGCGTACGGGATCGCCAATGCCCGCCTGTCATTCAGGAGCGCGGCCGTGCATGGATTCGATGCGGGTGCCTGGGTCAAGAACCTCGCAAACAAGAAGTATCTGGCCTACGGCCTGAACCAGAACGATCCGGACACAGGCGCCATCGGTTTCGACTACGCTCTGGTGGGCGAGCCGCGCACCTACGGCGCGGATCTGACCTACCGGTTCTAACCGAACTTGAGTGGCGCGCCCTCGCGCGCCTGAGGCGAGCTCCTACCGTGTCGACGCCGCTGGAACACGACGCGCCGCAGTGCCTGTATCTGGCTACCGCGCGCCCTGCCATCTCAGCCCCGCCACTGCGCGCGGACGCCCGTGCCGAAGTGGCCATCGTCGGTGCGGGCTACACCGGCCTGTCGACCGCGCTGCATCTCGCCGAGCGCGGCACGGCCGTAACGCTCCTCGAAGCACACGAACCGGGCTGGGGTGCCGCCGGCCGCAATGGTGGTCAGGTCAATGCGGGACTCAAGCATGAGCCGGATGAGGTCGAGCGGCATCTCGGACCGGTCCACGGCCCGAAGCTGGTGCAGCTTGCCGGCGATGCCCCCGCATACCTTTTCGGACTCGTCGATCGGCTCGGTATTGGCTGCGAAGCGCGGCGAGAAGGCACGATACGCGCCGTGCGTGGGCCACGTTACACGGCGGCGTTGCAGGCATCCGTGGAACAATGGCGGCGCCGCGGCGCCATGGTGGAGAGCTGGACCGCCGGACAGGTCGCGGCGGCGACCGGCACGCGCCGCTACATCGCGGCGAGTTTCGATCCGCGCGGCGGGTCGGTCAATCCGCTCGGTCTCGCGCGCGGGCTCGCGGCCGCCGCCATCAAGGCAGGGGCAGTGATCCATGGCGACAGCCGCGCGCTAAAGCTTGAGCGGGCCGGGCTCGGTTGGCGCATAGAGACGGCCGGCGGCTCGGTGCAAGCCGGAAAAGTTGTGCTTGCGACGGACGGCTACAGTGATGAGTTGTGGCCGGGGTTGCGCACCAGCATCGTGCCACTGTACAGCTCGATTATTGCCAGCGAGCCACTGTCCGCGGAACTGGCCGCGTCCATTCTTCCGGGCGGCGGGGTCGTCTTCGAAAGCGGTGAGATCACCACGTACTATCGGATCGATCGCGACGGTCGCCTGCTGATGGGCGGTCGAGGACCGCAGCATCGCGCGACGCGGCGCGCGGAGTACCAACACCTGGTGCGCATGGCGCTCAGACTCTGGCCGGCGCTGGCCGGGGTTTCCTGGACCCACTGGTGGAATGGTCAGTTTGCGCTGACGCCGGATTTTTATCCGCGTCTGCACATGCCGGAGCGAAACCTGCTGATCGCGTTGGGTTACAGCGGCCGCGGCGTGGCGCTTGCCACGGCCCTCGGCGCGCAACTGGCGGCCGCCTGCTCAGGGGCTGCGGCCGAAGATCTGGCGCTTCCGGCCACGCGCGTACCGAAAGTGCCGTTCCATCGTCTCTGGCGCCTGGCCGTAAACGCGCGTGTCGCGTACGGCAGATGGCGCGATACCGTGGGAAGCAACCACTAAGCTCGCTGCGCACCCGCGTTATTGGGTCACCCGATCATTGGAACAACTTAAGGTCGATCGACTTACCGACCGCGTCGTAGCCCGCGTCGTTCCCATGCAGGTAATCGCCCATGTGCATGCCTTCGGCCATTCGTGTGGGCTTGTTTGGGTCGCGGAAAGCCGCATCAAAATCCAGCACCGCGTCGAACTCGCCGCCGCGGCGGATCCACTCATTGATGGCCTTGCGCTGTGTTTCGCCTTCGGCTGACCAGTACATCGCGCCCTCGTAGGGGGCGATGGTCGCGCCGAACACTTTGATGCCGCGTGCGTGCGCGCGGGCAATGATCTGGCGATACCCGGCAATCATTGCTGCTGCCGTGGGCTTGTGGGCCGGAGAAACAATCAACGGTGGAGGCGCATTGGCGGGCCCAGGAGGTAGTGTCCAGTGACCAAAGGCGATGCCAAGATCGTTTACACCTTCAAACACGATGAGGTAGGCCACTCCCGGTTCTGCCAGCACGTCGCGGTCCAGCCGGGCGAGCGCGCTCTGACCGGCGCCGTCCTCAAGAATCCGATTGCCGCTGATGCCCTGGTTCGCCACGCCCCAGGCCATGGAGCCCTTGTTCAAGCGGCGGGCCAATTCGTCCGGCCAGCGACGGTTTGCGTTGGGAGTCGATCCGACGCCATCCGATATGGAATCGCCCAGCACCACCACCGTCTTGCCCTGCGGCACCTCCACCTCGAGGCCGGACACGAATGCGCGCGACTGAACGGTCTGGGCCGCAGTGAACTCGCTCGCCGAGAAATCTCCGGGCGTGGAAACGAAACCGTCTTGCACGGCGAGCTGGTGGCAGGTGCACAGGCCCGTGTCCTCGGGGAAATACAAGCTGAGGGACACATCCGAAAGGGACTTGACCGGGAGGTTGATCGGATCGCTGAGCAGTGGGGCGCCGGCGGGGATCACCGCGGAAGTCTGTCCGGAAAAGGTCAGCTTGCGCAGGCTCGAGCGATCGACTGAGCCGTCCGCATTGACACGCGCGATCGTGGCCGCGGCGACGCTGAGCGGCTTACTGCCGTATTCGTTGGTCAATCGGACTCTGAGCCGAGCGCCTCCGGCGCTCAGATGCAGGACCTGGCGAAGCGTCTGATTGTTCAACGCGAACGGGAGCGGGCCGATAATCGGGGGCGGCACGCTTGCCATCGGGGCCGCCGCCCAGCTGGCGATCCACTGTCCAGCAACGACCGGCGCCATGAACGCGATGCCGACCGCCGCACCGACGATAACTTTCAAGAACCGCCGATTCATGTACCCCCCCGACGGCGAGTCGCTCCCGCCCAGTCAATCCGATCCCACCGCTCCGAGTATTGGTACCTGACGGGTCCGGCGAAATCGTAGTGAACCCTCAGGAGCGCGCCACGCGCCGTGATTCCTGAGCGACGATCTCGAACAACGCCTGCATCCCGCCGCTCACGTCCTGCACCACGCCATTGACGAAAAAGGTCGGCGTGGCGCGCAAATGACTGCGCTGACCGCCTTGCTGGTGCTCGCGAACCCGCTGGCGATAAATCTCATCGTCCAGCTCGGCCTTAAAACGGGTCGTGTCCAGACCGAGCTGCGCGGCGTGCGCATCCAGGTGCGAGCGGCTGAGTTGGTGCGCCTTGGCGAACAACAGATCGTGCATCGCCCAGAACTTTCCCTGGGCGCCGGCCGCCTCGGCCGCTTCAGCGGCCATCAGTGCGTGCGGATGCGCCTCCTCGAGCGGGAAGTGACGGAACACAAACGCCATGTCCGGATGTATCTGACGCAGTTGTTTGACCGAGGGTTCGACCGCAATACAGGTCGGGCACTCGAAGTCCCCGTATTCGAGCACGACGACGGGGGCGTGCGCGGGACCGGCGATATGGTCCGTGGCTGAGACAGGTACGGCCAGCGTGGCCACTCTATGGGGTTGATTCATTTAAATTTCCTCCGGTTCCCTTGCCGCTTCGGTATGGCCAATTGCGCTCATCGACACCGCACGCCGGCCCCCACAGACAGCGCCGACTTGAATGATTGGCCAGTCGGCCCCATAGCGCAAGCGATGGATTCCCTTGCCGCCTCGCCCGCCACCGGCGACTTCGAACTCCTGGATGCCTATTCCGAGGCCGTCACCCGGGCGGTT
This sequence comes from uncultured Gammaproteobacteria bacterium, assembly GCA_963795685.1. Taxonomy (GTDB): domain Bacteria; phylum Pseudomonadota; class Gammaproteobacteria; order Steroidobacterales; family Steroidobacteraceae; genus FEN-1191. The sequence goes on from CAWCJE010000012.1 coordinate 52,918, forward strand.
CGCAAGGCCGCGCCGGCCGTGGTGCATCTGGACGTGCGCCAGGTGCGAAAGGGAAGCGAGCAGCGCGGAACCGGATCGGGCTTCTTTTTCACTCCCGACGGACTCTTGCTCACCAACAGCCACGTCGTCCATGGAGCGCGAAGCATCCGCGTCACGGCCCTGGACGGTGAACGGTACAGTGCCGATGTGCTGGGCGATGATCCGGATTCGGACCTGGCGGTGATCCGGGTGAGTGGGAGTGGAGCTGCGCACGTGCAATTTGGACGCTCGAGTCAACTGCAGATCGGGCAGCTGGCGATTGCCATCGGCAACCCGCTCGGCTTTGAACACACCGTCACCGCGGGCGTGGTCAGCGCCCTGGGCCGGAGCCTGCGCGCGAGCACCGGACGGCTCATTGACGATGTAATCCAGACCGACGCGGCCTTGAATCCCGGAAATTCCGGCGGCCCGCTGGTCAACTCGCGGGGAGCGGTCATCGGCGTGAACACGGCGATCATTCCGGGCGCGCAGGGCATTTGCTTCGCGACCGCGAGCGACACGGTCCAATGGGTGATGGAACAGCTCCTGGTCCACGGCCGCGTGCGCCGCGCGTGGCTGGGCGTCGCCGGCGCCACCGCGTCGCTCGCGCGCCGCATTGCCAATCATCACGGACTGAGCAATGAGTCGGGGGTACGCGTTCGGAGCGTCGAGTCGGGCAGCCCGGCGGCGGCCGCCGGCATCGAAGCGGGCGATTTGATCGTACTCATCGACGATCAGTCCGTGAGCGGCGTGGATCGTCTCCAGCAGCTGCTTGATCATCACCGAATTGACCGGACGAGCGAAATCACCTTCCTGCGCCGCGCGCAGAAGTTGACCTCACCAGTGATCGCCCGGGAGCGCGCCCCCGCCGACTGAGCGGCCTATCGCTTCACGACCACCTCGAAGCCGCCGAAGATCACGCGCTTGCCGTCCAAGGGCATCGCCTTGGGAGTCATGTATTTGGCGAGGCGCGGGTCCTTCATGACCTTCGCATTCACTCGGTCGCGATGCTTGCGATTGCGATAGACGATGAAGGAGAACCAGACGGCCTCGGTCGATTTCAGCTTCACGCTGCGCGGAAAGGAGGTGAGCTTGCCCTTGGGCACGTCATCGGCGATGCACTCGCGGTACTCGAGCGCGCCATGATCGCGCCAGACCTTGGCCGCCAACTTCGCAATGCGCACGTAGCGGGCGCGATTTTTCTTGGGCACGGGCAATACAAAACCATCGACGTATTGACTCATGTGGGCATCCTCCAGCGTGTTGACGGAGCGGCGATTGTTCTCCATCCCATTGTACCCATCGAGGCGGTCGCTTGAGTCCCGCCAGGCCGTTTTCGCCGCTCCCCGAGCGAAGCGGGAATCCGCCTCCGAGCTGTGGCATTATTCCTGTCGCCAATAAGCTTCAGAAACTGAAATCGCGGCGCGCACGTGAAGCCGCGCCCTGGAGGATCCTTCGATGAGCAGAGCGGCAATTCTGGCAACCATGCTGTTGGCACTGGCCAGCGCCGCCTGGGCCGACCCAAACTGGAAAGAGGGTGAGCAGTATTTCCTGTTGCAGCCCCCGCAACCGACGGCGGTCGCGGCCGGCAAGGTGGAGATCGTAGAGGTGTTCTCCTACGCCTGTCCGGGCTGCAACATGTTCTATCCCACCATCGACAAGCTCAGGGCCTCGTTGCCGGCGAACGTGCAGTGGCGGTTCATACCGGCTTCTTGGCACACGGAGGAGGATTGGAAGGTTTTTCAGCGCGCCTACTTTGCTGCGCAGTCCCTGGGCATCGCCGATCGCACGCACGACAAGATATTCGACGCCGTCTGGAAGACGCACGAACTGGCAACCTTTGATCCAGTCACCAAGCAGATGAAGGACCCTTTGCCCACCCTGGGCGATGTGGCCAAGTATTACGAGACAATCGAGAAACTGAAGCCCGGCGAGTTCCTCGGCGCGGCCCATTCTTTCGCCGTGGATGCCAAGATGCGTGAGGCCGACGCGCAAATCCGCGAGTATCAGGTGGACGAAACGCCCAGTGTCATCGTGAACGGCAAATACAGGGTGACGCCGCGTACCGCCGGGGGGAACGATCAGTTCATTGCCTTGGTGCAGTGGCTCGTCAAAAAGGAGTCCAAGTAAGCCGGAGGCTCTCCGGCCGCGGCCGGCGTGACTCCATGGCCGGCGTGGGCCGCACTCGAGCCGGATACCTGGACCGATGACACTGCTGACACTGCTCGAGGCCGAGCTGGCCTACGGGCTCACTCCGCTCCTCGATCAAGCCGCCTGTACCCTGAACGAGGGTGATCGCGTCGGCTTGATTGGCCGCAATGGGACCGGCAAATCCACCTTGCTGGGCGTTCTGGCAGGCCGCATCGTGCTTGATGAGGGCGCCGTCCAGCAGCGCGACGGGCTGCGCATCATTACCGTCGAGCAAGAGCCGCAGTTGCCGCCGGCCGACACCTTGTTCGAAGCGCTCCGGGTCCGGGGTGGCCTGGAAGACATCAGTGACGAGCGGCGTCGCTGGCGGGCCGAATCCCGGCTGGTCGAGTTCGCCACCCGCTTCGGCCTGGACGGCACCATCGACCCGGCGCGCGCTTCGGGTGGCGAGCGCAAGCGCGCGACCCTGGCGCTCGCGCTGTCACTCGAACCGGACCTGCTGCTGCTCGATGAGCCCACGAACCATCTGGATATCGCCGGCATCGAACAGCTCGAGGAATTGCTGCTCAAGGCCCCCGCGCTGGTCTTCGTGACCCACGACCGTTGGTTTCTGGACCGCGTGGCGACCAGAGTGCTGGAGCTGGATCGGGGCTGGCTGCGAAGCTATCCGGGAAACTATTCCGCATACGAACGGCAAAAGGCGGCCGAACTCGCCGCCGAGGCCGTGGGGCGGCGCAAGTTCGACAAGTTCTGGGCGCAGGAAGAGGTCTGGATCCGCCGGGGCGTCGAGGCGCGCCGCACCCGCAACGAAGGACGTGTGCGGCGCCTGGAATCGCTCCGTTCCGAACGTGCCTCGAGACGTGAGCGCATCGGCAACGTCAAGCTCAGCATCGACGCGAGCGAGCGTTCGGGTCGTTTGGTGGCCGAGCTGACGGGCGTCGGCATTCGCTTCGATGAGCGTCCCCTGGTGGTCGACCTGAATCTTCGACTCATGCGCGGTGATCGCCTGGGACTGATAGGCCCGAACGGCTCGGGAAAATCGACGCTCATCAAGCTCATTCTTGGAATGCTCGAGCCCGACACCGGCACGGTGCGGCTCGGCAGCAATCTGCAGGTCGCCTATTTCGACCAGTTGCGGGCGCAATTGGATCTGGACCGTACGCTGGCCGATACGGTCAGCGAAGGCTCGGATTTCGTGGAAGTGAACGGGGTCAAAAGGCATATCAGCAGCTACCTGGGCGATTTCCTGTTTTCGGCCAGGCGGTTCGGTACACCCGTGCGCGCACTTTCAGGCGGCGAACGAAATCGCCTGCTGCTTGCGCGCCTGTTTGCCCGCCCGGCGAATCTGCTGGTGCTCGATGAACCGACCAACGACTTGGATATCGAATCACTGGACCTGTTGGAAGCCTCACTCCAGTCTTTTCAGGGGACGCTGTTGCTGGTGAGTCACGATCGAAGCTTCCTGGACAATGTCGTTACTCAAACCCTGGTCGCGGAAGGCGAGGGGCATTGGCAGGAATACGTCGGAGGGTATCGCGATTGGCTCGCCCAGCGACCAACCGCGGCGGCCCCGGCCAACGACAGTGGCATTTCTCGCCGGAGCGCGACGCAAGGCGCGGAGGAGCGCGCGATGGCGGCCACGGCCACGGCGGGCCGTAAGCTGTCCTTTAAAGAAACCCGGGAGCTGGCGGCGCTTCCGGCACAGATCACTGCGCTTGAATCCGAGCAGCGGGAACTCACCGCACAGATGTGCCGTGCCGATTACTTTCGGGTCGGTGCCGAGCGCATGCGGACCGACCGCGCGCGCGCCGCCGAGATCGAGTCGCAGTTAAGCGGCTGCCTTGAGCGATGGGAGTATCTGGAAGACCTGCTGGCGGCCTCGGTTTCCTCACTTTAAAGGGTACGGCGATGGTCGCGCCGCCACGATCGCCGTAGAATTGAGGATTGTCCGCGTGACCGGGAGAGTGTCCATGCAACGAACTCGATCTGTGATTCGTCCACTCCTATACAGCGCACTCGGATTGCTGGGATTGGCCGGATCTCCTGTGGTCCTCAGTGGCACCAATACGACGGCGGTCGCCAATACCGACTGGGACCTCACGGATCTGTATCCGACCCTCAAGGACTGGCAGGATTCCTACGCGCGGACTCAGGCGGCGGCCGACAAGCTCAACAGCTATCAGGGCACCCTGGGCAACAGCGCCGATGCCATGCTCAGGGCCCTGATCGCCGTCAGCGACCTGAATCGCGAATCCGGGCGACTTTACGTCTACACCTCTCTGGCCTCCGACCAGGACGTGCGGGTGAGCACCAACCTGGAGCGCAACCAGCAATCCCGGGCGCTGCTGACAAAACTGGCCGAGAAGACCTCCTGGATGGCGCCCGAGATCCTGCAAATCGGGGCGAACAAAGTGGCCGCCTTCATGGCGCAGAACAAAGTCCTGAAGGACCGGTTCGGGCATTTCCTCGACAACACGCTGCGCTCAGCCCCGCACACGCTGGGGAACGAAGGCGAACAGGTACTGGCCGCCACCGGCGACGTGCTCGCCCAACCCGACACCATCCACAGCCAGCTGGCCGACTCGGAACTCCCGGTGCCCACCGTGACGTTCAGCGACGGCACGCAGGCGCGTATCAACCAGGCGGCGTACCAGAAGTATCGTCAATCGCCCGTTCGTGCCGACCGCAAGCTGGTATTCGATGGGTACTGGGGCGCATGGAAGAAATTTGAGGGCACCTCGGGCGCGCTGCTGACAACGCAGGTGATGGGCGATTACTTCAAGGCGCAGTCACGCAAGTTCCCCACCTCGTTGCAGGCGGCGCAGTTCCCCGACGCGATGCCCGATGCCGTCTACAGGACGCTGATTTCCGAGGTCAACGCGGCACTGCCCACGTTGCATCGGTACTTGCGGCTGCGCAAGCGCTTGCTCGGGATCACCGATGACATGCACTACTACGACGGCTACCCGCCGATGTTCAAACTGGACCCCGTGCCGAAGTTCAGTGTCGCGGAGTCCGAACGCATCACGCTCGAAGCACTGCACCCACTCGGGGAGGACTACTTGGGCCTACTGCGCAAGGGTTTCAACTCCCGCTGGATGAGTGCTTATCCGACCGAAGGAAAGCGTCTCGGGGCTTACATGCAGGGCTCGGCGTACGATGTGCACCCGTACCTACTGCTCAACCTCAATAACGACTACGAGTCGATGTCGACTCTGGCGCATGAGTGGGGCCACGCCGTGCATTCGCAGTTGACAAGGCATGCGCAGCCCTACGATAAGGCCGAGTACTCAACGTTCATCGCTGAATCTGCCTCGATCGGAAATGAAATGCTTCTCAATGACTACGTGGTGGCGCATGCGGCCACCCCGGACGAGAAGCTTTTCTATCTGGGAGCGGGCCTCGAATTGATACGCACGACCTATTTTCGCCAGGCCATGTTCGCGGAATTTGAATTGGCGATACACGAGGAACTCGAGAAGGGTCAGTCCCTGTCGGGGGCGCGCATGACCGAGATGTACTGCGGATTGCTGCGCAAGTATTACGGTGAGGCGCAGGGTGTAATGAAGATCGATCCGGAGTACTGCATTGAATGGGCCGTGGTGCCGCATTTCTATCGCGACTTCTACGTCTATCAGTACGCAACCTCGATCGCCGGCGCCGCGCAGTTCACCGACGCGATCGTCAAAGAGGGGGCACCGGCGCGCGAACGCTTCCTCACCTTACTGAGCGCCGGGGGGTCGGACTATCCCTATGAGCTGTACAAGCGCGCCGGCATTGACATGGCCACGGCCGCCCCGTACCGGGCGCTGGCGGCACGCATGAACCGTTTGCTCGATGAGATCGAGGCCATACAGGCAAAGAAGTGACAGACCGAACAGCGATTGGAACTGCTCTGCTGGCGTGGCACGCGCAGCACGGACGCCATGATCTGCCCTGGCAGCGCAATCCCACGTCCTACCGGGTGTGGATCTCGGAAATCATGCTGCAGCAGACGCAGGTGGCGACGGTAATCGGCTATTTCGATCGGTTCATGCTGCGCTTCCCGGACCTGCGCTCGCTCGCGGACGCTCCACTCGATGAGGTACTGCATTTGTGGTCGGGCTTAGGTTACTACTCCCGGGCACGCAATCTGCACCTGACCGCGCAGCGGGTCGTTGCGAATTTTCACGGAGAGCTGCCGGCCGACGCCGCTCAGCTGGCGGAACTTCCCGGCATTGGCCGTTCGACCGCGGCCGCCATACGCGCGCTGAGCGCCGGCGAGCGGGCCGTGATCCTGGATGGAAATGTACGGCGGGTCCTAGCCCGCGTGTTCCTGGTGTCCGGCGTCACCACGCAAAGCGCAGTGGAGCGGCGCCTGTGGCAGCTGGCCGAAGAGTGCATGCCACAATGCGATGTGGCCGCCTACACGCAGGCCATCATGGATCTGGGCGCCACGGTCTGTGTACGCCGCCGGCCGCTGTGTGCGGTCTGTCCGCTGGCGGTCCACTGTGGTGCCCGACGAACCGGGCGGCAACACGAAATTCCCGCACCGCGCCCGCGATCGGTACGTCGCAAACGCTCCGTGGTCATGTTGCTGGCGCAACTTCGGGACGGCAGCGTGTTGCTGGAGAAACGCGCGGAGCGCGGCATATGGGGTGGGCTTTGGAGCCCGCCACAGTTCCCGAGTGCCGACGCGGCGCGCCTGTATGCGGCCACGCGCCTCGTGGATGCCGAAGTCGAGCCGCAGGCAGGAGCCGTGCTGCGACACGCCTTTTCCCATTTCGAACTGGAGATTTCGCCATTGCTCGCGCGATGTGGCGGATGGAGCGGCGTGAAGGATGGCCCTCCGATGCTTTGGTATAACCCGGCGGCGCCTAAGCCCCTGGGGTTGCCGGCCCCCGTCACCGCGCTGATCCAAGGACTGACATGACGCGCAACGTGCAGTGTGTCGTACTCAAGAGCGAAGCCCCGGGTCTCGAGCGGCCTCCATATCCTGGACCACTCGGTCAGCGAATTTACGAAGCCGTGTCGAAGGAGGGTTGGGCGCGCTGGGTCAAGCATCAGGTGATGTTGATCAATGAGTACCGACTCACGCCGGTTGACCCCAAGGCCCGTAAGTTTCTGGAAGCCGAGATGGAGAAGTACTTTTTCGGGGCCGGGTCGGAGCGTCCGTCCGACTATAAGGCTCCAGAATCCTGAATTAATCGCCTCGTCCGAGGCGTTTACCTTGACGCTTATGGGGCTTGCCCGGTCTAATACCCGCCCTTTCCCCGGCGGCCAGGTAGCTCAGTTGGTAGAGCAGCGGACTGAAAATCCGCGTGTCGGTGGTTCAATTCCACCCCTGGCCACCATTCAATACGGCCATAGCTGGTGCATTGCAAGGCCGCCCTGACCCCGTCATCCTGCCCCAAACGGCGCAGGGGCGACAACCCAGTATGGCCAAAGAACTGGCTCCAGAGTTTCAGGCAACAACCCCCGGCAGAGACGTATTCATCAGCTACGCCTCTCACGATAAGTCTGTGGCCGATGCTACGTGTGAGGCATTGGAGAGCGCCGGAGTGGCTTGCTGGATTGCGCCGCGCAACGTGACGCCAGGCGAGTTTTATGCCGAATCGATCGTGCACGCGATCGATTCGGCCAAGGTGATTGTGCTCGTCCTCTCGCAGCACGCGGCGGCCTCCCAGCACGTGCTCCGCGAAGTGGAGCGCGCGAGCTCGAAGCGCTACCCTGTTGTATCGTTCCGCATTGACGCTGCACCGTTACCCGCCGGCCTCGCGTACTTTCTAAATTCGTCCCACTGGCTTGATGCGAGCGTTACCGGAACTGCTCAGGCAGTGCCTAGGCTTGTAGCAGCAGTCAAGAACGCATTGGCGCGACCGTCTGCCGTGGCGCCCACGGACACAGGCCCGCCTGTAGCCACACGGACGAACCAGCGACGGCGCCGGGTGCTCGTCGGATCGGGTGCAATTATCCTGACCGCTCTTGCCTATCTCGCGACCGACAAGTTCTTGCTCTCAAAGCACAGCATGACCCAGCAACCGGTGGCATCGATACCAGCTACGAGCAAACCGCCAGTAGTGCCTATCACCGACAAATCGGTCGCCGTCCTGCCCTTCGCCGACATGAGCGAGAAGCACGATCAGGAGTACTTCGGTGACGGTATGGCCGAGGAAATCCTCGACCTTCTGGCAAAGATTCCCGGGCTCCATGTTCCCGCAAGAACCTCGTCGTTCTACTTCAAGGGCAAGTCCGAAGACATCCCGACCATCGCGCGCCGGCTCATGGTGGCGAATGTTCTGGAAGGCAGCGTTCGTAAGTCCGGGAATCAGGTGCGCGTCACGGTGCAGCTTGTTCGGGCCGACAACGGCTACCACTTGTGGTCTGAGACCTACGACCGCACGCTCGACGATCTGTTCAAAGTCCAGGATGAGATCGCCGGGGAGGTCGTCAAGGCCCTCAAGATCTCGATGGGTACAGACGCGGTGACGCGTACAGTCCCCACCAATAGCGCAGAAGCCCACGGGCTGCTGCTGCAAGCGCACTTCTTGCTCTACCGTGGGTCGGAGGATGACCTGAGAAAGGCCGCCAGCTACTACCAGCGGGCAATTGACATTGATCCGAATTTCGCTGAAGCGTGGGCGGGGCTTTCGACCGCTCTGACCACTGAAAGCCCATCGACGAAACAAGCTCGGGAACATGTTAATGAGCTGGCCTTGCATGCGGCTGAACGAGCCATTGCGCTCGACCCGAAGCTGGCCGGGGCGCATTTTGCGCTCGGGATGGTTCATTACTTCCAAGACTGGGATTGGGCTGCGGCCAACACTGAGTACGAGTTGGCCCGTTCACTTGATCCTGGAAATTCAGGCGCGTTGAATAACGCTGGTCTTCTGGCTGCGGCCCACGGCCGTCTGAGCGACGCGCTTCGACTTTGCCAGCAGGCCGTAGCCCGAGACCCGCTGAATTATTTTGCCTATCAAAATCTTGCCTATACCTACTACGCAATGGGTCAGTTCAACGAAGCATTAGCCGCCGCGCGCAAAGTCGTAGAACTCGCCCCCACCGCGCCAGGATCGTACGCGACACTTGCGCAGATGTTATTGGCCGCGGGCCAGAAAGATGAGGCGCTTGTCGAGGTCGAAAAAGAATTAGACCCAGGTAGTCGGGCGTACGCTTTAGCCAGGGGCTACACTGTACTGGCGCGGAAGCATGACGCTGACGCAGCCGCTGCCACATTTGAAAAGCACTTTTCGGCCGGCTGGCCTTACGGCATCGCGCAGGTTTATGCCCTACGTGGAGATCGTGACCAGGCGTTCTCGTGGCTGAATCGGGCGTATCAGCAACACGATTCGGCCATCATCGGGATACCGCCCGTAACGGTCGATCCCGACATGAGAAATCTACACGGGGACCCACGCTGGGCGGCGTTCCTGCGGAAGATGAATCTACCATGACAGAGAACCATCCCCCGCAGGCGCGCTGCTAGCGATGTATTCGTCTGCTACCCTTTGCAGGATGCCTCCGCAGCCAGTGCTCTCCGGAGGTGCGGTGGCGCAAACAGGAATGTCTTTTTGAAATACCGCCATCGCGTGCTCAGCCTGCTGGCGATATTTTCAGTCCTCACATATCTCGATCGCGTCTGCATTTCGGTCGCCGGCCCACGGATCCAGGCAGAGCTTCACCTCACTCCGCAGGACTGGGGCTACATCACCGGCGCATTCGCGATCGCCTACGCACTTTTCGAAATCCCGGGTGGGTTTCTCGGCGATCGGTTCGGCGCGCGCGCGATGCTCACCCGGATCGTTCTGTGGTGGTCGGCGTTTACGGCGCTTACCGGCTGGGTATCGCGTCTGTGGCCGCTCATCATCGTCCGGTTTTTGTTTGGCGCGGGCGAAGCCGGCGCCTACCCGACGGCGTCCACGAGCGTCTTCCGCTGGTTTCCCAAGGCGGAGCGGGGCCGCGCGTTTGGCACTATTTTCTTCTCGAGCCAGCTGGGCGGGGTACTGGCGCCGTTGCTGATTATTCCCATGCAAGTTCATCTCGGCTGGCGGGCCTCGTTCTACGTGTTCGGAGGACTCGGCATTGCATGGGCGAGCGCCTGGTGGTCGTGGTACCGGAATCGCCCGGCGGAAAAAGCCGGAATCAGCGAGCGCGAACTCACGGATATCGGGTCGCCGCCTGATGAAGCGCCTCCCGGATTCCCGTGGCGCGCGCTCCGGGCCAACAGGAATGTCTGGGCGATCATGACGGCGACGTTTTCATATCTCTATTCCTACTATTTCTTCCTGTTCTGGCTGCCCACATACATGATCCGGGCGCGCGGCTTTACCGAAGCCGAGACCAAACTTTCCGCACTGCCTTTCGTCCTCGGTTGCCTGTCCAATGTTGCGGGAGGATTCGCGCGCGATACGGGGCTACGCCGATTCGGTCCGAAGTGGGGGCCGCGGCTTGTAGGAATAGTCGGGCTCGTGGCGGCGGCGGGTGCCGCGCTCGCCGCCTATGCGGCCGAAGACCGATACGTTGCCCTCGGTTGGCTGGCATTGTGCTATGCGGGCATTACGTTGCAGCAACCCACCGTTTGGGCAACCTGCGTCGACATAGGGAAGCGTTATGCCGGTGCCGTTGCCGGGTGCATGAACACGGCGGGTGCCCTGGGCGGCCTGGTATCGTCGCTAAGTTTTGGATACTGGGTCGAGCGCACCGGAAACTACGACGCCGTGCTACTGTCGATGGCTGGTACGCTGCTTCTCGGTGCTGGTCTCTGGATGTGGATCGACGCGTCGGAGTCGCTGGAATAACGGGGGCTCGGCGAGTATTCGCCACGAGGTGGCGTCGATCAGCCACGAAGAGCCACGGCCGACGAAACATCGATCGACCGCGCGGCAATTACGTTCGCACGATTGTATGGATGCCGGAAGCACAGCCTTAGCGATCACCGCAAGTGAATACCAGAACTGCGCCCTACTGCGCAGTGGACGATGGGGCCTCCGGTGCTCCTGAAAATCCAAAAATCGCTATTCCGCGAGGAATGAGGCTCGCAAGGAAATTGGTGTCCAATATTAAGTGGTGCTATCTCGGAGAATCAGCACCCTAAGTGCCCGTGTCTCCCAGAAATATTGGACACCAAGCAGGAAGTGTTCTCTATTAATTCTGGTACCGCAGGTTTTGGGTCAGTTTGCCGAACTCAGTTGGCACTCCCTTTCAGGTTTACTGTCCTAAATGGCACACCGGTCGCCGTCACCCGCAGCTCTGCGGACTTGACCCCGGCCGCGGTGGGCTTGAAGGCGACCTGGATTAGGCATGAGGCCCCGACGGCCAGCGTATTTCCGCAATGTGAGGTTAGCGCAAACTGACCGGCGTTCTGGGCCGCGAGGGTTACCGAGGTGAGGGACAGGGCCTTTGCGCCCGTGTTGATCACCGTCACGGTCCTGTTGCTCGCGGAGCCGCGCGCCCGCGTGCCAAAGTTCATATTGGTTGGCGTGAGCGCGAACGGCGGCACCGAAGCGATTCCCGAATCACGTCGATAGGTGTTTATCCGCATAAAGTCGCGAGTGTCATACGGCGTGGCCTGAAACACGGCATAGCGCCCGGTCGGATTCAAGGCCGGCTCGAATGCCGAGCCTGTCCCCAGCTGCCCGCTCGAGTCGTCATTTACTTTTTCGATCACCCCCGTGTACCGGTCGTACCGGTAGACGTCAGAGTGCTCAAGCAGCGTAGTCAGGTCCGTCGTGGTCAGCGTGTAGGCGATGAACCGGCCATCGGCGCTGAATCTCGGGTTGCTGCCACTACGATCGCTCGACACGACAAGCTCGGTCACCCCGGTCTGCCGATCACGCACGAAGATTTGATACGGTGCGTCGTTGCTGGGCACCAGGTCGTTGCCGTTGCTGTAGAAGGCCACGTAGCGGCCATCGGCACTAATGGAGGGCCCAAAGCTCGCGACGGTCGATTGCGTACCGTCAGTGGCCACGCTGACGCGCTCTGCCACCCCGGTCATCCGATCCCGTACGAAAATATCCGCCACGCGGTTGGTGTCATTGAGCACCATATTCGATGCTTCGGAATAAAACGCCACGTAGCGTCCGTCGGAGCTCAGCGAAGGCGAGGTGCTGCGCGAAAACCGGTTACCGATGTTGCCCTTAATGCGGCGGCTTATCCATTCGGTGGTCCCCGCCTGACGGTCCCTTAGGTATATGTCGCTCGAAGTGTTGCTGTCTTCCGGGACAACCTGGGCAATGGTGTCCCAGGCCACGTAGCGCCCGTCGGCCGAGATCGTGTTGTTATCGTAGTAGAAGTCCTGACCATCGAACTCGGTGACCTGAGCTCCAGACGGATCGCGGCTGACGATCTCGTTTTGGCCGGTCTGTCGGTCATGCACGAAGATATCCCAGTTATTGCCATTGGTGTCGTTCGGAACCAGATCCGCCGCCCACGACTGGAATACGACAAAGCGACCATCAGCGCTCATGCCACCCAGGTGCGACTCCACCCTGGTGGAAGGTGAATTGGCCGGCGGCGGGCCGCCGCCAATAATTTCCGTTGTATTGGTGACTAGATCGCGTACGAACACATCGCCTTGGTGATTGTCATCGCCCGCGACGATGTTGCCTGCCTGCGATGAAAACGCCACCAGACGTCCATTCCCGCTCACCGCTGGCGCCGCCGAAGCGGTTCCCCCGTCGGCGGCATTGGAAGGAACGACGGAGCGCGAGACCAGCACCGTCGTGGACGTCGCAAGATCGCGCACAAACGCGTCCGCGGTTTCGTTGCGGTCGCGCGGCACCAGATTGTCGGAACCGGTAATAAATATCGCCAGACTGCCATCGGCGCTCATTCCACCACCGCCCGAGCCGGAATTCGCCTGGGCACCGTTGGCGCTGACATCCAGCCTCTGGGTAACTCCTGCCTGACGATCTCGTACAAAGTAATCGCCGGCGCCATTGGTGTCACCGGGGACAAGGTTGCTCGCCGTGGATACGAATGACACGAACCGGCCATCGTCGCTGATCGACACCGCGCCACTGTCGCTCGACGCGGAGGCCTGCGCACCGCCCACTCCGAGGTTCACTCGGGTCGTAGTTCCTTGCTGCCGATCGCGAAGAAATACGTCATCGGAGCCGTTGGTATCATTGGCAACCAGGTTCGTCGCCAAGGAGCTGAAGCCCACAAAGCGCCCATCAGCACTGATGACAGCGCCACCCAGAGCGGCGTCGTTGCTTTGTTGCCCCGCTGAATCGACACTGACGCGCTCCGTGACGCCGGTCTGGCGGTCCCGAATGAATACATCGGGCAGGCCATTGGTATCGCCGGGCACCAGATTGGTCGCCCACGAGGTGAACACGACGAAGCGGCCGTCCGGCGTGATTGCCGGCGCACCGTCCAGCGGTCCACGGTTGGCGATCTGGCCGCTCGAGCTGACACTGACCAGATCGACGCTGGAAGTCTGCCGATCGTAGACGTACACGTCTTTCGAGCCGTTGTTGTCACCGGCGAGTTCCAGATAGGACGTGAACGCCACGTAGCGACCGTTGCCACTCAGCACCGGGCCGTCCTCCACCGGCAGGGACTGTCCATTCAGGGTGAGGCGCTCCGTTGTGCCGCTTTGACGGTCCCGAATGAAATAGTCGGTGTTGTTTACATCGTCCGTCGCAGTGAGATTGGTTGCTGTCGATGCAAACAACACGAAGCGACCATCGCCACTGATTTGCGGGTTGTAGCTAATATTGTTCCCTTGAACACCGGACGAACTCACACTGACTCTCTCGATGGCGCCCGAGGAGAGCGTCTCGACAAAGATGTCGGTATATCCGTTGGTGTCGCCGTGCACGAGATCGTCGGCGTTGGAGGCGAAAACGGCAAAGCGACCGTCCGCACTGATCTGCGCCTGCCCGGTCGAATTATTGGCCGTTGACTGATTGGGCAAGCGGACGCTGACCAACTCGACATCGCCGGCGGCGGCGAGCGCGATTACCGGACCGAGAGATAGCAGCGCGAAAGTCAGCGCAGCAGCACCGCCAAAACGAATCCTGTTGGACCATCGCATAACGTGCTCCCGATTATTGACCGTGGTTTGAGTGACAGTGAATCGCCCGCGCACCGCGCGGCGGTGGCTGATTGCGCCAAGTGCGCAGATTTGCAATCCCGTGAATGACACTGAACGCGGACTTCCCCTGACCAGACAATCGATTCACTGGTGATGACTATCGCCCACTGCTTGTTCGCATTACATACTGTCAAATACCCCTGCGGCGCTCGCATGCCAGAGCGCAGCATTTGTAGGTACCTACTTACAGTGAGCGTCATGTCGGGCTTTTTGGGGGCGAAGTACCCATTGACATGCCTCGTTCCGCTCATCGCCCGACAGCAGCCAAGTTGCAACCTCGCTGTCGCTCACTCACATGTCCTGAAGGCCATTGCTGCGGCGGTGGGGCGTAAGCTCTCGCCTCGCGCCGTCGCTTCGCCCGATAGCTTGGCGGCTGCCGTCGCTGGCATTGCGGCGCGGACGCGCTTCGAGAGCATCAAACTGCTCAAGCAGGTTGAGTTCGGATCACTGATTCTTGATGACGCCAGTACCGTGGCGTATTCGAATGTGTAGCCGCGGGGGGTATGGCGCTGCCCTCGTAGTCGTAAGTAACCGTGTCACAGTGCCGCTCTTGGGCTGCGGTGGCCCGAAACCCGGCGGCAGATTAGCCGGTGTGAACTCAGGTAGTTGCAAGCGAGGCAGCTATCTCGCCCGATTGATGAATTCGGTTCTGCGAAATCGGAGAGCGGACCAGTCGTCATCTATTGAAACTACCCGAACGGTGTCGAAGCCAGATGCTCGAAGAACATCCCAGCCCGTGTCGCGATTGAAGTCGCACGTGGACATCTTGGATGTGCGTTTTGGATAAGCAAACCAGAGAACCGCATCGCCGGTCGTCTTCGCAACCAGAGCTGGAGCCACGTTGTCCAGGTCGGACTTCCTTTCTACGAATACAAGCACCAAGGTTGTGTCCTTAATCGCTGAGATGCGCTGGTGCACACGGTCCGGCGGAATTGCTTCGATTGCCGGCGCAAAAGACTTGGGTGCGTTTACGACCACAATGTTTTGGTTTTCCTTCAAATTCAATTTTTCCCATAAAGTGGTCATATGGAAAAGGTCGTTACGTTGTTCAGCAGCCAATCAGTTATAAGGACGCGAGCACGAACTGGTTGCCATCGGGATCTTTGAAAATAGCGAACTCGCCCCATGGCTGCTTCTTGGGCTCTGATATGAAATCGACGCTTCGCGACTTGAGCTGCCGGTAGGTAGCCGGCACGTCATCACAAGCAAACGAACCATTAAAGAACGTTCCGGCCCGATTGTCGTGTCCTTCTGGGGTAAAGAGCACCACTTGCGTCGCGGAGTTGGTGATCCGAAGCTCAATCCAAACGCTGTGTGCCGTTGAAGACTTGGTCCGTCGAGACTTGAAATCCCAGTTTCTCATTATAAAAGGCGAGCGCCCGATCTTGATCGGTGGTCGGAATACCCACGAACTTGACTTGGGTAATCATTTACGAGACCTCCTACCGGCCGCAGTCAGCCCCGAGTCGACGTTCGAGTCGATTGCTTGAGTTTCTCGGAAGCCGACGTCCATTGACGTTCGGTTGCCACTGCGTCCGTACCCGGCAATTCTTCAGGGGGACACGAGCGAGACAGGTCCCAGCTCGGCATCGGGCAGTTCCACGCCCATGATCTTCGCCAGCGTTGGCGCGATTTGACGCATGTCGATCTCGCCTAACGATCGGCCAGCGGCGACGTGGGGACCCACAATGAAGAACGACGACCGCAGCTCCGGTCGCTCGGGCAAGTAGCCGTGCGTGCCGAGATTGGTCGGTTCGGATACCAAGGGGCCCGAAAATTTCAGGCCTACCTCATAGCCTAATTTGAGTGAGACGAGAAAGGCGGCGTCGGGAAATCCGCCGATATGCACAATCTCATCGTGAGTGAGAATTCGGTCTATGCCATTGCCAGGGTCGGCGGCCAGCTTTTCGAGAAACGCGCCCACGGCATCGCGTGTCCGCCCATCTTCGGGGTCGGCCAGCATGACCGCGGCGGTGCCCCCGGCGAGCCACGGCGCGGCCTTCCAGCTCACGATCCTGTCCGACGCATCCATCGTGAGCAGCCCAGCGTTGCGAAACGCGACGTAGAGATTGACGTCATGCTCCACCGCCGCAAAACCATGATCGGACACGACGCAAATGATCGCGCGGCCTGGCGCCACCCGTTCTGCGGACGCTCGCAGCGTGCCCACCACGGCGTCGAGACGTTCCAGTACCGCGCCCGCCGACGCGCTGAAGGGGCCCGAATGATGCTGCTCGGTGTCGAGACCGGTCAGGTAGATGGTGATGAAATCCAGCCGCTTGGTCTCGAGAAGACGCTGCGCATAGCGCGCCCGCACCTCATCCTCCGTCACCGTCTCTTCCATGCCCCCCGGATAACGATCCAGACCAGCGGACAGCTCCTTCTCCAGCCCCGGCGTGCTCAACGCGCGCTGCAATTTGCGATCATCCTCCGTGCCGGTACGCCAGATTTGCGGCAGGTTATAAGTGATGGGAGCGCCGACGCTGATGGGCCAATACACATTGGCCGTGCTTAGCCGTGCTGCGGAAGCGACGTCCCACAGTGTGGCGACTCGGCCGTCCTCCGCGTACCAATACCAGCCTCGATCATTGCGGTTGAAAGGATCAAATGTCGTATTCGCGTAGATCCCGTGCTTGGCCGGGGATACCCCGCTCATGAGCGTCATGTGGCTGGGGTACGTAAGCGTCGGCAGTACGCCGCGCACCCGCGTGGCATACGCACCGTCAGTTAAAAACGCCCGCAGATTCGGCAACTTCAGCCCATGAGCTGCGGCGTCTAGCACGGCTTCGGGCTTTAAACCATCGATGGAAATCAACATCACTAGAGGTTTGCCGCCAGCCGCATCGCCGCCGGCCATGACTGGGGACGTCGTGACCAAAGCGCACAACAGAAACAACAATTGGCGATGGAAATTTGACTTCAAGGCGCTACGCAGCATACATCACTCCACGCCCAGCCGGTAATCGTGGGGCGTAGTATCAGGTCTGTATTTCAAGACATTCGAAGGGCCCACGAACTGCCATTCGTCTTAAGAGTGAATTCGCTCAAAGCCAGACAGCTTTTGCGGTCCATGCTAGTGTCCTCAAACTATGATCGATCCCATGTAGACCTGTCCGGTCGATGGCGATCGGCCGGAGTGGACTACCTGTCGATGAATGTCGGTTACGACCCTGTGCCGTGGAGCACCATCACGCGGACGGCGATCTTTTTGATCTCGATTCCAGAACAGCGGCATTCAAGGACGCTGCAAAGGAGTTTGTCAACGCCGTTCAGCACGACAAGGGCTTGACGACTTCGGATCCCAACGGCAAGAAAAACTCGGTGGGCCAGGACATGACCGCATTAGCACAGCCGACGGGATGAGCTTGGGCCAATGCGTCAGGAGCCAATGACACTGACGCCCGCCGTGTTCCGGACGATCGACCACTGCACGGTCAGGCCCACAGTCTGCCCTCTGGTTCGCGCGCTGGTGATAGGCTGGTAGTTCATCAGAGCGGAGGCAGTTGGGGGGTCAGACGTGGATAGAAGGACATTTCTATCAGCCGCCGCTGCATTCGGCGCTACGGTCGGCTGGGCTCGCGGGGCGCCGACGGCTGCACGGCTGGGGTGGCGCGAACGCCGCGATCTTTACCCGCAAGGCGTGGCATCGGGAGACCCCGACACGCATAGCGTCCTACTGTGGACGCGCCGTCCATATGATGGCGGCCCTACACGTCGGCCTCTTTTTGTCGAGATTGCTCTCGATCCTGACTTTCACTCCGTTGTGTCGACCGTTCGTACTTCGGTGAGTGCGCAGGCAGACTGGACTTGCCGCGTGCTGATTGGGGGATTGAAGTCGCGCACAGTGTACTGGTACCGCTTTTCTGATCGTGATGGCAACGGCAGCCGTATCGGCCGCACGATTACCGCGCCGGCGCAATCGGACAAGCTGCCGGTCCGCTTTTCCTTTGTCTCGTGTCAGAGTGTGAATGAAGGCGCGCAGAACGCGTATCGACGAATGATTTGGGAGGACCAGCACGCCTCCCCGAACATGAAGCTGGGCTTCGTGCTGCACCTGGGCGACTTTATTTATGAGGTTGTCGAGTATCCGGAAGAAGTGCCTCATCGTTACGACCGGACCATTTACGACATCGGTCGTATTCCCGATGCGCGTAAAGTATCTAATTTTCACGTGCCGACCACGCTGGAAGGCTACCGCGCGGTCTATCGCGGACATATCAACGACCCTGACATCCAGGATGCTCGCGCCTATTTCCCCTTCGTGTGCATCGGCGACAATCACGAGTTCTCGTGGCAGGGCTGGCAGAGCTTCATCAAGTACGGCGGGGTAACGGAGCCCGCTCAGCAACTGCGTGTAGCAGCCAATCAAGCATGGTGGGAGTACATCCCGGCGCGCGTGAAAAAGGCCAACGGCGTCAGTCTCGAAACGTTCGACCCGCCCAAAGTGATCACTGCTCCCATTTCGAGTCTAGACAAGGACGGCTTCGGTGACGAGATTAACAACCGTATGGCAGTGAGCAGCATGACCGGATACCGGTCGATGCGCTTTGGGCCCCACGTCGATCTGATTTTGACTGACTTTCATAGTTATGCGATGGAAGATCCCACCAGTCGTTCAGGCGCCGATGGCTTAAATGACGAGGACTTCGCAGGATTCTTTCCAGAGGAAGCGCTGGAGATTCTTGATGCGGGAAGCGCCTGCAACCATGGAGACCCACCCGCGGCCATTACGTTTGGCAATCAGAAAATTGCAAATTTCCGAAAGGGCGAACCACCGATTACCATTCTCGGCCCAACTCAAAAAGCCTGGCTGAAGGAGCAGATAACGGCCTCCAAAGCCACCTGGAAAATCTGGGGGGCGACGAATGGCACGCTGGATGCACGGACTGATCCGAAGAATTTGCCCCCTGATGTGACCAAGCCGTGGCCCGGCGCAGGATTTGCGACACTTGGGGGAGGCGACTTTAGTGCCGCCTTTCGCGAACGCGCGGAGATTTATGACACGGTGCGCGATGCAGGAGTCAGCGGATTTGTAGTGGTGTCAGGCGATCGTCATAGCTTCTGGGCAGGCTATGCCGCCAAGGCCCTGCCACCAGCGCGCTTTGAACCTGTAGGCATCAGTTTTATTACCGGATCGATCTCGGCGCCGGGCCTGGCGGAGGCCTTGGAACATGGCTTGAAGGGCCACCCTCTCCGCCCTCTTTTCGTCGCCGACCGTCAAGGCGCCGCACCCGAAACGACGGCAAATTTGCTCTTCAAACACGGGGTCCGATCGGCGTGGGAATATGCTCAGACCGGCGACCTGATGCGCGCCCGGGCCCTTAGCAATCCCGATGTCGCGCCCCATGTCGAATTTGTCGACTTTGGCGGACATGGCTATGCCGTCGTGACGGCAGGTCCCGACTACATCGACACGGAGTTTGTCTGCATCCCTCGCCCGATTACTCGGGCAGCGACTCCTGACGGTGGACCGATCCGCTACCGCGTGTCGCATCGGGCCGAGCGATGGAACAAGAGCCAACGCCCCACACTGAAGCAAACGGTGTTAATGGGCGATCCCAAGCTGTCGATCTAGTCTGGAGAAATGACATGTCCGTTGTTGGGAGCGGTCAGACGAATTGATCGCCTAGGCGGTGACGTGCGCGAGCGCGTCCAGCATTATCTCGTGGTATCGCGACGATTCAGCGACCGGAACCGCTACCTGCATAGCAAATTGTGGACGTTCCAGTGCCGCGACTTGCGGAAGCTTCAAGAACCTCGCTCGTCTTAAGCTGTAGACTGCAAATCCGCCTGTTGGTGATTCCACCTCTCGCCGCCATGCCCTAAATGGTGGTTACCGTGGCAATGCCGGCATTCACGACGCGCACAACATTGCCTGGCAGTTCGCGCTGGTGGTGGCCTGTCAGGCCGACGCGGAATTGCGCGACACGGATCGCGCTAGCGCAGCGCAGCGACAGCGGCCGCGAAGAAAGTCGCCTGCTCTTCCTCCGTGCCATCGCCGGGACTGGCGGCAGGCCAGGCCGACCACTGCACCATGACCACGTGCTCGACCGGATCGACCGCGATGGCCTGGCCGTAGATGCCTTCCGCCCAGAACGACTGGCGCGCGACTTCAGGCGCGCCATCCAGGCCTTCGGCTGTTGCTTCGCCAGGGTTGTACCACCACTGGAAGCCGTACTGGCCATTCGGCGTGGCGGGCGTGGCCGAGCCGGGGACGCGGACCCAGGTGGTGGCCTGCTTGATCCACCCGTCGGGCAGCAACTGCGTGCCGTCGGCCAGGCGACCGCCACGTTCCACGAACAGGCCGAAGCGCCCCCAATCGCGCAAAGTAGCGTTAAATCCGTGCCCGCCCATGTCGATCCGGCCAGGCACGAGTGCCTGCCAGACGCCCTCGCGTTCCATCGGTTCGCGGCTCCACAGGCGCGTCTCGAGATAGCGGGCAATCGACATGCCGGTGGCCTGCTCGAGCACGCGCCCCACGAGCCACGCTCCGCCGGTGTTATAGGACCACACTTCACCCGGTAAAATGCCAGTGCGCCGTGGCCGCGAGGAGACCAGCTGCATGATGCACGGATACGGATCTGCACCGGCCTCGCACTGCGTAAGCGCGGAGAAATCCGATTTCGGGTCGTCGTATTTTTCGTGCCACTCGATGCCCGAGGTGTGGGTGATCAGTTGTCGCAACGTCACGCCATCCCAGGCCGTGCGGCGCAGTTCCGGCAGGTACTGCACGATGGGATCATCCAGCGCGTGGATACTGCCCTCCCTGATCGCGATACCGACGAGTGTCGATACCACCGACTTGGCGACGGATCGCGACGTCCAAAGCGTGCTCTCCGTATTGCTCAGTCCGTAATACTCGAGCGCAATGCGGCCGTTCTTGAGCAGCAGCAGGCCGCCGACGCGCTGGTGTGCCAGGTAGGCAGCCAGCTCGTGGGTCTGGCCGCCAAAGTGGTAACGGATGTCGGTGGCCGGATGCGCGACACGTTGCAGCGGCGCGGCCGAGAGGTCGCCGGTCCGGAAGACCTCGCCCGGGTACATCCGCCAGGTATTGCGCAAGCCGATCACGCGGTCATCGCCCTGCCAGCTCAGCATCGCGCTGGCGGCCGGCAGCCGCGGGTCGAACGGCGCGGGACACTCGGCCAGTTGCAACGAGCGGCAATCACTGCCGGCCACGCCGGTCGCAGCATTCACCAGCGCCGGCAGGGCAAACCAAAGGAAACGTCGCTTCTTCACCCGGAGAGCTTAGCTGGTCAGCCTCCGGTATGGTGGCGCCCTTCAAGGAACTACGATGCCGAGCGCGCCGCCAAGCGAGGAGCGCCAGGGAAATTGTCAAACGGCGTCCAATAGGCAGTGGTATGTCGGTAAATCAGCTCCCTGAGGCTCATAGCGCGTCCACTGGAAAGATGAAGTCACCGAGGGGCGGCCGGGCCGAGCGCTTGGGCCACCTCCGCCTCCCCGACATGCCCACCTTGATTTCTTTCTGCACCGTGCCCACGGTGAGGCGGCCCCGGAATCGTCTCGGCCGGCGGAGCGATGCTCCCCGGCACTCGTGCCGCTGGCCGACACGACGCCAGATGCCACGCTGGCAACTGCGAGCAAACGCATTGCGGAGTTCCTCCCCGCGAAATTCTCGTTGGGAAGCCTCACACACTCACGCGTTGGAGCCGGCGGTCGCCCGCAGGCGCTGTAGGGCTTATTCCTGGAGGCTTCGTCAGGTTCCTCGCATCAGGAAGTCCGAGAGGCTCAGCCCCATCAGGATCATCAGCCACACGAGTCCGATCACCGCCGCCAGCCGGAGGAGCGCCGGCCGATCGCGCAGGTGCATGAAGCAGGTGGCGACGAGAGTGGCCTTTGCGCCCGCAATGGTGAGGTTGGCCGCGGCGTTGAAGCCGTGAAGGTGAACGAAGGAGCTCGCGACGGTCAGCGCGAGCAGCGCGAGCAGCGCGGCCCACACGAGCAGATATGTCCGAATCTCGCGATCGACGATCCTTGGCCGATTCATGCGCGCGACACCAGGTAGAGCAGCGGGAAGAGAAATATCCAGACGATGTCGACGAGGTGCCAATAGAGGGCACTGACTCCCACAGTCGTGGCCGTAGGGCGGCTGCGACCGCTCCGGGCGCGCGCCGCCAAGACCGCGACCAGGCCGATACCGACCAGGAGATGCGTGGCGTGCGCGCCGGTCGTCATGAAGTAGGTCCAGAAGAACTGCTCAAGTCCTGCCCGGTCGGGCCCCGCCGGCGCGAAGCTCGCACCCGGAACCAGGTGGCGGTCGAAATCGGCGTGGTATTCGATCAACTTGATCGCGAGGAACACCAGGCCGAGCGCAGCCGTCGCTGTGAGCCACGAAGAGCAAGGCCGCCAGCGCCGCTCGCGCGCGGCGAGTGCGGCGAGCGCCATGGTCAGGCTGCTGGTCAGCAGCACGACGGTGTTGAGGCAGCCGAGCTTGAGATCCGTAAGCTGGCTGGCCGCGGCGAAAGCCTGCGGGTGGTGGATACGCGTAATCAGGTACACGGCGAACAACACGCCGAAGAACAGGACCTCGGTGGCGAGGAACACCCACATGCCGAGCTCGGCGGTGAGCGTGCGCGCGGGCGAGTCGATCGCGGCGGGCTCCGCGCTCATGAGGAAACGTTTTCCAGCTTTTCTTCCGGGTCGTAGTCATAAGGGCGGCCCGGGATGCGCGGCGGCTCGTCGAAATTCTCGACTGGCGGTGGCGATTTCGTCTGCCATTCGAGGCCGCGGGCTTGCCAGGGGTTGCGATCGGAGCGCGCGCCGAATCGCAGTGACCAAACCAGGTAGGCGAACGGGAGCAGGTAGCCGGCGGCGAGCACCAATGCGCCGCCCGACGAAAGGACATTCAACAGCTGGAACTCGGGCGCATAGTCGTGGTACCTGCGCGGCATGCCTTCGACGCCGAGCAGGTACTGCGGGAAGAAGGTTAGGTTGAAGCCGACGAAGATCGTGATCGCCGCGAAGCGCGCCCAGCTTTCCGGGTACAGCCGTCCCGTGACCTTCGGCCACCAGAAGTGAATACCGGCGAAATAGGCCATGACCGAGCCGCCCACCATGATGTAGTGGAAGTGGGCTACCACGAAGTAGGTGTCGGTCAGGTGGACGTCGAGCGCCAGCGCGGCCAGGTAAAGACCCGTCATGCCGCCGATCATGAACAGGCCCACGAACCCGAGCGCGTAGAGCATCGGTGCCTCGAACGTGATCGAGCCGCGATAGAGCGTGGCGGTCCAGTTGAAAACCTTGATCGCCGAAGGGATGGCGACAAGGTAACTCAGGAGCGAGAACACCATACCGGCGTAGGTCGACTGGCCCGACACGAACATGTGATGTCCCCACACCAGGAACCCAATGCTGGCGATGGCGATGATCGCGTACACCATCATGGTGTAGCCGAATACGGGGCGGCGCGCGAAGCAGGCGATGACTTCGCTGGCGACTCCCATGGCGGGAAGGATCATGATGTAGACCGCCGGGTGCGAGTAGAACCAGAACAGGTGCTGGAACAGCAGCGGATCGCCGCCGTGACTCGGATCGAAGACGCCGATGCCGGTCACGCGCTCGACCACCAGCAGCACGAGCGTCATCGCCAGCACGGGCGTCGCCAGCACCAGGATCAGGCTGGTGGCGTAGATCGTCCAGACGAACAGCGGCAGCTTGAAGAACCTGAGCCCGGGCGCGCGCAGCCGGTGCACGGTGACGATGAAATTGAGACCGGTAAGGATCGAGGAGAATCCGACGATGAATATGCCGGCGACGGCGATGACCACGTAGCCGCTCGAGAATGTGGTCGAGAAGGGCGTGTAGAAGGTCCAACCGGTATCGAGGCCCCCGGCGATCAGGGCGGCGACGGTGACCAGCGCCCCGGCCACGTACAGGTACCAGCTCCAAAGGTTGATGCGCGGAAACGCCAGGTCCTTGGCTCCGATCATCATCGGGACCAAGAAATTGCCGAGTGTTGCTGGGATCGATGGGATCAGGAACAACCAGACCATGATGATGCCGTGCGCGGTAAACAGCTTGTTGTAGGTCTGAGTGGAGACCAGCGTGCCGTGCGGTGTCACGAGCTCGAACCGCATGAGCGAGGCGGCGACGCCGCCGACGAAGAAGAATGCAGTGATGGAGACGGCATACAGGATGGCAATGCGCTTGTGATCGTGGCTCGTGAGCCAGGACCTGAGGCTGTGGCCGGCTTCCAGGTAGTTCACGCTCATGGACCCGCGCTCCGCTGCGCAGCGGCCAGCGACTTGATGTACTCGATGAGCTCGAGCAGGTCCTCATCACTGAGGCGACCGGTGTACGAAGGCATGAGGTCGGGGAAGCCCGCTGCGATTTCGGCGGCGGGTTGCAGGATGGAGTCGCGCACGTAGCGTTCATCGACGCGAACGAAGCTTCCGTTGGACAGCGGCACCGTGCTGCCGAACAGCCCGCTCAAGGAAGGCGCGTGCACGCTGGAGGTGGCCGCGTGGCAACCGCTGCAGCCCGCCTGGCGGAACAGCGCGGCGCCCCGGCTCGCGAGCGAGGCCTGCACGGCGCCCGCTTCGAGCCAGCGCCCGTAGTCCGCCGGCTCCATAACGACGATCGAGCCTTCCATGCGCGAGTGATCGGTGCCGCAATACTCCGCGCAGAACAGGTGGTACGCACCGTCGCTCGTGGCGGTGAATTGCAGGCTCTCGTAGCGACCCGGGAGCACGTCCCGCTTGATGCGCAGCGCCGGCACGAAGAAGCTGTGGATCACGTCCTGCGAGGTCATGATCAACCGCACCGGGCTGCCGCGCGGCACATGAAGGATGTTGATCTCGCGGCGACCGTTGCGGTGCTCGAGCGTCCATATCCATTGCTTCGCGACCACGTAGACCTCGAGCGGATCCGTCGGCGTGCTGGCATAGGCAAAGTAGAGCCGCGCACCCCAGACGTAGAAGCCAAGGAAAATCAGCAGCGGAATCACGATCCACGTCGTTTCGAGCAGATGGATTCGCCAGCGGAGGTCTGGCCGTGCTCGGGACGGGGGTGCGGCGCGCGCGCCGGTAGCGTATCGAAAATGCGATCGCCACGATGATGATCCCGGCCGCGACCGCGGCGGTGACGCCCGTCAGCGTGCCCAGCAGCGTATCCACGCGTCTGGCGTACTCGGAGGCCGCAGGCGGCATGTTGAACAGCTCGTTCATCCGCGGATCCGGATCAGCCGCAGCAGCAGGAAGCCGAGGATGGCGATTGTGGCGAGGCCAAGCAGGCGCAGCGCGAGGGTGATGTTGCCGCGGTATTGCCCGACCAGATCCTCGTAGTGGTAGCACAGCAGCCAGAAGCGATCCGCGACAGTGCTCAGGCTCGCGCTTCGGCCCTCGGCGGCCAGCGATAGCGCGTGCCGCAGTTCTGCGGGCGGAAATTCGATCCCGTTCAGGTATTCGACGATGCGGCCGTCGCCGGAAACCACGACCGCCCCGGCGGGGTGCGCGTACTGCGCCTGGCCCGCGTCCCAGAAATAACGGTAGCCGATGGCCTGCGCGACCTCTTGGATGCTGGCCTGATCGCCCGTGAGCAGCTGCCAATCGGGTTTGCCGGAGGGCTTCCGGTGGCGGCCTCGCCAGGCCGCGGCCTGCGCAGGGCCTTCGCGTTGGTCGATGCTGATGGCGATGACCCGGAAATCGAGCGTTAGTTCCAGGGCTGTCCTCGCAACCGATCGCGACAGGGCATCCAGTGTCAGGCTGCACAGATTGGGGCAGTTGAAATACACCAGCGCCAGGATGGCGGGGCGGCCGGCCACCACTTCACCGAGCTCGCGTGGCGCGCCGCGCTCGTCCCGAAACGGCGTATCGAGCGGGAGCCTCCCACCCGGGTGCGGGTCGACGCCGACTCGCTGGCGAAGATCGTTGGTCGTGAGGTCGTTGCGGGCGAGGACGGTCGGTGCCAGCAGCAGCAGCGCGGTGCCGGCGATCGCGAACCTCCCGATCGATGAGATCGCCGTCGGCCACCTCATTGCACGGGCCCTGTCTGCACGGCTGCATCGATGGGCACCCGCACTCTTTGCTGCGCTTCGTTCGCCTCGTACTCTTTACGATCGGCCAGGGGCTGCGCTTGGAGCGCCGGCTGCGGAAACGGTGTCGCTTGGATGGGCGGGTCGTGCAGCGTGCCACCGAAGCCAACCAGCAGTCGCCAGGCGGCCAGCAGCGAGATTGCGATCATGGCCGCGATCGCGCACGCGCCGAAGGCGACCCGAGGCAGGCTAAGCTCGGGCTCGGCGTCCTTGTCATCCGGCATGGAGGGCTCCCGGCGTCTGGGGCGCGAAATCGGCGGGCGCACCGTGCTCGGACCTGGCGAGATCGCGTCTGACGAGGTAGATCCATGGACCTCCGACAATGAGCAGCGCGACCGGGTCGGTCCAGGTGAGGTTCCATCCTTGCGGCGTAATCGAGGGGACGATCAGCCAGAACACGTACAGGCCGTTGGCTACCAGAAGGAGTGCGGCGATTGCCGCCAGCCCGGCCGGGTCGCGCTTGATGCGCCGGAACAGGAGCAACGCGAACGGAACGGCGAACTGAAGGATAACGACCGCCAAGGTCAGATAGCGCCAGCTCTGCTGCACGCGTGGCAGGTACCAGCCTGTTTCGCGTGGCAGGTCCTCCGCCCAGATGATCAGGAATTGCATGAATGCGAGATAGGCCCATGTCATCACAAACGTGAGCAACAGGTTGGCGAGGTCGCCGCATTCGTCCGCTCCAGGGCGGTTCATCCGCGGCCACCGCGTCAGGCACAGCGCGACGAAGGCGAAAGCCGCGAGCCCTTGCGAGGCGATCTGGATCAAGCCGAGGATGCTGGAAGACCAGCGCGGTTCCAGCGATGCGATCCAGTCCACCGCGGACCAGGTGGCGGTCAGCGAGTACACGAGCAGTCCCGCGACAGCCAGGCCGGTGCGGATCGGGTGCTGATGCCGAACCGCCAAGCCGAGCAGCCACCAAGCGCCGAGCGCGACGACCGAGCGCCCGATAAATGGCCACGGCGCCAGGTACACGCTCTTGAAGGCCATGGGTCCCCCCGCGGGCGTCCACCCCGACCAGGGGAACAGATGGAAGGCAGCGATCATGACCGGCACGAACAGCGCCATGAGCAATGGGAGCGGTGCCAGCGCGGCTCTGAGGTAGCGCTCGATCGCGACGATCCAGCCGCCACCCGTCAGGCGATGCATCAGCAGCATCGCGAGGGATCCGAGCGAGATGTCGAGGAAGTACATCCACGCTGCCAGCCACGATCCGAGTGCGCGCTGGATCATGGCACCGACCCTCGTGCGGCGGGCGGCCAGACCGCAGTCGTTCGAGCCGGCGATTCGGGTTTCGGCGTATCGGCCGGCAACTCGCGATGCGCGAGCTGTAGGGCACGCAGATAGGAAACGATGGCCCAGCGGTCCGATGTGTCAATCCGCTCCCCGTAGCCGTACATGATTCCGTGTCCGTTCGCGATGACCTCATATATGTATGAGTCGGGGGCTGTCCGGAGCCGGTCGATGTGGTAGCTCGGCGGCCGCGGAAATCCCCGCATCACGATGTAACCGTTGCCTTCGCCCGAGGCGCCGTGGCACGGGGCGCAGAAGATCCCATAGCGCTCCTCGCCCCGTTTCAATGCGGCCGGCCGACTGGAGACGCCGCCCGACACAGCCGGCGGTTGCTCTCCGCGCACACCGCTCGAGGTCTCGGCGCGGACTCCCTCGCTGTAGGGCACCGTGCCCGGTACGAGCGGCCGCGCGGAGCGCCCGTCCTTCCAGAGCTGGCTCGCATCGAGTGGCTGGTACTTGTCCTGGTGGTACATGTCCTTCATGCCCGGTTCGCACGCGGAAAGCAGGGACGCGACCACGACGCCGAGCGCGCAGCGCAGCGCGAAGGCCCGCGGACCACCCGCCGGGGGCTCAGCGTTCATGGTCGGACTCCGGGAGCCACGGCACGAGGAACACGTTCACCGGCGCGAGCGACTCCAGGTGCCGACGCGTGCCGTCGGCCGAAAACGCCGGATCACTGGCGCGAATGCACATGAAGAAGCGATTGCGGGAGGCGAGGTGGAACTCGGCGATCTCAAACAGCGGGTGGCGCAGCTTTGGCAGCCCGTTAAGGATCAGCATTCCGGCGAATCCGGCCAACGCCGCTCCGAGCACCGCGAGCTCGAAGGTCGCGGGAATGAACGCGGGCCAGCTGTTGAGCGGCCGTCCGCCCGAGTTGATTGGGTAGTCGATCACGGCGCTGTACCACTGCATGAAGAATGCGCCGATGCCCCCGACGATGCCGCCCACAAGCGTGATGAGCGGCACGCGGTTCGGCGGCAATTCCAGTGCTTCAGGCAGAGCCTCTACCGAAAAAGGGGTATAGGCCTCGACTTCCCTGTAGCCCAGAGCGCGCGATTGCCGGACCGCATCGAGCAGCGCGTCGGCGGTCGACAGCTCCGCTAGCAGGCCATAGCAGGGCGACTTCATTGCGTCATTCCCTCTTCCTTCTCGAGCTTGCGCATTTCCGACATCGAGATGGCCGGCAGGAAGCGCACGAATAGCAGGAACAGCAGTGCGAAGGTGCCGAGCGAGCCGGCGAACGTGGCAAAGTCCCAGAACGTCGGCTCGAACGCATGCCAGCTCGAGGGCAGGAAGTCGCGCTCCAGGCTCACAACGATGATCATGAAGCGTTCCATCCACATGCCGATATTGATGACGATTGCGATCAGGAACAGGGCCAGGGCCTTGCGTCGGACCCGGCGCCACCACAGCGCCTGCGGCACGATTACGTTGCATGCCAGGACGCACCAGTAGATCCAGCCCTTGGGCCCGAACGCGCGGTTGTGGACCGCGAAGATCTCGAACTGGTCTGCGCTGTAGAATGCAGTCCAGATCTCCGCCGCGTAGCTGTAGGCCACGATCAGACCGCAGGCGAGCATGATCTTCGCCATGTTCTCGAGGTGGCGCGCCGTAATGAACTCGTGCAGCCGGAACACCCGGCGCAATGGAATCGCCAGCGTCAGCGCCATGGCGAATCCCGAAAACAGCGCGCCGGCGACGAAGTACGGCGGGAAGATCGTGGAGTGCCACCCGGGAAGGTTGGTGATGGAGAAGTCGAGCGAAACCACGCTGTGGACCGAGATCACGAGCGGGGTCGCGAGCCCGGCCATGAGCAGGTATGCCGAATCGTAGCGGTGCCAGTGGCGCGCATCACCGCGCCACCCGAGTGCCGCGAGGCCATAGGCGAAGCGCTGCCAGTGCTTGCCGGCGCGATCCCGCAGGGCCGCGAGGTCCGGGAGCAGACCCATGTACCAGAATAGGATCGAGACGATGATGTAGGTGGAGATCGCGAAGATGTCCCAGACTAAGGGGCTCCGCCACTGCGGCCAGACATTCATGACGTCGGGGTACGGCATCAGCCAGTAGAAGAACCACGGGCGCCCGAGGTGCAGGATCGGCATAAGGCCCGCCATCGTGATCGCGAAGATCGTCATCGCTTCGGCGAAGCGATTGATCGAGGTGCGCCACTTCTGCCGGGCCAGCAACAGGATCGCCGAGATGAAGGTGCCTGCATGGCCGATGCCGACCCACCAGACGAAGTTCGTGAGCGCGAAGGCCCAGGCAACCGGCTGGTTGATCCCCCAGATGCCGACACCCCGGGCGAACAAATAGGCGATAGCGACGATAAACAGCACAGTGAAGGCGCCCGCCACCGTCAGTGAAATCCAGAACAGGGCGCCCGCGGGTCGCGAGAGCACGATATCTGCAATCTTGTCGGTGATCGAACCGTAGACATAGGCCGAGGACTTGTGCGCCCCCGGCCACGCCAGGGCTTCGGTTGCGTTCGCCCTCACGCGCCGCTCTCCGGATCGTCGCTGGCGTTCGTGATCTTCGACAGATAGGTGGTCCGCGGCCGCGTGTTGAGCTCCTCGAGCAGGGTGTAGTGGCGCGCGGATTGGCGCGCCGCATTGACGGCGCTGCGCGGATCGTTCAGGTCACCGAAGGTGATGGCGCGCGTGGGGCAGGCGGCCTGGCACGCCGTGCGCACCTCGCCGTCGGCGATGGGTCGCTCTTCGCGATCCGACGCAATGCGCGCCCGTACGATGCGCTGCAGACAGTAGTTGCACTTCTCCATGACACCGCGCATGCGCACGGTCACCTCCGGATTGCGCTGGGCGGCCAGCGCCGGATCGTCCCCGGCGTACTTGAGGAAGTTGAAGCGCCGCACCTTGTAGGGGCAGTTGTTCGAGCAGAAACGCGTGCCGATGCAGCGGTTGTAGACCTGCACGTTAATCCCTTCCGGATCGTGCACCGAGGCCTCCACCGGGCACACGACCTCACACGGTGCGTGCTCGCACTGCATACACGGGACCGGCTGGACATGCGTCAGCGACTCCGACGCCCTCTCTTCCTCGTACTGATCGATACGGATCCAGTGCATCTCGCGGCCGCGCAGGACCTCGGTCCGACCGACGGTCGGAATGTTGTTCTCCGCCTGGCAGGCGATCGTGCAGGCGTTGCAGCCGATGCACGAGGTCAGGTCGATCACCATGGCCCACGCGTGTTCGGCCGGTGCGGCGGGCGGATAGAGCGATGGCGCGGGACGCTCGGGTTCCTTGGCATCCGCGCGGCGCGTGAACGCATCGAAAGGCTCGACGCGCACGATGTCACGGCCTTCCATGCGATGGTGCGACTGCACGGTGGCCAGAGCTACGTTTCCGGCGTGCTTGCGCGCGGTTATGCGGCTCACCGGCCAATCCAGCGAAGACGTCCGCATCGGGGCGGCATCGACGCCCCATCCGGTGCCCACCGGGCCCGCGCGCCGCCGATCGCCGCCCGCATGCACGGTGATCGAGCTTGGGGCGTGGCGCGCCACCAGGCACGCGGGCAGCACGAGCTTGCGCCCGCTGGCCGACAGCTCGACCAAGTCGCCGTTGGCCACCCGGAGCTGCGCCGCCAGCGAGGGATGCATGAGCGCGGCGTTGCCCCAGGTCAGTTGTGTCACCGGCCGCGGCAGTTCCTGCAGCCAGGCGATAGGCGCGTAGCGGCCGTCCCAGAGATGCGGATCGGGACGGATGTGCAGCTCCACCGGAATCGGCGTCTCCCCTTCCTCGGCGGCCAGTGGCAGGGGCGGCTTCGGCGGCACCAGCATCGGGAGATCGAGCGATGCACCGTCATGTTCCGCGGGCGTCGGCGCGGCATTGAACTTGGCGGTCACCTCCACCGGCGCGTAGGCACTCTGCGCGACCGCGCCGAGGTGGAGCGAGTCGCGCCATTGTTCATCGAACCGATGAGCCCATTGCGCGCGCCATGTATCCTGCACGAGCGCGTACGGATCGGTCTCCGGAGCCCCGACCAGCGTCGAGAGGATCTCGAGCGCCGAATGTCCGCCGTAGAGTGGCGCGACCAGCGGCTGCTGCAATGCCGCGGTGCCATCGAAGGCGAGCGCGTCGCCCCACGTCTCGAGCTCATGGGCGGCCGGGATGTGCCAGGTCGCGGCGGCGGCGGTTTCGTCCTCGTACAACCCGTGGTTCCAGACTTCGGGGACGCGGGCGAGCGCAGCCGCCAGCTCGAGCGCGGCCGGCGCGGTGTACACGGGATTCGAACCGAGTATGACAAGCGCTGCGATCCGGCCCGAATGCAAGTCCGCGGCGAGTTCCTCGAGGCCGCCCGCATTCCACGCCGGCGCACACACGGGCGCGATGAACTGCACCGTGCGGCCGAGGTTACCGAGCGCGTCGTTCATCGCGTAAGAGAGTTGGTGCACGGCCGGCGGCTGCGCATCCCCCGCGAGCACGATCGAGGCGCCCCTGGATTTCAACAAATCCGCGACGAGTGCGCGGGACCAGGCGTCTTCGGAGCGCTGGCCCGTCCGGACGCACTGTGACAGTGCGCCCGCAAGCCTTTGCAGCTCCAACGTCGTGACGGCGCGATGGTGATCGGCGGTAATGCCGGTCAGCGTCGGCGTGCACTCGAGCGCATAGTGGCGAGACATCGCGCCGGAGTCGGGGCGGCGGGCAGCGCCGAAATCGCGCGCGTAGCGCACGTGCCCAGGCATGCCGCCCAGGAAATCCGCGTCCAGGCTCACGACGACCCTGGCTTGGTCGAAGCGATAGACGGGCTCGAGCACCCGCCCAAAGGTCGCTCGGGTTGCGCGGTAGGTGGCCTCGCGACCAAAGGGCTCATGAGCGTAAAGCCGCATCTCCGGGAACTTGCGCGTAAGCGCATCGATCAGTCGTCGGTACGTCGGAGAGCCCGACTCGCCCATCAGCAGCGCCACACCCCTGCCTTGGGTCGCCTGCCATTGCAGCGAGCGCGAGCGCAACTGGTCTTGCGTGCGTTCCCACCCGACCAGCTCGTGACGATACCGGACGGCGCTCGAGCGCTGCGGATCCCACAGTTCGAGAATCCGCCCCTGCTCAATGGGGCCTGTGCTGCCGAGGCTCGCCGGGTGATGCGGGTTGCCTTCGATCTTGGTCGGTCGTCCCATCTGGCTTCGCACCAGTACGCCGTGCGCATACCCACCGCGGGTCAGCGCGGTCGCGAAGTACAGCGGATTGCCGTCCGCGAACGCCTCGGGCTGGTGCGCGTAGGGAACGATGGTCTCGCTCGGAGCGCGCGCGCAGCCGGCCTCCGCCAGCGCCACCGAGGCCGCCATCAGCTTCAGGAACTCGCGCCGGTCGATCAACGGTGACATGTCGAGCACGCCGTGAGCACGTCGGCCGAATGAATCCCGTACAGGCTACGCAGCTGCCGGCCGCGCTGCTCCTGGTCGGCGGGGGGCGCCCAGCCCATGTCGAACACTTCCTCGCGCGGGCGCAGATACTGCTCTGGCCGGCGATGGCACTCCAAACACCACTCCATCTGGAGCGATGCCACGCGCTGCATGAGCGGCATGCGATCGACCCGTCCGTGGCAGGTGCTGCAGCCGACGCCCTTGGCGATATGGATAGAATGATCGAAATAGACGAAGTCCGGCAGGTGATGGACGCGGCGCCACGCGAGCCCGGAACCGCTCGCGAACGCATCGCGCAGCGGCGCCAGCAACGGCGCATCCGTGAACAGCTGCGAATGACAGCTCATGCAGGTCGAAAGCGGCGGGATCCCGGCGAACGCCGAAGTCTCCACGCTGGTGTGGCAATAGCGGCAATCGATCCCATCATCGCCCGCGTGGTGCTTGTGGCTGAATGGGATCGGCTGGTCCACGTAGTCTCCCTGCGAAGGTCCCGGTGCCACGAGGCGCCTCCACCCGAGGATGCCGCCGCAGACCAGCAGCGCGCCCGCGAGCGTCGCGACCTTCAAAGCGATCACGGTCCCGGGGCTGAAGATCTGCATACAGGAGCGCCCCGCAGGTGACGGCGCTACTGCGCCGCGCCCTTCGGCCCCTGGGTCGCCGCGCGAGCCTTGCGAAATTCCTTCTCCGGGGTCGCAGGTGCCGCATTCCCCCAGCTGTTGCGGATGTAGGTGGCGACCGCGGCGAGCTGTTCATCGGACAGCTTCCAGCCAAACGAGGGCATCGATGCGCCGGTGGGCTCACCCGGCGTCGCGAGGCCTTCATCGCCGTGCAACAGTACCTGCACGATGGAACTCGCATCGCCCGAAGCGACGGCCGGATCCTTCGACAGGTTCGGCACCATGTAGGGAACGCCCTGGCCGTCGTGCTGGTGGCAGGCGGAACACACGTCGTGATAGATCGCGGCGCCCGCCTTCATCTGCGGATCGCTGGCCGCAACGGGCGTGCGCGCCATGGGCTGTGATCGCTGGCCCTTGAGGTAGACCGCGATGGCATCGAGATCCTCATCGGACATTCGCGTGGTGCTGTGGATCACCACCTCGCCCATTGGGCCGGATACGGAAGCCATGGCGCTGTGGCCGTTCTTGAGGAGCGCCACAATCTGCGGTACGGACCAACCGCCGAGGCCCCGCTTCTCATCGCCGGTGATGTTCGGCGCAAACCAGCCCTGCAGTGAGTAGCCCTGCAGGTTCCGGTCCGCGCGATCGGCGCCCAGGAAATTCTTGGAGGTGTGGCAGGCCGCGCAATGGCCGGGTCCCTGCACCAGATAAGCGCCCCGATTCCATGCGGGAGACTCGGATGGATCGGGGCTGAAGGGCTCGTCCTTGAAATAAAGCGCGTCCCACAGGTGCATGCCGGCGCGTATGTTGAACGGGAACGGCAACTGGTTGGTGGTGACCGCGTGCCGGACCGGCGCGACGGTGCGCAGGTAGGCGCGGATCGCGAGCAGGTCTTCGTGGGAGAGCTTGCGGTAATAGACATACGGCATCGCCGGATAGAGCCTGGCGCCGTCCGGCAGCCGGCCTTCGCGAACCGCCGCCTCGAATTGCGTGTCGGTCCATTGACCGATGCCAGTCTGGTCGTCCGGCGTGATGTTGGCGGAGAGTAGGGTGCCGAATGGGGTCGGCAAGGCTCGGCCACCCGCAAACTCGGCGCCGGTTCTTGGGTCCTGGTGGCAGGGTGCGCAATCGGCGGCGGCCGTCATGTAACGGCCGCGCGCGACGAGCGCATTCTCCTCAGAACTGGGCGCCGTTTTTGCCACGCCCGACGCGCCCTCGGGTGGTGTCTCGGTGGTGTCCGTCATGGCGGCCGCGCAGGCGGTCGCGAGCGCCATCATGGCCGCGCGATACAGGCCGGCGCGCAGCCCCTCAAACATGGACCAGCGGGCGCGGATTCTTGAGGTACTGCGTCCTGATCGCCTCCGCGGACCAGTAGGCGAGCGCTGCCACAGTGCCCGTGGGGTTGTAGCCCGCGTTCTGCGGGAACGCGCTTGCCCCCATGACGAACAGGTTGTGCACGTCCCAGCTCTGCAGGTAACGATTCAGCACGCTGGTCCTGGGATCCGTGCCCATGATCGCGCCGCCGTTCAGGTGGGTCGTCTGGTACTGGGTGATGTCGTACGGCGCCTCGCGGTATTTCTTCTGGATCTGCTGCGCGCCCATGGCGCGGAAGATCTCGGCGAACTTGTCGGTCAGGAACCGGTTCTGCTTCAGCTCGTTGTCATGGAAGTCCATGGTGATCCGGACCAGCGGACGCTTGAGCCGGTCGGTATAGGTGGGGTCCAGGTCCAGGTACACATCGCGATAGCTGTACATGCTGCCGTGCACGCCCGTGCCCGGCTTGATGGTGGAGAGGTAGTTATCGCGCACGGCCTGCTTCCACTTCGCGCCCCAATTCGGCGTTCCGGGCGGCACGGGCGTGGTCTCGATCGGGCGGCCGTTGGTCTGCACGTTGCCCATATAGCCGCCACCGACGAAGCCGTGCGGGCCGTGGTCGAAGTTGTCGCCGTTGAATTCGTCGATGCACATGCCAATGGCGCCCGAGGCGATGAACGGATTGAACCGGTACTTCGACTTGTCGAAAAACGCGATCACATCGGAGGTCGTCTGGTGCGTGAAATTGCGGCCCACGACCCCGGTATTAGCGGCCGGATCGTAGGGTTTGCCGATCTTCGAAGTGAGCAGCAGCTGCACGTTGAAGATTGAATAGGCGCTCAGGATCACGAGGTCCGCGCTCTGCCGCCACTGCTGGCCCTGTTCGTCGACAAAGATCACCCCCGTGGCGCGCTTGCCGTCTTTGTCGAGCTCGATCTGAAGCACCTCGCTCTGCGTGCGCAGCTCGAAATTGGGCTTGCGGACCAGCACCGGCAGGATCGTGGTCTGCGCGCTGGCTTTGGAATAGTTCGCGCACGCGAACCACTCGCAGAATCCACAATAGGTGCACGGCGCCAGGCGCACGCCGAGCGGGTTCTGGTAGGCGCGCGACATGTTCCCCGAGGGTTGCGGGAATGGCTTGTAGCCAAGTTCCTGAGCACCCCGCGCGAACAGCGTGTGGGCGAAGGGCTGCTCCTGCGGCGGATTGGGATACGGACGCGAACGGGGACCCTCGAACGGATTGCCGCCCTTCTGGATCGTGCCGCGCAGGTTCCCGGCGACGCCGCAGGTGCCGCACAGGTACTCGAAGCGATCGTAATGGGGCTCCAGTTCCTCATAGGTCACGCCCCAGTCCTGGATCGTCATGTCCGCGGGCAGGAAGCCGCGCCCGTAGCGCTGCGTCAGGTGCGTGTGCAGCACGAAGTCGGTCGGCAGGAAGCGCCAGGTCTCCGCGTTCCAGTGGAAGCCGCCTCCGCCCACGCCGTTGGGCGGCATGAAGGCGCCCCAGTTGCGGATTGGCAGCGCCGCCTGGTTCGTCTTGTTGCGGAACGTGAAGGTGGTCTGCTCGGGTTTGAGGAATAGCTCATGGCGAATGCGGTAACGCAGTTCGTCTTGCGCGTGATCTGGCAGGAAGTCCGAGGTGTTTCGCCACGGCCCTCGCTCCAGGGCGATCACGCTAAGGCCCGCGTCGGTCAATTCCTGCGAGAGGATCGCACCTGTCCATCCGAGGCCAATGACCACGACATCCCGGTGTGGCAAGACCTGCATCGTGCTAAGCCTTGACCGGAGTCCAGTCGCGTCGTCCTGCGAGGCTCACCGGCGGATGGGGATACGGCTCGTTGTGGCGGCCGACCCAGTCGCGGTAGTCGTAGCGCGCGCCAGGATAGCCGATCATCTTCCAGGCGCACATGTCGCGGTTGCCGCCGTAAATCGGATCGGCAAAGAATCCCTGCTGCACGTCGGTGACAAGATCGTGAAAGAACTTCTTGCCGTCGAGTCCCTCGAAGGTCAATGTCCCGCTTTCGACGCCGTGTAGCAGCTCGTCCTGCTCCTCGGCGCGCAGACTCGCGAATGACAGATTCGCATTGTCGCCACTGCTACTGCGGCGCGCGAGGCGATCGAACTGCGCCAACGCCGACCGATACTGCTGCGCTGGATTCTGCGGCGACTGCTTGCCTTGCTGCTTGCTCCCGTCGTGAAACGGGCCCTGCACGTACTGACCCTCGCGGTGGCCGTAGTCGCCGGCGAGTTGCCGGTCGATGAAGACCGCGCAGCCCGCGTCCTTTCCGCCGGGCGTGACCGGATCAGGCGGTATCAGGCGATCGACGATGGCTTCCAGCGTGTGGGCTTCCTGCGCAGTGAAATACTTCCAGCCCGACGCATCGACCGGCTTCTGTACCGAAGCGGAGGAAGGACGGAAGGGCAGCTTGCCTGAGATGACCTCCGCCGAGGCGAGCGAATCGGCGAGCAACAGGGACGCGGCACCGGCCAGCACCTCGCGGCGATTCAGCGGCCTCATGCCGCGGATCCTTCGCCGGGCGCCGTCATGAACTCCATCGGGGTATCAGATTCGGACTCCGATGCGGCCACCGGGCGGAACGAAGCTGCGCCGAGCCTCACTGGAATGCTCTTGGCAGCCGGCACTTTGCTCTCCTTGGCGTGGTGCCATAGCGGGATCAGCGGATTGAGCTCGGGGTAGTAGCCCACGAGGCAGCCGGCCGGGACGTCGTAGGGCTGGATGCGGAGGCCTTGCACCTGGCGCGGCACGTCATCGTTCGCAACGGTCGAGGCCACGACCTCGTCGCCCGCCTTGAACCCGAGGCGCTCAATATCGTTGGGATTCATGAGCAGTACCTTGCGCGTGCCATGCACGCCGCGAAACCGGTCATCGAGCGAGTAGATCGTGGTGTTGAATTGCTCGTCGCTCCGCAGCGTCATGAGCCTCAGCACGTCGAAGCCGAGCTCGGGCATGTCTGGATCCACCTCGAGCCCGTCCGGCACGATGAAGTTGGCCTTGCCGTTGGGCGTCTTCCATTGGCGCTCGGCGGCGGGCAGGTTGCGGCGAAAGCCCCCGGGGGTCCACATGCGCGCGTTGAAGTCATGGAAGGTCTTCGGAAAGATTGCCGCGATCTCATCGCGGATCAGTGCATAGTCCTCGCTCCAGCGTTTCCAGGGCACGGCCGAATTCTCCTCGAGCGTCGCCGTGGCCAGCGCGGCGACGATGCCGATCTCCGACATGAGGTGGGGCGAGGCGGGCTCGACCTGGCCGCGCGAGCCGTGCATGCAGCCCGTGCTGTCCTCCATGCTGACCGCCTGCGCTCCGGTCGCCTGCTCGTCGATCTCGGTGCGGCCGCGGCACGGCAGCAGGTATGCGCACTGGCCGTGCACGAGGTGGCTGCGATTGAGCTTGGTGGCGATTTGCACCGTGAGAGGGAGCTTGCTCCACGCGCGTTCCATGAGCACGGTCTCCGGGATCGCGCGCACGAAGTTGCCGCCCAGGCCGATGAAGGCTTGCACCTTGCCCGCGAGGATTCCCTGGCAAGTGTCGACCGTGGTCAGGCCTTGCTCGCGCGGCGCTTTGAAGCGATAGCGCTGCTCCATCTCCACGAGATTCGTGAGTTCCGGTTTTTCCGTGATGCCGACGGTCCGCTGGCCCTGTACGTTCGAGTGGCCGCGCACGGGGCAGATGCCGGCCCCGGGCTTGCCGACGTTCCCGCGCAGCAGCAGCAGGTTCGCTACCATCTGCACGTTCTCGACCCCATTGCGGTGCTGAGTAAGCCCCATGCCGTAGATGCCGATCACACGTTGCGCCCCGGCATAGACGTTCGCGGCCATCTCAAGGTCCTGGCGCGCGAGCCCGGATTCGCGCTCGATGTGTGTCCAGTCGCAGCTCCGGCAGAACTGCGCAAAGTCCTCGAAGCCGGCGCAATGCGTGGCGATGAAATCGGCATCGAGGATACGCGTGGCGCCCTGCGCGCGCGCGCGGTCGTCGGCATCGATGAGCGACTTGCAGATGCCGGTCAGCGCCGCGATGTCGCCGCCGATTTTCAGCTGGTGGTACTGGGTGCTGATGGCCGTCTCGCCGCCCAGCATCTGACGGACCGAGAGCGGATTGCGAAAGTGCACGAGCCCCGCCTCGCGCAGCGGATTGAAGGTGATGATGGGCACTCCGCGATTGCGCGCGTCCTGCAGCTGGTGAAGCATGCGCGGGCTGTTGGTGGTGACGTTCTGCCCGAAATGGAAGATGCAGTCGGTCTGCGCGAAATCGTCGAGCACCACGGTTCCCACCGGCGAACCGATGGACTTGGGCAGCCCCACCGAGGTGCTCTCGTGGCACATGTTGGAACTGTCGGGCAGGTTGTTGTTGCCGTAGAGACGCGCGAACAGCTGGTAGAGGAAGGCGGCCTCGAGTGAGGCGCGACCCGAGGTGTAGAACACGACCTCCGGGCGCGGCAACGCCTTGAGCTGCCGCCCGATGTCCTCGAACGCCTGGCTCCAGCTGCAGCGTTCGTACTTGTCGGTCGCCGGGTTCCACACCATGGGCTCGGTCAGGCGCCCTTCGGACTCAAGCGCAAGGTCGCTCCAGTCGCGCAGCTCGCTCAAGGTGTGCTCGGCGAAAAATTCCGGCGGCGCGCGCTTGGAAGTGATCTCCCAGGCCGTCGCCTTGATGCCGTTCTCGCAGGCCTCGATCGCGCGGGGATGCGCGGGCTTGGCCCAGGAGCAGCTGACGCAAGCGTACCCGTCTGGCTTGTTGTGCTTGAAGATGACGCGACTGCCCTTCAGCAGCACGTGCTCGTGCAGGAGGTGCTCGCCGATGGCCTCAACCGAGCCCCATCCACCCGCCGGATGGCGATCAGCGGGCTCAAGATCCGAACCATGAGCCATGTGTAAACTCCAGGCGCCGGAATCGGCAGCATCGCGACACGCGGAAGTGCGAACAATAAGCATAAGCCTCGCGTTTCTGCGGGAGGCCTCCTACATGGACCTGGGGCTAGCTTACTGATTGAGTGCGCGGTACTGTCGCGGCGCTGTATTGGCAGTGGGCTTCCTGCACTTCCTCTGTGCATGAGCGCGTGAGGATGCCCGCCGAACGTGAACCGATAACCAAACGCGAGTTCCGGTCGCTCGAGTGGCGCAAGGGGTTCTGGAAAAACGGAGCATTGCATGCTCCGGACCCGCACAGCACCTTCAAGGCCCCGGGCGCCGTCTCGCTGGCCCGTTTAATTGGGAAAGTGACGCTGCTCGGATCGGCGCAGTACACGGTCCTTTCATGCTCTCGCTAGGTTGCGGGAGAGCTTTGACCGGAATCCGCACGGGACTGCGCACTTGCTTGGTGGGGGCTATAAAGCTGGACTCTATGGTGCTTGGGTGTAAGACCGGTGATCCCGCCCAGTGCGGCGGCGACGCTCTTCCAATGACACTCCTCGTTAGCGCGTAGCACAGTAGCGCCACGTTGCCAGTGAGCTGCCGTGCTAGTTGTTCAGGAGCGGCTGCTAATCAGCGAGATAATGATCAAACTTGCGAAAGAATCGGCCATATTTGCCATCGTTGCGAAGCTGGTGCCGTAGCTCGCGCGGTGATCCAAGCTCAGGCTCGTGGCGATAGCCGATGCCAACATTGGCTACGTCCTGGCGCAGGGCGGTCTTGGCAAATCCTGGGCGGCGCGAACCTGCAACCTCACGGACAGCTAGCACGGTAGTGACACGAGCCGCCTTTAATGTAGCTAGAAACGCCTCGATACTTGCATCTTCATAGCCAATCGTCGCGAGTCGTTTAAGCGTCACGAGGCTGCTCCTACTCGGTGGCGTTGGTTCAATTCCACCTCAGCCACCATGCAACTCAATATTTCTAATCAAGAAATTGCATCAAAGCGCATGGGTCCTTCCGTAGTTAAGTGACTGCGGTAAAGTCGACGTTTGCGGTTTACAGTACCATCGCTCTCGTGGTTGTCTAGAAACACAGGACTCCGGCGCAGACAGGGGGCATGCCGTGCTGACACATAACCATATTCTCAATCGCCGATCCTTTCTCGGTCTCACTGCAGCTGGCCTTGCGGTCCTGGGTCGGGCGAGCTTCGTGCGGGCCGCCAGCGCAGGGGGGTCGCGCGATCCTGACCTCATCGTGGTCAACGGTAAGGTTTACACGGTGGATTCGCGTCAACTCACAGCCGAATCCTTTGCGATCAAAGACGGCCGCTTTGTGGCCGTCGGCAGCACGGCCGAGATCCGTGCTCTCGCCGGCGTAAACACCGAGATCTTCGATGCGCAGCACATGACCATCGTGCCGGGGTTCAACGACAGCCACAATCACGCCCCCGGCAATGAGCTTTTGTACGAGGTCCTGGTGGGCAATCCGTACGACGTTGAATTCGTCAGTATTGCCTCGATCATCGACAAACTTCGCGAGCGGGCAGCCACCACTCCAGCCGACACTTGGGTGGAAGGGTATTTTTACGACGACACCAAGTCCAAGGACAAGCGTGCGCTGACGGTGCAAGATCTGGATCTGGTGTCCAAGGATCTACCGGTCGTGGTGATTCATCGCGGCGGCCATACGGCGTTCTACAACAGCAAAGCCTTCAAAATGGCCGGCGTCAGCAAATCGACGCCGAACCCTCTGGGTGGGACTTACGATCATGATTCCAATGGAGAACTTACGGGGCGCGTGACTGACAACGCGCGTACGCGTATCGATGCGGTGGGCAGGCGTCGCCAATATTCAGGGGAGGAGGCGTTGCGGCGCGACCGCGATGGGCTGGCGTATATTTCCAAGCAATTTGTGAGATTCGGCCTCACTAGCGTGTGTCATGAAAGCGGCAATCTCCACGCGCTACAGCAAGTGCGCGAACGCGGTGACCTTCTGCATCGCGTGAGCTACGAGGCGGACGGGCCGGAATTGGAGGCTATGGTCTCCGGCGGTATGGCGACGGGCCTTGGGGATGAATGGTTACGCCTAGGTGCGACCTGCGAGCATGGCGTTGACGGATCATTCTCGGAACGCACCATGGCCATGAGCGTCCCGTATCCCGGCAGTAAAGTCGGGTACAAGGGCAATCTGACCGAATCGCAAGACGTGCTGAACACCTGGTGTGAGCGCGTGCATCGGGCCGGCATTCAAATGAATTGCCACGCCAACGGCGATACCGCCATCGATCACGTACTGGCAGCCTATGAGCGCGCATTGCGTTTGGCGCCGCAGCCTGACGCTCGCCCCAAGATCACGCACTGCACGCTCGTCAATGACGATCTGGTACGCCGAATCAAAGCCATCGGGGCTGTGCCGGCGCTGTTTACGTCGTACGCGTACTACAATCCCGATAAGTTTCATTTCTATGGTGAAGATCTCATGAAGCGCTGCATGGCTTTTCGCACATTGATGGACGCGGGAGTGCCCGCTGCGGCGGGATCTGATTTCGATCCGGGTCCGTTTTCACCGCTCATGGGCATTCAGGGCATGGTGACCCGTACCGGTTGGAACGGCGAGATATGGGGCCCCAATCAGCGTATCAGCGTGGCTGAGGCCTTACAGGTCAATACGCTGAATGGCGCATATGCGACGCGCGAGGAACGAGTCAAAGGATCAATCACGCCGGGAAAATTCGCCGATTACGTGATGTTAGCCGAAGACCCGCATACGATCGACGCCGCCAAGATCAAGGACATTAAGGTCTTGCGCACAGTCGTAGGTGGCGTTACGCGATACCAGGGATAACTCAAAAAGTCCGTCGATGCTTTGCGTGCTGCGACTTATAAACATCGAGCGCGCCGCGATCATGCGAGCTTACGAGGCCATCGAATCACGGATAAAACACGACGCATCGAGCGCGCCCTCGACCTCGAAGAGGCGCGAGAACGCTATAGTTCTGTAAATGTCGGCATCTAGAACAGTGAATCGGAAGGCTGAATGCTCGAGCGTATCGAATTGCGAAAGTCGACGCTAATGAAGATCCTTCAGCGGGCGCTCATCCGTGCGCTGGCCGCTGCACTCGCATCGGCGGCGCCGTTCCATTACGCACTGGGTGATGATCAGACGGATCTCGTTCCGGCGACCACCGCTCAGGGCGTCGTGGCGGGACAGTCGCTGGGGAGCGTGATTGCGTATCGAGGAATTCCTTATGCCGCTGCTCCATTGGGCGAGCTGAGATTTCGTCCTCCTTTGCCTGCCGTTCCCTGGAGTGGCGTGCGATCCGGTCTCGACATGGGACCGGCGTGCCCGCAACTCATCGATGACGATCCGACGGAGAACAGTGAGAACGTCATGTCGGAAGACTGCCTCACCCTCAACGTCTGGACGCGCAAGCCCGACGCAGCCAAGCGTCCGGTATTGTTTTGGATCCATGGCGGGGGCTTCATCGTTGGCGCGGCCCGCAACACCTGGTACGACGGCCAATATCTGGCGGCCCGGGGGGATGTGGTGGTGGTTACCATCAACTACCGGTTAGGCGCGTGGGGATTCCTCGATTTGCGCTCTTTCGGTGCACGTTACCGAGAGAGCGCTAATGTCGGGCTCTTGGATCAGATCGCGGCACTGCGGTGGGTCAAGCAGAACATCGCGAATTTCGGCGGCGACCCCCAGAATGTGACCATCTTCGGAGAATCCGCGGGGGCTGCGAGCGTGGGCGACTTGTTGTCGATGCCCGCCGCGCAGAACCTCTTCGCCAAGGCGATCCTGGAGAGCGGGGTGCCCGGAGGCAGAACCGGCAACATGTCTATTCGCCACCGGCATCTCACCAAGTCGTTCCTAAAGCTTGCGGGTGCGTATTCTGTCGACGAATTGTCGAAAAAATCGATGCGTGAGCTCCTGGATGCGCAGCAGCGCCTGTTTGCGACCACGACAGACATTGGGACGTTTGGCCCCTCGATCGATAACCAAGTCCTGAAAGAGAGGCCATTCGCGGTGGTCGCCGAAGGCCGCGGAAATCGCGTGCCCATCCTGATTGGAACGACACGCGAGGAGATGAGGTATTTTTCGACCGCCGAAGACAACGGCCTTGAACGAAAGCGGCGAGCCCTGCTCCTCGAGCAATTGGAGTCGATCGTCGGATCGCGTGCGCAGGTAGTTCTAAATGAATATCAGGGCCTGTATCCGAAATGGGGGGACGCAGTAGTACAAATTACCTCCGACGCGATCATGCGATTTCCAACGGTTCAACTGGCGGACGCGGCCTCGGCGTTCCAACCGGTGTACTTATATCTTTTCACCTATCAGTCGACCTCAACTTATAAGGACTTTGGTTCGGCGCACGCTATGGAATTGCCGTTTGTGTTCGGGACAGTCAATTTGCCCGAAGTGATCGTGTTCACGGGCCGCGATCCGCGCCGCCTTGAGCTCGCGTATCGGATGATGGATTCGTGGATTGCATTCGCCCGCAGCGGTAATCCGACACCCGCGGGCGGTCCTGAGTGGCCGCGCTACAACTCCACGCAGCGGCCGACCATGGAACTGGGGCCGGAACCGCGCGTCTTGAATGATCCTCTGTCCGAACAGCGCAGGATCTGGAATGGGACGGTGCCCACCATTGAGCAGGGGTGGGAACTGTTGCAGGTAAATCGATAATCTTAAGAGTTGTGCGGTGAGGGCGCGTTTTCGCGCCGTTCAATGCTGCAATCGGTGCATCTGCTCGAGTAGCGCCCGCGGCGATACCGGATGCCCCAGAAAATCCTGCAGCAGCATGCGAGTATCGCGCTCCGAGCCATATCGCAGCAGGCGATCGGAAAGCCAACCGTACCAGCGCTGGTCTCCCGTATCGAAGGGACCAAGGGCTCGTGAGATCTGCTGGCGCATCTCGGCGGTGAGGATGGCGCCGAAGCCGTAGTTCACCATGTAGCCGGGGAGGTCGGCCAGCTGCACCCGCATTGCCCACCAGGAATACTCGGGATGCGGGACAATGTGCAGATAGCGGCTGGTGATGTCAGTCCAGAGCGCATTCGGATCGGTCATCGGATCGCGGAACATCCGCACTTCGAACAGGGACCAGGCGACGTCGAGCACGACGGCGGAATACAAGGCCCGCAGCGAGACTTGCTCCGAGGCAGCATGGCCGAG
Source organism: uncultured Gammaproteobacteria bacterium (assembly GCA_963795685.1). Taxonomy (GTDB): domain Bacteria; phylum Pseudomonadota; class Gammaproteobacteria; order Steroidobacterales; family Steroidobacteraceae; genus FEN-1191. The sequence goes on from CAWCJE010000012.1 coordinate 97,860, forward strand.
GTAGCGATGCTGCCACGCCGGTTCGTAGGTACTCCAGGCGGGAACATCGGCGAATGCCTCGGCGAAAAGATCGCTCGGCCAGTCCACGAAGGCGGGACGATTGCGGATCGCGGTGATGTTGACCACATGGCCGTTCTCGTGCACCAGCTCGTTCAATACGAACAGTCCGCCGCGCTCATATGGCGCTGACACGCGAGCGACTGTGCCCTTCCATTTTCCATCGATCAGTCGTCCATGGGTGAAGAATTCGGTGTAAGCGAGCGCGGCCTTTTTAGGACGAGAACCCAGGTCATAGAGTGTTCCCAGTTGCGCAAGATCAGCGCCGAGCTCGCTGTAATAGCGCTGGTTGATCGGCTGCAGAGATTCGCGCGGGACATAAGGGCTGAGCAGGCGATCGGCTTCGCCGGCCTGGAAGCGAAAGTCCCAGGGCTCGACCATGGTGTCACCGTTCGACTCGCGCCAGGCTTCGAGAATCTGCACGAGCCAGCGTTCGACGTCGGCTCTATCAATCCCGGCGTCCCGTGCCACATTGTCGATTTCGGAGCCGTTCTTGGCTGCCTCGGCAACAGCCCCTGCGATCATGCGGCGATAGGGGCTGTCACGCTCGTCGTTGCCATTGATCGCCTGCCACAGCGGAACAAAGGCCAGGAATACCGCCTTGCGCCCCGCTGGGTCGGGGGTCTCATGCAGTAACTGGAGGGCCGAAACGCGGTTGATCGTGCCCCCCTCAAAGCTCAGGCTGTTGCCTATCTCGACGAAACAGGCCACCAGGGCGGACTTGAGCTCCCGATAGGCAAGATCCTTGCGCGGCGCGTCTTTGCATTTGGCAGCGGGGCTGAACAGCGCTCCACCGCCCGTGAAAGCCCGCATTTGCCTCCGCATCGCGGCGATGGCCTTCGTGTCCACTACGGTAAGACCGGACGTCGGCAATGCCTCCAGTCCCCTCGTGAGTTGCCTGCGCTTGGTGACATACAGCCGCTCCCAGGCCGCGCGATCCTTGCCGCGGTAGCGGTTCAGCAGCCCGGAGTCGATGGCGGCCAGGATGGTGTTGCCGTCGCTGACGTCCGCATAGAGATATTCGATGACCGATACGGCCTTCGAGTCGGCCATTAGGCCAGCGCTTTCCGCAACGGATTTCAATGAAAATAGAAGACTGCAGGCCAAGCAGGCGGATAGCGTTTTCTTCACGTGATCACTCATTGTCCGCGACTTCCGCGCTTGCGTTGTCGTCCGTTCTTGAAGAGTAACAAAATAGCCGCCGAACCATCAGCTCAATATCGCAGCAACTAGAGTAATTGTTCGCCTCAGATCGCATCGAATATCCATCTGGCGTTATTCGTGGGAAATGACCCACACCAAAGTGCGGTGCCAGCGGCTGTCGAAATGCAGACGCAGCGACTATATTTTGATGAGCGTAGTCACATATGAGGTGAGTTGTGCCTGAAAAGAAAACACTGGCACGTGCGCGCGCCGACAAGCGCGCCGGAAAGGCCGCGTCAACCCAAGCGGGAGAATTTATTAAAGAAGAGTTTGACCATATTAAAGGAGGAGTGCACGGCGCGCGGTCTACCAAGCAGGCCATCGCGATTGGTTTGTCCAAGGCCAGACGCGCCGGCGTGGACCTGCCTCCACCCAAGGCCGACAGGACGTCTAGCTCGACCCGAAAGCAAGCGTCGCGTGACTTGGCGAAGGGTCACACGACGCACGCGCGGAGTGTCTCGCCGAGCAGATCGCGGGCAACGCTCGATGCGTTGAGGCATGAAAGTACTGAGGCCGCGTCATCGCGTTCAATATCCCGGCAGGCAAGGGCCGCGTCGGCAGCGCGTTCTGCGACGGAGCGCAGCACCTCGGCGGAGAAGGCAGCAAGAACAAAAGGCTCTGCGGGCCGCTCTGCCGCCGCCGTCAAGGCCGCACGTGCGCGCGCGACTCACTCCAGCGCTTAAAGGAGTCCGCGGAAATCCGTGCCGAATGGCTTGCGGTGGAGCGATCACGGCCCAGATCAACGCGGGCTTAACGCATCAAGCGCGGGATCCCGTGACTGAGTAATACTCAAAGCAAGAGGCTTTTCAGTTCCTGATTGAAGGTGGCCGGTCGGTCGCCATAGAGTTTCTTGCCTAGTCGATTCGCTTTGGCCTGGAGCTTTTGCCGCCGCATTTCGATTCGGCGCTCTAGTCGCTGTCGACTCGCGGCAGAGTTCGCCCTGTCCCACTCACGCAGCTTTTGGCGCAGCAGCGCCAAGTCATGATCGTCACCTAGAGTTGAGCTTACCTCGCGGGCACGCCGGCGTACCTTCTTAAGTCCCGGGTGCATGAGCGTTTGCGTTAACTTCAGCTCATTCATCAGGTATTTGGTCTGCTTGCGCCACTCGTGCAGCAGCGAAATGCTCGGGGCGTGCTGTGCCCTCGCAAAAGCCTCACGTCCTTTCTTGTAGCTTTTCGTAAGCCCACGTCGAGTGCATAGCATTTCCGACTGCCGGATAGGTAAGACCAGAGCCTCTCGATTTACGTTGCGAACTTTGTTCGCATTACTGCGACACACCCGCTGGGTAAGTCGACCGAGGGCGGACCGGTGAAATTCACGCAGCTTGTGCCGCACGCCTTTCGCGTAGCCTCGAAGGCCGCTGTTGTCGGTAGGCTTTACAATTGTGGCGAGTGCCCTCAATAGAGACGACACATCGCGAACCGGGCGCAACAGGCGACCGGCATCGCGCAATTGGCGATTGGCCTTGTGGTAGAAGGAATCACTAATCGAGTACCTCATAAGCCGCAGAGTAGCGCGCGCACGCTTTAAATCTTTGCGAGCGGCGTGCACCGCGTGAGCTCCCGACCGAGGATCGATTCGGGCGACATTATCGAGCGCTATGCGAAGTCCATCCTGAAGTGAATATAGGCAGCGACTATCTTCCACGCGAAAAGCGCTTCCCATTATTGGACGCCTCGTCGCAATGCAAGACGCGCAGCTTTGGCGCCGACACGTCGCTCCGGAATGAACTTCCGACCTTGGAGCTGGTTGTACACCACGAAAAATGACTCTAGCGCTTCAAGCTCGGCCCTAGGAACGTCCCGCAGATTCTTGTGCAGGGGCTCGTTGACGGGAGTAACGACCACGCCGAGGTACCTATCGTTGCGAATACTCTTGGCCGCTTCGTGTTGCCTTGCCTTAAGGAGGCCCAACAGTCTCACGGTGACCAGGCATCCTACAGGGTCGGACATGCCACCTAATACCGCCATGTCAAGAGCATCACCGTCCTCGCCAATTGTGCCCGGGATAAATCCGAAATTGCATGGAAAGTGCAGGCCATCGGGAAGCACGCGGCTCAACTTGAATAAACCCGACCCTTTGTCGAATTTGTATTTTCTGCAGCTGCCGAGTGGCGTATCGATAATGACATTCACCAAGCCGCCGTCCGTGAATGGCGGAATCGATAGAAGCGTTGAAGCCTCCCAGGGCATGATGGCTGTTCCTAGAAATATTCGTTGCGGCCAGCTTCGTCAGGAAGCGCGCCCATAGGCTTTCCGTAGCTCGAGCTTTGCGCTGTTTAGGATTTCCCGTCGCGATTTGGTCATACCGCGGCCAGCTCTGTTTATTTCGAAGGTCAGCATGGACATTGCAGATCGGTATGGCGAGGATTTCCGCCGGCGGCTTTTGTCGGCAGAGCGCTTCAAAGAGAGCGCGATTCGCCGAGGACTTGTAGATTTGAATATTCCCGCCTTTAGATCAAGCGCATCACTGTTCCTTGAAACCGCCCCAGACCATTTGCTGGTGCGCCCTGCTGGTTGTTTCTTGGACGGCCTACGGGCCGCTGTCCGGCTTCGCGATATGTTGCTCGGCATGGCAAAATCTCATAGTGCGTTCAGTTAGGATGGTTTGAAATCTGCAAAACCGCTATCGGCGTATCGGTTGATTGCGCGTGAGCATCGTCCGACGATAAGGTGGATCAGCAAGAGGGGCCGATAGTGCGTTTATCAAATCGCCTTTAACATCGACTCCCAGATCTCCAGAATTCCATAAAGGTTATTGAGGAGTCTGCCTAAGTAGAAAAGGCGAATCGGTGCGCGCTGCTATATCGGCAAAGCCGCTGCGGCAGCGAAGAGCGGCGTGCCTAAAAAGACCCGCACGGCGCTTAGTAAACAGGGGCCAAAGCTGCCGCCCAAGACACTGAGCGCGGGGGTGGAAAGGCACGTCTGGGCTTGAGCGGCATCGCTTACCCGAATTGGCTCCTACGACAGCGGTGTAAAGGAACTAGGCCGCTAATGACCGGGCCCTACGGCAACGATTTCTTCGGCCGCGCGTACACCGGATTGCAAAGCGCCGCAAACTGTGGCGGCGGCATCTTCGAGAGTCGCTTCTCCTGCGAAAAACAATGTGTCATCGAGGGAAGCTGCGAGTTGCTGTCGGGCGCTGCCGCCGCCCACACCGACGTAACTGTATGCGCCCAAGGCAAAGCGGTCGCGCTGCCAATCGTGGATATATGCGGCAACCAGTTGAGCACGAATAGCCTCGTGCTTTCCGAACAGTTGCTCCAGGCTCTCCAGCGCGTGGAGGATCAGTCCGGCGGAGTCGTATTTGGCTGATAGAAAGGAGGCGCGCGGCCCACCCACCCAGGCGGTCAATATTGGCGCCTGCTTGGGCAACGCAGTCCAGAAAGTCGGGAAATGGGCATGCGGCGCGTGAAAGAAGGTGGCGTCACGAATTTGACCGCCCGCCAGTTCCTGCCAAAAAGGGGCACGAAATGCCAGGACAATTTTGATTACGGCCCCCGACACCAGCTGTTGCATCGCAGCTTGCTTAGCTATGAGAGCGGGATGAAATCGCACTCCACCCGCCTGCAGAACGCCCAAGGGCAGACAAACCACGGCGCAGCGAGCGGTCGCATCAAAACGCTGTCCCAGGAATTGGCCCGAAACCATTACATGGCGGCGCGACCACTCGACCGCGTGCACTTCGTGGTGCAACCGCAAATGGACATCGTCCCCGAGCGCCCCCGACAGGGCGGTCAGCAACGAGGCATATCCGTCCGCCGGGCGCGTTTGCACGGCACCGAGCATGTTGCCACTCCATTCATCGGCGATGGCGCGAGCGCTGGCTCGGGCAGGATCCGCCGCATCGAACCCCTCGGCCAGCATTAAGGCGTATTCGCGAGCTGCAGGGGAGAGTTCATTTGCCAAGTGGTTGTTGATCAACGCCTCGAGCGATATCTCGTGAGTGATGTTGGCGTCATGGCGCCGGAGGGCCAACTGTATTTGCTGTAAACTGTCGTCCGCCGTCTGCAATACGCCGTCGTGCAGGCGAAAGTGCGAATCTGGCACGCCGATGGGTACTTTCCCCGTCCGGGAAAGCCAGTGCGCGGTGGCCGTCGCCTTGCCGTGAAGAAATTCCGCCCCCAGCTCGATCGGAACCGCGACCTGTGGTTCAGCGCGCGTCCAGATGCGGCCCCCGATCCTATCGCGCGCTTCCAGCAGCAGGACGGAATGACCCGTTTCGCTAAGGCGGGCAGCGGCGGCCATACCGGCTGCCCCGGCGCCGATTATCACCACGTCATAATAGGCAGTCGGGCTCACGACCTGAGGGCTTCGCTGTTCGTACCTGCGGGCTCTGCCATTTTTTACGCCGCGTGGTGGCACTTGATGAAGTAGCAATATATAGCGGGACGAGTGCCAGGTACAGCCGGATGGCCCTCCAGCAAGTGTCGGCGGCCCCCTACAAGATAAGACCGAACAGACCGGGCTTTTTTAGAGCAGGTCGCGCTTGATGACACTGGGCGTTTCCCGGCGGAAGATCTCCTGGTCTCCTTTTTTGGCGATGAGCCATTCCCGTAGTTGAAATTCGTCGGCCGTGGAAGTCATTTGTACGCCAAAGCGTACCGTGCACTCCCAGTCGTCTCTCTTCCAGCCCAACATCCTGTCCATAAGCATGAGGCAACTCGTAGGTTGCCCCTGGCTGATCTCCATCACTTGGTTGCCGCCCTCCAGCAGGATGGTGCCTACCGCGGGCACGAATCGCATCTGCGGTTGGTCCAAATCATTGCTTTGGTAGCTGATAAGACCGGTCAGGTCGTGGTGCGGCATCGTTTGGCTGCTGGGGTTCGAAGTCGACCCGGCGTGAATGACCGGAATCGTAAACGGCGCCTCCGTCTCGGGCGTTGGTCGCACCGGCAGCACCAAGTGCGAGGTGCCCAGAACGAAGTTCAACGTCGCGATCTCAGGTGCCGGCCATACCAACGGCCACAGGCCTGCGGAGAGCGCCACACGAATTCGATTGCCTTTGGAGAAACGGTGTGCAATGAAATAAAGCGCGATCTCGACATCGTAGAATTGGCCGGGTGTCAGCGCCGTCGGAGTTTCCAGGGAATCCCGACGGGTCAGGTTGAGGAGGTTGTAGGTGACGAGCCAAGACTTGCCATCGGGAGTCACCTCGGTCAGGCGCACGGCGCATTGAGCCACAGGCACGTCGGCGCTGACCCGGAGCTTCGCGGTCGGATAGCCTAGAATCTCCAGATCCTGTTTCAAAGGCGCGGAATCGAACACCAGAGATTTATCATCGTCCGGGGTCTGCTCCAACTCGGTAGGCCGTCCATAGACCCATTGCGGCTTGGTGACGCCGACTACCTTGTCGCCGACATAGGTTACTTGGGCGCGAACGCCGGCTTCGAGCGAGAGAATCCCGCCGGTATTGAGATACATAGCGGCGGGTTGGGTGCGGGGTGACGGCCACACACTTTCGGCGATCCATTTTCCGGGGACTTCCTCGGGGAATGCCTCCGAGTCGGCCTTGTGCATGGAGTAAACGCGCAGCATCGGCTCTTTCATGATGCCGGTGTCCTGACCCATCAACCATTGCTGCCACCAACGCACCTCCTCGTATTGCCATTGCAAGCCGATCGGATTGGCAAGATTGGGGTAGATGTGGCCCCACGGCCCAATCAAGCCCTTGCGAGGAACTTTCAAATTGGCCAGCAGCCGGCCAATGATGTTCGAATAGGGATCGCCCCATCCATCCACCACGTAGACCGCGCATTTTATGTCGGCATAGTTGACCGAAATCGATCCGCGTTTCCAATAGGCGTCGTAGCGCTGGTGCTCAGACCATTGCTTGATAATCGCGGGTGTCGAACGCAGGCGCTCAGTCCATACCTGCTCCCAGTTTGCTCCAATTACGCCTGGGTCGGGTGGGCCCGCCATGACTCCCTTGAAGCTGGTACCCCAGCCAAGGTTTTGCTCTCCATAGGCGCCGCCCAAATAGTGCGCATCGTCCGTGTAACGGTTATCGCAGCAACCCATCGGCATGATGGCTTTGAGGGCCGGAGGGGCCATCGCGGCAATCTGCAGAGAATTGATGCCAGCCCAGGAGATGCCGCGCATGCCGACCGAACCATTCGACCACGGTCGCTTCGCCAGCCAGGCAATGATCTGGACGCCATCGCTCAATTCCGGACCATCGTATTCATCGACCATGACTCCTTCCGAATTGCCGGTTCCGCGAACATCGACGCGCACGAAGGCGATGCCATATGGTGCGAGATTTGCGGCTGTTGCGTCATCGCGCCAGCGCAGGTCATCCCAAAGTCGATAGGGAAGGTATTCGAACACCACGGGTACGGGCTTGGCCGTTGCGCCTTCGGGTATCCAGAATCGCGCCGCCAGCCGAACTCCGTCCTGCATCGGTATCCATTCGTTCTCGACAATCTTGAATGACTTCCTGTCGGGGAGCATCCATTTAGGAGTGGCTGGCGCTAGGTTGTTTTCAGCGCGCAAAGGCGCGACAAGCGACGAAATCCCGGCCGCCGAACCTAGAAGAAGAGCATCACGGCGAGAAATGGGCATGGCAAATCTTCTCCAGTGGAAGGAATCTACGAGTTGGCAGTGACGGCATTACTTTAATGCCTTGCGCTTCGCGATATACGTGAGCTCTTGGCTGCTCTCTTAATCCAGCAACAGGTCGTTTCGACGATGCTCGCGGGTCGTCGGGGATAGCCTTCATTTCCATCTACTGAAATACTAGACTGATTCGAACGCCACTAGGACTGCAATCGGCCCCATGCGGTCGGTGACGGAACGGCAGAGGTTGCCCGAAGGCCGCCAGTCGCTCCCGATAGTGCTTGCGATGCACCACCTTTACGGACATGCTCGATTGGCGGCACCCAATGGCGGCACACCTATGACAATTACGGCTGCGCGTCCGCTGCATAGAATCCTCGGGCTCGGTTTCGGCCTCGCTTTCGCCTTTGGCAGCACAGTCGGTGTCGGCATCCTACGCTTGCCCGGTACTCTTGCGGCGGCCCTTGGCGATGCACACCTGGTGGTGCTGTTCTGGGTGTTCGGCGGCCTGTACGCCTTGTTGGGTGCTGTTGCGGTGGCCGAGTTGGCGGCCATGATACCGACAGCAGGGGGCTTTTACGTCTACGCCCGTCGTGCCTTCGGTGACCGCGGTGGTTTTGTAATCGGCTGGAGTGACTGGATCGTCAATACGTCCGCGCTCGCCTTTCAGGCCATTGTCGCTGCGTCGTTTCTAGGCGCGCTCTGGGAACCGATCGCTGCGCACATTCAGGCAGCGGCGCTTTCAATATTGTCCGTATTCACCGGGTTGCACTGGGTTGGCCTTCGGATTGGCCGCGCCGTGACCGGCGGCATCTCAGTTTCGGTAGGCCTCATGCTGCTGATGCTGGTCGTCGGCTGCTTTATCGCTCCGGCAGCGCCCACATTGATCGCCGCGGCGCCTGCAAACTCAGCCGCATCGCTGCCGCTGATGTCGATGGCGATGGTTGCGATGATCGTCACGGCCCTGCGTTCTGTGCTCGTGACTTTCGACGGCTGGTACAGCCCAATCTATGTCGCCGAGGAGAGTACCAATCCCGCTCGAACGCTACCGCGAGCCCTTATCGGTGGGACATTTTTAATTGCTGTGCTCTACCTCGCCATTAACATAGCTTTCATTAGGGTCTTGCCGCTGCCCGTATTGGCAGCCTCGCAGCTCCCAGCTGCCGCCGCCGCGAGCCTCTTTCTGCCTCGCGGTGGTGCCGAGGTTGTTACGGTAATCTCATTCGTGACGATACTCAGTATTCTGAGCGCAACCCTGATGTGTGCCCCGAGGATACTGGTTGGTTTGAGTCGTGACGGCCTGGGGAACCGCAGGGCCGCGGCCGTCAGCGTGAGTGGCACACCGCGTTTTGCGCTTGGCATGTCGAGCGTGGCTGCGGCCTTTCTTATCCTCACGGGGACGTTAGAACAGATCGTGGCGTTGAGTGCCGTGCTATTCGTGCTCAACTATATTTCGGCTTACGCGGCAGTATTCGTGCTGAGGCGCCGTGAGCCAACGTTGCCGCGGCCATACCGCGCATTCGCTTTTCCGCTGTCCACTGCCGTCGTTCTGCTGGGCTCGGTGCTATTCCTTGCCGCTGCGATTGCCGGAGACCATCGCTCAGCGATCATTGTTGCCGCACTGCTGGCAGTGTCTCTCCCCGCCTACGCGATAGTCGCGCGGCGCCGAACCGTAGCGCAAGCCAGGATTTGAGGCCGGAAAGCTGCCATTCGCGATCGGCGGCTGCGGGTCAATACCGGACGGTGAAAGAGGCCAGTTCACGCAATCAAAAGACTTCATGGCAGAATTTGTCGCGGACGTCGAGGCCATGCTGGCCAAGGAAATTAAAGCGGCCGTCGTGGGTCGATAGCAGCAATTGCATCGTCGAGGATTAGGGGAAATGACCAGCCGTTGGAGTCGTATAAACGCGGCGTTGGCGCCAAGAGCCTTTCGCCTCGAGCGCCGGCCGCTCGACTGGTTGGCCATCGGTTTAACCCTATCGCTGTGTGTGATGTGGGGTGTACAGCAAACGGCCATGAAAATGGTCGCCAGCGACATCGACCCCATCATGCAATTGGGCATGCGCTTTGCCTTTGCGGCGGTATTCTATGGTTTTCTGACGTGGCGCCAGGAAGGCCGCCATGCGTTTCGCGACGGTACCTTGCCTAGCGGGCTGTTGCTGGGCGCGCTGTTTTCACTGGAATTTATCTTGGTGGCGCTGGCCCTGGCGCGCACCAGTGCTGCCCATACAATCGTATTCCTGTACACCGCGCCCATCTTTACGGCACTCGGCCTGCGCGTCCTGCCCCACGAACGCCTGAATGGCGCGCAGTGGGGTGGCATCGCTCTGGCCATCGGTGGAATAGCGACCGCGTTCTTTGAATCCGGCGACCGTTCCTGGGCTAGCCTGATCGGCGGCGATGCCCTGGCAATTCTTGCCGGTGCCGCATGGGGATTGAGCAATGTCGCGCTCAGAATGGGCAAGGTATCCGGTGCAGCAATCGCCAAGACTATTTTCTACCAGGTCGCAATGGGTGGGGTGCTACTTATCGGCTTCGCGTGTCTCAATGCAAAGAGCCATGTTCACTGGACGCCGCTCAGCATTGCCGTGCAGGCCTACCAGACCATCTGTGTAGCGCTCATTAGCTATCTGATCTGGTTTTGGCTGCTGGGGCATTACCTGACTTCACGGCTCATGATGCTGTCCCTGCTCACGCCACTGTTCGGTGTGGCGGCGGGCGCTTGGATGTTGCACGAAGTCATTACCCTGCCATTCATCGTCGGAGCGGTTGCGGTGCTCGCCGGAATTTTCATGGTGAACCGATTCGGTTAATGCCGGACCACCGCCGGATCCAGAAACAGCAGTTTAAGGGAGCCAGGAACTACAAAAAAAACGGTGGGCGCACAGATCCGCGTGGCGGTGGTGTCCGCAGGGAGCCCGTATTTGTGCATCAAAATCAATATGCATGCGGATCGTGGAATACCACGACGAGGGTGCGCAGCAGGATTCTAAAATCAAGCGCTAGCGACCAATGGCGTAAGTAATCCAAGTCATACGCGAGGCGACGGTGCATGACCTCGAGGTCGTCGCCGCCGCGGGCGCCGTTGACTTGAGCCCAGCCGGTAATCCCGGGCTTGATCTTGTGACGAATCATGTAGCCTGGGATTAGCTTGCGGTACTTCTCGTTCATCGCCACGACATGCGGGCGAGGTCCAACGAGGCTCATGTTGCCAAGGAATACATTGATCAACTGCGGCAGTTCATCCAGAGAACTCTTGCGCAACACCGCGCCAAGGCGTGTAAGGCGCGTATCGCCGAGAACGGTCGAACAAAAGTTCTCATCGCCATCTTCGGTCACCGTCATGGACCGAAACTTGTAGATCTTGATCTCGGCCCCACCGAGCCCGTAACGCCGTTGCTTGAATAGCGCCGGACCAGCCGAGGTGAGTCGGATACCCAGCGCTATTGCCAGAAAAAGTGGAGACAGCAACACAATGGCCAGCCCCGAGAGCAGCATGTCGCAAAGCCTCTTGGCCAGGCTGTTCACGCCGATAATCGGCGTTTCGCAAACGGCGATAACCGGCACGTCACCAATGACATCGAAATTCGCCTGTACCGGGCCGAAGGCATAAAGATCCGGGACAAAGTAGATGGAGGCCGGTGAAACGTGAAGTGAGTCGACTAGCGCCAGGATCTGTGGGTCGCGTGTAATTGGCAGCGTGATGTAAACCTGCTGGACATTGTGGGCGCGGATGTAGCCTGGCAGCGCCGCCAACGAACCGAGGATTGGCAGCCGCGTAGTCACTGGAGGCTCGCTGCAATCGTCGAAGAATCCAAGCACGCGCGTGTGCAGCACGGGGTTGCCGGTCAGCACTTTTTCGAGCTTCAGGCCCAAGTCCGAGAGGCCAACGATGACCGCCGCACGCGGCGAGCCCAGTTGCGCCATCCCGCCTTTCTTGCGCCGTATCCACCATTGTCCTAGGCACAACACGCAGGGAATAACGAGTGCCCAAATCAGTAGCGGACGCATGGCGAATCGGGTTCCGAGCCCGGCCAGAGCGGTTGCAACCAACAAGATTGCGAGCAACTCCAGCCAGTGCAACCACAGGTCCAGAAGTTCCCCGAGCGAAAGTGGGTCTGATGCGATGTCCTTAACTTCGATTAGGCCTGCGGCGGCCAGAAATGTGAGAGCTGCCAGCAGGAACGAAGAGCCAACCAGCGGTGCATGTGCCGCTAGCAAAAAAAGGAGGGGAGTCATGACGATCAGGAGCGGTGCAAGCAGCGACTTGGCGGCAAAGTCCGCCGATGAGCCCAGTTCGGTGGGCTGGATGACGGGACGTTCGTGACTCAAACGAACTCTCATGACAAATTGCCCTCATTTAGCTACGCAAAATCAGTGCAAGTCATTGATTTACATATTCTTGGCAAGCCAAAACTCGCGGAAGGATCTTAGAATCTGGGTCAGCGATAGGCAATCCGCATGTCGGACGTTGTCGCCAATACCCAACACAAATTGAGCCGAATTTTTGTCGCTTGCATCACAGTTCTGACTCTACGCGCCGACGCGGCCACAGCAGCAAGAACGCTGCGACGCCAGCACCAAATTAAAGTGCACTGCTGCAATGGTCGGGTACGAGAGCGGCTCACAGGAGTGACGCAGCGGCGAAGTCATTGAGCCGATTACGACTCCGCCGGCGGGCTTTCGGGATCGTCTGTTACGGTTCGGTTTCGCTCGTTAAATGGGGCCGGCCTGGGCAATCGGCGCAATCGGTCTGCGCCAAGCCAGGGCCAGTGCAAGGATTTCCCGGAAGGACAACCGTTGCCGCAACGGTATTCGTTAGTGGATCCATTCGGACCGCACCGTTAGGCTGGCTTTAATTCAGCGAATCAGTTCGTTCTGAACACGGGACTTAAACCCGCGTGTCGGTAGTTCATTTCCATCCCGGCCACCGTCTCTATCGTAATGCCCGCGCTCGGGCGTCATTCAGCGCTGCCATAAGTTGGTCAAGCTGCTCGGTGCCGGTTAGATGGTTACCGACACAGGCGCGCAATACGGTGCGCTGCTCAAAACGCGCAGTGGATATCCACGCTCGTCCATCCGCTACAACGCGGGCGGCAATTCCAGCGAGGTCAAGCTCGTCGTCGGAGTCTACGAAGCACAATACCGCCACAGGCGACTCATTGACGACATGCCATCCGGCCGCTTCCAGTCGATCACTCAGGTCGGCGTTCAACCGTAGCGCCCGCCGGATCAGCTTCCGATAGCCATCCCAGCCGATGCACACGAGAGTCAGAAACAGCTTAAGTCCGATAAAACGTCGCGACCATTGCATCGAGTGAGTATACGGGTCGATCGATTCCAAACTCGGAGGCATGTAGCTTGCAGCAACTCTGAACGTGTCACCGAGACACTCTGGATGACGGCACAGGAGCATTCCCGCGCCCATTGGAACGGACAGCCATTTGTGAGCATCCACCGTAATCGAGTCTGCGCCATCGATGCCGTCGAGCATCGCCCGCCCTTCAGGCAGCACCGCCACGGCGCCTCCCCAGGCCGCGTCAACGTGAAGCCAAAGGCCATGCGTACGGGCAATCGCGGCACAGTCACTGATGGGGTCGATCATGCCAGCATTCGTTGTGCCCGCTGTTGCGGCTATAAACACGGGGAAATGCCCTGCCGCCAAATCCGCCTCAATTGCGCTGCGAAGCAGCGGCGGGCTCAGACGTCCCCGCCCATCGGTACCGATGAGTCGCAGCGCGTCACGCCCAATCCCAACGGCATGGGCGATTTTCAGCCACGCGAGGTGGCTGTCCGCAGACGCATACACGCGCGGCGCTCCGGGAAATGCGCGAGTGCCTGACTCAGCGAAACTCGGTGACGCGCGGGTCAGGGCCAGCAACAGTGCTGTGTGATTTGCTTCGGCACCGCCGCTCGTAAAGTGACCAGCTGCCATTGCCGCGGTCCATCCGAAGAGCGCCGAAAATTCTGCAATGACACGTCGCTCAATCTCGATCGGTGCGGGTGCATGCGACCAGACGGAGAGCTGGGGATTCAGGTGCGCTGTGATGACATCGGCGACAATTCCCGGAAACCCAGCGGCCGGGTTGAACAGGCCCAAGTACCCGGGATGCATCGTGTGCACCATGCCGCCCTTGAGCAGGCCGATAACCCGCCGGGCCCCGGCCAGCAGGTCAGCTGGCGCATTGAAATCAAAGCCAGAAATCGCGGCTCGAATCGCCGAGAGGTCGCAAACTGGCGCGACGGCTTCGTTCGGCAGCTCGTCCACAATGCTATTTAAAAGAGCGCCTAAGGAGGCGAGCGTATCCACCCGTTCGTTCTGGGGCGGCCAGAGTGCGCCAGACTGGTTTGATTCTCGAAGGTCTTGTTTATTCAATGACTGCTCCCTCACTCCGGTACCTCGCACATCGAAATCCGGACTGCCCTTTACTGCGGCGAATTTAACCAGGCACCTGCGAGCGGACACGATTTCACCTGAGCCGAGGCAGGCAGGCGAAAACGCAGTGTGAGGGCCTTAGGGATATCCCTACACTCCCTTTCTTGTGGTCGTATTGAACACGGGTACGCGGCAAGTGGACTGATGTCACGACCGATTGTGGGTTCCGGGCTCCATTCTGGCATATGACGTGTCGTCAGCTGGCCTGCTCTGGCGCGCCGGTAGTAATATGAATTGATGTACGCGCCATTCTCGCGCCGCGCTTTCCTGTCGCTGACCACGCTCGCTACAGCGGCTTCGTTGCTGACGCGAACGGCAGTTGCGGTGTCTGCACCCGGCGCCCTCGATGGTCGAGGGCACCTCGCGGTGCAACCGTTCGATCTGCGAGCGGTACGATTGCGCCCAGGCCCGGTGCTCGACGCGCTCGAAACTAACCGACGCTTTCTGCTGGCGCTCGACCCGGATCGTCTACTGCATATGTTCCGCGTGACGGCGGGCTTGCCCACCGAGGCCACACCGCTCGGGGGCTGGGAGGCACCAGACAATGAATTGCGCGGGCACTTCACCGGCCACTACATGTCGGCTTGCGCGCTGTTGGGGGCCCAAACCGGCGACGCGACGATACGTGAACGCGGCGTGCGCGTAGCGAGCGCACTGGCACAATGCCAGACGGCAATCGGCAGCGGCTACGTGAGCGCTTTTCCCGAGGAACTATTCGATCGGCTGCGGGCCGGATTGCCGGCCTGGGCACCCTTCTACACGCTGCATAAAATCATGGCGGGACTGCTGGATACCGCTACCCTGAGCGCCGATCGGACGGCGCTCGATACGCTGCTCGGATTGGCCACATGGGTGGAGCGCTGGACCCACCCGTTGGACGCCGCGCAGATGGCCAAGGTTCTGGAGCGGGAGTACGGCGGCATGAACGAGCTGCTCTACAACCTGTCAGTAGTTAGCGGCGAGGCGCGCTGGCAGGCACTGGCAGAGCGCTTCGACCGTGAGCGGATCCTCGGGCCGCTGGCCGCGCAACGCGACGAGCTCCAGGGGCTGCATGTCAACACCACCATTCCGCAGATCATCGGCGCGGCGCGCGGCTTCGAAGTCGCCGAAAACAGCGGCCAGCGCCGGGCTGCTGAGTTTTTCTGGCACACGGTCGCCGAGCGGCGCTGCTACTGCACCGGCGGAACGAGTAACGGCGAGTCGTGGAACACGCCACCCGGGGCACTGGCGCACGAGCTTTCGGGATACACCCAGGAGTCCTGCGTCACTTACAACATGCAGAAACTCACGCGCCACGTGTATTGCTGGACCGCCGACGCGCGTCTCGCCGACTACTACGAGCGCACCTTCTACAATGGGATTCTCGGGGTGCAGCACCCCGCCGACGGCAACAAGCTGTACTACCTGCCGCTCGCGAGCGGCTACTGGAAGCTGTTTGGCACGCCGCTGAACGATTTCTGGTGCTGCACGGGCAGCATGTCCGAGTCCTTCGCTAAACTCGGCGACAGCATTTATTTCCACGACGAATCCGGCATATATGTCAATCTGTTCGTGCCTTCGGAGCTCACCTGGGCGGAGCGTGGCGTACGTCTAGCGCTCGACACGCGCTTTCCCGAGGAGGACACGGTGCGCCTCACAGTGCTTGGCGCTCGACTGGCGCGCTTGGCAATCCACGTTCGCGTGCCGTACTGGGCGGTTGGCGGCTCCGTCTCACTCAACGGCACGCTACTTCCCGGTTCTGTTCCCTCTGGAGGCTACTTCACGCTCGAGCGCCGTTGGTCCGAGGGGGACGTGCTCAGCCTGCACCTGCCAATGCGGCTACACGCGGCTCCGATGCCGGACGATGCGTCGGTTGTGGCAGTGATGTATGGACCGTTGGTGCTGGGGGCGCGGCTCGGGACCGCCGGGATCACCGCGGAAAATCTACGCGCCGGACCCACCCGCCCGCGCAAGGTTCCGGAGTACGCGGCGGAGCCTGGTGGTATCGCACCGATCGTGACCCGCTCGCGTGATCCTTCGAGCTGGCTGCGACCGGTGGACGGGCGAGCGTTGGAATTCAAAACCATCGGCCAGGAAACCGAGCTCACGCTCGTGCCCCTGAACCGCATCTTTGACGAACGCTATGCGGTGTATTTCAACGTGGCCACACATCGCCCCGAGCGGATCGCTGGTGAGCACCGAGAACGCCCACATGCTCTGATGAGTGGGAACTCGTGATGGTTTCGCTCCCGGTCCCGCGATTGAAACCCTGAGACTGGCGGTTTCAGTCCTTCGCTACCGGCCGTCCACCTACCGCAGGGCCGATTGGTGAGGATCTGATCGAGGTCGTCTGCGGTCCGAAGCTCACCAGCCGGCGCACGATCCGGATGTGGCATCCTTACATTGATGTTTAAGTTTCGAATTCGTGGGCGACGGTGGTGGCTGGCAGCGATCGCCGCGGCGTTGTTCGTAAGCTTGGCTGCGCTGTTGCTGAGACCTATCCTCGAGCACGCTGTGCGTGTGCGGATCGAGTCCGCGGCCTTGCGCCATGGCATGGTTGCCCGGATCGGACGGGTACACGTCGGTGTCTGGCCGTGGCTGCGACTGGAGGGATTCGATCTCGATCTCGGTCACGGAGTGCGACTGCACGCCGATATGATTGCGGCCACCTGGCCCGGCCGCTTGCGACTCGCTGTTCGCGCCGCCGCTCTCGCCGGCCCAGCGGGGATCAGGGTCAGCTCGCCGGCCACTGCGTGGGACACGGCGGGCATTTTCGGCGAGGACCTCCGGCTCACGCTTGTCGAGCCACAGGCCGGCCTGTCAATTCGCAGACTGGCGGATCCGGTGGGCAGCGCATGGACCGTCGAGGCAAGTGGGCTCGATGTCGGCCGTCTGCTCGACGTGCGGCGCGACGCCTACCCGCTGATCGATGGCGGTATTGCGGACGGCCGCATGACTCTTCGGGCCAGCACCGATTCGCTCCGTTTCCACGTGGACATGGGCACGCGCGGCGCGCGCTTGGGAGCGCTGGCCGATAACGATGCCGGAGAGCCGCAGCTCGGCGATCCGACGGACGTGACCATTCGATTCGATGGCTCTTGGCGGCGGGCCGAGGGATCGATCGAGATCCCCCAGGTTCACGCGACGGTGGCCGGTGCGGCCCTGTCGGGTTCGCTCGCGCTGCGCGATCTTGACACCGATCCGGTTGTCGATCTCGCACTCGGCGTGCAGCGGCTAGACTTCGCGCAACTGCTGGGCACATCGGGGCTCGCGGTGCCCGAAAGCCTAGAAATGGCGCCCGGCGGCGGCCATGACCTGGGTTCGGCCACGATCGACGTGCGGGTACGCGGGCGTCTGGCGGACCCCGCTTCGCTCTCGGTGAGCCAGAAAATCGAGTTCAGCCCGCCACGCCAGATGCCGCCGGCGATCGTGCGCCTGCGCGGCGATTTCATTTTCAGATCAGAAGACGGCCCGGGCCCGCATCGTCCCATCGACGTCTCGCCTGCCTCCCCCGACTTCATCGCCTTGCGCGACGTTCCGCCGCTGTTCGTGCGCACTCTTCTGCTTGCCGAAGATGCAAGCTTCTACGGGCATCGTGGCATCGATCTGCGCGAACTGCCCACCGCGCTGCTCACCAACTGGTCGCGCGGCGGCGCCGCGCGCGGCGCGTCGACAATCACCCAGCAGCTGGCCAAGAACCTGTTCCTGTCGCGCGACAAGCTGCTCGGACGCAAGCTGCAGGAACTGGCGATCACATTCCTACTCGAGTCGGCGCTCGGCAAGGATCGCATCCTCGAAATCTACCTGAACATCATCGAGTGGGGACCCGAGCTGCGTGGCCTGCAACCTGCGGCTCACACCTATTTTGGTCGCGAACCCCAGGCTCTGACGCCGGCCCAGATGGCCTTCCTGGTCGCGATCATCCCGGGGCCGATCAAGTATCAGAGTTCATTCGCGCACGGCACGCCCGGGCCTGGGTTGCGCTCACTGATCGATGAGTTGTTGGCGAAGTTGCGCTCGGTGGATGCGATCGACGAGGAGCAATATCGGCGAGGGCTCGGCGAACCCATCGTCGTCGGCGGCGGAAGACCGCCCGGATGATCGGTGGCGAATGGAAATGGGCCGGAGGAGGCCGGCAAAATGCCCCTTAAGCTCGGTTTAAGGCCCGATCGATCCGATTTACTCAAGTTGGGACAGCTATTGCCGCCCATGTTAGTGTCCTCGAAATATGAACAATCGAGTAGCTGACTACCTGCCTGCTCGGCGAAGGTTTCTCAAAGTGGCTCTTGCCGCGGGCGTATCCGCCCTCAGTGGCGGCGCTCTTGCTGGGACGAAGTCCGAAAAAATCAGGTATTGGGATAATCATTCGGGCTTCGCTTATGCGGGACCACATGACGTCGATCTGCTCGATCGATGGCGATCGGCTGGAGTGAACTACTTATCGATCAATGTCGGTTACGACCCTGTTCCGTGGAGCACGACCGTCCGTGCAATAGCTGATTACACGAAGGGAATCGAAGCGCATTCGGACATGGTTATCTGTTCAACGATTTCGAAGGTTCTCGCGGCGTGGCATGCCGGACAGATGGCTTTGACATTCGACATCGAGGGAATGGGATCGCTGAATGGCGATGTGGCGATGGTCGAATTGTATTACCGGCTCGGAGTTCGGCAGATGCTGATTGCCTACAACCTGAACAACGACGCGGGCGGGGGTTGTCACGATCAGGACAAAGGACTTACGGATTTCGGGCGCGCCGTAGTGCGCGAAATGAACCGTGTCGGCATGGTCGTGGATTGCGCTCATAGCGGAATCAAGTCTGGCCTTGAGGCGATGAAGCTCTCAACCAAACCTTGTATTTTCAGTCACGCTAATGCGCGTGCCCTGCATGACCATGAGCGGAACATCACCGACGAGCAGATCAAGGCGGTAGCGGCAACCGGCGGGGTAGTGGGCGTAAATGGATTGGGTCTATTTCTTGGAGATGGTGCCCCGACGGTCGCGTCGCTGGTCGCCCACATCGACCACATGGCCAAGCTGGTTGGCACGGATCATGTGGGAATTGGACTCGATTACGATCCCACCACCAGTGGCCCGGCGCTGGACGAGGCAACGAGCGCCAGATACTGGCCTGCCCGCCAATACCCAGCCTCCATCAAGGATGAGTTCCTGCCGCCAGGCATATTTCCGCAGGTTGATGAGCAGTTGCGCTCGCTGGGATACAAGGAATCAAGCATTCGGGCAATTTTGAGCGAAAATTTCATGCGGGTGGCTTCTCAGGTCTGGGCGAAGTAACTCGCCTGCTCCAAGAGGCACATGGGCAACGGTGGGCTATACTGGACGGGCAATCCAGCGGACCTGAAGATCCGCGTGTTGGGGCTCAATTCCAACCTTAGCCTACGAACCAGTAATAACGAAACGGGCAGGAGAGGTGCTGACAATGAACGGTAAGAACACGAGGATCATCGCGGTCACAAGTCTCGTGCTAGCGATTCTCGGCGGAGTGGCCCTTGCCGCGCAGGACAAATACCAGCTACGAGTGCCAGATGGGCTCGAGTTTTCTGACTTCAAGGGCTACGAGGATTGGCAGCTAATCTCAAGCGCCAAGACCGACGACCGTATGAAAGTGATCCTCGGCAATCCAACGATAATTGCCGCTTTCAAATCCGGCATTCCGGGCAACGGGAAGCCGTTCCCTGAGGGTTCCAAGATCGCGAAAATCCAGTGGAAACCGAAGAAGAGCACCGAAGCGACGTTCCCGGTGGAGGTGCCGGACACGCTGGCAGACCTTTTCTTCATGGAAAAGGACAGCAACAAATTCCCGAACACCGGCGGATGGGCATACGCCCAGTTTGACTACGATCCGACGTCCGCCACCTTTGCGCCCAACAAAGCAGGAACACCGGTCTGCGGGCATGCATGCCACGTGGCCGTGAAAGCTAAGGACTACGTCTTCCACCCGTACCAGATGCGCTGAGTCAGGGACAGATGTAAGGAACCCCAATTACTGCGTAAGAGCGACACCATTCGCGATATGTCGGTGGATCCGCGCCTGATACTGGTTTGCTGTGATCTGCCTCGGGTGGTGGATCGCAGGCTGATCTACTCCGGATCGACGTCAATCTCTGCAAAACCTGTTCTAGGCTGCTTTTTCTACTAGTGATTTTCGAAGTGCCAAGCACGTGAAGCCCAAATCACCAGAGGCCTTCGCATAGCAGCGGTAATGGACCATGAAGGTGCTGGTTGACGGCCTCACATCAAATGCGATCCCATTATCGGCTTAGGCGCCTCCGTCGGGCGGAGCTTCCCGTGGATACCGTCGAGTTGGCGCGCTATTTGATTGGTAAGGTCGTAGTGCATGACACTGGTTCTGGCAGATTGAGCGGACGCATTGTCGAGACGGAGGCTTATCCGGTCGGTGACGCAGCCGGACATGCATTTCACGGAAAGACGCAGCGCAATCGGTCTTTGTTTCTGAAACGAGGACACGCCTATGTATACCTTTGTTATGGGACATCGTTTCTTTTGAATGTGACGAGCGAGGTAGCCGGGGTGGGTGGCGGAGTTCTGTTGCGTGCCATCGAGCCGCTGGAAGGCATCGACGACATGATGGCCGGTACTTGCGGCAGGACGCGTCTGGCTGATCTCGGCAGAGGCCCGGGGCGATTGACCAAGGCATTGCGGGTCGATCTCGGACAGGACGGATTGGATCTGTGCGCTGCGGGCTTACTTTGGCTGGCTGCGACCGAAAAGCGAATTGGTCGAATCGGTAAAAGCGCTCGCATTGGCATTACACGTGATATCGATCGGCTGTTGCGATTTTTTGAAACCGGCAATACCCACGTGAGCGGCGTTAAGAAAGGGAATAGGTGACGAACACCGATGTTCGCGGTTTAGGACGGCTTCCCGCCTTGCCTCGGTGCTCATTCGGCGATTAAAGATCACCTTGTCCAATAGTAGGTGGCTAAGCCGGGGGGAATCAGAGCCTTACGTGGCGGTTTCTCGTAGAACCATTGGAGAGTGCTGCACAATGTTTCTAAATCCGACTGGCGAGATGGCTCATTTCAGGTCCAGGACTGAAAAGCCGCGCATCGGTGGTTCAGGTCCAACCTGGCTACGATTCAAATCATGGTGCCTATCGAGCTTACCGGTTACGTTTCATTCCGGGTCCGTCTGAGCGAAAGTCCTCATTGCGCGCGTCGCAGCGCCGATCTCGAAAGTTTATGCGAGGATATCGTCCAGGCCGCCCGCGCGGGATTTGAGCGGTTGATGCGGTCCATCATCATATAGAGCGACCAATGGAATACCTGAGCATCGCAAGCGGCCTGACACTGCTATTGTTGATTGCGGCGCTGAGCGTGCTCGCCCAGCGATTGAAAGTCAGTTCGCCGTTCTTGATGTTGGTGGCGGGAATTGCACTGGCATTCGTGCCTGGCGTGCCAGTGCGCACACTCCATCCAGATCTCATATTTCTGGGATTCTTGCCACCGCTCCTCTACACCTCCGGCGTCAATATGAGCTGGCGGGGATTCCACTCCAATCTCCGGCCCATTCTGATGTTGGCCATAGGTTGCGTGATTTTTACCGCAACGGCGGTCGCTATAGTTGGCCACTATTTATTGGGACTTCCCTGGGTCATTGGATTCCTCCTCGGCAGCATCGTGTCACCACCGGACGCCGTGGCGCCGATCGCCTTCATGCGGGATCTGAGCCTGCCGCGGCGTCTAACGACAATTCTCGAAGGCGAGAGCCTCATCAATGATGCGACGGCCCTGGTCATCTTTGGATTCGCTCTGTCCGCACTCGCGACGGGTTCATTCTCGATCGCCTCCGCCTCAGTCAAATTCATTGTCGTCGTTTGCGGGGAAACCGGTTTCGGTATCCTGGTTGGCTGGGCCATGCTGCATCTTCGAGATCGCGCATCAGATGCTCGGGCCGAAGTTCTGCTCGCGCTAGCGACACCATTTATCGCATTCTGGCCGCCCCGTGCGCTCGGAGGCTCCGGCGTCGTTGCGTGCGTGGCGGCGGGTCTATGGGTGTCATGGAATGGCCGGCGACTGATTCGACCAGCCACGCGCCTGCAGGGGTATTTCATCTGGAACCTGGTGACGTGGGTCATCGAGGCGCTCGTCTTCCTGCTCACGGGTTTGCAGGCGCGCGCAGTCGTCGGGCGACTGGCGGATACTTCCTGGCGGGACGCTCTGGTCGCGAGCTTGCTCGTGACAGTCACCGTCATCGTGGTGCGCTTTACGTGGGTGTATTCGGCGACCTACGCGTCGCGTGTGCTGCCCGCGCGTTTCCGGGCAGACCCACGCCCCGACTGGCGGATGCCCTTTGTTGTCAGTTACGCAGGCCTACGAGGGGTTGTCAGCCTCGCTGCCGCGCTTTCTATCCCCTTGATGATCAACGGACATGACTTTCCGCAGCGAGACCTCGTACTGTTTGTCACCTTTGCCGTCATCGCCGTGACCCTACTGGGCCTGGGCACAACTCTGGCACCCCTGGTACGGGCGCTGGGCATCGCTCAATCGGGTGCGATCGAAGCCGCGGCGAACAAGCGTGCGGAGCGCCTCGTGCGCCTGGAAGGCGTTTCGGCGGTACTTGATGCACTGAAGTCATGCGTTGGTCGTATCAGGTCGGCGGCAACGTTCGAGGCACTTCGCAATCGCCATGCGGATCGTCGCTCGCAGCTCACCATGACGGCGGACACCAACACGGCGGACGATCCCGTGTCCGATACCGGCGAGCTGCAGCTGAGACTGCTGGATATCGAGCGCGGCGCGATCATGCGAGCTTACGAGGCCAATCGAATCACCGACGAAGCCCGACGGCGCATTGAGCGCGAACTTGACCTCGAAGAGGCGCGCGAGCGCCATGTTCTTGCAAACATCGGTATCTCAGACAGCGAATCTACGGGCTGAAGGCGCATTGATCGTGGACGCGCTTTCCGACCCTAATTCGATTAGAGGAGGGCGGATACGCGAATATTGACAGCCGCCGCTGGTGATTAGCCTTGGGCTGCCGCGTTGCACAAGCACCGCTGAAACATAGTCCGCCCCGATCGTACGCAACGCTCGCCATAGCGTTCCATGTAGTCCCTGGCCTACTCGCCCCTACTTTGTGGAAGCAGTCACGGAAAGCCCCGGGCGGGGCGGGGTCTAATGTGCCCAAATCTCGGGCGAAGAGGATACTGATCGAGCGGAGCGTGGCGGCATGGAACAGCCAACTTCAACGCTGCCAACTAGCGAGGGAGAGGCGCATATCGCAGACTCGCTAAGCGGTGGCGGCGAGGTGGGCAGACTCGTGCGCTCGACTGACTGGTCCAAAACGCCGCTGGGTCCCATCGAACACTGGCCCAGAAGCCTTAAGACCATGCTTGGGGTCGTACTCGGCAGCCGCTTTCCCATGATGGTCTGGTGGGGCCCCGAGCACTTTAACTTCTATAACGATGCCTACCGGCCGATTCTCAGAGATAAGCATCCGGCGTCGCTCGGTGCCCCGGCCGCGAAGGTGTGGGCGGAGATCTGGGACTTCGCCGGACCCCTGGCCCGCGGAATCCTAGACGGAGGCCCGGCTACGTGGATGGAGGATGTACAGCTCTTCATCGCGAGCGGCCCCATGGCGGAAGAGACTTACTTCACATTTTCATACAGCGCCGTACCGGGCGATGATGGACGGATCGGCGGCCTGCTCAACACCGTGCAGGAGACGACCGCAAAGGTCCAGAGTGAACGCCAGATTCGCATGTTGCACGATCTCGCGGGGCGAGCATCGGATGCGAAAACTGAAAGTGACGCTTACCGGATCGTCGCTGAAGTGCTGTCCACCAACGAATTGGATCTGCCATTTGCCCTGCTCTACCTTCTCAAGGACGGGGCCGACGGGGCGGAGCTCGTCGGCACAAGCGGGCGTGACGGTTCTGAGTACGCTGCCCGGTTCGCGCAGGCAGGGTTGCTTCAAGGTATGGATGCGTCTACATCGCCTATCGGTGAGGTAGTCAGGAGCGGCCACGAGATCCTCATCAATGATCTCACCGGGCGGGTCGGACCAATGCCGAATGGTCGCTGGAACGCCAGGTCAGAAAGCGCGATCGCGTTGCCGTTGTGCCGTGTCGGGCAGCAGACTCCCCATGCGGTCTTGGTCGCGGGAATCAGTCCGCACCGTGCCCTCGATGAGCGCTACCAGAGATTCTTTCGCGACACGGCGGACCAGATCATGGCGGTCGTTGCCAGTGCACGGGCCTACGAAGAGGAGCGCGAGCGCGCTCGAGCTCTCAAAGAGATCGACCAGGCAAAGACGGAATTCTTCTCAAATGTCAGTCATGAGTTCCGCACTCCGCTCACATTGATGCTGGGGCCCCTTGAGGACGAGCTGCGAGAACATGGTCAACCGCTCCCACCCGAGCGCCACCAGCGACTCGAGACGGTCCAGCGGAATGGTCTGCGCTTGCTGAAACTGGTCAACACGCTGCTGGACTTCTCACGCATTGAGGCCGGGCGGATGCAGGCGCACTACCAGCCCACCGATCTTTCCCGATTCACCGCCGAATTGGCAAGCAGCTTCGACTCGGTCGTTGAGCGCGCGGGGCTTGTACTGACGATCGACTGTCCACCTCTGCCGCAAGCCGTGCACGTTGACCGCGATATGTGGGAGAAGATTGTTCTCAATCTCGTTTCGAATGCATTCAAGCATACCTTTGCGGGCAGCATCATCATTCGACTGGCCTGGATTGATGGGTCCGCGCAGCTCAGCGTGGAGGACACCGGTATAGGCATCGCACCCCATGAGCTTCCCCGGCTGTTCGAGCGGTTTCATCGTGTCAAAGGCGCAGCCTCACGCACTCACGAGGGTTCCGGCATCGGGCTGTCGCTGGTGCGGGAGCTGGTGCAGTTGCACGCAGGTACGATCCGCGCCGAGAGCGAACTCGGTAAGGGCAGCCGCTTTATCGTCACCGTGAAGGCCGGCAGCGCCAGCGTGCCCGCAGTCGAGCTTGGGGATAGCGAGGGCGAAAGCGCGCGGGGCCACGAAGCAACCGCGTACGTTCAGGAAGCGCTGTCCTCACTTTCAGCCGATTTCGGCACGATCACGGAACAGGCTCTGTCCGGGAGTACAGCGCACCGTTCACGGATTTTATTGGCCGACGATAACCCCGACATGAGGCGCTACATCGCCAGTCTCCTCGCTCGCGATTACGAGGTGCTCTCGGCCAGCGATGGCGCAGCGGCGCTTGAGGTCGCGATCTCTGCCCCGCCCGATCTGGTGCTGTCGGACGTCATGATGCCCCGGCTAGACGGCTTTGGGCTGCTGAAGGCCCTTCGCGCCGACCAGCGTACGCGACATGTACCGGTCATTCTGGTGTCGGCGCGCGCGGGGGACGAGGCGACTGTGGAGGGCATGGACGCGGGCGCCGATGATTATCTCGTCAAGCCTTTCTCGGCGCGCGAACTTCTGGCCCGCGTGCGTTCCCATCTGGAATTGGCTCGTCAGCGTCGAGAGCTCGAGCAGGAACTCGAGCGCCGCGTCGCGGCACGCACCGCGGAGGTGGTGCGCCTGACACGCGTACTGCAAATGCTGTCCGGGATCAACACGGCGGTAGTCCGCATCCGAGATCGAATGGAATTGTTCCGCGAAGCGTGCCGCATTGCCATTAGCGCGGGAAGATACTCCTCCGCGGTAATTTCGTTTCTGGAGCCAGGCACTCGCCATGCCCGACCCTGCGCATGGGCCGGTATGGATGATGCCTCCATGCAATCTCTGGTGTTCTCCGTTGCCCATACCGCCAGCGGCGACGCTAGTATCACCGGGCGTGTGCTGCGATCGGGAGAAGTGTTTCTCTGCAACGACATCGAGCAGCTCGACCCTTCCATCGCCAACTGGACGACGCTGCGTAATGCGGGATTCCGCTCGGTGGTCGCATTGCCGCTCACAGTCGAAGGCACGGCGGTCGGCGTGCTCGCGCTCACTGCTAAGGACGCTGATGCGGTGGAGGACGAGGAGCTGCGACTCCTACAAGAGGTGGCAGCCAACCTATCTTTCGCACTTCGGCACTTCGAAACGCAGAATGCCGTTGAGTTCCTGTCGTACTACGATCCGCTTACCGGTCTTGCGAACCGCGCACTCTTCTGCGAACGACTCGCGCGACGCATGCCAGAACCCAACGCGGGAGGATCCCAGACAGCCATCGCCGTGTTGGATATCGAGCATCTCGGTGTGATAAACGATTCCTACGGTCGCCATACCGGCGATCATCTGCTGCAACAGGTTGCCTTTCGGCTCAAACTTCTCGTCGGTATTCATGAACTGCTCGGCTACCTCGGCGGGGGCTCCTTTGCCATCGCGTTAGAGCAGGTCGCTGATCAAGAGGACGCTCTGTACCAATTGCAGCGCCATATGCGCGTTTTGTTCGAGCGACCTTACCAGTTCGAGGGTCGTGATATCCCGGTCACGGCCAAGTCGGGGCTCGCCTACGCAGGCGAAGAAGGCATCGACGCAGAGTTGCTTGTTCAGAATGCAGAGGCGGCTCTCCGGCAGGCAAAAGCTACTGGCGAACAGTATCACCACCACAGGCACGATCTCAGCTCGAGGCTCTCGGCGCGCCTGGCACTCGAGCATAGGCTGCGCGGCGCGCTCGCCGGCGATCAGTACATCCTTTATTACCAGCCAAAGATCGACATTGTGAGTGGTCGGATCGACGGCGCCGAGGCGTTGCTGAGATGGGCCGATCCGGAGCGGGGGCTAATAGCGCCCGGCGAGTTCCTTCCGATTCTCGAATCGACCGGCATGATCCTCCCCGTCGGCGAGTGGATCATGAAACGCGCTGTGATCGACTGTCGTCGTTGGAAAGGGTTGCGATTGAGGCCCATACATGTCGCGGTGAATTGCTCGCCGTTGCAGTTGCGCCAACACGGGTTCGTCAATCAGGTCGCTAATCTTCTCTCCAATTACACGTTCGATGGCTGGGGTATTGACCTGGAAATTACCGAGAGCATGCTTATCGATCCAAGCTCTCCGGAAGTACGCAACTTGCGGGCGCTGCGCGATGCCGGTATACGGGTAGCGATTGATGACTTCGGGACTGGCTATTCCTCGCTCAGCAGGCTCTCGGAGCTGCCTGTCGACACTCTGAAAATTGATCGCTCGTTTATCGCCGGTCTTCCCCATGACCGTGCAGCCACGCGCTTAGTGCCGACCGTCATCGCACTGGCGCGAGCCTTCGATCTACTTACGGTGGCCGAGGGTGTCGAAACGCAGGACCAGTTCGCGTTCCTGAAGCAGGCGGGGTGTGATCAATCTCAGGGGTATCTGCATGCGCGACCAATGCCAGCCTCGGAATTAGAAAAACTGCTCGTGCAGCCCGAGCTGAGCGCGGATTCGGAGGGGCGGTTGGAGGGTGGGGCGGGGGAGTCTTTGGCGCGCAATCAGTGAACGCCAGTCAGTTAGGGGCGAAGACTCCTTTTTGACCGCGAATAGCCGATTCCGCCAGTCTGATGGGCTCCTGACGAGACTAGACGCTAAGTCCTGGAATCACGGATTCAAGTGCTCATATCTGAGAAGTCGAACTCCAATGGGCACTGCATTTCCAGCATCGACAGGCGGCTACTCGTGCGGTAGCGAAAACGGCGGTGCAACGATCAGGGCGCCTTGTTTTCCTGCAAGACATTGCCTCCGTCAACTATCAAGGCCTGCCCCGTGACGTACGAAGCGTCACGCGAAGCCAAAAAGCACACGGCTGCGGCAACTTCATCAGGGGTTCCCGGCCGCCCGACCGGCGTGTGCACTCCAGCGAGGCGCTCGGACTCGGAGGAGGATTCGGTCGAAATCCATCCCGGCGCGACGGCGTTAATTGTAATCCCCGAACCAGCCGTCTCAATGGCGACCGCGCGCATCATTCCGTCCATAGCCGCCTTCGCAGCTCCATAGGCCGCCGACCCGCGATTGCTAACCAATGGGCCCGTCACGGAAGAGACATTGACGATGCGTCCGTACTTGCGCGAGACCATGCCGGGGAGCACCGCCCGCGTCATCAGGAATGATGTGTTCAGTGTGATTTCTATTTGGCGCTGCCAATCCGCGTATGTCGTGTCCAGCACTGGTCTGCCCGTGAATGGTCGACCGGTTTGAGTCATTCCCGCATTGTTCACCAAGATGTCAATCCGACCATACCGACGAAGCACTGATTCAACCAACCGCTGCACGGCCGCCTCACTCGTAAGATCCTCATCGAGTGCCAGTATTCGCAAGTCGCTTGCATCAAGTTCCCGGGCGCGCTCATGGATCCGAGTCGTCGTCGATGTAATGGCCACGCCTGCGCCCGCCGCGTAAAGGCGACGTGCGACAGCGAAACCAATACCCTGTGCGCTGCCCGCGCCAGTAACCAGTGCAACCTTATCAGCGAAAGCTTGCTCCATTTGTCCTGCTCCTGTGCGCATAATCCGGATAGGTGAATTGCTTGAGAATTCGATGACTGGCGACGTCAACGTCAATAGGCAGTATGCCGGTAGTTCCAGCGACCCATGCACCTCAGCAGGAAATAAAGTGGAGGGAAGCAGATCCTAATGTTGTTTCTGCAGGCATCGGTCAAAGCGATCGTTTACCCGATGCGCATACCAGTCCGTCGAAAGAGTTCTGCTGAGTTTCGGCCCATGCAGAACGATGCGAGGTACGGCAGCGCGCGGAGCGGGCGCGGCTTGCAGTTTGTCGACAAGGGCGAAAACACCTTGGTAGAGGGAGGTATGCTCGAAGCTTGGTTTATTTGATTGCACGAGCGCATCGTGAATGGTCGAATCGTCAAGGTGCAGGCGGAATTTTAAGGCGCGCGCGGCCTGTTCCGTCTCGCCGGGGGCCTTTTCATCCGCGTGCGGGAGGAGCGCCCCGTCAGCCAGCACGCGTACACCCGAGACCCGGCTGAGCGCTCGCTGGAAGGCGGCGTTACGGCTGGCAAACTGGCCGGCATTGTAGTCTGCAAAGCGGTACAAATATTGATCGTAGGGCGGTTCGTACGCTAGCAAGTGACCGATGCCGAAGTAGAGGCTGCCGCGGCGCGAGAATAATTCATCTGGAATGCTAACCTTCACCGGATAGGGATAGGATCTTGCCGCCGCATATTGCGTTGCGAATGCAACATTAACCTGCATCGGCCCCCGGGTCCGCACTGGATCATGATCAGCGAACAAAGTGTGACCCATGGGCACCGAGCCGATGAAGTCCTCGTATATGTCGCTCAGATCCTTCTCGGTCTTGGCGGCATCGATGCGTTGGCTGTAGCTCATGCTGGTGGGTGAAGGCAACTGCAGCGCGCCGTCAACGATGAACTGCGGAATCCCTGCGTGCTCAGCCCGAGCATAGATTTCGCGCCGCGCAATTGCCGGAAGTCCGGGGACCACTGGATTAACCTGGAAGTTTGACTCCTGTTCGATCACGGCCACCGCGGCGCAAATATTTTCTCGCGTGGGGTCAATCGACTGCAGGGAAAATGCCGCGTATATGTCGTCCGTCCATCCCGGGCGGTCGTGCACCGCTCTGGGCAGAGCCGCACCGATGATGGCCCGGGCTTGCTCCGGCCCTACCGATGGCGGCGCGGGCGGCGGAACGCTTGCGCAGGCGGCGAGGCATGCTGTCAATGCGCCGATCCATACTGAACGATGCGTCTGCCTTATTGCCCCTAGATCGGAAGGGTAATTCGGAGAGTGTAGAGGTGCGAACAATGCGAACAGAATGTACTCCGGAATGCAGTGGGATCTTAAATCGGACGAACGAGCGAACCCAGGCCACCCGAGGGTTTCGCAGGCTGTGCCATTACCAAGCGGATTTACCTCAGCGCGTAGCAGAACCCTGGCGCGGGCGGTACAGGGCCACAACGTTCGCAGACTGGTCCGTTGCGCTGTGTCCCCTTACAGACAGTTGCCAAAAGCGCTTACAGACGCATTCCAGGTCCATCCTATCTAATCATTTCAAATCACGCACTGGAGTAGCCATATGAAGACGATGACATGCAAAGAGCTCGGTGGCCCGTGCAATCAGACTCTGTCGGCAGGCACGTGGGACGAAATGGTTAAGAAAATGACAGCTCACGTGATGAAGGAGCATCCCGATACCGCCAAAGAAATGGAAAAAATGCACAACGAAGACCCCAAGCGCTGGGGGCGAGAAATGAAGCCCAAGTGGGAAGATAAGCCGCAATCCTAGGGTGCCCTGATCCTGAGCGGAATGCCTATGCCGGTTTGGCCCACGGACCGCCGAAGAGTTTAGGCCATAATCCCAACGCCTGTTCGAAGGGGGCGCGGCTAGGCCGGTGTTGCGCGCGCCGACCCTGCGCCCTTGGGATGAACACAAGGCGCTGGGGTACACGCGACCGCCCGGGAAAAAAGCGCAACCAAAAGACACCCTGTGCACCGACTTGGCACGACCTGCTCGCAACTCAAAGCGCACAGATCAAGTGGATTGGTTTCTGCACATAGACGGCATAACCGACGATATCCACCTGTTCATCGACACGCCTCGCCGCCGGCAGGATTAGTATAGCGGTCGACGGTATGCAGCCCTCGGCGGGCGCGCACAATGCGAATAGCTCCTGGCCGCACTGCGAGTTTGTCACCCGAGTCTTGAGACCTTACAATCATGGAGCCTGACGCGATTCATGACACCGCGTCGGCACGAGAACAAAAAGGGTGGGACAGTTGCCCGCGAGGCGCACCTATGATCGCACTTCGCAATCCGCGTGCGGCCCTATGGCATCGCGCATTTTTCCTTAGCGTACTGCTTGCAGCGCTTCTCGACGACGTAAGCCAGCGCGCCGAAGCGTGGATCTATTCCGAGCACCGCGATATCGCGATGCTTGCAGTCCAGCAGCTCGACTCCGACCGCGCTATGGAATTCAGGCAGCTGTGGTCCGAGGCGCGCACCGGCGCCGAGGACCGGCTGTGCGCGGCGGGCGCGGACGATACCCAGGGTCTGGCGCCGGCCTGTATCGACTGGGCGGCGTGGCCGGCGATCGCCGGCGACCATTCCTGTTCGAGCGCCCAGATGCTCGCCACGGCACGCACGGCACCGTGGATCCTGGGCGTGGCGGACGTCGCCGCACAACTGAAGGTCGATCTCGCGCGAATAAGTGCAGCGGCGCCGGGTCGCACGGACACGCAGACAGGAATTGACATCCTGCGAAGACGGTTCGAGACGGAATCCGTTCGCGCCGCGCGCATCAACGCTCTGCGCACGGCCGACCTGCGCCTGCAGCGCACCGATCCAGGGTACGCGACTCGTGCAGGCGCGAACAACGCACACTTTCTTTTGCCGCGGCCGACGACCAACTTCACTCTGGACGAATATGCGGCACTGGTGTTGCGGCCAGGATCTGAGGTCAGTGCGGTCGGCGTGTACTCCTCGTTTCACTTAAGCGCCCTGCAAAAGGCGAGCCGACTGGCTCACGAATCACTCTCGCCGGAGGACCGCGCGGCGCTTGCGCGGGCAGTCCTTGCGGATGAGGCGTTCGCCCTGCACTTTCTGGAGGACCTGTACTCGGCCGGTCACATCGCCGGGACGTGGGGAACGTTGTCCCAGCGTCAGGGCACGCACGACTACTACAACGACAACGGACTGGAGGTCTTCACCTGGCAGGGCGGGGCCCACTCGGTGGTGTTGATGGGCGATGCACACATGCGTCCGGAAGATGCCCAGGTCAGTTCACGGGCGGCGCGTCGCAGCCTCGAACAGGTGTTGGACGTGGCCATGGGGCGCGAGTCGCGCGTGCCGGATACGCCTCAGGCACCCGCGGAGGCCGACTCTTTCGACGTATGCCAAAACAATACGCTCCCGGAACGTGCCGACGGACTGGGCCCGCGGCCTGAAGAGCGCCCGTTGTTCGAGGGCATTCTCGCAGATACGCCCGTGCCGAGCTTGGGTCCGGGCCCGGGCGAGATGCCGCGCTTTCGCAGCGAGGTCGGGCCATTTGTAGGTCTGTCGGGCGCCGTTGATGGGCGCTTTATCGACGGCGGTCTGCTTGCGTTTCAGAGGGACAACGGTTGGATGGGTGGGCTCAATCTCTCGTTGCGAACCGGCTTTGGGCTCGACGGTGTCACCGGCCCGACCGGCGATGGATTGGTGTACGCCGAGTTGGGCCTGAAGGCGGATTCGCCTTCGACGAACCATTACAGCGACAGTACTGCGCTCGCCTCCTCGAGCAATCTGAACGCCGCCATCCCCGCGCGCTTGAGTCTGTCCGCTCGTGTGCGCATGCCATTTTACGTGGTGCCCTTCGACCTGCTGCTGTTATCGCCGCTCTATCTCGCAGCCCCGGACACCTACAAAAACATTTGTGTGGCGGCGGGTAACGGCGGTTTCGTGCCCTGGCAGGCAGGATGGGCAACGGCGCTCGGCCGCTTTCAGATCGTGGTCGGACGGGAAATCGGAGTGACGTTCTACGGAATAAAGGGCACCGATGAGTTCGTCGCTCCGGGCGACTCGCCAGGCAGCATTTGGCTGGTCGGGGTTCGCTCGACGGCCATTGAATTGCCCATACTCGAGTTCCGACCGTACCGGCAATTCTCGGCCAACCAGAGCTCGGCCCTTCTCCTGCAGTTGTTCACGGGTGTCGACATGCCGCGCGGTGGTCAGGTCGTGCTTCCGGCGGGCGCTCCTAACGTTCCATTGCATAACGTCTGGTTCGTAGGATTGCGGGTCGCCTTTGACTGGCGTTATTACTACTGATACACCCGATCCGCCGTTGCAGACAGCGGCAGCCTCGCCTTACCCGTGCCGCGACGGCTAGGGTTCGGCGGGTCCTAGATCTTCTTCGACATAGCGCAGCACCGCTTCGAGTAGCGCTTCACGCGGATAGTCGTTGCGGTTCACGAACACGCTGCCGACAAAGGGATGGGACCGGTCGATCGGCAATGCGATCGCCCAGTGATCCGCATTGATGAAGCCGAGCAGCGCGCTACCGGGAATGAACTCGTCGCTGTAGATGACCTGGCTGTCGTTGCGTGCATCCACCTTGCTCAGCTTCTTGTAGGATCGCGAAAGAATCCGTGAAATTCTCTCGCGGTCCGGCAGCGTGACGAGCGAGTAGTAGTGCAGCTCGGTAGGCAGCGGATGATCGGTGAGCCATTTCCGGCGCACATCGGGCCGCAGGCTCTGCACGGCGTCTTCGTCGCCGGTTTTGCAGGTCGCTCCAGGGAAATGCCGCATCATGTCGGCCTGACTCTCCGTGGCGTCGATCGCGAGCAGCGAGCCATTCACCGCTCCAGCGGCACTCACGATCGCGGCGATTCGCGGGCGAATCTCCGGGTAGTTCACGACGGCCTCCAGGATGTCCGGCGTCCCCTTGGAATAGCCCAGCAATACCAGGCGGGGCGGGCCGGCCTCTTCGGGCATTGCCATGATCGCATCTCGGATGAGGCGGGCATTAGTCGCCGATCCCGACAGCGCATCGACTTTCATGACGCCCATGTCGTAGCCTTGCGAACGAATGTGACTAGTGCCCGAGCCGGTAGCGTCCAGCCAGTTCTCGATGCAGTCGTAGCCGATGCCCGGCACAATGTCGACGAAGAGATGACGGTGAGAGGGCCCGAGATCCACCGGCCTGCCAAGGATCGCGGGCGGAGGGACCGTATGGCTCAGTGCCTGTTCGCAGGGGCGATAGTCTGGCAGGGCGGGGCCGTGCTCCTTGAGGACGGAACAGTAGATGTCGTCGAAACGTGCGCGGCCGTCTCGAACGCCCGCCGGAATATCGACAGTGAAATCGACCGGGGGCTGCGTCGCGCAGCCGCAGAGCAACAAGACTGTCGCAAATGCGGTTCCCCGAGACTTTGTCATTCTGACCGCCATTATTTAATTAGGCTGCCTGACAGCGGTTAATCTAGTTAGTCTATTGTAAAATCGGGTCCGATGTTCCGCCCAGTACCATCATGATGTATGCGATCAAGGCGAAAGTTGCCGATCCGCGCGCCAAAGTGTTCACTTTCACCGCGCAAAAGACGATGTATGGCGGCAAACGTATAGCGGAAGGTGACAGGATCTTCGTATTCTCGAGCGAGAAAGACGGCGGCCGCGGCCTCATCGCTTGCGGCGTTGTCACTTACGTAAGAGCCATTCCCAAGCAGACCGGCGCCTTACGGCAAACGCCTCGCGTAAGCGTCAAAATCAAACGAACTGCGATCGCGAAGCGGCCGATGGGACGCCGCGAACTCAAACATCTCAAAAACTGGAATGACGGTCGTCCGGACACCGAGCTCAATTTTAAATTCTATCGTCAATCGACCAATAAGATCGTCGGTATCTCCGATGCTGCCGCATCGTTTCTTGGCAAGTCCTTTTAAAATGGTGCCGGCACGAGTGTGAGATGCTGGGATTGGCCCTGTCATCAAACGCGCCAGATGGATGCCAGCACCCGTTCCCAGTTTCCTCCAAGCACCAATTTGATGTTTTCCCGTGAATACCCACGCCTCAGCATAGCGGCGGTTAGCACATAAGCGCGGTCGGGTCCTTGGAGGCCAGTCACGACCTCATGCGTGCCATGAACATGGTATCGAGGATCCGCATTCGTCAGCATATCTCGGAGCAACTGCGGGTCACCCAGATCATTGCTCTCGATACCGGCATCAGAGCCAATGCCGACGTGCTCAATGCCAACCAAATCACGAATATGATCGATATGGTCGACAACATTCTCGACGGTAACAGGCTCCTCGCCTTTGACCATGAACGCGATGCACGCGATGCCGATGACGCCACCTCGTGCCGCGATAGCGCGAATGGCCTCATCTGTGCAGGCGCGCGGCGATTGGGGATTGAGGGCACGGCAGTTGCCGTGTGAGAGAATAACGGGCGCTTTGGAGATGTCGCAGGCATCGAGCTTTGTACGGTCGCTGGCATGGCCCAGATCGACCGCCATGCCGAGAGCATTCATGCGTTGAATTACTTTACCGCCAAATTCGCTGACACCGGCGTCACGTGGTTCGAAGCAACCATCGGCTACCAGTGAGCGAAAATTGTGGCAAAGCTGTGAAATGCGTTGACCGGCGGCGTAACAGGAATCGACTGAGTCCAGAGTCTCAAACTGAGCGCCTGATTGCAGACCGAAAATGATCCCGTAGCGGCCAGATACCTTGCATTGACCGAAGTCCTGGGCGCGATCAATTCGCACCAGCCACCGTGGATATTCCAAGATGAACGCGTTCCAACGTGCGAAGAGTTCATTAGCTTCATGGAAAGACTCCGCACCAAGGCCGAAATTGACGGCGGTTACGCCGGAGTTTGCGAACATGTCGAAGTCGACCTTCCCGAAGGTGCCCGGTTTGGTGAGCCACGCATTCAAGACACCCTGTCTGTCGGTGCGGTATAGAAATTGATTCAGCATGTCGACGATCAGCGCATCCTGCACCAGGCTCACGACTTCTCTTGGGTAACGGGAGGTGACCGTGGCTTCTGAGCCGGCGCCCCATGTGGGCGATATGGAAGCCACTAACGCGGTGTCTAGGGCTCTGCGCAGGAAAAAACGCCGGGAGATTGGATATGTCATTGGTCGCACCCCGGAACCAAAATAGGAGGTCGGTACAGCGCTCCGCAGCTCGGCGGTCGGCGAAATCGGACACTTTCAGCAGGCACACGTCACCGAGGGTGAGGAGGATGTCGGTTCACATAATGAAGGAACATCCCGATTACGCCAAAGAAGAAAAGAAAGACTACACAATTAAGACCCCACCTCGTGACGACGAGAAATGCAGCCTGGGCGGAAGGGTACGGTGATTCGTGCCAGCTTAAAGGCACGGCGTTTCGGCGGCCATTTGGACCCTGGCGTTTCTGGTTGGATTGAGGTGCCCCCGGGACTGCCGCAATCCCGGGTTTTGGTGGGCCAAGTTGGCCAAGGCCCGCCATCCACTCTTGTAGGCCCTAGGCCTACGCGCCACGTGTCGCAAGTTGTCGACAGTGACACCATTTGCTCTGGCTTGCTTAATATTGAGTAACGAATCGATCGGGCGGCGGGATCTGTGGTTCGGTCACGGTTCGAATTCCAGTACCACTGTAAATTTGCAAGCAGTGTGCACTTCGTCACGTTGAACACTTGTTCTCGCGGCGGCCGATTCGCTTAAGGATGGTCTATGAAATTTCCCGGATTGATGTTGCTCGCCTTTGGCTCACTGCTGCAACCTTTTGCCATGGCGGAAAGGCTACCGCCAGACGGTGGCCTGCTGATCACGCGCGTCAATAGTGAGCAATGGCAGATTCGCCTGATTGCGGGCACCGCCAGCCGGCAATTCAGCGGCATCGTTGAATCCGACTTGCCGATCAAGCCCGCGCTGAGTACTAGCGCCGACAGCATTGCCAGTGCGAGATTAATAACTCCGACGGCGCTGGGCGCAAAATTCGCGGTGTCGCCGGGTGGTATCGACGGTGTGAAGTTCTCCGCGAATGTCGATGCGAAACTGTGTCTGCGCGACACGGGCAGCTCGGGCGTAAAGATGTATCTTGGCGAAAACCTCGCCGATGCCGTCCCGGTCAAAGCTCCCCTGGCACTGACGAGCGTGGACGCCTGCGGGGACTCCGTTGCGGTGGTTCCGGCCTTGTCGGGGAGGAAATATCATCCGGGCCACTACACGATAGTAGTCAATGGCGTTGGCGCGCAGTCGTTCATGACGAGCTCAATGCTACCTGGAATGGTTGGAATCGTCAGGCGCTACTCGTGGCGCTCGATCGAGACGTCCCAGGGTGTATACGATTTTTCAGTGATCAAGTCCGACCTCGCGTGGGCGACGGCCCATGGCGCGCACTTCGTTGTGGTGATTACCTACAAGACCGTTGACGGTACGAAAGACGGCCCGGCCTATTTGGACTCGTACGAAAGTCACAATAAGTCCGGAGGCTATACTCTGCAGCTGTGGTCGCCCGTAGTCGTCACGCGCTACAACGCCCTGGTAAAGGCGCTCGGGGCGCAGATCGACAGCATCCCCAGTTTCGAAGGACTCGCAGATCAGGAGAGCTCCCTGAGTCTGGACTCGGGGACGCTCAAGACACTTGGCTACACTCCCGAAAAATACCGGGATGCGCTGATCAATATGTTAAGCGCTGCCACCGTGAGCCTGCCCACGTCCCGGGTGTTCTGGTACATGAATTTTCTGACCGGCAACCAGGCTTATATCGGCTCTATTGCCGCAGCCGTGGCGCCCTTGGGAGTTGTCATGGGCGGACCGGACGATTGGCCGGACAATCAGTCGCTGGAATCCAAGACGTATCCCTACTACACACAGTTCGCCGGAAGGATGCCCCTGTTCATTCAGGTTGAGTCAGTCAATTATGCAGAGCCGCACATGACCAGCGGCTATCCGACCAAGTACTGGACGCCGCTGGAGTTGTATCAGTTTGCGATCACCAAACTGCACGTGAATTACATGTTCTGGATGCGGATTCCCAGACGCGCGAATGTGAATTCTTATGATTGGGACGACGCGGTGCCTGTAATCGCGGCTCATCGCTCGCTCAACTAGAAGGGCACGGAGCGGGAACTACCCGCAACGCGCCGTTGACCTCAAGCGGCGCGTGAGCTGATACCAAGCCATTGTCCTGCGACATCGTCCATTCCCTGGATAAGTAGTCGAATCCACGGCTCTCTGAGGTAACAATGGCAGCTCGGAGAATCCACCTCTCAAAGCCCGCATTCGGCAGCGGCCCACTGTTCGGGTAGCCTTTTGTTTTATCGCTGCCTTACACGTGTTCCAACCGGGCTCGGGTTTTGACTTCCTTTGCGCCGTGCTCCACATGTAGGAAATCGTGTATAAATGCCGGGTCTTTTAGTTTTTGATTTGCCCCTTCGGTCGGTAAAGAGAACCAAAGTTTCCAGGGAAAGAATGAGTCATTACGCCAGAGGAGTGGAGTGATGTGCGAACACGACGATTTCAATGAATTCGCGCGGCGCGGGGAGCTGACCCGGCGAAAGTTCGGGGCCATGGCACTGGGTGCCGGTCTGGTCGCGTTGCTCCCAAAGGCCGCCAACGCTGCGGAAACAACGGGCGAGGAAGTGGCGATAAAGACACCGGACGGCGTGGCCGATGCCTATATTGTTCACCCGACCAAGGGCAAATACCCTGCGGTGCTCATATGGCCGGACATCTTCGGACTGCGCCCGGCATTTCGGAATATGGCCACGCGGCTTGCCGAGTCCGGATACACCGTGCTGGTGATCAACCCCTTCTACAGGGTCCGTAAGGCGCCGACCTCCCCCGAGCACGCGGATTTCGACGATCCGGCGACCCGCGACGCACTGATGGGGCTCAGGAACTCCCTGACGGCGGCGACTGCAGCGACGGATGCGAAAGCGTTTGTGACCTATCTGGATGCGTACCCGGCCGTTGATGTGAAGCGCAAGATGGGAACCACCGGCTACTGCATGGGCGGCCCACTGGTGTTGCGCACTGCCGCAGCGAGGGCGGACCGCATTGGCGCCGCGGCGACGTTCCATGGCGGCGGCCTCGTCACGAAGGACGCCGATAGTCCGCATCTGTTGATTCCGCAGACCAAGGCGAACTACCTGATTGCGATCGCGGCCAACGACGATGAGCGCGAGCCTGACTCAAAGACCGTCCTGCGAGAAACTTTCGAGCGCGCACACCTTTCTGCCGAAGTGGAGGTGTATACGGGAACCCAACACGGCTGGTGTCCGCCGGATTCGAAGGTGTACAACCTTGACCAGGCGGAGAAGGCCTGGGCCCGTCTGCTGGTGCTACTTAATGGCGCCGATACGCACGTTTAAGATACGTGCGGTCATAAAAGTCAGGGCGAACCACTGCCAGCGATCAGGCGGCCTCTCGCCCTGAGCAATTAGTTATTGAAAGCGAAGTGCACGCCGATCTGAAAGCACGCATTGATTGCCTTGCCGTTCTCGGTCGTACTGCGGTAATGGCCGGAGGCAGCGCGCGCTAGCGCCAGCGCGCCGCCGTCGAGGCGCGGGCTGCCGGACGAAATTGCGAGCTTCGGATCGGTGGTCAGGCGTCCATGGCTGTCCACGCACACGGCCACGGCTGTAACACCTGCCTCCCCCAGCCGAATCGCGCTAGCGGGGTAGAAATCGGCAGTATTTGGAAAGCCCTTTCCTATTCCACCAGCCACCCGGACTGGGGCCGGAGCGGGCGGAGGTAAGGCAGTTACGGACGGGGCAATAGACGGTGGCGAGTCTGCGGAGTCATATTGCACCAGGCCCAGCGGGGGTGGCATTGGGATATTGACCTGGCCTTCCTCCAGATGAGCACGCGGCAATGGCAAAGGTGGCGTCGCGGGTGTTGAATCGAAGTATTTCCAGGTCATTGGTTGCTGTGGAACGGGCAGCACACGCACCCTGATGGCATAGATCAATGCAAGTGCCGCTGCAACGTGCAAAAAGACAATCACCAGAAACACAGCGGCGCGCCTCGGAAACGGTGAGGGATACGGCGCATTGATCACGTCCACGTTGCCGTGGCTTGCAGCGCTTAGGCGTGCGCCGTAAACGCCGGAGTCCTGGCCAATCACGTGTGTCGCCCAATAACATCCCAGCGCAAAGCGCAGGCGACCAAAAGCCCCCCGCTGCTCAGCGAGGTCGGCGATCCATTCTTCCTCCAGGCGCTCGGCCAGGCCGGTTGGCATCCGGCGTGCCGCAAAGCGAATTATTCGAGCAGAACTCGAGGCTCTGCTTCGGTCGTCCGTTTCGAGTGGGAGATCATCGCGCGTGCTCATGCGAATACTCCTCTAGAGAGACTGGCGAATACCTCGCTGGCTTGACGCAGGCCAGTAGGAGTCACCCGATAGAGCCGCCGTCGTGGACGACCCACGGTGGCCGGATCGACTTTCTCCCAGCGGCTGACCAGCCAGCCTGCGGCTTCGAGCCGCAATAGAATCGGATAGAGCGTTCCGGAGGAGAGATGGCCGCGCTTCTGAACATCGGCGCCTGCCAGTTCGCCCGTCGGGTCCTCAAGGAAGGCCTCCAGAACCTTCAGAGTCTGGAAGGAGAGGCGCACAGGTTTATCCGGTTCACCCATGGTAGTAAGTCTACATAGGGGGCGGCCACTGCGCAAGACCGGCCTCGGACGGGTTCTTAGGGGCCCATTTCGACCCACAACACAACCAACGCGCCCGTGTCGGTGACCGATTCGAGTGCCTCGGGCGTATCGAGAAACTTGGCCGTGACTTCGTGTGGTTGCTCACGCGCATGTTGTTGCCTCCCGCAAGCAGCTGACGCGTCCCTATCTGATGTTG
Organism: uncultured Gammaproteobacteria bacterium; assembly: GCA_963795685.1. Classification (GTDB taxonomy): domain Bacteria; phylum Pseudomonadota; class Gammaproteobacteria; order Steroidobacterales; family Steroidobacteraceae; genus FEN-1191. The sequence continues at coordinate 138,310 of CAWCJE010000012.1, forward strand.
GCCAATTCTTCATTGAGCACGTTCGGTGAGTAACAAAGGTTGACCGCCGTTGCCGCACGGTGCTGCCGGATCCGCTGCAGGCGTGTGCTAGCATTTGCTCATTAGAAGATAAGGTGGGGGCTTAGCGTATGCGTTACTCGATTCTGGCCGTGGCCTGCGGTCTTTTTATGGTGACTGGCTGCACGGGGCCCAAGGAATCCTCCTCCGGGTCGAGTTTCGTGGTGAGTTTTCCGCAATCAAGGAGTTCTACGCCGATCGACGGGCGCCTTGTGTTGCTGCTCAGCAAGGATTTTTCGCGGGAACCGCGAACCCATGTTGAAGAGAATGAAATGCTGGCCTCGCCCTACCTCTTCGGAATGAATGTCGATGGGCTGGCGCCAGGCCAAAGCGCTGTCGTTGATGATCATGCCTTCGGCTGGCCGGCAACGCGATTGGCGGATCTCGCCGCAGGTGATTATTACGTGCAGGCAGTGCTCAATCGCTACGAGACCTATCATCTGGCAGACGGGCGAACCCTAAAGCTCCCTCCCGATCGCGGGGAGGGTCAGCACTGGGCGAGCAAGCCGGGAAACCTCTACTCCAAGCCCACGAAGGTGCACGTTGACCCGGCGCATCCGCAATCCTTCACAGTGTCACTCGACCAAGTGGTTCCACCCGCCGCAGAGAAGGCCGACACCGAATTCGTCAAGCACATAAAGATTCGCAGCGAGCTGCTCTCCAAGTTCTGGGGGCGCGATGTGTACCTGGGCGCGCACGTTCTTCTGCCAAAAGGCTTTGACTCACACCCCCAGGCGCACTATCCGCTGATGGTCTTCCACGGGCACTTTCCGGAGGACACTTCAGAATTCCGTGTGGAGCCCCCGGATCCGAACCTCAAGCCGGAATACTCCAATCGCTTTCATCTCGAAGGCTACAACCGGATCGAGCAGCAAGAGGCGTACGCGTCCTACCAGAAATGGATATCGCCCGATTTCCCGCGCTTCCTCGTCGTCGAGATCCAGCATGCCAATCCCTATTACGACGATAGTTACGCCGTCAATTCCGCGAACTTAGGTCCCTACGGTGATGCGATCAACAAAGAATTGATCCCGGAAATCGAGAAACGCTTCCGCGGCATCGGCCAGGGCTGGGCCCGGTTCACCTACGGCGGATCAACCGGGGGCTGGGAGGCGCTCGCAAGCCAGGTGTTTTACCCGGATTCGTACAACGGCGCGTTTGCCGCTTGCCCCGATCCCATCGATTTTCAGGCCTATACGCTCATCAATCTGTACAAGGACGAAAACGCCTATACGCTGAAGGGTGAGGCTTCCTCGGTCGAGCGTCCGGCGTTCCGCAACTACCTTGGCGAAGTGTTTGCGACCCAGCGCGATACCAATCATATGGAGCTGGTGCTGGGAGATAACACTCGCTCAGGCCAGCAGTACGATATCTGGCAAGCCGTGTTCAGCCCCGTCGGGAGCGATGGCTACCCGAAGCCGATTTTTGACAAGAAGAGCGGCGTGATCGATCACAGCGTCGCCGATTACTGGCGTGAACACTACGATCTGACCCACATCATTGAGCGCGATTGGGCGACTCTCGCGCCCAAGCTGCAGGGCAAGATCCACCTCTATGTCGGTACCGGCGACAACTATTACCTGACCGACTCGGTCTACTACGCGCAGCAGCGCTTAGAGGCATTGAAGCCGGCGTGGGGAGGAACGGTGGCCTACGGTGACCGCGCGGAGCACTGTTGGAACGGGGATCCCAAACTCGCGAACGCTTATTCGCGACTGCACTACAACTACCAGTACATTCCGGTCATTCTTGAGCGCATCAAGGCGACCGCGCCGAAGGGTGCCGATCTTACAAGCTGGCGCTATCGCTGAGCCTTGCTCGCCTAGGCAAGGGGCACGGACCGAGCGGTCATTTCGATTTCTTGGGGTTGTACCAGACCGCTTCGATGTTGTGTCCGTCCGAGTCCAGTACGAAGGCCGCAAAATACCCCGGTGAGTAGTCACGGTAGCCGGGGCCGCCATTGTCCTTCGCCCCCGCTGCCAGGGCCGCCTTATGAAAGGCCTCCACCTGTCTCTGGCTTCGCGCTCGGAACGCCAGGTGCATCGGCACCACGGTCTTCTCCTCGCTGATCCAGAAGTCGGTGTTCTTGCCGTCGTTAAAACCGGCGGCGTGTCCCGACTCCATGTTGTTCTTGTAGCCTAAAGTCTTCAGGACGTCGCGATAGAAGGACTTCGCGACGGAATAGTCACTCACCGGCATGGAAGTGTGCGCGATCATGGCGACTCCGTTTGGATCAAATACAATCGAAATAGGCTTTAGTATCTGAACCAAATCCTGATCGGCCGGTCTATAGGAAATCCCTGATGGCGCGTGCAAGACTCCACTGACAGCTCCACTAACGGTCGGTTGTTCTTTATTCGGATCTTGTCAATGAGATGCCGCCCACCGCGGCAACGCGCCCGGGCTCCCAGAGCCGAAAGCCGCCCGTGAAAGCGTCGGCGTTGCGGCCACGCCGTGTGCGCGGAGGAAGCCTGCGCAGATGCTTCACATTGCCCCCACCCAGCACGATGTAGTCGGGCATGAATGCCTGACGCAAGTCCACCAGAACCTGCTCGACATTCTGGCGCCATCGTTTGTGGCCATATCGCTTGCGCGCACGCTCGCCGACTTGTTCCTCGAAAGTGTGCCGATGGCGGTAGGGCAGGTGGCCCAGCTCCATCGGGACGATTGCCCCATCAGCAATCATCGTGCTCCCCATGCCGGTACCCAAACCAAGGAATAGCATGCTGCCACCCCGATAGGCGCCGAGCGCCTGCATAGCGGCGTCGTTGATCAGTTTGACGGGACACTTAAATGCCGCCTGAAAGTCGAACCCGACCCAGCCGGCACCTAAGTTGTAGGGCTCGAGGGCGATGACCCCGCCGCGGACCACGCCGGGATAGCCGATGGAAACAGCGGTAAAGCGCCAGCCTCGGGTGATTTTCAACACGCCTTCGACCATGTCCCGGGGAGTTAGCGTCGGGCCGGATTTGAACCGCACGGACCGGCGCCGCCCCGTGACCAGGCATTTGACGTGCGATCCACCGATGTCGATCACCAGAACGTTGATGCGCTTTTTGCGGCGCACTTTCATGCGGTCTTCGCCACCGCGGCGGGCCGTTCACCTTTCTCGCCAGCGTGCCTGGCCTGCTGCTCTGGCATCGAGAGAAGGCGTGCGGTATTGATCAGCGCCATGTGGGTCAGGGCCTGGGGGAAATTACCGAGCGGCCGATGTTCGGAGGTACTGTATTCCTCCGCAAGCAGCCCAACATCATTTCTTAACTGCAGCAGGCGCTCGAACAAGGCCTGGCCTTCCGCGCGGCGGCCCGTCAGCACCAGGCAGTCTGCGAGCCAGAACGAGCAGGGTAGAAATGTGCCCTCACCGGGCGGGAGCGCGTCGACATCGGTTTCGGTCGAGTAGCGTACGACCAGTCCGTCGGCCATCAATTCGCGCTCAATGGCCTCGACGGTGCCGCGGACACGCGGATCGTCGGTCGCCAGGAATCCGACCTGTGGAATCAGCAATAGACTGGCATCCAGGTGGGGCGATTCATAGGACTGCACGAAGCTGTTTCGCCGCACGTCAAAGCCTTTGGCACAAATCTGGGAATGGATCTCATCACGAATCTCACGCCACCGGACCACGGGGCCCTCAAGCGCGTAGGTCTCGGCATCTTTGACCGCGCGGTCGAAGGCGACCCAGGCCATGACCTTGGAGTGTGTGAAATGCCGGCGTGGCCCGCGCACTTCCCAGATGCCCTCGTCAGGGTCCTGCCAATGCGACTCGAGGAACGTCAGCAGGGCGAGCTGGATTCTCCACGTGTAGGGCTCAGGCTCCAGTCCGGCGGCGCGCGCAAGGTGCATGGTGTCCATCACTTCGCCATACACATCGAGCTGGAACTGCCTCGATGCGGCATTGCCGACTCTGACCGGTGCCGCGCCACAATAGCCGGGCAACCAGTCCAGCTCGTACTCATCCAGCCGCCGCTGACCCGTGATGCTGTAGAGAGTCTGCAGGTCTTCGGGCTTCCCGGCGACGGCGCGGGACAACCACTCGAGCCAGGACTTGGCTTCCTCGACAAAGCCTGTAAGCAGCAGCGCATTAAGGGTGAAGGTCGCGTCTCGCAACCAGCAGTACCGGTAGTCCCAGTTGCGCACCCCTGCGGGTTGTTCGGGCAATGATGTCGTGGGTGCCGCAACGATGCCGCCCGTCGGTTGATAGGTGAGGGCTTTCAGCGTGATCAGTGAGCGCACGATCGCTTCGTGCCATGGATGCTCGGCAGGGACCCTATTGGACCATTTGCGCCAGCTTCTCTGGGTCGATCGCAGCGCGCGCTCCGGGTCTAGAGCCGAGGTCGAATCGCCAAACGAAGGCCGGTAGTTGAGTACGAACGGGATACGTTCGCCCTCCCGGATCGGGAAATCCGCTACGGTTCTCATGTTCTCGCCGCGGACGGCTATGGGGGTGTGCAGTTCCAGCATGTCCGGCCCGGCAGTTGCTTGCAGGACGCCACGGCAGCGCCGTACCCAGGGCACCACGGATCCGTAGTCAAAGCGGATGACCAAATCCATACGCATCGGCACGCTTCCCCGCAAGCCCTCGACGATGCGCACGACATCCCACCGCAGCTTGGACAACGGCATGAAATCGGTAACCCGAACCGCACCGCCGCCGGTCTCAAAGTCGGTTTCGAGAATGAGCGTACCTTTTCTGTAGCGCCTTACACTGCGCGAGTTTTCGACCGGTGCGATGAGCCAGCGTCCGTGTTCAGGTTGGCCCAGCAGGCCGGCGAAGCAGGCGGGCGAATCGAAATTAGGCAGGCAGAGCCAGTCGATCGAGCCATCACGCCCTACCAGCGCTGCCGCGTGGCAATCGCCAATGAGCGCGTAGTCTTCAATGGGAAGCGGCATGGGGTGGGCAGGGGTTGGCCAATGGATTTCTTGCGCTTAGCGGACGCCGCCGAGCCCCTGTGGCGGGGCATTTAATGTGATCTTAAGGCCGCCATTGAACATCCGTACATCCGTGCAAAACGGCGCCCTTCAACATCGCATCATTGGTTTGAGCGATCCATCAGGAATTGCCTACCGCAGCGTCAGCCATTCAACGACACCGCCCGCCCCAGCCTCACGGGGCCGGTTGGAGAAGCAGTTCGCTGGCGGCCGCCTTCTTGACCGCCGCGTTCGAATAGGCAAGTGGGAAATAGCGTCCCGAATCCCAAAGGGGCGCCAGATCCGAGTAATGATCGCTCCCCGGTTGCCCGCTCTGGCCCGGCGTATTTACTGCGACCGATTGGTCCCAATCGCTTGTATCCAGGATCTGTCGGTAGCTCGCCCCATCGATCTGATCCCAGGCATCGGCCGAGAACCAGGTGGCATTGACCGTATACCCGTCCCCCGGTCGCGCCAGCGGTCCAAGGTCCAATAGCTTCGCCACTTCCGGGGAAATCTGATCGAGGCCGTGCCTGAAATTGATTTGGTGGAGGGTGCCCCATCGCCAGTTGGCGCGGTCGGTTCCCATCAGGCGTTCGAGCTCCTGCGTGGCCGAGCGCAAAGCGTCAGTCAGGATAAGGTCGCGCGCCGCTTTGGGATCGGCCCCAAAAAAATCCGCTTCGGGGGCGCCGAGCAATCGAAGCACAGTATTCGGCGGCAGGTCCTGGTACGTCTGCGGATTCCGGGGAGATATCTTTTGGCCGACCGCCTTACCGATCGAGCGGATCCACACTTCGTACAAAGCCGCATCTGCCGAATCCCGGGTCAATTGTCCGTCCCAGCGCAGAAAACCCGACAAGCTCGGATCATCCCGGAGCGCTGTCGTGCGCAGTAATTTCTGAAAGGCAAGGGCCGGGAGCGAGATGACGTCGTTCTGGAGTTCTTGCATGTTGGCCATGCCGAGCTTGTGACCTTGCTGTTTCGCGACCGCAAAATACTCGCGGATCCGCTCATATCGGTAGCCCGGATCCCATTCGAATCCCACGTTGTGGGGATAGTGCTCAGGGATCATCTTGTGATTGGCGGTGGCGATAAAGCCTTCTGGCGGATTGAACGTATGCGGCAGGTTTTCTGCAGGTACGAAGCCTGCCCATTCGTAGCCGGAGACTCCGGGCACCGGAAGCAGCCCCGTCCAGTGTCGCACCGGCACGAGTCCGACGGAGTGTTCGCCGATGTTGCCGGACCGATCGGCATACACGAGGTTCTCCGAGGGCAGCTTCCACCGCGCGGCGGCCGCTTCGAACTGCGGCCAGTTCTGCGCCTGATCAATGGAAAGGGAAGCAATGTAGCCTGCGGTGCCCGGTTCACTCCCCACCCAGCGCAGGGCCAGCGCCTTCTTACCATCCTGCCAGACCACAGGCCCGTGCCTCGTGAACAGCAGTTCGATGTCCCTGCTCGGCGCTCCTCTGACAAGGAAGGTCTCGTGGCGGGATTCCATTCTCCGCCAGCCCCCCTCAGTCCGGTACTCCATCGGGTTGGCGGGGTTGAGTTCCTCGACGTACAGGTCTTGCTGGTCCAGCCCGAATATGGTGAATCCCCAGGAGATGTGCTCGTTGTGTCCCAGGGCGACGCCCGGTAGCGCGGGCTCCCCCGCACCTATGACATTCCACCCCGGTGCGACCAGATGCACCATGTAGCGCAGCGAAGGAAGTCCGACGACCCGGTGCGGATCATTGGCGAGCAGCGGCTTGCCGGTGTCGGTGCGCCCTCCGGCTACGGTCCAATTGTTGCTTCCCTCGATCGGATGCGCTGGGAACACGATGCGCTGGTCGCTGCCGATGAAATTGGCCAGCAGCTCAGGTTTAAGTTCACTCAGATCCAGGTTCGGTGCGGGATCCAGCGCCACGGGCGGATCGAAATCCATGATTCTTGCGGCCTTGGCGGCACCAAGTTCTGTGAGGGCGCGTGCGTGCTCGAGTTCGCTCACGGCATTGCCCGTCATTGAGAAGGCGGCCATTCGATTGAGGCAGTCCTCTGGATGCCAGCGGTCGGGCTTAAAGCCGGCGATCTTGAATTCGACCGGCAATCCCTTTCCTCCCGGAGCGGTCAGGCCCTGCACGTAGCTGTTGATCCCTTCAGTAAAAGCGGAAAGAATGTCGTGCGCCTTGGGGCTGTAGCTCGCGTATTCCGCCTGCATGTTCCCGCGATACATCAACAGTCGTGCATCAACGTCGCGCTTCAGGGCCGATGCGCCCAGGATTTCACTCAGACGACCCTGGCCGGCGCGCTTCCACATTTCCATCTGGAACAGCCGGTCCTGCGCGGCGACAAATCCCTGCGCAAAGAACAGGTCATGTTGGTTCTGGGCGTATATGTGCGCGACGCCCCAGCGGTCCCTCAGCACGCGGACCGGCCGGCTCAGGCCCCGAGCCGTCAATGTTCCGGAAATGGTGGCCAGCGACGGCCGAGCCTCATCGGTTACCGGGCCAAGAGGCTGGGACAACGAGGTGGCGCACACGGTCAGTGAGGCGGCGAGCAACAGGCAGAGCTTTGACATTGACAGGTTACCTACACGGAGTTTCAGATCCAGATACGGTGAATCGACCACAAGTAATTTTCAACCGGCCGGCCCGATGGCCGCCTTGCTTCCCGAGCACTATGCCTTAGGCTCCTTGAGTCAGGCGGCCTTTGCCGAAAGTGTCTGTCCGATTCGGGCCCGGGTCTTGACCGGGGCAGTCTCGATCAGGAAGAAACACAGCACGCAGCCTATCGCTCCCGACCCGGCCATCATCAATACCGCGGTGGTCAGATCAGTGAGATCGGCCACTTTGCCGGCCAGGGCAACGAGGGCTGAACCTCCGAGCACTTCTCCCACGCACACGACCAGCCCCATGGCGGTCGCCGCATACCTCCTGTGCATCGATTCGCCCGGTATAACTCCCATAAAGAGCGGGAATGTGCCGGTCGCAAGCCAGCCTACAAACAACAGCGCCCCGAGCGCCACCGTCGAACCCTGGAAATACACCGCGCCCAACGCGGTCAGTGCGCCCACCAGGCAGAAACTGATCATGACGGGCTTTCGTCCAATCCGATCGGACAGCCACGGCGCGCCAAATCCCGATATGGCGGAAGCAAATCCCAGCACGCTCAAGAGCGAGCCCATGGCAGGCCCGGGCATCCCGCGTACCGTGGTCAGGAACTTAGGCAGGAACGTCCATCCCATCACGAACCAACCGACCATGAACACGGAAATCAGGCAGCAGACTAAAACGTTCCGTACGGCGAGCATGTCAAAGAGGCCCATTTTCCTGCCATCCTCCGCGCCGCCCGGAGCAATGACGGCATGAAGTGCGCCCTGAGCCTCTCTGGAGGGCTCGCGAACCCAGAGCCAAATGGCGATGGCGCACAGGATTCCTGGGACGCCGGAGACAAAAAATCCCGCGCGCCAGCCGTGTTCTTCGGCGATGACAGGCAAGATCCATGGCGCAAGGCTTTGTCCCAGGAGCGCGGCGAAAAAATTCTGCATGATTCCGGCATTGACGCCGCGTCGGCTTGGCGAGGATTCCACCGCCATGATGGCAAGACACACCGGCAGAAATGGACCCTCGACGGCGCCCATGATGGCCCGGGAGATGAGCAGAACGGGAAAGGATTTCGCCAGACCCGAAACAATCGAGCATGCCGAAAAAATTACCAGGAAGGCGAGCAGAAACGGCTTGCGGCTGCCGCGCGAGTCCGACCAGCGTGCGATCAGGTAAGCGCCGAGTGCCCACATGGCCGAAAGAACTGAGTTGATCAGAGCCGCCTGCGTGTTCGTGAGCGCCAGATCCTTCGTCATGTAGGGGATCAGGACGCTCGCCGCGTTCCGGTCGAAGAAAGCGAAGCCAAAGGAAAGGCCCAGCAGGACCAGCAACAGATTCTCGTAATTGAGGATCGGATTACGCGGTGCCGGAAGCCTTGGGGTCATCGGTAAATCCTTTTGCCGCGGCTTAGTGCCGGGGCTGCAGGTCCGATCATAGAACAAGGGTGCTTCCGGCGGCACACCTTCGAGCGCGCGCAGCGAATTTGCCGCGCACGGGCGTCCTGCCAGGACGTTGCTGAGGGAAAAGCTGCCCCGTACATGATCCAAACCTCTATCGCTGGAGCGGCTATTCTTGCTTCGAGGATGTAGTTTTTCATTCCGAGTGGATAATAGTGCCCAAGCGCAGGGAATCAGCCCGGAGTCCGCAATGGATAGCAACACCGAAACGTGGCCCGAACTTTCCTATGAAAGCTGGAGCCGAACGGCCAGCTACGCTGCAGCTGTGGACCCAGATAGTCGGCAAGGCCAGGCTGTCGCTGACGCCGTGGCTCAACCACAGCTGGCAGGTTCCTCTCTACGTAACGCCGCGCGGGTTGGGTACGGGGCCGGTGCCGTACGGCAATGAAATGTTCGATGCGGAATTCGACTTTATCGATCACTGCCTGCGGGTGCGGACGAGCCCGGGGGCCACGCGGACGCTTGAATTGGCACCGCAGTCGGTCGCTGATTTCTACCTCCGGTTCCTCGAACTTCTTGAAGTCTGTCGGGATTTCAGTGTCAATCAATGAAATGCCTAACGAGACTGCAGTCCCCGATTGCGTTCTCCGCAGACCGCATTCACTCAGATTACGATGGGGCGGCCGCTCACCGGTTCTGGCGTGCCCTCGTGCGAGTGGATCGCGTGTTCAAGCAATTTCGAAGCGGCTTTCTGGGGAAAGCCAGTCCGGTTCACTTTTTCTGGGGAAGCTTCGATCTCGCGGTCACTCGTTTCTCGGGCCGGCGCGCTCCCCGGCACCCGGGCGGCGTTCCGGGCCTTGTCCGACGCCATTGTGCGCGAGGCCTATTCACATGAAGTCAGCAGCGCAGGATTCTGGCCCGGCAATGCCGCCTTTCCGCGTGCGGCTTTCTACTCCTATGCTTACCCTGAGCCTGAGCCTTTTCCCAAAATCGCCGGTTACGCAGGGCGCCTATTACGACGGCGCACTTAGAGAATTCATCCTGGATTACGATCGAGTTCGCACGGCCAATGAGCCCGATGCCCTGATTCTGGACTTCCTGGCGACGACCTACGCCGCCGCCGCTGAAAGCGGTCGTTGGGATCGCGAGTCTCTCGAGTGTGCCATGGGAGTCCCGGGGCGCGTGCGTCCGGTTGATTAGGCCAGGGCAGGCGTTAGCGGCCTTCTTGCAGCTTCGACGGGCTTGATCCAAGCCCGGGTGCGTTCCAGGCCACCCTCACCGACACGATGCTGCGAACGCCACACCGAAACCGCTGCCGCAGGCGGTGAACGACTCTCCTACAAAGCAGTGAGTGCTCCTTCACATCGCGGGCCGTTGATAGGCGGCCATGACCAGACTTGGCGTTGAAGTGTGACCTGGCGCAGGCCATCCGGGGTGAGTCCACATAATCATTCCGCTGACATAACTCAGCCGGCCCGGCGACCGTGTAGCCAGGGCATGCATGACCCCCTGGCCCACACGCCTCAAGTGAGACCAACGCCTATGAATCTGCAAGCCTCCACCCGCCTTCTTACAAGCACGATAGTGGCCGCTCTTTTGGCCGCCTGCGGTGGATCGGATACCCCGACCGTGACTCTTGGGGGAAACGTAAGCGGACTTGGGTCGGGCAACAACGTGGTTCTTCAGAACCAAGGCCACGACGCCATGGCCGTTGCCGCAAACGGCGCCTTTACTTTCTCTTTTCCGCTGGTCCCGGGATCGCCCTACAACGTCACCGTGTTCGCGCAGCCCCTGGCCCAGACCTGTCAGGTCAGCAACGGTGCCGGCACGGCCGCCTCAACGAACATCAGCAATGTGGCGGTGGTTTGTTCTATCAACTCCTACACGGTCGAGGTCGTCGTCGCAGGCCTGACGGGAGCGGGCCTCGTGCTGAAGGATAACGGGGGCGACAACTTGTCGATCAGCGCAAACGGTTCCGCGAGCTTTGCCACCTCTGTAAAGAGCGGGCTGCCCTACGCAGTGACCGTGCTGAGCCAACCGGCGGGTCAGCTGTGCTCGATCAGCGGCGGTTCGGGAACGGTGGGCGCGGCCCCGCCCAGCGTCCACATCACCTGCGCTGCGCTGCCAAATTCCTGGAACTGGGTGGGCGGCTCCAGCACGGCCGGCGTGTCCGGGACCTATGGAACCCTGGGGACCGCGGCCGCCAGCAATTTTCCGGGCGCCCGTTACGGTGCGGTCTCCTGGACGGACTCGGCAGGCAACGCCTGGCTATTGGGTGGCCAAGGCTACGACTCGGCAGGCACGGTGGGCGCCCTCAGCGACCTGTGGGAGTACAGCGCGGGTCAATGGAAATGGGTGGGCGGCGCGAATACCGTCAACGCCCGAGGTGTCTACGGGACGCGCGGCAGTTTCGCCGCCGCCAACATTCCGGGCGCTCGGTTCGCTGCGATCTCCTGGATCGACTCCTCAGGCAATGTGTGGCTGGCGGGTGGGCAAGGCTACGACTCTGCGGGCACTCTGGGATTGTTGAATGACCTGTGGGAGTACAGCGCCGGGCAATGGAGGTGGGTCAGCGGTTCAAATATTGTTAATGCCACCGGGGTCTATGGTTCGCTGGGTACGCCGGCCGCCAGCAACATCCCAGGCGCACGCTTTGCGGCCAGTTCTTGGCTGGATTCTTCGGGGAATATGTGGGTGTTCGGTGGTATTGGCTACGATTCCACGGGCAACCAAAGCTTCTTGAACGATCTGTGGGAATACAGCGCAGGTCAATGGATCTGGGTGAGCGGTTCGGACACCGCTAATGAAGCGGGAACCTATGGAACCGTGGGCGTCGCTGCCCTGGGCAGCGCCCCCGGCGCGCGCCTGCGAGCGCTTACCTGGACTGATACCTCAGGAAACCTATGGCTGTTCGGAGGTCTCGGATTCGATGCGAGCGGCTCCCAGGGAGGGCTCAACGATCTGTGGGAATACAGTGCAGGCCTTTGGACATGGGTAGGGGGTGCCGACACGACCAATGCCAGCGGTACGTTCGGTACCAAGGGCGTGGCCGCTACGGCAAACGCACCGAGCGCTCGATACGCCTCGATCTCATGGGCTGATCAGTCCGGCAATGTCTGGGTATTTGGCGGACAGGGGTTTGACTCCTCCGGCAATCCGGTATTTTTAAACGATCTGTGGAAATACAGCGGCGGGCAATGGACGTGGGTGAGCGGCTCGAACCTGGCCAATGGGAACGGTTCCTATGGCAGCAAGGGAACCGCAGCCGTGGCCAATTTGCCCGGGGCCCGCTACGCCTCGGTCGGCTGGGTGGATTCCTTGGGCAGTCTGTGGCTTTTGGGGGGCGTCGGGTACGACGGCGCCGGTAGCCAAGGCGGTCTGAACGACCTGTGGACGTATACCCCGTAGCGCACGCGAGGCCCGAGCCGAAGACAGCGGGCCGCTATTTCTTGCGGCTAGCCTTCTTTTTGGCGGGTACTTTAGCCCCGGCCTTGCGTGCCTCGGACAGCCCAATGGCGATGGCCTGCTTGCGGCTCGTCACTTTCTTTCCCGAGCGGCCGCTCTTGAGTGTGCCGCGCTTTCTCTCGCGCATTACTTTCTCGACCTTGCGGCTTGCCGCACTTTTTTTGGCTGCCATTTTTGAATTCCTCAGGCCATTTCGGCCTTCCAACGCAGGATAAGGATTGCCCGTGACGATGGTGGAGAGCGCCGGAGGCTCCCACCATAGGAGGGCCACTCACCAAGCTGTCGGAAAATACTGATGAACCGTTGTCACGGCGGTGGAGAAAGAAATGGCCTGCCGATCAATTAGTGCGGTTTCGTAAGGAAAACCGAACTCACCAGGATCGCGGAGATAACCGCCAACACGACGGACGCGGCCTTAGTAACCATCTTCAGGTACGCAGGGTGAGTGTGGCGCCCTAGAAAAGTCCCGATCACAATCCACAGGGTTCCGATTGCAGGAACTATGGCCACGAACACGGATAAATAGAAACCGGCGTGCGGCGATGCAAACGGAATGATGACAAGGGCGAACACGAGGGCTTTGGGATTCAACAGCGTCGTGACAAATACCTGGCGCCACGAAATTACGGCGCGTGCCAAGAGGAAAGGAGTCAGCCATAACTTGATGGACAGCACCATGAGGTAGGCGGCCGCCGCGACTCGCAGCATTAAAGCCGTGGACGGGCTACGCGCCATGGCAGGTCCGAACACGAATTGGATCAGAAGGATCGACACCATGTAGCCCGCGAGTTCGCCTGCCAGCATGGGAATCGAACGGCGGAAGCCGACCGTAACCCCTGATGTGGCCAAGAGCGTATTGGTCGGACCGGGCATGATGAGCAAGATCATCACGGAAGTGAGGAAAAGTGCCGGGTTCTCCAATGGCGTTCCTGATTCTTAGCTCGGGAGCCAGAACCGATTGGGCTTCAGGCCTTGTCCAAGGGTGTTGTGCCGCCCGTGAATTCCGAGCGCGCCTGAGCCAGCCGGTAACGATGCTCGGAACGCCAGATTCGCCAGTGACTCAGGGCCCAGACAGCATAGATCAGTTTAAACAGTCTGAGTCGGCGCAAGACTTTCGGTGTATCGAATAAGTCGCCCGCGAGCATCGACACCACTCCCTGCTCGACCTGCCATATATTGCGCGGATCTCCAAACATCTGTTGCATGATCGGGCTGTTGAATCGATAGATAAAGAACGAAAAGCGCGCCATGCCGGCGCGCTGACGCCTCTCAAGCCTGCGCAGCAATGATTTTTCTGCGGCCGGGTTTCGTAACGCCGCATCGACGACCTCCGCCGCTTGCTCTGCTCCGCTCATTGCCAGATAGACGCCGGAAGAGAACACTGGGTCGAGGAACGCGAACGCATCGCCGACCATCACCCAGCCGACATCTCCCATCCGGGTGGAGTCGTACGAATAATTACCTGTCGCCCGCACCTCATCGCCAATAAGCTCTGCATGCTCGAGGCGCTGCCAAAGCCCAGGATTTTGACGCAGCGTTGCCATCAGGAAGTCGGCCGTCTTGCCCTTGCGTTGCTTGAGGTAGTCGGGCCGGCACACCGCACCCACGCTCATCACGCCATCCGGAAGTGGAATCATCCATATCCAGCCGTGTTCAAAGCGGTAAATGCTGATGTTGCCGGCGTCCTTGCCGGGCCTGAGCTCGGCGCCGCGAAAATGGCCGAAAATGGCTGCGCTTTGGTGCTCCGGGTTCTTGCGGCGCAGTTTCTTCTTCGCCGATAGAAAGGTATCGCGGCCGCTGGCATCAATTACGTAACGGGCCTGAATGCGGTAGCGAAGACCCTTGTCGGTTTGCACATCGAGGTGGCTAAGCCTCGGACCGGACTGCTGGACTGCGAGAACCTCATGGCCTTCGCGGGCATCCGCGCCGCACCCCCGCGCGTGCTCGAAGAGCATCCGGTCAAAATCCTGTCGCCATACCTGATAGGCATGCGGGGGGCTACTGCCCAAGGCATAGTCGAACGCGAAGGTGTGGTAACCGCTTTCGGAATCGGCTTCGAAATCCGCGCCGGGTTTGAAGACACCCATCTGCCTAACCTTGTCCAGCACTCCAAGGCGCTCGAATACGGGCAGGTTCATCGGCAACAGCGATTCGCCGATATGAAAGCGAGGATGGTGTGCCTTCTCCAGCTCGATGACCTTGTAGTTACGCCGTGCAAGCAGGGCTGCCGCCGTGCTGCCGGCGGGACCTCCGCCTATCACGACGATGTCGCACAATTCAGCCGTTGTTGCTGCCGGATCCTCCATGCGCGCCTCAACCGGCATGGGTAACTCGTCCACCACGGCGATGGCTCATGCCATCCCGCCGTTCACCGAAATGATTTGCCCGGTAATGTAGGAGGCATCGTCCGAGGCCAGGAATCCCACAAGGTGCGCGACTTCATCGGGATTTCCAATTCTCTTCATTGGAATCATTTGAGCGATGGAATCAGCGTCAAAGACACCGTGAGTCATGGGCGTGTCGATGATCCCCGGCGCCACGGCGTTGACGGTCACACCGCGACTCGCCAGTTCAAGTGACAGAGCCTTGGTGGCAGAGTTTAGAGCACCCTTGGCGGCGGCATAGTTGACCTGGCCACGATTTCCCATGATGGCCGCCACGGACGAGACGTTAATGATGCGCCCCCAGCGGGTGCGGATCATCGGCAGGCTCAGGGGCTGCGTCACGTTGAAAAAACCGTGCAAACTGACTTCGATAACGCGATGCCATTGCTCTGCACGCATGGCCGGAAACACGGCATCCTCGTGGATGCCGGCGTTGTTAACCAGAATCTGTATTGGGCCGTGCTCCAGCAACTTCTCGAGCGAGGCGCGCGTCCCCGCCGCATCGGTGACATCAAAGCTGACCGCTTGTGCGCGGGCGCCGGCGGAAGTGAGTTCATTGGCGATCGTCTGAGCGGCAGTGAGGTGGCTATGAGAGTGCACATACACATGATGTCCGGCGGCCGCAAGCTTGCGACAAACCGCTGCGCCAATTGCGCCGCTCCCGCCGGTCACCAGGGCATATTTTAGCGGGACACTCATTGGGGTGATCCGTTGCCAAAAACCCTCGTGGCGGGGCGCTTCAAGACGATGGAGATTCTTCCTGACACCAGCGTGGTTGAGCTTCGGGCCATCGAAAACTCATACAGGAGAGCCGTGGCATCGCCACCCAGGCGGGATGCTCGAACGATCAGAGCCTCATCGATATCGTCAAGACGAGTCACGCCTAGCTTTACCCCTCTTGCACTGACCAGCATCCCTGCAACCGGGGCCCCGCCAGGCGTCATAGCATTCAGTGCGCCATGAATTGCGATGGCCTGAGCGCCATATTCGATCCCGCACTCACATCGTAGACTACCCGCAGTCCTCAACGGATTAGATTTCAGGCGGTGTGAAGTAGTGCGGCAGACGATGTCTTTGTCGGTCCATTCTATAACTTCATCGATCAGGCACATGGCCCCCTGGTGCGGTATGTGCGAGACAATCCAGTGGCGATCTAGCTGCATGGCGTGACGCTCGCCGAAAGACTCAGACCATCCAGGTACTCAAGAGTGACGATTCCGGCTTTCCCGGACGCGATCAACGCCAACAGGGGCAGGCAGCGAGCAGCGGGTGCGGACAGGCGGAGTGATTCGAGCTCTGGTCGCTGCATTTGGGCCAGCGATTCGGCACCGAAAGAGCAGGCGAGCTGCGCGATGCTTCCGGACACCCCGCTTGGTTGCAGCAGCAGCGCGACGGCAAATGCATCCTCGATTGGACGTTTCTCGCGAAGCGGGCTCGGATAATCCAGGTCATAGGCAATGAGCATGACCTCGTGACGCAAGCTCTCAACAAGGCTCAGAGCCTCAACCAGTCCCGCCGCGAAGCTCCCGTCAAACGCGGACACCATGGTATAGGAGGCCGTGTCCCGGGTTGCGATGCTCCAATATCCCGCCGCCACATTGTGCACGGAGTTGTGAAACCGTGTGGGCGACACCTGCCGCTCTGCAGTGGCCAGAGTCTGAAGCAACTCGTGGCAGTTGTTGCAGTCGCCCACCGAGGAGGCAAAAACGGTGGGGAGGTTTGTCAGATCGACCTCGGTGTCGACTGTTGCCTCATGGCCCACTGCCAGTGCGAGATTGATGATGCGGATCGCACGGCGACGTTCCGCCGGAGGCAAGGTCAGGGACGGCGGGATGAGGGTGGGTTCGGGTCGATAGGGCTCCGAGCCCGCCAGCGCTGCACTTCCCTGGGCCCAGCTGCTCATGCCCTGACCGAGCAGACCGATGGCGCGGATACCGGCAGTGACAGGCTTGGGTTCGGCGCTCATGGGAATCGGCCCAGCAGAACGCTGCAGTTGGTTCCGCCAAAACCCAGTGAATTGCTCAGCACTACCCGCGGCGCAGATGCTTTGTTGGCGCGCAGATAGTTGATATGGCAGTTCGGGTCGAGAACGTTGCAATTCAGGCCGGCGGGCATGAAGCCTTCCGTAATGGCCAGTGCGCTGATAGCCAATTCCAGGGCTCCGGCCGCTCCGAGCGTATGACCGCTCGCTCCCTTGGTGGAACTGCACGGCGTGTTGGAACCGAATACCGCCTCAACAGCCTTACTTTCCGCAGAATCGTTGCTGGGTGTTCCCGTGCCGTGGAGATTAATGTAATCGACGGCGGATGGGTCCAGGCCGGCATCGTCCAGTGCCGCTTGCATCGCCCTGCGGGCCCCGACGCCTTCCGGATGCGGTGCGGAAATGTGGTAAGCGTCGCTCGTCTCTCCGACACCGAGCAGCGCCAGGGTCCCGGGCGTCGCTGGCCCGGCAAAGGCCTCCAGCAACGCGAACGCGGCGGCTTCCCCGATGGAGATGCCATCGCGATGCACGTCGAAAGGACGACAGGGGAGAGCGGAGGTCAACTGCAGCGAGCGAAAGCCGTAGAGGGTGGTCAAGCACAGCGAGTCCACGCCACCCACCACCGCCGCGTCAATCAGTCCCTGGTTGATATAGCGCTTGGCCATGGCAAACACCTTGGCGCTCGAGGAACAGGCCGTGGACACGACGGCGGAAGGGCCATTCAAGCCCAGCAATTTTCGGGCGAAGCTCGCCACCGAAAAGAAATCGAGCGACTCGGCGTACTTGAAGGAGTCGGGCAGGCGACCGGTGAGAGGTTCGCGATGGCGGTAGGCAATCTCCGCCTCCAGGATTCCCGCCGTGCTGGTACCGAGGAATAATCCGACGCGGCTCTCGCCATGGCGAGTGACAGCTCGCGCCACCGCTTCCATAAAGCCATCTTGTTCCAGGCCCAGCAATGCAAGCCGGTTGTTGCGGCAATCGTAATTAGCCAGCTTGCCTGGCAATGAATGAGCGTCGACACCCCGGACCTGCCCGATGTAGGTGTCCAGCTGGACGGTCTCGAAGTTGCATGGCATCAGGCCGGATCGTTCCGCCCGGAGCGATTCGCAGGTTTGCACAAGCCCGGATCCGAGGCAGCTCGTGGCGGTCATTGCACTGATCGAGACCGGCTTCATGGGCGCTCAATTTTGCCGGGTCCCGCATGATTCGAGCACTGGCTGGCGAGGAGGGCGAGAGTGGAGCACGCATTGAGCGGTCGGGAGCTAATTGACAACAGCGTTTTCCGATTGAGTCTGAGCGGCTCTAGGTGGCCGGTGCGGGTCCGACTGGAAGATCGGGCCTTAGTGTAACCGCTACAAGGCCAGCAGCGGCGAAGGCCGAGAGCAGGCCGGGGAGCACTTTCAATATCACTGCCGTTCCTTCTTCGGTACGGGCGCCGTGCCCGTCGTGCAGGAGCAAGATGTCCCCGGCGCGCATATTACGGGTCAGTCGCGCGAGGACCACGTTCGGATCGTTCGTCACGGTATCAAACCCGCGCCGCGTCCAGCTCACCAGCTCCAGAGATTCAGCGCCCAGCACTGCCTCGAGAAACGGGTTGCGCAGTCCCGCGGGCGCGCGAAAATATTTTGGAGCCTCGCCGACTGCGGCCGCAATCGTGTTCTGCGCCTGAAGTATTTCCCGGCGCATGCCCGGTGGCCCGAGCAGGGAGAAGCGCATGAAATGGTGTTCCGTGTGGTTTTCAATCTGATGTCCACGACGCACGATTTCCCGCGCGATGTCGGGATGTGCGGCCACTCGTTCGCCAATGCAAAAGAACGTCGCTTTGCAGCCAAACCGATCCAGCAGATCCAGCACCTGGGGAGTGACGAGCGGGTCGGGTCCGTCATCAATGGTAAGCGCCACCTCTCCCGCAGCGGAGGCACGTGCCGAAAGGCGCCGATGATTCGGACCCAGCAGGGTGCTGCGTGGCCACAATCCAGCTGCGGCCAATACCAAATGATTGAACGCAATCATGGCCACCGATATTGGCCAGAGGCGCCCGTTCAATAGCAGCAGCAGCGCCAGTGCGTGGATGGCGATGCTGGCCTGAATCGCAATGCCCATGCGTTTGCGATTGGTCGGAGTCGGTAGACGTTCGTTCATTGTGAGCACCGTATTTCCGGTTGGATCGCAGCAAGTCGATCCAGAAACCGGTCCCAAAGGTTCCGCCACACTGGCCACTCATGTCCACCGTCGACCTCATCGACCGCCTTAGAGGGCAGCTGGCTGGCCATCAGGCGTTGCATTGTGACAAACCGGTCTTGCTTGCCAAAGCCCAGGTAAAGTTTTGGAGCGGTGTGGTGCTTGGGCGGTGATGTAGCGCCACACACGACGTTCTTCAGCCAGTTCGTCTTGCGCACCGGTCACGCCGGCGCTCCAGTCTGGCAGCGTCGGAAATCCCAGGATCTCTGCACTGATCATTCGATTGCCCAGGTAGGGCGCCAGTAAGCAGACGCCCTCGAGATCCGATGAATAATCCGCTGCGTACAACAGCGCCAGAAATCCTCCCCAGGAGACGCCGGCAAACCAAACATCGACGGTCCCGGAGGAACGTGCCGGCATCACAATGTCGCGGCGTAATTGCGCCAATACGGTCCGATCCATGAGATGCGTCAGCTGCGGGGCCACCAGCGCCAGGTCGATATCTAGACCGCGGTTACGCACGGCTGCCGGAAATCCTGCGTTCTTGAAATCCTCAGGGCCCTGATAGGCGCCTGGGATCAAAACTATGCGCAATGGGGCCGCATGCCCCGCGTTGGCGCGGACCAGTTCAACGCGCATTGGTGTCGCCGGGCGTGAAGTCCGTCGTGCCGCCGGCCATCATGGCGGAGAAGAGCAATGCCAGGAACGCACCCGGCGCGACAGTACTCCCCAGCGCCGAGAGCACCGGTACGGACGAAGTCGCCAGGACACCAAAGGCGATGGTGGTGGTGAGATTGGCGAGGAGCAGGGAGCTAAGCGTCCGCGCGGCGATCGCGCTGTCCTTCTGTATGGCGCCGCGATCGAAAAACAAGGCGTAGTTGGAACCTACGGCAAATATCAACAGCAGCCCGATCAAATGCAGAAGGTTCATTGGGTGATGACTCAGCGCGAATCCGCTGGCGACGGCAAGTGCGGCTAGCGCCAGCGGCAACAGCACGAGCGCCGCGCGCTTGAATGAGCGAAGGGCAATGCAAAGCAGTAGTGCGATCGCTACCAGCCCGCCGCAGCACAATCGTATGGCGCTGTGCAAATACTGGCCGTATAGCGTATCGGCCTCCTCTTTCAGATTCAGTGCCGCAATCGTTACCCCAGACATGGGTATCTGAGCCAACGCCGCTTTCAAAGGCGTTGCATCGAGTGCCGCCCCGGGCTCTTTTCCAGACGAGGAACGCAACGGAAGGAGCGCTGTCCAGCTGGATCCCAGTCGGACCAGCAGGCTGTCCACGCCGGTAGCGAGAGTGGTTCCGTCCAGAGCGGCGCGATCCAGCAGGGGCGCCCGTCGGGCGGCGGCCACATCGGCAATGAATGGCTCGAGCGCTGTGGCCTTCAATCCAGCGGCATCGGCTGCCGCGGCCACCCGAGTTCGCAGTATCGGACTCCTCCGGAAGGCTCGCGCGACGCGCCTGCTGCGTGGCCGGGGAGGGCAGGTAGCGACTGGGGGAATCGTAGCCGTCGATGTCATGATTCACGGCCAGCCCATCGAGTTTGGCGCTCACTTGCTCCGCGGCCATCAATACCCGATCGACATCGGGACCGGAGGCAACCACCAGATCACTGACGTCGGCCGCTCCCAGATCCGCCCTAAGGCTTGCATCGCGCTGCTGATCGGCGAGCGACACGGGACTCAGGGCGCTCAGTTCCCGGTTCCACAGGTGTTCCCGGTTAAGAAACAGTGCGAGGAGGGCAAGCAGCGAGAGCGGCCAGAGTGCATGGCGGGCGCGGCGCAGCATCGTGAGCATGTCCCCGATTGTTCGGGTGGGGATGTCCAGACTGTGAACGAGAGGCGCGGTGTGCAGAAGGGATGGAAGCACAAAGCGTGTTACCAAGGCGGCCGCCACGAGTCCGGCAATCGTGTACGCGCCAAGCTGCGCAAGGCTCGGAAACGCCGAGGGCAATAACGACGCGAACCCACATACCGATGTGAGCATTCCCAGCCGCATGACCGGCCATAAGGAAGCAGTCCAGTCTCGCCCGGAATTCGCCTCGGACCGATCGGTCTTGCTGCCGCGCTGGACAAACAGATACACGGAGTAGTCGACCGCTTCGCCGATCAGGGTGACCCCAAATCCAAGCGTAATTCCATACACCACATCGAAGGTGAGCGCTACCGCGGTCAGTCCGGCGAGAGCACCACAAATCACCGGCAGGAAGCCGAGGATTACCACCTTCACCGAACGGTAGACGAGAAGCAGCAACGTGCCGATGAGTAGCGTACTGAGGATCGACAGACGACCCACTTCCCGCTGGATCGTGTGCCGTGCATCAGCGGCAAAGACACCCGGGCCACTCAACTTCATGATGGCGGGCGGCCCGCTCGGCAGGCCCGGCCGGAGCCGGGAGAATTCGCCGCGGATAACCGCTATGGCTTGGATCTGTCCATCCGAGTCAGCGCCGGAAGCCATCGTCCGGGCCATGAGTATCGCGCGTGCGCCGTCCTTCGAGACCCATACGCCAGCCACGGAGCGGGGATGGTTGGAAGTGTCGAGCTGATCGAGAATCTGTTGTGTTTCCCCGGTCGGGTCATGGGCCAGCAAGTCCGTTCCCGCCAGGCCGAGGGTTCCCCCCTGCTCCTCGATCGCACTGTGCATGGCCTGGGTCAGGCCCTGCACGGTGAACCGTTCTGGTGTGACGGCCTGACTGAGAAGATAACGATTATTGAAAAGCACGGCACCGTCACGCTCGAATCCGCGCTGATCACCGTTGGCAACAGCGACAAATTCTTCGCGCTTACGCAACGCTGCCGCCAGCTCACGCGAAAGGCGCACGCGCGTGAGCAGATCAGAACCCTCGATCGATATCAGCACCAGCTGTGACGTGGGGCCGTCACGCAACAATTTGACCAGCAGTTGTTGCCGAACGTCGGGTGTCGAGGGCAGGAATGCCGACAGATCCGTGGAGTAGTGCGCGCGCGTCACAACCCACAGGCATGAAAAAAAGGCAATCAAACAAATTGTCGTGGCCAGGGGCAAGCGGCGCATCAGGGATCCGTCGGCTCGCTCAAGGTCATGGTAGTGCGCTCCCCGCTCGCCCGCTCCAAGGTCACGCCTTGAACGCGTCCGTCCACACCGCGAATCTCGATGTGCTTGTAGAGAGGTTTCGACTCGGAGGCCAAGGGTTGCAGGTCGAGCGACCAAGCCGATCCGGTGGCCGTCAGGGCGAGTTGAAATTCCTTCTCCAACGTGGCGCGATCACCCGCCAGGGTTGCGCGGATACCGTTTAGCAGCGGGCTCAACTGCGGATAGTCGCTGAGCTGCATGGACGCGCGATGCCTTCCGTGAACGATCGTAACCAGATCACCTTCGACTATCAGGTCCTGCGGGACCGGTACCAGCGTCTTTTTCTCCAACCGATCGGGTGCATCGAAGAATAGTTCGCCGGAGGTATGCAAGGGACGCTTCAATAACGGGGAATCAATCTGTTCCGTATAGATCGCATGCCCATGGCGGCGCTGTGCGAGCAATTCAAGTACAGAATCGAGTGTCGCGTCGGGTGCGGCTGCGAATGCCGACACGCCAACTAACAAATGGCCGAGTGCCGTTCCCAGAATCATTGACCCCATAGCTAGCCGGCGGCAAAACCCGCCAATTCGCGCCAAGGCGGCTCTAGGCGTCACTTGCGGCGGGGAGCTCATTCCAGAAATCAAAAAAATTGAACCAGTTGTAGGGGTGGCTCCGGCACAGATTCTCCAACACGCCGGCATACCGAATTATGGCCTCTCGAATGGCGTTCTCGCGGTTTTCAATCTGCGGATTGCCAAAATCCGCCACCTGCTCGACGACGATCCGATATTGATTGCCTCCACAGTAGAGCCCGGCGATAAAGAGTACCGGGCAGCGCAGCAGCGCCGCGGCACGCCAGGGTCCAATCGGAAACTGTGCCGGCGAACCTAAGAAATCGACGCTGATTACGCTCTCGTCCGCTAGCGTGCGATCTCCCAGAACGCCCACGAAGGCACCTTGTTCGAGGCGAGCTCGAACCTGGAGCATCGCATCAATGCTGCCCAGCTGAATGATGTCCGGCACCCGGGCAGGGTTGATGGCGCCGAGCACAGCGCTGACTTTGCGTGCGTTGTCGGGATACATTGCCATGGCCACGGTGACGCCAGGGTACTGAAGACCCAAGGACCGCGACACCTCGAAACTGCCCAGATGCGCACCCATCAGAAAGCACCCGGAGCCAAGTTCCAACACGCGCTGCAGTAACGCTTCGTTCGGGACTTCAATGGAAAATTCCGAAAGCCGATCGTTTAGCAGGTAGAAGCGATCGTGTATGCAAGTGGCGAAAGTATGCAGGTGCAAAAACAGGTCGCGTCGGGTAGGGGCGCGCCCGAGCGCCCGACGCTGGAATCGCCGGATGTGGCCCGCGGCAGGGCCGGGCCGCAACCAAAAGTAAAAGACCACTGCGGCCACGATGATTCGGCTAAACGAGCGCCCACAGCGCAGGGAAAATGCCCTCATCGCGCAAAAAAGCTTCAGGTTTCCACGTTCCGGTTGTGTCACCCACGATTGCGGGCGACGCAGGCTGCGGGGCGGTGAGACGAGATCATCCATGGATGGGACTATCGGCGACTAGCGCGGAAGTGAAAATAATCTGCGCGACCAGCGTCTCGGCGACGAAAAACTCGACGCTGGCCCGACCGTCCCCTGTCAACGCCAAGTTGGCCGTGACGGCGGTGCCCGGTGCAACGGGCTGGAGGAATTTTGCGCTCTGAATTTCCCGGAATTGCATCGGCCTCACCGCTAGCAATTCAAGCTGCCGCAAGCCCTCGGCGAGCAGCAGAACGCCCGGGACAACGGGCGCGCCCGGAAAATGACCCGGGAGCGCGGGATGGTCGGCGGCAATACAAAAGGTGGTGGTCTGTTTGGTGATCACGGCAGCGCTCGATCGCACCTCAGCACTGCTCCAAAAGTGTCCGCAGCACCTGCAACGACAATTTGCCGGTGCTGTTGCGGGGCAGGGCAGTTACCAACCGCAGGGGGCGTGGTAAAAACACTGGATCGATGCGCTCGCGCAAGTGTCGCAGCACTGTGGCGGAATCCATTCCGGGCGCGACGACCAGGGCACAAAGTCGCGCCACGCCGGTCGGCGAGGGGCCTTCTTCCTGTGGAAGGAAAAAGGCACCGTCCTGCACGCCGGGTATCGTGAGTAGCTGGTGGTTCAGGTAGGAAATCGAATTGCGCTTGCCGGCGATATTGACCACGTCCTGCAATCGGGCGCCCAGTTCAAAATGTTCATCGTCCAGCGGCGCTATGTGATCGCCAAGCGCCACCGCCGCATCGATGTGTCCTCCCGATGCCCAGGCGCGACCCTCCTTAATGGATAAAGTAACCCCGGGATACAGGTGCCAGATGCCGGATTTAGTAGGGTGACGACTGGCAATCTGCCCGCTTTCGGTCGAGCCGTAAATCTCCACAAGCGGCGCACCGAAGCGCAGTTCCACTTGATGAGCAAGCGCCTCGTCAAGCGGCGCGGTGGCCGACACAACCGCATGCAATTCAGGGAGGGCCAGATTTGTCGCCAGCAGGGCGCGCAAATGCACCGGGGTAGACACCAACGTCCGCGGCGCGGGAGTGGACGCCAGCACGCGGCAGATATCGGCCGGATAGAAAGGGTGCTCGGCGCAAAAGGCATGTCCGCTCCGGAGCGTCAACAAAACCGAGGTTTCAAAGCCGTACATATGCTGCGGAGGCACAGTCGCGACCACGCTCATGGGCCGGGCGTCGTCGAAGCCCAGTCGGGCTGCCGCCACCCGCACACACTTCGCCAGCTGACCCCAGTGCTTGCGGTGCGGAAGCGGTAGTCCCGTCGAGCCGGAGGTGAACACATCGGCCACTACCCGTTCGGCCGGGATCAGCGGTACCTGCCACAGCGGGGCGCGTGGTGCCGAGTTTTCTGGAAAGAGAATCTGAGGTAAGTCGATGGCGCAGTGGCGATGGTCCGTGAGGCAAACGACATCGGGAGTCATGGCCCGTA
The DNA here is from genome assembly GCA_963795685.1 of uncultured Gammaproteobacteria bacterium. Lineage (GTDB taxonomy): Bacteria > Pseudomonadota > Gammaproteobacteria > Steroidobacterales > Steroidobacteraceae > FEN-1191. The sequence goes on from CAWCJE010000012.1 coordinate 163,298, forward strand.
TTTGGCGCACGACCTCCGGTGTGTGTGTGGGCGGAAGGAGACTCACCCGTCCCGCAATGAACGCAGATGCGAGCCCGACCGCAAAATGATAGCGGTCGCTGCAGTCGTTTAGCACCGCGACTCCGGGTGGGATCAGCGCGGAAAGCTGCTGCACGTCGGCCAGAAATTGCGACGCGGACAAGGGTTTGCCCGCGCGATACGCCACCGGCGCATCCGCAGAGGTATGGCCGAGCAGAGCAATGGGCTCGCTCAAATGTCCTTCGATCGGCCGTCGCTCGCGTTCACACCTGAGCCGAGCCAACCGACGTCGTATGCGTGGCCACGTACTGGGCGAGGTTGCGCAACGAGCTGAAAATGACGTGATTCTCCTCGCTCTCGGCTTTGAGTTGGAGGTTGTAGCGTTTGGCCACTACCAGAGCGACCTCAAGGATATCAATGGAGTCCAGCCCAAGACCTTCCCCATACAGCGGTGCGTCAGGATCGATCTGGTCGGGTGCGATCTCGAGATTTATGGCCTGAGTGATCAATGTCGCCAGCTCACGGATGATGGAATTGAGGTCCGCCGAGGTATTGGCAGCAGAAGGAATATTGCTCTTACTGTTAGTGTTCAAAGTCACGGAATGTCCTTGGCGGCAAGAATCCCTGATGTAGGGGTGGAAGTCGAGCGGGGAATTGGGAGCAATCGCACAACGAGGTATTGCTTCGGCTCTTTAGGCTTCTAGTTAGCTGCGCGCGGAACCCTCTGTCATGCTGCGCGCGCCCGCTCGTCGAAGAGGATTATATAGGTAAAGGGCCCACCAAGACATTCCGGAGAACTTAAAAAGATTTAATTATCAATAGGTAAGATTAAACCATTGATAGCGATTCAATGTCGCGCGCCGCCGGAGACTGAACCTTCATAATGGCAGGCCCATGGAAGCACCTCACGGTCCCCTCGAGCATTACTACGGCGCGGAGTCAAATCGCCAATCGTGGGTTCGCGAACTGTTCAGTCAAAGCGCTGGCGACTACGAGCGGGTGGAATCGGCCATGGCCTTCGGGACCGGTTCAAAGTATCGGCATCGAGCCCTTGTAAGTAGTGGCCTACAGCGCGGCATGCGCGTTGTGGACATCGGTGTGGGTACGGGGCTGGTTGCTCGAGAGGCGGCAGCCATAGTGGGGGATGCGCGCCTGGTGGTCGGCGTGGACCCGAGCATCGGGATGCTGGCCAACGCCAGGGTTCCCGAAGGTGTCAGCCTATTGCTGGGCAGCGCGGAGCAAATTCCACTCGCAAATGATTCCACTGATTTTCTCAGCATGGGCTATGCCTTGCGCCATCTGGGTGATGTAACTGCCGCGTTCAATGAATTCCTCCGTGTTCTCAAGCCCGGCGGCTTGCTGTGTATTCTGGAATTCACGCTCCCGAACGGGTCCTTGTCCCGCGCGCTGCTCAAGGGTTACATGCGAGGTGTGGTGCCCTGGCTGGCGGCGCGGCTGGCACGCCACAACGAAATGCCTAAATTGATGCGCTACACCTGGGAGACCATTGAGGCCTGTGTGCCGCCCGCGATGGTGATGCGAGGTCTTGAAAGGGCCGGCTTCCACCAAGTCACCCGGCATGTGGAACTGGGTATCTTTGCTGAGTACCGCGCCGTAAAGCCGATCGATTGATCGATTGGAATCTTGAAGACAGTCTCTAGATCTTGGGCCGTCCCGCGTAGTAGCAAAATGGGCAGGCGCAGAATAAATCCGATCAGCAAGCGGGCGTGCATCCAGGTCAGCAGCGCATTGCTTTGTATGTAATTGAAATGGGACACGCCGCCTTCTTCGGGCCGGAAATAGCGTACCTTGCGCGGGCAGATTGATCGCGGGCACGCCTCGCCAGGACAATCGAACCACCGCCTCGACGTCGAAATCAAAGCGTCGCATCCAAATCTGCCGATCCATGATCTGGAGCAACGCCTCAATCGGATATACACGGAATCCAAACAAGGAGTCGTGGATACCGGCCCACAGAGTCTCCAGATTGACCCACCAGTTTGAAATGCGCCGGCCCTTGACGCGTATAGAGGGTGCGCTGGCGTCGAAGACCGGATCCCCGAGAATCATCGCCGATGGGGCGGCCATCGACGCTGCCATGAATGCGGGGATCCTGTCGGTGGGATGCTGGCCGTCCGAGTCGAGCGTTAGCACATGGGTAAAACCCGCCTGGCTGGCCAGTTTCAGTCCGTGCAGAATCGCGCCGCCTTTGCCGCAGTTGCGCGCCAGACGTATGACGCGCAGATTCGGATCAGAGGTGGCCATCTGCTCCAGTTTTTCGCCGGTGCCGTCGGTGCTGCCGTCGACTATCACCCAAACGGGAACCCATTGTTCGAGCGCACTGGCGAGCGTGTCAAAGACCTTGTGACCGGGATTGAAACTGGGGATGAGCACCAGATGCGTGGAGGAAGGCCCATTCATGGGCAATCACTCTAACCCACTCTGATCGCCTTGTTGTCTTCGATGCACGCGAATTGAGGGTAATCAGGCAACTCATGGCGAAAATACGCCTCCAGCTCTTTAGTAAATTGCTGGGCGTCTACCGGAGGACTGAAGCGGCGCCCGATGCGAACGCGATAGGTGATAGGCAGCCTCGGGATACGAAGCGTGGGCCAGCCCTTGCTCAGGTAGGGCGATTCGGTCTCAATCAGCACTGTAAGCACAGGCACTTTAGCGTGTTTGGCGATTGCCCCTACCGTCAACTGAAAATCATTCACCGGCGCACGCACGGAACGAGTGCCCTCCGGAAAGAGCAACAGCACTGCGCCTTCGTCCAGCGCCGCGATGGCTTCCTTGATCATCCGGCGCGGCGGTGTGTTGCAGATAAATCGCGCGAGCCTGGCCCCCGCGCTCAGAAACACGTTTTTTCTGAGCCCGGTCTTCATGATGCAGACCATATTTGCATGGCAGGCGAGCAGCACCAGCGCGTCGATCAGGCGAGGGTGATTCGGGGCCAGAATTAGCCGCGATTCCTGATCGAGGCCACGAAGTTCACTCAGATCGAATCGGTAGATGCCCAACCACGTCAGAACATTGACGAAGAACCTAAACCCCGCGCTGATTCCGGACCGTCCCATGACGGTGCCTGCCCGGACCGGCATTAAGAGCCAGGCGGGAAGTGCAATGATCGACCACGCCAGACAGATTAGGGCCAGGAAGAGCCAAGCGGAATAAACGCAGGCGTAGCGCTTTAGCAAATCGAAGGGGGTGGAATTTGGCGCGGCTTGATTCACTCGCTCGCCTCAACGTCACGATCGGACTGCCAGACGACCCATGCGATTCCTACACCGCCCGATACATCGTAGTGACTGCGGATCAGGGGGCTGTCCATGAAGACTGCCCTGTTCAGGGATTCATATCGGAGGAAGCCGCCCACCCAGACTGTTCGGAATCGCTTGGACATCGCCATCGTGAATTCAGTGCCGGCGTAGCCACCCGGAGCGATCGTAGGCCGGACGCTGCGCGGTAGCATAAGCCGGAGCTACGGAATAATAATATTGGTTGTAGCGTTGAGTCGTGAACAGCGGCCCGGCCAACATCCCGAGGCTCCAGCCGGGCGTGCCCCCGATATTGTGAACATCCAGATTGATATGCGGTGCGGCGACCCAACCCACATCCCGCGGCGGGCTGGCCACGGTCAAGGCCAGGCGAACCGGTAGCCGCAAATCCAACTGCATCTTGTTGGCTTCCGAGCGCCACAAATGCAGATCCAAGGAAGGGCCGATCTCGACCAGCGCATTTAGATTGGGCATTCCGGTGCGCGCCGAATCGCCCTCGGCGCGCGCCGGGACGGCTGCCCACAGACTGACATTCAAAGACACGCGTGGCTGATCGAGCACGATGCCGCGCACACCATCGCGGTCCGATCTCAGCACCTTGCCTCGATAGCGAATGTACGGAACCGGCACCAGGTAATTGCGATAAGTGCCAGAGCCCGGATAGTCGCTGAAGCGCACCGTGCCAGGGCCGATCCCCAATTCCCACAATGGAAACATATCGGCCAGGGCATTGGCGCGGGATCAGGAGGGTCGCGGAAAAAACCGCGCACCAAAATGATAAAGCGCGTGGGAATCTGAAGGTGCGGCGACCTAGGACAGGCACGCGCCGCAAAAATGTTCCCCCGACACCGCTCTTCAATCAGGCCACGGCGCAAGAAAGTTGCCCTCTCGCTGATTCGTAGCTCACGGGATCGGCCGCCACCCACGGCCTCGATCTCTACCAGCAGATCTTGGCGGCAGATATCGGCGCGGATGTAGGCTATCGGCGCCTTTGTTCCGATCACCTCCTGCATCACATGTTCAACTGCGGGCAGATCCGCCACATCGCGCACGTACACTTTGTAAGTGAGCGATCCAAGATTGAAGCGACGGGGAAGCTGGCGCCGGTTGGCACTTTCGGTCAAGGCGCCGATGTTGGCGAGCGATTCTCGGGTCTGTGCCGCCGCGTCACCCGAATGAACCGTTTCGTGCCCGACGATGCTGGCGGTTCCCGAAATCATCAAAGTCCCTCCGCCTTCGGCCAACAGCGCTGCCCTGGAGAAGGTGGGACTTCGCGGGCCGTATTGGGCCGGGTATTTATAGGCGCTGACTTGGCGTGGGTTCTCCAGCATCTGCGCGGTAGTCCTGTTGGCCAGAAAGTAGATCACCAGAGGACTGCCACGAGGCGTGCCCAGCGCTGATGCGGCCGGAGCCGTTTCTACTACCGGGCGGTCGGAAGCAACAAAACTCTCGTAGCGCGCATTGTTGAAATGCCAATAGCGCTCGCCGTCGGCGGCGGGCTGCGTAATGTCGGAAACGTAATTCCAAACCCGCACCAATTGCTTGTACCCGGTCGCCTGCAGGGTCGCGAAAATTTCCCCATAGGCCGCCATGTGTGTTCGCCTTGAGGGGGCTGTTGGCGCCTTTGCCGCCAGCGGGTTCCGGAAGCGAAATACAGCCAAAGAGCAGATGCGAGTTGCACCGGTAGTGAACGCGTCCCAACGTGCCCATGTGCATCGATCCGTCGGCCCGCCAGACTTCGTAGAGCGCATCCAGTGTCTCCGCAGGTGCGAAGCGGCACAGCGGCCACCGGGACATTGGCCAGATCCAGTGGGGCCGGATCCAGCCCGAACTGCGCCACGCCCAGTACACCGCGCCACCACGGGTCGCGTCTTGGAAGGCAACTGTGCTCGCGAGCGGTGCTCGACCCCAAAGTCGCCCGTTGTTTTGCTCATTGCCTTTGCGCCACAGCGGTTCGAGTATCCGAACGAAGGGAACAGCCGCAGGCATGCGCGCCCCGACGAGCACGCACAAAGTGATCAGCCAAACCTAACCCCCTACTCAAGACGCCGTCACTATAATAGTTTTGAATGCCCGCTGGCGCAGCGCGCGCTTTTCGGGCGTACAAAATGCATTTTGGCGGGCGGATCATGCAGGGGGAATACCGTATGCGAACGACACTGGGCGGCCGCTTTGGCGGCGGGATCGCTGTTCTTGGGTGTCGGGTTGGGGATTGCTGCATCCCAGCACGGCGGTGGGATCGATGTGATTCGCGGCAAAAGTGCCAAGGATGCCGGGGACGGCCGCGCTGGCCGAGGCCGAGCGGCTGGCCGGCAAGGGCAGTTGGGAGCTGATTTCCGTCGGTCGCGTCTATTACCTATCGGGCGACAAGGCGCACGGACAGGCGCTGTTTCGATCGCGTTACCGGCGCAAAGCCCGAGGGCAGTGACTGGCAGCGTATCGGCGAAGTCTACGCGCAGGCGGGCGAGACGGATCGCGCAATCGACTGCTTTCAAAAGACGCTGGCGGACAATCCGAAGGACGACACCGGCCAAGCCGAGATCGGCGCTTGGTACATCCGCATCGGGCAACGGGACAAGGGCGAAGAGCTGCTCGGACAGGCTCTGGCTCGAGCACCCAATGAAGTCTGGCATTACGTTCGCGCCGCAGAGGCCTTGCTGGGTGTCCCCGCAGGGCGCTAGGGCGTCCTCGGGAATCGCGCGCAACAAAGCGTTGGAGTAGCCTGCCGAGCGCTGGCGGGCGATCTGTTGCACCGTGAAGCCAATCTCCTCCAGAAGCACCAGCCATTCCGTCAACGGCCGGCGGTAGAGCCGGCCCTTGCCGCCGCGCATGCGCACACCAAACTGGTCGATCCACCCGCTCACGCGCGCGCGCATGCCATCGGCACTGTCTCCGATTCGGAGCAGCAACATACCCCCGCTCGGCAGGGCCGCCCGTATGAGTCGCAGGAGTCTTAGTTGGGCTGGATAGTCGAGGTAGTGGAGCACGTCGAGCAACCACTATCAATGTGGCCGCCGGGACCTGCTCAAGCGCGATATCACCCACGATAAATTCCTCGCGCGTGACCGAGCGCCTAGCCGAGCGCGGCGAATTTCCGACTCGTTGTGATCGATGCCCCGATAGCTCTCGATAGATCGCGGGCGCAGGGCAGGAATTGTCCCAGGCACCCTTCGGAATGATATTGCTGGGCGGCGAAAAGCCACGCGGCAAGCAGTCCCTGGGCGCAGCCAAGATCCAATATCCGGGCGCCCGCCGGCAGCAGGTTTTCCGAGAGCAGTAGCGGGTAAAAAGGATCGTGTTGCAATTTCGCGCGCGCAAAGTAATAGGCCGCGGGCCCGCTGGCGCGGTAGTAGTCCGCGGCCCGCCGCGCCAGGTTTTTGTGTAAGTGCCTGGACGATCATGAGCGCGGCTCCGCGGCCCCGAATCCGAGCTCGGTGCTGGCGCGGATCGTAGCGATGATGCTGGCATGCGCCATACCGGGAAGCGCGTGTCGACGCACTTTGTGTTCGATCAGGAACATCAGGACGATGAAGGATCGGAACCCCGAAGTTGGCGAAGGCCGACCAGGCGCGCAGCGGCGCAATGAGGAACACAGCAATCAAGGCGACTACGATCCCGGCCAAGAAAAAGTGTCCAGGCCAGCGTGACTTGGCGCGTATAGCGAAGCGCGTCGGCACTCAGTGCCCCATGAACGCGAAGTGCCATCTGGGTGCACAGTGGAGTGAGGCCGGGGGCCAGCGTGCGGCCGAAGGTCCACCCCAGCAGACAATAGAATCCGACCTGCTGCATCAGGTACACCAAAGCGAACCGCGCTTTAAGTTCATACCAGTGCATGCCGAGGTAGGCCAAGGCCAGAACCCACACCGGCCAGGCCCAGCACACGATGCGTTGACCGCCACGCAAATAGGGCCGCGATTGCGCCGAGCGGTCCGATTGCGAGGACCGCACCAAGGGTGCCGTGTCCGCCCTGTGCGGTGCTCATGTGGGCAAGGAGCAGCGTAGCCGAGGGCGAGAATGCCGACGATGAGGGTGCGGGTGCGGCTTAGCTTCGGTGTCCTAGCGGCGCCGGCGCCGGCTGCTGACTGATCGGATGATTTGACCGCGGCGGCCGAGCCTGGCGCCGGTTCTTTCATCGCGCGAATGGCACCGTTACGGCGATCGATGCGGGGGTAACGGAGCGGGTCAGGGACCTGTTCGTCTGATGCTGCAAAAGGACCGACCCTCGTACCGTTCTTAAGCCCGGCGGTTTCAGGACACTTAGGCCTGCGCGCCCGCAGCGGCTGGTCTTTTAGGGCTTGGCGACTCGAGCTGAAATTGTACCGGCCACGCGCCGTTTTATGGCGCAAGTTCGGTGATGAGCTGGGGCTTCGGGCTTCCCCATCCCGTGGCCAGATCGAACCCTTCAGCGCCGGATTGTCCCCGGCTCTGCCCTCGCACGATGTCGTGGAAGCCGGTGGCGTAGCGCGAGGTCACGTTATCCGAATAGATCTTCGGGTTGATAAAGCCAACCTTCGGTGCGCCTCTCTGGGCGCGCTGCTGGTTGATCAGGGCGGTAAATCCCGCCCACATGGGCGCGGCGAAACTGGTGCCGCCGTAGGCATTGGCGCGGCAGGCCGTCTGATTGGCGCAGGTGTAGAAGGTAAAATTCGCATTGGCCGCGACGTCGGGCCCGTTGCGAAATTTCTTCGAGCCCCGGTTGGCTGTGGTCACGATCCCCGGGCCCTTCTGCCATGCAGGAATCGGAATATCTGAGGGAGAGATGCCCGCCGCCGCTGTCGCTCCATGCGGTTTCCGATATCCACCGACCGCCCGGCCCGGAAGTGACCAGGTCCGTGCCTCCGACCGAGACAATGAAAGTCATCATCGGCCGGCCAGGGGTCGTACCACGGGCGCCCACGTGCCCTGATCGCCGGAGGCGACAAAGAAGGTCTGTCCCTGCGCGGCCATCCTCTTAAAGTAGGGATCGACCGCGGCCGGGTCTCCCCACCACATCCACGAGCAGGCAATCGTCGTGGGCAGCGGATGATGCGTCGTCATTGCGCTCAAAATTGCGCGTATCGGTCTGGCCGACGTACATCACCAGGCTGGCCAGTCCCGGCGCCATGCCCAGCGCCTGAGTCATGTCGATCGTCTGCTCGGTGTCATCGCAGCCCGCCGACTTGACGCAGCTGGTCTTGCTGCCGTCGGTGGACAAGAGCGTGATCGGCACTTTATTTTTTATTCCCGACGCGTTGAGATATTTGTTCAGGTCGGTCAGATTCGTTCCGGCAAACTCGAACAATCCCAGGTGCTGGCCTGCACCGGTCAGGGCCGAGCCGCCGTAATAGGCGGCACGCATGTCGCTTCCGAGAAACGAGCCCTGCGGGCCGGACCCGTTGGGTATCGCCGAGGCCATGGCCGCCAGATCAAGACCGTGGGCGGCCGCGTAGTCACTTCTTGACACGAACAACGGGTGCGGGATCGAAAAATTGTCCAGACCGGAGACGTGCGACTATTTTGACCGGCAGACCGACGGTGGGGTCACGGTCCGGTCCATAAAATGCGCGGGCTTCGAACGGATGCTGGTAGGTGCGCATGTTCAGATGGAATGCGGCCTCGACGTTCGCGACCGGAGCGGTGACCTGCACTTCCATGCCGGTCCCGGCTTCCCCCGTCACCCGCAACCCGTGGGACTTCGGCAAACTCCACCACGGCGTCATAGTCGGCCTGCGTGGGGCCGAATTTCTCGGTGAATTCCTCCACGGTCAGGAACTGACCGTACGAGGGGCTGGCCGGATCGTAGATTTCGTCCAGGAAGGTGTCCAAGCCGGCAGGATCACGGAGCGGGAGCACCAGATCCAGGTTCATGACTTGTCCGGCCGGCAGCTTGCCGATCGCGCGGTGCCTCGCCGGCCTGGATGACCTCCCACACCCGTCCGGTCTGCCACCTGTTGCGCTTGCGCCGCCATGGGTGCGGCGAAGGAGAACAGTGCGAGCAAAGATTAGCCCGCGACGCACCAATTCGCGGCACGGCGGGAGATTCAGTTGATTAGTCGCTTCATCGGGAGCCTGCCGGCCTTAATTCGGATCCCATCGTTCCTTAAAGTAACGCCTTCGGATATTCATTAGTAGTGCGCTAGTGCACTGTTTACGCTTGAGTTCCCCGAATGGCTGTAGGCCAACGAGAGATGATCGGGCGGGATTCGGGCTGCAAATGGTCGGCGTGAATCCCACATCGTCCGTAACGCAATGCTGGTGGGATCTGCGCAAAGCGAGGCCGTGCATTAGCGCAGGTTCGGCGGGACAGTTCGCGACCTCTGAAAGACAAAGCGGCCAGAGTGGGGGCGTTCGCCCGCGAGATCCGGATTGGGGTGTTCTGTGGCTGACGTGAATGGACTCAGTCCCTTTCGGACGTATGTATGCCGGAACGGCGAATTGTGGTCGGCAATACCTTAGCGCCAATGACGTTGAAGGCAGAGGGGCGGAGATGTCTTTCAGATCAACGCGCGCTCGATGCGCTTGGAGATAAGTTCATGCGGTGTTGGGCCGCGTTCAGCCGGCGGCCGAGTCCGGAACAGCGGCCAGCCCACCAACAACACCACGATTCCGGCGATCGCCAGGCGCGGCTGGGTGAGGAACACGCTGATGGCAACCCCAAGAAGACAGGCGAGGAATATGGCGGGCAGCCAAGGATAACCGGGCATCACGAAACCTCCGTCGCCCACGTGGCGCCGGCGCAAAATGAACAGCGTGGAGGCCACCGTCGCAATGCTGAGCATGTCGGTGAAGATCACGTAGTTGAGCAGCATCTCAAAGGAACCCAGCAGAAAGGCCGGTATCAGCATCGAAGCGGCGAAGAACAGCAGTCCCGCCTCGTGCACCTGGGTGCGTGGGTTGACCCGCTGGAATGCTCGCGGCAGCACGCCATCCGAGGCCATGGCGTGAATGCTGCGCGGCATCTGCAGGATCGTCGCATTGATAAAGCCTGCCGCGGAAAGATAAACGGCCAGAGAGATCACGATTTCGCCGGCCGGTCCGAAAGTTGCACGCGACAGAGCGGCCGCCACCAGGTTGGACGCGGCAATGCCCGGGGTGCCGAGCACCTCGTAGTAGGCGAGATTGATCAGCAGGTACAGGACGATGACCGTGATCACGCCGGCCGCGACGGCCCAGGCAAAGCGCTGGCGGGCGTTCTTGAGGTCGGCTGCCAGGTTCATGGTCAGCTGGTAGCCGCCGTAGGCGTAGAAACAGGGAATCAGCGCCGCTGCCAGGCGAGGCAGGAGTCGGCGTTGCCGGCGAGGCCCCATCGACGGCTGCGCTGGGCAGATGGCGCGGCGCGAGCAGCAGGGCGCAGACGCGCCAGCCCCAGGATCATCGCAATCTTGAGCACCGATAATATATTTTGAGTCCGCGCACCCGAACGAATTCCGCGGTAATTCAGCACCAGCAGCACCAACATCGTCGTGCAAGCGAGTATGAGCGAGGAGTGCGGTGTGCGCAGTTGCGCAGGAAGCACGACCGGCGCCAGGTAATCGGCGCCTATAAACGCAACGCCTGCGGCGCTTGCGCCCTGCATGAGCGTCTGGGCCCAATTCAGCATGAACGCCAGGGCCGGGTTGATAACAGTCCGCGACTACGCGGTAGTAGCCGCCGGCACGTGGGTGTCGTGAACCGATCTCCGCGAAGGTGAGCGCCCCGATCAGGGTCATGGCGCCGGCGGTCAACCAGGCCCCGAAGAACAGGGGGGTGCTTCCCGCCGCGCGGGCCACGATCGAGGGCGTCCGAAAAATGCCGATCCCGACAACCAGACTGAACACGACCATCGCGGTATCGAAGGTCGAAAGTCGCGCCTCGATACCGCCGCGCTCCTCAGCCATGCAAGGCCTCAGCGAGGAGCGTCGCGAGCTGCTGGATACTGTCCAAGGTTGTTGTAGAGCTGCGCCGAGAGGCGCAGCAGCGGCACCGGATGCGGATACAGCCAGGTGCGCACCCCACGCTTGCCGGAACCATTCGCACAGCGCGTCGCTGTCCAGTCGCGCTGCCGGCGATCCAGGCGCTCCGGCCGGAAGGGGAATCGAGGCCATCGAGCCGATCATCTCGGCGGGAGCGGGCGGGTCGATTCCGATGGAATTGCAGAGAATGTTCGCGCGCCTGCAGCGCCAGCGCCCTGTTGCGCTCCATCAATTCCGGCCAGCCGCCTGGAACCAGGCCGCCCATGTAGCGTATGGCCTCGGGAATGCACAGCCAGGGCGTCGGATCGGAAGTCCCTGTCCAGTCGAACTCCGGCTGGTAGCCGAGCGCATAACCGTGGCTGATTACCGAGGGGTGCAAGCCGGCCTGACGGTCGCGACGGACATGCAAGAACGCGGCGCCTTTGGGCGCGCACAGCCACTTGTGGGCATTGCCGGTGTAGTACGCAGCGCCCAGTGCGCTCAGCGCAAGCGGCACCATGCCCGGCGCGTGGGCGCCGTCGATGAGGGCTCTCGACGCCGCGGTCGCGCAATTCTGCGGACAAGGCGCGCCACGGGCAATATCAGGGCGGTGGGGCTGGTAACGTGATCGAGCACGGCGAGGCGGGTGCGCGGCGAGGCACGCGCAAGAACAGCCTCGATAACCTGCCTGTTCGTTGCGCAGCGGAAAGGGAAGTGCGGCGACGATCACCGAGGCCCCGCTGCGCGAGGCGACGAAGTCAATGGTCTTGCGGCAGGCCGCGTAGGTATGGGTCGTCGTCAGTATTTCATCGCCGGCTCCGAAGGACAGAGAGCGCAGCACCGCGTTGACACCCGTGGTGGCGTTGGACACAAAGACCAGATCGGCGGGATCCGCGCCCAGAAACTTCTGCCACCGGCTCGCGGGCAACGTTGAGACGAGCGTTGAAATTCACGCCCAGAAAATCCACCGGCTCGCGCTCCATTTCCAGGCGCAGCGAGGACTGTGCGGCCAAGACTGCCGAGGGACAGGCGCCGAATGAACCGTGGTTGAGGTAGGTGACCGCTGGATCAAGACACCAAAGCGAAGGAAAACCTCCGGCCACGGGTGGCTTATTCAAACTCTTGGCACGGCGTCTCGGGGAACCTCGTCCACTCTAAAACGCGCTACTTCAGCTCCAGCACCACCGGTCCCGACACGGGATCGGTAACTCCAAGGCCACCGCCCAGGTCCTCCAAAGTGCCGCGAAAGCGTATCGAGCGTGGCGATCATGTCCGGCCGCGCCTTGGCCAGAGCGTCCATATCGGACCACTCGGCGATGATGCAGTAGTTCCGATCGCCGGTCTTGATCATGTTGACTCGCTTGAGGCCTGGCCAGTTAGCGCGCCATTTTCTTGTGCGCATCGAGGAATTCCTGCTCGCGTCCTGCTTTGACGCGAAAGCGAACGGCATTGAACGCTGCCATGGCGTGCCCTCCATTCCCTAGAGAAGCCGATCATGCGACGGTCGCGTCGATTCAGCAATACCGGCTCGCTATCGGATGGGCTGGGATTGTCCGCGAGAGTCTTGACCTCGAAGACGCGCCCGGGCAGGCCGCTCCCGCGAAGAGGCACCTGCATTTCACCGCGCACCTGGGCGCACCGACCCTCAGGCTGGGGCGGTTGGCTTGATGTTGGCGTTTAGGTGAAAAAGATTGGCCGGATCGTATTTGTTTTTCAGCTGCACCAGACGCGGATAATTGTCGCCGTACGTTGCGCGCAGGCGTTGTTCGTCCGCGGAAGGCTCGGTATTCACGTAGTAGCCCTGCGTGTAGGGCTCGAACGGTCTTCCAAAGGTCGTGCAATACGGCGGCGTTGTGCTGATCCTGCGTGTGGTCGGCCCAAACTCCGGCAAGCAGCAGGTCCCACTGCGCTCCGCGGTTCCAGTAGGCGGTGGCATCCGGTTTGATTCGCGCCACCGCGCCCCCGCACAGGCCAAATCCAATGCTATCGAGCCACTCGGTACCGTTATCGAAGGCGTGGATGACGTCCCCGATGAGTTTCTCCGGGAAAGAATTCACGAATCCCGACTTGACGTAGACCCCCAATCCCGGGGGAAGCGCCGGAGGGCTTGCGCCGGTGAAACCGTTCTGCGCATCGACGTATTTCTTGGCCGTGATCTTGCCGCTCACGGGCTTGCCGAATTTGGCGAGCGGTGCGAGGACCCGTTCCCCGGCGCCGGGCTCGCCGCAGTAGACCGCTTCAATGGCGACGTACTTTCCTGCTGCCGGAGTTCCAGGCGGGGAATTGGGGCGCGGAGCCTCAATGCTGACGGGACCGCCGGTCAGATACAGCTCGTCGGGTGCCTTCGCGGCGAAGTCCAGAAGGGCCGAGAGAACCGAGTGTGCCTCGCTGAAGGGGTAAAGCATGACGCCGGCCAACACCGGATGGTTGAGCGGATGCAGCTGGTAGTCGAAACGAGTGACCACTCCGAAGTTGCCGCCACCGCCCCTCAGGCCCCAGTACAGATCCGGATTTTCCTCCGCGCTGACATTTACCACCTTCCCGTCCGCCGTGACCAGTTCGAAGGAGCGCACGTTGTCGCATGAGAGCCCAAAGCGGCGCATCAGTCGTCCCTGACCACCGCCGAGCGTAAGGCCGGCTATGCCGGTGTCCGAGGCGGTGCCGAGCGGGGTGACGAGTCCGGCGGATTGGCACTTCGTGTCGAGTTCGCCCAGAAGCACACCGGGCTGCGCCTTGGCGATGCGATGGGCGGGATCGAGCTGAATTTCTCTCATCGGCGCCAGGTCAATCATCAGCCCGCCGTCACAGGAGGATTGTCCTGAAATGCTGTGGCCACCCCCTCTTACGGAACAAAGCAGGGCATGGGAATGCGCGAAGCTGACGGCCCTGGCCACATCGGCGGTGCTGGTGCAACGCGCGATCAGCGCGGGGTGCCGATCGAAGGCGCCGTTCCAGACTCTGCGTGTCTGGTCGTATGCTTGATCCTGGGCCAGCAACAGCTGGCCGCGCAGACCGGCGCGCAAATCCTTTAGGTCCGATGCGCTAAGCGTGACGGGCTTGCCCGTGATGCCGACGGCAACCAGGCTGTCCGGGACCGCTCCGGGGCTTGAAGCATCGGCCCAAAGCCGGGCAGCGGGCAACACCGCGGCGGCCGCCGCCGCTGCGCCCAGAAATTGCCGTCGGCCCATCGTCGCGGCCCGAGTGCTGAAGCCGAATGGTTTGAAGGTAAACATGGCGGTCCCCCAAAAGTAGCGAGTGGCGTTCTTATCGTGCCATTCTCGCCATTCTAGGGCCGCTTCCACAAGCGCATTATTCGGGCCGATGGTCCCCATTCACTGTCTCCGAGCGCCTTTGCCCGAATCGTCCGGGGCTCGATCCGTCGCCGGCGCGCCGATCACTTGCCCCTGCACGCCTTGACTGGCGAGAATGGGAATTGCCACTCCACCTTGATCCCGTAGAAAGGGTCCTGAATAGAACAAAGGGAGATGAACATGGGCGAGAACGTCTACAAAGTCATTGAGCTGGTCGGTACCAGCAGCGTGTCGTGGGAAAAGGCGGCCGCGGCGGCCGTCTCCCGAGCGGGCAAGACACTGCGGGACCTGCGGGTTGCAGAGGTCGTCGAGTTGGACATGCAGCTCAAGAAAGGCAAGGTCGAGGCATACCGCGCGAAGGTCAAGGTTTCGTTCAAGTACGAGCGCGAAAAATAAGGCTCAACATCCCATTGGGTTACCGCCGAGCTGCGGGCGACGCGATCGCGTCGCCCGCCGCTCCGCTCATTCCGTCAGTGCCGCAAAATCCTCCATTTCATAGAACGGCCGGATCTCGATGTCTGAGCGTTCCGGCATGGGATTCGGCGCGCGCTTCACCCAGCTGATCGCTTCCTCCAGAGACTTGCACTGCCAGATCCAGTAACCGGATACGAGCTCGGGCGTGTTGGGGAAGGGACCCATGCGCACCGTCCGATCCTTTCCGGAGAAGGTTACCCGGGCGCCTTTGGAGGTCGGCTGCAAGCCCGCGCCATCTTGCATGACGCCCGCAGCGATCAGCTCCTGGTTGAACTTGCCCATGGCCTCGAACAATTCCTTGGTTGGCATCACGCCAGCCTCGGAGGGCTGCGTCGCTTTTACAAAAATCATGAATCGCACGGTGATTACTCCTGCAGTGGTTTTGTATTGAACTGGAAGCCCGATCGGGTCGACTAGCCGCCCGGTATCGGCAGCACGGGCATGATCTCAATGGAATCGCCCGGGAAAATCATAAAGTGAGGGTGCTTCTCGAACAGCTTGGCGGCTTGCTCGTGCGAATCGGCGCGCACCACCGTGAAGGCGCCCAGTTCGTTGCTCGTATCTTCGATTCCGCGCTGCGTGACCTTCTTGGTTTTCCCCAGAGGGCCGCCCATCGTGACGATCGCGCCTTGATGCTTCTCGACCCACGCCTTCCAGGCCGCAATGCCTTCGCGCTCCTTGGTGCGCGATCTGCTTCGGAAAGCTTGTCCCACGCCGCTCTTCGCGGGCTGGACTTGCTTCCATTGAACGTGGCGAGATACAGGTTGTTCGTGCTCATGATGCCTTCCTCGGCTTTCGCCTTTCGGTTTGGAAAAGTAATTCAATGTAGCGGCGCAAGATGATCGATACTGGCTGCCGCGACGGCCACATTGCCTGTGGCCTTCGCCATGACGAAGGCGCCCTGCAGCACAGCCTGCATGTGCAGTGCCAGACTTTCGGCGCTCCATGGAGGCGCGAATCCGATGGCGGTCCATCGCCTCGGCAATGTCCGCGGCAACCAATGCGGCATGTCCGCTGATACTCGCTTCGCACGCGGCGCGAATGTCCGGGTGGGTGCCGTAGGTCTCCTGCACCATCGTACCGACGAGGCAGGTAAATTCGGCAATCTCCCCCTTGAGAATCGCCTTCCGGAAATCGAGGTAGCCCAGGACCCGATCCAGAGGGTCCCTATGCCTGTGATAGGGCGCCGCCTCAAACAGCGCCCCTGTGATCTCAGACCAGTGATTAGCCGCGGCAACGGCCAAGGCCTCTTTGCTCGGGAAGTGATGAAAGAAGGCGCCCTTGCTGACGCCCGCCTGCGCGCACAGTTCATCAACCGAGGTCGAGGCGTAACCCTGCTCGCGAATCAAACCCAGGGCTGCATTCAGCAGTCCGTGGCGCGCGCTTTTGCTGATTGTCGGGCTGCTTATTCGCTGAGCCATGGTCCAACGATACCGACCAGTTGGTATGTTGTCAATCCCGACACTGAAACTCGATCCGGGGTACGCCCGGTCACATAGCCCCACCAATCAGTCGCACCTCGCGCTGCGGGAATGGAATCGAGACTCCTCGCTGGCGCAGCGCGGCGACGATCGCGAGATTCAATTCACCCTCGACCAACCCATAATCGCCCACCTGCACCCAAGGCTTGACGACGATCTGCACCGCCGATTCGCCCAGCGCCGCGACCCCAATCAACGAAGCGGGCTCGGCCAGCACGCGGCCATTGGCCCTCACCAGTGCTTGGATGGTCTCAAGAACAGTTTGCAGATTCGTGTCGTAGGCGACGCGCACCATGACTTCGGACTGGCGGATCTTCCCGTAGTTATGGAGTATCTCTCCGACGATCTTTCGGTTCGGCACAACGATACGGGAGCGATCGGGATGCACCAGCACGGTGTTGAATATCGAGATCGAGTCCACCCGGCCCTCAACGCCCACGATTTCGATGTAGTCCCCGACACGATAGGGTTTCGTGAAGATGATCGTCAGGCCGGCGACCACGTTGCTAAGCACGCCCTGGGTCGCGAGAGCGAGAGCCGCACCGGCCACTCCCAATCCGGCAATCAGCGGCAGCAGCTCGACGCCAAGGTTCTGCAAAGCCATGATCAGGAAAAGACCAAGCACCAGCACGCGCATGATGCGCGTAATGAGCTGGCGTACCGGCGGCTCGAGATCGAAGCGCAGCAGACCCCGCTGTGCCGCGCGCCCCACCCAGCCCGCTACGGCGAATCCCGCCAGAATAATGAGCACAGCGACCAGGAGTTTCGGGCCGAAGCGGATCGCAAGATCAAGCAGCGTGCCTTTTGCTTTCTCCAGCGTGTCGATGTCCAGATTCACAGGCGCCTCCCTAGTACGTTTCGATCGGTGGTCAACTCGCTTGCGCATCCTCGGTCGTACCCAACACGGCCCGCTTCAATTCCTCTCAGTCCGTCGTGCCGGCCGCCTGGCCCTCGAACGGGAGCCCGGCGTACTGCTCGGCCAACGCAACCTGCGCGTGGTGCGATGATTTCAGGTAATCCAGTTCATATTCCTGCGCCCGCTGATCGAACTCGCTCGCACCGGGAAAGCGGTGCAGCAGGTTGGTCAGGTACCACGAGATTCGCACTGAACTCCACACTCGTCGCAATGCCGTGTCGCTGTAGGATTCCAGTAGCGCCGGCGTATTCTGGCAATAGTAAGCGGCGAGGGCGCGCGCGAGGTAGTACACATCCGAGACCGCCAGGTTCAGACCCTTTAGCGCCGGTGGGCGGAACAATGTGCGCTGCGTCGCCGGCAAGAAACAGCCGGCCATGGCACATGGGTTCGACCACGAAGCTGCGCAGTGGCGCCAGCGACTTTTCGATTGACGGTCCGGTGACGATGCTCTGTGCGATATCGTCCGGAAACCGCGACTTGAGTTCCGACCCAGAAGCGCTCGTCGGGCCAGTCCGCTATTTTTGTATCCAGCGGCACCTGTATGTAATAGCGGCTCAGGTTCGCGCTGCGTGCGGAGGCGAGAGCGAATCCGCGCGGATGATTGGCATAGGTAATGTCGGCAAGCGGTGGAGTGCGCGCGAGGATGCCCAGCCAGCCAAAGGGATAGACCTTCTCGAACTCCCGCCTGTCCATTGAGGGAATGGCCGAGCGCGACACGCCGTGGAAACCATCGCATCCGGCGATGAAATCACACGATAGGTCGATTTCCTGTCCGTCGTGCGTGAAGCTGACATGCGGGCGATCGGAGTCGATGGCGGCGGGACGCACCGCCGCAACTTCGGTGAGTACGATGGCGTTGCGCCGGTCGGCGGCCGCCAGACAGGTCCTCTTGGATGCTGGTCTGACCGTAGGTCATGAACTGTTTGCCGAGATGCTTCGCAATGTCAACGAAGTAGCTGTCCCGTCCCGCCCAGACGATCCGCATGCCGTCGTGCAGAATGTCCGAGGCGGTCCATGCGTTCGGAGAGGCCATTGGCACGAAATAACTCCACGGTGCCCGGTTCCAGCACGCCGGCACGGACTCGCGACAAGCACGTGCGCTCGACTGCGCTTCTCCAACACCACGCTGGCAATGCCATGGCGATGCAACAATTCGGACAAAAGCAGCCCCGCCGGTCCTCCACCGATGATGGCGACTTGGGTCTTAACTGAGTTTCCCCTGGAAGGTGCGGAGATCAGGCTGGATTTTCGTCGAAAACCCGCCTCGCGATGTGTCACGGCGGTCGCTGCCGTGGGCCACCCGGAGTAGAAGGCGAGATGGGTGATCACTTCGATCAACTCCTCGCGGGTAACGCCGTTCTGCAGAGCCTTTTTCAGATGCACCGGCAGTTCATTGGTGCGGTACAGGGCGACTAGGGCGGCGACAGTGATGAGGCTCCGGTCTCTGGGCGCGAGGCCCGGGCGCTCCCAGACATCTGCGAACAATACCCGTTCCGTATAGTCAGCCAGGGCGGGAGCAATATCCGTGAATGGATTTCGCGGGGCGGGCGGCTTATCGACCATGTTGTGCTCCTTAAGTTCAGCGTCCGACCATGCGCGCCAGATGCTCCGGGTACCGATCGCCTTTAAGCTCGACCTGGGACGCGGCCGTTTCCAGGGCCTGCAGATCCTGCGTGGAAAGATCTGATACGCACGGCCCCGAGATTTTCCTCGAGCCGATGCCGCTTGGTGGTTCCCGGGATGGGAACGATCCAGGGCTTCTTGGCGAGGATCCATGCCAGCGAAAGTTGTGCCGGTGTCGCCTGCATGCGCGCTGCGATGATGCCCAGCAGATCCACCAGTGCCTTGTTCGCCTTGCGCGCTTCCGCACTGAAGCGCGGCAGAAGATTGCGGAAATCCTTGCTGTCGAAGGACGTGGACTCGTCCATTTTTCCGGTGAGAAAACCTCTCCCGAGCGGGCTGTACGGAACAAAGCCTATGCCGAGTTCCTCGAGCGTAGGCAGCACCTGGGTCTCGGGCTCTCGCCACCAGAGCGAGTATTCGCTTTGCAATGCGGTCACCGGCTGCACCGCGTGGGCGCGGCGAATGGTCTGCGCGCCTGCCTCGGACAAACCAAAATACTTGACCTTGCCCGCCCGGATCAGATCCTTGACGGCTCCGGCGACATCCTCGATGGGAACTTCCGGATCAACCCGATGCTGGTAGAACAAGTCGATCGTGTCGGTGTTCAGCCGCTTCAGTGAGGCGTCGGCCACTTCCTTGATGTGTTCCGGGCGGCTGTCGAGACCTGCCTGACCCGGCGCGGCTCCCACCTTGAATCCGAATTTGGTGGCGATTGCGACTTGCTTGCGAAACGGGGCCAGCGCCTCACCGACCAGTTCTTCATTTGTGAACGGACCGTAGATTTCGGCGGTGTCAAAAAAAGTGACGCCCCGTTCAACGGCGGCTCCGAACGAGCTCGATCATCTGCGATCTGTCACCGGCCGGTCCGTAGCCAAAGTTAAGGCCCATGCAGCCAAGGCCCAGTGCGGACACTTCCAATCCGTTACTGCCCAGTTTTCGCTTCTGCATGAACGCCCCGGAATTGATCTGACTCTGGGCTCTTTCGGCGCCGCGCTACGGCGGCTCGACGATCAGTGCCAGAGTAGGCCCAATCGGTTCTTGAGGCCAGCCGGCACCGCCGGTCCTCACTCTATATATAAGAGTTCAGTCGGGCGCTAGGAAAGTGCGAATTCCGCCTGCGGCGGGCTGCATGGTGTCCCGCCCACTGCCCGGCAGCCGTATTGGCGCGCTTATGTTGTAACTTCCCGAACCTTATTGACGAAGTAACAATCAAACGCAGTACCGTCCGGTACGGGCGGTAGTTTCGAAGGAACTGGCCCCATGATTTTGCTGTTGTTGGTCTATCTGGGTGGCGTGCTGACAATCGTCAGCCCCTGCATCCTGCCTGTGCTGCCGTTCGTGTTCGCACGCTCGGAGCAGAGGTTTCTGACCAGCGGGCTGCCGATGCTCGTGGGCATGGCAGCCACGTTTGCCGGAATCGCGACCCTGGCCGCGGTGGGGGGGCCTGGGCGGTTCGATTGAATCAATACGGTCGCTGGGTTGCACTGGCATTGATGGCGGCATTTGCCCTGACGCTGCTCTCGCGCCGCCTGGCGGAGTGGGTCACGCGGCCCGTAGTGGCGCTCGGAAATCGCCTGTTGCCTGCCCAGGGCGGAGCGCGCGAGGGCTCGATCGCGCCCTCACTGCTGTTGGGATCGCCACCGGTCTTGTTGTGGGCGCCGTGCGCGGGACCGGTGCTGGGTCTGGTGCTCACCGGAGCGGCCATATCGGGCCCCAATGCGCACACGACCCTGCTGCTGTTTGCCTACGCCGCCGGAGCCGCGACCTCTCTGGCCATAGCGATCCTCGTCGGCGGCCGGGCGTTCGCCGCCATGAAAAGATCCCTGGGGGCGGGTGAGTGGATCCGACGCGTGCTGGGTGTCGCCGTGCTGGTCGGGGTGGCCACGATAGTCATGGGCTGGGATAGCAGCATACTGACGCGGCTCTCCCTGGGTGGCACCAACCGCCTGGAGCAATCGCTGATCAGCCGCCTGCACCCCGAGCCGTCGGCGACGGGCCGCAACGCGACCATGGTCATCAGCTCCTCCACCGCCGCGAGCGATAGCGGCGTCGATGGCAGATGAGGCCACGCTCGGATTTACCGATCGAGGGCGAACTTCCCCCGCTGGCGGGCGCCACATCGTGGCTGAACTCGCCCGCTCTGACGCCGGCGATGTTGCGCGGCAAGGTCGTGCTGATCGATTTCTGGACCTACTCGTGCATCAACTGCCTTCGGGCATTGCCTTACGTGAAGGCCTGGTATCAGAAGTACAGGAACCATGGACTGGTGGTCATTGGTGTGCACGCGCCGGAATTTGCGTTCGAAAAGGATCTGGGCAATGTGCGCCACGCGGTCAGCGAACTGGGAGTCACCTACCCGGTGGCGCTGGATAACGACTACGCCATCTGGCAAGGCTTTAATAACCAGTACTGGCCCGCGCATTACTTCATAGACGCGAGCCGGCCACATCCGCGCCCACCACTTCGGAGAGGGCAATTACGCGGAATCCGAGCAGATCATCCGCCGTTTGTTGAAGGATGCGGGCCACACCGAGCTCCCGCCCGCGGGAGTCGAATCCGCGCACGCCGTGGGCGTGCAGGCGCCGGGCGATGAGGAGCACATGCGTTCTCCGGAAACGTACATCGGATTATGAGCGGGCCGCCATGTTCGTATCCCCCGGCGGCGCGCTGCACGATCGCGCGCACCACTATCTTGCGCCCGCCGCGCTCGCAGTTGAATCAGTGGGCACTTGCCGGGGACTGGACCGTCGGCTCCGAGAAGGCCGTGCTGAGCAAGGCTCGGGGAAAAATCATCTACCGGTTCTACGCCCGCGACCTGCACCTGGTCCTCGGCGCCGGGGCCGAGGGCAGGCCGGTGCGCTTTCGGGTGCAACTCGACGGCGCCGACCCGGGCGCAAATCATGGCGCGGATACCGACGCCAGTGGCGCGGGTCTCGTCAAGGAGCAGCGCCTGTATCAGTTGATTCGCCAGTCGAAGGATGTGGGCGAGCACCTGTTCTCGATCGAATTCCTGGACCCGGGCGTACAGGCCTATTCATTTACGTTCGGCTAGGGAGGCCTCATGAAACACAATCGCGATTCCTCACAATTCTGCACGCACTGGACGGGCCAAGCGCCGAGCGCCGCAGGTTCCTGGGCTGCGGCATCACCGCATTGGCGTGTGCGGCGGCGCCCAAACTCTGGGCGGCCGACCGTGCTCCCCGCCTGGTCCGACCCCAGCAGGTGGACATCGAGATGTTTTCGGCGGCCGGGAAGAGCACCGGTGTCTCGCGCGTCGCCAAGCTCATCAAGACTGATGCGGAATGGAAGGCACAACTCTCGCCGCTCGCCTATCAGGTGGCGCGCCATCAGGGCACCGAAATGGCCTACACCGGTGAGTACGCGCACAGTCACGGCGATGGCCTGTATCGGTGCGTCTGCTGCGCCACCGCGCTCTACGATTCGAAGACAAAATTCGAGTCGGGAACCGGCTGGCCGAGCTTCTGGAAGCCGATCTCCGCGACGAACATCGTGAAGACTTCCGATACGACCTTCGGATGGCAACGCGATGCGATCTCCTGCAAGCGATGCGATGCCCATCTGGGCCACGTGTTCGACGACGGGCCTCCGCCGACGGGACTGCGTTATTGCATGAATTCGGTGGCACTCAAGTTCGTGCCTCGCGCCTGAAGAATCCAACGAGGGCATATCGCCAAGGAATTGCAATGTCCACTATGAAATTCTACCGACCACTGAAATGGCTCTTTGTTATGGTGTTGACGATCGGTGTCATCTTGCGAATGCCTATGCTGTACGGCGCGGAGGGCGCGGTAGCGATTGCGCCTCCGGCCTTGGACAATCCGAAGGCTGCAGGAGCGATGCAGGTCGCCGTACTCTCGGGCGGATGCTTCTGGGGGGTGCAGGGCGTGTTTGAACACGTGCAGCGGTGTCCGCCAAGTGCTCTCGGGTTATTCAGGCGGAGAGAAATCCACCGCCCACTACGAAGAGGTGGGATCGGGCCGGACCGGGCACGCCGAATCCGTGCAGATAACCTTCAATCCGGCGCAAGTTTCCTACGGGCAGTTACTGCAGATTTTCTTCTCAGTCGCGCACGATCCGACGCAGCTCAATCGTCAGTACCCCGACGAGGGCACTCAGTACCGGTCCTCAATTTTTTACGCCGATGACAGCCAGAAACGCATTGCGGAGGCCTACATCGCGCAACTCAATCGATCGCGTGCGTTTTCCAGCCCCATCGTCACGCGGGTGGATCCGCTCAAGGGATTTTATTCGGCCGAGGGCTATCACCAGGACTACTTGTTCCACAATCCGACCAATCCCTATATCGCCATAAACGACATTCCCAAGGTCGAAAACCTCCAACGCACTTTTCCCACTCTATATGTGGAGCGACCGGCACTGGTGAATGCGAGATAGGACGGGACTAGCCGGCCCGGGAATGTAGCGCTCGCTGGAGCGCTGCGACGCGAGGCGCGCGTGCCACGGGGCTAGCTCGAGGGGCTCGGGAGGCTCCTGAGCGTACGTGTATTGAATGAATCCCAGGTTCTTGCCCAAGCGATCGTACAAGAGCCGCGCCACGGCGTTAGTCTCATGCGTTAACCAATAGGGCGGATTCGCTCCGGCCGCGTGCGCGGAATCCGCGACGGCCTCGATCAGCTGGCGGCCGCAACCTGTGCCGCGGGCACGTGCATCCACGTAAAGGTCCTGCAGGTAGCAGGCCGGGTCTGTCGACCAGCTGTCCTCATGAAACAGGAAATGAACGATCCCGAGCAGGGTATCGGCGGAATCGCGAGCGCCAAGCCCGTGCAGCCGCCCGTTGTGAAGGCGCGTCCAGGCACTCTCGGTGACTTTCAAAGGCAATGCGACGCCGTAAAAAGTCTGATATTCGCTCCAAAGCTGCATCCAGCGGGTGTGGTCGCTCGCCCGAAGTGGGCCGATTTGGTATTTCAAGGAGCCTCGCGCCGATCCGCTGGCCATTACCGGTTCGCAGATTCTCTCACAGGGAGGCCGGCGCCTGGCGCGGCAGCAGGACCGGGTACCCATCGCCGTGGCGCCAGGCCCGCTGCTAATTTGACGTGGGAAATTCCTTTTCGGTCGCCGGATGGTAGTCGGCGCGCGCAAAGCGCTTTCCGTGCTTGACCACGAAATCGACGCTCCTGAGATTGGAAATATTCTCCAGGGGATTGCGTCGTAATACGACCATATTGGCTTGTTTGCCGGCTTCCACCGTGCCCAGCTCCTTCTCCAAGCCGAGCGCGCGCGCACCGATGAGCGTGGCTGAGCGAAGGGCTTCGGCAGGCGTCATGCCCACTTTCGTCCACGAGCAGTGCGATTTCATCATCCAGCAGGCTGTCTGTTTTCTTCCAATCCGGATCGTCGTCAGTGCCCGCGGAAATGGGAATGCCCGCGCGATAGGCTTCGCGCGCCAGATAATCGGCCGCGCCGGGCGGGCAGGATACCGGATGCGTATCGGTGTCGTAGACGTTCAAGGTGGCATCGAGAATCGTGCCGTGGGCTCTTGATGCTTGCGAACAGCGCGCTCATTTCCGCATTGGGCTTGAGCGCCTTCGCCGCGTCCATCGGGGTTCGATCCTCATAACTCTGCGCAGCGGCGGCGAGTTGACTTGGTAGCCCAACAGGCACGCATGGCTGATGACATCGACCCCGGCGTTGACAACATCACTGGGCAGAGCCGGGAAAATGGCGGCATGGGCCCAGACCAGAAGATGTTGACGATGGGCCTCCTCGGTAATGGACTTGACCAGTGCCGCCGGCAGGTCGGCATAGAGCTTCAAGGCTGTGGCGCCTGTTCCGCGCGCTTCGGCGACAGCCAAGGGCAGGTTGGTCTGCGGGGTAATCGCCTGCATCCATGGAACCTGTCCGGCGATGAGCCCGCGCGCCGCATCGTGGGTGCGCGGATCGACAAAGAACTCGGGGCCGGCCATCAACGCAACGTAGTAGATGTCGGGCGCGACTATTTCATCGAATTTCGCCTCGCGCTTGAGCTCCGCGAGCAGGCGCGTGTCGCCGGCCATATCGCGTACCGAAGTTACGCCGCTGTAGAGTTCGCGGCGCAGGTACGCCTTGGCCACCGGAGGGTCGGCGAGCGTGGCGAGGTGAACGTGTGTGTTGATCAGGCCAGGGACAATAAAACGGTCACGGACGTCAACGATTTCCGCCCCGGCTTGCGCGTGGAAATCCTTCGCCGGCACGACTGCGCTGATCCGATCACCGCGCGTCACGACGGCCATGTTGGTCCGGGCCTCGGCCGAGGTGCCATCGAGCAGCGTGGCGCCCAGATACACCACAATCTTTGGCGCGGGCGGCTCGGCTGACGCCCTCCAGGCACCGCGAACGAGCACAGGAGCAGCGCCAGCAGCGCACTCCGGCAAGATTCGCCAGTCAATTTATTGCCGCCGAACGCATAGTGCAGGATCATGATGGCATAGAGGGCCAGCCAGGCCCAGATAGTGGGCGATCCTCGATTTCAGCCCCAGCATCGCCAAGGCAATCACAAGCGGCGCCGACATCAATGTCCATAGCAGCACAAGCATCGACACCGGCAGGCCAGCAGGCTCGCCGCGGGCGAAATAGACGCCGAGCGCGAAGTAGCCAAACTGGAACAGACTGACCAGCAGCCAAAAGTGGCGACGGTTTTCCAGGTAATATTCGCGCAGGTCTATTGGCCCGACGCTCTCATCGGGCAGGCTCGCGGCGGCTATCAGATACAGGATAAACAGCTCGGCGACCATGCCCAGGTAAAAGAAAAAATGGCGCGTCATGTCGAAATGGCGCACGCCCCAGATATCGAACCACATGTAGACGGCCATGCACAGGGCATAAAAGGCGGCCAGCAAGGTCAGCGGGTCCCAACGGACCTGCCTCTTGTTACGCAGCAGGCGATGGAAGCTGGCGGCAATATCAGCCACTGCAAGACCGATGAGCACCGCAAAGATGCCCAGCGCGTACTCGAATGCTCGGCTCTCCTGCGCCATGGGCGCCTCGCGATTATACCTGAAAGCCCTCGATCTTAGTCCGATACCGGCCTTCGCGCCAGGCTTACACACGTGCGTCCGGGTCCTGCGCTTACCAGTTGGGATCGCGCTATTTGCCAACGACTGGATGGATTCTCTCATGCGCGCGTTCCTAGACCACCCCATCGTGTTGCTGCTGGTTACCTTTGCAGTGCTGTGGGTAGTCACGCGCCTTGGGCGCGGCACTCCAGGTCCGGCGCGGAATACTTGATGAGGCCGGCAGGGCAGATTTCGATATCGTTCTCGGCGCGAGTTTGACCTTACTTAGCCTATTGGTCGGCTTTAGCTTCTCGATGGCTTCCAGTCGATACGATGAACGCAAAGGTTACGAAGAGGGCGAGGCGAATGCGATCGGCACCGCCTATACCAGAGCGGAATTGCTGCCCACGGCCGATGCCTTGAAGCTCCAGCAGCTACTGAGGGAATACAATGGCTTGAGAATCCGCTTCTACTCGGCCGCCGATTCCGTCAAAGATCCGGAGAACTGAGCCGTGCCACCGAGCAGATGCAGAGCCGGCTTTGGAACACGGTCGCTGCCGCGTCCCGGGCAGCACCTACTCCGCTGTCGGCACTTGCGGTCGCCTCCATCAACGATACGCTGAATGCTCAGGGATACGCTCAGGCTGCCGCATGGAATCGCATCCCCGAGGGGGCCTGGGTGCTCCTCTACGTACTGGGCATTGTCGCTACGGGAATGATCGGCTATCGATTCCAGAAGGGGGCACGGCATCACAAGCACCTGTTCATACTGCCCGGGATCGTGTCCATCGCATTCTTTCTGATCGCCGATATTGATTGCCCGCAAAAGGGGGTCATCCGGGTCGCGCCCGACAATTTGCAACGCGCTTGCGGCATCATTGAGCTGAGTTGCCGCGCGCAAGATTGCCTCGCGGACGCCGTCTGCCGTTAGCATCGATACCCATGGATATAGGCGATCTGGTACGTCACTGCGGTGAAATCGACGTTGCCCCCCTGGCGGCCGCCATTGCCGCGCAGGATGAGGAGGCATGGGATGAGCACAAGGGCCGGCAGAAAGACTACGAAGTGCACCGGCAGACCCAGTCCATCGTACTGCTGTTTGCGAACATCGACGACTGGCCCACGATCGAGGTCATCAAGCCACCGGGCTGGGACCGGCTGGCGGGGGTCGCGGCGCCTCTGATGGATTCGATCATTGACCGTTGGTATCCGCCCGGTGGGCGCATCATTCGCTCGATGGTCGCGAAGCTTCCGCCCGGCGCACGGATCGATCCGCACCGCGACAGGCACCCCTCGTTTGGCTGCGGGCATCGCATTCACGCTCCGGTTGCGACCAATTCAAAAGTGCGGTTCTCGGTCGATGGCAGGCCCTATAACCTGCAAGTGGGGCAGGTGTACGAGATCAACAATCTCAAGGTACACAGTGTCATCAACCGGGGCAGCACAGACCGCATTCACTTCATTTTTGATTACGTCCCGGCTGATAAGGAGCCCGGTGCGGGTAAAGAATTACCGGCGTAACGCTACAATTATTCGTTGGGAACGCATATCATCGGGATTGACGCGCGATAGGGGAAAGGTATGAAGGGTAATCGCTACGCACGGCTCCATAAGAATTTCAGGGGGGTCAAGCCGGGATCCGGTGCAACCCTGCCGAGTTGCTCCAGTTCAATGCTGGCCATTGCGGTGTCGGCCGCGCTGTGCGCAACGCCACAAAGCTATGCCCAGCAGGCGAGTGGGAGCCTGTCACTCGAAGAAATCGTAGTTACCGCCACTAAGCGCAAGGTCAATCTGCAGGATGTCGGGCAGAGCATCACGGTTATCAGCACCGCCGACATTGAGAAGGCGGGATACAAGGAGATGGGGGACTACATTAAGGACCTGCCAAGCGTGACGCTTGCGCAGCAGCAGCCGGCGCGCAACGACATCGTCTTTCGGGGTGTTTCAACAGGCATCGAAGAATTTTATAGCGACGCGCAAGCGGGCGTGTACCTCGACGAGCAGCCCATCACCACCAACGCGACGCAGGTCAGTCCCTACCTTGTCGACATTGAACGGGTCGAGTCACTGCCGGGTCCGCAGGGCACACTGTTCGGCTCATCGGCAGAAACCGGTGTGCTGCGCATCATCACTAACAAGCCGGATCCTTCGGGCTTTTCGGGTCAGTACAGCGTAACCGGCTTTGCGACCAAGGGTGGCGCCGGGAGCTATGAGGTCGACGGACACCTCAACATACCGCTCATCGATGACAAGCTGACCGCACGCATCGTCGGGTTCTACGCCGATAACGGCGGCTGGATCGATAACGTTTACGGTACCGACCTTGCCCAGGAGTCGAACAACGCGAATGCCGTCAAGTCCAATACCAATACGTGGACGGTACAAGGCGCCCGGCTGGCGGCGCTGTGGAAGGTCAACGACGGCACTGACGTGTTGTTCAATTTAACGACCCAGAACGACACCACCAAGGGCGACTGGTCGAATGATCCGTACCTGGGGGATGCCAAGATCACTCGCTTTATCGAGAATTCCCGCCACGACAACTGGTGGCAGGCGGCGGCGACCGTGACGGCGGACTTAGGTTTCGCGGAATTCAAGTCCGCGACCGCCTACTTCGCGCGGCACATGACCTACACCGAAGACAACATGACCTATGAGCAGTACAAGGCCAAGTACTATGGAAGCTACTACGCCACCCCGACATACAACGGCACGCCGGCGAACAATGTTTACGACACCCGCCTGACGAGCAATAACCATTTCACCACCAGCACGATATTTAACGATCAGCACCAATACCGGGTCTCCCAGGAATTTCGGCTAACGTCCAAGGGCACCAGCAAACTGCAATGGCTGGGCGGCCTGTTCTATGAGCGCGTGCATGACTACTGGTATTACGGCACCCAGAACCTTCAGCTCATGGACACCTACGCCTGGGCCTACGCGAATTCCGTGGCCTGCGACCCCGCGAACGCAGGACTCGGCGTGTCGTGCCCGCTGGCGCCGACGACCACGATTTACGCCCAATGGTTTGACCGTACTGTCACTCAGACTGCCGTATTTGGTGAGATCAGTTACAAATTTACCGACCCGTGGACGGTGACGGTGGGTGGGCGCTGGTTCAATTACAAACGCGACATTTCCCAGAACTATGACCAGCCTCTGGGGTTGCCAGTGGACCTTGGCGTCCCCGGCACCAATACCAGCTCTGGGAACGATAGCGCGACGCTCTTCAAACTGGGTACCCAATATAAATTCAATCCAGACGTCATGGCGTACCTCCTGTTCAGCGAAGGGTATCGGCTTGGCGGCGAAAACACAGCGCGTGCGGCTGCGACCGGCGATGTCCCGCTCAAATACAATCCCGACAAGCTGTTCAACTACGAGGGCGGCATAAAGAGCCAGTGGTGGGACAGGAGGCTCACGCTCAATGCGTCGCTGTTCTACATGAAATGGGACCAGATTCAGCTCGAGAGCTCCGCCGGTGCCTTTTGGAGACATGGGACGCTCAACGGCGGCGGGGCCGATAATTTGGGCCTCGAACTTAGCGGCTCGGCACGCCTTTCGAAAGGGCTCACATTCGATTTCAATCTGATCTCTGCCGATCCAAAACTGACCGAGGACGTCATTTATCCGAACGGTAGAACGATTCCTTCCGGTACCCAGATGGTGGGCGCGCCCAAATTCAAGGCATCAGCGGGCCTTGAATACAATTTCGAATGGAAACCCAAGGGCGGCAATCTCTGGGCTCGATTTGACTACAGCTATCAGTCCTTGGAATACCAGAGCCTACTTTACGCCTCGATCGACTATCAGAACGCAGTCCGCGACCAGGGCCTCCTTCCGGGCCTCGGCCGGATAGAGCCGTGGAGCTATGGCAAGCTGCAGGCCGGGATTACGATGCCCGACAAGTTGGAGGTTACCGTGACCCTCGACAATGTTTGGAACTCGAAGGGCGCAAACTGGGTGACGACTTCCGAATCCTACTACGCGGCCCAGTTTGCCGATCCTCGCTACAAGAACATGCCGGCGCAATTTCGACCGCAAAACATCGGCATAACAATTCGCAAGAACTTTTAGACGTGTAGCGATAGCGGACAGTCGAGGCAGACAACTTGGCGATTAGGCGACTGGTGGCCTCATCGGTCGTGCGCGGTAGCCACAAAGGTGAAAGCCATGGTGGCGTATACCTGATCGACTTGCGCTCGCATGAGGTCGTGCAGACGATCGACTGGAACACCGTCGATATCGACTGGCAGGGTAGAGGCTGGGACCGGGGCTTACGCGGCATCGCCTTCGACGGTGGTCTGGTCTACATGGCCTCGAGCGATGAACTCTTTGCCTTTACCCCCGAGTTCCGGCGCGTCGGCGCCTGGAGCAGCCCCTATCTAAAGCACTGCCACGAAATCGCCGTCTTTGGGCGGGAGCTGTTCCTGACCTCGACCGGGTTCGACAGTATTTTGGGCTTTAACCTCGACCGCCGGTCCTTTGATTGGGCCATGCATGTGCAAATGCGGCAACACCGGTTTTTCTTCGAGCGCTTTGATCCGATGGGCGATGACGGACCTTTGTCGTTAAACAAACTGCACATCAACAACGTGTTCGCGGACGCTGCCGGAATGTACATCTGTGGGATGAATACCGGGGGTTTGCTGCAATACAGCGGCGAACACATACACATGGCGGTTGAGTTGCCGCCCGGCACCCATAACGCGCGACCGTTTCGCGACGGAGTGCTGTTCAACGATACGGTGGCGGGCACGCTGCGCTACTCCGGGCGGGATGATCGCGAAGACCGGATCATGAAGGTGCCGACTTACGACATGGATACCCTCACTTACCGCGACGCCGACAGCAGCGGCATCGCCCGGCAGGGATTTGCGCGCGGGCTGTGCCTGCTTTCGGATGCGGTGGTCGCCGGAGGATCCTCGCCGTCGACCGTCACCATCTACGATCTGAAGGACAATCAGATCGTACTCTCGGTAAATCTGACCCGCGACATCCGCAACGCCATCCACGGACTGGAAGTCTGGCCTTTCGACTGACCGTGGTTTAGCTCGGGCCAAGTCCTGCGTTTTGCACGCGCTCGGGCAGGGCCTCAATGATGTCCGCCAGCTCCGTCTTCCACAGCCCCAGATGTTTTTCGTAGCGGCGCCAGGTGCCCAGCGCCTCCTTATAAATGGGTCTTCGCACCTGCTCCGAACTTGCGGTCTTTACCGTTCGACGGTTTTGATAGTAGTGGAGGCAGGATTCCTCGTAGGGCAAGCCGCAGTGCGCCAGCAATCGACGTACCTGCGATTCCAGATCCAGCACCGTGTCTTCGTAGTGCACAGTCAGTACTTTTCCGGGCAGGACCTGATGCCAGTGCTGCATGATGCGGTGGTACTCGCGGTAATACTGAGCGAGCTCCTCCATGTCGTAACTGTAATCGGGCCCACTCCCATAGAGTTGCTTGTAGTTGCCGAGCAGGCTGTCAAGCGGATGGCGGGTGGCGTCAATGATTTTGGCGTTTGGCAGGATGAGGTGTATGAAGCCAATTAACGGAAAGTTGCTCGGCATCTTGTCCGTAAATCGCGGCCGGTTAGTCTGGCGATGGCGGCGCGTGGCCTCGATGTACTGTCTGCCGTAATCACGCCAGTCCTTGGGTCGCAGGTCGCGCAGGACTTCGGGATATTCAACACCGTCGGTCCGGTATCGGCCCACGGTCGTGGCGATCTTGCCCAATGTGGGCAATTCCAATGTGCCCTCAACCTGACTGTGCGAGGCCAGAATCTGCTCGATCAGGGTCGAGCCTGACCGATGCATGCCGACGATAAAAATGGGATCGGCGGCCTCAAACCCATGCCCGCCGTGGGTGCGCAGAAAGTCGGCCGTGAAGGTTTCGATGTTCGCGGTGTGCCGGTCCTCCATGATCAGCGGATCGTGTGAGACCAACGGTCGCTGGCGCTGGTTGCCGTCCTGATACCAATGCCACGCCGTATCGTAGTCGCCAGCATCTTCGAAGGCCTTGCCCAGTGCGAAGCAAAAATGAGCGGCGGTGGAGGGTTGCAGGTCGCCGTTTCGCACCTGCTCCTGCATCGCCACGATTTCATCGGGCGTAAAACGAAACGTCTTAAGGTTCGCGAGGCTCCAGTACGCCTCACCGAAGTTAGGTCGCAGCGCGATGCCGGCCCGATAGGCGGCAATGGACTCCGTCTGGTGGCCCACGCTCTTTAGCACGTGCGCAAAGCCCAGGTGCGCAAAGTAATTGTTCGGATCAAGCTCCACGGTCTTGCGGTACGCCTCAACGCTCTGCTCCTGGAAGCCTCCTTGCGCCAGGGCATCGGCCAGGCCAGCCCACGCCCTGATGCTGTTCGGAGCGAGCCGCGTGGCTTTGCGCAACGTTTCAGCCGCCTCAACCCATTTCTTCTGCTTGATGT
Organism: uncultured Gammaproteobacteria bacterium; assembly: GCA_963795685.1. Lineage (GTDB taxonomy): Bacteria > Pseudomonadota > Gammaproteobacteria > Steroidobacterales > Steroidobacteraceae > FEN-1191. Next base: position 195,741 of record CAWCJE010000012.1, read on the forward strand.
AATTTGAGCCCAGATCGATCCACGCGGCCACATAGTCCGGCGCCCGCTCGGTCACGCGCCGCAGCAAGACCTCCGCATCCTCGATATCGCGTGATTCGCTGCCCAGTGCGAGGGCCAGCATTCGCATGGCGTCGATATGATCGGGAATCCGGCGCAGCACGCTCTTAAACGCGGCGACGGCCTGTTTCGTGCGTCCGGCATTGAGGTGTTCGGCACCCTCGGCAATGACCTTCCTGTCTGGATCCTGCGCAACGTACTGCGCGTAGAGCCGATCCGCCTCCACTCCACGCCCGCTCGCCGCGTAGGCATCTGCAAGTCTCTTGCGCGTGTGCGGCAGCTCCGGATCGAGACTCAATGCGCGCTCGAACAGCGTAATGGCTTCGGTGTGGCGCTGCTGCTTGGCAAGATTTGCGCCGAGTTCATCGTGCAAATGTGCCGAGTTGGGCGCTCCCGCCAGCGCAGCGCGTATCCGCTTTTCCATCGTCTCTAAGGGTTGCATGCCGCGAGCCCCGGCCGCTAGGAGTTCGTCGGCGAGAACGCGAGGAGTGATACCAGCAGGCCGCGCAACAGCTCGCGCAGGGCCGAGGCGCGTTCCACCTCGTAGGTCGTGCCGGACTCATCCATGTAACTGCTTTGTGCGAGCTCAATTTGCACCGCATGTTGGCCCTTAGCGGGCTGCCCGTAATGCCGGGTGATGTAACCACCCTTAAAGCGAGCATCAAAGACGTGCGTAAAACCAGCCGAGGCCAGTCTTGAACTCAGAAGTTCGTTGACAGCACTAGCGCAGGATCGCCCGTCGTAGGTGCCCACGTTTACATCGGGAAGCCGGCCTGCGAACAGTCGAGGCACCGTGCTTCGGATCGAATGGGCGTCGAGCAATAGCGCATAGCCAAAGCGTTGGCGGATGTCTTCCAGGTGCGTGCGCAACGCATCGTGGTAGGGCCGCCAGTACTGTTCACGGCGTCTGTCGATTTCAGCCGCGGTTAGCCGCTCGGTCCCGTCGCGATACAAGGGGGCGCCGTCGAAGCTTTGCGTCGGGCACAGCCCGGTTTGCGCCGTCGAGCTGTACAGCGCCGCGTCATCGGGCGGCCGGTTCAGATCGATCAGGTAGCGCGTGTAGCGGGCCACGATCATTGTGGCGCCCAAATCGGGGGCGAAATCGTAGAGCCTGGCCACGTGCCAATCGGTGTCCGGCAGATCGAGCGCCATGGGTGTAAGGCGCGGCGCCAAATCCTGCGGCACGGCCGTACCGGCGTGCGGCACGCTGATCATCAGCGGCGAACTGCCGGGTAGCAAAGTGTGCGTGGGATAGGTCTGCACGGCCTGCAATGCGCTCGCCATGAGTTTTGCCAGGCTAGCCCGAAAACAGGCTGGCGCTGACGTACTCTCGCAGCGTGCCGCTGACCACCAGTTCGCGTGCCGCGGCGATGTCCGGAGCAAAGTGTCGGTCGCGTGCATAGACGGGTACCCGCCGACGCAGCAATCGATGTGCCGCCTCAAGCGGCGTGGAACTGAGCAGGGGACGATGGAAATTCAGACCCTGCGCGGCAGCCAGCAGCTCTATGGCCACGATGCCCGCCGCGTTGTCGGCCATCGCCAGGAGGCGTCGGGCGCCGTAGGTCGCCATCGATACATGATCTTCCTGGTTGGCGGATGTCGGGATGCTATCGACGCTGCTCGGATGCGCGAGGCATTTGTTCTCCGAGGCCAGCGCGGCCGCCGTCACCTGGGCCACCATGAAGCCTGAGTTCACGCCGCTGTGGGCCACCAGGAACGGCGGAAGACCGCTCATCTTCGTATCGACCAGTATCGCGATTCGCCGTTCACAGATCGAGCCGATTTCAGCGACTGCCAGCGCCAGCTGATCGGCCGCAAACGCGACCGGCTCCGCATGAAAATTGCCGCCGGACAACACTTCGTTTTCGCGGGAAAATACCAGGGGATTGTCCGTTACGGCATTGGCTTCGCGCAGCAGAGTGGCGCTCGCCGCGCGCAGAAGATCCAGGCAAGCCCCCATCACCTGCGGCTGGCATCGGAGCGAGTAAGGATCCTGAACTTTCTCGCAGTCGATATGAGAAGCCCGCACGCGGCTCCCGCGCAGGAGCGACTTGAGTTCCCCGGCCACCGCGATCTGCCCCGGTTGGCGCCGAATGGCGTGTATCCGTGGATCAAAGGGCGCGTCGCTCCCCTTGAGCGCATCCACGCTCATGGCTCCCGTGACCAGCGCGGCGGCGAACACGTTTTCGATGGCGAACAGTCCCGCAAGCGCGAGCGCCGTGGATACCTGGGTGCCATTGAGCAATGCCAGGCCTTCCTTGGCGGCAAGCTTCAAGGGACGAAGCCCCGCCAGCGCCAGTCCACGCCGGGCGGAAATGACGCGCCCGCGGTGGCGAACGGTGCCCACGCCCAGAAGTACGGCCGAAAGATGGGCGAGCGGCGCGAGATCTCCCGAAGCGCCCACGGAGCCCTGGCACGGAATGACCGGATAGATGTCTTTGCGCAGCAAGGTGCGCAAAGCCTGAAGCGTCTGAGGACGGATTCCTGAGAAACCCTGCGCCAGACTGGCGATTTTCAATACCAGCACCAGGCGCACCACTTCATCACTGAGCGGCGCGCCGGTGCCGGCGGCATGCGACAGAACCAGGTTGTGCTGCAGCAAGGCCAGATCTGCCGTGGAAATGCGCTCGCTCGCCAAGGATCCAAATCCCGTGTTGACGCCGTAAGCCGTCTGACCGCGGGCAATCAAGCGCTCGATAACAGCGCGTGATCGCCGCACGCGTCCTTGGTCCGCACGCGTCAGCGGCATGGCCACAGGTGCGCTGAATGCCGCACGGAGCGCGGGCAGGGACAGGGCCCCGGCGCGCAGGCCCGAATGCGACGGACCGACGTCCGATCATGGCGAGCGGCCCGGGATCAGCATCGGCAACTGCAGCGAGTGCTCGCGGGCGCACTGCAATGCGCTCTCGTATCCCGCGTCGGCATGGCGCATGACGCCGGTGGCCGGATCATTCCACAGCACGCGCTCGATGCGTCGGGCCGCCTCAGGAGTTCCATCGCACACGATCACTACGCCAGCGTGCTGCGAGAAGCCCATGCCGACGCCACCGCCATGGTGGAAGGAGACCCACGTGGCGCCGCTGGCCGTGTTGAGCAACGCGTTGAGCAAGGGCCAATCCGAAACCGCATCGGATCCGTCCAGCATCGCTTCGGTCTCGCGATTGGGACTGGCCACCGAACCTGAATCCAGATGGTCGCGTCCGATGACGATCGGTGCCTGCAGTTCGCCGCTGGCCACCATGTCATTGAACGCCAGCCCGAGTCGATGCCGATCCCCCAGGCCGACCCAGCAAATGCGGGCCGGAAGCCCCTGGAATTTAATGCGCTTGGCGGCCATGTCCAGCCATCGGTGCAGATGCGGATCGTTAGGAATCAGTTCGCGCACCTTGGCATCGGTGCGGGCGATGTCGGCCGGGTCGCCCGAGAGCGCCACCCACCGGAAGGGCCCGACGCCGCGACAGAACAGGGGGCGCACATATTCGGGCACGAAGCCTGGAATATCGAAAGCGTTCGTGACTCCCTGACCGAGCGCGACCTGGCGGATGTTGTTGCCGTAGTCGAACGTGGGAATTCCCATATGCTTGTACTCGAGCATCGCCCGTACGTGCGCAGCCATGGAGGCACTGGCCTCGCGCGTGACTCGCGCCGGATCGCTCAGCTGTGCCGCTTCCCACTGTTCCACGCTCCAGCCGGCCGGTAGGTAGCCGTGCACCGGATCATGCGCGGACGTCTGGTCGGTGACGGCGTCCGGCCGTACGCCGCGGCGGAGCAGTTCCGGGAGCAACTCGGCCGCGTTTCCGCACAACCCGATCGACACGGCCGCCGAACGCTGCTTGGCTTCGGCGATCTGCGCCAGGGCCTCATCGAGCGAGCCGGCCTGCTGATCGAGGTAGCCGGTCTCTAGCCGCTTATCGATGCGGGATTGGCGACATTCAATGGCGAGCATCGATGCGCCCGCCATGGTGGCGGCGAGCGGTTGCGCTCCGCCCATGCCGCCCAAACCGGCTGTCAATATCCAGCGCCCGCCCAGTTGCCCACCGAAATGGCGCCGACCCATTTCCACAAACGTCTCGTAGGTGCCCTGAACGATGCCCTGCGAGCCGATGTAGATCCACGAACCGGCCGTCATCTGGCCGAACATCATGAGCCCACGTCGATCGAGCTCGTTGAAGTGCTCCCAGGTGGCCCAGTGTGGAACCAGGTTCGAATTGGCAATCAGCACGCGCGGCGCGTCCGCATGCGTGCGGAATACGCCCACCGGCCGTCCGGACTGGATAAGCAGCGTCTCATCGGCCCCGAGCCGCCTGAGCGTGGCGACGATCGCATCAAAGCACTCCCAGTTGCGCGCTGCCTTGCCGATTCCTCCGTACACGACCAGATCTCCGGGTCGCTCGGCTACTTCTGGATCCAGGTTGTTCATCAGCATGCGCAGCGGGGCTTCGGTCAGCCAGGAGCGCGCGCTCAGAGTTTTGCCGCGAGGGGCACGAACAACGCGTGAGCTGCCGGGGGCGGCGGATGAGGGCGAACTATTGTCATTCATGAGCTTTTCCTGGTACGTATTTTGGCGCGCAGGGCCTGTACCGTTTCGCGGTAGCGGGATTCGATCTGTTTTTCCTCGGCGTGGCGGCCATCGCGGATCACCCAGCGCCCACCGCTCAAAACCTGGCGCGCGCGCGGCGCCGCTGAATCGAATATTAGCGTGCTGAGAAAATCATCGCTCGTCTGCAGCTCCCAGTCGCCCGCATCCTTCTCATACGTGACGAAATCGGCGCGCGCACCGGCCCCCACCGCACTTCGCCCGCCGTGCAGCGCGGACTGGAAAAGCCGGTCGGCGGTGGCAGGTTCGCCGGCGGCGCCAAGGACATTGCGGCGACCGCGCGCCAGGCGCTGGGACCATTCCAGCAGGCGCAGCTCATCGAGCGAATTGCGGCCGATATTGCTGTCTGATCCAATCGCCATTTTGCCGCCGGCATGGAGAAAGGGCGCGAGCACGGGACAACCATCACCCAGATCCGCTTCGGTCGTCGGGCAAAGCACCAAGGTGGCGCCGGCGGCGCGCAGCTGCGCGAGTTCGGATTCGCTCGAGTGGGTCGCATGGACCAGGGCCCACTGCGAGGACAGCAATCCTCGCGCGGCGAGCAGTCCGACTGGAGGTGAGCCGTGCTCCCTTATGCAGCCTTCCACTTCGGCCGGCTGTTCGGCCACATGGATGTGCACGCAACGGCACAGCGGGTCGGCACGGAGCGATTTGTAGACCTGGGTGATGGTATCGATGTCCACCGCGCGCAGGCTGTGAAAGGCCACGCCAAGTGCGGTGTCGCTGTCTGCCGGGTAACGCCGCCTGCAGTTCCTGCCAGTCCTCCAGGAACTGCGCGGTGTCGCGCACGAAGGGTTGTTGCCCAGGAGTGGGCGGGGCTCTGCCAAAACCCGAATGCTGGTAGAGCGTCGGGAGCAAGGTCAGCGCGATGCCGGTTCGTCGGGCCGCTGCCGCGATGGCGGCATCGGCATCCAGCGCTTCGCGTTCACCGAGCCGGTGCAGGTAAAGAAATTCCGCCACCGCCGTGTAACCGCCACGCAGTAACTCCAGGTAGCAGCGCGCGGCGATGGCCTCAAGGTCCTCGCGGCTCAGATGGCGCGCGAGCGCGTACATGGTCTCGCGCCAGCTCCAGAAGTCGTCTTGCTGACTCGCGGTCCGCTGCGTCCAGGGTCCGAGCGGCCGCTGAAATGCGTGGCAATGCGCATCGACCAGACCCGGCACAGTCAATCCGGCCACGACCGGCACAGTGGTGGATGGCTTTGTGGAGACCTCGACCGAATGGCCCTTGGCGTCGATGGTTACGGTGGCGTCACGCAGCCAGCGACCGTCCCACCACAGGTTGGCGTAAGTGACGGCACTCGGCGCCGTGGCTGCTGCCTGCTGCATTCGCAACATGTTAGCACCCACGTGGCGCTGGCGGTGCCGGGCGGGTAATCTCGCGTTCATGCCCACGACCGAAGCCACCCGACTCATTGCCAACGGCCGGGTGTGGAGCGGAGTGCCGCAGGCCGCGAGCCGCGGAGCCGCGTGCGAAGTGGTTGAGACGGCGATTGCCGAGCAGCAGGGACGGATCGCCGCCGTCGGTTCGCTGTCCGATCTGCAGCCAGCGATACGGCGATGCCGAATTGCTTGATGCGGGCGGGCGTTTGATTACACCCGGGCTCATTGACTGCCACACGCACATCGTGCATGCCGGAAACCGCGCGCCTGAGATCGAGCGGCGCCTGGCCGGGGAAAGCTACCAGAGCATTGCCCGGGCCGGCGGCGGAATCTTGTCCACGGTAAAGGCGACGCGCGCGGCCAGCCTGCAACAATTGATCGATGGCGCGCTGCCGCGGGTAGACGCGCTGTTGGCGGAGGGTGTGACGACCCTGGAAGTGAAGTCTGGCTATGGGCTGGATCTGGAAACGGAGCTGCGTATGCTGGAGGCGGGCAGGGCATTGGCAGTCCAGCGGCCGCTGTCGGTTTCCACCACCTATCTGGGTGCGCACGCCGTGCCGCCCGAGCACGCCGGCAATGCGCGCGGATACGTCGATCGGTTGTGCGCGGAGCTGATTCCGGCGGTCGCCGCAAGCAAGCTCGCAGATGCCTTTGATGCCTATTGCGAACAGGTGGCGTTCACGGCGGCGCTCGTGGCGCGCACCTTTGTCGCCGCGCGCTCACACGGGCTGCAGGTCAAATTGCACGCCGATCAGCTCTCCAACATGCACGGCGCTGCCTTGGCGGCCCAGCACAGCGCGCTATCTGCCGACCATCTGGAATATTCCGACGCCGAGGGTGTGGCCGCCATGGCCGCTGCAGGTACCGTGGCCGTGCTGTTGCCCGGTGCTTTTTATTTTCTGCGCGAACGGCAGCGACCACCAATCGATGTGCTGCGCGATGCCAACGTTCCCATGGCTGTTTCCACGGACTGCAATCCAGGCACCTCGCCGCTCGCCTCGATATTGACCGCCATGAATTTTGCGGCGGTCGAATTTGGACTGAGCACCGAGGAGTGCCTTGCGGGTACGACACGCGTCGCCGCGCGCGCGCTGGGACTGCACGCGACGCAAGGGACGATCGAGACCGGCAAATGGTGCGATCTGGCCATATGGGATGTGGCCCATCCGGCCGAACTGGTGCACGCCATTGGCACGCGGCCGCTCCACCGCCGCTTGTGGCACGGGCGCCCGGACGCCTAAGCCATGAACAGCCCTGCCTCGCCCGAGCGCTGCATCGCGCACCTGGACATGGACGCTTTCTACGCGTCCGTGGAGTTGCTGCGCTATCCGCAATTGAAGGGTCAGCCCGTTGTGATAGGCGGCCGCAGACGCGCGCTGGCCGAGCGCAACGCCACCGAGTTTTCGCGACTTGCCGAATATCAGGGCCGCGGCGTGGTGACAACTGCCACCTATCCGGCGCGAGAGTTTGGCATCCATTCGGGAATGGGACTCATGCAGGCGGCGCGCCATTGTCCCCAGGCCGTGCTGCTGCCGGCCGATTTCGAGGAGTACCGGCGCTTCTCACGGCTGTTCAAAGACACGATTGGCACGATCGCCAACCGTATCGAGGACCGCGGGATCGATGAGGTCTACATCGATTTCGCCGCCGTCGAAGGTGGCACCGCCGAGCGCGGGCTGATACTGGCGCGACGCATCCAGCAGGCCATCCTGGCGAGCACCGGCTTGAGCTGCTCAATCGGTGTTGCGCCCAACAAGTTGCTGGCCAAGCTGGCCAGTGAAATGGAAAAGCCCAACGGCGTGACAGTTCTGGGTCTGGCGGATCTTGCCGAGCGCGTCTGGCCGTTGCCGTGCCGCAAGGTCAATGGAGTCGGCCCCAAGGCGAGTGCCCGCCTGGAACAGCGGGGCATCCGCACTATCGGTGAACTCTCGCGCTGCGAGCCCGGATGGCTGATCGAACAATTCGGGCGTCACTATGGCCAATGGCTGCATGAGGTTTCCTGGGGACGCGACACGCGCGAAATCGTTACGGAAAGCGAGCCGGTGTCCATGAGCTGCGAGACGACGTTCGAGCGCGACCTTCACGCGGTCCGTGATCGTCCGGAGCTCAGCGCGGTATTCACCTCCCTGTGCGAGCGGTTGGCCGCGGACCTGACCCGGCACGGATTCGCCGGGCGTACCATCGGTGTGAAACTCCGGTACGATAATTTTCAGTCGGTGACTCGCGCGCAGACCCTGGAATATCACACCGCCGATGCGACCGTGATCCGGCACACCGCTGGCCTGTGCCTTAAGCGTGCGCCATTGGAACGCCGTCTGCGCCTGCTGGGGGTTCGCGTGGGCGGCCTGGTTCCGGCGGCTGCCGCCCAGCCGCGGCCGGGCGTTAAGGTCATGGACCTGTTCTGAAGTCAGCACCGGGCTGATCCGCTATCATGTGAGCGATGAGCCAAGAATCGTTACACGCAGCGCTGGCAAGACTCCATCAGGAGTTGCAGGGCTCACCGCAACTCGATGCGGATTCGCGCCGGTTGCTGGACGAGTTGACCGGTGACATCACCCGCGCTCGCGAGGCGAGCTCAAGCGAGGCCCACGCCTCGCGGCTTGAGGCCCTGGCGGCGCGGTTCGAAGCGGGGTATCCGGATCTGGCGGCGAGCCTGCGAGGAATCGCCGATGCCCTGGGACGGATCGGACTCTAGCCCGGAGCGGGTGCTCCGCGCCGCTTGATCAGCGCGCCAGCGCGCGAGACGATCATCTGCACGAACACGACGAACACGGGCACGAAGAATACGCCCAGCACCGTCGCGGCGAGCATCCCGCCGAAGACCCCAGTCCCGATGGCGATGCGGCTGGCGGCACCGGCGCCGTGACTCACGACCAGCGGCATCACCCCAAGCATGAACGACAACGAGGTCATCAGGATCGGGCGCAGGCGAATGCGCACCGCCTGCAGCACCGCGGCGATCAGCTCCATGCCACCTTCGCGCAGCGTCTTGGCAAACTCGACGATCAGGATGGCGTTCTTGGCCGAGAGGCCCACGGTGGTCAGCAATCCAACCTGGAAATAAACATCGTTTGACAGGCCCCGGGTGCTGGCTGCGGCCAGTGCGCCGATTACACCGAGCGGCACGACCAGCATGACCGCGAAAGGCAGTGACCAACTCTCGTACAGTGCCGCAAGACAAAGGAACACGAACAACACCGAGATTGCATACAGTGCCGGCGCCTGGGCGCCGGAGAGCTTTTCCTGGTAGGAGAGCCCGGCCCACTCGAAGCCGACGCCGGTCGGCATCTTCTCGATCAGCTCCTCGACACGCTTGAGAGCCGTGCCGCTGCTGACACCCGGGGCAGGTTCACCGACAATTTCCACCGATGAGGCCCCATTGAACCGCTCCAAACTCTGGGCGCTCACTCGCCACGATCCGGATGCGAAGGCGGATATCGGCACCATGTCCCCGACGCTGTTACGCACGAACCAGTTGTCGAGGTCACCAGGCTGCATGCGAAACTGCGCATCGGCCTGCAGATAGACTTTCTTGACGCGGCCACGGTCGACAAAATCATTGACGTAGATGCCGCCGATGGCGGTGGCCAGCGTGTCACTGATATTGGCGCTCGAAAGGCCAAGTGCGCCCGCCTTGGCTTGATCGACCTCGAGGTGGAATTCGGGCTGATCGCCCAGCCCGTTGATGCGCACACGCGCCAACAGCGGATCGCGGGAGGCCAGGTCCAGAAACTGATCGCGGGCGCTTGCCAACGTATCACGTCCGACACCGGCGGCATCCTTCAGCTCCAGATCGAAGCCGCTGGTGTTGCCCAGGCTCCGGATCAGTGGCGGCGCACTGACGAAGATGCTGGCATCCCGGATTCGACTTGCCGCGGCCTGGGCGCGCTTGGCGACCATGACCGATGATTTGTCCTTCGAGGTACGCTCGCTCCAGTCCTTCAATAACGCGAACGACATGCCGGTGTTCTGGCCATTGCCGCTAAAACTTCGACCGGCGACGGACAATATGTTGGCGACGGAACCGGTGTCGGCCAGCATTGCCAGCTCCAGCTGGTGCTGCGCCGCGACGGTGCGATCCAATGTGGCGCCGGAGGGAAGCTTGGCCATCGCGAGCAGTGCGCCCTGGTCCTCCTCGGGCAGGAACGAAGTGGGCAGGTGGACATACAACAGCGCCATCAGCCCGACCAGGAGTCAGATAGGTCACCATGACGCGATTGGTCCGCGGCAGGAGCTTGGCCACGATCGCCTGGTAGCGCGTGCTCAGCGCAAGAAAGCCGCTCTCAAATCGCGCCAGCAGGCCGTGCCCACCCTGCGTGAGTGGGCTCATGTGGCTTGAGTATGGTGGCGCACAAGGCGGGAGTCAGAGTCAGGGCGACCAGCACCGACAATGACATGGCCGAAACGATCGTGATCGAAAACTGCCGGTAGATGACGCCGGTCGAGCCGCCAAAGAACGCCATGGGGATGAGCACCGCGGACAGGACCAGCGCGATGCCCAGCAAGGCTCCGGTGATCTGGTCCATGGACTTGCGGGTGGCCTCGCGCGCGTCGAGGTGCTCCTCGCGCATGATGCGCTCGACGTTTTCCACCACGACGATGGCGTCGTCGACGAGCAGGCCGATGGCCAGAACCATGCCGAACATGGTCATGGTGTTGATCGAGTAGCCCAGCACGGACAACACGCCAAAGGTGCCCAGCAGGACGACCGGCACTGCGACCGTCGGAATCAAGGTCGCGCGAATGTTCTGCAAGAAAATGAACATGACCAGCACGACCAGCACCACGGCTTCGAAAAGCGTCTTGATCACTTCGTTGATCGAGATACGCACGAAGGTCGTGGTGTCATAGGCAATCTTGTAGGAAAGGCCGGGCGGGAAGAAGCGGGCAAAGTGCGCCATTCGGGCCTTGACAGCATCGGCTGTGGCCAGAGCATTGGCGCCCGAAGCCGGGAAAATACCGATCGCCACCGACGGCTGGCCATTGGTGCGCGTGGCCACATCGTAGCTGTCGGCGCCCAGTTCAACGCGAGCCACATCGGCCAGGTGTACCGTGGAGCCGTCCGGGTTGACCCGCAGCACGATGTCGCGGAATTCCTGTGGTGTGGTCAGCTTGCTTTGCGAGGAAATTGGCGCGTTGAGCTGCTGGCCCTGGATCACCGGTTGCCCGCCGAGCTGCCCTGCGGCCACTTGGGTGTTTTGTGCAACGATCGCGGCGGTGATGTCGGCCGGAATGAGCTTGTATTGATTGAGCTTATAAGGATCGAGCCAGATGCGCATCGCATAGCCCGATCCGAATATCTGCACCGTGCCTACGCCATCGACCCGGCTGAGAGGGTCCACCAGATTTGATTGCAGGTAATCGCCGATGTCGGCGCGCGCGAGAGTGCCATCCGGCGAATAAAAGGCGAATACCGACAGAAAACCCGCGGTCGACTTGGTGACCGTGACGCCCTGCGCCTGCACGGGCTGCGGCAGGCGGCGCGTCGCCTGCTGGAGCTTGTTTTGGACCTGCATCTGCGCGAGGTCCGGATCGGTCCCGGCGTCGAACGTGAGAGTGATATTGGCGATGCCCTGCGCGTTGCTGGTGGAGGACATGTACACCAGGTGATCAAGCCCGGTCATCGACTGCTCGATCACCTGGGTGACCGATTCCTCGACCGAACGGGAAGACGCACCGGGGTAGGTGGCGTTTATGGTCACCGACGGCGGGAGCGATATTCGGGTATTGCTCAACGGGAAGCTGATGGATCGACAGCGCTCCGGCGAGCATGATGATGATGGCAATGACCCAGGCAAAGATGGGCCGGTCGATGAAGAAACGAGCCATCGCAGTTAGCCGTGCGCCGGCGCGTCCAGCTTGACGATCATCGGCTTGACCGGAGCGGCAACCTTGGCCTTGACCTGGCCCTGGACGATCACCCGTTCGCCCGCTTGCAGTCCCGCCACCACGCGCCACTGGTCGCTCGCGGGCTCGACGGTCAGCGAACGCAGCTGCACTTTGTCGTCCGGCCCTACGACCAGGGTGGTGGCCTCACCGCGTGCGTCGCGGCTCACGGCCTGTTGAGGCAGCAGCAGCGCACTCTCATCGATCGCCTGTGCGAGCTGCGCACGCACGTACATGCCGGGCAGCAAGATCCCGTCCGGATTCGGGAACACCGCGCGCAAGGTGATCGCACCTGTGCTCTCGCTCACGGTCACGCCGGTGAATTCGAGCCGGCCATCGAGCGCGTAGAAACTGCCATCGTCCATCAGCAGCCGCACGCTGGCGCTGTGGGTGTCGGCGTTCTTGAGCGCACCGGAGGCCAGCTGGCTGCGCAGCCGCATCACCGCGGAGGCGGGCTGCGTCAAGTCCACATACATCGGCTGGTATTGCTGGACGGTCGTCAATGGCGCGTCTTGATTGGCCGTCACCAGCGCACCTTCCGTGTACACCGAGGTGGCGATACGTCCCTCGATCGGCGCGACGATGCGCGTGTAGGCAAGATTGATGCGCGCGGTCTCGAGTAAAGCGCGCGCGGTTTTCTCGTCGGCCTGGGCCTGGCTTAGATTTGCGGTGACATCGTCGCGGTCCTGCTGACTGACATCGCCGCTCTCGGCGAGCTTCAGGTAGCGATCGTATTTGAGCTGCACGGTCAGCAGGTTCGCGGCCGGCCTTGGTCGACGGCGGCCTGCGCGCTGTCGTAGGCAGCCTGGTAGGGCGCGGGGTCCAGCTGGTAAAGCGGCTGGCCCGCCTTCACCACGGCGCCCTCGGTAAACAACCGTTGCTTGATGATGCCGCTGACCTGGGGGCGTACCTGCGCAACTCGGAACGCGACCGTGCGGCCCGGCAGGAGCGTCGTGATGGTCACCTTCTGCGGCTGCACGATGACCACGCCCACTTCGGGAGCGGCTTCAGAATGATTGCCCTGTCCCGAGGAACCGCAGTCCGCGAGCAGCAGAGTGGTGAAAGCCAATGCTACGCCACGCGCTGCGCGCAGTTTCTTCATCTTCTAGTATCCCAATGGTTTAGCCGCGCCCGCTCAGTCGGCGGAGGCGACCTGCATCTCAGGATCGATCTGCGCCGCCCATGCCAGCATGCCACCCTCGAGGCTGGCGGGATCTTCGATGCCGGCGCCGGCGGCAAGTTCACACGCCACGCGGCTTCTTTTTCCGCTACGGCACACAAACACAACCGGGAATTCTAGCGGAATCTCCGCGCGACGTCGCGGCAGATCACCCACCGGAATGTTCAGCGCGCCGCTGAGATGCCCGGTGTCGTACTCACGCGGTTCGCGCACATCCACCACTGTTATGTGCATATGTCCGTCACCGCCGTCGAGCAACGCACGCAATTGAGGCGGTTCGATGCCGCGGCAGGGACCGCGGGGGGCGGAACCGTGTGCAATCGAGTCGGCAGGCGTCTTGATGGTCGGGTTGATGCCGCACACGGCGCAGTCTTCGCGCCGCGTGAAGCGAAATTCATGCCAGTGCATGGCCAGTGCGTCGTAAGTCAGCAACCGGCCTACCAGGGGCGTACCCAGGCCGAGGATCAGCTTGATCGCCTCGGTGGCCTGCAATGCTCCGAGCACGCCGGGCAGAACGCCGAGCACGCCGGCCTCGGCGCAATTGGGCGCGACGCCCGCCGCGGATTCCGGAAACAGGCAGCGATAGCAGGGGCCGCGGTCCGGCACATAGCTCATCGCCTGGCCCTCAAAGCGATGAATCGCCGCCGACACCAGGGGCCGCGCCAGCAGAACGCAGGCATCGTTGACCAGGTATCGGGTGCTCAGCCGATCGCTTCCGTCGAGAACGCAGTCATATTGTCGTAACAATTCGAGTGCGTTGCCGGCATCGAGCTCGACATCATGCGCGATTACATCGATCTCAGGGTTGAGCGCGCGCAGCCGCTCCTGGGCGCTCAACGCCTTGCTATGCCCGACGTCAGCGCTGTCGAACAGGATCTGGCGCTGGAGGTTGGACAGATCGACGCGATCGTGATCGAGGATTCCCAACGTGCCGATGCCGGCGGCAGCCAGATACAGTCCCGCCGGAGAGCCCAAGCCTCCCGCACCCACGATCAACACGCGTGCGGCCTTGAGTTTCTGCTGGCCGCTCGCGCCGATTTCCGGCAACAACAAGTGCCGGCTGTATCGCTCGCTCTCCGCCGCGCTCAGGGTTGTCGTCATGTCCATCAGCCGCCGCTCAGCGCGCAGATCAGGTGCACTTCGTCCTTGCGGTGCCAGAGTGTCTCCTCGAGCGACTTGACCTCACGCTGGTTGATGAAGATGCGGATGTGCGGCCGAATACGGTCCTGTTCGTCGATCATGCGAAAGCGCATTCCTGGATGCGCGCGTTCCAGGTCACTGAGCACGCCGGCGACAGTTTGGCCGCGAGCGCTCACCTGCGCGGCGCCCGCCGTGTAACTGCGCAGCGGTGAGGCGACTCTGACGTTGGGCATGCGCCTTCGCCGGACCCTTAGGAAGCGTGCGTGACGGAATAAATCTCAGGCACGTGGCGCGCGATGCATCGCCACGCCTCGCCCTCGTTGGCGCTGGCCCAGACTTCGCCCTGCGTGGTGCCGAAATAAAGCCCCAGACGGGTCTCCGCATCGGCGCACATGGCCTGGCGCAGCACGGTGAACCATGCCTGTGTGCGCGGCAGCCCGCGATCGAGGCGTCGCCAGCTCCGCCCTGCGTTGCTGCTGCAATAGACGGCCGGCTTGCCCTCCAATGCGGTGCGCGGCCAAACGGTCGAGCCATCCATCGGCAGCACCCAGACCTTATCTGGCATCACGCGGGTGCGCGACGATCGGGAAGCCGATGTCGCCGATCGCGCTTGGGCATGCGAGCGCCGATCCGCACCCAGCGGCGCGAGGGCCGATCCAGCCGATAGCTGCCACAATGGTTCTGCTGATAGAGGCGGTCGGGTTGTTGCGGATGCTGGATCACGCAATGCGGATCGTGTCCGTACTCGGCATTCGGTTCGGGCAGGAAATCAGCCTCGACGCCCTCATTGAGGGGCGCCCAATCGGCGCCGCGGTCGGTCGACTCGAACACCCCGCCGATCGAGATCGCCAGGTACAAGTGACGCGCATCGCGCGGATCTACGCGCACCGAGTGCAGGAACTCGCCATCGGGCGTGCGCAGGCCCGCGGCCCACTTGGCGTTCATCGGGTGATCGTTGAAAGCCGGCGACCGGCTCCCAGTTTACGCCGTGATCCTCCGAGCGAAACAAGCCGGCCGGCGCGGTGCCCGCATACCACGTGCCAGGCTCGGAGGCATGCCCCGGGGTGAGCCAAAACACCCTCTCGACGGCCCGCGGCTTTTCACCCTCCAGCGATTTTCGAAATGCCGGCGGCGTGGCCGCCTCTTTCCACGTTCGGCCGCGATCAGATGAGGTGTATACCGTGGGACCCAGGTGCCCGGTCTTCGCGGCCATCGCCAGGCGGCGCGGCTCGCGCGGGTCCTGCACCACGTGGTGAATGATATGACCCAGGAATTGCGGGCCGGAAAGCCGCCAGCTGCGCCGGCGTGCGTCGGAGCGTAGGGTGAACACACCCTTGCGGGTGCCTATCCATAGGGTGTTCGCCATGATCAGTCAGGATTCTGCGCCGTACGGAAGGGCTGTCAAGTCGCGGTCCTGAAACTGCAGCGCGGCCAGACGCGCGTACAATCCGTCGCGCCCGAATGAGCTCCTCATGCGTGCCCTTGCGCGACGATCTGCCCTGATCCAATACGACGATTCGCTTGATTCGCTGAATTGTTCCCAACCGGTGGGCGATGACCAGGGTGGTGCGGCCGCGTCCGCCGCGGCCTGCAATCAGGTTGGCCAGTCCGCTCTGCACAGCCGCTCGTTTTCGGCATCGAGAGCGCTGGTGGCCTCATCCAGCAACAGCACCGGCGCATCGCTCAGCATGGCGCGCGCAATGGCCAGACGTTGGCGCTGCCCGCCCGGAAAGAGTTACGCCGCGCTCGCCGACGCGAGTGTCGTAGCCCTGCGGCAATCGCAACACGAATTCTTCTGCGGCGGCGGCGAGCGCCGCCGCGCGGACCTGCTCGTCGCTGGCGCTCGGCCGTCCATAGCGGATGTTATCGGTGATGGTGCCTGCGAAGATCACCGGTTCCTGCGAGACTACGGCGATCTGCGCGCGCAGCTCGGCAGGATCGAGGCTCGCGATGTCGATGCCATCGAGCAGGATGCGGCCCTGCGCCGGATCAAAAAACCGCAGCAGCAATTGGAACACCGTGGATTTGCCGGCGCCCGAAGGTCCCACCAGCGCCACAGCCTCGCCGCGCGCCACTGCCAGGTCGAAGTGCAGCAGCGCGGCGTGATCCAGGCGCGTCGGATAGCGTAAAGGTGACGTCGGAAAACTGCGAGCGACCCTGCACGGGCTCGCGAGCCGTTGCGACGGCGGATTCGGCGCCGCGATCGTAGGTCGCGTGGCGAGGATCTCCATCAGTCGCTCGGTGGCGCCGGAGGCGCGCTGCACTTCGCCCCACAGTTCGCTGAGCGCGCCGACGGAACTGGCCAGTATCACGGCATAGAGCACGAACTGGCTAAGTTGACCCGGCACTCATGCGCCCGGCCAGCACGTCGCTGGCGCCAATCCACAGCACGCCCACGATGCTGGCGCCCACCAGGATGAACACCGCGGCGGTCATGCCGGCACGCACGCGCGTGCGGCGGATGCCGCTGGCGAAAGCCGACTCGGTCGCCTCGTCATAGCGTTGCCGATCGACGGCTCGTGCGTGTAGGCCTGCACGGTGGGCATGGCATTGAGCACTTCGCTCGCCAGCGCGGCGGTTTCGGCGATGCGGTCCTGGGCGGCGCGCGACAGCCCGCGGACGTTGCCGTCCCATCAGCGTAATTGCCAGCAACCACCAGCGGCACGCTCAGGAATGCCAGCGCCATGAGCTTTGGGCTGGTCACGCCCATCATCACCGCGGCGCCGATGGTCATGACGATGCTGCGCAGGGTAAAGGAGGCCGAGGAGCCGACGACCATCTGCACCAGCGTGGTATCGGCGCTCAGGCGTGAGAGCAGTTCGCCGGTGCGTGTACGTTCGAAGAACTCCGGTCGACAGGCCCAGTACGTGACCGAACACCTTGCGGCGCACGTCGGCGACCACGCGCTCACCGATCCAGGTCACAAGGTAATACCGGCTCGCCGAGGCAAAGCCCATGATGATCACGACGGCAAGCAAGCCCAGAAAATAGCGGCCCACTTGCGCCGAGCGCGCCACCATGAAAGCCGTGATCGATGACCTGGCGGGCCGCGATCGGCAGCACCAGCGAGGCGGCGGCCGCGATGAGCAGTGCCAGCAACGCCAGCAGCACCAATTTGCGATGCGGTTTGACGAACGGCGCAAGCTCTGCGAGCGGCGCAAGTTTGGCGGCGGCGGGCTTTGCGGGTTCGGTGATTGGCGGCCAACGGGACAGTATCTCAGCCATCTATAAGAATGACTCGAGGGAGGCGGAGCGCAGTTCCGCGCCAGTCGCCGTTGGGCTATTCTAGGGTCGTCCAGCCCAAATTCCCCGGAGAGTTTCCATGACGATCTCGATGTACCAGGCTTCCGCGCCCGTATTCGACAAGATGCTCGGCAATTTGTCGGCAATATTGGGCAAGGCGGCGACCTGGGCGGAATCGCGCAAGATTGAGCCTTCGGTGCTTCTGAATGCGCGCCTGGCGCCGGACATGTTCGCGCTGACCCGCCAGGTACAGATCGCCTGCGATTTCGCCAAGGGCACCTGCGCGCGGCTGGCCGGGGTCGAGCCGCCCAAGTTCGAAGACAAGGAGAGCAGCATTGCCGAGCTGCAGGCGCGTATCGCCAAGACCCGAGAGTTTGTGGCCACGCTCAAGGCCGCGCAGATCGACGGCTCGGAAGGCAAGGACATCAAATTCAAGGCCGGACCGCGCGAGTTCGAGTTCAAGGGCCTGCCGTACCTGACCGGCTTCGCGTTGCCCAATTTCTACTTTCATCACGCGATGACCTACGCGATCCTGCGCCACAACGGGCTGGAGCTGTCCAAGCCGGATTACATAGGCTAGCGTTCCTAACGCTAGGACGATGCGCGTCCGGGCTCCTTACGCGAGCGGTTACCGGGCCTGCGGATCGTTGAAGGGCACCCGCACGTCGCCGCCATCAACCTTGAGCATGACCTAAGCCAAGCGGGGGCATGTGGGAGCCGGCCGCCCCGTAGTCGTGATTTGCTGGCTCGGCAAACACCTTTTGCCGCGAGGTGGCTGCATCTTCCGAGTTTAAATCGAACCGAATCGTCACGGCGGGCGCGTCGCGCGTAAGATTACGGCATGTCGCACAGACTCTGGCTGTCCGCGCTGCTTGCTGCGATGGTGCTTTGGTTCCTGCCTCTGGGGTCCTACCGCCTCTTCAATCCGGATGAGGGTCGTTACGCGGAAATTCCACGCGAGATGGCGGCCAGCGGAGACTGGGTAACGCCAAGGCTCAATGACCTGAGGTACTTCGAGAAGCCGCCCCTTCAATATTGGGCCACCGCCCTGAGCTACGAAGCATTCGGCGAGCACGAATGGAGCGCGCGATTGTGGGTGGCATTGAGCGGCTTTCTTGCTGTGCTGCTCACGGCCTGGATCGGCACTCGTCTCTACGGAGCGCTGACCGGCGCGCTGTCGGCGCTGGTGCAGGGCGCGACACTGCTCTACCTGGGGCTGGCCAGGATCTCGACGCTGGACATGGGATTGACCGCGACACTCGAGCTGGCGCTCGCCGGCTTGCTGTTGCTGGTGCAACCAGGCCGCAGGGAAGAGGGCACCCGGCTGGGCGCTGCTCTGCTTGCCGTGGGTGTGGCGCTGGCGTTTTTGTCCAAGGGGCTGGTTGGGCTCCTGATTCCGGGCGCAACCGCGGTGTGCTATGTGCTCATGCGGCGCGACTGGAGCCTGATCTGGCGTGCACGCCCCTGGTGGACGTTGCTTGCGCTCGCCCTGTTCGCGTTGCCCTGGCTCGTGCTGGTCGAGCGACGCAATCCCGGCTTTGCCCAATTCTTTTTTGTTCACGAGCAGTTCGCGCGATTCCTGACACGAGTGCACCAGCGTTATCAGCCGGACTGGTTCTTCGTGCCGGTATTGTTGGTGGGCTTTATGCCATGGACACCGCTCTTAGGATCGATCGTTCGGCGCAGCTGGCGGGACAGCGTCGCCGGTGATGGCGCCTCCCTGATGCTCGCGATCTGGGCACTGTTCAGCTTTATTTTCTTCAGCCTCTCCCAGTCCAAGCTCATTCCGTACATCCTGCCGCTGTTTCCCGCACTGAGCTTGCTTGCTGGTCGCACACTCGCGCTCGCCGAACCTGTGCAAGTTCGCCGCGCGTTGTGGATGGCAAGTGCGCTCTGGGCCGCTCTTGGCCTGGCTGCGCTGTGGTCGTGGTCATCGCCTGTGATGGCCTTACGACTGGAGCTCCCCGAAGGATCCGTGGTGCCGGCCGTCGCGATCAGCTTCTTGATCGCGGCCCTGATCAATATCCTTGCGGCGTGGTTGGCGCACCGGCGCGGAGTGCTGCCGGCCACCGCGTTGGCGGCTGTGGGGAGCGTATTGCTGGTCAGTGCTCTGTTGTTGGCGGCGGACCGGTTGCCGGCGCAACGACACAATCGCGGCCTGGTCGCGGCCGCGGCGGCGCATTTGCACCAGGGCACGGCTTTTTACTGCGTGGATGCCTATGAGCAGTCCATACCTTTTTATCTGCGCCGCACCTGCACCCTGGTCGGTTATCGCGGTGAGCTGGATTTCGGCCTGAACCAGGACCCGCAGCGCTGGATCCCCGATCTGGAGCAATTCGCCATCCGCTGGCGCGCCGCCGCCGACGCATTGGCCGTGATACGTCCCGAAAGCTACGCGCGCCTGCAGCGGATGGGACTGCCCATGCGCGTGATATACACTGCGCCTAACTTGGTGGCGGTAGTCAGGCAATGAAGGGTCCGCAGCTGGCTCTGATACTCACGGGAGTGCTGCTCAACGCCATCGCGCAGTTGTTGCTCAAGGCCGGATCCGGCTCGCTGGCTGGCCTGGAACTTCGCGCCAGCAACGCCGTGCTGATCGCGACCCGCCTGCTGAGCAGCATGCCAATACTGGCGGGCCTGGCCTGCTATGTCCTGAGCGTCGTGGTCTGGATCCTCGCGCTGGCGCGCGTTGAGGTCAGCGTCGCCTATCCGATGCTGTCGGTCGGTTACGTGGTCAATGCGCTCGCGGCCTGGTGGCTGTTTGGCGAGAACTTAAGTGGCGCGCGCATCGCCGGCATCGGCGTCATTCTGCTTGGCGTCTGGCTGGTGGCGCGCACCTCGGGCAGCAGCTAGGCGAATCGATCGTGCAAGCGAGTAATTTTCTGCCCTTCACGAGGCCTTCGATTGACGAGGCGACGATCGCTGCCGTCGCCGAGGTGCTGCGCTCGGGCTGGATCACCAGCGGGCCGAAGGTGCGCGAATTCGAGGCGCGGTTGTCCGAACTCTGGGGCGGTCGGCCGGTACGCACGCTCAGTTCCGCGACCGGCGGCATGGAAATCGCGCTGGCGCTTGCCGGCATAGGGGCGGGCGATGAGGTCATCACCACGCCCTTGTCCTGGGTCGCCACCGCGAATGTCGTGTTGCGCGCCGGAGCGCGCCCGGTGTTTGTTGATTGTCGAGGCGAGCACTCGCAACATCGATCTCGAGCGCCTTGAAGCGGCCATCACCCCGCGCACACGGGCCATCCTTCCGGTCGATCTGGCGGGGCTTCCGGTCGATCGCGATCGACTGTATGCGATTGCCCATGCCCACCGGCTGCGCGTCATCGAAGATGCGGCGCAGTCCATGGGGGCCAACTGGGCCGGTCGCGCCATCGGCAGCAGCGGGGATCTGGTGTCGATAAGCTTTCACGCCAACAAGAACATCACGACCGCGCGAAGGCGGCTGCCTGGTGCTGAACGATGAGGCCGAGGCGCGGCGCTGCGAGCTGTGGCGCCTGCAGGGGGTCGAGCGCAGTGGCGACAGCTGGGACGGGATGGACGTTACGCTCGCCGGCGGCAAGCACAATCTCACCGACATTGCGGCCTGCATCGGCCTGGGCCAGCTGCCGCACCTGAATGCATTCACCGCGCGCCGGCGCGAACTGGCGCGACGCTACTTTGCGCGCTTCGATCGCGCGCTGGGATGCGAGCTGCCGCTCGAAGACTTTACGCAGTGCAACTGGCACATGTTTCAGGTGCTGCTGCCCGAAAACGTCCAGCGCAATGCCTTTATCGCCGCGATGCGCGCGGCCGGTATCGGAGTCGGTGTGCACTACCCGGCGATGCATCTGTTCACTCTGTTCCGGAAACTTGGCTACGGTCCCGGGGATTTTCCCAATGCCGAGCGCATCGGGCGCAGCATCGTGAGCCTGCCGATGTTTCCGGCGATGCAGGACAGTGACGTGGATCGGGTGCTCGCAGCGCTCGGTCCGGCACTGGCCGCCGCCAGTGCGGACTCGCCCGCGCCGCAGCGCAGTCGGGAAGTTCGCGTCAATGAGCGCCGTCACCGGAAATTTCGCTGGTCATTCCGGTCTACAACGAGCAGGAGGTGCTGCCGGCTCTGTTCGCCCGACTCTATCCGGCCCTCGATGCGCTCGGGCGCAGTTACGAGGTCATATTCGTCGATGACGGGAGCCGCGACCGCTCGGTGGCATTGTTGCGCGAGCAGTTCGAGAGGCGGCCGGAGGTCACGCGCGTGGTGCTGTTCACGGCGAACTTCGGCCAGCACCGCGCGATCCTCGCCGGCTTTGCCCATGCGCGCGGCCGCTACCTGATCACGCTCGATGCCGACCTGCAGAATCCGCCCGAGGAAATTCCGCGGGTGGTGGCGGAACTGGACGCCGGGCACGATTACGTGGGCACGATACGCGAGAAACGGCAGGACGTCGCCTGGCGCCGCTGGGCTTCGCAGATCATCAATAAGCTCCGCGAGCGAACCACGCATATACGGATTACCGATCACGGCTGCATGTTCCGTGGGTATGCGCGCGGCGTGGTCGATGCCATCAACCAGTGCACCGAAAACAACACCTTCGTGCCGGCACTTGCCTATACGTTTGCCAGCCGCCCCACCGAGATCAACGTGCGCCACGAGGATCGGGGCGCCGGGGAATCAAAGTACTCGGTGTACCGGCTCATCAAGCTGAATTTCGATCTGATGACAGGCTTCTCGACCGTGCCGATGCAACTGTACTCGGCGATGGGATTCGTCGTCTCCATGCTATCGATCCTGTTCGGTATCGCCCTGGTGGTGCGCCGCTTGGTGGGCGGAGCCGAGGCCGCCGAGCAGGGCGTGTTCACGCTCTTCGCGGTGGCCTTCCTTCTGATCGGCGTCACGCTGTTCGGGCTCGGACTGCTCGGCGAATACGTGGGCCGCATCTACGAGGAAGTGCGCCGACGGCCGCGCTACATCGTCGGCGCGGTGCTCGAGCGACCGCAAGAATTGCCGTGACCCGCGCGGTCGTGTTTGCCTACCACGACGTGGGCGTGCGCTGCCTGCGTGTGCTGCTGCAGCAGGGGGTGAGTCGTGCCACTGGTGGTCACGCACGCGGACTCCAAGGATGAGCAGATCTGGTTTGAAAGCGTCGCGCAGCACGCGCGCTGGCACGGGCTCGAAGTGGTCAATGCCCGCCGATGCCAACGCTCCCGAGTTCGTGGAACGGGTGCGCGCGGCGCGGCCGGATTTCCTGTTCTCGTTCTATTACCGCCAGATGCTGGACGAGAGCTTGCTGGCCACCGCCTCACGCGGCGCCTACAACATGCACGGTTCACTGTTGCCCAAGTATCGTGGACGCGCGCCCGTCAACTGGGCGGTGCTGCACGGGGAAACCGAGACCGGAGCCACCCTGCACGCCATGACCAGGCGAGCCGACGCGGGCGGCATCGTCGATGCGCAGGCGGTGCCGATACTCGGGGATGACACCGCGATCGAGGTATTTCGCAAAGTCACCGTGGCGGCCGAAATTGACGCTCGCGCGCGCGCTGCCCGGCCTTCTGGCCGGCACCGCGGTGCTACGGCCCCAGAATATTGGCCAGGGCAGCTACTTCGGACGCCGCACGCCCGCCGATGGCGCGATAAACTGGCAGCTCGGGGTCGCGGCTGTGCACAATCTGGTGCGCGCGGTCGCCCCGCCTTACCCCGGCGCGTATGCGCAGGCGGGCGGCCTTGCGCTGCGGATACTAAGAACACTGCCGCTCGCCGAGCCGCGCTCGGGCAGAGCCGGAGCTTCGAGCTGGTCGGTGACGAGGTGCAGGCGGTCTGTCCGGACGGGGCGCTGCGGCTGCTGGAATTTGAACTTGACGGCAAGGTGCGCGACGCGGCCGCATTCCGCGCGCGCTTCGGTGCCGAGGCACTGCCACTTGCGGACGGGCAGCGGAACTTGCAGGAAGCGGGCAACTAACATGACTACCAAAGTACTCATTCTTGGCGTGAACGGCTTTATCGGCCATCACCTCTCGGCGCGCATCCTCAAGGACACCGACTGGCAAGTGTTCGGCATGGACATGGGAGCCGAGCGCGTCGAGCCCCTGATGTCCAATCCCGCGCATGAAGTTCTTCGAGGGCGACATCACGATCAATAAGGAGTGGATCGAGTACCACATCCGCAAGTGCGACGTGGTGTTGCCGCTGGTGGCGATCGCCACCCCGGCCACCTACGTGCGCGAGCCGCTGCGGGTGTTCGAGCTCGATTTCGAGGCGAATCTGCCGATCGTCCGCCAGTGCGTTCGCTACCGAAAGCGCGTGCTGTTTCCCTCGACCTCCGAGGTCTACGGCATGTGCCGCGATGATGAATTCGACCCGGCGAGTTCTGAGCTGGTGTACGGCCCGATCGAGAAGCAGCGCTGGATCTACGCGTGTTCCAAGCAGCTCATGGATCGCGTGATCTACGCCTACGGGTCGGAAGGGAAGCTCGATTACACGCTGTTCCGGCCCTTCAACTGGATCGGGCCGGGGCTCGACAACCTGCACTCGGCGAAGGAGGGCAGCTCACGGGTAATCACCCAGTTCCTCGGCCACATCGTCCGCGGCGAGCCGATCAAGCTGGTCGACGGAGGAAGTCAGAAGCGCTGCTTTACCGGGTATCAGCGACGGCATCGACGCCCTGATGAAGATCATCGAGAACAAGGACGGGTGTGCGACCCGCAAGATCTTCAATATCGGCAATCCGCGACAACAACTTCTCGGTGCGCGAGCTGGCCGAGCAGCTGCTCAAACTCGCCGCCGAATACCCGGAGTATCGCGGCAATGCCGCCAAGGTAAAGCTGGTGGACACGACCGCCGGTGAATATTACGGGCGCGGTTACCAGGACGTGGCCAACCGAGTGCCCAAGATCGATAACACCCGCGCCGAATTGGGGTGGGAGCCGCGCGTGACGATGCGCGAGGCGCTGCAGCAGATTTTCGAAGCCTACCGCGGGCAACTGCCGCTCGCCTCGCACCTGCTCGACTAGGATTGGTCGGCCGGATTGCAGATCGGTTAGGGTCCTGGCGCCTGCATCGTGCTGATCGCACTTAAAATCGACGTCGATACCCTGCGTGGAACGCGCGAGGGCGTGCCGGCGCTGGTGCGCGCCCTGCAGCGCGCCGGCGCCGGCGCCACGTTCTTGTTCAGCCTCGGGCCCGACCATACCGGCCGGGCGATCCGGCGGGTTTTCAGGCCCGGGTTCTTAAGCAAGGTCTCGCGGACTTCCGTGCTCGAGCACTACGGGCTGCGCACGCTGATGTACGGCACGCTGCTGCCGGGACCCGACATAGCGCGGCGTGCCGGCGCGCAGATGCGCGCGGTGCGCGATGCCGGCTTCGAGGTCGGTGTCCATTGTTACGATCACGTGGCCTGGCAGGATCACTTGCTCAGTCGCGATGGCGACTGGGCCGCGGGGCAGATGCGCCGTTCGGTCGAGAAGTTCGAGCGAGGTGTTCGCCACGGCCCCGCGCGTGCACGGCGCGGCAGGATGGCAGATGAACGAGGCCGCCCTCGCTCTGGAGGAACAGCTCGGATTTTCCTACGCTTCCGACACGCGCGGCGAGGCGCCGTTCATGCCGATGATCTCGGGTCGACGTGGACGCGTGCCGCAGTTGCCCACCACCTTGCCGACGCTCGATGAACTGATCGGGCTCGACGGGCTCACGCGATGAAAACGTTCATGCCGCGTTGCTGGAACGCACGCGCGACAACTCGCACGCTTCGCAGGTATTCACGCTGCACGCGGAACTTGAGGGCATGAAGCTCCTGCCGGTGCTGGAACGGCTCCTGCGAGGCTGGCGCTCGCAGGGACACGAATTGGTTTCTCTGGCCGCGCTGTGCGCTTCGCTCGATATCGCGGCTTTGCCCGCGTGCTCAGTCGTACGCGGGGAGCGTTCCGGGCCGCAGCGGTACGCTGGCCTGCCAACAACGCTGATGCCATAATCGCGACGATGAATTTGCCCACTGGACCTAAGGTTTTTGCCGACGCGCGCAGCGCGCTGGCGGGCGTGGCGCGCGATGGCATCATGGTGATGTCGGGCGGGTTTGGGCTGTGCGGCGTACCTGAAAAACTGATCGAGGCGCTGCGCGAATCGGGAGTGAAGAACCTGACCGTGGTGTCCAACAACGCGGGCGTGGACAACTACGGGCTTGGGAGCGCTGCTCAAGACGCGCCAGATCCGCAAGATGATTTCCTCCTACGTGGGCGAGAACAAGGAATTCGAACGCCAGTACCTGGCGGGCGAACTCGAGCTGGAGTTCAACCCGCAGGGTACGCTCTCGGAGCGCATCCGCGCCGGTGGCGCCGGCATCTGGGGCTTCTACACCCGCACGGGTGCCGGCACGCTGGTGGCCAAGGACAAGGAACAGCGCGTCGTCAACGGCGATACCTTCGTGCTTGAGACCGGCCTGGTCGCAGATCTGTCGCTCGTCAAAGCCTGGCGGGGCGACAGCGAAGGCAACCTGGTTTATCGCAAGACCGCGCGCAATTTCAATCCGATGATGGCCACCGCGGGCCGCGTGACCATCGCCGAGGTCGAGGAACTCGTGGAACCGGGCGTGCTCGAGCCCGATCACGTGCACACACCGGGCATATTCGTCCAGCGCATCTTCCAGGGCACCGGCTACCTGAAGACCATCGAGAATCGCACCGTGCGCAAGCGCGCGTGCCGCCGGAGCCGAGCTGATGGGCTGGTCACGCGATGAAATTGCCGCACGCGGCGCCCAGGAACTGCGCGATGGCTACTACGTCAATCTTGGGCATCGGCATTCCGACGCTGGTCGCCAATTACATTCCGCCGGGCATGCGCGTGGTGCTGCAGTCCGAGAACGGCATGCTCGGCATGGGCCCGTTTCCGTACGAGGGGGATGAGGACGCCGACCTGATCAACGCCGGCAAGCAGACCATCACCGAACTGCCTTTCTCCTCGTATTTTTCCTCGGCCGACAGCTTCGGCATGATCCGGGGCGGCCACATTGATCTGTCGATCCTCGGGGCCATGGAAGTGGGGGAGAACGGTGATCTGGCCAACTGGATGATTCCCGGGAAAGATGGTCAAGGGCATGGGCGGTGCCATGGATCTGGTGGCCGGCGTCAAGCGCGTGGTTGTCGTCATGGAGCACAATGCCAAGGACGGCGCCGCGAAATTCAAGCCGCGTTGCGAGCTGCCGCTGACCGGAGCGAACGTGGTCGATAAGGTGATCACCGATCTTGCGGTGTTCGGTCGTGCCAACCGCCAGTCGACGTTTCAGTTGCTGGAAATGGCCCCCGGTGTGACGCTGGATGAAATCCGCGCCAAGACCAGCGCGAAGTTCCTGCCGCCGTCCTAAAGCGGCTTTTATCCGCATTTTGTGAAACGCCACTCGCGCCGCGAGGGCGAATACTGTAGAGTGCGCGCCTAGTTTGTCGAATACGTGGGCGTCGGTCCCGCGTGCTGAGGTTCTACTGAGTCCCGTTCGGGACCAATCTGCCCCTCCTGCAAACCCACTTCGCCAGGCGGCCACATGCCGTCTGACTGGCGCAGGATTTTTTTAACTTTGTTTTTTTGCCCGTACCGACAGCACCCCAACAGGGCGCTCCGGGCATCCTTGGAGTATTTAGTGTCCTTTGATACGTTTAATTTGATTCCCGAACTGCTGCGCGCTGTCCACGACGCCGGCTACACGGAGCCCACGCCCATACAGTCGCGCGCCGTGCCCATCGTGCTCGAGGGGCGTGACCTGCTGGCGGCCGCACAGACCGGAACCGGAAAGACCGCCGCGTTTGCATTGCCGATATTGCAGCGTCTGCATTCCGCGCAACCCACCCCGCGCGGCCCGCGCGCGCCACGAGCGCTGGTGCTGGTGCCGACGCGCGAGTTGGCGGCGCAGGTCGCCGAGTCCTTCCAGGCCTTCGGCGCTCATCTGCAGCAGCGCGGTGTGCTGGTGTTCGGCGGCGTCAGCCCCAAGCCCCAGGTCAAGGCGCTGGCCGAGGGCGTCGACATCATTGTGGCCACGCCCGGCCGGCTGCTGGACCATCTGCAGCTGCGGCTGGTTGACCTCTCGCGCATTGAAGTGCTGGTGCTCGATGAGGCCGATCGCATGCTCGACATGGGCTTTATCCGGCCGATCCGTCGCCTGCTGGCGGCGCTCCCGGCACAGCGGCAGAATCTGTTGTTCTCGGCGACCTTCTCCACCGAGATCCGCGACCTGTCGCGCAGCATCCTGCGCAATCCGCAGAGCATCGACATCGCCCCGCGCAATGCGCCGGTGGAACTGATCGATCACCGCGTCTACCACGTCGATACGGCGCAAAAGCATCCGCTGCTCTCGCGCATCATCAACAGCGGTGGCGGTCGCCAGAGCCTGGTGTTTACGCGCACCAAGCACGGCGCGAACCGTCTCGCCGAACGCCTCGAGCGCGACGGACTGAGCTGCGCGGCCATCCACGGCAATAAGTCGCAGGCCGCGCGCACCCGCGCACTCGATGATTTCAAGCAGGGCAAGATCCAGGTGCTGGTGGCCACCGATATCGCGGCACGCGGTCTGGACATCACCGAGCTGCCGCACGTGGTCAATTTTGAATTGCCCCACGTGCCCGAGGACTATGTGCATCGCATCGGCCGTACCGGACGAGCCGGGCGCACGGGTGAAGCGGTCTCGCTGGTCAGTCGTGACGAACGGGAACGCCTGCGGGCTATCGAGAAGATGCTCGGCCGCACGATCCCGGTGGCGGCCTGATCTAACTCTTAAGTGAAATGATCTCGGCGCTTTGCGCGCCGAAGGGCAAACGCTCGCCGACTTCCTTGCCCATCAGGGATTTGGCCAGCGGAGATACGTAACTGATGAGGCCGGCCTTCGGGTCGGCCTCGTCTTCTCCCACCAGCTGGAACTCGCGCTCCTCGCCGTCCTCGAGGCGCAGCCGCGCACGCACCCCGAATCGTACCTGCTCGCTGTCGGCGGGCGGACTCACTGGGCGCGCGCTGTCGCGGCGCGATTGAAAATAGCGCAGGTCGCGGGCGATACGCGCCAGTGCCGGAGCGTCGTTGGCCGCCCGGGCGCTGCTGCGCTCGGTCTCCAGTTCGCGCACCCGGGCCTCGAGCAGGGCCAGGCCGCGCGCGGTCACCAGGTTCGGGTGCTCGCTGATGGCCCGCTCCGGGAGCGGATCGGTGTCCTGATCGGTTTCCTTGACGAAGGCGCGGCTCATGAGGAACATCATGCGCCCGGTCACAGGTGATCTCAATGCGCGACATCATCGTCCGACACGCCAGCGGAAAGTCCCGCCGCTCCCCACCCGAGGCATGAAAAAACTCAAACACGAGGGCGAGTTGTACAAGGCCGCTTTGCAGGCCGGCATCGCCTATGCCGAGCAGCGTGGCGCGGTGATCTTCGAGCCCACCGACTCGGCGAGCCAGAAGGCGTTGTATGTCTATCGGCTGCTGGTGCACGACAAGAAAATCCAGCCGATGCCCGAGGACCAGGTGGCCGAGAAGACCATCCGTCATCGGCTGGCGACCTGGTACGCGCACCAGCTCCCGAAAGACGATCCGCTGTTGAGCTAGGCGGCCAGCGGCGCGTCTCAGCGCGCGGCCGGCTCGCTCGCCAGGCTCTCACAGAGCAGTGCGGGATCGGCGTTGCCGCCGCTCACCAGCACACCGACGCGCTTGCCGGTAATCGCAACAATCCGGTTCAGCACTGCTGCCGCGGCCAGGCACCCGGTCGGCTCCACGATGATCTTCATGCGCATCGCAAACAGCCGCATCTGTGCGCGCAGCTGCTCGTCAGTGACCGTGACCATGTCGGAAACCAGCCGCTGCATGATGGGGAACGTGAGCTTCCCAAGCGCGGGTGTCTGCGCGCCATCGGCAATGGTGTGGGGCACCGCAATGCGCACGATCTTCCCGGTGCGGAGCGATTGCTGCGCATCGTTGCCAGCTTCGGGTTCGACGCCGATGATCTTGCAGCCCGGGGAGAGCTCCGATGCGGCCAGCGCGCAACCGCTGATCAGGCCACCCCCGCCGACGCAGACAAACAGATAGTCGAGGTCCCCGACCTCCTCGATCAGTTCCTTGGCCGCGGTTCCCTGCCCGGCGATCACATGGACATGGTCGTACGGGGGAATCAACGTACCCCCGCGCTCGGCGATCAGGCGCGATGCGATCGCCTCGCGATCTTCATTGATGCGCTCGTAAGTTATGACCTCGGCTCCGTAAGCGCGCGTGGCGGCGAGCTTGGCTGAAGGAGCATCGATGGGCATCACGATCGTGGCCGGCATCCCCAGCAGGCGCGCCGCCAGCGCCACCGCCTGCGCGTGATTGCCCGATGAAAACGCGACCACGCCGCGGCGCCTCTGCTCCTCGCTAAAGCGGCTCAGTGCGTTGTAGGCGCCGCGGAACTTGAACGCGCCCACGCGCTGAAAGTTTTCGCACTTGAAGAATACGCGGGCCCCGACGCTCTCATCCACGTAGCGGGAAGTGAGCACCGGGGTGCGCGTCGCCACTCCCGAAATGGCCGCCGCCGCCGCCACCACATCTGCGTAATTAACTTCCGGCAAGCCTTCCTCTCCCGTGCGTGCTAGGAGCGTATGTTACGCTGCAGAGGCTTGCCGATGCGCGCACGTGAGTGCGCATAAGCGGTCCAGCGTTCAAGCGCGTTGCCCAAAGAGGCGCGCGATCCCGGCATGAAGGTAGAGGCCCCCTGCGCATGATCGGAGCTCAAGTCCTGGCCCGTTACGGCACGGTATGGCTGCTGATTGCGAGCGCTGCGGTGGCGGGCGTCGTTCGTCCCACGGTCGTTGAGCTCTATACCTCGCAAGGATGCAGCTCCTGTCCTCCGGCGGATGCACTGCTCGGGGAGATTTCCGGGCGTGCCGACGTGCTGGCCCTTGCCTTCCACGTGGACTACTGGGACCGGCTGGGATGGCGCGATCCCTTCTCGCTCCCCGTGGCCAAAGAACGGCAGCTCAATTACGTGCGCCACTTCGGGCAGGACTGGGTCTACACCCCCGACATCGTGATCGACGGAAGCACCGATGTGCTCGGGGTGGATCGCCAGGACCTGCTGCACCGCCTCAAGACTCCGCGGAACGGCGTGCCGGTGCACGTGTTCGTCCAGCAGGAAGAGCTGGTGGTCAGTGTCGAGGCCGCGAGCGCGGAAAAGGTCAGCGAGGTGGTGCTGATCGGCTATGCGCCCTCCGCCGTGACGGCGATCGGGCAGGGTGAGAACGCCGGACGTTCGCTGCACGAATTCAACATCGTGCGTTCGTTCACGACGCTGGGCTTTTGGCACGGCGAGGCCGCCAAGTGGCGCGTGCGGCTCGACACATTGCCGGCGGATGCGGCCCGCGTCGCCGTACTGGTGCAGCAACCCGGACCCGGGCCGATCATCGGCGCGGTGAGCGCCGAGCTGCCGCGCTAACGCGCTAACACGCGAGGATCCTTAGGCGAGCACTCGCCTGGAAAATCCCGCCAACGCCAGGACCACCAGCACGGCCGCCCCGTGCAGGGTCAGATCGATGACGGTCGAGTCGAAGGGATGGAAAAATTCGAGCACGAAGGCGGCCAGCGCGGCGACGCCCAAGGCCGCACTCAGTGCCACCGGGAGCGGCTCCAAGGGCCGGGCACGGCGCAGCACGACATACAGCAGTATCGCCAGCGGCACGCTCACTGCGATGATGAATCTGAAGCAATGCAGGCTTTCCCCGAGACGATCGCCGGGCGGACCCCATCCGAACCCGTATTGCAGGCACCCCAGGCTGCTGGTGGCAATCCACAGCGCCAACGGCGGGAGCGGCGCGTAGCGCCACAAGCTGCTGCGATCGGGCAGGCTCAGATAGAACGCGGAAATGACGGCGGTGATTCCGGTCAGCAGGGCCGCTGCGCTCTCCAGGGCCAGGCGAGGATCGGAGCGGCGCGCCATAAACAGATCCACATTGGCAAAGCGGAGCAGCACCGCGCCCACGCACACCATGGCCGCGGCGAGCCACAGCAGCGAGCGCACCGCCGGGGGGCGCAGCGGGCGTACGGGCGCAAGCCCCTGGCTTAGGCCTTCGATGAGCTTTTCGGTGGCGCGTTCGGTCATGATCGTTTGTTCAATGCTCGTCCCTGGAATCGCTCGCGGCGATGATCCGCCGCAATGCCTTGACCGCCCGGTGCACGTTGACCTTCAGCGCCCCGACCGACTGTCCGGACTCGCTGGCGGCCTCGGCCACCGACAGGCCCCGGATCTTGACCGCCTCCAGGGCCAGCCGCTGGCGCTCCGGGAGTGCGGCCAACAGCGGCTCGATCGTCTCGGCGGCGCGCAGCGCTCCTGATTCCTGGTTCGTTGCGGGAGCGGCAAAGGTTTCATACGCCGCCTCATCGCTCACCTCGAAACGCGCAATACGCGAATCACGCCGGATCCGGTCGATGCCCCGGCGGGCCGTGATCGCCGCCAGCCACGGGCTGAACGGCCGATGAGGGTCCCAGGTGTGGCGAATGCGATGAACGGTGAGCAGCACGTCCTGCACCACATCCTCGGCGAGGGACGGATCCCGGCAATAGCGACGCGTCAGGCTCCTAATAAAAGGTGTCACCGAGCGCAGGAGTTGCTCGTAGCAGAGCGAATCGCCCCCCTGTGCCGCACGCATGAGCCGTGCCCAGGACGCCTCCTGCTGCTGCGACTGAGATTCGGAGACCATGGTGCCGATGATGTTGTAACCTTTTGCGGGGCGCAACGATTAAGGGGTGACCGCGGAGCTCGGAAAATCTAGATCGACCCACGCCCCGGTGTACCGTCCATCAACCCGATAACCATTGGAGTAAGACTCATGTCAGCGAACTCACTCAAGAAAATTGCCCTTTCCACGATGTTCGGCGCCGCCGCCATGGTCGCCGCCAGCTCGCTCGCCGTTTCGGCCGACGCCAAGATGGGCGCGGACAAGCCCGGGATGGAGCATTGCTACGGCGTCGCGAAAGCGGGCAAGAACGACTGCGCGGCCGCGGGCCACTCCTGCGCCGGCCAGGCCACCAAGGACGCGGATAAGTCCTCGTGGGTTTCGATCCCGACCGGCGTGTGCGCGAAGCTCGCGGGCGGCAGCACCACCAAGATGTAATGGACGAGGGTCTCGCGATTGACCCGATCCCGGCGCAAGCCGGGATCGGGTTGCGCCTGCCGCACCAGTCACAGCTCCTGGCCTCGCGCCCGCGCGTGGCCTGGCTCGAGGTCCATCCCGAGAATTACATGGCCGATGAGCCGGCCCTGGCCGAGCTCGAAGAGGTCCGCGCGAGCTATCCGCTCTCGCTCCATGCGATCGGCCTGTCCTTAGGCTCGGTCGAAGGGGTGGACCGATCGCACCTTCAGCGCCTGCGCCGCCTGGTGCACAGGCTTAAGCCCGCTCTGGTGTCGGATCATCTTTCCTGGAGCATGAGCGGCGGACAGTTTCTGCCTGATCTTTTGCCGTTGCCGTATACCGAGGAGGCGCTGCGGGTCGTGTGCCGCAACGTCGAGCAGGTCCAGGAAGTGCTGGGCCGGAAAATACTGGTGGAAAATCCCTCCACCTATCTGCAGTTCGCGGCCTCGGCGATCCCGGAGGCGGAATTTCTCGCCGCCGTGGCCCGAGGCACCGGCTGTGGCGTGCTGTTCGATGTGAACAATGTCTTCGTCAGCGCCTCCAACCAGCGCCTGGAGGCCGGCCAGGTGCTCGCCGGATGGTGCCGCGCGCTGGATCCCTCGAGTGTGCGCGAGATTCACCTGGCAGGTCACGCGCTCGTGTCGCGCGGCGAGGAGCAATTGCGGGTCGATGATCACGGCGATCATGTCTGCGATGCGGTCTGGTCCATGTACGAGCAGGTGCTCGCGCAGTTCGGGCCCCGCCCGACCCTCATCGAATGGGACACGCGATTGCCCGCGCTCCCTGTCTTGCTGTCCGAGGCCGCACTGGCCCAGGCACGCTTGGATGAGCGAGAGCAAAAATCCTATGCACGCGCCGGATGAAACGCCCTTAAGCGCGCTCCAGTCCCGCATGAGTGCCGCGCTGCTCGCGGGGGATGCGAAAGACCAACAACTGCCCCCCGAATGGTTCGCCGGCCCGCATCCCGGTGCGGTGGGACTGCGCGTGCATCGCAATACCGTGCTCGCGGCCATCGGCAATGCGCTGCGCCTGAGTTACGTGGCGGTCGAGCGCCTGGTGGGCGAGGAATTCTTCGATCGAATGGCCATCGACTACGCGCGCTTAAGCCCGCCAAGCGCGCCGCAGCTGGATCTGTACGGCGAGGGTTTTGCGGCCCACATCGATGGCTTCCCGGGCACGGAGGGCCTGCCGTACCTCAGCGAACTTGCGAAACTGGACTGGCAGGTCGCCGCGCTCGGGCGCCTGCGTGGCGATGCCAGCCGCGGACCGTGCTTGCGGCTCGAGGGCGGCGTGCAATTGCAGTTGGCATCACCGATGCGAACGCTCGTGGCGCGCTTTGCCGTCGATCAGCTGCGCTCGGCGATACTGTCCGAAGACCTCGACACGCTGCGCCATATCAACCTTGAACCCGCCGTGCACCCTCACGTTCTGTGGCGGAGCGATGCGGGCGTGAACGTGCGCGCCGTGAGCGCGGCTTCGGCGCGCTTTATCGATGCGGCGCTGGCCGGCTCCGACGGAGCCGCGGCGCTGGAAGCCGCCGCGGCTGTGGAGGGGAGCGCCGAGGATGTGGCCTCGCTCTTGGCGCGCGAGATCCTTCCGGCCGGCTTCGTGCGAGTCCAGATCGGGGAGCCGCCCGCGGCATAGAACTCCCGGGGCGCGCCGCGCTTCACGACTGGAACGCCCATTCGCCAGGCCCCTGCCGGCACGCGGTCACGCGATCGCTTCCGTAGCGTCCGTCGTAAGTGCGCCGCACGTCAAACTCGCGGCAATCGGCGGACACATCCCGCACCGGGACCACCTGCCAGTCAACATGGCTGTTCGGATTGGTCCACACCACGGGCCGTCCGATCGGAGCGAGCTCGAGCGTCTGGCCGAAGCAGGCCCGATCACCTTCATCGATGGAGGTGCCCACGGCCGTGCCGATGATGCCGCCGGCGATCGCGCCAAACACGGTGGCGATGCCGCGATTCTGGGGCGCCGATGCGCTGTTGCCGATGATCGCGCCGGTCACCGCGCCCGCCACGCCCAGCACCGCATCGGTGTTGCAGCGCCCGGCGCTCACGACGCCGTAGTCATTGCGCCAGGGATCCCCGTAGTAGCCGTGATAGACGTTCCCGCCGTAGTACCCGTAGTAGCGCGGGTAGTAACGCGGGTAGCCGCGATAGACGTAGTAGGCCGGAAATCGCGGGTAGACCGGGTACACCGGATACGGATAGACCGGACGCACCGGATAGACCGGGTACCCGGGATGGCCGGGGTAGATCGGCCGCACCGGATAGACCGGATAACGCGGATAGCGCTGGTCGGGGTGATTCCCGTTATAGCTGTAGTAAGGCGGCTGGCCCGCGTGCTGGGGAGGAACAGGTTGCGGAGGGTAGCGCGGCGGCGGGCCCGCATGCTGGGGTGGGACAGGTTGGGGAGGATAGTGCGGCGGCTGAGCGTTGGGGCGCCCATTGTCGCGCCCGCCGCCATGATTCTGGTCCTCACGCCGGTCCTGGTTTTGCCCGTGCGCAGGATTTTGGCGTCCCGAGGCGGGCGGATCGGCGAAGGCCGGAAGCCTGCCAGCACAGGCTGGCGGCGAGGGCGATGGCCGGGAAAAGGGTGCGAGGACCGATGTTCATAGAGCCTCCTTACGGGACGGCGGATTCCTAAGTTCGCCCCCAGCCTAAGCCCCGATGCCTGAACGGACTCTGAACCCGGATTTCGCTCGGCAAAACCGTCACTTAGAGGCTGTTTTCGAAGGTAGCGCTGGACGGGCCGATGGGCTATGCTCTAGATGAGAGTCATTCTCATTAACATTTGGTCCCCGGTCCCTATGGCCTTCTCCGGCGAACAATCCGCAAGCGCACCGACCGTGGCGCTGGCCACCCTGCGCAAAGGCGATCGGGGTGTGGTCCAGCAGGTGCTCGAAATTGACTCCGGGGTGGTCGGTGATCAGGCGGGCGCATCCATCGGGCGTCGACTGGTGGAGATCGGTTTCGTGCCGGGCGAACGCGTGCAGATCATCGCCACGGTGTGGCCGGGCGGGGATCCGATGGCGGTGCGCGTGGGCTCGACGGTATTCGCGTTGCGATTGCGCGAAGCGCAGGCCGTCCTGGTCCAGAGGGAATCTTCATGAGCGGGCACGAAGCTGCGGAGAAATTCCGCTTGGCGCTGGTTGGCGTGCCCAACTGCGGCAAGACGGCGCTCTTCAATCGTCTGACCGGCACTCGCCAGAAGGTCGCGAACTATCCGGGCGTCACCATCGAGCGCAAGGAAGGGATTTTTAGCAGCGCGGACGGGACCCGTCAGTACCAGCTCATCGATCTTCCCGGGACCTACAGCCTTTTGCCGGTGACCCTGGATGAGGCGATCACGCGTGATGCGATCACCGGCAAGCTTCGCGGGGAGCCCGCCCCGGACCTGATCGTGTGCGTCGTGGCCGCGACCAACCTGCGCTTGTCGCTCCGCTTGGTGCTCGAACTGAAGCTGATCGGACGGCCCATGATCGTGGCGCTCAATATGAGTGATCTGGCCAAGCAGCGCGGCTACAAGCTCGACCGCGCGCGTCTCGAATCGGAGCTCGGCGTGCCCGTGGTGGAAACCGTGGCCGTGCAGTCCTCCGGAGCGCGCGAGCTGGTGTCCGGGATCGATGCGCTGTGCGCGTCACTCGATGTGCAACGAACCGCCACGCAACGCGTGGACGCGGGCGATCTGGGCTTTGCCCCGCCGGCGCCGGCGCCGGTCCAGTTGCTGGCGCAGAACTCGGCGCAAATCGAGGCCACGCAACGCGAAGCGCGGCGCATATTGCGCTCGTCGGCGTTACGTGGAGCCTCTGCGCACCCGGGCGCTGACAAGAATCGATGCGGTGGTGATGCATCCTGTGGGCGGGCCGCTCCTGCTGGCCGCATTGTTGTTTGCGATATTCCAGGCGGTCTTTACCTGGGCCGCCCTGCCCATGGCCTGGATCAATTCCGGCGTGAGCGCGCTCGGCAACGCCGTGACCCAGGCGATGCCCCCGGGCGCGCTGCAAAGCCTCCTGGTCGATGGCGTGATCAAGGGCGCCGGGGCCGTGGTGGTGTACCTGCCGCAGATCCTGATCTTGTTTTTCTTCATACTGCTGCTCGAGGACAGCGGCTACCTGCCGCGCGCCGCGTTCCTCCTTGATCGGCTGATGGGAAGCGTGGGCCTTTCGGGTCGCTCCTTCATCCCGCTGCTTTCCTCTTACGCCTGCGCGATACCCGGCATCATGGCCACGCGCACGATTCCCAACGTGCGCGATCGCATCGCCACGATCCTGCTGGCGCCCATCATGACCTGTTCGGCGCGGCTCCCGGTCTACGCCCTGATCATCAGCGCGTTCATCACCGAGCGCTCGATTGGCTGGTTCTCGCTGCGTGGGCTGGTGCTGTTCGGCCTGTACGTGCTCGGGGTGCTCGGGGCTCTGCTGGTCGCCTACGTCATGAAGCGCGTCACGCTCCGTTCCGGTTATCAGCCCCTGATGCTCGAGCTGCCGGAGTACCACTGGCCCAACCTTCGCAACCTGGCGCTCGGGCTCTACGAGCGCACGATGATTTTTCTGACGCGCGTGGGCACCATCATCCTCTCGCTGATGATCGTGCTGTGGTTCCTGGCGAGCTTTCCGGGGCCGCCGGCCGGCGCCACGGGACCCGCCATCCAATACAGCTTCGCCGGAATGATGGGCCGAGGTCTGCACACGATATTCGCGCCGCTCGGCTTTAACTGGCAGATCTGCGTGGCGCTGGTGCCGGGCCTGGCCGCTCGTGAAGTGGCGGTCGGCGCGCTCGGCACGGTCTATGCGCTCTCGGGCAGCACCGCCAATGTGGATCAGGCCCTGCGACCGATGCTCGCCTCGAGCTGGAGCCTGGCCACGGCGCTTTCCCTGCTGGCCTGGTACGTGTTTGCGCCCCAATGCATGTCGACGCTCGTGACCGCGCGCCGCGAGACCAACTCCTGGCGCTACCCTCTGATCATGGCCGGCTATCTGTTCGCGATGGCCTGGGTGGCTTCCTTCGCCACCTACCGGATCGCCACGGCCATGAGCGGAGCGGCGTGAATCCGATGTGGCAGCAAATCATCGCGGCTCTTCTGGTGATCGGCGCGGCCGTGTATGCGGCGCGCATGCTCGGGCCCCGGAGCTGGCGGCGTAAAAAAAGCGGCGCGGGCGCAAAGGCGGCGGGTCCCGGATCGTGTGGCTGTGGCAAGGACGAGGGCGGCTGTCACTGAGCAGCTGCGCTTTGGCGGTCACGCCCGCCTCGCATTCTTAGGGCTCTCGCGCGTGATCCTGCCCAATCGCAGCTAAGGCCGCGGTGCTCCCAATGCGACAGAACTCGACCTGGCGGGGCAGGGATAACCCCACCTTTACAACGGCGGAGAACCGAGTATTAACTGTGAACTGGACTAAGCGACCCCCACCTTGCAGACGGCGCCTGATACACGCGACTTATGTTGCGGATTTCAACCCGCCCGGTAAGGGAGTGCGTCTGGGTGACCTTGCGTTTACAATCAGCCAAATTCAACGCCGCGCGGAGCATTCAATGAAAGTTCAGGACACTCGCGATTTCAGTGGCACTCTTTGTGGCATCGGCCGCGAGTCTCGCCTCCGACCCACCGGTGGCTCCTTCGGCACCCGAGCCGCCCAAAGCATCTTCGCCAGCGCCGGCGGTCTCGTCTGTCCCCGCGGCGGCCACCACGGCGGCCTCCACCGCTCCGGCGGCGGTGACCGCACCGTCAAGCGCGCCGGCGGCGCCCGGGAATGATCCGGCCGCAACCGCCAAGGGGGCGCATGCTCTCGGTTATATGCCCAGGAACCGCAATGGCAAGCTCGTGTACTGCAAGCCCGAAGCGGCGTTAGGCACGCGGCTTCAGCACATGTCGTGCTTTTCGGAAGAGGAAATGACGGCCGTCATACAACGGAGCGCTCAGAACCAGGATAGCCTCGCGAGGATTCAACGCACCGAGCTGTATCAAGACGGCAAGCAATAAGCGGTACGCGGTACATTGTAAGGACGGATTCACTGCTCTAGGGCAACCCGAGTTTCAACCGTAACCGGCAGATCGCGCAGCCCTGTGCCGTGCGTATGCCATGCACTGGGTATGGCGTCGCTCGGAATTTTATGAAAATCAACACTTCCGCAATTGCACTTGCAATGCTCGCGCTCTCGCTGGCCTGCCTCGCAGCGGAGCCTGCGGCGGTGACTTCGACGGCCGCGGCGGTCATTCCGCCTCCGTCCGCGCCAGCGGCTGCGCCCACGGTCGATTCGGCGGCAATCGCAAAGGCGGCGCACTCGCTCGGCTATAAGTCACGGCAACACGATGGCAAGACGGTCTACTGTAAGAGCGAGACCAAGGTGGGCACGAGCTTTCAGACAACGACCTGTCTGACCGAGGACCAGGTGATGGCCACGGTGAAGCGCGCCGAAGGAAATAAGGACAGCGTCGAAGCGCTGCAACGCGCATTCCTGGTAGGCGCCCCTTCAAAGGAGCCCTACACACCTGCCGGCAGCATGCGCGGCCAGTGATGTCCTGCCTCGCGCCCCTATTGGGCGCGCCGTTAACGCCCTCGCCGTCGCGGTGTCATTGGAATTACGCGCTTGCGCCTGGCCACGGGCCGCAGATCATGCGCTATTCTTCTCTCGCTCCGAGGTGCGCGTGAAAGACAATCCCGAAGCAATTTTCAGTGAAGCCCACCGACTGCAGCGTCTGGATAAGGTTGCCGAGGCCATCGCCGCTTACCAGCGTGCCCTTCTGGACTACCCCGAACATGCCAATTCCTGGTTCAACCTGGGATTGCTCTTCCGCCAGGCGAATCGGCCCGAGGAGGCGCTCGTCTGCTACCAGAAAGCGCTGAACCTCGGGATTGCCCACCCCGAAGAGGTGCACCTCAATCGAGGAGTCATATACGCCGACTATTTGCGGCGTGACGCTGAAGCCGAACGTGAGTTACGCATCGCGCTGACTATGCAGCCCGGCTTTGTTCCGGCGCTCCTCAACTCTGGCCAACCTCCAGGAAGACCGCGGCCGACGTGGCCGAGGCCATGGACCTTTACAAACGCGTATTGGAGCTCGATCCGCAATGCACCCTGGCGTTGGCGCGCTACGCGAACATGCAACCGCCCGCCGGCTGTGACGCTCAATTGATCGGGCAGCTTCAGGCGCAACTCAGACGCCCCGAGCTGAACCGCGCGGATCAGGCGTTTGCTTTGTTTTGCGCTCGGGCGCGCGCTCGATGCCGCCGGTTCCTATGACGGTGCCTTTGGGGCCTATGTGGCCGCGAATCTCTCGGTAGCGCGCCAGTGCCGCGGCGGTGGGGCTCCATTACGATCGGCGCGCGCAGGAACAGTTGATCGATCGGCTGATCAATGTCGGTGGCGGCTGCATCCGTGCAGCCCGCATCGATACCGACCGCGGGGCCCACGCCGATTTTTGTCTGCGGCATGTTTCGCTCGGGCTCGACGCTCGCCGAGCAACTCCTGGCCCAACATCCCGGCGTGCTCGCTGGAGGAGAGCTCGAGTTATTGCCGCACCATGGTCGAGAACGATCTGGTTCCCTTTCCTGAATCTCTGGCGTCAAAAACGAGCGCTGAACTCGAGCCCCTGGCCAGGGGTTACCGCGAGGCCATCGCGACGCGCTTTCCGGGCGCTGCGCAGGTGACTGACAAGCGACCTGATAACTTCCTGTACATCGGGTTGATCAAGTCATTATTCCCGGAGGCCAAGATCGTGCACACGACACGCGATCCGCTCGATAACTGCCTGGCCATTTATTTCCTGCACCTGGACCTTGGCATCACCTACGCGACTGACCTGATGAACATAGGCCATTACTATCGCGAGTACCGCCGGCTCATGGCTCATTGGCGCGCGCTCTATGGGGCCGATATCATCGAGCTGAATTATGATCAGTTCGTTCGCGAGCCGGACAGCGTGGGTCCGAGGGTGTTTGAGGCGCTTGGACT
Organism: uncultured Gammaproteobacteria bacterium; assembly: GCA_963795685.1. Classification (GTDB taxonomy): domain Bacteria; phylum Pseudomonadota; class Gammaproteobacteria; order Steroidobacterales; family Steroidobacteraceae; genus FEN-1191. Next base: position 236,274 of record CAWCJE010000012.1, read on the forward strand.
GGGGCTGGGATCCCAAGTTTCTCGAGGCCGCGCGCACCGAGGGTTCGGTCAAGACCGCGAGCGTATGGCAGGTGCGCGAGCCGCTCTATCAGAGTTCCTCGGGCCGCTCGCGTCACTACGAGAAAGCGCTGGGCCCGTTGCGCTCATTCCTCGCCGGATTGCCGCCGCGTTTAGATAAGGCATGAATTGAAAATGGAAGTACTGCAGCCGCAGGTCATGCCGATCTTTGCCACACCCCTGGGCATCGCAGAAGTGCCGGGCGCCGGAGCACTCAATCCCGCCGCGGCCAGCACTGCTCGCCGAACGCGCCACTCCCGCGCGCGCCGATCCCGCCAATCAGCAGGTGTTCACCTATCCGCAGCCGCGATGATCTTCTGGATTGGACCGAGGAGCCGGTTCGCAAACTCACCGGCGGCATCGTGGAGGCCGTGCTGGGCGTGACGCGCTCCATCAACGATTTTAGCGACGAACAGTTCGCTGGGTTGCGGGTGCAGGCCCGGGCCTGGTACACGATCGTGCGCTCCGATGGCTGCGTGCCTTCCCAGAATTATCCGAACGCCGCCTGGTGCGCTATTTACTGCGTGGCCGCACCGCCGCGCCGTGAATGTCGCGCCATGACAGCGGCGTGGTTCGATTGCTCGAATCCTTTCGCACCACGATGTTTGCCGATGCGACCAACAGCTCGCTCCAGGTCCCGTACCGCCCCGGTCACAACACCTGGCGGCCCCAGGCCGGCCATGTCGTGGTGTTTCCCGCCTCCCTGACGCACGAGATCACTCTGCTTCGAGAGCAGCGGGGAGCTGGTGCTGATGACCGCCCTGGTGCGGTTCGTGGCGCCAGGCCAAACCGGAGTGCCGTGGTGGTAGCCCCTTCCGTCAGGCTGACCTCGCAGTTCGCGGTCCCGTTTGCGGAAGTGCTGCTCGCGCCGTGCGAGCCGCTCAACTCGGAGCTGGAAAAACTGTTTCTGGCCCGCGAGGACGATGCCCACCGAAACCCGACCCCCAGCCACATCCCGCAGCAGGAAGTGTTCGAGAGCCGCTTTAACCTGTTCCACTGGACCGAGCCGTGCGTGCGCGAATTGCGGCAGATCGTGCTGGATGCGGTGGCCCGCACAATCATGGCGGCCACCACGCTGGGGCCCCAGGACCTGGCGCGCCTGACGATGCACAACCACACCTGGTTCCACATCACCCGGTATGCAGGCTCGTTCATTTCCCACAACCATCCGATGGCGTCCTGGTCCGCGGTGTATTGCGTGCGTGCCGGGGAAGCGGTGCCGAATCAGCCTGAAAGCGGTGTGCTCAAGTTCTTTGATCCCAGGCCCGGGGCGAACGCGTTCCGCGACCCGGCCAATGCCCATCTGAAGGCCGGTTATGCGCTGCGCCCCATCGAGCTGAAACTGACCGAGGGTCAGCTGATTGTCTTTCCGTCCTACCTCTTTCACGAGGTGACCCCCTTCTACGGCCGGGATTTGCGCATCACGGTGGCCACAAATTGCTGGTTCTTTTAGGTTATGGGGCCCCCGGAGGGGTCCCTGCGCCCTTGTGGCGAAATTGATACAACTTGGCGCTGTCACATAGAGGCGGTGACATTGAGCCCTGATTGGGCTCCGAATACCGGCGCACGGCCGTTCTATCCTTTGCGCTTGTCATTTTGTCGTAGTAGTATTTCCGCCATAGCTAAGAGGGTGAGGCGGAATCACTGTGATTTCCTGTGGGAGGAAATCGCGGCGCCTTGGTCTACCGAATTGGGTATCTAGAACTTAGGGAGTTCAACGAATGTTCAATTTAAGTCTGAACGTGCGTCATGCAGTTCGCCTTGCCATTGCAGGCGCAGCCGCAGCGGCGAGCACTGCGGCACTTGCGCAGTCCGCAGCGGTAACCAGCCCGCCGAGCAAGGACCTCGAGGAAGTCATCGTCACGGGCACGCGCATTCAGCAGTCGCCCAATTCCGTGTCGATTGCGCCGGTGGCCTCGATCACCTCCGACGACATCGCGAAGTCCGGTCTGGTACGCACCGAAGATTTGTTGAATAACCTGCCGCAGGTTATCGCCGAGCAGGGCTCGGGCCAGTCCATCAGCGCCGACGGTACCGCCTCGGTCAGCTTGCGCGGCCTGGGTTCCTACCGCACGCTGGTGCTGATCAACGGGCGGCGCATGCAGCCCGGCGGCGGCATCATCAATGCCTCGAGCCCCGACATCAACCAGATCCCGGCGGCCATGGTCGAGCGCGTTGACGTGCTGACCGGTGGTGCCTCGTCCACGTACGGCGCCGATGCCGTCGCGGGTGTCGTGAACTTCATCATGAACACCCACTTCGAGGGCGTACGGGTTGATTTTGACTACGGTCAAAACATGTACGAGCAGAACAATGACTTCGCGCAGGGCGCACTGCGTGCCAAAGGCATCCCGGTACCGGGCAGCTTTACCGGCGGACAGAACCGCGACTGGTCGTTCATGGCCGGTTCGAACTTCGCCGACGGCAAGGGCAACGCGACCGTCTACGCGACCTACCTGAACACCTCACCGGTCGTCGGCAGCCAGCTCGACTACGCCGGTTGCACACTCAATTCCGCCGGCGCCGCGCCGGCCCCGGGCAAACTCTGGGCGCCGGTCACCTGCGGTGGTTCAAGCTCCAGCGCCGGTGGGCGTTTCCTTGATTTCGGTGCCACGGCCCCGGGCTTCTCATCGAGCATCGATGCCACGGTGGATCCGAAGACCAACCAGTTCCGCCAATACACCGTCGGCCGACAGCTACAACTACGGTGCGGCCAGCTACGCGCAGCGCCAGGCGATCCGCTACACGGCCGGTGCGTTCGCCAACTACGACGTCAACGAAAACATCAACGTGTATTCCGAGACGATGTACGCGCGCAATACCTCGACCGCCCAATACGGCTCGAGCGGCTTGTTCGCATTCGGCATATCCTCGGTCAGCTGCTCCAATCCGCTCTTTACCGCTGCTGAACTGGCGGCCTTCTGCACGCCGGCCAATATCGCGGGCAACCAGGCGGCCTTCGGCGGCGCGACCACGGGCGACCGGATCACGCTGTACGCCGCACGCCGCAGCGTGGAAAGCGGCCCGCGTATCGACAACTATTCCTCGGATTCAATCCGCCAGGTCATCGGCATGAAGGGCGGCTGGGGCGACGCGTGGACGTACGACGTCTACGGGCAGTACGGCATCAGCGCCCTGCACGATAACCAGGGCGGGTACCTGGGCCAGCAGCAGATCAACAATTCCCTGGACGCCGTGCCGAATCCGGCGACCGGTGGCGTCGCCGGCGTTCCAGTCGGGCGCGGCAGTCTGCGCCGCGCCGCTGGCAGGATACGATCCGGCCTGCGTACCCTGGAACATATGGAGCGCGGGCGGCGTCACGCCGGCCCAGCTGGCCTATTTGACCGTGCAGTCGACCTACGACGTGACGGCGACGGAATACATCGTCGACGGTTCGGTCACGGGCGATCTGGGCAAGTACGGCCTGAAGTTCCCGACGGCGGCCACGGGCATCGATGTCAACCTCGGTACCGAGTATCGCCAGGAAAGCTACAAGTTCGATCCGGACTACATCTTCTCGCACGGTTTCGCTTCGGGCGGCAACGGCGCGGCCACGGCCATCGATGGCAACGTTCCACGTCAACGAGTACTACATGGAAACTCGTATTCCGATCGCCGACAACCTCCCGGGCGTCTACCACCTGGGCTTTGAAGGCGGCTACCGCTATTCGAAGTACACCTCGGGCTTCAGCACCGATACCTTCAAGCTGGGTCTGGAGTGGGCGCCCATTCAGGACCTCAAGCTCCGCGGCAGCTTCAACCGCGCGGTCCGCGCACCGAGCATCGGCGATCTGTACTCGCCCTCGGTGGTCGGTGCGGGCGGCACGGCGGACCTGTGCTGGGGCGCAGTCCCAGTGTTTACTCTCGCGCAGTGCATAAACACCGGCGTGACTCCGGCTCAGTACGGACACATCCTTGCCAACCCGGCCGCGCAGATCAACACCACGGCGGGTGGTAACGTCAATCTGAAGCCCGAGAAGGCCGACACCTACACGGTCGGTTTCGTTCTCCAGCCGGTGGCGCTGCAGGGCTTCTCGATGTCGTTGGACTACTACGACATCAAGATCGACGACACGATTGCCTCACTCACCTCCAACACCGTGCTCACGAATTGCGCGAACACGGGTGATCCGGACGCTGTGCGGCCTGATTCATCGTGGTCGCGGGAACCGGCTCTTTGTGGTTCAACAACTCGAATTTCGTCGACACCGACGAAAAGAACATCGGCACGATCGTGACCAAGGGCTACGACCTGGCGGCGCGCTATGCCATGGGCATGGCCAGTGCCGGCAAGCTGGCCTTCACCCTGTCGGGGACCTACGTGACCGACTGGAGCACGCAGCCCCTGCCGACCGGTGGTTCGTTCGATTGCACCGGCCTGTACGGCGCAACTTGCAACGCCCCGACGCCGAAGTGGCGGCATACCTTTGAGACCGACTGGTCCACCCCGTGGGCCGGCCTGACTCTGGCCGCGCGCTGGCGCTACATTGGTCCGGTGGATGTGGATGCCTCGAGCTCCGATCCGCAGCTCAATGGCGACTTCCAGCCTGGGTTCGGCCACATCGGTGGTTACGACTACATCGACCTGTCCGGTTCGATTGCCTGGGGATCGCACTTCACGTTCCGTGCGGGCGTCAACAACATCACCGACAAGTCACCCCCGATCGTGCTGAACGGCAACCTGTCGAACTGCCCGAACACGACTTGCAACGACAACACCTGGGTGGGTACGTACGACACCCTGGGCCGTTACTTGTTCGTGCACGTGTCAGCGAAGTTCTGATCGAAGCATCTCGCTTTGTGGAAAATAATTGCGGCGGGCTTCGGCCCGCCGCTTTTTTTTGAGCCCGATTCGCATGCCCCGTGACCTCAAGGCCGACCAGGAGATGCTGCGCACCGTGCTCGCGCTGGCCGAACGGCGCGAGATCCCGCGCGCGGCGGCGATTGCCGAGCAGGCGCTGGCCAGCGGCTTTGAGCATCCTTTGCTGCTCAATGTGGCGGCGACACGGCTGGAGCAGGAAGGAAGGGTGGCCGAAGCGCTGGTCTTGCTGGAGCGCGCGATCGTCCTGGCGCCGGAGGACATCGGCGTGCGCAATGCGCTGTCCATCGTCCTGCAACGGCTCGATCGGCCCGCGGAGGCCCTCCACCACGTCGATGTACTGCTCAAGGCCCACCCCGAATTCAGCTTCGCGCACGCCAACCGCGGCAATGCGCTGATCTCACTGGGCGCGCTGGCCAAGGCGCGCGCCAGCCACCTGCGGGCGCTGGAACTGGATCCCAATAACCTGGCCGCCCAGATCTCGCTCGCCTCGATTGCCACCCATCGGGGTGAGCACGATGAGGCCCGCACCTGGGCTCGCAGCGTCCTGGCCAAGCTTCCCGGCTTTCCCGACGCCGTACTGAGCCTGGCGGCGGCCGAGCTCGCCGCCGGCGCCACCGACAGCGCACAGCTCCAGATTCTGCAGGTGCTCAATGATCCGCGCGCGGGCCGGGCGGAGAAGGCGCGGGCCAATGGACTGCTGGGCGATGTGCTGGACGCCGCCGGGCGTTACAGGGAAGCTTTCGAGGCCTACGTGGCCTGCAATGCCATCCTGCACGAACTTCATCATCGCTTTGCCGAGGGCAGCAGCATGCTGTCCTATATCGAATCGGTCATCGCCGCGATGCGGCGCGTGGAGGCGCCATCGTGGAAGGTGCCGCCGGCACCGTTCGCCGATCCAAACGCGCCCAGCGGCCACGTGTTTCTGCTGGGGTTTCCGCGCTCGGGCACCACCTTGCTCGAGGTCGCGCTCGATGGGCATCCGCGCGTGGCGAGCCTCGAGGAGCATGAGCTGCTCAAGGCCGGCGTGATCAAGTACATGCGCGAGCCGGTGGATTTCGCACCGCTCCTGCAGGCCGAGCGAGAAGGAACTCAATGCCCTGCGCGAGCGTTACTGGAGCGAAGTGCGCGATACCGGGATTGATCTGGCGGGCAAGGTGTTCGTGGACAAGCACCCGCTGCACTCCCTGAAATTGCCGCTGATCGCGCGCTTGTTCCCGCAGGCCAAGATCCTCTTCGCGCACCGCGATCCGAGGGATGTGGTGTTGAGCTGTTTCAGGCGACGCTTCGCCATGAATCCGGCCATGTACCAGCTGCTGCAACTGGACAGCGCGGCGGCGTTTTACGATGCCACCATGCGATTGGCCGAACTCGCGCGCCCGCTGCTCGGTCTTGAGTGGCAAGTGGTGCGGTACGAGGATCTGGTGGAGGATTTTGAAAAGCAGCTGCGCGGGGTGTGCGAGGCGATCGGTCTTGATTGGGTGCCGAACCTCGCAGACTTCGCATCGCGTGCGCAGGCGCGCGAGCGCGCCACGCCGAGCACCGCGCAGCTGGCGCGCGGCCTGGATAAATCAGGCGTGGGACACTGGCGGCACTACCGATCCTCGCTCGAGCCGGTCATGCCGGTGCTCAACCCGTGGGTGGAGCGGTTCGGATATACGGAGTAGGGCCCGCTAACGGATCCGGCGGACGTGGTAGGAATGCTTCGAGGCGGTCGACACCAGCATGAACGAGCCCAGCGCGGCATGCTTGATGCTCACCTGCTCTCCGGAATTCAATTCCATGCCGCCATCGGTGGACAACCCAGCTCTGCCCGTTATCGAGCACGACGTAACTGCGTAGTCCCCGGTCCACGCCCACCTGGGTGACACGCGCCTGGATGGATTGCGGGCCCTGGGGTGCGCCGTGCACTTGGGCGCTGCTGAGGCCGAAGTTCTGGGCCGCCGCGGCCGGATCCGGTGGCGCTGCCGGAGCAGGTCCGTGACCGGCGCCGAGCGCCGTGGCCGGAGCGCGTTAAGGCAGGCCGCAGCGGCCGGTGGCGGCGCCGCGAGCTACGGCGGTGCGGCTCGCTGGCGCTGGTGCGGGTGTGGGTGCGGCGCGGCATGCGCGCGGCATTCGCCGATCCGAGCGCCAGTTTGTCGTAGCACGCCAGCCGTGCCTCCGGGCTGGTAATGGCGGCGCAGCGACTGATCTCAGTGCTGAGCGGCTCGGTGGCGGCAGCCTGACGCGAAGCTTGTGCCCCACAGGCGCGGCCAGACGGGCAGCAGCGCTGCGCGCGCGCAAAGCCTTCACAAGCCCTGGCCGGCCGGGAGCGAATAATACTTGGCGTAGATTTCCGTGGCGGTGGTGATCATGTCGCGCTCGGCCGCCGTGAGCAGCGGATTCCAGACGTCGAATATCAGGATCGCGCGCGGGGTATCGGACAGGTTCCAGGCCTCGTGGTTGATGGTGTCATCGAACACCCAGGCCTGGCCGGAACCCATTCGCGGGTGGTCGAGCCGACCCGGAAACCGCAGCCCGGCGGAATGATCAGGGGCACGTGCACCGTGCAGCGCGTGTTGGTCACCCCCACATGCGCGGGGATTTTGGTGTTGGCGTCGAGGACGGAGAAGAATGCGGTCGGTGCCCGATCGGCGATAAAACAGCGCGGCGCGCTCTCCAGCAACCGGCAGGTCACCGGGCAGCGGGCCTGGTGATTGGGCATGTGCGACGCTCTGGTTCCAGAGAAAATACGCACTCCAGCGGCGCGAGCGATTGAGCTCCCGGAACTGATCGAGCGGCATGTCGGCCGGATAATCGATATATGCCTGCAGGCCCTCGCGGTCGGCCACCAGCACCTGGAGCAACTCCTTGCGCATCGCCTCGGTCTGCGCCTCGAAGGCATCGAGCCAGGGGAAGTCCGAGCGCTCGAAGAATTCGATCGCGGGCAGCTCGGGCATGTACATCCAGGTGGGCTGCGAATAATAGGGCGTGCGCGTGCCCATCAGCGTCTCCAGGCACATGTCCACGCGCCGCTCGCGCCGTCCGTTGTGACGCGCGCGGATCGCCTCGAGCGGTGCCTTCCAGCGCCGCGGTGAGTTCGGTGCGATCGGCCTCCACCAGTGCCCGGGCATGAGCGAGCGCGTCCTTGACGTTGGCGGGCGGCTCGGCGCCCGGGCGGGAGGGAGGCGAACAGGTTCTGGTAGACGCGCGCCGCGGCGCGCTTGTCTCCGTGATCCTCGTGGTAGGCGCCTTTTTGCAGCAGCGCCGAAATATGACGCGGATCCAGCTCCAGCGCCTTGCCGATCGCATCGAGCTCCTCGCTCCGGCGGCCGAGCGCCTTTAGGCTGCTGGCCAGATTCGCCCACAGCGCCGGGTGTCTGGGATCCGCGCTGGTCGCGCGCGCGAACATGGCCTGCGCCTGTTCGGGCGAGCCGCGATCGAGCATGCGCACGCCCAGCTCGTTGAGGACTGCGGGGTGATTGGGGGCCTGTTGCGCGACGCTGGCCAGGAGCTGATCGGATTCGGACAATGCGGCCGGCCGCGGCCTCGGCCCGGGACATCTGTACCACTTGGGCTATGGTGGCCTCATCCAGAGGCCTGGGGGCAGCGGCATTCAAGGTTCTATCCTCGATTTTGCTTGTAATCAGCGGCCAATTGTACCCTCGCCGCCGACCGCGCCGGATCGTCATACTAGGCTATTGGCCGCCCGCACCCTTCGGAGAGAGCGCATTTCAGTAGAGCTTGATCTGATGCGTGCCTCGGCATTGCTGGAATCCGACCCGCAAGCCGCCGCCCGTTCCGCGCCAGCGCCATCCTTGAGGCTTTCCCCGGTAACGAGGAGGCGAGGCTCCTGCTCGCCACGGCCTCGCACCGCCTGGGCGATGGGGCGACCGCGCGCGCCCAGCTCGAATCGCTCCTGGGCGGCCGGCCCGATTCGCCGACGCTGCAATTGGAACTGGCCCGGGCGCATGCGCTCGCGGGCCGCCACAGCGAGGCGATCGCCGCGCTGGAGCCGCGCTCAGTTTGGATGCGCGCTTCGCCGACGGCTGGCGCGAGCTGGCCGCGCAGCGCTTTATCGCCGGGGATACCGCGGCCGGGGATGAGGCCTATGGCGCCTATATGCGCCTGGCCACACCGCCTCCGGAACTTGCGGATGCCAACTTTGCCATCGCCCAGCGACGCTTTGATGCGGCTGAGATCATGGTGCAGCAATACCTGCGCCGGGCCCGTGAGGATGTGGTGGGTCTGCGCATGCTCGCGACCATCGCCAGCGCGCGCGGGGACTCCGGCGGAGGCGGAACGCCTCCTCAGGCGCTGCCTGGAACTTGCGCCCGGCTATGCCGATGCACGTTTTGATCTGGCCAACGAACTCTACAAACAGCACCGCCAGACCGAAGTCCTGCCGTTGGTCGAGCGCTTGCTGAGCCACCTATCCGACCGATGCCGAGCTACATGGCGTTGAAGGCCCAGGTGCTGCAGGCTCCATGGCCGCAACGCCGAGGCCACGGCATTGATGCGCCAGGCGGTGGAAGCAAGTCCGGCCAGCGCCAAATTGCGTCTCCTCTACGGGCACCTGTTGCGCGAGATGGGTAAGCAGGCCGAGGCGATCGAGAGTTACCGGCAATCCCTCGCCCTGCAGCCGGGGATGGGCGAGGCGTACTGGAGCCTGGCGAATTTGAAGACGGTGCGCTTTACCGAGGCGGACCTCGAGGCGATGCAGAAGCAGCTGGCCATCACCGCTCCGCTGGATGCCAACCGCGCGAGCCTCCAGTTCGCGCTCGGTAAGGCGCTGGAGGACGCGGCCGCTATGAGCAGTCCTTCGAGCACTACGCCGACGGCAACGCGCTGCACCGGGCGCTGAATTTTTCACAATCCGCAGGTGGTGCGCGAACTCGTGGAACGATCCAAGGCGCTGTTTGTACCGTCATTTTTTGCGGCACGGTCCGGCTGGGGAAGCGAGCGGGTGGATCCGATATTTATCCTCGGCATGCCCCGCTCCGGCTCAACGCTGCTCGAGCAGATACTGGCCAGCCACTCCAGGTGGAGGGCACCCGTGAATTGCCCGAGGTGCCGGCCATCGCGAGGGATTTGATCATTGGCGCAACAGAGGTGGATACGCGAGTTTACCCGGGCGTGCTGGGGACGCTCGCGCGAGGAGGATGTCCAGGCCTTTGCCGCGCGCTACCTGGAGCGAACGGCCATGCTCCGAACGCTGGGCCGCCCGCGTTTTATCGACAAGCTGCCCGGCAACTTTCTGCATGTCGGACTGATCCATCTGATGTTTCCGCGCGCGACCATCATCGACTCGCGTCGCCACCCTCTGGGTTGCTGCTTTTCGTGTTTCAAGCAGCTCTTTGCGCGCGAGCTCCAGTTCACCTACAACCAGGAGGAACTGGGCAAGTACTACCACGACTACGTGGAGCTCATGGAGCACCTGGACGCGGTGCTGCCCGGGCGCGTGCATCGGGTGCTACTACGAGCAGCTGGTCACAGATCCCGAACGCGTGGTGATCGGGCGCTGCTCGAGCACTGCGGGTTGCCGTTCGAGGAGGGGTGCCTGCGCTTTTACGAGAACCGCCGGATCGTCAACACCATCAGCTCCGAGCAGGTGCGCCGCCCGATCAGCTCGGAGGCCGCGGACCAATGGCGCCATTACGAACCCTGGCTCGGGCGGTCTGAAGAAGGAACTCGGCCTTCGATCGACCTGATCCGGCCAAGCGGCTAGGGCTCCGAAGCGATTTGCCTAGCGAGGCCTGAGGAGCCGGCCTGATCCGCCGCGCGTCAGCGGCGCGGACTACTTGTGAAAGGTCGCGTGCACGACCCTGTCCCCGACCTTGATGCCGCGCCGCGCGGCTTCACCCCCGCCGATTTCCAGCACCGCCTTGACGGGCTTATCGCAGCTGAGGATCTGCAAGGGATTCAGGCTTGGCATTGGCCAGCAGGCACACGATGCGCCCGCGCGTGTCGATGAACAGCATGTCGAGCGGTATCAGCGTGTTCTTCATCCACATGGACATGATCTGCGGCTTGTCCTCGGGAAACAGCATGCCCTCATCGCTCGGCAGGTGGGTCACGAACATGAGGCCCGAGTTCCCGGTGCGCGTCGGTGTCCGCGATCCGGATGTTGAACCAGTTCAGTCCCGAGCTGGCGTGGATCTGGAGCGCTGAGCGCGGAAAGCTCTCATCCGCCGCGGCGCCGCCCAGCCGTTTTGCGCCGGGAACAGCACGGCCATCGCGCTCAGGGCGAGGAGGGTGACAAGAGCGCACCCGCGCGCCCGGAATGTGTCAGTGGGGGAGGGTTGAGGCATAGAGTTCATTCTCGTTGAAGCGGGCCAGGCCCGCGAAATCAAAGCGATCGATGTAAAGATGCCCCGTGCCATCGAGCGAGCTGGCCGGATCAATGCAATAGCCGCGCGCGGCGATCCGGTAATCGCGCATCAGGCTCGCGCCTGCGGGGCCCTTGGCGATGATCAGCGGCTCCTGCACCATCGATTCCACCTCGCATTTGTCCTCGCCCTGTGTCGCGTAGAGCTGCTTTCGGCCCTCGAGGATGACCGTGACGTTGGTGGGCACCGCCCGCGAGGCACCCAGGCCCGGCTTAGTGCCGATGCCAAACACCATCCGCAGGCGCCGCCCCTGCGCGTCGGCGGGCCCGAGGAAACTCACCCGCACCCCACTCCCGTCCGGACGGGCGCCGCCTTCGCACTGCAGCTCGGCGCCCCGCCAGTCGGGCTCGGACTCGATCGCGCCGCGGAATTTGGCGTGCAGGAATCCGCGATCGCCGGGCAGGCATTGCGCGTGCGGGACTGGGCGCGAGTGCGCGGCGCCATTGCGGGCGCTGCAGGCCGCCACGGCACAAACAATGATCAGAGGAGCGCAGAGGCGATGTGCGGGCACAATCATGCGGTGACTCGAAAACGGCGGTCGTAACTCATTGACTTGGAGGCACGCTCCGAAAGCCTACAGCGGCTCGGTATCGGAACATTCTTAAGCGGCAGTAATCATACTTCTTTGAAGGCCGCGCGACAGCGCAGTCCGAAGCACGGCGCCGGCAAAACGGGCCTGATTCACTGCTAGACTCCCTGACGGCGCTGAAGCGCTGCCCGAGGCGGCCGCTCGGGGATACCATCTGAGGTCGGGATGAGAAAAAAAATCATAGTGTTCCTGGCGCTCTGCGCTCTGATGCCGGGTTGCGCCTCGCTCAACCCGCACCTCAAGGCGCCGGATCTTCGGGTGGTGGGACTCACTTATATGGGCGGGGACAGCCAGCACCAGCAGTTGCGTGTGCGCATCCAGGTGACCAATCCGAACGATAAGCAAATTTCGGTGCGCGCCATCGACTACCAGGTCGCTCTGGCCGGCCGGCATTTTGCGGACGGCAGCAGCGAGGAACCCTTTAACATCCCCGCCTTGGGCCAGAGCGAGTTCAACCTGAACGTGAACGCCGACGTGGCCGCGCTGGTCAGCGTGGTCGGCGCCCATCTGAATGAGACCACGCTCGATTACGAATTGACCGGCACGCTGCATCTGGCCGAAGGCATGCTGCGCAACATTCCGTTCAAGAACCACGGCAAGCTTCCGCTGCGTTGACATTCGCCATTCGCCATTGCGGTAGATAAGCCGCCCGTTGCCGACATTCTTCTCATGGCCTGAGGGGTGTATGGCGTCGCACGTCCGGCTATGATTTGGCGCATGCGTCGAGCCATGGTGTATCTGACCGTAATCGGACTGGTGGCCGTGGCCGCGGCCGTGGGATGGGTCGCCAGTGACTGGCCCCACTTCTGCCAGATGCTCGGTTGGTGCGATGGCCAGGGACTCTTATAAGTTATTGATTAAAATAATAAATTTACCTCATCGGGCCGCCGCCGGGGCGCTTGGGCTGGTAGAATCGTCCGCCCCCCAAGAACACCTAAAAGCCCCTCTGGATCATGTCAGCGACCCCGTACCAACAACTCGAGCAGGAATGGCGCCGTCTGCACGCCTTCCGTGGCGCGCTTTCGCTCCTGCGCTGGGACGCGGCGGTGATGATGCCGCGCGGCAGTGCCGCCGTGCGCGGGGAGCAGGTGGCCGCGCTCGAGACCGAATATCACGCGCTTCTGACCACGCCGAAAGTCACGCGCCTGCTCGATCGCGCCCAGGCGGACTTGAGAGGACTGGAGGACTGGCAGGTCTCGAACCTGCGCGAGATGCGCCGACAGCGCGATCACGCGATCGCCACTCCGGTGACGCTGATCTCGCGCCTGGCGCGCGCCACGGCCCTGGCCGAAAGCCAGTGGCTGAATGCGCGGCGCGACAATAATTTTGCCCTGTTCGCCCCGCACCTCGAAGAAGTGCTGCTGCTGGTGCGCGACAAGGCGGCCCTGCTCGGTCAGGCGCTGAATCTTCCTCCTTACGATGCGCTGGTGGACGAGTTCAGTCCGGGTGTGGGCACCTCCGACATCGACGCCATTTTCAAGGCGCTGACTCGCCGGCTCCCGGGCATGATCACCGAGACGCTCGAGGCGCAGCTAGAGCGACCGGTGCTTCCGATCACCGGCAAGTTTGCGACCGGCAAGCAGCGAGGATTGGTCCTCGAAGTGATGAAGGCGGTCGGCTTCCCGTTTGACCAGGGGCGTCTGGACGAGAGCGAGCATCCCTTCACCGAAGGCGTGGTGGGCGATATCCGCGTCACCACGCGCTACGACGGCACGGATCCTTTTACCGGCCTTCTGGGTGCGCTCCACGAAACCGGTCACGCCATGTACGACTTGGGCATGCCGACGAGCTGGCGCGACCAGCCGGTGGGGCGGGATCGGGGCATGGCCCTGGAGGAGAGCCAATCGCTCCTGCTGGAGATGATCATCGGCCGCAGCGCCCCGTTCCTTCGATTCCTGCTGCCGCTCCTGCACAAACACTACGGGGTGAGCGGGCCGGAGTGGGAGTTCGAAAACATCCATCGCACGCTCACGCGCATCCAGCGAAGCCTGATCCGCGTCGATGCCGATGAGATGAGCTACCCGCTCCACATCATGCAGCGCTACGAGATCGAGAAGCAGCTGCTGGCCGGAAAGCTGGCGGTGCGCGACCTGCCCGAGGTATGGAACGAGGGCATGGAGCAGCGCTTTGGCGTGCGGCCCACCGGGATGGCCGATGGGTGCCTGCAGGACATGCACTGGGCGCTGGGCTCCTTTGGCTACTATCCCTCCTATGCGCTGGGGCTGGTCATCGCCGCGCAGCTCTGGGAGGCGATGCGCACGCAGCTCCCCGAACTGGATGCGATGCTCGAGCGCGGCGAGTTTGCGGCGGTGTTCGCCTGGCTCCGCGAGAACATGCACGGCTACGGGGCGAAGCTCCCGATCAAGGAACTGATCAAGCAGGCCACGGGGCAACCGCTCAGCGCCAACGCGCTGTTACGCTACCTGCACAGCAAGTACATGGGAGAGGCCACTTGAGCGTCGTTGCGATCAGCGAGCCACCGCCGCTTCGCGACTCCTCGACCTCGCGCAAGCTCGCCGCGCAGCCTGCGGGGACTGGCCGGCAAGGCGATCGCCGATTACCGGATGATCGAGCCGGGCGATAAGGTCATGGTGTGCGTTTCGGGCGGCAAGGATTCCTACACGCTGCTGGACCTGCTGTGCTCGCTCCAGCGCAGTGCGCCGGTCCAGTTCGAGCTGATCGCCGTGAATCTCGACCAGAAGCAGCCGGATTTCCCGGAGCGGCGTGCCTCCCGGATTACCTCGAGGCGCTCGGCGTGCCGTTCCACGTGATCGAGCAGAACACCTACAGCGTGGTCAAGCGCCTGATCCCGGAGGGGCGCACCATGTGCTCGCTGTGTTCGCGCATGCGCCGCGGAGCGCTGTACCGTTACGCGAGCGAGCAGGGAATCACCAAGATCGCGCTCGGCCATCATCGCGACGACATCGTCGAGACGCTTGTTCCTCAATCTGTTTCACGGCGGGCGACTCAAGGCCATGGCCCCGAAATTCCGCTCCGACGATGGCCGGCACATCGTCATCCGCCCGCTGGCCTACATCAGCGAGCGCGACATCGCGCGCTACGCGCGCGCGAGGGCGTTTCCGATCATTCCCTGCAATCTGTGCGGTTCGCAGCCCAACCTGCAGCGCTCGGCCATCAAGCGCATGCTCAGCGCCTGGGAGCGCGAGCATCCCGGAAGGACCGAGGCCATATTCTCCTCGCTCCGCAACGTCGAGCCTAAGCACCTGGCGGATACGGAGCTGTTTGACTTCGCCTCGCTGGTGACCGACAGCGCGTGATGGACCGGCCGCTCGCCAACAGCTACTGGCTGGTGCCCGGCAGGCTCCTGGCGGGCGAACACCCGGCAGGTCGCGTGGAGCTGCCCGACGGGAGCCGGCCGCGCGCGGGTGCTGCGCGCTGGTTGCGGCGGGCTTTACCTGCTTTATCGACCTGACCGAGGAGGGCGAGTGCGTCGCCTACCAGGACATGCTGCCGCCCTCGGTCACCTATCTTCGCCGCTCGATACGCGACCAGCGCTGTCCGAAGCGCATCGCGCAGATGCGGCGCATCCAGGATGAGATCGCCTCCGCACTGGCGGCCGGGCGCAAGGTGTACTTCCACTGCCGGGCCGGCATCGGGCGCACCGGCACGGTGGCCGGGTGCTTCCTGGTCGAGCAGGGGCGCGATGGGGAGCGCGCGCTGATCGAACTGAACGGTTTGTGGACCGAGCAGTGCGCGAGAGCCGCGAGCTGGCCTTCGATCCCGCAGACCCTCGCCCAGGCGAATTACATCCGTGAGTGGACAGCCGCGCCCTGTCGCTCTCGGCCCGCGCCAGACGCGCCGCCGGCGCTGGTGCCGACGCGGGAAGAGGCGAGCGGGGAGGATCTGGCGACGCTCGAGTTCAGCGACCGCGAGCTCGCCCCGGTGCGAGGATTGCGAGAGCGCTTCCAGGGTGCCATGCAGGGGCTGGCGGTCGGCGATGCGCTGGCCGCGGCGACGCAGTTTCGCCGGCGCGGGAAGTTTTGCGGCGGTGGGCGACATGCTCGGCGGCGGACCCTTTGACCTGCCGCGCGGCGCCTGGAGCGACGATACCGCCATGGCGCTGTGCCTGGCCGAGAGCCTGATCGATCGGGGCGTGTTTGATGCCGCCGATCAGCTCTCCCGCTACACGCGCTGGCAGCGCGAAGGGTATCGCTCGGCCACCGGTCAGTGCCTGGGGATTACCGCCGCCACCGCCCGCGCGCTGGCCGCCGCACAATGGCGCGCGCGGCCGCCCGGCCGAGGCGAGCGATGCGGCTCCGAACGAGGCCGAAGCCCTCTCGCGCGTCGCCCCGATCGTGCTGCATTTCTTTGCCGCGCCCGAAGAGGCGGTGGCCGCGGCCGCCGATGCCGCGCGGGTGACCAGCCAGTCTCCGCTGGTGCTCGATGCGTGCCGGTTGCTGGCCGCGATGCTGCACGCCGCGCTCCGCGGCGAGCCGCGCGAGGGCGTGCTCGCGCCGGACCCTGCGGTGTTTGGCGCTCATCCCTTAAGGGACGCCGTGGCGGCGCTCGCCTCGCGCTCCATGGACGCGCAAGTACAAGCCGCCGGCGGCCGATGGCGGTGCGCTGGCGGTGCTGGAGCTGGCGCGCTGGTGCCTGGCCGGCACCTCGAATTTTCGCGAAGGCGCGCTGCGCGCGGTGAATCTGGGCGGGGACAGCGATGTGATCGGCGCCGTGTACGGGCAGGTGGCCGGAGCGCTGTACGGGGTGGCGGGAATCCCGCGCCCCTGGCGCCAGGCGCTGGCGCAATCGGAGCTGATCGTGGATATCGCCGATCAGTTGCTGCAATCGGCCCTCATCGAGCTGGGCGAGAGCGTGGCGGCGCTATGAAGCGACGCGCGCCGGCATGGACCCGGCTGGATGATGAGAAGCTGCTCGACCTGAGGCTTTGCGATCTGAACCTGCGCCTGCACGGCACGGCGGTGCAAACCCGCATCGCGCGCCTCTATCGCGAGCTGGCGGCGCGCGGCATCGCGTTTCGGCCCGCACGCCTGGCTCGCCGAGGAATGGTTCTCCCCGGACGGGGTGCCGGGCTTTGCCGTGCCTTTCTATCTGGCGCACCCCAGGCTCACGCGGCTCGAGCGCAAGATGACCGGTACGGTGGAGGGGACCAACGCCAACTGGCAGATGCGGATCCTTCGTCACGAGGCCGGGCACGCTTTCGATTCGGCCTACCGGCTGCGCCGCCGCGCGCGGTGGCGCGCGCTGTTTGGCCACGCCTCGCGCCGCTACGCCTCGCAGTACCGGGCGCGTCCTGCCAGTCACCACCACGTCCAGCACCTGGGCGAGTGGTATGCGCAGGCGCACCCGACCGAGGATTTTGCCGAGACCTTTGCGGTCTGGCTGCAGCCGAAGTCCGCCTGGCGCCGCCGCTATGCCGCCTGGCCGGCCCGGCGCAAACTCGAATACGTGGCGGAGGTGGCCACCGAGGTGGGAGGCGATCCTCCGGCGGTGGCGGCGCGCGATCGGATCGAGGCCCTGGAGGACAACCAGCTCACCTTGCGCGAGCACTACCGGCGCAAGCGCCGGAGCGAACGCCGGCGCCACCGCGCGCTCGCCGACAGCCTGCTGCGCAAGGTCTTTACGAGCAAGGAATCGGCGCGCGCCGGGGCGCAGCCGGCCGCCACGCTGTTGCGGGGACTTAAGCTGAGCGTGCGCACCACCCTGGAGCGGCGCGCCGGGACGGACCGCTACGGCGCGCAGCAATTGCTGCGTCTTGCCATCGAAAGATGCGAGCAGCTGGACCTGTACCAGCGCGGTTCGCGGCGCGAGATGATCCCGAAGTTGCGCGCCACGCTGGTGCGCATGGCGCGCGGCTACATCAGCAGCGACGAACTGCGGCTGCGGCTGTGAAATCGCTCCGTACCCTGGTGGTCGTGCATTCGAGCCTGGTGCCGCCCGACTCGCTCGAGGGCTACAGCGACAAGGCGATCGCCGAGTGGCGCACCGAGTTCGATGTGATCGCGACCCTGCGCAAGGCCGGCCATACCGTGCAGGTCCTGGGCGTGCTCGATTCGCTGACCGAACTTCGTGCCGCGCTGGTGGAGAGCCCGCCGGATGTGGTGTTCAACCTGCTGGAGGAATTTAACGGCATCGTCACCTACGACCAGCACGTGGTGGCGTTTCTGGAGCTGATGCGCCAGCCCTATACCGGCTGCAACCCGCGAGGACTCCTGCTCTCGCGCGACAAGGTGCTGTGCAAGCAGGTGCTGGCGTTCCATCGCATCCCGACGCCGCAATTTGCCGTGTTCCGGCGCGCCGAGCGCTTCCACGTGCCCCGGCGCCTCCGGTTCCCGCTGTTCGTCAAGTCGGCCACCGAGGACGCCTCCCTGGGCATCGCGCAGGCTTCGGTGGTGGAGGATGCCGCGCGATTGCGCGAGCGGGTGCAGTTCATGCACGAGCAGATCGGCTCGGACGCGCTGGTGGAGGAATACATCGAGGGGCGCGAATTGTACGTCGGGGCTGATCGGCAACGAGCGCCTGAGCCGCCTGCCGGTGTGGGAAATGAAATTCGGATCGCTCCCGGAATCGCTTCCCGCGATCGCCACGCGCAAGGTGAAGTGGGACCGCGCGTACCAGAAGAAGTACGGCATCACCACGAGCGAGGCGAGCGACCTGGCCCCGCTCCTGCTGGCGCGCATCGATCGGCTGGCGCGGCGCATCTACCGCGCGCTGCACCTCTCGGGCTACGCGCGCATCGACTTCAGGCTCCGTGCCGACGGAAGCCTGTACGTGCTGGAGGCCAACCCGAATCCGAACCTTGAACGCGAGGAGGATTTCGCTGCGGCCGCCAAGGCCGCGGGTGTAGGCTATGCGCGCCTTCTCGATCGCATCATGCGTCTGGGCCAGGCCTACCGCGCCGCGTGGCGCACCGACTACGGGTGAGGCATCGTGCACAGAACCAGAAGCGGGCATATCTCTGATCGCCGGCGCA
This sequence comes from uncultured Gammaproteobacteria bacterium, assembly GCA_963795685.1. Classification (GTDB taxonomy): domain Bacteria; phylum Pseudomonadota; class Gammaproteobacteria; order Steroidobacterales; family Steroidobacteraceae; genus FEN-1191. Next base: position 255,059 of record CAWCJE010000012.1, read on the forward strand.
TTGATATTGAGCGTGGTTGCCGCGCTTAGCGCGTGCACGATGCAGTCGGATGTGCGCAAAGTCCGAGATGAACGAGCTTTCACTGGTGTTGCCCGGCCTGTACGCCAATCCAAAGCAGGTACTGCTGATCCTGAATGTGTTCTCCCCGATGCTGAGCGGCACGGTGCTGTACGTGCGCGAATCGGACGCGACCGACTCGCGGCGCGTGTACGCCGAGCGGATCTGGAACCTGGATGTGAGCGGATCCAACCACATCGTCGCCATGCGCCTATTCCTTCGATCAGCCCGATCGCTGGCGCGATGGGGCCGAGAACCCGGAACTGTTCCGCTCGCTCATGCAGCAGGACCTGCGTCCGCTCCCGGGGTGCGAGCTGATCTGGGAAAAAACCGAGCACGGGTACAGCGCCACCTCGGCCAGTCCACGCTGCCCGCAGAGCTGGAAGCTCGAGGGCGAGCACCTGGCCTTTAGCGAGCAACCCGTCGATACCCGGCCCGGGGCGCCCGACACGTATTTTCATTTCGTCCGCGAGAGCGTCTCGAAGTGATGGTCGATGTCGGCGATCTTCCGCCGCTCCATGGGGTGGGGGATGTCATCCGGCTGGCCGTCGCGCCGGTGTTTCTGCTCTCGGGCGTGGGCATCATGCTGACGCTGTTCACCAACCGGCTCGCGCGCGCCGTGGACCGCGCCCGCGAACTCGAACGCACCGTCGTCACGGTCTCGGTGTCCGAACCGGAGCGCGCCCAGGAGCTGCACAAGTCACTCGCCAACCTGGCGCGCCGCGGTCGATTGCTGGGCATCGCGATCACGCTGGGCACGATCTGCGCGCTGCTGGTCTCGATCGTCATCGTGGTGCTGTTTCTGGGCGAGTCCTTCGACATCCGCATCAATCTGATCGTCGATGCGCTGTTCATCGCCGCGATGTTCAGTTTTATCGGCGCGATCCTGTGTTTCCTTCGCGAGGTGTTTATCGCCACCTCGACCCTGCGCATCGGCCTACATAAGCCGCGTTAGTTCTTAAGCCGCTGTAGGCGATTTCCTCTGGCACCGGCGGTCATTCCGCCGGCAAAGTGCGACCAGCGGCACATGGGACAGCGCGGGTTAGCGGGCCAATTGCTCTAAAACTGTGATCCATGTATCCGGCGGAAAGCGTCGCGCTGTGCTCCACTGGGAGCGGCAGTTGCGGTGAACCGAGGAAGGTGCATACATGCAACGCGAGAGCAGTTCGGGGCGTGCTGGCGGTGACCAGCCTGACGGAGTACTTCAGGGACGCCCTGCAAGGTGCCCTGGCGCACCAGCACCTCTCGGTCGAGGATCAGACCGAGCAATACGTCGTGAACATGCTGACCCTGTTTGCGCGCGCCGAGCACCTCTACGAGGGGGTGCCGAGCGGTCCCAAAATGCCCCCGCTGTTCAATCTGTTTGCGAGCGCCGCGGAGGCCGCGACCGCCGCCGAGCGCGAGCGGGCGCTGCAACGCCTCGGGGACATTTCCTTATTCATCGCCGGTTTTTTTGCCCACGGCTTCGCGCGCCGGCTGGTGGACATCGACTATCACATCGCCATGGGCGGTCGGGCCTATGGGACGCTGGCCGGTGCGCTCTCGCGCGGGCCCAGGCGGGTGCTGGCGGCGGTGTACGCGGAGCTCGCCGCGAAGTTTCAGCCGCTGGTGGACGCCTTGGGAGAAATCAGCGACACCGCACGCACCTATACGCAGGCCGATGTGCTCAGGCTGTATGAAATCTGGTTGCGCACCGGCAGCGCCCGCGCCCGCGGACTCCTGGCGCAGCTGGGCGTTTCCGCCGCCCCGGTCGCGCTGCACTCCCACTAGCCCCATGGTGGTGCAGGAACTCCAGGTTCTGCTCCAGCGCATCTACGATGTGCCGCTGGCGCACGATGTGGCTCAATTCCTGCTGACCGATCGAAGCTCGCTCCCGCGGCGACGCAGCGCAGTACGATGAGCAGCTGCTGGTGGCCGAGGAGGGCGGGGAGATGACGCTCGGGCTGTTCCTGGAACCCAAGGTGCTCGAGCGCCTGGCGGCGGCCAATCCGATCGATGCCCTCAACGGGGAGAACCTGGCCGACTACTGGACGGCGCTCGAGGGCGTGAGCCACTTCGTCTATCTGGCCTGGAACGCGGGCCATGACCGGCCCGTGGGCCTGATGGAACTGGAACTGCAGGCGGAAGTGGACAAGTACGTGTGCAGCATGCAGCTGCTCCGTGCGCAGGATCCGACGCGCTTTCCGGCCGAGGTGCACCGCGCGCTGTTTGAGACGGCCCGGGTGGATCCGACGCTGGCCGGGGAACGGGTGGGACTGTACCGTCGCGCCAACCATTACGCGGCGCGCTTCTGCGCTGCACTTGAGCTCGGTTGCTGCGCCCGAAGGGCGCCTTGGCGCAGGAGCGGGTGCAATGCGAGCTGCGGCGCTTCTACCGCCTCACGAGCGCGATGAAGCTGCGGCACATCGAGTGCCTTGCCTAGGGCTTTGGGTTCCTCGTCGGACTTCTTCAGCTGCTCGACGTGCTTCTTGGTGCGGATCCATTCCGACAGCCGGCGAAGGTCGGCCTTGCGCGAGGCCTTTGACGGGATCTGACCGATGGGGGCGGCCTCGTAAGGATTTTGGCCGTAGCCCTTTTTTGCGGCGCTTGCGTACTCCTCGAGCATGAGCTCGAAGGTGCCGGTGTTGATGGTGGAATCACCCTGTTTCACGATGAGCCTCGGCAGATTTCCGCGAATTGAACTATTCCCCAGCTCGAAGTCTGGCCTGTGCGCGGAGTAACCCGAGGGCGGACTTGCCGTCATTGAGTTCCCCGGCCAGCGCACGTCGGCAGGCTTCCTCAATTGGGACCCAATGGACCTCAATTAATTCCGCCGGCTCATGTGACATTGTGGAGCGCTTGAGCCCCTGGACCATGAACAGCTTCACAGTTTCGGTGAAAACGCCGGGCGAACTGACATAATCGCCCAGGGACTGCCAGGAGTGTCCCTCAAAGCCCGCCTCTTCGATCAACTCGCGCTTGGCCGTCGCGAGGGCCGGTTCGGCCGGCTCGAGCTTGCCGGCGGGCAGCTCCCAGATCCAGCCGTCCGCCGCGTGGCGAAACTGGCGGATCAGGCACACACGATGCTCGGCATCCACGGCCACGATGGCCGCTCCTCCGGGATGGTGGATGATCTCAAGATCGGTGACGTGTCCGTTCGGAAGCCGCACGGTCTCGACGTTGACCGTGATCACACGTCCGGAATAAACGTTTCGTACTTTGACGATCGATTCGCTGTTCATGTGTGCATGGTTCACTAAATAGGGGCGCAACGGCAATAGCTTTGGCCTAACTGCGCGCGCAGCTATGGCTCGCGTGTGGCCGGCCTTATATATTTGCCACATGGCCACCGACCCGCTCGCTGCTCTGAACGTTCCGCAACGCCGGGCCGTGACCTTTGGCCAGCCGCTTGCGGACGGCAAGGGTGTGCAATGCGGACCGTTGCTGGTGGTGGCGGGACCTGGCACCGGCAAGACCGAAACCATCGCGCATCGCACCGCCTGGCTCGCGATGCACGGGGTCGATCCGGCGCGCATCATGCTGCTGACCTTTACGCGGCGCGCCGCGGGGCAGATGCGCCGCCGCGCGCACGACATCATGCGCCTGGCGCTCGGTGACACGCTTGGCAACAAGGCCCAGGCGATGCTGCAGCGACTGGTGTGGGCGGGCACGTTCCACTCGATCGGCAACCGGTTGCTGCGCCACTACGGCCGGCACCTCAACCTGGAGCCGGGCTTCTCGGTCATCGACCGGAGCGATTCGGCGGATCTGTTCGACAGCCTCCGCCAGGAATTGAAGCTCGGCGAACAGCACCAGCGTTTCCCGCGCAAGGACACCTGCCTGGCGATCTATTCCTGGCGCATCAACACGCAAAAAAGCCTGCGCGAGACCCTCGAACAGCAGTTCCAGTGGTGCCTCGCCTGGGAGCAGGACTTGGCCAAGCTCTGCCGCGCCTATGTTGAGCGCAAGCAACGTTGCGGGCTGCTGGATTACGATGATCTGCTGGTCTACTGGCAGGCGATGATGAACGAGCCGCGACTCGCCCAGCAGGTGGCCGCGAATTTCGATCACATCCTGGTCGATGAGTACCAGGACACCAACAAGCTCCAGGGCGAGATCGTCCGGCACCTTAGGCCCACCGGCGCCGGAGTCACCGTGGTGGGCGATGACGCCCAGTCGATCTACTCGTTCCGGGGCGCGGTGGTCGAGAACATCCTAGGCTTTCCGGACCAGTACAGCCCCAAGGCCGAGATCATCACGCTCGCCCAGAACTACCGGGCCACGCAGCCGGTGCTCGAGGTCGCCAACGCGCTGATGGCCGATGCGCCCCGCCAGCACCGCAAGCACCTGCTGTCGGTTCGCGGCACCGCCGGGGGCCGCCCGCAGTACGTGACCTCGGATGAATTGCAGACCCAGGCCGAATACGTGTGCACGCAGGTTCTCAAGCGCCGCGAGACGGGCGTGCTGCTGCGCTCCCAGGCCGTTTTGTTCCGAAACGCCAGCGCGAGTGACGTGCTCGAGGTCGAGCTGCTCCAGCGCAAGATCCCGTTCGTCAAGTACGGGGGCCTCAAGTTCATGGAGGCGACGCACGTCAAGGACATGCTCGCGGTGCTCCGCTGGGCCGATAACCCCCGCAACGTGCTGGCCGCTTTCCGGGTGCTGCAGCTCCTGCCCGGCATGGGCCCCGCGCACGCGCAGCGCATCATTGTCGAGATGGAGCAGGCCGGAGGGGGCTTGGGGCTGCTCAAGGACATCAAGAAGCCGGCCGCCGCGCTCAACGATCTGGGCAAGCTCGCCAAGCTGATGGAGGCCTTGTGCGAGCCGCAACGAGCCTGGATTGGTCAGGTGCGCCTGGTGCGCAACTGGTACCAGCCGCACATGGAGCGGATCCACGAGCAGACGCACACGCGCATGGGGGACTTGGAGCAGCTCGAGCAGATCTCAGGGCAGTTCCCGACGCGTGAGCGCTTCGTGACCGAGCTGGCCCTGGACCCGCCGCATGCCGCGGGCGACCTGGCAGGCGCACCGCTCCAGGACGAGGACTACCTGATTCTTTCGACCGTGCATTCGGCCAAGGGCATGGAGTGGGACACCGTCTACGTGCTCAATGTCGTGGACGGGAGTTTCCCCTCGGAGTTTTCCACCGGGCGCGCGGACCTGATCGATGAGGAACGCCGGCTCCTGTACGTGGCGATGACCCGGGCGCGCAACGAACTGCACCTGTGCGCGCCACTGAAGTTCCCGCTCGCCCAGCAGCCGAAGAACGGGGATGCGCACGTGTACGGGGCACGGAGCCGGTTCGTGACCGACAAATTGCTGAAGTGCTGCGAATCCGATCGCCTACCAGGGCACGCAGCACACCGAGGTGATGAAGGTGCTCGATTCGCGCGGCGTGGGGATCGACATCGCCGCCAAACTCAAGGACATGTGGTAGCCGAAATGGGCTGAGGGCGATCAGCCGCCGACGGACTCCAGGATCTCGCAGTACTTCTTGAGGTCCACGTTCCCGCCCGAGACGATCGCCACGATCGGTCCGCGCCCGGCTTTTCCCGTCAGCGCCGCGGCCAGCGAGAGGGCGCCCGCGCCCTCGGAGATCACCCGGGACTTCTCGGCCATCAGCCGCATCGCCCGCCGGGTCTGATCGAGCGTCACCACGATGCTGCCCTCGACCAGCGGGCGCATCCGCTCCCACATGCGCGGGAACACGCTCTGGCCTCCGGCGCCATCGACGAAGGAGGCCTCCCATTCCGGAAACGGCTGCGCCGTGCCGCTCGCGAACGAGCGTGCCGCCGGCGCGGCGGTCTCCGGCTCGGCACCGAACACCTTGATTTCGGGCTTGAGCGCCTTGAGCGCGCTCGCCACAGCCGGTCACCAGCCCACCGCCGCCGATGCCGGCGATGACCGCCGCGGTGTCCGGGGCGTCCTCGAGGATCTCAAGACCCATCGTGCCGTGGCCGGCGATGAAATTATGATCATCGAAGGGATGGACGAAGGTGCCCTCGATTCCCGGGTAGGAGCGTTGCTCCATCGCCTTCCAGGCCTCCGAATAGGACACCAGCACCAGTTTCGCGCCCAGCGCTCGCATGCGTTCGAGCTTGGAGACCGGCGCGGTTTCGATGGCCACGACCGTGCAGGGCACGCCGGCCTGGCGCGCGGCATAGGCCACGCCTTGTCCGGCGTTGCCGGCGCTGATCGTCCATACCCCTCGGGCGCGTTCACTGGCCGAGAGCATGGCCACCGCATTGGCGGCGCCGCGAAGCTTATAGGCGTTGATGGGCTGGAGGTTCTCGAGCTTGAGCCGGATGTCCGGAAAATCCGGACCGAGCTCCAGTCGTATCAGCGGTGTTCGCACAATGGTGCCGGCGATGCGCTCTCGCGCCGCGCGAATCTCGGCGAGCTGCACCGGGCGAACGACTTCCAGTGATTCGGGCATGCCTTATACTACCCTCGCGCCACTGAATTACTGAGGGGAGAGGCATGTTTAAATCCAAGGGGCTGCTACTTCTGGCCGCAGGTCTTACGGTGCTGGCCGGGTGCGCGGCGAAAGCACCGGACGTCGCGGCGATTTCCGCCATGATCCGTACGCACACCACCGGTTGGGTGGACGCCTATAACGCCGGCGATGCGGACAAGGTGACCGCCAGCTACGCCGAGGATGCTGTGTTGCTTCCGCCCGAGGCACCGGGTGCGACGGGTCGCGAGGCCATCAAGCAATACCTGGTCGGGGACATGGCCGCGTCCAAGGCCGCGGGCACGAGTTTTGCGCTCGACACCGACTCGGTCGGTGTGTCGGGCGATCTCGCCTGGCACTCGGGCACCTTTCACGTCAACGGTCCGGCCGGGAGCCCCGTGGCCACCGGGAAATACCTCGAAGTTTGGCAGCAGGACGCCAAGGGCAACTGGCTGATCATCCGCGACACCTGGAACACGGATGCCCCCGCCGCGGCGCCCATGCCGCCGCCAGAAGCGGCGCCCAAGGCCGCCGCGGCCAAGAAGCCGGCGCCCAAGAAGAAACACAAGAAGAAATGATCTTAAGGCGATGCAACGGCCGGCGGATCACAGCCGGCCGTTGCCGCCGAGCGAACGATGAGCGCGGGCGAGCTACGGGCCCGCGAATGCGGACTTGAGCTTGGCGATGTCGAATTTGACTCATGCGTCAGCATGGCGGCGGCCACACGCTGGGCCTTCGACCGATCGGAATCGGCCATCATATCGAGCAGGACGGTGGGCACGATCTGCCAGTAGACGCCGAACCGGTCGCGCATCCAGCCGCATTCCTGCGCCGCTCCACCCTGAAGGAGCGCGTCCCAGTAGCGATCGATCTCCTGCCTGCGTGTCGCAGTTGATGACAAAGGAGATCGAATGATTGAAGGGGTCCAGGGGACCTGCGCGCATGGCGGCGAAGGATTGCCCAAAAAGCACGAAGTTGACGACCTTGACCGAGCCGGCCGGACCGCTCGGGGACTCGGCCGGCAGCGCGAACGACCCGTTCGATGCGCGAGTCCGGGAAGATCGACACATAAAAGGCCGCGGCTTCCTCGGCCTGCTCGGAATACCAAAGAAACGGGATGATCTTTTGCCTTTGAATCGAGGCCATGGAGATCCTCCTTGTCCTGAAGGAACAATCCCGAACGATCCCATGCACAGCGCGTAGGCGAGCTAGTCGATTCACTCCGACCCTGATGTGGGAAATTGATTACGAGAATTTGCGGCCCGAGTACATGTCCCGGGGGCTCGATCAAGAAGGATCAGGGTTCAAGATAGGCGTAGCCGTCCAGCTCCTTTTCGTAGAAACGCTTCAGCGCCTGGCTCTCCGCAACCGTCATGCGTCCCTCGCGCACCGCACGCTCGCAATCGCGCGCCAGCGCCGGGGCCAGTTCCGCCACGTCGTACTCCATGTATTCGAGCACCTTGTTGGCCGTGTCGCCCTTGACCACTTCCTCGATCCACCAGCCGCCCTCCTCGTGCAGCTTGATGTGCACGACGTGGGTGTCGCCGAAGAGGTTGTGCAGATCGCCCAGGGTTTCCTGGTAGGCGCCGACCAGGAAGGCGGCCAGATAATAATCCTCGCCGGCTTTCAGCTCGTGCAGTTCCAGCGTGCGCTTGGTCTCGCGCCGGCTGACGAAGCGGTTGATGCGGCCGTCCGAATCGCAGGTGATGTCGGCGAGCACGCCATTGCGCGTCGGGCACTCATTCAGGCGGTGGATCGGCATGATCGGAAACAGATGATCGATCGCCCAGCTGTCGGGAAGCGACTGGAACAGCGAAAAGTTGCAGAAGTAGATGTCCGCCAGCACGTCCTCGAGATCCTCGAGCTCCTCGGGCGTCTGCCCGATCTTGCGGCAGCAATCCAGGATCCGCCCGCAGGCGCTCCAGTACAGCCGCTCGATGAGCGCGCGGTCGGTCAGTGACAGCAATCCTAGGTTGAACAGCTGCAGCGCCTCATCGCGGGCGGTCTGCGCGTCGTGATAGCACTCCACCAGGTGCCGCTCATCGATCGAGCGCAGCGCGTCGTACAGATCACGGAGCGGCTGGGGGGCGCCCTTGGCCTGGGCCTTCGCCGCATCGGAGGAGCCCTCGAACTGATCCAGGCGCGAGGAGCCCAGGGTGTTGAAGATCAGCACGCTGTGATGGGCGGCGATCGCGCGTCCCGATTCGCTGACGATCATCGGATGATCCACGCCGCGCGAGTTGCAGACGCTGGCGATGCGGTACACGACATCATTGGCGTACTCATCGAGCGTGTAGTTCATCGATGAGGAGTAATTGGTGCCGGTGCCGTCGTAGTCGATGCCCAAGCCGCCGCCGACATCGATGTACTCGAGCCCCGCGCCGGCGAGCTTGAGTTCCGCGTACACGTGCGCGAGCTCGTTGATCGCGTCCTTGACGCGGCGGATGTCCTGCAACTGGCTGCCGGGATGGCAGTGCACGAGCTTGAGGCAATCTTCCATGCCCGCCTCGCGCAAGGTGTTGAGCAAGTTCGATAATTTCGGTGGCGAACAGTCCGAACTTGCTCTTCTCGCCGGCCGAGTCGCGCCAGCGCCCCGACCCCTCGCTCGCCAGCTTGACGCGCACGCCGATGCGCGGGCGCACCGCGTAATTTTTGGCATGGCGCAGGATCAGTTCCAGCTCGGCGAAGTTTTCGACCACCGGAATGATGGTGCGCCCGAGCTTGGTGGCGAGGATCACCGCCTCGATGTAGCTGGAGTCCTTAAAACCGTTGCAGACGATCAGCCGGTCGCTGGCCGACTCGGTGACCGCCATGACCGCCAGCAGCTCCGGCTTTGAGCCCACCTCCAGTCCAAAGCCGAACTCGCGACCGTAGCGGTATACCTCATCGACCACCAGGCGCTGCTGGTTGACCTTGATCGGAAACACCGCGGCGTACCGGTTCCGGTAGTCGCTCTCGGCGATGGCGCGGGCGAAGGCGTCATTCAGATGGCGGAGGCGGTGCGCGAGGATGTCCGAGAAGCGCACGACCACCGGGGCGGCGAGATCGCGGGCCTGCAGGCCTTGGACCACCTCGAGCAGATCGATCTCGCGCGAGGCGGTGCCGTCGGGGCGCACCACCACATTGCCGGCGGCGTTGATCGAGAAGTATCCCGACCCCCAGGCCGGCAGGTTGTACAGCTCGAGCGCATCGGCCACGCTCCAGCTGCTGTTGGCGCGGTGCGGCGCCGTCGATTGCTGTCCCATCTGTTCAGGATCCGCCTTGTGGCCGGTCGCGATAGGCGCGCACCTTAACAAAAGCCGGGCGCAAATACAGGCCGCTTGCGCAGCGGCGGACTACTGCCCTTGAGGCTGCAAGCGGCTACAATCGCGACACGAATGGCCATCGACTTTTATTGGGGCAGTAGTAGCGCCTATTGCTGGCGAGTCTTGCTTGCGCTCGAGCACAAAGGGCTCCCCTACCGCAGCCATCCGCTCAAGTTCGATCAGCAGGAGCACAAGGCGCCGCAGATGCTGGCGATGAACCCGCGCGGGCAGCTGCCGGTGCTGCGCGATGGGGACTACGTGGTGTTCGAATCGGTCGCGGTGCTGTACTACCTCGACCGCAAGTATCCGGAGCCGCCCATATTCGGCCGGAGCCCGGAGGAGAGCGGCGTGATCATGCGCGTGATCTGCGAGTACCAGGCCTACGCCGAGCCCAGCGTGATGCAGATCGTCCGGAACATGCTGTACCGGCGCGAGCCCACGCTCGGGGAGGGCTCGGCCGAGCTCATGGCCGAGGCCATGCATCGCGCCGCGGGCGAGGCGCGCACCATCGAGCGGCGCCTGGCGCAGTCGGACTGGGTGGTCGGGGAGAGCTTCTCGGCCGCCGACATGGTCATTTATCCGGACATCAAACTGTTGCTCCGGGCGCTGCACATGCCCGGCGCGCAGGAACTGGCCGCGCGCTTCCTGCCGCTCGAGATCAACTACCCGGCGCTCGGCCGGTGGCTCGATCGGGTCGCGGCCATCGCGCCCAAGGCCTCCATCGAGCCGGTCGGCTGAGGCACCCCTTCGCGGTCCGGCGCACGGTGGCGCCTGGCGCAACCGATTGGTAACCTCGTTCCCCGCGGGGGCGTACAACGAGAATCATCATGACCGACCAGTTGCACTTCAGCGATTTCCCGGGCCGGATCATCTTTATCGGCTTCGGGGCCATCGGCCAGGGCGTGTTGCCGCTGATCCTGCGCCACATCGGCTGCCCGCCCGAGCGCATGACGATCGTCTCGGCCGAGGAGCAGGGGAGCGAGGAGGCGGCCGCCTACGGCATCAAGTTCCTCAAGGAGCGCCTGGTGCGCGAGAACCTGCGCCGCACGCTTAGATCCGCTGATCGGACGGGGCGATTTCATTCTGAACGTGTCCGTGGACGTCTCGAGCGTGGCGCTGGTGCGCCTGGCCTGGGAAAAAGGCGCGATGTACCTGGACACCTGCATCGAGCCCTGGCCCGGGGGCTACACGGACGCGGCGACCCCGGCCGCCAAGCGCACCAACTACGCGCTGCGCGAGGAAGCGCTCGCCCTGCGCAAGGGCGCGGAGCGCCAGCCGACCGCGGTGCTCACGCACGGCGCCAACCCGGGCCTGGTCTCCCATTTCGTCAAGCAGGCGCTGGTCAATCTGGCCGCCGATATCAACCTCGAGGCGGGTGCGCTCGCGACACGCGAGGACTGGGCGGATCTGGCCAAGCGCCTCGACGTGCGCGCGATCCACATCGCCGAGCGCGACACGCAGGTGTCCTCGATCCCCAAGGAGCCCAACGAATTCGTCAACACCTGGTCGGTGGACGGCTTCGTCTCCGAGGGCTCGCAACCGGCCGAGCTCGGCTGGGGCTCGCACGAGCGCAATTTCCCGCGCGATGGCAAGAGATTCGAGTTCGGGGACGGGGAGGCGATCTACCTGATGCAACCCGGGGTCGCCACGCGCGTGCGCAGCTGGGCGCCGATGGCCGGGCCCTACCACGGCTTCCTGATCACGCACGGGGAGTCGATCTCGATTGCCGATTACCTGACCTCGACCTCCGATCCGGCCGCGCTCTACCGGCCGACCGTGCACTACTCGTATCACCCCTCGGACAACGCCGTGTTGTCGGTCCACGAGTTCGCCGGCCGCAACTACCACATGCAGGATCGCAAGCGGATCATGATGGATGACATCACGACCGGGATCGATGAGCTGGGCGTGCTGCTCGGGGGCCATAAGAAGAACGCCTATTGGTACGGATCGCAGCTGTCGATCGATGAGGCGCGAAAGCTCGCGCCGCACAACAGCGCCACCACGCTCCAGGTCACCGTGGCGGTGCTGGCGGGCATGGTGTGGGCGATGGAAAACCCGAATCGCGGCATCGTCGAGCCGGACGAGATGGACTACCGGCGCTGCCTCCAGATCTGCACGCCTTACCTGGGTCCCGTGATCGGGCAGTACAGCGACTGGACGCCGCTGACCGATCGGGAGCGGCTGTTCCCGGAGGACGTGGACAAGTCCGACCCGTGGCAGTTCAAGAACGTGCGCATCAGCTAGAGCGCGCGCCTCGTTCTCCGATCGCACGGGATTCCTCGCGCTAGACGCCCGGCGTGAGGTAAGCGATCGCGATGATCGCGTACTCCTGCTCGCCCTCCGGCAGGCTCACGCGGATCTGGGCGTCCAGGGCTTTGCCGAGCAGCGCGCGGGCCAGGGGGGAGTCCATGCTGATGCCGCCGTGTTCCTGGTCGAACTCGTCCGGGCCGATGATCCGGTAATCGCGCCTCTGGCCCGTGGGTGATTCGAGCGTCACCCGCGCGCCGAAGAACACCCGCTTCGGATCGCTCGGCGGCTCTCTGACCACCACCATGCCTTCCAGGCGCTTGCGCAGGTGCCGCACGCGCGAATCGATCTCGCGCAGGCGCTGCTTGCCGTAGGTGTATTCGGCGTTCTCCGAGCGATCCCCCTGGGCGGCGGCGGCGGCCACCGCGGCGGTCACCTTGGGCCGCTCCACGCGCCAGAGCGCATCGAGCTCGGCGCGCATCCGGCGCTCCCCCTCGGGTGTGATGTACTTCGAACTTTGCGCGGCGGGTGGGCGATAGCGGCTCAATTAGGCACTCCCGGGGCCGCGATATGTGCAACGGCTCACAGCCTGCGCCCGGCGAGCCCAGTAGGCTCCAATCCCATGGGTAGCAGGTATTACGCCCATTTTATCGCCGAGTCGCCCAGCGTGGCGCAGGACGGCGAGTGGAGTGGAATCATCGAACTGACACGTCCGCTGAGTCTGCGATCGGAGGAACGGGAACTCTCGCAGGTGCTGGCGGGCAGCATGGATCTTCAGGCGGAGGAGATTCGGATACTGGACTGGGCCTGGCTGCACTAATCGATCCCCTGGCGGACTTTACTCCCCCTCTTGTAAGTCCGCTCTTTAATGCCTCGGCTTGCCGGGGCATTTTTTTTTGGTCAGTCTGGGTGGGTGAAACCCTCCGACCTGACCGTGTGCGTACGCGCCGGGCACCGCGCCCGATGGCTCCCCGAGGGCGATGCTCACCTTTGCCGCGATGCTCGCCCTCATTGCCAAGGCGCGCACGGAAGTGTGCCTCGAGACCTATATGGTGCGCCCGGGGGAGCCGGCGGAGTCCTTGTTGGCCGCGCTGATGGCGGCGCGCGAGCGCGGGGTGCGCGTGCGTGTGCTGTATGACGCCTTCGGTTCCGAGAGGCTTGCCGGCGACCTTCTTCACGCAGCTGGAGTTCCAGGGCGGGGAGGTGCGCGTGTTCAGCCCGGCACGCCGGTTGCGGCTGGCGTTTCGCGATCACCGCAAGCTGCTGGTCTGCGATGCGCGCTGGGCCATCGTCGGTGGCAACAACATCGGCCCGGAATACACCGGCGATGGCGTCAAGCGCGGCTGGCGCGATGTGGCCCTTGAGATCGAAGGCCCGATCGGCGTCGCGCTGGCCATGAGCTTCGAGGCCATGTACGCGCTGGCGCCGATCAGCGCGCACGGGATCCGCAAGTTCCGCGCCGCCGTGCGGCTCATCCCCTCACCGGCCGGGGCCGTCAGGCTCCTGAGCAGCGGTCCGGGATGGCGCACCGGCCTGCTCAGTTCCACGCTCCGGTTTGACCTGAGGCGCGCCCGGAGCGTGCGCTGCATGGCCGGCTATTTCCTGCCGCCCTCGCGCATCCGCCGGGCGCTCCATCGCTGCGCCAAGCGCGGGGGCCAGGTGCAACTGCTCCTGGCCGGCAAGAGCGATGTGCCGGTGGCCCGCTATGCCGCCGAGCACCTGTACAGCACGATGATGGAAGGGGGCGCGGAACTGTACGAATACCAGCCCCAGGTGCTGCACGCCAAGTTCATCCAGATGGACGATATCGTCTACGTGGGCTCCTGCAACCTGGACCGACGGAGCCTGGACATCAATTTCGAGTTGCTGCTGCGCCTGGAATGGCCCGAACTGGCCGCGCAGGGACGCGCGCTGTTCGAGTCCGCGCTGGCCTTGAGCCGGCGCGTGCCCGCCGAGCGCTGGGACTCTCGCCGCCGCTGGTGGGAGCGGCTCCGATCGAGCCTGGCCTACTGGCTGCTCACCCGGATCGATCCACTGCTGGCGCGCCGTCCGCTCCGATCGCTCGATTAGCTCGGCGGCCACTCCGTCTCACGCGAATGCGTCACCCCAACGTCAAGTTGGCGCGGGAGGATCAATGTCGGTATCGTGCAGCTCGGAGACTTTAAGTGGAGGGTGCGAGCATGAATGCGATCCGGACGGTGTGCTGCGTGGCGGTGGCGTCACTCCTGAGGCGGCTGCGGTTACAACACGATTCAGACCCAGGACGAGTCGGTCAAGGCCGCCTGGTCCGAAGTGGTCAACCAGTATCAACGCCGCGCGGACCTGGTGCCGAACCTCGTCAACACGGTCAAGGGCTACGCGGCGCAGGAAAAGAGCGTGCTGATCGGGGTCACCGAGGCGCGCGCCAAGGTGGGCACCATTCAGGCCACACCCGAGCTGATCAACGACGAGGCGGCGTTCAAGAAGTTCCAGGCCGCCCAGGGCGAGCTCACTTCCGCACTGAAGAGCCTGATCGCGGTGAGCGAAAACTACCCGCAGCTGAAGTCGGACCAGAACTTCCGCGACCTGCAGGCGCAGCTGGAAGGGACCGAAAATCGCATCACGGTGGCCCGCAACCGCTACATCGATGCGGTGCGCGGCTACAACGTGACGATCCGCTCCTTCCCGAGCAACCTCACGGCGATGATCTTCAAGTACAAGACCAAGCCCAATTTCTCGGTCGAGAACGAGGCGGCGATTTCCAAGCCTCCGACCGTGGACTTCGCCACCGGCGCGGCGCCGGCGAGCGCTCCGCCCGCGCAGTAGTCCTTTAAAGAGTATCCAAGCCGCACGTGGGCCGCTCGCCCCGCCTGAAGCGCTCTTGGCCCTGGGGGGCCGCTCTGGGCGCGGCCGCGTGCCTGGCCTTGCTCACCGCGCCGTTCGCGGCCCTTGCGCTGCAGCCGATCCCGAAGCTCGAAGGAAGGGTGACGGATCTGACCGGCACGCTGACCGCGGCCGAGCAGGCGGAGCTCGAACAGAAGCTCAGCGCGTTCGAGGCGCGCAAGGGCGCGCAGATCGCCGTGCTCGTGGTCGCGACCACCAGTCCTGAGGACATCGAGCAGTACTCGATCCGGGTGGTGGAGAGCTGGAAACTCGGGCGCGCCAAGCCCGACGATGGGGTCCTGCTGCTGCTCGCCAAGGACGATCACACCGCGCGGATCGAAGTGGGCTACGGCCTGGAAGGCGCACTGACCGATGCGACTTCGAACCGCATCATCGATGAGACGATGATTCCCTTGTTCAAGCAGGGCCAGTACTTCGCCGGGATCAGCGCCGGGGTGACGCAGATCATGGGCGTGGTCGACGGTGAGCCGCTCCCGCCGCCGGACACCAGCTGGAAGGGCAACGGAAATGCCATCTTCCACGCGCTGCCGGTGCTGTTTTTTGGTTTTATCGTGGCCTCCTCGATCCTGCGGGCCATGTTCGGGCGGGTCGGCGGCGCGGCCGCCACGGCCGGATTGGCGGGCGTGATCGCCTGGGTCTTAAGTCAATTGCTGGCCGCGGCCTTAGGGGTGGCGGTCTTAGGCTTCCTGCTGTCACTCGTGCTGGGCCTGCGCGGTGGGGGATGGACCTCAGGGGGCGGGGGCTTCGGCGGCTTTGGCGGATTGGGGGGCGGTTTGGGCGGCGGGGGATTCGGAGGCGGCGGATTCAGTGGCGGGGGCGGCGGCTTCGGGGGCGGCGGCGCCTCGGGGAGATGGTGATGCTGGCCGGACGCATCGCACGTCATTGGCTCCAGGGCCTGCGCCCGGCCCGAAAGCTCCTGCCGAACGCGGCGCTGACGCAGATCGAGACCGAGATCCAACATGCCGAACGCTCGCACGCCGGGGAGATACGCGTGGCGGTCGAGACCGCGCTGTCCTTTGGCTTCCTGTGGCGCCGGGTCAGGGCGCGCGAGCGCGCGCTGCAGCTGTTCGCCTCCTTGGGGGTATGGGACACGCAGCACAACAACGGTGTGCTGATATACGTGCTGCTGGCCGATCGGGCGATCGAGATCGTGGCCGATCGGGGCATCGCATCACATATTCCACTCCCCGAATGGCAGGGGTTGTGCGATGAGGTCAGCGAGCGTTTCCGGCAGGGCGATCTGACGGCCGGATGCTGCGTGGCGGTGCGCAGCGTGGGCCTGCGCCTGGCGCGCTTTTTCCCGGCTTCCGATGGAGAAGGCAACGAACTGCCCAATCAGCCCATACTTCTTTAGAATCGGCGGCATGAAGCTCATGACGAAGTGGGTTCGTGCCGCTGTCGTGGTGGGCACGCTCGGTGTGGCCGGCTGTTCGCTCCTGAATGAACCCTGGAAGCATCAGCCCCCGCCGCCGCCCGCACCGGTCGCGGTGCAGCCCCCGCCGGTTCCCGAATTACCGCTCCCGGTCGCCACGCACGAGTTCGAACTTGCCGGCGACGGAACGGTGCTGGGCGCCGTGCAGCTGACCACGATCGGCAAGGAAGACACGCTTCCGGACGTCGCGCGGCGATTCAATGTCGGGTACGAGGAAATCGTGCGCGCCAATCCTGGCGTGGACCCGTGGATTCCCGGCGTGGGGCGCAAGGTGGTGGTGCCCACGCAGTTCATCCTGCCCAACGCGCCCCACGAGGGCGTGGTCATCAACCTCGCGGCGATGCGCGTCTTCTACTACCCCAAGCACAAGCGCGACGAGCCGCAGATCGTCTACACCTACCCGATCGGGGTCGGCAAGGCCGGCTGGCGCACGCCCGAGGGCGTCACCAAGATCATCGCGCGCGAGGAGAACCCGACCTGGCGACCGGGCGCCGGAGTGCGCAAGGAACACGCCGATAACGATGATCCGGTGCCCGCCGTCGTGCCCCCCGGGCCCGACAATCCGCTCGGCAAGTTCAAGTTCACGCTCGGGTGGCCCGAGTACCTGATTCACGGCACCAACAAACCCTACGGCGTCGGTCTTCGCTCCTCGCACGGCTGCATTCGCCTGTATCCGGAAGACATCGAGATGATGTACAAGGCCGTGCCGCTCGGCACGGCGGTGCGGGTCGTCAACCAGCCGTTCCTGTTCGGCTGGCACGAAGGCCGATTGTACGTTCAGGCCTATACGGTGTTCGAGGACGACACGCGCAACTGGAGCAAGGCGCCCAAGACGCAGCTGATGAAATCCATGACGCCGCAGCTCCAGAAGCTGATCAAGGATTCGCACGCCGAGATCGACTGGGACGCGGTGGCGCAGGTGATCAAGGCCCCGCGCGGACTGGCGGTGCCGGTCAGTGATTCGGCCGGCACGGTCGATGAGGTCGTGGCCGCCGCCCCTCTGGTCCAGAACCGCATACCCGAAGGGTCCAACTGGGACGGTGCCGACGAAGTGGATTCCGACGCGCAGAGCTACCAGCAGCTGCAATCGGAACGCGAACCCCAGTCCGCCACCACCGGCCATGCTGTCGCACCCAAATCCGGCGGCTGAGCCGCTCTTCGATCCGAGCCTCGCGCGTGCGGACGCCGCTTTGCCGGCGCCGATCGAGCGATTGCCTGCGGCGGTGACCGCTTTCGTCGGCCGCGCGCTCAAGGGTCCGCTCAACACCGCGACGCTGATTGCCAGTTTTGCCGAGTTCCAGCAGCAGTTCGGCGGGCTGTGGCAGCCGGCCACGCTCGGCTACGCCGTGGAGCAGTTCTTCGAGAACGGCGGCTGGCAGGCCGTGATCGTGCGCGTCGCCAACGGCGCACGCGCACCGACGCTGCGTTTGCCGGCCGGGCGGGGCGAGCTGATCCTGCAGGGACGTCACCCGGGCACGCGAGAGTACCTGCGCGCGGCGGTCGATTACGACGGCATCGCCGCCGCGGATACGGATCAGTTCAACCTCGTGCTGCAGCGGCTCCGGGTGCCCGACTCGGAGCTGATCGAAGAGCAGGAGATCGTGCGTCGCGTGTCGGTGCGTGCGCAGGCCGAGCGCTCGGTCGAGAAGCTCCTGGCCCGCTCGCACCTGGCGCGCGTGATCAGCGCGCTGCCTGCCGAGCGGCCCGATCGGACGCTGGCGAAATCCGCCGGCGGTCTGGTGGGCTACGTGGCCGCGCACGGTGATGGGGCGGATGGGACGGATCTGACCGACTACGATCTGATCGGCGATGAGAGCGCGCGCACCGGATTGTTTGCGCTGCGCAACGGGCCGCGCTTTGAATTCCTGTGCGTGCCGCCGCTGGGCCGCAATCAGGATATCGGCATGGCCACGCTCCTGGTGGCGCAGCGCCTGTGCCGCTCGCGTCAGGCGCTGCTGGTGGTCGACCCGCCGCAAAGCTGGGACAGCGCCGAAGCGGCGGCGCGGGCCGTGAGCCAGTGGGCTTTCCACAGCGAGGATGCGCTGCTTTACTTCCCGAGGATCCGCGCGCTCGATCGATTGCGCGGCCGCACGGAGCTGTTCGCGTCCTGCGGGGCGGCGGCCGGTCTGATCGCCCGCGGCGATGACAGCAGCCCGCCTTGGGCGGCGGCGGCCGGAGAGACTCCGCTCCTGCGATCGCCGTTCAGGCTGCAGTTTACGATCGAGGAGGGGCAGCGCGCGCACCTGGCGCAGCTGGGCGTGAATTGTTTCGATCAATTGCGGCCCGCCTACGGCGCGGTACGGAGCGCGCGTACGCTGTTGCCGGAGACCGCCGCGCGCGGTGAGTTTCGCTACCTTCCGGCGCGGCGCCTGGCGCTGTGGCTCCAGGCCTGCATTCTCGAGGGCACGCGCTGGACGCGCCTGGTCAGCGCCGGACCCGAGCAGTGGGAGCGCGCGCGCGTGCAAGTGGAGGAATTCCTCGAGGAACTGGCGACGGGCGGCGCCTTTGCGGGACGCGATTCCGAGGAACGCTATTACGTGATCTGCGATTCGCGCCTCAACGATCCGGATTCAATCGCGCAGGGTCGCGCCCGCTTGCTGTTTGGTTTTGCCGCCTGGCGGCCCGGCGAGTTTCAATCCTGCCTCGTCACGCACGAACGAAGCGGCAGCTCGGTGCGGACGGTGACCATCAATCGCCTGGCGACCCCGGGGACCCGCGTCGCCGATGAAATGGAGACTTCGATCCTGCGACAGCTGGTGATCGAAGTATGATCGGCGAGCGCAAGAAACCAGTTTCAGAGTAAATCAGGACGATAAGCAGTGCCGGAACGATACGTCATCTTTTCCCACGGCAAGGACGGGGAGCCCTGGAGCCGGAAGATATCCGGCATGGCCGAGATTGCCCGCGCGGAAGGCTACCGGGCCGATTCGCTCGATTACCGCGGTCTCAATACCCCGCGCGAGCGCATCACCAAGCTGGTCGAGCATTGCCAGAAGCTCCCGGGCGAACTGGTGCTGGTCGGCTCGAGCCTGGGAGGCTACATCGCGGTGGCCGCCGCCTCGCTCCTGCACGCGCGGGGCCTGTTCCTGCTCGCCCCGGCGCTGCTGCTGGATGAACTGCCGCCGCTCCGCCAGGGGCTGATCGATTGCCCGACCACGATCGTTCACGGCTGGCGCGATACGGTGGTGCCGCCCGAGCAGAGCGTCGAGTTTGCGCGCCAGTACAAGGCGACCCTCCACCTGCTCGACAGCGATCACCGCATGTACGATCAGTTGCAGACCATCAACTACTATTTTGAAAATTTCCTGATTGCGATCGACCTGCGCCTGGGGTATCGCTAGGTTTTAGCGCGGCCATGGACTCGCTCCTCGCCCGATTTGTTGCCCTGTGGACGCGCGCGCGTCTGGATCCGGCCGAAACGGACGCCGGTGCCGGCGCACGGTTGCGCGAGAGCGCCGTGCCGGTCTGCTACGTGCTGGAGCGCAGCAGCGGGGTGGATCTGGCCATGCTCCACTCGCTGTGCGCGAGCGCGAAGCTCCCGCGGCCGCGCCGTCGTCTGTGGCCCGATAAGCCGGTGCGAGCCTCCTTCGCGCTCGAGCGACCGGTCGGGTTCTGGCGCACGCGGCTCGACCGGCGCGCTCCCGAGCAGCTTCGGGTCATGATCGACGCGCTGCGCGCGGATCCGGGCCGGGATGTCGCGCTGGTCCCGGTCGGCATGTACTGGGGGCGCGCGCCGCAGAAGGAGCGATCGCTGATCCGCTTGCTCCTGAGCGAGGACTGGGCCTTCGGAAGTCGACTGCGGCGCACCTTCTCGGTGCTGGTCAATGGCCGAAACGTCTGGGTGCAGCTGGGCGATCCGGTCTCGCTCCGCAGTCTGCTGGGGGGCGAAGCCGACACGGCTTCCGCAGCGCGGCGAGTGGCCAGGGCACTGCGCGCACAGCTGGGCCGGGCGCGCTCCGCGCGGATTGGGCCGGATCTCTCGCACCGCCGCACCATCGTCGCCGAAGTGCTGCGCTCGCGCGCGGTGCGCCAGACGGTCGCCCAGATGGTGCGCGAGAAGCCGGGAACCACGCGGCGCGAGGCGCTGCTGGAAGCGCGCCGCTGCATCGATGAAATCGCCGCCAACTACTCGCACCGCTTCGTCACCGTCGCGCTGCAATTCCTGCCGCGATTGTGGAACCGGCTCTACGACGGGATCGAGTTCACGCACGTCGACACGCTCCGCCAGGTCGCCGACGGCAATGAAATCGTCTACGTGCCCTGCCACCGCAGCCACATGGATTACCTGCTGCTCTCCTACGCGATCTACCAGCACGGCTTTGCGATCCCGCACGTGGCGGCCGGGGTCAATCTGAACATGCCGGTGGTCGGGCGGTTTCTGCGCAAGGGCGGCGGGTTCTTCATGCGCCGCAGTTTTCGCGGCAACTCGCTCTATACGGTCGTGTTCTCGCAGTACCTCGCGGCGATCATGGCGCGGGGCCACTCGATCGAATATTTCATCGAGGGCGGGCGGAGCCGCAGCGGGCGGCTCCTGGAGCCGGCGACCGGAATGCTGTCGATGACGGTGCGGAGCTTTCTGCGCCAGGCGCGCCGGCCGGTGGTGTTCGTGCCGGTGTACTTCGGCTACGAGCGGATCTGGGAAGGGGCCACCTACATCGGGGAACTGTCCGGGCGGCCGAAGGAAAAGGAGAGCATCGGCACGCTCCTCAAGAACCTGCATCGCTTGCGCGAGCGCTTCGGGCGCGTGCACGTGAACTTAGGCGAGCCGATTTTCCTGCAACCGCTCCTCGAGCAGCACGCGCCGGACTGGCGCCGCTACACCGGCAACTCACCGGACCGTCCGCGCTGGGTGACCCCGCTCGTGGGAGAGCTGGCCGGCACGATCATGCGCAACATCAATTCCGCCGCCAGCGTCACGCCGGTCAACCTGCTGGCCCTCGCGCTGCTCGCAACGCCTCGCCAGATGGCGCTCGCCAGCGAGCTGGAGCGGCACATCGCCACCTTGCTCGCGGTGCTGCGCGCGGCCCCGTACAGCGATCGGGTCACCGTCACCTCGCTCAACCCCAGCCGAGATCGTCGAGTACGGCGTCAAGCTCCAGATGATCAGCCGCGAGAGCCAACGGGCGGGCGAGTTCGTGCGCATGAGCCCGGAGCACGCCGTGCTCGCCACCTATTACCGCAACAACGTGCTGCACCTGGTGGCCTTGCCCTCACTGGTCGCCTGCTGCTTTATCGCCAACACGGAGCTGCGCACCGCCGACATCCAGCGCTTTGCGGGCCGGATCTATCCGTACATCGCCGCCGAGCTTTCGCTCCGCTGGCGCGAGGAGGAAGTGGCCGGCATCATCCAGGACGTCCTCGCAGCCCTCGCCCAATGCGGGTTACTTGAGGCCACGGGCGCCGAGAGCTGGCGGCGGCCCGCACCGAGCACGGCCGCGGCGATGGAGCTCTCGCTCCTTGCGCAGGCCACGGTCCAGACGATCGAACGCTATTACCTGGCGATTGCGTTGCTCGAGCGCGCGGGGAGCGGGCAGATCTCGCCCAAGGCGCTCGAGGAGCGCTGCCAGCTGATGGCGCAGCGCATGACCATGCTCTACGGGTTCAACTCGCCGGAATTCTTCGACCGCGCGCTCTTCGGCAGCTTTATCAGCCTGCTGCGCAAGCGCGGCGTGCTCACCGTCGATGCCGCCGGCTGCCTGGCGTTTGACGAGGTGCTCATAGCGGTGACGCGCGACGCCGAGATCGTGCTCTCGGAGCATATTCGCCACTCGATCCTGCAGGTCACGCACGGCTAGGAAAGCCGCGGGGTGAGGCGCTGTAGAGATCCGCGAGGCTGTCGGCCTGGCGCGGATAAGAACGATTAGAAGCGGTAGCCGAAATTCACCAGGCCGTGCGTTCGCTTGCCGAAGCCTGCCTCCACGACAATCTCGTAATGGCCCGCCATCATGCCGTGGACGCCGACATCGTAGTTCCACGCCGGCGCCTGCAGGTCGACGGCGAATGTGAGCGGTAATCCGTTGGGGCCGATTACGGTGCCCTCGAAGTGATCGATTTTCTTCACCCACCTCGCGCCGATATAGGGCTGCACGACACCGACGTAGCCAATGCGAAAGGAGGCCGTGTCCGTGCGCAGCTCGTTACCGGTCACCCCGGACTGCGAGGACTCGAGGTGCGTCCAGACCGAGGAATAGTCGGCGGCGGCGAAGGCGCTTCGCCATTTGCCCATAAGGACAAACCCCCCGCCGCCGTAGGAGCCGGTAAAGTCGAGGTTGAGCGCCACGTCTCCGCGAATCGGCTCGGGCGGAAAGCCCGTGACTCCGAGCGGCAGGTCCAGCCCCGTCGCCTGCACGTTGAGCTTTAATCCGCCGCCGACCGCGAACACATTGAGGAACGGAAACACCCACACGTCGGCGCGAAATCCGTACGTGAACGGGTGCACGTCCGCATAACCGGAGAGCGAGGCGAGTTCATTTCCCTTCACAGCCGCCGAGAATTTCTTCACGTCCCATTTCCCGGACAGGTCGAAGAGCACCAGGTTGACTCCATAAGGAGGCAGGAACTTGCCCTCCTCGAGGAGCGACTTCCACAGCGGGAAGAAAGAATCGGAATTCGACGCGGGCGCCTCGACTTCGGCGAGAATCGGACCGGGTTGCTGGGCGTGGGCCGGGATGCCGAAGCCCAGAACAGCGCCAATGATGAGGATTGTGGCGTAGCGCATGGGCGATCTCCGGAAGGTGGCAAGTCGTGGCAGGGGAATGTTTCGGCGAACGGCGAACTCCACGAAGCGCCGTCCCGAATAGAGTACTGCGAACCGGCGCTCCTAGTATCCACACTTGCGCGTGCCGCTAGCGGGGCACCGGATCGGGGATATAGTCATGGACAATCGGTGCTATCTGTTCATCCGGACGAGGGATCGAGGAGCGGATTCCGGAATTGCGACGGGTCCGCCCGGCGGTGGCCTTGAAGAGCGGGCCGGAGCGATCCTCATCGCACTTAAGGCAGGCGTTGAGCCGTCCATCCGGACGGGTCGGCGCCTCGCCTTTGATCCAGCTCCACAGGCACACGCCCAGGCACTGGTGCGCGGTGTTGTGGGTGTCGTACAGCCAGGTCTTTGCGCAAGCGTCGCTGAAGCCCAGAGCGCTGAGGCAGGCAAGCTGAGCCGATGGACTCGGCTTGATCGCGCATCGGCGCACCGGTGCCGTAAGGTCCGGTCTGTCCAGGTAGACCGCCAGATCCTGCATCGTCGAGCAGGTGCCGCAGGCGCCCAGGTGCGTGAGGGCGAACCCCGCCGATTGCGCCTGCCCGGATGAAGCGAAGGTTGAGAGACGGTAGTGCACCCGGTCCGCTTCGAACCGGACGCCGCACACGCTCGCTCCGGTCTGTTGCGGAGGCTCCCGGCCACGCCAGCTCAGGTAGGGATCGGCATTGAGGGCGATCGGTTCGATGGGAATTTTCGATCGGAGCAGCGCCAGTAGGTGCGCCTGCGCCTCAACGCTCACAGTGGCCCTTGGTCCCGCCGAAAGGAGGGGCTGCTCTTGCTTCGAGGCGGCGCGCACTGTGGTGGGAACACACAGGCCTTCGAAAACCACAAGTATCAGGCCTGAGCAAATCGTTGCTCGCCGAGCCCCGCTTATCCAAAGGCGCCGTGACCTCTGGAGTTCCGCACGCGATGCCCTCAAACGCCAATCCTCAGCGGCCGGCTCGGTCCACGATCTGCGCCCACTCGGCGCTTGTGACCTGGTTTTTCATCCGGAACCGCAAATCGAGGAATTCCCGATCCATGGCGAGCAACTTCCCATCCAGCGCCGCCAGCGTCGGCTCGACCTCGGTAACAGAGCTGTCCTTGCGACGCAGCGCGTCCAGGAGTGCTTCGCGGTCCTTGCTTACCGCCTTATCCCGCTGCGCCTGTTCGGATTCCCATTGGTCTAATTCCGAAAGGATCCCCGCTTTGCGTCCCTCGTCGGCGATTGCGCGCTTGACCGCCTTGGTGGTCTCCGACGCCGGCCGATCGTAGATTACAAGTGCGCTCGTGGCGCCTCCGCCAAAGTACAGCCACGTCGCCAGCAGTATCAGTACCTGGCCGCGCTCAGTGCGCCGGGCCGTCATTTCTTCTGTCCCTGCGAGCTGCGCGCTTCGTTGGCCGCGACGTACAACTTGCCTTCTGCCTTGGCGATTGCGTCCCACTCATCCGCAGCGGCAAGGGAGGATAACTGGAAGTGAAGATCCAGATCCTGCCTGCGGGCGCTGATGCGCTCGGCGTTGTACTCGGAGAACAGTTGATCGAACAGCGGGCGCGGCGCCTGGTAGTCGGCATTGAGCTTGCGATAGGCGGCGACGAAATCGGAAGTCTCTTTATTGAAACGCAATTGGAGCGTCTCCATCTGCTCGACCACAGAGAGCATCTGATCCCTGCGTCCCTGGTCCTGCACGCGGCTTGATACGGTTTCGCGCAGTTTCTGGCTGTAACGTTCAATGCTCTGCTCCGCGGTGGGCGGCGAACTGCCGCATCCGGGAGCGATCAGGGCGGCAACGCAGAGCAGCAATGCGCTCAGAGTTCGAAGAGCCGGGCGATGAGCTGCGGGACTCATCAAACACCCACAGAGTGTATTTGCATTGATTTTGTATACACGCTGGCGGGCCTGAGCTCAAGCCAGCAAAAAGGAGCCCCTGCACGGGTCCTGATCCATCCGAGGAGGAGCGGTCCTGCCGCTGCGCGATACACCGAAGGGCATCGCACAAACGGCAGCGGGGCGTGAGCTTGCCGCTCACGCCCCGCTTCCTGATCGATCTTCAGCTATTGCCTGTCGAAGACCAGCGTATCGTCGTAGGCCTTGCCGTCCGTGTGCGTGCCCTTGTTTTCGACAGTCAGCGTCTTGCCGTCCGCAGAGACCACGCGATGCACGGTGCCCACTTCCTTGCCGTCTCTTTTCATGACGAAGTGGCTGGTGCGCGCGTCAATCGCCGTGCCCGAGACCATGTCGGCGTCGGGGTTGCCCGAGATCGCATGATCCTTGCCATCGAGCTTGGTGACCACGCGCATGTCCATTTCCTTGCCGTCGGCCGTCCACAGCTTCTGGTGCAGCACGGTGCCGTCAGGGGATTCTGAGTACGAGCGCGTCGCGCTCTTCAGGGCCTCGCCGCTGAACTTGGAGGCCGCGACATTCAGCTTCCAGTTCCCGGTGGTTGCATCGGTCGCCGCGAACACGCTCGCGCCGACGAACATTGTGCTAAGCAATGCAAGGGCTACTACTCTGTTCATGATTGACTCCATTAGGTGACTTTCGATCTTGTTCTTGTTCTGCAATCCAGGCCCATAAGGCCCGGACGCGAGCGGCGGACTATGCGCCAGCTCCGGGGCGCATTCAAGCGCCCTAAAGCGGCGGGGCCGCCATTTGAGCCTAGTGCGGCCACAGCCAGCCGAACAGGCCGGCCGTCACCGCCCCGTAGATCAGGCCTTCGATCATCTCCACGAGAGTCACGCGCCAGCTGCGCCGGTACCAGATCGATCCCTGGGGCAGCGCGAGCGAATAGGCCATAAAGGCGGTGAACCCGACCAGACGGAACACCGACAGGTAGGCGGCCGCCGGGGGCAGCTCGCGGCCGGCGATATAGGCGCAGCAAAAACCCACCACGAGCAGGTACACGAGCCACTGCACCAGGTTCTTGCCCATCGACATCG
This sequence comes from uncultured Gammaproteobacteria bacterium, assembly GCA_963795685.1. Taxonomy (GTDB): domain Bacteria; phylum Pseudomonadota; class Gammaproteobacteria; order Steroidobacterales; family Steroidobacteraceae; genus FEN-1191. The sequence goes on from CAWCJE010000012.1 coordinate 281,095, forward strand.
CGCCGCCGGCCGAGACGTTCATCAGCACCACAGGTCCTCGCTCGTACATCGCCTTGTACTCGGCACTGCGCATGTGCTTGACGTTGTCGGCCTTCGGCACGGCGTACTCGCCGGGCGGTATTTTCAGCGCGCGCAGCGCCTCCAGGGCCGCGCCCTGGTTGGGCAGCGCACGATAATCGTTCCAGTGATAGCCGAGCATCGTGTGCATGATGGAACTGATCAGGAAGACTGCGATCGCCGAAAGCACGATCGGCAGCCAGAGCGCGGTGATGGCAACCATGGAGTGTCCCCCTCTTATTTAGTCGTCGTGACGAACGGCGCCGCGCAGGCGCTTGTTGCGTTGCTGGCGGAGTTTGCCAGCAATGCGCCGCTCATTGGAAGCACGGGTGGGGCGCGTGGCACGCCGCACCTTGGGCACCACAAGGGCGCGCGTCACCAGTTCCTCGAGCCGGCTCAAGGCCTCGCGCCGGTTGCCCTCCTGGGTGCGGTGATTGCGGGCGACGATCAGGATCTCGGCATCCCCGATCAGCCGGTGCCCGGCGATGTTCCGAAGGCGCGCCTTGCGCGCGCTCATCGAGCGCGGTGCTTCCGGCCAGGTCGAAGCGCAGTTGGGCGGTGGTGGCGACCTTGTTGACGTTCTGGCCGCCGGGGCCCGTGCCGCGCACGAAACTGATGGTGATCTCGTTCTCGGGGATCAGCGCCGAGCCGCTCACGGCGGCAGGCGCTCGCCGATCAGGCGCACGTCGTGCTGTGCGACCGGTATCGTGATGCCCCCGTCGTGGAACAGCCGCCAGATGGCGCGGTTCACTTCCGAGCGCACGTTGTTGACGCCGTTTTGCGGATCGGCAATCCAGAAGCGCAGCTCAAGGTCCATGCCGTGGTCGCTGAACTGCATCAAGCGCGTCACCGGCGGGGGCTCGCGCAGCACGCGCGCGTTGCCATCGGCCGCGTGCAGCAGGAGCTTGAGGGCCACCTCGGGATCGTCGCGATAGCTGATGCGCACCGGCAGCTTGAGTCGGATCTTGCGATCCGAATAGCTCCAGTTGATGACCGTGCTGGTGATCAGGTTCTGGTTGGGCACCAGCGTCTCTATGCCGTCCCGGTCCCGCACCACCACGCAGCGCCCGCGGAGCTCTTGCACCCAGCCGAAGTTCTCGGTGCTGGTGCCGGTCAGTCCCGTAAAGCTGATCACATCGCCGGGCTTGATCGACTTGTCCAGCAGCAGGATAAAGCCGCTGACGAAGTTGCTGGTGATCGCCTGCAGGCCGAAACCCAAGCCAATGCCGATCGCGCCGGTCAGGAGCGTTAAGGCCGTCATGTCAACGCCCGCGGCGTTGATGCCGAGCAGAATGCCTAGGCTGATCAGGAAAAAGCGGCTGAACTTGGTGATGCCCACACGGGTGGACAGCGCCACGTTGGACAGCTTCATCACGCGCTGCTCGATCGCGCGCGCGATCAGGCTGCAGACCAGCACGAATCCGGTGACGACGACCAGGCTCTTGAGGAGCGACCAGAGCGAGAAGTGGGCATCGCCGGGCAACAGGTCGATGTTATCGAGGCGCGTCTGGATGGCGCTGAACCAGCCGATCGTGTGAAACACGTACGCCAGCCAGATGGAAAGGGTGACCTGGGGTTCCCATTTGTGCAGCCAGGAGCGCGGTCCGAGCATCAGGCCGACCAGGTAGACGCCGCCTCGCGTGATGATCAGACCGAGTGCCAGTTGCATCGCCAGATCGAGGGCGTCGGTGGCCAGTCCGGCTCCGGCAAAGCCCAGATTCACGATCAGCAGCAACACCAAGGTGCTGAGCGCGGGCATCACCCGCAGGAGCCCCTCCAGGAGGGCGCGCTGCAACGGGAAAGGCGAGGGCGCGCGCCGCTGACTGAACCTTCTCGCCCAGCCACTGCCGAGCACGGCGATGGTCACCACGATGGCGATGCCGAGCAGTTGGGCCAGGAGCTGGGGGCTGGTGAGGTCGGTGATGAAGTGCTGCAACGAGGTGGCTCTTAGGCGTTCAGGTCCGGTATCAGCTGGCTCTCGAGCATCAGGATCTGGTCCTTGAGCACGAGCTTGCGCTTTTTCAGGCGCTTGATCTGCAGCTCATCGGTGTGCAGATCCAGTGAGAGGCGCGAGATCACCTCGTCCAGATCCCGGTGCTCAATGCGCAGCGCCCGCAACTTTTGCACGTTGCGGAACAGTTCGCGATCGACGTTGTCGCCGGAATCCTTCATGGGGCCGTGGGGGCATGCTTTGTTTTAGATATTGCGCCAGCGGAGGCCAGTCCAAGCCGTTCAACTAAGGGCACGACGCCCTCGGGTAGCTTAGCGAACCGACCCAGCGGGCGCCACGGGAGACCGGGGGTGTGAAAATCCGAGGCGCAGGAGCCGGCCAGATCAAAGCGCCGGGCGAGCGATGCCGCCCGGGCGGCATCCTTCGGGCTCAAGCCTGGAAGGCTCACTTCGATCCCCGCACCGCCCGCCTCGCGAAACTGCCGGCACAGCTCGGCCAGGCCCCCGGCTGAGAGCTTGTAGCGATGCGGATGGGCCAGGACGGCCAGCCCTCCGGCTGCCTGAATGGCGTTCACCGCCTGCTCCATCCCTGGCCATTGGGCCGGCACGGCCGCGCGCTTGCCGGTACCGAGCCAGCGCTGGAAGGCCTCGTCCACGTCCTTGGCGTGCCCGCGTGCGATCAGGCACTGGGCCAGATGAAGGCGGGTCGGTGTACCGGGCAGGGCGAGCACTTCGGCGACGATGTCCTCCCCGGCCAGGCCCTCGCGGGTCAGTCGGGCGCCGATCAGCCGGACCCGCTCGATGCGCAATTGCAGCACTTCGTGCAGCTGCGCTTTGAGCGCGGGGGAACCCGGGTCGAGGCGCAGTCCCACCACATGGATCTCCCGTCCGCGCCACAGCGCGGTGAGTTCGCTGCCGTAGAGAAACTCGATGTGCCGTTGCGCGCAGGCCCGCGCCGCGGCATCGCATCCGGCCAGCGTGTCATGGTCGGTGAGGGAAAGCAGCTGCACCTGGCGCTCCGAGGCGAGGGCGACCAAGTCCTCGGGCGCGAGCACTCCATCCGAGTGAAGGCTGTGGGTGTGCAGGTCGATTCGTTCGTAGCCCGGTGAGTCGGCCGCAGTGTCCATCAGGAGGCTCTCAACAGGAATTTAGGCCGCGCAGGCGAGGGAGGGACATCAGGTACTCGGCACGGTGTCGGCATTTTTATTCGGATGACATCTCAAGGCGCAGCGTAATCCTGCCGCCTGCGTGCGCAGTGTACGAGGTATCTGACATCCCGGCGCGCCACGCGCCGACGCCCTGCATGGAACCCTTCCGGTAGGCTCGGCATCGGCGTAGGTACTTTCAGGAGAATGCCATCATGCCGCGGGGCGATAAGTCATCTTATGACCAGAAGCAAAAGCGCGAAGCGCGCCATATTGTCGAGAGCTACACAAAACACGGGGCATCGAGCAAGCGCGCCGAGCGCATTGCCTGGGCGACGGTCAACAAGCAGGACGGCGGCGGGAAGAAGGGCCATTAATCGCCCTTTGTTGACCGGAAACGCGCACTATGTCCCTTCTTAGCAAGTTGATCAGTTTCGCGTACCTCGCGCCCGCGCTCATCACCAATTCCAGGAGATATTCATGGCCAAGGCCAAGAGCAAGACCAAAACCAAGTCCAAGAGCAAGACAAAGTCCAAGGCAAAGTCCAAGTCCAAGACAAAGCCACGACGGAAAAGCTCTGCCCTGAAGGCGCGCCCGGTGAGTCGCTCATCGAAGTCGAGCAAGAAGGCGCGCTCGAAGCCGGCCTCCAAATCCTTGAGCGCCCAGAAGGCCGACGCCAAGCGCGCGCTGATCAAAGCCCGAAGGACCGCCGTCGCACTGGCCAAGGATCGAGCGACGCGGGCCTCGAACGCGGGCCGCGGCGTTCTGGCGCGGGCCGCCCGATCGGCCGCCGGAGGCCTGCAATCAGCCGCTCGAACCGTCAGCGATGCGGGCGCCTCCGCACTGCAGAGCGTGGCCGATGTGGTGATGCCCGCCGGACAGAAGTAACCGGTCGGCCAAGGGCCCCTGGGGGAGCTACGGGAGTAGCTCCCGGAGCGTCAAGACCGCTTCACGTGACTGCCGCCCACGGACCGTGGACAGCGTCAATTTCGTTCCAGGGGCGCCTCGCACAGCACGCCTCAAGTCCCATCCGGACAGGTTCCGGGCGGCGATTCCATCGACCGCGATAATCTCATCACCCGCCGCAAGGCCCGCCTCGGCCGCCGGAGTGCCCGGCGACACGGCGGCCACCCTGAAGGAATCGGCGCGCTCCTTGTACGCGCTCACTCCCGCCCGGTTATAGGGCAGGGGCACAAAGCCCGGCGTCGGTTGGAACCAGATCGCGCCGTGGGTGTAATCAAAATCGAGGGCAAACGAGGCGAGAATATCGTTGCCCACATTGCCGGACTCGGTGCGCGAGGAAAACGCGCCCTTCTGATCCGCCGCGTAGTAGGCAATGACGCGCGGGAACAAATGTCCTGCAATCTCGAAGTCCGCCCGGCTCGACCAGTTGGTCGATATGCCGCCGCTCCCGAAGCTGGGCACGGGAAACCCGCTCCTCATCCGATCCTTCAGGCCCTGCGCGTCCGCCCAGATGCCCTGGACAACGAGCGCTCCGGAATTGCCGGTATCGAGGCCCACATCACCGGGCAGACCATCGATCTTGGCGAGGAGGAGCGGTTCATGGTCAGTGAACACGACGGGAACCCGGATACCCGTGCCTCGATGGGGAGAATCCGAGAGCGGCTCAAAGGCGAGCGTACGGTCGCGGTAATTCAGTCGCACGATCAGGCGCTCGAACAGTTCGAGGCCCAGGATTCCGGCAATCGGTGGCCTTGCGCCGCGCTCGACGGTATCGAACTGGAGCGGGATGACACTGAAGAGCTGATCGCGCATCGACAGGCCTCCGATGTCCACCCGATCCAGGCGTGTGTATTGCTCGGGGAGCGTGCCTTCTCCGGCGCCCGCCACTGGAGCCGGCGCCGACCGGCTTGAGGCCGAGCGCCTGGGCCGTCTCGGGCGTGATCAGATCGTGTCCGCCCGTGTCGACAATGAAGGCGAAGGGCCCGCGTCCATTGAGCCTCGCCTCGACGATCACATCGCCGTCAAACTCGATCGGTACGACGCTCCTTGCGCCGGCGATCGCGACATCGTCGGGAGTCCGGGGCCGGGCAAAGTTACCGATCGGGCTCGGCGGTGCGATCCATGTGGCCGACCTGAATGACATCGGCATTGTTCGCATCGCCCTCATCGCCCGCGATCCGGAACGCAAGTTCCAGACCATCCACCGGGCGGTAGTCCTCGTAGCGAACGGTCCAGACCGAGGTCGGCATGACCTGCACGGTGCGCGCCAGGCGCCCGGATGCCTTGTCGAACCACAGATCCACCGGTTGTCCGTGTCGCGGGGTGGCCCGGATGAGGACATAACCGCGCCCGTCGGCCGACTGGTCGGCAAGGGATTCAAGTTTGGCACCGAGTGCGCCGCGCCTGAGGTACCCCAGGCTTGCCAACCAGGCGTCGGTGACATGCACGGCCTGCATGAACGAGGAATCAATCGGGTGCACGCCGCCGGAGGCGTCCTGGCGCCAGTGATGGCGTCCGTCCCAGACCTCGGCCGTGGAGAAAATGCCAAAGTCCGCCGATTCGCGGCTCCGGCCCGTGCCCAGATCAATGCTCTTGCGCCAGCGACCCGTCAATCCACTCGACTGCTCGGAACCCGATTGGATCAGATACCCCAGCGAATTCGCATCGCTCGCTCCGCTGGCCGCACGCGCGGCCGCGAGCACGGCGGCCGGCTCGGCCGCGCACAGAGGAAAGGATCCGAGGGCTAGCGAGGCTCCCAGCAGGGCCGGCCAGAAGTGCAACGTGAGTTTGTCCATGGCGCAAGGGTAGCGCGCCGAGAACTCAAGGTCTTGAACGCATTTGACCCACGCGACGCCAATGCGAAGGCGGCCATCCGGTGAGCGCTCCGACCGCGCGGGTCATGTGCGGCTGGTCGGCGAATCCTTCCTCGGCGGCGATCGCCGAGAGGGACGCCCCGCTGTGCACCAGGCTCCGCCACGCCCGACGGGCCCGAAGTTGCATGCGGAAGGTGGCAGGGGAGACATCGAAAGCGCGACGGAAACCCCGCGAAACCGTGGCCGGATCCATGCGGTGCCTTTCCGCCCATTCGCGAAGTGCCAGATCCGGCTGGGTTCGCAGATCCTGCGCCAACTGATCGGGCCAGTCGCGCGCCGCGCACGAAACAGGCTCGATCATCGAGAGCAGCAGTTGTGCCGCGGCCTGATGATCGTGTTCCGCGGTCCGCGCGATCAGGTCCGGATCGCGCACGCGGCAGAATTCGCCGGGCAGCGTCGTCCAGTCCGGAAAATCGAAGTTCAGAGTTTCGGCCCCCTGGGGCCTGAACCGGTCGCAGTGTGCCTCGAACGGTGCATGGCAATTGACATCCCCGGGGCCCAGGAACCTGCGACCGCAATCGCCCGCCTCTTCAAAGCCGCCCGAGACCACAAGGCATACGTAGCCCTGCCGGTGCCGATGCCGCGGAAGCTTTGAGTTGCTGGTCCAGCGTTCCTTGCCGAGCGTGAGCGCTGCAAAATGAGCGGGCAAATGAAGACATCCCGGGCGAGGGCGCGCGTGCGCCGCGTATGCAGGTTAGAGCCTGCCGCGAGCCTGGGGGTTTGAAGGTGCTCGAGGCCACCAGCGACCGGTCCGCGAGCCGGTGGAACGGTTAACCCGCTCGCTGGCTGAAACGCCCCAGCTCTCGCAGTCCAAAATCACCCTCCATGACCGAGCGGAGGCGGAATCCCACTTCCAGCGCGGCGCAGTTGATCACCGCGAGCCTGAATCCTCCCGGCGGCATCGCGTACTCGCTGAGCGGGCGCTCCCCCTGAAAAGTGATCTGCACGCTGCTCACGCCTGGGGTGGCACGATAGAACGCTTCCCGGGCCGCGGACGGATGCACGTACGGAATGCCGTGCGGACCGAACAACACGACGCTGTACTGATCGGCCGTGGCGGCTTCGGAGTAGTGCCATTTCTGGCGCTCGTACAGGCGCACGACCGCGTCCAGCCATCCACGGCCGTACAGGTCAGGCCATTGGTCCGCAAACCGCAAATGCACTTCGATGATGTAGCCACCGATCGTCTCGACATTGAGCATCCCGGTGTAGCCGGCAAGGTTCCGGCGGATCCAGTCGCGGCTGTACTGCTCCAGGGCCGCACGGGGTCGCGCCTCGATGATCCAGTAATCGAACGTGCCCTCGGGCCCCGGGATGCCCTGTGCGTGCCGGCACCACAGCGGCTCGCCCTGTACCACGGCCCAGTCGGTGCTCACGTGAGTGCCCGTCAACTGCGTCATCCAGAAGTACCCGGGCTTGCAATACCTTCGAAACTCCTGCGGGCTGCGCAGCAGATGGCTTCCGACACCCATGCCGCTGAGATTGGTGACCGGTTTGCAGAAGGCCGGGTACTTGATCGGCGGAACCTGCGGCAGTCCACAGGTGAGACCTTGCGACTGCGCGATCAGCAGTTTGTCGTACACCCAGCGGTGGCGCGGGTTGAGCTCAAAGGCCATCGGATCATCGGTGGGGATATGCAGGTCGGTAGGGCAGCACACATCGCTGAAGTACTGCACTCGCCAGGGATCGGATTCATGGACGGGCATGGCCCATTTTAGATTTCCGCCTGGACGGCTCGATTCAGCACTCGCCGATGTCTAGGGCAGGAGATGTCCTACGAAGCCCGGTAAGCGTTCGACGGTGCGAGGCGTGCGGCAGCACCGAAGGGCTGCCGCACGCTTTTAAGGGCACGCGTGCTCTTAGAGATGTTCGTCGCGCAGTCTTCCGCCCAGGGCGGCCGACACACTCGCTACGAACGCGCCGATCAGCATGGAAAGCGCCAGATAGATCGAGGTCTCCGCCGCCGCCGCTCGTGCCTTGTCCGCCGCCTGGCGAGCCCGCAGCTCGGCCGCTTTCATCTGCGCGACCGCATCGTCCACGCGCTTTTGCGCTTCCGCAGGCGGGATCGAGCTGTGCGCGGCAACCAGGGCGCTAAGATAGTTCCTGTCCTCATCCGAAAGACTCCCGACCGATACCGCATTCTTCAGCACGCGGGCCACCTCGGTGTAGCGTGCCGGCGGCATCGGCTCGGTGCTGGTCGATCGAAGCAGCGTGTCGATTTCGTAGCTTCCGGCATTCTCCATGCCCGGCAGGTCCATGCGCACCGTGCTCGAGGGCCGCTGAGGAGACCGTGGCGGCCGCCTGCACGCCGCGCCCGGCGGTGTGCACGGCCGAGGCCGCGCTGATCAGCGCGACAAATACCGTCGCCGTGGCCCAGGTGATCAGGCCATGGGCGGTATCGCGAAAGAACACTTCGTGGGTATGAACGCCCGCCCACTTGGTGCGCAGGCGACCGGTCGTGTATCCGCCCACGGCCGATGAGCCCCACTGCACCACGACGAGCCAGATGGCCGCGAGCACGGTGAAGGTGGTGGCATTGACTCCCCTGTGGGACCAGGGCGAGACCGAGGCGAAGCCCAGGCCCGAGCCGATCGCCATCAATACGAGGGTCAATGAAACCGCAACGAGGGTTCCGGCCAGGACCGCCGGCCAGGAGACGGCCGAGACCGAAGATTCGTTGGTGCGGCCGAGGCCGCTGGCGGGAGGGTTCATGCCCTCGAGATTGACGCTTGCCATTGTGTACCCTCCGTGAAGATCAAAACCAATTGATGAACGGTCGCGACGGCCTGCCGTTGCGGCGGGCCGGCGCAGGAATCCAGGAAAATCTTCCGACCTCAGCCACCGCCGTAACCTCCGATGATCGGAAGAATCTCGCCGGTGATGTAGCTCGAGCACTGTGGGGATGCCAGAAAGACGTACGCGGGAGCGATCTCCTCGGGCTGCGCCGGGCGTCCGATGGGGGTCTGCGATCCGAACTTCGCGACGTCCTTCGCGCGCCGGTCGGAAGGATTGAGCGGGGTCCAGACCGGGCCGGGAGCGACGGCGTTGACACGCACCCCGCGCGGCAGTGCCTGTGCGGCGAGCGCACGGGTAAATGCATGAATCCCGCCCTTGGTGGCGGAATAATCAATCATGTCCTTGTTGCCGTTCAGCCCGGTGACCGAACCGGTGTTGACGATGGCACTGCCGCGGCGCAGATGCGGCATCGCCGCCTGCGCCATGAAAAAGTAACCGTAGAGGTTGGTTCGGAGCGTCAGGTCAAAATGCTCTTCGCTCAAATCTTCGATGCGCGTGGTATGGACCTGGAAGGCCGCATTGTTGATCAGCACATCCAGGCGCCCGAATTTTTTCATCGTCGCCTGGACGATGCGCTGGCAGAAGTTGCGTTTGCGAACATCGCCGGGCAGAAGCAGGGCCCGTTGCCCTTCCGCCTGTACGGCGCGCGAGGTTTCCTCGGCGTCCTGGTGTTCGCTTAAATACTGGATGGCCACATCCGCCCCCTCGCGGGCGAACAGGATCGCCACCGCCCGACCAATGCCGGAATCCGCTCCGGTGATCAGCGCGACCTTTCCGGCCAGCTTGCCGGAGCCACGGTAATAGGGGGCATCGAACATCGGCGCCGGCCGAAGCCCGGCTTCACGGCCCGGCTTGGCCTTGTGCTGGCGGGGAAAGGGCGGCGTCGGGTAACGGCGCGCTCCGGTCTGGACGGGGCGGTGCGACTTGCTGGCCGGGTGAGCGCGGTCGGCCCGGGCCACCTGTTTCTGGATTCGACGCTGCAAGGCCACCACGCCGCTTGCGCGCGCCGCGGGTCTGGAATGCTTACGGGCGCGCTTGCCTGAACGCACGGCCATTAGCATTCAGCCCGTTCGCAAGAAGAGGCACTCGCGGGCCCCCTCAGGGTGCGGATATCGTTCATGTTCAAAGGTACCGGTCACCGCGAAGCGGTCAGGCCCAGTGAGACTCGTGCGGCCCAGCCACTGGGCCGCAGCGAACTCAGTGGTGACTGCACATCGCCAGCAGCAGGATGATTGGAATTGGCACGCCCAACAGCCAAAGCAGAATTCCGCGGCCCATAAATTTGCTCTCCGTGCTTAGTGTTAGTTATTCGCGTTGCGACATTTCGCCGAGGCGCAGAGTAGCTCGGGCGCCGGGGGCAATAAGTAATCTAAGCACGTGACAGGGAGTAGTCCCGAGCCTACAGGAACGCGCACTCTTTCTAAGTACGCTTACGCCACCGCACCTGGTGCCATCGAACCAAGCGCGATGCGGAGAGCCTATTGCTAGCGCTTCAAAACACTGATGACGCCATTGCGCTCCAGCACAATCTGGCGCGCCTGCGCAAGATCTGCGGGGACAGAATGTTCTCGCAGCGCCTGCACCAGGTCGGCTGCCGATACCAGTGCCTTGCGCATCGCTCCGTTATCGACCGCGCCCTCTGTGACGAGCGTGCGCGGCCGACCGTTGACGAGGACATCAAAGCGCGGCAACCGGGAGCTGAGCATGGCGATCGCGCGGTGCAGTAGTACGAGTGCTCCTCCGGTGGCGATGGTGGACCAGAAGGGCGAGGCTCCCACCACGCCGCGCGCCAGGATTGCACCCAGCAGTACGGTGATGCACGCATCGAAAGGACTGTGCTGGCCCAGGGAGCGACGGCCGGAGATCCGGATCATCAGCAAGGTAAAGGCGAATACGAACACGCCGCGCAGCGCCATTTGTGCGGCCGTCAGTTCCGTACCCACACCAAAGAGATCGCTGAGCATGTCGTTCATTGTTCCGTCCTCGTGATTGGCCTACTCAAGACAGTGCGCTGGAGAGCCGAATATGTATCGCATCGAAAGTAAATTGCAAAGCGTCCCGGTCACCGGCCTTCGGCCCACCCAGATGACGGTGGGTCTTAAGGAAGTTGAACGCAAGCAAAAGGAATGGGCCGAACTGGGCAAGAAAAAGCGGCGCTCGGCGATGAGCGAGGTTCTGTTCCCCGCGGTCATCGGACCGCGCGGGGGCTATTACATTCTGGACCACCACCACACGGCCGTCGCGCTGGTCAGGGAAAAGGCGCAGGAGGTCCAGGTCGGTGTGGTCAAGGACCTGTCCGTGCTCGGAAGCACGGATTTTTGGATCTATCTGGATCACTTAAGCTGGGCGCATCCGTACGATGCTCGGGGCAAGCGCCGCACCCTGAAGGAAATGCCCACCTCACTCCGCTCGCTGCGCGATGATCCTTACCGGAGTCTGGCCGGCGAGGTGCGCGATCGGGGCGGCTTTGCCAAATCCGATACGCCCTATCTGGAATTCCTCTGGACCAATTACTTCCGCGGCCATGTGCGCGCGGATTGGCTGCGCTCCCATTATGGAAAGGCGCTCAAGCGCGCCATGCATCTGGCTCTTTCGGACAAGACACGTTATCTGCCCGGCTGGGTAGGCGAGCGCGGCGGTAAGTAGCGCGAACGCGCCCCGAACGCCGGTCCGAAACGCCTGTATCCCGGCAGGATTAAAACCTCAACCATTGTCGGCCCGCTCCTACCCCAGGGCCCGCAAGGGCTTGTACAGGCGGTTAAGCAGGAAATAGGCGCCGAGGTAAGGCGCAACCGACACGCCATTATCCGGTTTGGCGACTACCGCGCGGCGCGCGTTTGCGGAAAATCCCCCACTAAAGAGGGGTAGCGATTCGGAGGTGATTTGTGAAACCGCATCGAACAAACACATTGCAGGGCACGGCCATGAAGGTCGCGTTGGCCTTGTTGCTGCTCGGGGGCTGGTCGCTGAGCTTAGCCGGGCCCGCCGATAATGGCGCTGGACCACGGCAATCCAAGTCCCGCATGCAGACTTCATCTCCCGCGCCGCTGAATGTGGCGCTGCCCGCGAACACCGCGGCAAAACTGTCCGCCCACCCCGTTCCTCTGGATGAGCCGCGTGGAACGCGGGTCAATCCGGATACCGCTGCCGAGGTGGCCGAACCCAAAGGCGAGCGCGCCACCGCCGGTCTTGACATCCGGTGGCGCGAAAGCCGGGAGATCGTGGGGCCGGACATGGTCAGCATGATTCGCAATTACCGGCGCGATGGGTTGCCGGTGGTGCACCTGTACCAATCGGGGCAGAACCTTCTGGCCATCGGTGTGAATCCCCACGGGCTGCCGGGCATCTACTTTACCCGCCACGTCGGCGGCTGAAAGTGAACCGCCCCGCGCGTAGCCACGGTCCTACATGAATCGCTTAGTAATGGCGACACCGCTCGGCGATCGGTAATGCAAAGATCAATTGGCATCCAAATTCAGCAGCACTCAAGGAGCGAGAGATGAACAAGGATCAGGTGAAAGGACGAGCGGAAGAAGTCTCCGGCAAGACCAAGAAGGTGGTCGGCGGCGTGGTGCATGATCAATCCTTGAAGAACAAGGGTCGTCTGGAAGAGGCCGCCGGCAAAGCGCGCGCGACCTATGGCGACGCCAAGAACCAGGTGAAGAAGGATCTCGACGAAGACGACGATGAGAGGTCTTCGGACAAGTCCTCCTCCAAGGGCTGGTAGTCGAACCGCTCCCGACGCAGTAAAAAGCGCACGTGTTGCAACTCGCGCACTGATGCTTTTTGCGGCGGCCGGGAGCTTTTTCAATAGAACCAAAACGAACGGCCCGCATCTTTGCAGTCTTAACTGTTCGGGCTCGGCCCCGAGCAATCTGGACCCGGTAGGAATGGACTTACGGCGGGTCGCGCAGTTCGCTCATAGTCCACGGACTGGACAAAATCCTAAGCTGAATTGCTCCCGGCCAATCGGGAAATGAAACCAAATTTTTTAGGAGACAGACATGGTAACCGCATCAGGGCATACCTCCGCGATTCGTGCGAAGAAGGTCATTGGCACAAACGTGAAGGACAAGTCGGGACAGAAGATCGGTGAGATTGAGGATGTCGTACTCGACAAGCAGTCGAACAACATCATGTTTGCGGTCGTCAGCTTCGGTGGCTTCCTTGGGGCCGGTGAAAAGTATCATCCGATTCCGTGGGCCGCGCTCGATTACGATGAATCGGAGAGTGCGTACACGGTTCCTTATACGAAGGATCAGCTCAAAGCCGCTCCTGCCGGTTCTGTCTCGGAGCTCGTTCGCGAGGGGGGTCTGACCGTCCGCGAGCAGACTTACAGCTACTATAAGACTCCCCGCTACTGGGACACGGTCGAGCGCCGCTAGAGTTTCCCGCGCCCTAAAGCGATAGACAGGGGCGTGTGGAACGCCCGATCGTCAGCCCGAGCCGCTCCGGCGGCTCGGGCTGATCTCTTCGGGTCTCAATCAAATCGTTGGTTTTTGAACGGGTGCGGTTGCGTGGCCGCACCGGTGGACGCCATCATGGCGATCTGATGAGTGCCCACGCCCTGCTCGAGAGCGACTGGTCCCGGATCGATCACGTATTGCTCGATCTGGACGGCACCTTGCTGGACCTGAATTTTGACAACCATTTCTGGCAAGTCCTTGTGCCACGAACCTGGGGCGCGACGCGCGGCCTGGATCAGGAAACGGCTCGGCGGATGTTGCAGCCCCGTTTTGCGGCCTGTGCGGGCACTCTGCCGTGGTACAGCACCGAGTACTGGAGTGCCGAGCTGGGCCTGGACATCGCCGGGCTCAAGCGCCAGGACGCCGAACGCATTCGCTGGTTGCCGGGGGCGCAGCGCTTTCTGGCCGCCGCGCGCAGCCGCGGCAAGCGCTTGGTGCTGCTGACCAATGCGCACCCTCAGGCGCTTAGCGTCAAACACGAGCGCACCGGGGTGCTCGATCATTTCGATGCCAGTTTCAGCTCCCACGATCTGGGCAGCCCCAAGGAAGACCCCCGTTTCTGGGAGGCTTTGCGGCTGCTCGAGCCTTTTGATGCGGCGCGAAGCCTGTTTGCCGATGACAGTGCGGCGGTACTGCGTGCGGCCCGCGCGGCGGGCATCGGAATGATCCGGGCGATCCGAAGGCCCGACAGCGCGCGCGCCGGCCATCAGCACGAGGAATTCGAGGCCATCGACGCGCTGGTCGAGTTGCTGGACGCCTAGCGGCCCAAGTCCCGGTCCCACTGGGCGTAACGGGTATGGCGGTGGCATAATCGCCGCCCCTTTTTACAACGATAAAAGAATCCCCCCATGCGTAAATTCCAATGGTTAATGCTCGCGGCCGTCCTGACGGCGGGTCCGGTGCTGGCCGAAGAGGGCATGTGGACCTTCGACAATTTTCCCAGTGCCACGGTGGCCCAGAAGTACGGGGTCCAGATCGACGCCAAGTGGCTGGACAAGGTGCGAGCGAGCATCGTGCGCCTGTCCAACTGCACGGCGACCTATGTTTCAGGCGACGGGTTGATTCTCACCAATCATCATTGCGCCGATGAGTGTCTGGCCGATAACTCGACACCCGAGCACAGCCTGATCGAGACCGGGTATCTGGCGGCCGACCGGACGCAGGAGAAGAAGTGCGGCACGCAGATTGCCGACACGCTGGTGGAAATGGAGAACATCACCGATCGGATCAGCGCGGCCATCAAGGGTCAGGACGCCAAGACCGCGAATGAAACCCGCAAGCGAACTCTGACCTCGCTGGAGTCGGCCTGCGAGGAGGCCAGCAAGCACGATGCGAAGACCGGGGCGCTCAAGTGCGAATCGGTCGAGCTGTACCAGGGCGGGCAGTATTTCCTCTACAAGTACAAGCGCTATACGGATGTCCGGCTGGTGTTCGCGCCGGAAGATGGCATCGCCGCCTTCGGGGGCGATCCGGACAACTTCCAGTTCCCGCGCTGGTGCCTGGACATGTCGGTGCTGCGCGCCTACGAGAACGGCAAGCCGGCCAAGACACCCCATTTCCTGCGGCTGAATTTCAACGGGCCCAAGGCCGGGGATCTCATTTTCGTCGCCGGGCATCCGGGCAACACCGACCGAGAGCTCACGCTCGATCAGCTCAAGTTCCAGCGCAATGTGTATATACCGACCTGGTTGCTGCGAAGATCGGAAGAGCGCGGGAGGTTGATCGAATTCTCCGAGCAGAGCACGCAAAATCAGCACATCACGGCCGATCCGCTCAACACGCTCGAAAATTCCATCAAGGTGCGCCGCAAGCAGCTCGACGCGCTGCACGATGACGCGCTGATGGCACGCAAGGCTGACGAGCAGAGCAAGCTCCGCGCCAAGATTGACGGCGATCCCGCGCTCCACGCATCGCTCGGCGATCCGTACGGCGATATCGCCAAGGCGGCCACGATCGAAGCCGCGCTCTGGCAGCAATACACTTATCTGGAGCGCGGCGCGGCCTTCGACGGAGATCTGTTTGCCGACGCGCGGGCTCTTGTCAGAGCGGCCGCTGAACGTGCCAAACCCAACGGCGATCGGCTGCGCGAGTACACCGACGCCGCGCTCCCACGGCTCGAACAGGAGTTGGCGGCACCGGTCCCGATCTATCCGCAGCTCGAGCGCATCACGATGACACTGGGCCTGGAGCGGATGCGCGAATGGCTCGGGCCTGACGATCCGGTCGTGCGCCGGCTCCTGGCCAAGGAATCGCCCCAGGCGCTGGTGCAGCGGGTCGTCTCGGGCACGAAGCTCGGCGACCCGGCGGTGCGCCTGGCCTTATGGAAGGGCGGGGCCGAGGCGGTCAATGCCTCCACCGATCCGATGATCCTGCTGGCCAAATCGGTCGATGCCGACGCCCGCGCGGTCCGCAAGCGCTACGAGGACGAGGTGGAAGGCCCGCAGAAGCTCGGTGCCGAACGCATCGCCAAGGCACGTTACGCCGCTTACGGGACCGGCGTGTATCCGGACGCGACTTTTACGCTGCGCCTGAACTACGGCACGGTGCAGGGCTGGAACGAGCCCGACCATGCGGTTGATCCGTTCACCCAATTGAGCACCCTGTTCGAGCGCGCGACCGGCGCGGATCCCTTCCGGGTTCCGGACAGCTGGGTCAAGGCGCGCGGGCAGCTGGATCCGGCCACGCACTTTAATTTCTCCAGCAACAACGACATCGTCGGTGGCAACTCGGGGAGTCCCGCAATCAATGCGCAAGGAGAGGTCGTCGGTCTCCTGTTCGACGGCAACATCCACTCGATCTCGGGTTCTTACTGGTTCGACACGGAAAAGAATCGTGCGGTCGCGGTCGACACCACGATCATCCGCGAGGCCCTGACCAAGGTGTACGGCGCGAACGCGCTGTACAAGGAGATGAGCGGGACCTGACCCGAAAGCGGTCGCGAACTTAGCGGCGCCGCGGCGGTCCACGCCGCGGCCCGCTCGGCCGCGGTCCGCCGCCGCCACCACCGCCGCGCCGGCGCGGCGCATCCGGACTGCGCGGAACGTAAGGGGCCGGCTGGAGCTTGGGCAGCACTTCGGGCTGGTAGCGCTCGACCGGAATCTTGTGACCGATGTAGGTCTCGATGTCCGGAAGCGAAATCGCGTACTCCTCGCAACCGAAACTGATGGCATCGCCATCCGCGCCGGCGCGCGCGGTTCGCCCGATCCGGTGCACGTAATCGGCCGCATCCTGGGGCAGGTCGAAATTGAACACGTGACTGACATCCGGGATGTGGAGTCCCCGCGAGGCGACGTCGGTGGCAATCAGCACTGCCAGCTCGCCCTCGTGGAACTGGCGCAGGAACCGCAGGCGCTTGGGTTGTGGAACGTCCCCGGAAATGGCCTGGGCGTTAAAGCCGTTGGCACGGAGCGAGCCTTCGAGGCGTTCGGCCGTGCGCTTGGTGTTGACGAAGACCATCGTACGGTGGGCTTCGCTCTCGCGCAGCAGGTGCACCAGAAGCGGGATCTTGTCGGGCATCGACGGGAAATAGATCGCCTGGCGGACCCGGTCGATCGTGACCTTGTCCGGTTCGATCCGCACCAGCTCGGGATTGTTCATGTGCTCGTAGGCGAGCTCGAGCACGCGCTGGGAAAGCGTGGCCGAGAACAGCATCGACTGGCGCCGGTCGGGGGGCGGGAGGCGCCGCAGGATATAGCGGATATCGGCGATGAAGCCCAAATCGAACATGCGATCGGCCTCATCGAGCACCAGCACCTGGCAATGGCGCAGGTCGTACACGCCCTGCTTGAGGTAATCGATGATTCGGCCGGGCGTGCCGATCAGCACCTCGACGCCATCCTGAAGTTGCCGGCGCTGCTTCTCATAGTCGGTACCGCCAAAGACAACGGCTAAAGACAGACCGGTATGGCGGCCAATGACCGTGGCGTCCTTGTGGATCTGCACCGCGAGTTCCCGGGTCGGGGCGACCACCAATGCGCGCACCGAGGTGTGCGCCTTGCCGGCCGTGGCCGGTTTTTCAAGGAGCGACTGATAGAGGGCGACCAGAAAGGCGGCGGTCTTGCCGGTTCCGGTCTGCGCCTGACCTGCGATGTCGCGTCCGGTCAGCGCGGCCGGAAGGGTCTGCGCCTGGATCGGCGTGCACAGACTAAATCCGGCGTCGACGACGCCTTTCATGACCAGCGGATGCAGGGGCAGGGAGGTGTAGGCGAGGGTACTTAAATGGTCGTCACTCATGAGGTTAGGGTCATAATTCGATTGGGGTGGGAATGGCAGTTCCGGTGGCGTTCAAGGCGTTAGCACTTGCATTGGCGACCGAAAAAGCTAAAAATGGGCCATCGGCGGCTCCTCTGCGCGCCTGCCTAAACAAATCCTTAAAGCACAAGTGTAACCGCTGAGCGGCTCTCACGTGCCACTG
This sequence comes from uncultured Gammaproteobacteria bacterium, assembly GCA_963795685.1. Taxonomy (GTDB): domain Bacteria; phylum Pseudomonadota; class Gammaproteobacteria; order Steroidobacterales; family Steroidobacteraceae; genus FEN-1191. Next base: position 298,760 of record CAWCJE010000012.1, read on the forward strand.
TCTGGCTCCTCGCACAAACCACCCACCAAGTTTTTTCTAGACGCAGGCATTCATTGAACACCGGTCACCCGGCGCCAAAGCCCATGATTCCTGCCATTAACCACCTCAACGGAGGCCTTAGTACGCGTGAGTAACGAAAATATTGTCCACACCTCGGACGCCAAGTTTGACGCAGACGTCATCAAGTCCGATAAGCCCGTATTGCTCGATTTCTGGGCGGAATGGTGCGGTCCCTGCAAGGCGATTGCGCCGATCCTCGATGAAATTGCCGGCGAATACCAAGGCCGGTTGCGCATCGCCAAGCTCAACATCGATGAGAACCCCCACACCCCCCCGAAGTTCGGCATCCGTGGCATCCCGACCCTGATTCTGTTCAAGAACGGCACGGTCGAGGCCCAGAAGGTCGGCTCGCTTTCCAAGACGCAGCTGGCCGCATTCCTGGATCAGCACCTGTGAGAGGGTATCTGGGCAATCAGGGTCGTAATCGTCCCAACAACAATAACAAGGGTGGTCAGCGGCACGGCGGGCAGCGCGACGGGAATCGCGACCCGAACCGCGGCAACATCGGCGGCCGGATGGATGAACACCTGCCGGACCTCGAGCCGCTGGGTGAGGACGATGCCGAGGTCATAAGCCCGGCCGAGCTGGCGCAGTCGCGCAACTCGATGAACTTAACGACGCTGAAGGCCAAACCGATCCATGAACTGGTCAAGCAGGCGGAGTCGATGGGGCTGGAAAGCCTCGCGCGCTCGCGCAAGCAGGACATCATCTTCTCGATCCTCAAGGCGCACGCGCGCAACGGGGAAGACACCTACGGCGATGGCGTGCTGGAAATCCTCCAGGACGGCTTCGGATTCCTAAGGTCCGCCGACGGCTCGTACCTGGCGGGACCGGACGACATCTATATCAGTCCGAGCCAGATCCGCCGCTTCAATCTTCGGACCGGCGACACCGTCTCCGGCCTGATCCGCCCGCCCAAGGATGGCGAGCGCTATTTTGCGCTGCTCAAGGTCGGTGAGATCAATTACGACTCGCCCGAGAGCGCGCGCAACAAGGTTTTGTTCGAGAACCTGACGCCCTTTCACCCGACCCGGCGCCTCAAGCTCGAGCGCGGCAACGGCAGCACCGAAGACCTGACCGCACGCACCATCGACCTGGTCGCTCCGATCGGCAAGGGCCAGCGCGGACTGATCGTCTCCCCGCCGAAGGCCGGCAAGACGATGCTGCTGCAGAACATCGCCACCTCGATCACCTGGAACCATCCGGAAGTGCACCTGATCGTGCTGCTGATCGATGAGCGGCCCGAGGAAGTGACCGAGATGCAGCGCACGGTCAAGGGCGAGGTCGTCTCCTCCACCTTCGATGAGCCGGCCGCACGCCACGTGCAGGTGGCCGAGATGGTCATCGAAAAGGCCAAGCGACTGGTCGAGCACAAGAAGGACGTCGTGATCCTGCTCGATTCGATCACGCGCCTGGCGCGCGCCTACAACACCGTGGTGCCCAGCTCCGGCAAGGTGCTCACCGGCGGCGTGGACGCGAACGCGCTGCAGCGCCCGAAGCGCTTCTTCGGTGCCGCGCGCAACATCGAGGAGGGCGGGTCACTGACCATTCTTGCCACCGCGCTGATCGACACCGGATCGAAGATGGACGATGTCATTTACGAAGAGTTTAAGGGCACGGGGAACAGTGAAATTCACCTGGACCGGCGTATCTCCGAGAAGCGCGTGTTCCCGGCCGTGAACATCAACCGTTCCGGAACGCGCAAGGAAGAGCTGATCACCGATCAGGCGGAACTGGCCAAGATGTGGATCCTGCGCAAGCTCCTGCACCCGATGGACGAGCTGGCCGCGATCGAGTTCCTGCTCGACAAAATGAAGGACACCAAGACCAATGGGGACTTCTTCGAGGCGATGAAACGCTAGCGCCGCGGTGATTTCCCCTGCGCGAGTTCCTGTCCGGTCGCCCACTTTGAGGAACGAAGTGGGAACCGGAGGGCCTCTAAAACAGTCTAGCCTGTCACAGAATCGCGCGTCGCCCACCGGCGAGAGTGGTAGTTCGGGCCACAGCTGTCGGATGATGGGGGCGCTGCCTATTGCACAGGGTTCGCGCATGCGCCAGGTCTACTTCGCCACCTTTCTTTTGACTGCATCCGCGGTGGCGATGGCCCAGCAGGCCCCTGCGCCCCCGGCCAGCCCGATCACCGATCGTTTCGCGGCGCGCGTGACCTACTACACCGGCAAGGTGTCGACCGACGGTTCGGTGACCGATCCGAACTCGGCGACCCCTGGCACGCCCATCTCGATGGAAGATGACTTCGGCCTCACGCCCGACGTGCACCAGGGGCGGGTGGAATTCATGTTCCGGATGCGGGATCGCCACCGGTTGCGCGTGGACATGTGGGAGATCAATCGCAGCGCGACAATTACGCCCACCTCCACCATCGTGTTCGGCGATATCACCGTCGGCCCCACCGATACCGTGGTCTCGCAGTTCAACTGGCGGCAGAGCGATTTCACCTACACCTACTCGGTGCTGCACCATCAGCGCTTTGAGCTCGGGGTGGGCCTGGGTTTGCACCTGATCCAGGCCGATGCGCAGGCGCGCGTCTACGCGCGCGGCGTGCACGAGTCCTTCGAGGGCGCCGGACCCTTCGGCACCGTGGCCCTGGATGGGAGCTTTCTGATCACCAACCGGTTCTCGTTCAACGCGCGCGCGCAGTACATGAGCCTGCATTTGAACGACAGCACCGGAAAGCTCGGCGACTACCACGCCGACGTGCAGTTCCGATGGAAGCCGAACCTGGCTTTCGGACTGGGCTATGAAAGTACCCAGGAGCAAGTTACGGTCACCAACTCCGATCCCAACGGCGACATGAAGTTCGACGTCCACGGGGCCGAGCTGTTCGTGCGCGCGAGTTTCTGAGCGGGCGCCAGCACTCCCTGAACATCCGCTTCTCGACTCTGGGCGTCCATGGGGCTTGGAACGGGGGAGATTTGCGCGCTGTATGTCCGAACTGGTAAGTGCGACACCGCGGGGTCTTTACTGCGCGGCCGGCGATTTTTTTATTGATCCCTGGCAGCCGGTGGAGCGCGCGGTTATTACGCACGCGCACGGTGATCATCTGCGCGCCGGGAGCGGCACCTATTTTCTTGCGAGCCCAGGTCAAGAAGTGGCGCGGCTTCGCCTGCCTGCGGATGTGTCATTGCGGGCTCTTGAATACGGCGAGCTGCTGCAGTTCGGCCCCGTGCGCGTTTCCCTGCATCCGGCTGGACACATCCTGGGCTCTGCGCAGGTGCGCATCGAGCACGCAGGGGAAGTGTGGGTGGTGTCCGGCGACTACAAGCGCGATCCAGACCCCACGTGCGCGCCGTTTGAAGTTGTGAGCTGCGATGTGTTTATCAGCGAAGCGACATTTGCCCTGCCGATCTACCGATGGGAGGACACGCGCAGCGTCGCGCAGGAGATTCATCGCTGGTGGCGGACAAACAGTGAGCGGGGTATGTCGAGTCTGCTGTTCGCCTACGCGCTGGGCAAGGCGCAGCGTGTGCTCGCCGAACTTACGGCGTTTACGAGCGATTCGGTCTATCTTCATGGTGCGGTGGCCTCCGTTACCGACATCTATCGTGCCGCCGGCGTGAAGATGCTGCCGACGCAATCGGCGACGGTAGCGCGTGCTCGCGAATACTCAGGTGCGCTGGTGATCGCGCCACCCAGCGCGGCCGGTTCCCCGTGGGTCCGGCGCTTTGGATCCCACAGCAGCGGATTCTGCTCAGGGTGGATGCGTGTGCGCGGCGACCGCCGGCGTCGAGGCTACGACCGCGGCTTCGTGCTTTCAGATCATGCGGACTGGCCTTCACTTCTGCGTACGTACCGCGAGTGCGGAGCCCGCCGAATCTTGCTTACCCATGGCCACACCGACACGATGGTACGGTACCTGCGGGATCAGAACGTCGATGCCGCGGCGCTGCGCACAGAATACGGCGCGGAAGAGTGATGCAGCGCTTCGCAGAACTTTTCGAGGCACTGGATACGACGACTTCCACGAACGCCAAGGTGGCAGCAATGGTCTCCTATCTGCGCAGTGTAGACCCGGACGATGCGGCCTGGGCGGTGTACGTGCTGATTGGACGCCGCCCGAAACGTAGCGTCGGCCCTGCACTGCTGCGGCGTTGGTTGAGTGAGGAGGCGGCGCTGCCGGACTGGCTGGTGGAGGATTCTTACGCTTCGGTGGGCGATCTCGCCGAGACGATTGCATTGCTCGTGCAGCCCGATGCGCAACTGGTTAGCGAGGCGTCGGCAGTAACGCTGGCGGAATGGTTCGAGCAGCGCATTCTGCCACTGCGCGCTCTCGATGAGACTGCACAGCGCGCGCAGGTGACGCATTGGTGGCGCTCGCTGTGCTACCGCGAGAGCTTCCTGGTGAACAAGTTACTCACGGGCTCATTGCGCGTGGGGGTGTCGCGCATCCTGGTGACACGCGCGCTGGCCGAGGTCCTGAAACGGCCGCGGGTGGATGTCGAGCGCGGGCTGATCGGCGACTGGGAGCCGAACGGCCGGTTCTGGCGGGATCTCGCGGCAGGTATGACCGCCAGCGGACTTCTGCATCCTTACCCCTTTTATCTCGCCTCACCGCTGGAGGGGCCGCCTGCGGATTTGGGCCCGCGCGACCGTTGGCTGGCTGAATGGAAGTGGGACGGGATCCGCGGCCAAATAGTGCGTCGCGAACATGAATGCGTGCTGTGGTCGCGTGGCGAGGAGCTGATTACTGAGCGCTTTCCCGAGATTATCGCGGCTGCGCGTACGCTTCGCTCCGGAACGGTGCTCGATGGCGAGGTCATGTGCTGGCGTGGTGACGCGCCGCTGCCCTTCGCCACCCTGCAAAAGCGCATCGGCCGCAAGGCTCTGGGCCCGGCCATACTGGCCGAGGCCCCGGCACGCTTCGTGGCCTTCGATGTGCTAGAAAATGATGGCGTCGATTTACGGCCGGCAAGTCTGCGCATAAGACGCGACGCTCTGGAACAGATTCTTCAGGATGCACCGCCGGCTTTGGGTATTTCGCGACCGCTCGTCGAAGCCAGCTGGGATTCATTGGCCCTGCTGCGAGCCACCTCACGTGCACTGGGAGTGGAGGGCGTGATGCTCAAGGACCTCGATTCGCCGTACGGGACCGGCCGGCAACGCGGCGCATGGTGGAAATGGAAGATTGAGCCACGGGTATTCGACGCCGTAATGATCTACGCGGCTGCCGGCCATGGCCGCCGGTCCAACCTTTACACGGACTACACGTTCGGCGTATGGGATGGGGATGCGCTGGTCCCCGTCGCGAAGGCCTATTCCGGCCTCAATGACGAGGAAATCCGTACGCTCGATCGATGGATCCGGGCGCACACCCGCGAGCGCTTCGGGCCGGTTCGCAGTGTCGAGCCGCTCCAGGTTTTCGAACTCGCCTATGAGGGCATCGCGGCCTCGCCCCGCCACAAGTCCGGCATCGCCGTGCGGTTTCCTCGCATCGTGCGGTGGCGACCCGACAAACCCCCGGCAGAAGCGGGCAGTCTTACCGAGCTGCGGATGGTGTTGGCGGAACAGTCACGAGCGGGGCATCCATAACCTACAGGTGTGCTCGAGGCTTCCAAAGGACCTCCGCAATACCGGAGCGGGGCGAAGCGCCGTGCTTCCGGGTTTGATGTAAAGGAATATATCCAGGAGCTAACGGGTCGAGCGGGCGTACCAGGCGCTGATCAGGCCAATGCACGCGAGCAAGGCGAGGGCGCTGAGCGCCAGCGAATAGTGAATCCCCACCAGCGTCCCGCCCAAGCCCACGGTCACGCCGCTGAATGCGCGCAGGCCCAAACTTGCGGTAATGAAAAGTCCGATCATCCGTCCGCGCTGATCATCGGGCGAGCGCATCTGCACGATCGTCTGAGCCATGGCGCTGAAGGACAATTCAAAAAATCCGGCGGCCAACAGCAACGCCAGAGTGAGCGGCAGGCCGTGCGCCAGAGCAAAGCCGGCCATGGCCAGGCACCAACCTGCCCCCAAGAGCAGTGCGCGGCCGGGACTCGCGGCAAGCAGGCCTCGGCCCTCGAGCAACAGCACGGCGACAATGGCGCCGGCCGCATCGGCCGCCAGCAGCGCGGCATACGCGAACCCGGCGTTGTGGAGACCCAAGTCCTCCGCAAAGGCCGGCATTTGAGCCTGGTACGCATTGCCAATAAAGAAGGATCCTGCCCCCGCCAGAAGCGTCATTGCGATGATCTGGCGGTTGCCCGCCATGCCGCGAAGCGTGGCGAGCACCTCGCTCCACGCGCTGGCTCGGGGCGTCATGCGCGGTGCGGTGGGCAACCGGCGCGGGGCATAGCGCACCTTACTCAGCCAGATCACCATCGGCAGGTAGATGAGGACGTTGGCGAAAATGCCGTGGATCGGACCCAGGCCCAGAAGCAGCACGTTGCCGACCACGGGACCGGCGAGCATCCCGAGGTAGCGTCCGCTGGCGTTTAACCGCACCGCGCTTTGCAAATGCTCGGGACCGACGATGTCGTAGATCAGCACCTGCGCGGCCGGGTTCCACAGCACACCGGCCAGCCCGTGTATGGCCAATAACACCCAGGCCTGCCAGATCTGCAGGTGTCCGCCCAGAAACAGCACGCCCCATCCGACCGACACGCCCATAAATAAAAACATGCCGATCTGCATGATGCGCCGCGGGTTGTAGCGGTCCGCGAGCGCGCCGGTATAGCCTGAAAGCAGCAGGAAGGGCACCCAGTGGGAGATCACCGCGAAGGCACCGAGCGCCGGTGAATGGAATTTCTGGTGCAGCACCCAGTAGGTGATCACGTGCTCGATGTTGTCGCCCATCATGGCGACCGTGGCCGCGATCACATAGCCGCGGTAACCCGGGTGCCTGAGGGCGGCGAACGAAGGCGCACGTGCCGGCAGTGCGCTCATGCGGTGAGCCGCGCGCTTAAGAAATCCACGATCTTTCCGATCGTGGCCGGGTCGCGAAGCGGCGCGCCGTGTCCGAGATCAGGGGCAATCAGCAACTGGCCTTCGCGCAGGCTCTTGGACACCAATTCCGCATGCGCTGTCGGCACCACATCATCGGCTCCGCCGTGCACGAGCAGCACCGGCCGGTGGATGCGCTGCACCAGCGCGCCCGTGGTCACTTCCTCCGGGTAGTCGCCAAAACGCTCTTTCATGCGCTCGCGGAAACCGGCCTGCACCTTCGTGTTGAGGGCCACAACCTGAGAAAACGAATCGGTGATGTAGCCCAAGTCGTGCATCATGCCGATCAGCACCGCCGCGCGCATCTTCTCGGGCTGATCTTCGGCCAGCCAGCTGGCGGTCGCAAACGCGCCGAAGGAGTGTGCGATGACGCCCTGGACCGGGCCATGGGTGGCGATGACCGCCTGGATCGCGCCGCGGAACGCGTGCATGTCGGCCTGAGTGCCGCTCGAGCGACCATGCGCCGGTGCATCGAAGGCCACTACGTGGATACCCTTCGAGCAGAGCGCCCTTATCAGGTACTCCATGCGCGCCGCGTGGGAGATCCAGCCGTGCACAATCAGCACCGAGGGGGATTGAGGTGTGGCACCGGGCCATTCGTATACCTGCAATGTGCCGCTCGGCAGGCGAAGGCTCTGCGACTGAGCCGTCGCAAGGAACTTGGCTTCCTCAGGATCGATCTTGCGCTTGATCGGCGTGAGGAAAAATCTCATGGCCAGGCGCACGGCAAGCGCCGTGCTCAGTGCGCTGATGACCCTAAAGACCCAGCGGGCACGCGCACGCAGTACCGGGTCCACCCCAGGCACTATCCTTTCCGTCGTTGTCACGACCGCATCTTGTGGATTGATGTGTAGGCCTTTTGGAAGGGAACGATACATTCCCCCGGAGCTCTCATGTAACGGGGGCACTGGGGTCGTATCACCTATATTCTATACGTGGCGGTGAGCGCGAACGGGCGAAGCACTACTTAAGGATTTCCCAACACTATGAAGACCATCGGTTACGCCGCGCAGTCCGCCAAGACGCCCTTAGGACCGTTTGAATTCGAACGGCGTAAGCTCCGTGCGAACGACATCGCGATGGAAGTGCTCTACACAGGCGTTTGCCATACGGACCTGCACCAGTCGCGGAACGATTGGGGATGGGCCGAGTACCCGATGGTTCCCGGCCACGAGATTGTGGGCCGCGTGGTTGAGGTGGGTACGGACGCGCGGCGTTACAAAGTGGGCGATGCCGTTGCAGTCGGCTGCATGGTCGATAGCTGCCTGAGCTGCGATCAATGCCGGAAGGGTGAGGAGCAGTTGTGCCGAAAGGGCGCGACCAGCACCTATAACGGGCATGACCGGATCACCAACGAGATCACCTACGGGGGCTATTCCAAGCGCTTGGTGCTGCGCGAGGAGTTCGCGCTGCGTGTGCCCGATGGACTGGATCTTTCCCGTACCGCACCGCTCCTGTGCGCAGGCATAACGACCTACTCCCCGCTGCGAACGTGGCACACCGGACCGGGGACCCGCGTAGGGGTCATCGGGCTGGGAGGATTAGGGCACATGGCCGTCAAGCTCGCGGTGGGGCTCGGGGCGGATGTGACCGTCATGAGCCGTACGGCCGACAAGAAGGACGATGCGCTGGCGCTCGGGGCCGATCGGTTGCTGGTCTCATCCCTCGAGGAAGCCATGCACAAGGCGCAAAACACCTTCGATCTGATCATCGACACGGTGCCCGTCAAGCACGACCTCAACCCCTACATGCCGCTGCTGGACATCGACGGCACGCTGGTGATCGTGGGCCAGGTGGGCATGCTCGCCGAACCTTCGACGATCCCGCTGATGATGGGGCGTCGCCGGATTGCAGGATCGCCCATTGGCGGAATCGCCGAGACGCAGGAGATGCTCGATTTTTGCGCCCGGAAAAACATACTGCCGGACTGCGAGATGATCCGCATCGATCAGATCAATGAGGCCTTCGAGCGGCTGGAGAAGGCGGACGTCCGTTACCGCTTCGTGATCGACATGGCGAGCCTCAAGGCCCGGTAGATCGCTCGACTGAACTACGCTCCGCGCGCAATCGCCCGGAAACCAATGTCGCGGCGGTACTGAGCACCCTCGAACTTCAGGCAGTCGATGAGCGCGTAGGCCTCGCGCTGAGCCTGCGCGACCGTATCGCCCAAGCCCACCGCGCACAGCACGCGCCCGCCGCTCGTGACCACGTGGCCCTCGCGCTGTTCGGTGCCGGCGTGAAACACCTTGCCTGGAAGCCGCGCGGCGCGCTCCAGTCCTTTGATGGTTTGGCCCAGCCGCACCTTGCCCGGATACCCCTCGGCGGCCATCACGACGCCCAGTGCGGCGCGAGGATCCCACTCGATGCGCTGATCCGCCAGCCGCCCTTCCAGGGCGGCGATGCACAGGGCCGGAAGGTCCGAGCGGAGCCGCGCCAGCAGGGCCTGCGCTTCCGGATCACCGAACCGGCAATTAAACTCAATCACGCGCGGCGCGCCGTGCGGATCGATCATCAAGCCGGCGTACAGGAAACCGGTATAGGGCGTGCCGTCGTGCGCCAGACCCTTGAGCGTGGGATGAATGACCTCGCGCATGATCCGCTCGTGCACGGCCGGAGTCACGACCGGTGCAGGCGAGTACGCGCCCATGCCCCCGGTGTTGGGCCCTTCATCGTTATCCTTGAGGCGCTTGTGATCCTGCGAGCTCGCACAGGGCAGGGCGTGCGTGCCATCGGCGAGCACGATAAAGCTCGCCTCTTCGCCCTGGAGGAATTCCTCGATCACCACCGTCTCGCCCGCATCACCATAGTGCCCGGCGAACATATTCTGCACGGTGGCGAGCGCTTCCTCGATGCTCGTTGCGATGACCACACCTTTCCCTGCCGCGAGGCCGCTCGCCTTGATGACGATCGGAGGTGTTTGTGCACGAAGCCACCCGTCATCGAAATCATCGCGCCCGAACGTCCGGTAGGCCGCGGTCGGAATCCGGTGGCGCTCCAGGAACTCCTTGCAATAGGCCTTCGAGCCCTCCAGCTGCGCGGCGGCGCGAGAAGGACCAAAGCAGGCGAGTCCGGCCGCCTTGAACGCATCGACCACGCCCATGACCAGCGGCCCCTCAGGGCCAATGATGGTCAGATCGACCTTTTCGGCCTGGGCCAGCTTCACCAACCCGGCCAGGTCGGTCGCGGCGACATGGACGTTGCGCACCCTGGCTTCGGCGGCGGTGCCGGCGTTGCCGGGGGCCACCAGCACTTCGCTGACTCCGGCCGTCTTCAGGCAGCACCAGGCGAGCGCGTGTTCGCGGCCGCCGTTGCCGACGATCAGAATCTTCATCGGTCAGTGCCGGAAGTGGCGCATGCCGGTGTAGAGCATGGCCATGCCGTGCGCATCGGCGGCCTCGATCACTTCCGCATCGCGCTTGGATCCGCCCGGCTGAATGATCGCCGCGATGCCGTACTCCGCGGCGACGTCCACCCCGTCCCGAAACGGCAGGAAGGCGTCCGAGGCCATGACCGCACCGCGCAGCGGAAGTTTTTCATCCGCCGCCTTGAGCGCGGCGAGGCGGGTCGAGTAGACGCGGCTCATCTGCCCGGCGCCGACCCCGATCGTGGCGCCATCGCGCGCGAACACGATGGCGTTGGACTTGACGAACTGCGCCACCTGCCACGCAAAGCGCAGATCAGCGAGTTCGCGCTGATCGGGTGCGCGTCGGCTGACGACCCGCAGCGCATTCTCAGCGAGCGGGGCGATGTCGCGATCCTGGACCAGCACCGCGCCGTTGATGCTGCGCAGCTCGTAGTCCGACTCGTCCGCTTCGCCGAAGGCCCCGAGCACAAGGACTCGGATGTCGGGCTTGCTCGAGAGCACCTTGAGCGCGTCCTCATCGATCGCCGGAGCGGCGATCACCTCGGCAAACTGGCGGCCGATCAGTGTGCGTGCGGTTGGGGCGTCCAGTGCCCGGTTAAAGGCAATGATGCCTCCGTAGGCGGAGGTGGGATCAGTCCGGTACGCCCGATCGTAAGCTTCGGCCACGGTGGCGGCGAGGGCGACTCCGCAGGGGTTGGAATGCTTGACGATGACGCAGGCGGGCTCGGCAAACCGGCGCACGCACTCGATCGCGGTGTCGGCATCCTGCAGGTTATTGAAGGACAATTCCTTGCCCTGGAGTACGCGCGCGGCGCCGATCGAACCGCTGCGCGCGTTCCTTGAGCGATACCATGCGGCTTGCTGGTGCGGATTTTCACCGTACCTTAAGTCCTCCACCTTCTCGAGCACGAGCGGCAACCGATCCGGAAAGCGCTCCATTGGCAGTTGCTGCGAGCGCTGCAGATAGCCGGCCACCGCCGTGTCGTACTCGGCCGTGTGTGCGAAGGCTTTCGCGGCCAGACGCGAGCGGGTGTCGATCGAGGTGTCCCCGCTGGCGGCGATTTCGGCCAGCACGGTCGGATAGTCGGCCGGATCGACCAGCACCGTGACATCGGCATGGTTCTTGGCGGCCGCGCGCAGCATCGCGGGCCCCCCGACGTCGATATTCTCGATCGCCTCGGCATAGGTGCACGAGGGCTTGGCAATGGTCGCGGCGAACGGATAGAGATTGACGACCAGAAGATCGATTGCCTCGATCCTGTGCGATCGCATGATGGCCTCATCGGTCCCGCGGCGCCCCAGGAGCCCGCCGTGGATCTTCGGGTGGAGCGTTTTGACGCGGCCGTCCATGATTTCGGGAAAGCCCGTGTAATCTGCCACTTCGCGCACGTCCAGCCCGGCATTGCGCAGCGCCTGGGCGGTGCCGCCGGTGGAGATCAGTTCGATCCCGTGCTTGGTGAGCGCGCGGGCCAGGTCGGCCAGGCCGTGCTTATCGGATACCGACAGCAGTGCGCGTGCAATCGGCATGCCTTAGGGTCCTATTCGTTGAGCCCCATCGAGCGCAGTTTCTTGCGCAGCGTCGTGCGGGTAATCCCCAGGATTTCGGCCGCCTGGCTCTGGTTGCCGTCGGCGTAATCGAGCACCGCGCGCAGCAGCGGTTCCTCGACTTCGCGCAGCACCAGGTTGTACAGGCGCGCGGGCCGGTGTCCGTTGAGATTGGAGAAGTAGTCGCTGAGCACCCGCTCGGTATGGTTACGCAGCGGGAGATCCTTGCCGGCGGTTCGATTCATCGTTGTAGTTCTTCGAAAGTCTGAAGTTTTGCCCAGCGTCCAAAGACACGTTCCGCAAGCTCGAACTGCGACGCGGAATCCTCCGCCCCCATGAGCGCCGCGCGTGAAGCGCGACACTCACCATCCAGATCGCAATACCGGCTCAAGTGTTTTCGTGCCATCCGAACCCCGCTGTACTCGCCGTAGAACGCGTACAGGGTTTCGAGGTGTTTAAGAATGATCGCAGTGATCGACGCGCGCAAGAGTGGCGGCGGAATTTTTTTTCTATCAAGGAATGCATTGACATCTCGGAAGATCCATGGTGAGCCCAGCGCCGCGCGGCCGATCATCACCGCATCCGCGCCGGTGGCCGCAAGAACCGCCTGCGCCTGTTGTGCAGTGCCGACATCGCCGTTGGCAATCACCGGTATGCGCACCGCTTCCTTCACGGCGCGTATGGTTTCGTATTCGGCATGACCCTGGAAGCGATCGGCTCTCGTGCGCCCGTGCACCGCGATGGCGCTGATGCCGGCGCGCTCGGCGAGTTGGGCAATGCGCGTGGCATTGCGTCGCGTCGGGTCGGGACCGGTGCGGATTTTCACGGTCACCGGCACCGCAACGGCGCGCACCAGCGCATCGAAGAGACGCGCGACGAGATCCTCATCGCCCAAAAGCGCCGATCCGCACAGCCGATCGCAGACTTTCTTGGCCGGGCAGCCCAGATTAAGATCGATGATGTCCGCTCCCGCGTCCACCTGGTGCTGCGCGGCGGCCGCCAGCTGCTGGGGATCGGCTCCGGCGAGCTGCACCGCGACGGTGGCATGGGCTCGAACTCGCGCTCGCCATGCGGCGCTGCGATTTTGCCGTGTGCCAGAGCGACTGATCGGCGCTCAGCATCTCACCGCAGGCCAGTGCGGCGCCCTGTTCGGCGCACAGGTCGCGAAACGGCGGGTCGGTGACACCGGCCATGGGCGCGAGCAGCACGCGCCCGGCCAGCGCGTGGGGGCCGATGGCCCAGCTCACGAGGTTCTCGCCGCCAGCGTGGGCGTGTCGCCGGCGCAGCGCAGCCCGCCGGCGGCGGCGGTCACGCACACGTCGAGCTCGAAACTCGAGGCCTGGCGCGAGGGATCGAGCACCCGAATTTCGGTGTCGATCCGCTGGTCGCGCCGGATCATCCGCTGGCCGCGCTCGTCCTGAGGCAGGTATTGTTCGGGCTGCAATTCCCCGCGGCTCACGGCTTTCCCAAAACGATCGCGCAGTGTGAGCCGGATCAATGGCAGGGCCTGCGCCCGTTCACCGACGTTGGTGAGCCGGAGCCGCACTTTGAGCGTCTGGGCGTCATCGCCATCGGCGGTCGCGCCCAATTGCCGAACGTCGTAGTTGCCCAGGTCCCAGTTCGGATGGAGCGGCTCCCCGAGCATTGAGGAGAGCCCGCGCATGGCACCGAACCACCCGGCGCGCGTGGCGAGGTCATCGCGCCAATGGTTCAGGGCCTGAAACACCAGGACCGCGGCGAGCGCGGTGGCTCCGGCCATCAGTCGCCAGTCGCCGAAGGATCGGATCGTGGCAAACCAGTCGCTCGGGTCTTCGGCCTTGGGTTTTGTTCTCGCGCCGTGCGTGAATTCCCCGGTCGCTTCGCGTAGTGCGGCCAGTTCGGGGGCGGGCTCAGCCTCGGTCTCACTTTCCACGGATTCGGATTCGGACTCGGGTTCGTCGTCGAAATGCTTGTCCATGAGGGCCGCGAATTCCGCCGTGTGGTGCGCCTCGGCGATGCGGCGCGACACATTCGCAATCTCGCTCGCCAGTACTTCTTCCGGGATGGTCTCCTCGGTCTGCAGGAAGGTGTCGCCCTCGAGCACGATGGTCTCGAAGGTGCCGGTGCCGCGGTATGGGCCGGCTTCTTTATTCTCCTCATCGACGAAATCGAATTCCTCGTCCGCATCGCCCGTTTCATTCAGGTCAGCGGGCTCGCCCGGCTCGTCCGGCTCATCCGCCAGATGGTCCTCGTCCGTCTTTGCGTAGGATGCCGCGTTTTCATTGAGGTCCAAGGGCTCATCCCCCTCGTCGTCCTCGATGTCGATGTCGGCGGGCGGTGCCCGGGGCGGAGAGTCCACGAGCCAAAGCGATGGGGAACGCGAGGTCGGCTGGGGCGGAATCAAATGGAGCGGGGCGATACCGATTTTCGGGTTGGTGCTGTCGGGATCCTCGAACTCGGGCGGGGCGAGGATTTCAGCCGCGGAGGGGATCGGCGGCGGATGAGTCGCCTCCGCCACTTGAACGGGTTCCGCTTCGGCCACCTCGGGCAGTGCAGGGCGCGACATGGTCGCACTCGCCTTGTCCATGTCCTCTCTATAAGGCGCCGGTTCAAGCTCATCGCTGCCAGCAGCGCCGAGCGCGGACTCCTCGCTGAGCCTGAGCAGGGCATTGAATACGTTGGCGCACCGGCCACAGCGCACGTAGCCCTGGCCGGCCCGAAGGTCGGCCGCGGTGACCGCGAGCGGCAAAGCGCACTTAGGACAGACCGTGTACATGCGCGTTTCTATTGCCCGAAAGAGCCACCCAGCCGTCCCGTTCCGCCCATGGGGCGATATCAAACCACGGCGCGTAAGCCGCCGCCACGACTTCTGATTGTTCGGCGAGGACGCCGGCCAGCAGGATGTCACCTCCCGGCCGGACCCATCCGGCAAAGCGGGGGGCCAGCTCGGCCAAGGGCCCGGCGAGAATATTGGCCACCAGCGCATTATTCTCCTCAGGAAGAGTCGTGGCATCGGCGTGGACGCTGAGTTGCCCTGCAACGCCATTGGCCGCGGCGTTCTCGGAAGTCGCCAGCAGCGCCTGCGGGTCGATGTCAAAGGCGGCCACGTGGGCCGCCCCGAGGCGCGCTGCGGCGATGCCCAGTATTCCAGAGCCCGATCCATAATCGATCAGCGTCATGACGGGCGTGACGTGGGCGTCGAGCCACTCCAGGCAAAGCGCGGTCGAGGGATGCGTGCCGGTGCCGAAGGCGAGCCCGGGATCAAGCGTCACGATGACCGCGCCCCGCTCGCTGACTTGTTCGTGGCGCGGGCAGATCCACAACCGGCTACCGAAGCGCAGCGCGTGGAAGTCGCGCAGCCACTCGCGTTCCCAGGCCCGTGCGCCGAGCCACTGCGGCTCGATCAGATCCACATTGAAATCCAGTTCCTGGGCCAGTCGTGCACTCAGGCGACCCGCGTCCGCATCGCCGGCAAAGAGCGCCTGCACTCGGGTCGCGGGCCACAATCGCACCTCTCCGACGCCCGGCTCGAGCACCGCATCGTCGTGCGCGTCGCTGTAGGTCACTGCAAACGCGCCCAAGTCCTGGCAGGCGGCTTCCGCGCGCAGCGGGTCAAGGCCCCGCAGCGCAAAGCTCAAGGCCAGGCAATCCCCGGTAGGCATCGGTTGAGAAACTAGCGCAGCCCCAGGCGCCGCTCGAGGTAATGGATGTCCAGGCTCCCGGTGTGGAAGGCCGAATGCGCGAGAATCTCCTGGTGCAGGGCGGTATTGGTCTTGATGCCCTCGACCACGAGCTCGGCCAGCGCATTGCGCATGCGGGCAATCGCCGTGTCGCGGTTCTCGCCATGGGTGATCAGCTTGCCGATCAGCGAATCGTAGTACGGGGGGACGCTGTAGCCCGAGTACACGTGCGAGTCGACCCGGACCCCGGGGCCGCCGGGCGGATGCCAGAGCTTGATGGGGCCCGGCGAGGGCGCAAACGTGCGCGGGTCCTCGGCGTTGATGCGGCACTCGAGCGCGTGGCCGCGGATCTCGATGTCGTCCTGCTTGAACGGAAGCTTGTCGCCCGCGGCCACCATGAGCTGGGTCTTGACCAGATCGATCCCGGTGATCAGTTCCGTGACCGGGTGCTCGACCTGGATGCGGGTGTTCATCTCGATGAAATAGAACTCGCCGTCCTGGTACAGGAACTCCATCGTTCCGGCGCCCCGGTAGTGCACGGCCTTGCACGCGTCCACGCACCGCGCGCCCATGCGCGCGCGCTGCTTCTCGGTGATGCCGGGGGCGGGCGCCTCCTCCATGACCTTCTGGTTGCGCCGCTGCATCGAGCAGTCGCGCTCGCCCAGGCTCACGACGTTCCCGTGGTTGTCGCCGATGATCTGGAATTCGATGTGGCGCGGGCGCTCGAGGAATTTCTCCATGTAAATCTGATCGTTCCCGAAGGCCGCCGCGGCTTCCGCGCGCGTGATGGCGATCGAGCTGAGCAGCGCCCCTTCGGCGTGAACCACGCGCATGCCGCGACCGCCCCCTCCGCCGGAGGCCTTGATGATCACCGGGTACCCGATCTGGCGCGCGATCTTAATGTTATCGGTCGAGTTGTCGTTGAGCGGCCCACCCGAGCCGGGCACGCAGGGCACCCCCGCCTTGGTCATCAGATGGATGGCGGACACCTTGTCGCCCATCAGCCGGATGGTCTCGGCCTTCGGTCCAATCCAGGTGAACCCGCTCTTCTCGACCCGCTCGGCAAAATCAGCGTTCTCCGAGAGGAAGCCGTAGCCGGGGTGGATGGCCACCGAATCGGTGACTTCCGCGGCACTGATGATGGCCGGCATGTTCAGGTAACTGTCGCGGCTGGCCGGCGGGCCGATGCACACCGACTCATCGGCCAGAAGCACGTGCTTGAGGTTCGCGTCCGCGGTCGAGTGCACCGCCACGGTCTTGATCCCCAGTTCCCGGCAGGCACGCAGGATCCGCAGCGCAATTTCGCCACGGTTGGCGATGACGATCTTATCGAGCATGGTTATTCGATGATGAACAGCGGCTGGCCGAATTCCACCGGTTCTCCGTTCTTGACCAGGGCCGCGCGGATCCGGCCGTCGACGTCGGACTCGATCTGGTTCATCATCTTCATGGCCTCGATCGTGCACAGCACCTGGCCGACCTGGACCTCATCGCCGATCTCCACGAACTGCTTGGCCCCGGGCGAGGGGGCGCTGTAATAGGTGCCGACCATCGGCGCGGTCACCATGTGCTCGCCTTCGGCCGGTTGCGGCGCCGGGGCGGGCGTTTCCGCGCTCGCCCGGGCGCTGGCGGATCGCTGCGAGGCGGAGGTGGGCGCCGGCGTGACCGAGCTGGCCGGCGTTTGAGCGACAGAAGAGGCCCTTGCCGGAGCGGTCTGCACCTCGATGGGCCCATTGCGCGCGATGCGCACCGACTCCTCACCCTCCTTGATCTCGATCTCCGAGACGCCGGATTCCTCCAGCAGCTCGATCAGTTTTTTTATTTTTCTGATGTCCATCGATGGATGTGCTCCAGATTGCCTTCAGGTCAAAAGAAGAAAGCTCAGGCGGCGAGCTTGGCGGCCGCCGCGCGTATGGCGAACTCGTAGCCTTGCGCGCCCATGCCCACGATCGAGCCGACGGCAATGTCGGCGAAATAGGAGTGGTGGCGGAAACTCTCGCGCGCGGCCGGATTGGACAGGTGCACTTCGATAAAAGGAAGCTTGACCGCAAGCAGCGCGTCCCGAAGCGCCACGCTGGTGTGCGTGAGGGCGCCCGGGTTGAAGATCATGAAGGCGATGCCCTCGGCCGGGGCGCGCTGGATCTGCTCAATAAGGACGTGCTCGGCGTTGCTTTGCACCGCGGTGAGCTCATGGCCGAGCTGCGTGGCCAGCTCCCTGGCGTTTTTCTCGATCTCAGCGAGCGTCTGGCGCCCGTAGGTCTCCGGTTCCCGGCTGCCGAGCAGGTTCAGGTTGGGACCATTGAGAAGTAGCAGTCGAGCCATGGGTTCTTGAGCCGAAAACGGCCTGAACGTCGAATTGGCGCGAATTTAGCCCAATCTGGCAGAGATTGATACGTATTGTCGTCGAATCTGCTGGCATCTTCGGGATACGTGGCCCGGATCGGCACTCCAAATCTGTGGCTTTCTCACACTGGATGGCCCTGCTGAGCGCCTGCAAGTCCGCCATAGAACGGTGGCTTGCTCGCAACAGCCGCGGCGCCGGCCGAAGTATTGGACCGAGACTCTAGCGGATCTGCGGCGGCCTTGCGGAGTGGATTAAACCCGTCGCGGGCGTGCCGGAGGGACGCATTCTTCATCGGCGCATGTTCCTGCTCGGCGCGCCGGCAGGCGCCGCTGGAGCGAACGCTCGCCGCTATTCTCAGTTCGGGGTGCTGGCCCCTCCACAATCGGAGGAAGTGTCGGGGCGCCCCCCATTTGAAGTTTTCGCCCCCGCCACGTGGAAATGCGCAGGCCCCTTATTGATTCAAATTCAGCACTAATAAGGTCAAGTTTTGGGTGATTGTTTCGATCTCTGCACTGCGAGCGTTCTCAGAGTCGAGGCAATTGCCGTCCGGGCGGCGGGAAGTGTTTCCTTCCCTGAAGCCAGACTGTTCATGTGGGCGAGGATCGCGTCGGCTTCATCCGGATGAAGTTCTCCCACCTTGATCGCCACGATCTGATTCTTCGCGTCGGCAAAAACCGTGAACGGGAGGGCCAGCTGCATGCCGAACTTTTCGGCCGCCTCGGCCCCGTCCTGCTCGCCCACCAGCACCGTGTAATGGAGTGGGGTGGTCTTAAGGAACGTCTTTACGGCCGCCGGCGTGTCCACCGCGATCCCGACAATCGCCAGTCCGTCGGTCCGGTGTGCATTCTGGAGCGTATTGAGCAGCGGGATCTCCCGCCGGCACGGTTCGCACCAGCTGGCCCAGAAGTTATAGAGCCGGGTCCGTCCGGGAATCGCGCGCAGCGCCCTTCGGGTACCGCCCATGTCCGCCAGCTTGAGGTCCGGGACCAGCTCCGGGATCGCCGGAGCCGGAGCTTCCTCAGGGATCGGGGCCGCCGCGTCAGGGGCGGGTGCAGGCCGCGCAGATTGAGGCGCGAGGGCGACTATTGTCGGTCGCGGGCCGAGGTAATGGCGGTAGCTCAGGAAGCCGGCGGCCGCCCCGGCCAGCGCCACGAAGGAATAGAGCGCGGCCGGCGCGATCTTCAAGCGCTAGCCACCGGGCGCGGTCGCGCGAGTGAGCACTTTCGCAAACGCTTCCGCGGGCATGTAGCCCACCACGCGGTAGTTGCTCCGTTCCTGGCCATCCCCGCCGTAGAAGGCGATCGTCGGGGGGCCGAATATGCCAAAGCGTTTAAGCAGCGCCTGATCGTCGCTGTTGTTGGCCGTCACGTCCGCGCGAAGCAGTGTCATGTTGGACAGAGCCTGGTGCACCTTCGCGTTGGTGAAGGTGTAATGCTCCATCTCCTTGCAGCTTGTGCACCAGTCGGCATAGAAATCGAGCATCACGGGCTGACCCGAGGCGGCGGCGGCACCGACCGCACGATCCAGTTCTGCGAGAGTGGCGACGCGCGCAAACTTCAGTTCGCCCGCGGCGGCAAGCGCAGGCCGCGCCAGCGGATGCAACGGATCGGTGGCCCCACGAAGCGCGCCGACGCCCAGCAGGATCGCGCAAACGCCGGCCGCAAGCGCGGCGGTGCGACCGATGAGGAGTGCCGGACCGCGGTTCTGCAATCGCCACAGCACCAGGAACGCGGCAATGAAGGGTACGCAGTACAGAAGCAGCGCCCAGCGGTCGCTGATGAGGCGAGCGAGCATCCAGGCGGCCACACCCAGCATCAGCGCGCCAAACAGTTGCTTGACCGTGTCCATCCAGGCGCCCGCTTTGGGAAGAAGTCTTCCGGCCGAGGTGCCGATGATCAGAAGCGGCGTGCCCATCCCTAAGCTCATCGCAAACAGCGCCAGTGCGCCGCGGAAGATGTCGCCGCCCTGGCTGATCACCAGCAGTGCTCCGACCAGCGCGGGCGCCACGCAGGCGGTGACGATCAGCGCGGACAACGCGCCCATCACGGCCACGCCGCCAAATGTTCCGGCGCGCTGCTTGTTGCTGCTGTCCGAGAGGCGCGATTGGATCGCGGCGGGCATTTGCAGCGTGTACAGCCCGAACATCGACAGCGCGAGAGCAATGAACAGCGCCGCGAACAGCACGATGATCCAGGGTTGCTGGAACACGGCCTGCACCTGGCGACCCGCGGCGGCGAACGCCGCGCCGGCGATCGTATAGGTCAGGGCCATGCCCAGCACATAGGTGAGCGAGAGCGAGAACGCGCGGGCGGTGGTGATCTTCGGTCCCTGGCCGGCGATGAGGCCGGAGAGAATCGGGACCATCGGCAGCACGCAGGGCGTAAAGGCCAGCAGCAGCCCGATGCCGAAGAACGTGGCGATGATCGCCGCGACGCTCCCGGTGCGGATCATCCGCGCCAGGCGATCCTGGTCCGACACGAAGGCCGATCCGCCCGCGCTCCCGCCACCGATCGCGCCGATCACCGCGGCGCTTTTCGCCGGCATGGCGAGCGTGAATTGCTTGGTGATGGGCGGATAGCACAGCCCCGCCGTGGCACAGCCCTGGTAGGTGACGGCCAGCGCCACCTGGTTGCCGGCCGCGGCGGTGCGCGTCAGGCCCAGGTGCGCGATCAGGTCCCTGTGATAGACGACCTGCTTGCCGAAGTACTCATCGTTCTTGGTGTCCCCGGCCGGGAGCTCGGGCTTGTCCAGCGTGACGCCCGGCGTCGAGGTCGCGAACTTGAGCCGCGACTGGTACAGGTAATAGCCCTCGGCAATGCCCCAGCTCAAGCGCACGCGGTTGGGGCCCTCGGGAACGGCCGCCAGCCGGAAGGCCTGATCGGGCGGCAGGAAGGTATCGCTTTTCGGGGCCGCACCCAGAAGGGCGCTGGTGTTGTTCGGCGCATCGGCCGCACGGGGCGCGGCGGCATAACTTAATGCCAGCGCCCCCAGGGCGAGCGAGCCACGCTATATATAGAGGCCGCGCGCAGGTTTCGGGGGGATGAGATTTAATTTCATATAAATCAGTGAGTTAGATTTAAAGAAATCCCATAGTGGACCCCGCAGCATAGTCCTTTGGAGCTCATTTCGTCACGCTGAACGCGTCCCAACTCTTGAATATCAGGGATTCGCCGCTATTATTAGCAGCCGTCGGGGGAGAGTGCTAACACCCTTCCACCGACCTGAATTATTAGATGCCGGCTTGCCGGTTCGTTCAACTCCAAGGTTTTAAGGAGTGTTTTCCATGAAGATTCGTCCTCTTCATGACCGCGTGATCGTGAAGCGTCTCGAAGAAGAGCGCACCTCACCAGGCGGCATCGTGATTCCGGACACTGCGGCCGAAAAGCCCGTCCAGGGCAAGGTCATGGCAGTGGGTAAGGGCAAGATCCTCGAGGACGGCAAAGTCCGCGCGCTCGACGTCAAGGTCGGGGACAAGATCCTGTTCGGCAAATACAGCGGCACCGAAGTGAAAGTCGACGGTGACGACCTGGTGGTCATGCGTGAAGAAGACGTCATGGCCGTCATCGAAGGCAAGTAGAGGTAAACACACATGGCAGCTAAAGAAGTACGTTTCGGCGACGACGCCCGCTCACGCATGGTCAAGGGCGTGAACATCCTGGCCAATGCCGTCAAGGCAACGCTGGGCCCCAAGGGCCGCAACGCCGTGCTCGACAAGAGCTTCGGCGCACCGACCATCACCAAGGACGGCGTCTCGGTCGCCAAGGAAATCGAACTGAAGGACAAGTTCGAGAACATGGGCGCGCAGATGGTCAAGGAAGTCGCCTCGAACACCTCGGATGAGGCGGGCGATGGCACCACCACGGCCACCGTGCTGGCGCAGGCGATCATTCGCGAGGGCCTCAAGGCCGTCGCCTCGGGCCGCAACCCGATGGACATCAAGCGCGGCATCGACAAGGGCGTCACGGCGGCGACCGAAGAGCTCAAGAAGCTCTCCAAGCCCTGCAAGGACACCAAGGCGATCGCGCAGGTCGGCACGATTTCCGCCAACTCGGACGAGAGCATCGGCAAGACGATTGCCGAGGCGATGGAAAAGGTCGGCAAGGAAGGCGTGATCACGGTCGAGGAAGGCTCAGGTCTCGGCAATGAACTCGACGTGGTCGAGGGCATGCAGTTCGACCGCGGCTACCTCTCGCCGTATTTCATCAACAACCAGGCCAGCCAGAGCACGGAGCTCGAAAAGCCCTACATCCTGCTGGTCGACAAGAAGATCTCGAACATCCGCGAGTTGCTCCCGGTGCTGGAAGGCGTGGCGAAAGCCGGCCGTCCGCTGCTGGTCGTGGCCGAGGACGTCGAGGGCGAGGCGCTGGCGACCCTGGTCGTCAACAACATCCGCGGCATCCTCAAGGTCGCCGCCGTCAAGGCCCCGGGCTTTGGCGATCGCCGCAAGGCCATGCTGCAGGACATCGCGGTCCTCACGGGCGGCGTGGTGATTTCGGATGAAGTCGGCCTGACGCTCGAGAAGGCGACGATGAACGATCTGGGCGAGGCCAAGAAGGTGTTGGTCGAGAAGGAAAACACCACGATCATCGACGGTGCCGGCAAGGGCAGCGACATCAAGGCGCGCGTCGAGTCCGTCCGTCAGCAGATCGAGGAAGCGACCTCCGATTACGACAAGGAAAAGCTGCAGGAGCGCGTTGCCAAGCTCTCCGGCGGTGTGGCCGTGATCAAGGTTGGTGCGGCCACCGAGATCGAGATGAAGGAAAAGAAGGCCCGCGTCGAAGACGCCCTGCACGCCACGCGTGCGGCGGTCGAAGAGGGCGTGGTGCCGGGCGGCGGCGTGGCGCTGATCCGCGTGCAGAAGGTGCTCGAGAAGCTCGAGGGCGCGAATGAGGACCAGACGGTCGGCATCGCGATCCTGCGAGCGCGCGATCGAAGAGCCGCTGCGCCAGATCGTGGAGAACGCCGGCGAAGACGCCGCCGTGATCCTCAATCAGGTCAAGGCGGGCAAGGGCAGCTTCGGCTACAACGCGGCCACGGGAAGTTTCGGGGACATGCTCGAAGAGGGCATCCTGGATCCGACCAAGGTCACGCGCCTGGCGCTGCAGAACGCCGCTTCGGTTGCAGGGTTGCTCCTGACCACCGAAGTCATGATCGCCGAGGCCCCGAAGGACGAAGACCATGCGCACGGCGGCGGTGGTGGCATGCCCGGGTGGCATGGGCGGGATGGACATGTAACGCAACCGCGTTACCCGTTCACTCGTCGCAAGAGATCAAAGGCCCCGGGAGGAAACTCCCGGGGCCTTTTTGTTTCCGCGCTAAGCCTGGCCTGTCGGTACACCGGCCAAAGAAAGGTTTCCGTTCGCCGGAATGCGCGTGTTGCAGCGCACTTAGGTGGCTGTATTGCGCATATTTATCGGAAAACGAGTGGAGTACACTCGACCTTAAAGGTGGGGATCGTCATTCCAAAAGTAAAACTGAGGTAACCCGTCGTGGACAGCTTCAAACCCCGGAATAGTGAAAGTGGCGTTGGGATGTGTTCTGGCGCTCTCGTGCCAGTCAGTGCTTGCTCAGGCGCTGTATCGGATCACGCCCTTGGATAGCCCGGGCACCTGCACGGCGGTGATGCATGCCTTGAATCGCGCCGACCAGGTCGCCGGCTCGGCCTGCAATGGCCATAACGATACGCACGCGTTCTTGTGGAACAAGGACGGCTCGGGGATCGATCTGGGACCGAGCGCTGTGGGTTCAAGAACCCAAGCCAATGCGCTCAACGCCTCGGGGCTGGCGGCCGGCTGGGGAACGGACACCCCGACCGGCAATGATTTTGGGTTCGTATCCTCGGGCCATGGCGCTCCACTGACCCGAATCCCCAACAGCATTGTGAGCGGCGCCGATGTCAGGGCGTACGCGCTCAACGATTCCGGACAAGTCACCGGCGAAGCGGCGGGCGTAAGATTCTATTACCCACCTCTTTCTGTGGAAAAGCGGCTCACCGATGCGCGACCTCGGAACCATCGATGGCTATGACTACAACGCGGGCGAGGCCATCAATGCCTCCGGGCAGATCGCCGGAACCTCCGGCTACAGCTCGACGCCGGGGGCGGTCGCCTTTGTCTGGTTGAACAATGGAACGCCCTTGCGATCCTTAGGCGTCCTCCCAGGCGGCGCCTCCAGCTATGCCTGCTGTATCAACGCCTCGGGTCGGGTCGCCGGAGACAGCAATACGCAAGCCAACACAAGGACCAAGGCCTTTCTCTGGAAAAACGATGGTACGCCCATACAGAGTCTGGGCACCTTGGGTGGGGCCGAGAGTTTTGCCTCGGCCCTCAATGACGCGGGGCAAGTCACGGGGTATTCCACTACGGTCCGTTTCCTCAAGCCGCACGCCTTTGTGTGGCTCAACAACGGGCAGCCGATGAAAAACCTCGGGACCTTGGGCGGGACCACCAGCGTCGGCAACGACATCAACGCCTCGGGGGAGGTGACCGGCTACTCCCGTCTGGCGGGCGATTCCGTGTCGCACGCGTTCCTGTGGAGAAACGACGGCACGAACATGCAGGATCTGAACGCGCTGATCGACACCACCGATCCCTTGCGAGCTCACATCACCCTGACCAGCGGCGTGTTCATCAACGTGGCTGGGGATATCGCGGCCACAGGTGTCGACGATCGCACTGGAATGCAAGGCGTGTACCTGCTTCAAGGGACCGTGCTGACCCTCTCACCGCGCTCGCTCGCCTTCGGCAACCAGGCGGTCGGCACGACCAGCGCCGCGAGGCCGGTGACCGTGACGAACACCGGATCGCGCGCAGCCCCCATCACCAGCATCGCACGTGACAGGAACCGCCTCCAGCCAGTTTCACTCCACCAACAACTGCGGCGCATCACTGGCGGGACACGCCACGTGCACGATCCAAGTGACGTTCAAGCCGACCACGAGGGGCGCCAAGTCCGCCTTCCTGAACGTGAATGGCGGTGGCGGCGGTCTGCGTTCGGTGAGCCTGAGCGGCACCGGCACTTAAAGATCGCTGCCGGTAGCAATCGCATACAGCGCGCGATGGCGCGCGCTCGT
The DNA here is from genome assembly GCA_963795685.1 of uncultured Gammaproteobacteria bacterium. Lineage (GTDB taxonomy): Bacteria > Pseudomonadota > Gammaproteobacteria > Steroidobacterales > Steroidobacteraceae > FEN-1191. The sequence goes on from CAWCJE010000012.1 coordinate 323,749, forward strand.
CACTGTTGCCCGACGATCAAAAGCCCCAGGAGGAAACTCCTGGGGCTTTTGTTTTATGGGCACGCGTTCGCTGCCGTCCCGAATCGGGCGAATTATGTAATGCCGACGGTGCTGGCCACGTGTAGGCGGCCTACTGATTACCTGGAGGCGCATATAGAGAGTAGATTCGGTGTGCGTAGCGTCCATCAAAAAGCGTAACAAATACTCGGACGCGCAGGAGGCTCGAATGTTTCATCCTCATCCTACGCCATGCGCCGCTCGCCCATGGGCAATGAAGGTGCTGGGCCTGCTTCTGGTCGCGAACCTCGCCGCGGCGGCCACGCCCAGGCTGGAAAGCATCGCCATCACCCCGGCGGCCGCGACGATCTCGGTCGGCCAGAGGCAGGCCTTCACCGCGAAGGGGACCTTCAGCGACGGCTCCAAGCGGGCGCTGGGACCGGCCATGAGCGATATTTCGCCCGGCTACCAAAGCACCTGTGCATTGCTGAGCAGCGGAGGTGTGGAGTGTTGGGGCCGTAACGTCGAAGGGGAACTGGGCAACGGCAACACGACCGATTCCGTCCACGCTGTGCCGGTCGTCGGGCATAACGAACGCCAAAGCGGTGTCGTTAAGCGATTATCACGCCTGCGCTCTGCTCGCCAGCGGTGCGGTGCGCTGCTGGGGTAACAACGTCAATCGGTCAACTCGGCAACGGAACCCTGAACATGTCGAGGACTCCGGTCGCGGTCAGCGGAATAAGCACCGCCACGGCCGTGGTCACAGGTTACGCGTACAGCTGTGCGCTTCTGGCCAGCGGCGCGGTCCGGTGCTGGGGTATGAACTATGAGGGCGCGTTAGGCAATGGCTCCAACACCGATTCAAGCGTCCCGGTGACGGTGACCGGCATCAGCACCGCCACCGCGCTCGCGGGCGGAGATTTTCACGCTTGTGCGCTTCTGGCCAGCGGGGCGGTGAAATGCTGGGGGAATGACACCTACGGTGAGCTGGGCAACGGCACAAGCCAGCTATTCCAATACGCCGGTTACGGTCAAAGGTCTGACGAGCGCCAGGGCCATCGTGGCCGGTGACCTCGACAGTTGCGCGATGCTTGCCGACGGCACGGTGAAATGCTGGGGCATTAACCAACAAGGAACCCTGGGCAACGGCACGAACGCGGACTCAAGCGTCCCGGTGCGCGTCAACGGAATCAGCACGGCGGTGGCGATCACCGCCGGGGAAATTCATAACTGCGCCGTGCTCAGCGGTGGCCCCGTCAAGTGCTGGGGCTACAATTTCTACGGCCAGCTCGGCAATGGCACCAAGACGGATTCGAATACGCCGGTCCGCATCAATGGGGCTCACTCTCACGGGGGCTGCCGGAAGCTGCCAGGCGGGTTTGTTCCATACCTGCGCGCTATCCGCGTCCGGAAAGGCTGCAATGCTGGGGATGGAATAATCTAAGGGCAGCTGGGCAACCTGCGCAAGGCGACCAAGACCCTGCCGGTCAGCGTCGCCGGCACGCCGGGCGTCGTATGGAGCGAGCAGTGATTCCGCCAAAGCGACGATCACTGACCGCGGAGTGGCCACGGGTCGTGCGGCTGGCAACGCCACCATTACGGCGGGCACCGCCGGGCTCATCAATGACAACGCCGTCCTCACGGTGAAGTAAAGAAAGTCCCGTTCACTCGGCGCAAGATGATCTAAGGCCCCGGGAGTAAACTCCCGGGGCATTTTATTGGAGTCTGCCTCAAGTTTCTGCGAGCCGCCCCTGCAGCGGCGGCGATCATCCTCTGGAAGCGCGGGTTGTTGCGCAGCGAATCGAGGTCGGGGTCCACCTTGGCGTGGTTAAGCACCCCGAGGGCGACCTGTGGGAAGACCTGCTCGAGCAGTTCGAGGGCACCGTCGGTGTCATGCGAGGCCGCCGGCCAGCGCGCAGGCGAAGTTGTAGCGCACCTTGAGATCGTTCGGTGCCAGCAGGAGCGCCCGCGCCATCCACTCCCTGGCGCGCTCGGACTGGCCGAGCGTACACAGGGCGGCCATGCCATAGGAAAGTGAGTGTTCGTCGTTCGGGTTTTCGGCCAGCGTGGCCTCGCAGTGGGTCAGCACGTATTCGGCCATGCGCCGCATGGCCCGACTGATCGCCGACAGCGGCGTAACAGGACTGGAGCATGTTGGCCGAATTGATGTCCGAATCCACCAGCGTGATGGCTTTCTCGAAGTAGCGGATGGACTCCTCCATGCGTCGCTGTCGAAACCGGACGTAACCGGCGGTCCGGTTCACCTCGTAGGATTCCGGGTCAAGTCGCAGGGCTTCTTCAATCTCGGCCGAGGCCTCATCTTGGCGCGCAGCGTCCACGTGCACGGCGGCTTTTATCGCATGCACAACGGCCATCGACGGATCGAGAGCCAGCGCCCGCTCGGCTTCGGCCATGCCATCCTCGCCGCCGAGCACGTAGTGCCGGTGCACCTTGCCCAGGGCGACCAGAGCCCAGGCCTGTGCATAGCCGGGGTCAATTTCGGTCGCCCGCCCGGCCAGGCGAATGATTTCGCCGGCGCGTATCGCATCGCCATAGCTTCCCGACACGTAGTATTGGCGCGCCATCAGGTAACAGTTGTAGGCCTCGGTGCTCTCGGTGCCGTGCCGCTCAATGGCGCGCTTCTCGGCCGGCAGCAGCCGCACCCGGAGTGCCTGCACGATGGCCTGGGTGATCTCATCCTGCAGCTGAAGATGTCATCGAGCTGCCGGTCGTAGCGCTCGGCCCACAGATGATCGTTGGTCGCGGCATCGACCAGCTGGGCGGTGATGCGCACGCGCCCGCCGGCCTTGCGAACGCTCCCCTCCAGGACGTGGCTGACTCCCAGGTCGCGCCCCAGCTTGAGGACATCGACGTTACGGCCCTTGAACACGAAGGAGCTGTTGCGCGCGATGACGCGCATGGCGGAAACCTTGCTCAGATCCGTGATGATGTCCTCGCTGACCCCGTCGCTGAAATACTCCTGCTCCGGATCGCCGCTCATGTTGGCAAACGGCAGCACGCAGATGCTGAGCCGACCCGGCGGAGTGGGCGCCGCAGTGGCTGCGTCGCTACGGCCGGTGTTCGATGGGCTCGGGGGATGGCGGGGGGCCACGCCTTCCAGGGCGCGCAACACGGCCTGGGTTTGCGAATCGCCGCCGTCTGCGCCCAGATCATCCAGATCCGTGGTATGGAAAGCGCGCGTATCGATCGGCAATTCGGCCGAGTCGAAACGCACCGGGACCAGCACGCCGCGATCCGCCCCTACGCGCGCCTCGCCCCGCACCCACCGCGATTTGACGGAGGTCGGCGTCCATACCACCACGACCGCCCGCGCGGCCGCCAGTTCGGCGCTGATCAGCTCGTCAAATTCCTGTCCCGGAACGATGGCCGGATCCCACCACACGGACCAGCCCGCCGCCTCGATCGCGGCCACAAGCGGTAGCACGCGTGCCTTGTCGCTCCGTGCATACGATATGAATACGTCAGCCATGAGGCCGGTAGCTTATGCCTTTGGATTTTGGATGGCCAAGATTTGCATCGATCCCGTAAGCATTCGCCGGCCGCTGTCGCACTCAACCTGTTTTCATGCTGTCATGAGCACTCATGGCCCGTCCGATCACAACGCTTAGCTCGCCTGTCCTGGTTGCGTTGCTTCTGGCGGCGGGCCACCCCCTGTACGCGAGTGATCTTCACTCGGCGCTCCCCGAACTGCCGATAGCCGATTGCGGAAAAGAGACGGCCCGCACCGCGTCCTGGCACGCCGTTCGATCGCTCGATGAGGCCGCCCGGCGCTGGGCGCTGGGCGCGGAGCTCAGTGATGCCGTGGCGCGCAGCGGCTACACCGCCGAGCGGTCTCGGGACTTCGTTTCTACGGACTTGATGCGCCGGACAGGGCCCCTCTGAATGCGGCGAGCTGCAAGGTGCTGCGCGACCGATCGTTAAGCGATGCGGGCGCGTTTCGCCGGGCCGATGAGCTTTGGGTGGTGTTCGCCGCGCCGGCGGTACTGCCGAAGCACAGAAGACACGGGAGCGATGCTCGATCGTGCCTTAAATCTGGTGAATGAGGCTCGCGCGCAGGGGCATCGCTGCGGGAAACGGTTCTGGCCACGCGCGGAGCCGGTGCGGATTTCCGCAACGCTTTCCGAGATTGCCCGCCAGCACGCGCTCGACATGGCGCGCCGTCACTATTTTGACCACGTTGACCCGAGCGGACGTACACCGGCCGATCGGGTCAAGGCCGCAGGCTATGGCGAACAGCGAATTGCCGAAAACATTGCCTATGGCCCCTTGTCGACCGAGGAGGCCATCGCCGGCTGGCTCGACAGCCCCGGGCACTGTGAGAACCTGATGGAGCCTCGTTTCAAGGAGATGGGGATCGCCTTCGCCCCGGCCGGCGCCGAGCACGGTGAACTCTACTGGGTCCAACTATTGGCCGACCCAAAATAGCGTTTTCCCGTAGCGCATCCACCGATTGATGCGACGCCAACTCCGACTGCTGGGCTGACCACGAAGGAACGCTACTCATTGCGCGAGCTAGCGGCTTCACGCATCCTTAGCCAACTTCCGGAAATGACAACTACAGTGACGCTATGACCGGATCGGCCAACGCCATCTTCCTCAGCTACGCGTCCGAAGATGCGATCGCGGCCCAGCGGATCTGCGAGGCGCTGCGCGCGGCCGGTATCGAAGTCTGGTTCGATCAGACGGAACTGCGCGGTGGGGACGTGTGGGATCAGCAGATCCGCCAGCGTATCCACGACTGCGCGCTGTTCGTCCCGGTCATTTCATCGCACACCGAGCATCGGAAGGAGGGGTACTTCAGGCGCGAATGGCGCCTTGCGGTCGAGCGCACGCACGACATGTCGGACCGCTCGCTCTTTGTGCTTCCGGTGGTCATCGACGGCACCCGGGAAAAGGGCGCGGACGTGCCCGAGTCCTTCCTGCGCGTGCAGTGGACGCACCTTCCCGCCGGACAGACGCCCCCGGCCTTCTGTGAGCGGATCAAGGCGCTGACTCACGAGGGTGGAGCGATGGAAAAGCCGCCGGCCGGCCCTCGACCCGCCTCACTCCCGAGGCCGATGCAAGGTTCGCGGCGCTGGATGATCGCCGTGCTCGCGGCCGTTGCGGTGGCACTCGCGCTCGGCTGGGCAAGGCTGGCGGCTCAACCGAGCAAAGCCCACGGTCCAGGTGGCCTCAAGCGGCGTCGTGGCGTTCAGCCCGCCGCCTCATTCGATCGCCGTGCTTCCGTTCGTGAACATGAGCGGGGACAAGGAGCAGGAATATTTTTCCGAGGGCCTGACCGAAGAGCTGCTCAATTCCCTGGCGCGCGTCGATGAGCTGCGGGTGGCCGCGCGCACCTCCTCGTTTTCCTTCCAGGGGGAGCATCCGGACATCGTCACCGTGGCGCACCGGCTCAATGTGGGGGCGGTGCTGGAGGGAAGCGTGCGCCGCGCCGCGCACACGGTGCGCATCACCGCGCAGCTCGTCAACGGCGTCACCGGGTTTCATCTGTGGTCGCAGACCTATGATCGGGATCTGGGTGATGTGTTGAAGCTCCAGACCGAGATCGCCAATGACGTCGCGGCCGCGCTCAAGGTGACTTTGCTCGGTGATGTCACGGCGAAGGCGGAGCTGGGCGGCACGAAGAATCCCGCGGCCTTTGATGCGTACCTTCGGGCGTTGAAGGAATACACCGAGACCGAAGAGGAGCAGGGCGGGCAGGCGGCCGTGGCAGGGGCCACGCAGGCCATTGGGCTGGATCCCCGATACGCCCTGGCGTACGCCCTCCGGTCTTCGGCCCGGGCCTATCTGGGCAGAAATTGGGCCAAGGGAAGCGCTATCGTCGACTATCTTAAGAAAGCAGAAGCCGACGCGCGCCGCGCGATTGAACTGGCGCCGGATCTGGCCGAAGGGCACATGGCGTTAGCCAACGCTCTTGGCGATGATTTGAAGTTCAAAGACGCCGCATTGGAATTCGAGCGGGCCGTGGCTCTGGGCAGCGGCAACTCCACTGTGCTCCGCAGTTACGGTACTTTTGCCGCGCAGATCGGGCATGTTGCGCCCGGCCTTGCAGCGGTATCCCGAGCCGTTCAGTTGGACCCCCTCAATTACGACGCGCATTTCGCGCTCGGCGCAGTGCTCATGATCGCGCGGCGGTTTGGTGAGGCGATCAAGGCGTTCAAGGACGCGAAAGCCTTGGCTCCAAACGATGCCGTGGTCAATGCGTGGCTCGGATTAGCCTACTACTGGAACGGTGACCCGTTGAACGCGAGCAAGGCGTGTGAAAACGCCGACATATTAAATAAAGGCATTTGCCTGGCGATGGCGTACAGGAAGCTCGGACGGGGCGATGAGGCCGAGCGCCTGATGGCTCAATTGCACAAAGAGGGGGGAGATGACGACTCAGTCTTTTACGCCATCATTTACTGCGAATGGGGCGACAAGGCGCGCGCGCTGGACAGCCTTGAGACGGCCCTTAGGCTGCGTCAACCCTATCTGGTCTACGTGAAAATGAATTCCGCGTTTGACCCGATTCGGAATGAACCACGGTTTAAGGCCATCCTGGCGGCGCTTAACTTTCCCGACTGAACCCGACCTTCGTTACGGTTCCTCTCGCGACGCGATCGCTCGATCCCAAAGAACAGAACAGCGCGCGCTATGAAGGCGGCCAGTCGGGGTGCGTACGCCAAGCTACAACAGCCGCAAGTTAAAGGCGCGCTCCAGTGAGCCAAATGAGGGCGAGAATGGCAATGACGACCGAGCCCACGCGCAGCACGCCACGACGGTAGAACGCCGTGAACCGCAGCCGGAAGGCCACGGGGAAAAAAATCGCGACAAGCGATCAGCTGCCCGATTTCGACCCCAAGATTAAAGCCGAACAATGACAGGCCCAGCGCCCCGGGTGGCAAACCCAGATCCTTGAGCGCTCCGGCAAAGCCAAAGCCATGGATTAATCCGAACCCGAAGGCGGCCAGCCAGCGCCGCTCCCGCATCAGCGGGAACACATTGTTCAGTGCGGCCAGCAGGACGGTGACGGCAATGGCCGATTCCACCAGGCGTGTCGGTAACGAGACCCATCCGAGCACCGCGAGAGTGAGCGTGATCGAGTGCGCGACCGTAAAAGCCGTCACGATTTTCAGCACGTCGATGAGCGCCGGGCGCAGTTGCTTTACGCCGGTCCAAACCAATTTGTCCCCGTTCGTCCCGGACACGAGACAGCACGGAACTGAGCAGAAGGGCGATCAGAAACAGGATATGATCGAAACCGAGCCAGATATGCCAGATGCCCTGAACCACGAATTCCTTGAGCGTTTCCAGCCACGCGTCGCGCCCGATCATGAAGCTTCGATGGGGCTGATCGGGGCCCAGCACGGCCACGCGCTCGAAATGGGCGGCGCCTGTGGCTTCGCGCAAGCGAAGGATGCCGCGGTGTGTCGGGTCAGTGCGGGCAAACAGCCGGTATTCGATGCCCAGCGTCCCGGGCGCTACCGGGCAGTCAAGTTCAAACTCCAGCACCTCGTAAGTACCGTCGCTGTGCGTGTCGAGGGCGTGCTTGACCGCCGAGCCGCTCTCCGGCGCCCGTGTGCAGCGTTCGCCGTTGGCGCTGACATGCAATTGCGCCAGCAATAACGCATCGATGTCGTGTTGCTTCCCGCGCACCTCACCCCACGTCAGCAGCCCATCGTCGTTCGAATCGAGGCCGAGCTCGTTGTCGAGGTCGCGCAAAGCCACGTCCCAGCGGACCTCGATGTGCTTAGCCTCGATACTCAAAGTGAGGTAGCTGTCGCTCGGCTTGTGCGCTAGCGCGGGCGCGCTTGCCGCTAGCAAAAGGGCGGCCAGGGTTCGGGCCACCCTTGATCGCGCACGGGGCGCCAAGGTGGTGGTCAGCCGCAGGTTTCAAAGTAATTTCGCCAAGCGCTGATCGGCGCAGCCCGTGGCGCGGCAGAATGAGCGCACCGGTTCGGCGGCTGCGTCATTACCGGCCGCGTGCGCGGCCTCAAGCAGGATACGGGCATCAGCTGGTTCTTTCTGCACCTCCCAATTGGCGAGGGCCAAACGCAGCGCCACAGCTGGATGATTGAGGAGTAGTAATTCAAATCGCGCCTCTTCGCGGCGATGCACGACATCGCCGCGAAGACGAGCCGCGTCAAAGCGCGCGCTGAGTGCGACAACAGCGGCGGCGGTGCCCGGATCGTGCGACGCCTGGTAAGCCAGGGTCAGGCGCAGGAACAGCGGGTCGGCGCGTTGATCCTGTTGGAGCAATTTAATGACCTCGGGTGCGCGGCCCCGATCGAGCAGGAAATCGGCGTAGGCCCCTTTGGTGTAGGCGTCTGCACTTGAGGCCAGTGCAAGCTGGTAGTAGCGTTCGGCGTCCTCAAAACGCCCCATGCGCTCGGCGAGCTCGGCCTGGATGATTCGCAACCACCCTGCGGACTGACCCGAGCGCGAAAGCGAGGCGATGCTCACCAGCCTTTCAAGGCTTGCGGCGGCTGCCGCTGCGTGGCCGCTGAGGCTGGACAGTTCGGCCAGACACGCTTCGCCGTACAGGCCCGCTCCGAGTGGCTGGAGCTGCCTTGCAACTGGCCGCGGCTTCCGCGTATCGGCCCTGGACCTGCAGGATCGAGGCCTGTGTGAGCCAGGCCTGCGCATTGCGCGGGTTGGCGCGAAGCACGGCCGACAAATCGGCCAGAGCTGCGGGAAACTGATGCGTGCTTTGCAGCACAATGGCCCGGGTGAGCTGCACCTCGGGCGGGGGATTAGGGAGCGACCACCAGGGCTCGAGCGCCGCTTGCGCGTAGCCGAGGAAGCGCGGATCGCCGTCTCGACGCGCGATATCGATGGCCCGCTGAGCGACAGTGAGGGCCGGAGGGAGCGAGGTCGGGGACGCGCGCAGCAGCGCACGCGCGTGACGAAACTCGATATCTGTCCGATCGAGTGGCCGCTCGCGCAAGCGCTCGACCACCTGCGCGTCGTCAGTGGGTATAAACGGGTTCGCAGCCACATTGCAGTGAAGCGCTAATGCAAGCAGCCCCAGGCCGGTATAGCGCTCGCAAAGAGAACCGTTCCAGGACATGGGGATCGGTCCGCGTTCATAACGACGGCATATGGAGAACGGTGCTCGCCTCGGCCGACCGGGGGATTTGAATGGGAAGCGTTCGCATACGATAAGGCGGCAGCCCCTTATTCAGGCATTTCATACCCCTGCATCGGTGCGGCGCCCCTCGATTCATGGACGCCCGCCCGTCGCGCTAAATTCATCCGGGACAAAAAAGCGCCAAGGCTGCGATAGCGGGAGACTCACTGAGCGCCCTGAAAGTTCGCCGACCATAGATAAAACTCCGGCCCCGCCACAGTGCGGAGCCGGAGTTTATTATCATCGCGACCGTTCTGGCCGCATTGACTTCAGGGGCGGAGCCGGTTTTTATTCCTGACGTTCAGTTGTTCAGGTTGCCCGGTAGCGGCGTATTCAAATACGGGAACACGCCTGGAAGTCCGAGGAGGTCTTGCGCACGCCGTCCGTAAATGCCAAGCCACCGGCTGGCGCATCGCCCGGCTCACAGCCCACGTGCAATCGGTCGGTCGGTCCGGTGAGCACGCACAAGGCGCCCATCGCCACGCGGAGGGACAAATCGATTACATCATCGCCGGGCGTCGACCGTTCGGGAACCCTGCCATATCGCCAGCCGCCACGCCCGAGGGCCTTTTGGGACCCCGCGGCGACCGGTGGAGTCAGCGTGCCCAGACGCAGCATTTCAGAAGGGACAACGCTCCGCGGCTGATTCACGCCCCATATTCCGGTAAGAAATGCCGCGACCAGATCGGTGCGCGGGGATGTTAGTCGGGGCCTTGGCCGTAGGGAACAGGGTCTGGATCAGAGCCGGCAACGTGGGGTTAGTCACGTATTTGCCGAACTGGCCATCGGCATGCGGTACTGATGAGTTGAATTTGTCCTTGTCGTCCAAGCCAATGACCACCTCGTTAACCAGCGGCATGCCCAAGCGCGAAACCTGGGTCCAGTGAGTGGCCCCTTCAGGACGAACGCTGGCGGTCGTGTACGCACCGATCACGGGAGCGGCCTTGGTCGCCAGGCAAGCGATGGGCACCTCAAGTGCGAGGGTGCTGATGTTCTTGTTCTCCAGGTCATTGTTGTTACCACCGACCTCAGGGCCGAGCGGGTTCAAGTTGAGCAGATCAAAAATCTTGCCCACTGCGATATAAAAGGATTCCTTGCGTTGCCCCACGAACACGCGGCCATTGCCGCAACCGGGAATCGCCACATCGTAGATGTGCTGATTGGCGTAGGTCGCGTAGCCGCTCGAGCTGCCGAAGGTCTTATCGCCGATGTTGTCGACGGGCTTATCGAAGACGCTAGCGCCGCTGGACACGTCCGTCAGGTGCGATGCGGTGCCGCCGGTACCCCGCGCGATCGAAACGGTGTAGGTCTCGCGCACGTTGAGCGTGGGCGGATTGACCCCTGAAATTGGGCCGCTCTGAATGAGCGGAATTTCGACCTGTTTGGTTCCAACCTTGAGCGCCGTCATCTTGGAAGTGTTCGTAAATCGAAACGTGAAGGTCACATCGGGGTTGGCATCGCCATTGTTGTCGATGTGGATCTGATAGACAGCGTTGGGATCGAATTGATAGAAATTCGGGCCACCTTGTGGATCCTGGAATGGGATGTAGTTGGCGATAAAGGTTACGTAGGCAGAGCGCCCGGACTCGTAACTGCGGAACATATAAAAATCGGTCGCATCAACCGCCGGCTGCATGGCGATCGAGGGGGCCTCGCGATGGCTCGAAGCGGCCGCTGCTCCCGTGAGCACGAGTCTCACCGAGGCGGCAATCGGCATCAGGGACGCGACACGACAACTCGAAACAAGTCCTCTAAGTTTTAACATAATCAATTCCTTTTTCGTCCTTCCGCGTGCGTGGGCGACGGCTCACGCTACCTGCTCGCGATACTACTGGCGTAGGTTTAGTCATCTGTGCGTAATCACACATAGCGCTCGCGGTGCCGGGCAGTCAGCGGGTGCTTTCCTCCGGGCGGGATCGCCCGGGAAATCAAGAATGCGCAGGCCGCACGGCAACGGCCCGCCTGCCCAGTCAGGCGTGGAATATCCCGCAAGTCACTGAAGCATCGCGCTTTCACGTGCGATACGCGGCAGCGGCATTTAAGCTGAACCTGATTTCGGCTCAGGAACGCTTCGTTCCGTTGTGCGCAGGACGTAGGAGTGGTCCGACGACGCAAGGCGCGCAGAGCCTACGCCCAAGCGCATCCGAATAGTCGCATCGCACGTAGTAACTGCACTAGCACACCACCGCAGAGTACAACCCTCATGAATCTCGCCCCCAGTTCGCATTTAGTCTCCCGCAGAATTGGCTGCTCGGCTCTCTCACGCGCTCTGAATGGGCGCGTATTGTGCCGCAGCTGAAGCTCGTCTGGATGAATGCGGGCGATGTGCTCTACGAGTCGGGCGCTCCGTTGAAGCACGCTTATTTTCCCGCCACCAGCATCGTTTCCCTCCTGCAAATTCTGGAAGACGGCGCATCGTCCGAGATTGGCATTGTGGGCAATGAGGGCATTGTGGGGATCGCGCTTTTTATGGGTGGCGATACCGCACCCAATCGGGCGGTCGTGCAAAGCGAGGGGTATGCCTATCGGTTCGAGAGCCACAACCTCAAGCATGAATTCGAGCGCTCCGGGGAACTGCGGCGCGTGTTGCTTCGTTACACCATGGCGTTGCTGGCGCAAACCGCTCAGACGGCGGTCTGCAACCGCCATCACTCGCTGGACAAGCAACTGTGTCGTCGGTTGTTGCTCAGCCTGGATCGATTGTCCTCGGACACCCTCACTATGACACAGGAATTTATTGCCAACATGCTCGGGGTGCGACGTGAGGGCATCACCAGCGCGGCAGCGAAATTGCAGGCCGAAGGCTTGATACGCTACAGCCGAGGCAAAATCACGGTGCTCGATCGATCGCAGCTGGAATCGCGCGTCTGCGAATGCTACGGCGTGGTCAAAAGAGAGCTCGATCGGCTGTTGCCGCAGGTCTTCGAACTCGACAGACCGCTAAAAACAGGGCTCGGCACAGACTCGCGGCCACGAAACGGCGCGCGCGTCTAAGCCGGTCGTTATCTGGCGCTCCCCGTTATCGAGGTACACCAGTACCTGCGATGACGCCGGCATACACGCGGACCCCATCAAAGCTGGTCCTATGATTGCGTGCAAGAATCGTGACGGTTTCGACTCGCGGCCGACAGGTTTAGGGGTGTGCTAGAGGCAGGCCGCCGGAATGCGGACAAGATGTAAGCGTGTGGTGCCAGGCCATGCCCCCGCGCCGATCACTTCGGGCGCCCAATCGGCGGGGCTGGGATTCGAGGCAGCGGGGAGGGTCCTTATCGCCAAGATCCCGGT
>CAWCJE010000013.1:0-351273 GCA_963795685.1 uncultured Gammaproteobacteria bacterium
TGCAGCGACCTGGCATCGTCGAGAATTTCGGACAGTCGAGCGCTCATGATTACTCGGTCATGGCCCGATCTCGCCTCACTACCTTCGTTCCGGCGATCGCCTGCGAGGCGGGATAGACCTCGATGCGCGAGACGTCGAGATGGGGCGGGGCCGCGAGCACGGTCAGCGCCAGGGCGGCGATGTCCTCGGGTTCGATCGGGTCGACGCCGTCGTAGAGTTCGGCGTCGAGGAGATCGAGCCTGATCGCATCGCGATAGAGTTTCGAGCGCACGCGGCCGGGCGCGATTTCGCTCACGCGGACGCCGGTCCCCAGGAGATCGCCGCGCAGGCTGTCGCAGAAATGGCCGATCGCGGCCTTCACCGCACCGTAGGCCGCGAGATTTGGGTGCGGCGTCGAGCCGGCCGAGGAGCCGATGAAGACGAGATGGCCGCGCCGCCGCGCGATCATGCCCGGCAGCGCGAGGCGCGCGAGGCGCAGCGGCGCGGCGAGGTTCACCGCGATCATTTCTTCGAGCGCGTCAAGGTCCGCGTCCTGGAACGGGCCGCGCGACCCGAGCACGCCGGCGTTGTTGACGAGCACGTCGATCTCATGCGCCGACAGCAGCGCGGCGGTCGCGCCGCGGTCGCGCACGTCGCCGACGACAGGCGTCGCGCCGCATTGGGCCTCGAGCGCGGCCAGCGCTTCGGCGTCGCGGCCGAGCGCGAACACGTTCATGCCCGCGCCGCGTAGCGCAATCGCGATGGCGCGGCCGATGCCGCTGGAGGCGCCGGTGACGAGGGCGGCGCGATAGGGCAGCGACATCACCGGCTTCCCGCTCGTCTCCAGACCAGCATCGCCGCCGCCGAGATCCTCGATCGCCGCGCCGACCGACTTGAACAGCGTGATCTCCTCGGCGGCGCCGCGCCCCGGCGCGCCCGAAACGAGCGCGGGGAGATCGGCGACGATGTCGGTCCTGGATATCGCGCCGCTCGCCAAGCCCTGCGCGACGTCGCCGCCCTCGGTCAGCGCGGCCGGCGTATCGACGAAGATGCGCGCGCGCCGCAGCGCCGCGTCGTCGACCTCGCGCATCTGCATGTTATATGCGCCGATCAGATCGACGTGCTGACCGGGGCGTAGCCAGCCGCCGGAGATCAGAGGCGCCTGCGCAAGCGTCGCGCAGGAGACGATGTCGGCCTCGCGAACCGCATCTTGCAGGTTCTCGACCGCGCTCGCGGCGAATTCCCGCCGCGGTGAGGCGCGCAGCCAGCTTGCGGGCGCCCTCGGGGCGATGGTTCCAGATCGCGACCCTCGCGATCGGGCGCTGGCTCGCATGCGCGCGCGCGAGGAACGGCGCCAGCGCGCCGGCGCCGACGAGCAGCAACTCCCGGGCATCGTCGCGCGCGAGATAGCGGGCGGCGAGCGCCGAGGCGGCGGCGGTGCGCCAGAGCGTCAGCCGGGTGCCGTCGAGAATGGCGAGCGTTTCGCCGGTTTCCGCCGATTGCAGGACGTAGGTCCCGTGCACGGCGGGCAATCCGCGCGCACCGTTGCCGGGAAAGACGTTGACGATCTTCACGCCGATAAAATCGCCGCCGCCGGCGCCTTCGCTCCAGGCGGGCATGAGAAGATGCGTCGCCGCCGGCTCGAAGGCGCGCGCGATCGTGTAGTGATGCCGAGCGGGCGCCGTGAGGCCGCCGCGAAAGCCTTCGGCCAGCGCATCGATCAGAGCGGGAAAGTCGAGCTTCGCGTCGAGCTCGGAGGCGGAGAAAAATTGCAAGGACCGTCCCCTCACGCGCGGTTGGAAACGTTGGAGCGGCGGCGCCAGCGCCGCTTTCGCGGCTTGCAACTCGGCGCGCAAATTGTCGGCCTCGGCGCGACACATACGTGCGGCGCGACGGTGCTTGCCCTGGCCGAACCAGGTCGCTACGCCGCCTGCGACGACGCCGATCATGATCGCCACGGTCAGCACGATGAACATCCGCGCCTCAATCGAATAGGCGGGGGTCTCGCCGCTGGCGAGCGGATCGAACGACACCGTCACGTCATGCCGGTTGGCGAAGGCGAAAGCGAGAAACAGGATCGCGAACGGCGCGATGAGCAGGAGTTTCAGGAAGCGAAGCATCGGATCGACAGCGCCTTTCGTGCGGGAAGCGCGCCGACACTGCCCGATTTCGCGCGCCGCGCCAATGGCGAACCTCGCGGCGTCGCCCACGGGCCTTGCGCGATCCAGCTAAACCACGTGCGCCGGAGCGAGCGCGCAGGAATTATGGGGGTCGGTTTCGATCTGAAACGTCGCATGGCCGATGCGGTGGCGCGTTTTCAAAGTCTCGCAAAGTTCGATCAGAAAGGCGTCGCCGGGATGGCCTTTCGGCATCACCAAGTGCGCCGTCAGCGCCGTTTCCGTCGTGCTCATTCCCCAGATATGCAGATCATGGATCGCTTGTACGCCCGGCCGGCTCGCGAGGAAGGCGCCGACCTCGGCGGCGTCGATGCCCGGAGGCACCGCATTCAGCGACATGACCGTGCTGTCGCGCAGCAAGCTCCATGTTCCCCAGACGATGATCGCGTTGATCACGAGGCTCACGACCGGATCGAGCCAGAGCCAGCCGGTCACGAGGATCACGAGGCCTGCGACGACGACGCCGAGCGAAACGATCGCGTCGGCCGCCATATGCATGAAAGCGCCTCTGATGTTGATGTCGCCCTCGCGGCCGGACGCGAACAGCCACGCGCAGACGCCATTGATGACGATGCCCGCGGCGGCGACGATCATCACCGTCCCACCCGCGACGGGCTGAGGGTGGAAAAGCCGGCCGATCGCCTCCCAGCTCAGTCCGCCGATCACCACCAGCAGAAACACGGCGTTGAACAGAGCCGCGAGGATCGACGAACCACCCAATCCATAGGTAAATCGCAGCGTGGGCGCGCGCTTGACGAGAATGCTGGCGACCCATGCGACGAGAAGTCCCAACACGTCGCTGAGGTTGTGGCCAGCGTCCGCCAGCAGGGCGACGGAGTGCCCGACGAGGCCGAAAACGACTTCCAGCACCACAAAACCAGCATTGAGCGCGATGCCGATCGCGAACGCTCTGCCGAAGCTCGCGGGCGCGTGACTGTGGCCGCCAGGGCCGTGGTCATGGTCATGACCATCGTGATGATCATGGTGGTCGTGATTGTGATCGTGGCTCATGAACCCCGAAGGCCCCCTACTTCCCCTTCGCCAGAAACCGCGCGAAGGCCTTCAATGTCGCGTCCGAGGCGTGGTGTTCCATGCCCTCGGCGTCGGCCTCGGCGGCCTCCAGCGGAACGCCTACCGCCTGCAGGAGTTCGACCATCAGGCGATGTCGCGCGCGGACGCGCTCGGCGAGCGCCTGCCCGGCCTCGGTGAGGAAAATGCCGCGATAGGGGCGCGACGTCGCCAGCCCCTCCCGCTTCAGCCTGGCGATGCTCTTCAGCGCGGTTGGATGGGTCACGCCGAGCCGTTTGGCGACCTCCGTCGCGCGGGCCTCGCCGTGGGCGGCCAGGAGATCGGCGATCAGTTCGACGTAGTCCTCGGTCAGCGTCGCCGATCGCGCCTGGCGCGCCTTGCCGAATCGACGCGCCTGGGTCGGCTCGGTCGGCATATCCGCAGCGATCGGCGCCGAATGGGCCTCGGCTTGTGACAAGCGCGCTCTCCTTCCACCCCGGAGCCGGACGTCGCCGGCTGCCGACGATTGGGACGCCGCGGCCGCCCCTGCCGCGGACGGCTCCAATTCCAGCCTGCCACTCTAGCAGACAATCGCGGCCGAGCGCCACAAACCCCCGCACGGAGTCGCCAATCGAGCCGACGCTCACAAAATCTACCGCTTGACACCAATGTAGCCATAGTTACATAAATACGGCTGTCAAATCATCCGAGGGCTGCGCTCGCTCGACACGGTTCTGGCCGCTCCCTTGACACGGCTTCAGGGATTGAACATCGGCGCGAGCCCGCCCCAACCCCTGCCCGTGAGAACGGGGAGGGCGAAGTAGAGAACGGAGGGGCGCATTTCCAAGCCGACCTACGTCGACATCGCCTCCCGAGCCGGGGTAGGCCCCGCCACCGTCGAGCGGGTGTTGAATGGGCGCGGCGGGGTGCGCCCGGAGACGGTGGAACGGGTCGTCGCGGCCGCTCGCGCCCTCGATTACCCGCGGCGGCTGCCGGCGGCGCATCGGGGTCTGACGCGGATCGAGGTGATCCTCGTCCGTCCGGAGACCACGTTCTTCTCGCGCTTGACGGAAGCGTTTGCCCGGATCGCCGAAACGCTCGACGCGTCGGTCGCGCTGCACCGCACCTTCATGGACGAGAATGACCCAGCCGCAATCGCCGCAAATATCCGCGATCCGGGCTTCCGCAGGGCTGGCCTGGTCTTCGCCGTTCCCGATCACCCGCTCGTCCGCGATGCGCTGAGGCGCATGCACGCCGAGGCGCTGCCGATCGTTCAAATCGTCACCGCGAGCCCCGGCGTCGAGGCGCCCTATGTCGGCATCGACAATTACGCCGCCGGGCGGATGGCGGGTCTGCTGATCTCGCGGATGCAGAGGCGTTCCGGCGCCCTGATCGCTTTCTGCCACAGCGCGATCTATCAGTTGCATCGGGACCGCATTCGCGGCCTGTCCGATCATCTCCGGGATCATCCGCGTCCGGACCTCGTTTTCACGCGAGTTTTCTTCGGCCGCGACGAGGGCGATCTGAGCCGCGAACTGTTGCATGAGGCCCTGGAGGCTTCCCCGAGGTGGTCGGCCTCTACAACGCGGGCGGCGCCAACGCCTCACTGGCCGCCGTGCTGCGCGACCATCCGCGGGGCCGCAATGTCTTTTTCGTCGGCCACGAACTGACCGAACGCAGCGCGGCGGCGTTGCGTGAGGGGGTGATGTCGGTCGTGTTCGATCAGGCGCCGGAGGCGCAGGCGCAACGAGCCATGGAGCTGATGCTGTCGAGGCTCGGCCTTCAGGAGCGGCCGGTCGCTAATCCGCCCATCCGTTTCGTCACCATCACGGCCGAAAACGTCTGATCAAATCTGATCAAGAAAGACCGTGCGACGTTCCGCCGCTCCCGCTATCGTGGGGGGAGAGCGCTCCATTCGCTGGCTGACCAAACTCTGGAGAAACGCCGTGGACGACCTTCAATTCGGAATGCGCAACAAGCGGGGCGACTGGGCGCCGAAGGCCCGTATCGAGGTCGCGCCGATCTATGCAATGCCGCCGAAGCCGATCGCGCTGCTGAAATGGCTCCCGCACTACTTCCTGCCATGGAATCTGCTGTTCGCGGCCTCGGCGCTGGCCTACTGGCGCTTCATCGTGCCGCCGGTCGAGACGCTGAAGACTTTGCAGATCGGGTGGGCGCTGTGGCTCTTCGCGGTCAATTGCGTCGCGGTGTTTCTGTTCTACAGCGCGATCGAGCTGCGCCTTTACGTCCTCCGCTCTCAAGGCAACCACTTCAAATACAACTCCCGGTTTCCCAGTGACAAACCGAACGAGGTTTTCTGGTTCAACAGCCAGAATGCCGAAGGCATGCTCCGCACCTTCCTGAGCGGCGTGCCGATCTGGACGGCGTTCGAAATCGGCATGCTCTGGGCCTATGGCAACGGTATCGGGCCGTGGGTCGGCTTCGCCGACCATCCGCTCTATCTGGCGGCGCTGGCGTTCCTCGTCCCGGTCTATCACGAAACCCATTTCTTCCTGATCCATCGGCTGATCCATTGGGCCCCGCTCTATCGCTGGGTCCATTCGGTGCATCACAACTCCGTCAACCCCTCGCCCTGGTCGTCGCTCTCGATGCACCCGATCGAGCAATTGCTCTACTTCTCATCAGTTCTCTTGCATGTGATCGTTCCGTCAAACCCGATCCTCGCGATCTATCAGCTCAATTTTGCGGGCTTCGGCGCCGTCGTCGGCCATATCGGTTTCGACAAGATCGAGATCGGCGAGGCCGCCGGCTTCGACAGCCACGCCTATGCTCACTATCTCCATCATAAGTATTTCGAAGTGAACTACGCCGATGGCCTCGTGCCTTGGACAAGCTGTTCGGCACCTGGCACGACGGCACGGCCGAAGGCGAAGCGCGAATGAACGCCCGCTTCGCGAAGCGCCAGGCTCGCGTCAACAGGGCGACCGCTTGAGGACGGGGAGCCCTTCCCCCCTCGCGGGGGAAGGTGGCCCGAAGGGCCGGATGAGGGGAATCGAGCGGAGCGAGATGGCTCCGAACATACGGCACGCGGCGGCGCTCTGCAGCCTTTGTTATCAAAAGCGGGCGGGGCTCCATGGAGCCATCTCGCTCCGCTCGATCCCCCTCATGCGTCATTGCTTCGCAATGACACCTTCCCCCGCAAGGGGGGAAGGGAGCGGCGGCAAAAAAAATCCGGGCGCCCCTGAGGACGCCCGGATTCATTTTTCTCAGCCTTGCTCGGATGCCGCGATCCACGCGATCACGGCCTCCGAGAACCCGTCCACCCGCCGCCACGGCCCGTTTCCGACGCCGTGCTGGTTCGACGCGACGTTGATCATGTAGGCGAGGCCGAGCGGGGACTCGACCTTGTCGTGGCTCTGCTCGTCCGTGAAGACGATCAGGCGGTCGCCCTGAGGTCGACCTGCTTGACCGCCTTGCCGAGATACGTCCCGGCATGCGGCTGGCTCGCCACGATCGCGTCGCGGAGCGCGAAGCCGCGGCGGGGCGGGATCTTCGCCACATCGTTCGAGAAGGTGAAGATCTCGACCTTTTCGCAGATTTCGCGCGCCAGGATCGCCAGGCCGCACGCCGCCTCGAGCCGCGTCATCTCGGACTGCCGCGGACAACGCCGCGTCCATCGATCCCGAGACGTCGATCAAGCAGCCGCGTGCGGCCTTTCAGCCGCGCATGGTCTTTGATCGACTTCAGCATCGCGGCCTCGAGTTCGGGCTCGAAGTCCGGCGCATACCGCGCCGCCGTGATGAAGCGGTAGGGCAGAATGCGATCGACGCGCATGGCCTCGATCGCCCCCGCGATCGTCTCGCGAGGGACTTCCGCCTTCTGCATCAGCCGGAGGTTTCGCAGCAGCGCGAGGCCGCCGAGCTTCTTCTCGGCGATCAGCCGCTCGAACGTCTCGCGCTTGTCGCTTCCCGTGGAAAGCGAGACCTCCCAGGTGTCGGGCGCTGAAAGCTCGCCCTCGACGAGCTGCTTCCAGACCTTCTCCTGCTCGGCGTCCTTCGGCTTGGCGTGCACCAGGAACAGTACGTCCCGGATTCGGACCGCGCCGTCGCGATCGTACTTGGCGAGCTGATAGGCGTCGAACTTCGTCACCGCGCGCGCCAGGCCCTTCTTGATCTGCGCCGAGATCGGCTGGCGCTTGCGCTGCTGCATCGGTCCCAGCGCGTCGGCCCAGTAGATCGCGAGCAACTCGGTCATTTCGTCGGGCCGCTGAATGACGCGCACCAGCGTATCGGCGACCAGCCCGCGATGCGTGGCGTGGCGCGCCATTTCGCGCAAGACGAGCAACGGCGCATGGCGCAGCTTCATGTCCTCGCGCGCGGTTATCGCGAGCGCGGCGACGCGCTCGGGCTCGACGAGCGGCACGAGCTGCTTGATGCGGTCGGCGATGCTGACGCCGTCCTCGTAGAACTGATCCTCCCAGAGGAGGCAGTTCATCAGCGTGCGCTTCAGCTCGTCGGCGGGCGTGAACGCCTTGGCCGGCGCGCCTTCCCGCGTGAATACGCGCTTGAGCTTGTTGAGCGTGGACATGAAAGCCTCCTTTCTGTTTGAGGTTGCAGTATTGCCGGGGAATAGTCGAGACCCCTCTTTGCTCTACCCGTTGAGCTACGGACCCTTTCGGGACCGACAGGATTCGAACCTATGACCGAAGTATGGGCTTCTTCACCACCGGCGAAGCATTGTCGCGATCAGGGAACATTCGACGCCGACGAAGCGCTCGCCATGAGCTTGGACCTTTCGGCCCGCGGGAATCGAACCCGCCCTCTCGCGGTCAAGGCGAAGTATCGGACGTCTTCACCACGGATCGCGTGTCCTCCGGGGAATATTCGAGACGGCTTCACCCCTTCCGGGGAGTCGCATGCTCTACCGCTGAGCTACGGAAGGGCGCGAGCCCCTCCAGGAGGATTCGAACCTCCGACCTTGCGATTACCGATGCAACCGATCTCTTCACCACCGGAGAACAGGTTTGGCCCGCGCGTCCCGCGCGGACGAAGGAAGTCGCTGGGGAACAGCCGATTTCGGAGGTTCCCCGGTCGAAACGCGGAGCCCTTCTCGCGAAGCGCTCGCCACCCGCGACGCACCGGCCCTCGCGGAGCCGATTCCACGGCACGATCGAACGGAGGCGGGATTCGAACCCGCTTTCCATGGTACGAAGTATCCGAAATCTTCACCACCAGCGTCAGGTCGTTGCTAGAAGAGGCGAGAAACCGCGTCGCCGCGGGAGTCCCGGGGGAACGGTCGAGTCTCGTTGGCCCGAGGGCCTTCGTTTGAAGTCGAAGTAACGAGACCCGTCACCACCCGGGACCGGAGTCGGCCAGATTTTAGTTTCCGGGGGGAAAGGTCGAACCTCGACGGCCCCGAAGGGCCTTCGGTTTCGAAACGAAGGACCGAGGTTCTTCACCACCCGGAACTATCAGCCGCGCGAGCGCGGCCGACATTCAACAAAGTAACGAGACCCGTCACCACCCGGATAGGGCGCCGCGAATTCGCGGCGAATTCATATTTTGATGTCGCGGCGCTCTCAGGCGCGCCGCCTTACACCCCTTGATTGGTTCGCCCTGCCATCGGGGACCCGCCGCTCTCGCATGATGGCTCTGGCTCGCGGGCTCGAACTGCGCTTCGTGCAGTTGACAGCGTGCCGCCCTCGCCTGGACGGCTCAACCAGAATAAACTTGGTGGACCGCCGGGTGATCGAAACCCATCCTTCGCTTTGCAAGAGCGACGTGCTCCTATTATCACTAACGGCCCATGGTGCGGGATTCAGGTCGAGCCGGACTCTCTGCGTCTTCAGCGCAGCAGCTCTCTTGGCGACTGAGCGGAATCCGATCTCGTTCGCCACGCCAGATATCTGCGCTCGCTCATAGATCGCAATGGCTTCCGCGAGGCGCGCCGCTGGCGAGGGGAAGGATGCAGGCCTTACCGGAGCGAAGGCTTCCATGTAAGGCGATACCCAATAATTGTTGCGTCAACTCCACCGTCATTGCGAGCGCAGCGAAGCAATCCAGGGGCCAAGCACGCGGCCCCTGGATTGCTTCGTCGCAAGGGCTCCTCGCAATGACGGTCAATGGTGGTGTTCGCATTCCCCGAGTCGACTTTCTTATTTCTGGGCTTCGCCTAAGCATATCCCCCGCAATTGGCACGGGGGTGCGGTATCGAACCGCCTGCCCGAGGCTTTGGAGACCTAAGCGCGCCCTGCGCTCACCCGTATATTGGTACTGGCGTGAGGGATCGAACCTCAATTACCTGATTCACAGTCAAGCTTCTTTCCGTTAGAAGACGCCAGCAAAATGGTCGCGAATGCGCGTGTCGATCGCGCCTGTCGGGCTTATGAGGCCCGAGCCCTCGCCGGAGGAATCGCGCCATGGTCCGCCGTGCCGGTGCTGACCCGGCGCTGTCCCGCTTGAAAGGCGGGAGGACTGTCCGTTATCCGAACGCCGGCTGATTTGGAGCGGGTTGTCGGGAACGATCCGACGTCATCAGTTTGGAAGACTGAGGCACGGCCTCTATACCAAACCCGCAATGGCGGAGAGACGGGGAGACCATCTCCAGGCCCGAAGGCTCGATCGGCTCAGCAGGCCGTCGCTCGTCCCCCCAGCTTGTCCTCTCCGTAATTGGAACCACGGGCAAATCGAACTGCCGACCACCCCGTTAGGACCGGGAACTCTGCTCCGCTGAGCTACGTGGGCGAATGGCGGTCTGGGAGGATCGAACCCCCATCCCAACGTTTAGAAGGCGTGGACCTGTCCAGTTGGATGACGACACCGTATTTGGAGTCGGCGGGGAGAATCGAACTCCCGTACTCAATTTGCAGACCGGCCGATGGCCTCTCTCGGCACGCCGACGTAATTGGTTCGGGAACCAAGCCTCGAACTTGGAACCTTCGGTTCAGAGCCGGATGCGCTACCTCTTGCGCCATTCCCGAATGGTTCGGGGAGCAGGCCTCGAACCTGCAACCTTGGGATCAAAGTCCCCTGCGCCGCCTCTTGCGCCATCCCCGGCCAATATGGTCTAGGAGGAGAGATTCGAACTCCCGATTTCCTAATTTCAAGTCAGGCGGGGACGACCAGGCTCCCCTACTCCCAGATTGATTGGCGCCCTCGCGAGGACTCGAACCCCGACGGCCCCGGAACTGTAGTCCGGCGCACTATCCCATTATGCTACGAGGGCAAACGTTGGCGCGACGACGGAAAATCGAACTCCGCTCTCCGGGGTGAGGTCCCGGGATACTGACCGCTATACGACCGTCGCGTGATTGGCTCCCTGACCAGGATCGAACCTGGATTGGGCGGTTAACAGCCGCTTCTCCTGCCATTGGAGGATCAGAGAAAATTGGTGGACCGTCGGGTAATCTAAACCCGTCCTTCGGTTTGCAAGACCGACGTGCTCCCGTTATCACTGACGGCCCATGGTGCGCGATTCAGGTTTCGAGCCCGGCTCTCTTCGGCTTAAACGAGGCGCTTTCACCAGATGAGCTTATCGCGCGAAACTTACCAGTAATAGCGATGAGGCTTATGGCCACCGACCGGCCATATCGCCTCTTCAGGGTCCAGAAACCCGTTCATGATTTTGACACTGACTTGTTGTTCGGCGCGTCGCAGCGGCCGCCGATGGAACACGATATCGTGCCAGCGCGGCCATAGGCCCAACCATAGCCATCGGCCAAAATCTCCCGGAGATTTTTCTTTGATCCGCCGCTCATTGTAGGAGCGACGGGCCTGACGAGTTTTAGGTCGGCCTCGTCTTGTAGTGCATGCGTCATCTCCAAAGGGCGATGTGCCCTATGTGATGACGAAACCCCTGTGCTCTGCCATGATCGGCTCCTTTTCAAGAAATTGGAGCGAACGGCCGGTTACGGTCCGGCATCTTCTGGTCGACAACAAGAGGCCTGAATTGAGTACGTCCGCGATTTCGTTGCGATCGCTGGCGCTGCCCCGGCCCTGGAGCGTATGAAACTCCCGTGTCTACTACACCACCACGCAATAATTTGGCGGATGATTGAGGTCTCGATCCCCAGCGCGCTCCCGCGCGCCCAACTGTCTTCGAGGCGGCGGCCGTCCCTGACGGCTTAATCATCCAAACTTGGCGGAGAGCTGACGACACGATCGCCATAGCCTTGCGGCTACAACGGCTTTCCAAGCCGCGCCCGCACCCCGGCGAGTTAACTCTCCGAATTGGCGGGCAGCCGAGGTCATGATCCCCAAACCTGGCGGTCCCATCCGTTTTCAAAACGGCGCCGAGCCCCGCTCGGTTGACTGCCCAAATTGGCGCGCTCCCGTTGAACTCGAACACCGATCATAGGAATTCAGAATCCTCTGCCCTATCCCGTTGGGCTAAGAGCGCAATAGTCCCATCCTCACGTACGAGACGAGGCGGTCGTCCGCCAAAATCGTCGGACCCTTCCCCGTCTTTCCGTCTAGCGCTTGGAAAAGCGCCGTCAGCAAATTGTCTAGATCGGGTCCGGTCGGATTGATGAAGGTGACGGACAGGTCCACGGGAACCTTGATCGTGTCTGCGCGGCCTGCCGCCTTCCAAGCTTCCCAGAGAGATATTCGGTAGAGCCAAAGGATCGCTGTGCGCCCGCCGGTGCGGCGCGCCGTGAATGTACATGCGGAGCGTCACGGCAACTTCCTGTCATCAAACTCGATGATGGTCCGCATACTCCTGTTGGTAGTCGCGGCGGGACTCGAACCCGCACCCCAACGCTCATAGAGGCGTCGGCTCGGCCGTCGAGCTACGCGACCGAAAATGGCGGTCCTACGGGGTTTCGATCCCCGGTTGATCGGTTGACAACCGATTGTTTGTTGCCCCATTGAACTATAGGGCCAGTTTGGGTTCGTCTCCCGGGGACTTGAACCCCGGCTGTACCGGGATTCTCAGTCCGCTCTCTCTGCCATTTGGAGTAGAGATGCATGGTAGACCGTCGGAGATTTGAACTCCGGCCTCAGCACTCAAGAGGCGCGCGCACTCACCGCTATGCTAACGGTCCGTAGATAGTGGCGAACCCGGAGGTTACGATCCTCTTGCGGACGGCTTAAAAGGCCGTTGCCTCACCACGCGGCTTTACGCTCGGGGTCCATTTGACCCCGTTTATGATCGTCGCCCATGGGCTTGATCCCTTGTTGGCAGTCCATAGCGGTTTCGATCCGCTGTCTGTCGCTCATCGGGCGACGGCTCTCCCACTGAGCTAATGGACCGTGATTGGTAGGCGGCGAGAATTTCGAAATCCCGACCTGATGTTTTAGGACACCCGCTCTTCCCTCTGAGCTAGCCGCCCGCGAACTGGTGCGCAAAAGGGAAATTCGAACTCCCACTAGAAACGGGATTTGAAGCCGCTGAGACTCTGCCGTTGGTCTACTTGCGCGTAGCCATCGCGAGATTCGAACTCGCACTGACGAGGGTTTAAGCCTCTTTCCTCTTACCGTTGGGATAGACGGCCGAAATTGGTACGGGAGGGGGAGACTCGAACTCCCAAAGCTACCGCTTCTAAGGCGGCAAGGTGTGCCTTTTCCTACTAAGCCACTCCCGCATGGTGCTGTCACGTGGCTTCGATCCACGCGCCTCCGAGATACCAACTCGGTGCTCTCTGCCAAATGAGCTATGACAGCGATCGGAGCCCACGCGACGAGTTGAACGCCGCTATCCGATGTACGAAACCGGCGCATCGCCGCCAATGCTTCGTGGGCCGAAATTTGGAGCTGCGTCGGTAAGTCAAACACCGTTCCTCTCGTTTACAGGGCGAGGCTCCACCGGCAAAGTTTACGCAGCCTTCACATCGGCCGCACGGAAACCGTGTCGCTGCGGCCGAGCCAGAGGGAACGCTCAGTTCTCGTTGGCCCGAGGGCCTTCGTTTGGAGCGAAGTAACGAGATCTGTCACCATCTGGGACCCCGGAGCCGGCCAGGTTTCGGCTTCCGGGGGAAGATCGAACCTCGACGGCCCGCGAAGGGCCTTCGATGTCGAACGAAGGAGCGAGGTTCTTCACCACCCGGAACTGTGCGCCGCGCCTCCGCGGCATTGGCTTCCGGGGAACGGCTGCGCCTCGTTGGCCCGAAGGCCTTCGACCTCAACGAAGTAACGAGGCGCATCACCACCCGGGAAGGGCGCCGCGAATTCGCGGCGAATTCATATTTGTTGGTCGCGACGCTCTATGACGCGCCGCCCAGCGAACCCTTGTTTGGTTCGCCCTGCCATCGGTATCCGGCTTTCGCCTCGTTCCCTCCGACAGGCCCCGCGCTTCTGGGCGCGCGCTTCCGCGCGAGCCCCGGGATCCGGGTCTCCCGTTCCGGACGAAGCCGGAAGAATTCGATGACGAGCGGCCCAGGAGGCATAAAAAAACCCTCCAGAGCAGCGCTCGGGAGGGTCCGTTGGTACGGATTTTCGATCTCATATCAGACGAGATCGCTCCCATGAGTTGCGCTGGCGCTCGAGAACGGCGCATGGCCATTCATATTTTCGACTGTCATATCGTATTGGGGCCGCATCGCGCAACTCGCATCAGGCGTCGGGACCATCCCCGAACCAGGCGGGTCTCTAGTTGGTTTGGTTTTGATTGTCAACAGCCAATCAACGAAGTCACAATCTCGCCGCGATGTCGGGCTCAGGTGTGGCGATGAAGGCACAGCGTTGCCTTCTCTCGCGAGGGCGGGGACGCGCTACCCCGTCAGTTCCAATTTTAGCGTATTACAACTGTAATTATTATTTGACTGCAGTCTCCGTCTCCTGCGACCGAGGCGAAAATATTCCTGGCTGCAAACCTTTGAAAGTGCACAAAACCGGAAAATGAGGGCGCCGCCCACTGGGTCAGGAGAGAGGGCGCGCCCGAGCCCAGCGCCCTACCCCGTGACCTCCAGTGCGAGGCGCCCGCTCACCACGTCGCCGTATTCGGTGACCGCCTCGACGACGACGCGATGCGCGCCGACGTCGAGATCGTGGGGCAATCGCGCGGTCCAGATATGCGAGGAGATCTCGGCTTTGATCCAGGGCTTCTTGGTCGCCTCGTTGCGTGCGTACAAGTCCTCGACGAACGGGTCGGGCATCCGGCGCGGCGACATCTCGATCGGCGTGCTGTCGCCGATGCGCATCGTCACCTTCGTCTTCGGGCCGCCATCGAAGACGTTGGCGACCAGCGTCGCCGCGCCGAGCGTCGCGCGGCCGATCGGCGAGCCGTTGAGCTGGCCGGGGCGGAACTGGTACTTGATCTCGCGATTGGCCGCGTGGAACTGGCTTTCGATCGAGAGCCGGATCTGGCGGCCGTTCGGCTCCTTGGCCGGCACGAACCGCGTCTTGTAGGCGTTGCCGTCGACGCTGAGGATATGGAAGCCGTTCGGCGAGCCGTCGCGGCTGTCGGCGTACGCGACGCCGCGATGATCGTAGGGCCCGCTCCACCAGGAGCCCGAAACGGCGGTCATCACATGATGATGATGCGGCGCCGCGCCCTTCCAGCCGTCGGCGGCGTCAAAATAATGATGTTCGGTCGTGTGGGTGTGGCCCGAGAAGCTGACAGTATAGCGCCGTCCTTCAAACAGCGCGAAGAGTTCGTCGCGGCTGGCCTTCTCGATCGAGCTGGCGTGGACGGGCATGTCCATATAAGTGCGCAGCGGAATGTGCAGCACCATCACGATCAGCGTGTCCGGCGGCGTATGCGTGAGCACGTTGCGCACGAACTCGAGCTGCGTCGCGTCCAGCCGTCCCTCGTAGACGCCCTCGCCATGCGGCCTGGTCTTGTCGGTCCCGAGGTAGTCGACGTCGTCGAGCATCAGGAACAGCGTCTGCGAATAAAAGAACGCGTAATAGTTCGGCCCGAACACGCGCTTGAAGGTCTCGCGGCTGCGCTGCCGGTCCGGCGCCTCGAAGTTGAGGTCGTGATTGCCGCCGACGTTCCACCAGGGCAGGCCGATCGTGCCGATGATCGCATTGTAACGATCGTAGAGCGAGAGATCGTCGAACATGATGTCGCCAGACGTGAGGCCGAACTTCGCTTTCGTCCCCGCGAGCGCCTCGATCACGTCCTCGCGAATGAAATCCACCTCTACGTCCGAATTCGGGCTGCGGATCCGTGAACAACACGACCTCGAACGCGGTCGGCTCGTCCAGCCGCCGGAGCGCGAAATCGACCGAGGGGGGCAGCGGGCCGGTCGGCGGTACGCCCGCGAAGGTGAGGTTCAGCGAGGCGGGCGATCCGTCGGGTTGATGTAAGCGATAGAAGCGCGGCAAGTGGGTCGCGGGATCGACCGGCGGCATGAAGCCCGCCGGCTTGATGACGAAGATCACCGCTTCCTCGGGGAGCGTGCTCGAGTTGCAGCCTGATTTCTCGGTGGTTGGCGAAGCCGGTAATTTCGAGCGCGCACTGGAACTGGCGACCGCATTGCAGCCGGATGTCGTGCTTACGGATATCGGCCTGCCGGGTCGCTCCGGGCTCCTGCTGGTACGGGAATTGCGCAAGGCGGCCCCGGCTGCACGCGTCGTGCTACTGACGGCCCATTGCAGCGAGGAATATATTCGTGCCGGGCTCGATGCCTGCGCGGACGGCTACGTGCTGAAGGACTGCGGACATAGCGAACTGGCAAATGCAATTCGCACGGTGGCGACCGGACAGCACTTCCTGTGCAAATCGGTGGCCTCGCAGGTGTTGTCGACCTACCTGCACCGTGGCACTCAACGCCCCAAGCAGGATCCGCTCCACTCCCTCACTTCCAGGGAGCGGCAGCTGTTGACGCGCGTCGCCTCGGGGAACTCAAACAAAGTCATCGCGCGCGAACTGATACTCAGCGTTAAGACGGTCGAGAAACATCGCGCCAACCTGATGCGAAAACTCGAGCTTCACAACGCCGCGGACATCACCCGTTTTGCCCTGCGACACCACCTCGTGGCTTCGGACAATGGTGCGCCGCTCGGGTCCGGGCTGCCACAAGGGAATGCTGCGTGAACGCAACGCGGCCGCTGCGCACGCGAGGCCACTTGTGGCTTGGCGTGTTCGCGGTGGCGGTTTTTGCGCTTAGGGCCCTCATCCCGACGGGCATATGCTGGCCACGGTCGATGGCCATGCACGTCTGATTTTGTGCGCTGACAGTGTGCACTCCCCGGGCGGCATGATGGCCATGCACGGAACGAGCATGCACCGCGCGATGGATCAGGGGGCCATGGACCCTGCATCGATGATGCATCATGCGGATCACCTCGCCACCGCCGCCGGGCATTGCCCGTTTGCGCTTTCAGGTGGCGCGAGCTTGCTGGTCGCGTACCAGCCGCCGGCCGAACCCTACTATTCGTTGCTGCCGCGCGCGCAGCCAGCAGTCATTCATTCCGTCTCCAACGAACCTCCACCGCGGCACCACGCACCGCGCGGCCCCCCGTCTCCTGCCTGAAAAACGGTTGATGTTGCAGCCGGCCCCCTTGGGCGCTGCATTCAAACTTTTTTGGAGGAGATTCCATGTATTTTCGTATGGTTAGCGTGGCCCTAGCGGCCATGGCGATTCCGGAGCTGGGCTTTGCCTGCGCCTGCGGTTGCGGTGTCTTCGATGTCGGCACCGGTTCGATGTACGCCGATCATGCGGGCGTCATGGCTTACCTGGAGTATGACTTCGTGAACCAGGATCAGAACTGGAGCGGCACAGCGAGCGCACCAGCCGCCGACAATGAGGACAAAGCCATCCGCTCGACCTTCATGACCGCGGGTGGTCGCTACCAGTTCAATCGCTCCTGGGGCGTCACGGCTGAGGTGCCGTACTGGCATCGCGAATTGGTTAGTGTCGAGCCCGATAGCGGCGAGATCGCTTCACATTCGCACGCGGCAATCGGGGACATCCGCATAAAGGGATCCTACACCGGTTTCTCGTCCGACATGTCGTCCGGTTTGACCTTCGGGTTGAAGCTCGCCAACGGCGAGACTGACTATCCGTATTTCGATGCCGATACGCAAATCGGCAGCGGCAGCACCGACATGCTGCTGGGGGGCTATCACTTGGGTCGATTCACTTCCGATAACCGCTGGAGCTATTTTCTGCAGGCGCAGTGGGATCAACCGGTCTGGCACCACGAGAACTATCGGCCCGGAGCCGAAGGTGTGGCCACTGGAGGGCTTTATTTCGAGGGCTGGTCGACCCATGCCGACGTCAAATTCTCGCCCGTGGGTCAGCTGCGCGCTGTGTATCGACGCCCTGACGGTGGGCCGGATGCCCTCCCCAACGATACCGGCTACACGCGCTTGCTGGTCTCTCCTGGGCTCGAGATGTCGGCGGGCAACGCGAGGGTCTATGCGGACGTCGCCTTGCCCGTGTACACGCAAGCGCGAGGTAACCAACTCTTTGCCAATGAAATGTGGAAGGTCAATGTCAGTTATTACTTCTAGGCGCGTAACGGTGCCGGCGCTGACTCTGCTTGCCGCCAGCGTGGTAGAACTGTTTACCCCTTTCAGCGCGATAGCCGGTGCACCCCCTGCCGACGGGAGCCGGCCCCGCAATTGACCGGGCGCAGCTTTAAAGGCGAGGCATTTGACTTAAGCTCGTTCCGTGGACACGTGGTGGTGCTGAATTTCTGGGCCAGTTGGTGCGAGCCGTGCCGTGCCGAGATGCCGCTGCTGGACGCACTACAGAGCCAATACGGCACGCGCGGAGTGGTCGTGCTCGGGCTGAGCGCCGATGACCGGCACGACCGCAAAGACGCGCTGGCGGTATCGCATTCTGTCACCTACATGACGGCCCTTCTCGCGGAAGCTTCGAGTAACGGATTTGGTCCGCCGCAGGTGCTGCCGCTGACGTATATCATTGACCGCGGCGGCACGGTGAGAGCGGTGTTGCGTGCCAATCGCGGAGCGCTGAGTACTGAACAGCTGCAGGCGGCAGTCGAGCAAGCGTTGGACGAAGGGCTTGCGACGCCTGCGCACTGAGGAGTGAGAAGGATGAGCCTTGCGATCAGAGAAATACTTCCAGCGATGCTTCTGACTATGGCCGGAGCGATTTTGATTGCGGTCGGTGTGGCGGAGGCCGCATCGCAACCCGAAGGCGCGGCGGGACCCCCCGCGCTCACGGCGGAGCAGATCGTGGATCGCTATGTCGCCGCCTGCGGCGGCGCAGAGGCATGGAAAAAAATCACAACCATGACCTGGGATGGGCACATCGAAACAGGGCCGGGAGGCATCAGCAAAGCACCCTTTATTCTGAATTTTCGACGCCCCGATGCTACGCGGTTCGAGATCATGATCGAGGGTCAACGCTCGCTGCGCGTTTTCGACGGCAACGCAGGTTGGAAGCGCCGCCTGGGGAGCGACGGCAAGCCGGTCACCAAGGAATATACCGCCGACGAAGTTAGTTTTGCGCGCGATGCCGGCGGCCTCGACGGTCCGCTGTTCGACTACAAGGCCAAGGGCATTAGCGTGGCACTTGAGGGCGTCGACTCAGTGGACGGACATCGTACTTATCGCCTTGGATTGCAACTGCCTTCCGGAAGGAAACGACGGATTGGATCGACGCTCAGACCTTCCTGGTGCTTAAATATGATCGCGAAGCACGCGACATGCGAGGCCGCTCCGTCAATGTCACGGTATACAATCGAGAGTACCGGACTGTGGAGGGCCTGGTTCTGCCGGCGGTGATTGAGACCGGCAACTCCAGCAGTGAAGACGCCAACAAGATGGTGATCGAGAAGGTATTCGTCAACCCCACGCTTCAGGATAGCCTGTTCGAAAAGCCCGCCTCGCCACGCGGCGCGCACAATGGCGTTCTCTCAGACACGACCGTTGCCCGGTGAGTGTGGTGCACCGGACAGCGTCATCGTCACTAAGGCGTTGAGTTCACCGCGGGCCCTTGGGAGCGGCGATGACCAGCCAGCGGCTGCGTGGTTGCAATTTTAAGGGTACCGGAGCCTCGTTGGTTGGACAACAAACGCCCGCCAGGCGGACGGGCGCCCCCGAATGGCAAGAGGTGTCGCCGAGGTAGGGGCTATAATGCGCCGACATGTGCCTGATTCTCGTTGCTTGGCGCTCGCATCCTCGTTATCCCTGCGTGGTCGCCGCTAATCGCGACGAATACTTTGGCCGACCCACCGCAGAGGCCGACTGGTGGCAGGAACCAGGAGAAATCCTGGCCGGACGTGACCTGCAAGCCGGTGGCACCTGGCTTGGCGTGAGCCGCACTGGCCGATTTTCGGCGCTTACCAATTTCCGCGATCCATCGGTGGTCAAACCGGATGCGCCCAGTCGCGGCGCACTGGTCGCTGGATTTTTGGCGAGCGATGCGTCCACGCCCGCCGGGCTCGAGGAAATCGCGCGGCGTGGAGCACAATGCAATCCATTCAACGTGTTATGCAGCGACGGTCGGGATTTGGGCGTGTACGAAAGCATCACCGGGGCAGGCCGGATTCTGGGTCCGGGCGTCTACGCTCTTTCTAATCATTTGCTCGACACGCCATGGCCCAAGGTCACCCAGGCCAAGTCCCGATTGAGAGAAGCGCTCAACGATCTGCCCCAGTCCGCGGCCATGCTCGACCTGCTCCGGGATACCGAGCCCGCCATCGATGAGGAACTGCCGCGGACTGGAGTCAGCCTGGAGCTCGAACGTATGCTTTCGAGCGCGTTTGTGCGGGGTGAGGGCTACGGTACCCGCTGTTCAACGATCGTAACCACCGATCTGGGCGGGTCCACGACCTTCGCGGAATGGACGTGGGACAAAACCGGATCGCTCGCCGGGATCACGCGATACCAATTCAAATCAGCTAAAGATGTTGCGGGAGCGCTCCGATTGGGTAATCTTGCGCCATGAGCCTGATGCGTAACGGCCTGGTGGCACTGCTGAGCGCGTTGCTTGCGGCGTGCACCACGACCGGAGCGGTATCGCGCGCCGCGGTGGCGCAGCAGAATACCGCCGTGGTGCTCGCCTTCCTCGATACGGTAATCAACAAGCACGAGGTCGAGCAGGCCTTCAAGCTCTACGTCGCCCCGCAGTACCTCCAGCACAATCCGGCCATCGGTGACGGGAACGATGCGGCGATGAAAGCCCTGACGCGTTACACGCACGAGCTCTATCCGGAGCTGCGGCTGGAAGTGAAGCGCACCGTGGCGCAGGGCGATTTGGTGGCGGTGCACTCGCGCTATATCAAGCACACGTCCGATCGCGCGAGCGGCAAGGGTCAGGCGGTGGTGGATATCTTCCGTCTCGAGCACGGCAAGATCGTAGAGCATTGGGACGTGGTCCAGGAAATCTCTGGCGAGTCAGCCCACGACAACCCAATTTTTTAGTTCGGAAGGGCTGCGCCACAACGCGCTATTCGCCGATAAATATCGTCGCCGGATGTTCCAGCAAATCCCGGAGTGCCTGGATCAGGCCGGCCGCGTCCGCACCATCGACAAATCGGTGATCGAATGAAGAGGACAGGTTCATCATGCGCCGGATCTGAATCGTGCCATTGACCACCATCGGCCGATCGACGGCGCGATTCACTCCTATGATCGCTACTTCGGGCATGTTGATGATTGGGGTGCTGGCAATTCCGCCAAGCTTTCCCAGGCTGGTGAGCGTAATGGTCGACCCGCTCAGCTCCTCGCGTTTGGCGGAACGATCGCGCGCCGCCCCTGTCACGCGGCTGATCTCGGCCGCGAGCGCCCGCAGACTCAATTGATCGGCATCGCGCACCACGGGCACCTTCAAACCCTCGTTGGTCTGCGTGGCAATCCCGATGTGCACCGCTCCGTGCCTTACCACGGTTTCGCGCGCGGCATCGTAGTGGGCGTTGCATTGCGGGAAGCGCTTCAGGGCGCGCACCAGCGCGGCTGCGATAAAGGGCAGGTAGCTCAAGGGCGCGGCCCCTTTGGCTGCGCTCGAATTTAAGTGTTCGCGCATGGCGTGGAGCGCTGAGATATCCACCTCCTCGACATATGAAAAATGCGGGATGCTGCGCGCCGCCTCGCTCATGCGCTGGGCGATCACGCGCCGGATACCGATGATCGGGAATTTCCTGCACCGCCCGGTCCGCGCCGCGGGCCGCGAGGGGGGGCGCCGCCTTGGGCGCCAAAGCGGCCGTACCCTGGCCGAGCGCGCCTTGCAGATCGGCGGGCATGATGCGGCCTCCGGTGCCCGATCCGGCGACGGTCGCAAGATTGACCCCGGCTTCCTGTGCCCGGCGGCGCGTGGCCGGGGAGGCCCGCACCGGAGCGGTTCCCGCAGGATTCGCTGGAGCCGGGGCGGGAGCGGGGCCGGATTTGGCCCGCGCCTCGGGCAACGGGGTCGAGGCGTGGGTGGAAGCGGGCGCCGCTGGTTTTTCTCCCCCATGATCGGCGGTGTCAAAGCTCGCAAGTTCTGCCCCCACGGCCACGACATCGCCGGGCTTACCCGTGATGCTCAGGACGCGCCCGCTGACCGGGGATGGGATTTCGACCACCGCCTTGTCGGTGGACATTTCCACCAGAGGCTGGTCTTCCTTGAGAAGATCGCCCGCCTTGACGTGCCAGGCGATGATCTCCGCCGATACGGTGCCCTCGCCCAGATCCGGGAGCTTGAATACGTGGCGGCTCATTTGGGCTCCATGACGGCCTTGAGCGCGAGCGACACGCGCGCCTGGCCCGGAAAATACTCCCATTCGAAGGCGTGCGGGTAGGGGGTATCCCAACCGGCAACGCGCTGAATCGGAGCCTCAAGATTCCAGAAACAGTTTTCCATCACGGTCGCGGCCAGCTCCGCGCCGAACCCCGCAAAGCGCGTCGCTTCGTGGGCGATCACGCAACGACCGGTCTTGCACACCGATGCGCACAAGGTGTCCACATCGAGGGGCACGATGCTGCGCACGTCGATGATTTCCGCGTCAAGACCCATGGCCTGCGCGGCGGCGGCCGCCACGTGCACCATGGTTCCGTACGCGATGATGGTCAGCTGCGCGCCGGCGCGTACGATTTCCGCGCGACCGAAGGGCACCGTGTAATGATCAGCGGGCACCTCGCCCTTCGGATGGGTGCTCCAGGGGACGGCCGGTTTATTGGGATCCCCATCGAAGGGACCGTTATAGAGGCGCTTGGGTTCGAGCAAAATCACCGGGTCATCGTCTTCGATGGCGGCGATAAGAAGTCCCTTGGCGTCGTAAGGGTTGGACGGTATGGCCACCTTAAGCCCACAGACGTGGGCGAAGAGCACCTCGGGGCTTTGCGAGTGGGTCTGCCCGCCGCGGATCCCCCCGCCGCAGGGCATGCGCACCGTGACCGGTGCGTGAAAGTCCCCGGCGCTGCGATACCGGAGCCGGGCCAGCTCGCTGACGATCTGGTCGTAGGCAGGGTAGACGTAATCGGCAAACTGGACTTCGGCCACCGGCCGCAGGCCATTGACGCCCATTCCGAGGGCAGCGCCGATGATGCCGCCTTCGGCAATAGGCGTGTCGAGCACGCGATGCTCGCCGTATTTGCGCTGCAATCCATCGGTGCACCGGAACACACCGCCGAAGAAGCCCACGTCCTGGCCGAGCACGACGACGTTAGGATCGCGCCCCATGGCCACATCCATGGCCGAGTTGAGCGCCTGTATCATGTTCATCTGCGCCATGGCGAGCCCTTAGGTTGAACCGGCCAGCTCGGCGCGCAGCAGCTCGCGCTGGCGGCGCAGATGTTCGGGCAATTCCTTGAACACATCCTCGAACATCAGATCGCGATTGAGGCGCGGGCCGTCACTCATGGTTCCGAAGGTCAGCGCCTCCTTCCACTCGGCGCTGACCTGCGCGTCGAGCTCGGCGTTGAGTTCCTGGTGCCGGGCCTCGGACCATTCGCCGAGCCCCATCAAGTGGTGCTTGAGGCGTTCGATCGGATCGCCCAGCGGCCAGTGCTCGGGTTCATCGCTGCGGCCGATAGCGAGCCGGGTCATCGCTGGTGGAATGAGCCCCCGCGCGATAGGTCACGAGTTCCACGACCGTCGCCCCGCCACCGCTCTCGAGCGCGATCGGCCGCCCAGCGGGTGGCCGCGTACACCGCCAGAAAATCATTGCCGTCGACGCGAAGCCCGGGCAGGCCGTACGCGGGCCGCGCGCGGCAAAGGAGTTCTGTTCGCCCCCGGCGGTGCCCTGAAACGTCGAAATGGCCCACTGATTGTTGACCACATTGATGATCGCCGGGGCGCGATAGACCGAGGCAAACAGCAGCGCATAATGAAAATCCGCCTCGGCGGAACTGCCTTCACCGGTCCATGTCGCGGCGATGTGCTCTTCGCCCTTGATGGCCGGCGGCCATCGCCCAGCCGACGGCCTGGGGCAACTGGGTCGCGAGGTTTCCGGAAATCGAGAACAGCCTTGCCGGCGCTGAGTGATACATGACCGGAAGCTGGCGGCCGCGGCACATGTCGCCGGTATTGGATAGCAACTGGCACATCAGATCGACCAGCCGTTGGCCGCGCACGACCTGCAGGCCCTGGTTGCGATAGGCCGGAAACAGCATGTCGCCAGGCTCAAGCGCCATGCCGGCGGCGACGGAGACGGCCTCTTCGCCTGTGGACTTCATGTAAAAGGAGAGCTTGCCCTGGCGTTGGTGTCGGACCATCCGATCATCGAACAGTCGCGTCAGCAGCATGTGGCGCAGGCCCAGCCGCAGATTGTCGGGCGTGAGGTGCGGGTCCCAGGCCCCGACGGCACGGTGCGAATCGTCCAGCACGCGGATCAGTCCGAACGCAAGATTGGCCACCTCGCGCCACGACGCCCCGCTTTCCGGTCGCGGCAATGCCCCGCCGGAGACAACTGCAGGTAGGAGAAGTCCGGGGGCTGGCCTGGCCGGGCAGGGGGTTCTGGCACATGCAAACGCGAGCGGTTAGCCATGAGACTCCTCAAAACAGCTGTTTCATTGCCCGGCGGCCTTGCCGACAGGCCAACATTCTAGCCGGTCGCGCGCCGGGCGGTGGCGCCGCCTGCGGCGCGGTGCGGGCCGGGTCCCGGAAATAGGCAACAGTGGTAGGCTCTGCCCGGCCCGAAGACCCCGCGGAGGGTGATTGTGAGCAAAGACGGGTTTCGCCACGCCCTGCAACTGAGCCCGCTGCGCAACAGCAGCACCGCCACCACCACCGAGGAGCTGGTGGCCGAGCAGCTGCGCCACTTTGGCATCGATCCGGAATCGCCTGGCGGCCAGGCGCTTGCGCGACTGGTCACGCAGCTGGGCGCTGCCAATGCCGCCGCGCACGAGCTATGGGAATTGACCAACCAGACGCTTGCGCGGCTCGACCGCGCCGATCGCATCGCCTGGTACAACGCCAAGCGTTTCGCGTGCTTCCAGCTCGCCAAGGTTCTCGACACGTTGCAGAACCCGCTTGCGCGCCACCTATCAGGGTCTGCTCGATGACATGAGCAGCGCCGGCGTCAAGGGGCCCAATCCGCTGTTCGACAACGTGACCGCGATATTCAGCGCCACACCGGTCATCACGCGCACCGCCACCTATGTCTACGCCTGCGCGGAATGGATCGAGGACGCCTTTAAGGGCCGCGAACTGCTGCACCAGATTTATTCGCGGCTGCTCAATCCGACTTCGATTTGCCTTGCCAACCACATCGTGCATCTGGAGGCGGGGCCGGAGGCGGCCGATTACTTCGCCTGGAATTTCAATTCCGGCATGGCCGCCATTGATACGACCCTCGCGCACCTGCTCGGCTCGCGCGACATCGTGCTCAGTTCGCGCAACGTCTATGGCGGCACGTACCAGCTGCTGCACGACTGGTACGGCAAGAAGGCCAATCTGGATGTCGCGGTGGAATGGTTCGACGGCGAAACGGCCGAGGACTTCGCCGCGCAGCTCGAGATCGTGACGGCTCGCCATGCCGACCGGCTGGCGGCCGGCCGGCATATCTTCGTGTACCTCGAATCACCGTGCAATCCGCACGGCTACGTGCTCGACGTGCCGGGAATCTGCCGCCTCGCGCACGCCCGCGGGCTCACGGTCATCTGCGATGCGACCATCGGTACGCCCTACCTGCAACCCACGCTTCGTCGCAAGGACAAGGCGGAACGTCCGGATTTTGTAATCCACTCGTACACCAAGGATCTGTGCGGGTCGGGCAACACCACGGCCGGGGCGGTCATTGCCCGCGCCGAGCGCATGTTCTTGCCGAAAGGGGAGACCGTGCATGCCCGCGGGCACGACGGGGTGGAACGCGAGTGCCGGTGGGACGAGACCATGTTCTGGAACGTGTATTACGTGAAGGGCGCGTTTCTGGATTCCGACAAGGCCTTCGAGGTCCTCAGCGGCATGCGCACGGCGGAGCTTCGAATACTCGCCAAGTGCATCAACACGATCGTGCTCGCGCGCGCCTTGTCGCTGCATCCGCTGGTCAACGCCCAGTGCGCGGCCGTTCCGGGCCATCCCAACGGCAAATTGTGCGCCGAAAACATGACCCTGGGTCTGCCGGCGCCCTTGTTCACGATCGACTTCGAGGGGCATGGGGGCGGTGGCGCGGCCGGGCCGGGAACGGGCGTCTCGCGCGCGCTGATGAAACGCTTTTTCGACAATCTTGAGCCTGCCTTTGCTCTGCAGGTGAGCCTTGGACAAGTCAATACGCAGGTGCTGTGTCCGGCCCTCACGAGTCATTCGGAAATGTCGGATGCCGCGCTTCATCAAGCCGGCATTTCCCCTACCACGGTGCGTATCAGTGTCGGAGATGAGAATCCGCGCTTTCTGCTCGAACACCTGCGGCGCGCGGCCGCGGTCGCCGCCGGCACGACGCATCCGGCGTTCGCTGCCGGATTTCCTGACGCCGCCTCGGTCGACAAGCTCTATCGCGAGGTCTACATCGATGTGCACACGCGCTGGGTGGAACGGCGCATCTCGGAGTGGCGGCCCGCCATGACTGAACCCTTACCGCGCAGGCCCGGGCGCCCCGCGAGATCGACATGGGCCAGGGCGATGCCTCCCCGAGGAACTACAGGCGAAGTCGATAACCGACGTTGGTCACGGTCTCCACCGCATGGCCGGCGGGGGATGTTTCTCCGAGCTTCTGGCGCAGACGGTGGACAAGCTGCTTGAGGAGTTGCCGGTCACCTCCGGCCCGCTGGCCCCACACATGGCTTAGGAGACGCTCGGTCGTGACCGCTTGCCCGGCATTGGCGATCAGCAACTGCAACAAGCGAGACTCGAGCGGCGTCACGCGGTGCGTGACGCCGCCCACGTGCAGTTCCAGGGAATTGGGATCGAGCCGGTAAGGTCCGGCCTCACTTTTGTAGGCCGTCTCGCCGCCCGCGCGACGCAGCAGCGCCTTGACCCGCGCGATGAGCGTTCGGGGACTGTAAGGTTTGGTCAGGTAATCATCCGCGCGCAATTCCAGCGCGCGCACCAGGTCGGCTTCCTCGTTGCGCACGGTCAGCATCAGGATCGGCAGGGTCGACTCGCGTCGCATTTCCTGACAAAGGTCAAAGCCCGAACCGCCGGGCAAGTTGATGTCGAGGATCGCCAGATCAGGGTGTTCACTCCGGAACACCGCCAGCGCGGTGCCATAGGAATTCGCCGAGACCACCAGCATGCCCGCCTGCTGGAGCGCAAAAGTAGTCACGCTCAGCAGATCAGGATCGTCATCGACCAGCAGGATTTTCACAGCCGGCTTTGCGCGGACGCATGGACCATGGGCAAGCTCATGACGAACCGGGTGCGTTCCTCGGGTGTGCGTTCGACGCGGACTGAACCGGCGTGCCGTTCCACTATCGAGCGCACGATCCACAGCCCAAGACCCAGTCCGGGTGCATCGGGTTCGGAGGCTTCACCGCGCCGGAATCGCTCAAAGAGGACCTGGGGGTCGCCACTTGGAAGCCCCGGGCCGTCATCTTCCACCCAGACTTCGATGTGCGGATCGTGCTCCTCGGCGCCGATCCCTATGGTCGTACCGTGGGGGGCGTACTTCGCCGCGTTTGACAGCAGGTTAACGAAAACCTGCTGCAGTCGCTGGGCATCTCCGGGCACCGGTCGGCCATCCAACGCCGCAAGGTCGATGTTGACCTTTAGTTCCGCCTGTTCCAGGAGCGGGCGCAACAGGTCGGTGGCCTCGCGCGCCGTGGCCTCGAGGTCAACGTCCTGTTCGCGAAGCGAGAGTTGACCCGCCTCGATACGCACGCTCTCCAGCAGGTTGTCGATCAGGCGCATCAGCCGCAACACGCCACGCTCCACGTTGAGCAGCAGGTCGCCTTGCTCGGCGGGCGTGAGGGTCGCGATTCCGTCGCGCAGCATTTCAATCGAAGCGAGCTGGGCGGCGAGCGGCGTGCGGAATTCGTGCGAGATGTTGCCGAGCACGCTGTCGCGGGCGCGCCGCACGGCTTCCAGGTCTGTTTCATCGCGCAGCAGTTGCACCTGGCGGCCGTCCGCAGGCGCCGCGCTGACGACGATGGTTGATCGCACCGAACCGTCCGCCAGGCGAAGTTGCTCTGCGGCACGCGCAGCTCCCAGGGAACGCGCGGCGATGATGGGACAGTTCTTGTCGCAGGGCCGCTCGGAGGGTGGAATGTTCGGGTGCAGTACATCGCCGCAGAAACGTCCGATGACCGTTTCCTTGCTTTCGGGCACGGTTCGGGAAAACTGCGGGTTGGCAAAGACAATCCGCCGCTGCTCGTCGGTGACGAAGACGCCTTCGACCACTCCCGCCAGCACCGCCTGCGCCTCGCTCTCACGGGTGCGCAGCGTCGAGGTCAGTTCGATCAGATTGCCGCGCATATCGTCCATGGCGTGCGCCAGAGAATCCAGTTCGAGCGGGGCGACGGAAGGCACGGCACGGCTGAAATCGCCCTGGCCGATACGCCGTGCCATTTCGGCGAGCCGAACGACCGGAGCCGCGAGCCACAGCCCATAGAGGATCCCCGCGATGCCGGCGAGCACGCCGACCAGCAGACTCACCATGATCATGACGTGGCGATAGCTGGCGGCCGTGCGATCGAATTCAGAGACGGGTAACTTCGCATCAAGCAATGCCACAGGCTCGCCGACGGAATTGACCATGACGGCGCTGGCCGCATACTGGTTCAAAGACGAAACTCGTGTGGCGGCGTGGTCCCCGTTGGTCAGTGCCGCCGCGTGCAGCGGGGTGAGTGGGTCAGCATCGGGCGCGCGATAGGTGCTGATGTTTTGCAGTGTGATCGAGGCGCCACTTTGCTTGCCGGCATCGATCAGCACCTCGCCCGTCAGGGCCTGGAGCATCACGACTTCGTACGCCGGAACACGCGGCACGGTGGCCGCGGCGCCCAGCACCGGCGGGCCGCCGGCGTGTGGGCCGATGATGAAGCGCTCGCCCTGTTCCGTGCGTGCGGCCGCAACCTCAGGCCAGGACACGCCGGTCCCGGTGGCTACGACCAGTCCCTGCGCATTGCGGACGATGCAGTTGGTGGCGTGCATCTCCTTGCAATACGCATTCAGGTACATCCCGAGTTCGGCCGAATCCGGTTCCTCAAGCAACCGGGCCAGTGTGGGGCGGTCCGCCAAAGTCCGTGTGGCGAGCAGGTTGCTTTCGCCCAGGCGGTGAAAATATTCGCGCACCGAACTGACCGCCAGCTCGCTCCGTGCCAGCGCCTGCCCGCGTGCGAAGCGGTCCACAGCAATGGAGGAGGCCAGCGCCATGACGGCCAGCGCCGCAAAGACGATGAGCAGGCTGCCTGCGCTCAACCAGGTGGCAAGCAGGTATTTCCGCCGTGGGACTGGAGCGTTCACTTGCCTGCCGCTGGCCGCAGCCGTGGATTGCCGTCGCCAACCTGCCGGCCGCGCAATTCCGGATGGCGGCTCTCTAGCAACGATTTAAGCCCAAGTGTGACGAGCGCAAGCATGGCAAGTAGTGATGCGGTGGCAAAGGCGCCGACAAAGTTGTATTCGTTGTACAGTATCTCGACGTGCAGCGGCAGCGTATTGGTTTGTCCGCGAATGTGGCCTGAAACCACGGATACGGCGCCAAATTCCCCCATGGCGCGCGCGTTGCACAGCAGTATTCCATAAAGCATGCCCCAACGTACGTTAGGGAGCGTGACCAGGCGGAAGATGCGCCAGCCACCGGCCCCGAGCGACAGGGCCGCTTCCTCATCATCGCGCCCCTGGGCCTGCATGAGCGGGATCAGCTCGCGTGCGATGAATGG
Organism: uncultured Gammaproteobacteria bacterium; assembly: GCA_963795685.1. Lineage (GTDB taxonomy): Bacteria > Pseudomonadota > Gammaproteobacteria > Steroidobacterales > Steroidobacteraceae > FEN-1191. Next base: position 29,220 of record CAWCJE010000013.1, read on the forward strand.
AAAAGTGATGAAGGTCGTGGCCAGCACCATGCCGGGCAAAGCAAAGATGACGCGGAACTCACGCTCGGTCAGCCAGGGCCCGAGCCAGCCACGGGCCCCGAAAATCAACACAAAGATGAGTCCGGCAATGACCGGAGAGACGGCGAAGGGCAGGTCGATCAATGTCAGCAGGAAACCCTTGCCACGAAATTCGTACTTGCTTATCACCCAGGCCGCGGCCGTTCCGAACACCGTGTTGAGCGGTACCGAAATGGCAGCAACGGTGAGCGTCATGCGCATCGCGGAGAGCGCATCAGAGTCACCGAGGGCATGCCAGTAGGGACCGATACCCTTGGCCAACGCCTGCACGAAGACTGTGATCAGCGGCAGCAACAGGAACAACGCCAGGAACAGTACCGCGACGCTCACCAGAACCACGCGGCCTATGAGTCGGCCGGGGCCGCTGCTGCCGGGAAAATCGTCGCGCTGGCTCATCGCTTGGCCTGGTGGCGTCTTTGCAGGGCCAGCTGCGCGCCGTTGATGACGAACATCATCGCGAAGGACAGTAGCAACATTGCCACCGCCACGACGGCCGCTTCCACATATTGGAACTGCTCGAGCTTGGTCATGATCACCAAAGGCACGATTTCCGACACCAGGGGGATGTTGCCGGCGATGAAGATGACCGAGCCGTACTCGCCCAGCGCGCGCGAGAAGGCGAGCGCGGTGCCGGTAATCAGCGCCGGCAGCAGCGCCGGAAAAATAATGCGCCGGAACACCAGAATCGGTCGGGCGCCGAGAGTCTCGGCGGCGCGCTCCAGGTCCTGGTCCAGATCGGCCATCACCGGCTGAAGTGTGCGCACCACGAACGGCAGCCCGATAAAAGTCAGAGCCACGATCACACCGAGCGGAGTGAAGGCCACTTGAATGCCGAACGGTTCAAGCAACCGGCCAATCCAGCCGTTGGGGGCGTATAAGGTCGTCAGTGCAATGCCGGCCACCGCCGTGGGCAGCGCGAAGGGCAGATCCACCAGAGCATCGAGCAACCGACGGCCCGGAAATTCGTAACGGACCAGCACCCAGGCAATCAGCAATCCGAACACCGAGTTGATCAAGGCCGCCACGAAGCTGGCCGTGATGCTCAGGCGGAAGGCGGCCAGTACCCGCGGAGCCAGTAACACATGCAGCCATTGGCCCAGCGGCAACTTGAACGCGCTGACGAAGGCCGCAGCCAGCGGGATCAGCACGAGCAGGCTCAGGTACGTGATCGTGTAGCCCATCGTCAGGCCAAATCCCGGCAGGATCTGCTGCGGGCGCGGTTTCGCCAGAGTCTCCGGAGTGATGTCGGAATTCATGACGCCGCGTCTATCGCAAACAGTACCGTGGCCCGCGAGGTTGCCCCGAACAAGGCCGCGTGATCGCGCGGCAGGCTCCCGGACAGTTCGGACATCCGGCCGGGCAATCCCATCACGACCAGCACGGGTTCGGTTTGCGTGGCCAAGTGCGTGAGCCAGGAGGAACGGTCACCGACGAAGCGCTCGCCGCGCAAATCCAGACCGTGGGCACCGCGCAGATCGGCGCGGGTGTCCAGCAACATCCGCTGCGCCTCGAGCACCTCGCTCCGGCTGGCTTCGGCGCGCTGCACGGTCACGGCGGTCGTTTCGACCGGGAGGTGGCGCATCACGCTCGAGACCAGCGCCAGCAGATCGCCGCGGCGTGCGGCGTCTCCGGCGTGGATCAGCATGCGCAGTGGCAACGGAGCGGATGCGGGGATGCACAGTATGCGTCGTGCCCCGTGCTCAACGGCGGCACGCAGAGCGGTCGGTGTGTCCGCGCGCAGCGGCAGTACGCAGATGCCGGCGTCCAGTCGTTCGGTTCGCGACGATTGCTCGCCGTGACGGATGACGCGCGCCTGCATGCTGTGTACGAGTTGGTTTAAGACTGCGCTGCCGGCCAGCGCATCGCTCTCTGCACCATCGCGCGCCATGATATGAAAGCTCGAAATCGGCGTCGGTAACGCGTGGATGCGGCGCACGCCCAGGCTGACGCTGGTGCCTACGGCAAGTGGGAATGCCGTTTGTTCGGAGGCCGACCGTAAGGCATCGACCGTCATGGCGGCGCCGGCGTCGTGGCCGTTGCCGGTCGCCGGCTGGATGCCGCTTTGTTCGGCCAGCTGGATGCTGACGTGCTGCTGGTGCCCTGCAAAGGTCAGCGCCCGCACTACGCCCGCTGCGAACGGACGGCTCCCCGGTGTGCTGTCACCCGAGGAGACTTCGATATCCTCGGGTCGGACCACCAGGACCGCCTCCGTGCCGCTGGACACCACGGGCGCGACGCGCTCCGGAGTCAGTGTGGCGGCGCCCAAATGCAGCCCCTGCTGAGACACCTCACCGAGGAACAAATTGGCGGCGCCGAGGAAGCGGGCCACGAACCTCGTGGCCGGATGGCGGTACAGGTCCTCGGGGCTTCCGATTTCCAGCAGGCGACCCATCTGCATGACACCGATCCGGTCGGCCAGGGCGAAGGCTTCTTCCTGATCGTGCGTGACCAGTATCGTGGTCATTCCGATGCGGCGCTGCACGGCGCGCACCGTCTCGCGCAGCTCGACGCGAATCTTGGCGTCCAGGGCCCCAAAGGGTTCATCGAGCAGCAGCACGGCCGGCTCATGCGCGAGCGCGCGGGCCACGGCGACGCGCTGCTGTTGGCCGCCCGAGAGCTGGCTCGGGTAGCGATCGTCATAGCCTTCCAACGCCACCAGGTGCAGCAGTTCCTGGCGTCTTTTGCGGCGTTCCGCCGCGCGCATGCGGCGGACGCGCAGGGCGAATTCAATGTTGTCCGCCACGGTCATGTGCCGGAACAGCGCGTAGTGCTGGAAGACCAGGCCCACGCCGCGCTCCCGGGCGGGCAGTTCGGTCACGTCGCGCCCGTGCAGCGACAGGCGCCCGTGATCAATGTTGGTCAGGCCGGCCAGGGCCCGGAGCAGGGTGCTCTTGCCGCTGCCCGAGGGCCCCAGCAGCACGAAGAATTCTCCGGACTGGATTTCAATGGTGACGTCATTGACGACCGGTACACCTTGGTAAAACTTGGTGACCTGCTCGATTCTGATGGACATTCGCTACCCCGATTGATTGAGCGAATCGTACGGTCGGGCACCGTCGCCGATGGGTTATATCGAGGTGACAAGGCGGTCTCAATGCGCCCGGTCATGGGCGCACTGAGCCGCGTGTCACAGTGCAGATCCGAGGCACCGGATTATGGTGCGTAGATCTTGTCGAAAATGCCGCCGTCATCAAAGTGCTGCGGCTGCGCCTTGGACCAGCCACCGAAATCAGCGATCGTCACCATCGTTGCGATCTTGCCAAAGCTGCCGGCGTATTTGGCGGCCACCTCAGGATCGCGCGGACGGTAGTGGTTGCGGGCGATGATGTCCTGGGCTTCCTTGGAGTACAGGTGCTGCAGGTACGCCTGGGCCACCTTAGTGGTGTGATGTCGCGCCGCCACTTTGTCGACAACGGCGACCGGCGGCTCGGCCAGAATGCTCACCGAAGGATAGACAATCTGAAAGCTGTCCGGGCCGAGTTCCTTGAGCGCCAGATAGGCCTCGTTTTCCCAGGACAGCAGCACATCGCCAATTCCGCGCTGCACGAATGTCGTCGTCGAGCCGCGGGCGCCCGAGTCGAGCACCGGCACGTTCTTATAGAGCTTGGCCACGAAGTCCTGGGCGCTCGCCGCATTGCCACCGGGCTGCTTGAGGGCATAGGCCCAGGCGGCCAGGTAATTCCAGCGCGCTCCGCCAGAGGTCTTCGGGTTCGGTGTGATCACCTTGACGCCACTTCGAATCAGGTCGTTCCAGTCCAGGATGCGTTTCGGGTTCCCCTTGCGCACCAGGAAGACGATCGTCGAGGTGTAGGGCGTGCTGTTCTGCGGCAGGCGTGACTGCCAATCAGTGGCCACCAGTCCACCGTTTTTCGCGATGCCGTCGATGTCGGCGGCCAACGCCAGGGTCACGACATCGGCCTCCAGGCCGTCGATCACCGAGCGTGCCTGCTTACCGGAACCGCCATGGGACTGTTTGACGGTGACGGCATCGCCAGATTGCGCCTTCCAGTAGGTGGCGAAAGCCGTGTTGTATTCTTCGTAAAGCTCGCGGGTGGGGTCATAGGACACATTCAGCAACGTGACGTTTGCGGCTGATGCAGGCGGGACCGCTATCGCGCCCATCGCGACCAGCAATCCGAGCGCCGTCGCCGTGAATCGATTCAGCATTTTGGTATCTCCAGTCGAAAGTAGAGGAAAAGCGGTGCCGCCTTTCGGGGCGGCACCGCTTCTGCATCGGGTTAGAACGTGAACTGCGCGTACAGGCCGATCTCGTCGAACTTGCCGTCGGTGGTCAGCCCGTTGGTGGTGTTGCCCGTGCCCCCGATCGTGTAGGAGCCGTTGGCATCGGCCCCGGAGACCGAGATCTGGCCGTTTTCGACCTTCTCGTTCTTGTAGACCAGCGCCAGATCCACGCCCTTGCGGGGTTTGACCGACACGCCCACATTCATGTAGGTGTCCTTAAGATCGGAGACCCGGTCCTTGCTGGGCTTGGCCTGATCGTAGCGGCCGAACACCGACCACATCGGGTTGAACTCGTAGGAGGTAAAGAGCGAGTAACCGCTGGCCGTGTCACTGAGCGGGGCGGTGCCCGAGCCGCTGGTGATGGCCGAGGCGCTGTACACGCCCGTGGTGGGGTTGGCGCTCTTGTAGTTCTTGGCGTCGAAATACTCGCCACCGATCCTGAACCCGCGGCGTTCACTCCCACGGCCACATCCCAGCGCGAGGCGGTGTTGTTCGGGAAGTTCTGGTTGGAGGTGTTGATCTGCCCGAGGTGCCCGCTGTAGAAGCCGGCCCCGAAGGTCAGCCACTTCACCGGGGTGACCCCAATGCGCCCTTCATAATCGACGTACTTGCTGCGCGAGGGGTTCTTGAAACCCCCGCCGTTGACGACCGAGGCGGAGTAGGTGACCAGGCCGCCACCGAACTTGCCGCTGGCGTTCAGGCCCCAGTCGGCCGTGTTCGCGTAGCCGAGCCGATCGCTCTGGGTCTTCTCGATGTAGCGGTAGCCGTAGAGGCTCTCCACGAACGGCGCCCAGGGCGAGGTGTACGAGCCGGCGTGCAGCACGAAGGCATCGCTTAAGGTCGCCTGCAGGTACAGCTTCTTGATGAACACTTCCGTCACCGTGCCGCTCCCGCCACTGGTGGTGACCGTGGTGGTCTTCGGGGGAGGACCCACGGAGGTGACCACGCTCGTGGTCTTGTCTGAAATGTACTGCGCATCGGTGGTCAGGTTGGCCGACCACACGTTGTCGAACTTGTGATCGACAATCAGGTAAAAGCGCTTGATGTCAAAGCCCGTTCCGGTCGGGGCCACGTCCACGCCGTTTTGCTGGTTGGAGATGTGCCCGAAGTCCATGAACGCCTGGCCACCCACCGTCGTGCTGCCGTTGTCCACTTCGACGGCGACCTTTGCCGGCTTCGCGTCGGCTTTGGCCTTCATCGTGTCAACCTGGTTCTCCAGCAAACGCAGCTGCACTTTCAGATCGTCAATTTGTGCCTGCGCGGCGGAGTCGGCGGTCTGCGCCATGACAGGCGCGCCGAGGGTGAGAGTCAGGGCGACAGCCCCGGCGATAAGAACATTGCTCATTGGGAATTACCTTTTCCTGTTGGGAAGCGTCTGCCTCGGTCGGGTGAAATTCTCCACGCCGGTCCGGCCAAAAGCGGTAGCGCTGCGGTTACATTGCGGTAACCGGGTGCGTATTTGTGCGCTGGTCGTAGTGCGCCGAAGGCCTTATGAAATGCAGACCCGGCCCCGTTCAACCCGAAGTCGTATTTTTGCCACAACTTGTCCATAACGGAGGGAAAAGCTTCGCCTTTATCCGCAGCGCTTGACTGTCTTGCCGTCGATCGATGTGCGGCCAAATACAGGCCCGAGATTGACGAGAGAATGTCAGGACTGGCCGTCCAATGTTTGGCGAGAATGCCGGTCCGCCACGCCATTCAGCGTGGGTGGCCTCGCAGCGAGACCGCTTTAACCAAGACCCACACCTGCTGGCCGACGCTGAGATTCAAATCCACCGCCGCGGCCGTGGTGATGCGTGCCATGAGTGCAACACCCCCGATGTCCACGCTCACCATGATGTTATGGTCCGCTTCTGCCTTGATGCCAGTGATGGCGCCTCGAAGCTGGTTACGGACACTGAGTCCCACCGGAGGCAAGGTCGCCAGAATCAGGTCACGCGCCAGCAACTGCAGGCGCAGCGAGCCACCGCTCTTGAGTCCAGCGCCCGGCACCAGCATGCGGCCCTGCCCGACACTGAGTGTGGCCAGGCCCGAGCCCTCATCGAGCGACTCGACCCGTCCTTCGATTACCGCACCGACACCCTCGGTACCCAGCAGTGCGCCCAACGCCGGGGTGAGACTCACCGCCGGCAGATTGCCCTGCGCCAACACGCGCCCCGCATCCACCAGCACGACGTGCGTCGCAAGACGCACCACGTCTTCGAAATGGTGCGTGACCAGAACGATGGGCAGCGCCAGTTCATCACGCAGGCGCTCGAAATACGGCAGCACCTCTTCGCGCTTGGCCACGTCGATGGCGGCCAGCGGTTCGTCCATCAGCAGGAGCCGCGGTTGGGCCAGCAATGCCCGTCCCAGGGCCACACGCTGGCGCTCGCCGCCCGAAAGCTGCCAGGTATGCCGCCCCAGCAGCGAGCCCAGATCGAGAAGCGCCACGATGCGCTCCATAGTGATGCGCTGAGGTTGCGCGCCCGCGCGGCGCAACCCATAGCGGAGGTTCCCGGCCACACTGAGATGAGGAAACAATCGCAGGTCCTGAAAGACGTAGCCCACACCCCGGCGGTGCGCAGGCACGCTCAGGCCAAGGGCGGAGTCAAACAGCTTCTGACCGTCCAGTGCGATCAACCCCCTGTCCGGATCCAGCAGTCCGGCCAGCATGTGGATGAGCGTGGTCTTGCCGGCTCCGGAGCGACCAAACAAAGCCGTGATGCCAGGGGCCGGAGCGGTGAACTCGGCGTCCAGGTTGAATTCGCCCCGCCTCAGAGACAAGCGCACCTCGAGCACGGCTTCAGCGCCCCAGACGACGGCGCATCGAGCGCGCCAGAAATTCTGCGGCGAACAGCCCGACCAGGCCCAGAACAAAGCTGATGATCGCAATGCGCGCCGCGGTCGCGTCGCCGTTGGGCGTCTGCAGCGCCGAGTACAAAGCGATGGGCAGGGTGCGCGTGACGCCGGGAATATTGCCTGCGAAGGTGATCACGGCGCCGAATTCCCCCAGGCTCGCGACCAGCGCAGTGACCGCTCCGGCGAGAATCCCGGGAGCCATCAACGGCAGGGTGATCGTGCACCAGCGATCCAGTGCGCCTGCCCCTAAGGTGCGCGCCGCCTCTTCCAGGCCGCGGTCAACATTTTCAAGCGACAGTCGGATCGCGCGCACCATCAGTGGAAAGGACATGACCGCCGTCGCCAGGGCCGCCCCGCGCGTCGTAAAAGCCATGCGCAGCCCAAAGGTCTGATACAGCCAATGGCCGATGGGTCCCCGCACTCCGAACAGCAACAGCAAAACGTAGCCGACCATGACCGGGGGCAGTACCATCGGCAGGTGCACAAACGCATCGAGCAACGTCCGGCCGGCAAACCGCCGCCGCGTCAGTAACCAGGCGGTCACGATGGCTATCGGCAGGCTGAACAACACACTGCGCAGCGCGACTTCGAGGCTCAGTGACAGCGCTTCCAGTTCGGCGTCGGTCATGACGGGCATCTTACGGGACTGGGCGTGGCTACGCAGGAACGGGCGTGACTGACCTATTGAGCGACAACACCTCGCGCAGCCGCTTTGAACTGGGTGTCGACGGCGAGAAAGGCTTTGTGGATTACCGCCGAACAGGCACGACCCTGCACCTGACGCATGCCGAGGTACCCGCCGCGATGGCCGGTCACGGCCTGGGCACACGGCTGGTCAGGGAAACTTTGGATCTGATCCGCAGCAGGGGCGAGCGCATGATGGCCGTGTGCCCGTTCATCAAGGATTTTGTCCGTCGGCATCCGGACTACGCCGATCTGAGCGCCGGATGAATAAGAATGAGTCATCGCCGCAGGACACAGGCGTTACCGTTGCCCCGGCGCTGCTGCAGTTTGTCAACGAGGAGGCGATGCCTGGGACCGGCCTCGCGCCCGGCCCGTTCTGGAACGGACTGGCCGGCTTGCTGCGCCGGCTGGCGCCGCGCAATGCGGCACTCCTGGCGAAGCGTGACGAATTGCAAAGGCGCCTGGATGAGTGGCACCGACGGCGGCCTGGCAGCTCCGGGTTCGGTGCCGCCTACCAGAGCATGCTGGGCGAGATCGGCTACCTGGTGGCGGATGGGCCGGATTTCCAGGTGGCCACCGCCGATGTGGATGAGGAAATCTCGACACTGTCCGGCCCACAACTGGTGGTGCCGGTCAGTAATGCGCGCTATGCGCTCAATGCCGCCAACGCCCGTTGGGGAAGCCTCTACGATGCGCTCTACGGCACCGACGCGTTATCCGAGGCGGACGGCGCGCAACGCGGCGCAACCTACAATGCCGTGCGCGGCGCGAGCGTCATCGCCTATGGACGGACATTCCTCGATCAGAATTTTCCGCTGCTGCGCGGCTCGTACGCCGAGGCGAAGGCATTCGAGGTCGCCTCCGGCAAGCTGGCGGTGATCACAGCGGCCGGCGCCACGGGCCTGCGTGCCGAATCCGCGTTTGTCGGCTACCAGGGGCCGCAGAATGCACCCAGGAGGCTGTTGCTGCGCCATCACGGCTTGCACGTAGAAATCCAAATCGACCGATCGCATCCGATCGGCCGTAGCGATGCGGCGGGAATCAGCGACCTGGTGCTGGAATCGGCGTTGTCCACGATCCAGGACCTGGAAGATTCCGTCGCCGCGGTCGATGTCGAAGACAAGATCCTCGCCTATCGCAACTGGCTCGGGCTGATGCGGGGGACGCTGGAGGCGCGATTCCCCAAGGGCGAGGGCGAACTGACCCGCCGACTCAACGCGGACCGGCACTATGCCGGCGCGGACGGAACGGAACTGGTGCTGCCCGGGCGAAGTCTCATGTTGGTGCGCAATGTCGGACACCACATGATGAGCGACATGGTCCTCATCGACGAAAAGCCCGTGCCCGAGACGATGCTGGATGCGGCGTTGAGCGCCTTGATGGCGATGCACGACCTTCGAGCGGATTCCGGACCGCGTAACAGTCGCCACGGCTCGGTCTACATCGTCAAGCCCAAACTGCACGGGCCTGAGGAGGTGGCCCTGGCGGTGGAGCTGTTTGCCGGCGTGGAGGACCTGCTGGGGATCCCACGCCACACGCTGAAGATGGGAATCATGGACGAGGAGCGCCGCACCACGGTCAACTTGGGCGAGTGCCTACGCGCCGCGCGTGAGCGAGTGGTGTTCATCAACACCGGCTTCCTGGACCGCACGGGCGATGAGATACACACTTCCATGGCGGCTGGCCCGATGATGCGCAAAGGGGACCTCAAGAACGCCCCCTGGCTCGAGGCCTACGAGCGCCGGAATGTCGATGTCGGCCTCAAGTGCGGCCTGGCCGGTCGCGGCCAGATCGGCAAGGGCATGTGGGCCATGCCCGATCAGATGGCGCTCATGATGAGCAGCAAGATCGCCCAGCCGCGCGCCGGCGCCAGCACCGCCTGGGTGCCATCGCCGACCGCCGCGACGCTCCACGCGCTGCACTACCACGCGGTGGACGTCGCCGAGGTGCAGCAGAACCTGCGCGCCCGGGCGCTCGCGGCGCGTGAGGAGGTGCTGATCCCGCCTCTTGCACCCGCGCGTGCCTGGAGTGCTGCGGAAATCGAAGAGGAACTCAACAACAATGCGCAAAGCATCCTGGGCTATGTGGTTCGCTGGGTGGACATGGGAATCGGGTGCTCAAAAGTCCCCGACATTCATGGCGTCGCCCTGATGGAAGACCGCGCGACGCTTCGCATCTCGAGCCAGCATATGGCGAACTGGATACTGCATGGCGTGTGCACCCGCGAACAGGCCCTGGCGGCACTGCAACGCATGGCCCGGGTCGTCGATGAACAAAACGCGCGAGAGCCCGGTTACAGTCCGATGGCACCCGAGTTCGGCCGGAGCCCGGCGTTCCAGGCCGCCTGCGAACTGGTGTTCAAGGGTCGCGAGCAACCCAACGGATATACGGAATGGGTATTGCATGCGAGGCGGCGCGAGATCAAGCGCCGCGCATCGAATCAGCGCCCCGCTCGATGAGCGACACGAAGCTCACCCGGCGCGGCCGGTCGAGATGACAACTGTGAATTTACCGTGCGCGCCGCGCGCCGCACCACGAGGCTTGAGACAATGAAACTAGTGACCTGCATCCATCAAGAACAAGCGCTGACCGGTATGTGGTTTGAAGATCGTGTGCTCGATCTGGCGGCTGCCGGCCGGCGGATGAATGAGGCGACCGACCTGAGCAGCATGCTGGCGATCGTGCGAGGCGGGGAGGCGAGCCTGGCCGCCCTGCAGCGCATGGAGGCACGGCGCGAGGAATTTTCAGACGCGTGGCTGGAAAGCGATCGCGTGCAACTGCTGGCTCCCATTCCCGTGCCGGTGCGCAATGTATTTTGCGTCGGCCGAAATTACGCCGATCATGTCAAGGAGGGCATGGCGAAGGCCGGCAAAGAAGTGAAACTCCCCGAGGTGCCGCAGTTTTTCACGAAGGCCACCGGAGCGGTGAACGCACCCCAGGGCGAGGTTCGGTTGGACCCTCGGATCACGCGTCTTTTGGACTACGAGGTGGAGCTCGCGGTCATCATCGGCGTCGCCGGCCGGGATATCGCACCCTCACGGGCATACGAGCACGTGTTCGGGTACTGCGTCCTCAATGATTTCACTGCTCGTGATCTGCAGCGCCGCCACGACCAGTGGTTTAAGGGCAAGTCCCTCGACACCACATGCCCGCTGGGACCGTGCATCGTCGATCGGACATCGCTCGGTGATCCGGCCCGCCTCGAGCTGTCGCTGAGCGTCAACGGCGAGGAACGCCAGCGCGCCACGACCGCGCAGATGATCTTTGACATTCCCACCATCATCGCATCGCTCTCGGCGGGCCTGACGCTGCAGCCGGGCGACATCATCGCCACGGGCACACCGGCCGGCGTCGGCTACGCGATGACACCGCCCCAGGCGCTCAAGGGAGGCGATCTGGTGGTGGCCAAGATCGATCGCATCGGCGAATTGCGAAATCGCATTGTTGAAGTCTAGAGCTTTCTCTACCTCGTTCGTGCGGGTGGCCTCATGCGAGTCCTAAACAGCATTGCCGACCTGCGCGAACGTGCGCGGACACGGGTGCCCAAAGCAATTTTCGACTATGCCGACCGCGGCTCTTACGATGAAATCACCATCCGGCGAAACCGCGCTGAGCTCGATGCGATAGCGATCCGGCAACGCGTCGGCGTGGATGTCTCGAGTATTGGCACCGCGAGCTCGCTGGTGGGCCAGGCCTGCGCGCTGCCGCTGGCCATTGCGCCCACCGGACTGACTGGGCTGTTCTATCGCGACGGCGAGATTTGCGGCGCGCGCGCGGCGGCCGCGGCGGGCATCCCGTTCTGCCTGAGCACCGTGGCGATCGCATCGATCGAGGATCTGCAACAGGCCGGCGTCATGCCGTTCTGGTTCCAGCTGTACCTGATGCGCGACCGGGCTTTTAACGAACAACTGATCGACAGGGCCCGCCTTGCGAAATGCCCGGTCCTGGTCCTGACGCTCGATCTGCCGGTGCAAGGGCTCCGGCGACGCGATGCCAAGAACGGCCTGTCCGTGCCCCCGCGCCTGACCTGGGGAAACGCCTGGGATGTGGCCACCAAGCCCGGATGGGTCTTGGGCATGCTGAGGGCTCGTCGCCGAACCTTCGGCAATCTGGAAGGGCGCCTCCCGGGACCACAGGGACTTAAAACACTCTCGACCTGGATCAGCGAGCAGTTCGACCCGACCGCGAACTGGAAGGACGTGGCCTGGGTGCGCTCCCAGTGGGCCGGCAAGCTGGTGATCAAGGGTGTCATGGACGCGGAGGACGCACGCCGCGCCGCCGATACCGGGGCCGACGCGGTCGTGGTCTCAAATCACGGGGGCCGGCAGCTGGACAGCGCCCCCTCGACCATCGAGGTCCTGCCGCAGGTGGCCGCCGCGCTGCAGGGTCGCTGCGAGGTGCTGTTCGACGGGGGAGTCATGAGCGGTCAGGACATCCTCAAGGCCGTGGCCCGCGGGGCGCGCGGCTGCCTGATGGGCAAGGCTTTCCTGTACTCACTGGCCGCCGGAGGGCAGGCGGGAGTCGCGCTGGGCCTTGAAATCATCCGCCGCGAACTTTCCATCAGCATGGCGTTAGCGGGGGCGACTGACATCCAGAAAGTGGATCGTTCCTTAATATGGGAACAGTAGAATGATTGAAATCGCAGGAGAGGGCTGATGGAAGAGGTGGTGATTGTCGCGGCGCTGCGCACCGCGGTCGGCAAGTTCGGAGGGAGTCTGGCCAAGGTGCCCGCCGCCGACCTGGGCGCGCAGGTCATCAAGGCGCTGCTGGCGACCAGCGGGCTTGCGCCGCACCAGGTGTCCGAAGTGTTGATGGGCCAGGTGCTCACCGCCGGATGCGGCCAGAATCCCGCCCGACAAGCCGCGCTCCGTGGCGGATTGCCCGATAGCGTGCCTGCGATGACGGTCGGCAAGGTCTGCGGAAGCGGATTGAAGGCCACGCATCTGGCGGCGCAGGCCATTAAATGCGGCGACGCCGAGGTGGTCATTGCCGGCGGCCAGGAAAACATGAGTGCCAGCCCGCACGTCCTGCTCGGATCGCGGGACGGATTTCGGTTGGGCGACGCCAAACTCGTCGACAGCATGATCGTCGATGGGCTCTGGGACGTCTTCAACAACTACCACATGGGCACCACGGCGGAAAACATTGCTCAGAAGTACGGGATCACCCGCCGCGAGCAGGACGAGTTCGCCGCCGCTTCGCAGCAGAAAGCCGAAGCGGCACAAAAGGCCGGAAGGTTTAAGGACGAGATTGTGCCGGTGGAGATCGCCGGCAAGAAAGGCACCGTGCGCTTCGAGGTGGATGAATACATCCGCGCGGGGACGACTGCTGAGGCCTTGGGCGAACTCAAGCCTGCCTTCAGCAAGGAGGGCACGGTGACGGCCGGCAACGCGTCGGGACTGAACGATGGCGCGGCGGCGGTCATCATGACTTCGGCCAGCAAGGCGCGCGAACTCGGGCTCAAGCCCATGGCGCGGGTCAGGGCCTACTCGTCGGCCGGCGTGGATCCGAAAATCATGGGCATGGGACCGGTACCGGCCAGCCAGTTGTGCCTCCAAAAGGCCGGGTGGACGCACGCCGATGTGGAGCTGATGGAAGTCAACGAAGCGTTTGCCGCCCAAGCCATTGGCGTGAACAGACAGATGGGCTGGGATACGAGCAAGATCAACGTGAATGGCGGTGCGATCGCGATAGGGCATCCCATCGGCGCCTCCGGTTGCCGCATCTTGGTCACCTTGCTGCACGAGATGGCACGCCGCGGCGCGCAGCGTGGGCTGGCGAGTCTGTGCATTGGCGGCGGCATGGGCGTGGCCCTGGCCGTGGAACGAACTTAACTGGGAGAGTTTCGATCATGGCAAACAAACGCACGGCCCTGGTGACAGGCGGGATGGGCGGACTCGGGGAGGCCATCTGCATCAAATTGGCGGCCCTGGGTGACACCGTCGTGACCACCTATTCGCCCGGCAACACCAAGGCGAAAACGTGGCTCGCCGACATGAAGGCGCAGGGCTACTCCTTTTATGCTTTTCCCTGCGACGTCACCGAATGGAGCTCCTGCCAGTCCTGTGTGCAGCAGGTGGCCGCCGAGGTGGGCGCTGTGGACGTGCTGGTCAATAACGCGGGCATCACCCGCGACATGACCTTCAAGAAAATGGATCGCGTCAACTGGGATGCGGTCATGCACACCAATCTGGACTCCGTGTTCAACATGTCCAAGCAGGTGTGCGATGGCATGGTCGAGCGGGGCTGGGGGCGGATCATCAACATCTCCTCGGTCAATGGCCAGAAAGGCGCCTTCGGCCAGACCAATTATTCGGCGGCCAAGGCCGGCATGCACGGGTTCACCAAGGCGTTATCGCTGGAAGTGGCGCGCAAGGGTGTTACCGTCAATACCATCTCTCCCGGCTATATCGGTACCCAGATGGTCATGGCCATCCCGAAGGACGTGCTGGATACGAAAATCATTCCCCAGATTCCGATGGGCCGACTGGGCAAACCCGAGGAGGTCGCCGGCCTGGTGGCGTACCTGGCGAGTGAGGAGGCGGCCTTCGTGACCGGCGCCAACATCGCCATCAACGGCGGCCAGCACATGCACTGAGGAAGGTAACGGACATGCCCCCCAAAAACACGCAATCGGCATTGGCCATGATCGGACTTGGCCGCATGGGCGCCAACCTGTTGCGCCGGCTCTCGCGCGCCGGATTTCCGGTGTGTGGTTATGATGTTTCCGAAGCGGCGCGTGCTTCGCTGGCCTCCGATCCCGACATCACAATCGCCGCAGACCTGCCCTCGGCGATCGCAGCGCTCCAGGTTCCGCGAGTCGTGTGGATCATGCTGCCGGCGGGGCAGATTACGGAGCAGACCATTCAATCGATCGCCGGCCTGCTATCGGCGGGCGATGTCATCATCGATGGCGGCAACAGCGATTATCACGACAGTCTCCGGCGCGCGGATGAACTTAAGGCGCGCGGATTGCACTTCGTCGATGTGGGAGTTTCGGGGGGCGTGTGGGGGCTGGAGTCCGGTTACGGACTCATGTTCGGAGGCGATCAGGCGGCCGTGGATCGCCTGCTGCCTCTCTTTAAAGTGTTGGCTCCGGCGAAGGATCAGGGTTGGGTCCACTGCGGAGCGGCAGGAAGCGGTCACTTTACCAAGATGGTGCACAACGGCATCGAATACGGATTGATGCAGGCCTATGCCGAGGGATTTGCCGTGCTGCGCGCAAAATCCGATTTTGCGCTCGATGTCGCCGCGATCGCTGAGGCCTGGCGCCAGGGCACGGTGATACGTTCCTGGCTGCTCGATCTGATCGCCAACGAGTTGAAGGAAGATCCCGTGCTGGACAGCCTTGCCCCCGTGATCGCCGATTCCGGTGAGGGGCGATGGACGGTTCAGGAAGGCCTCGAGCTGGGCGTCCCGCTGCCGGTCATCGGTGCGGCGTTGAACGTTCGTCTGGCCAGCCAGGGGCGGGGCGATTACGCCGCGCGCGTGTTGGCCAAGCTCCGCAATGCGTTTGGAGGTCACCCTGTCAAAGAGGCCGGGAAACCCTAAGAGCGGGCCCGGGGGCGGGGACGGATGGCCAAGAACTTTAAAGCTATGCGACCGGACTAACACCTTAGATAATGCCCGCATCAATGGAGGTGGAACATGACGACCTTTCGTTCTCGCCCAAAACGTCGCGCCGGCCGCAAGGCAGGTCTGGCGATCGTTGGCGCGCTTGTTCTGGGGACCGTGTCCGGCGCGATAGGCGCCACGGCGCAGCCGGCCGGGACTGCGGCCGAATGGCGCAGTCAAAAGCTCGAGTTCACGTACGCCGGTTTCACGGCGTTTTATACCTGCGAGGGGTTGGAGAGCAAGGTACGCTACATCCTGCTCACCTTTGGGGCCCGGAAGGACCTCAAGGTACGGGCCCTGGGATGCGATCGGGCCCAGAACCAGCCCAACAAGATTGCCTGGGTCGAGGCGGAGTTCAGCTCGCTTGCACCCGCTGCGCAGGGCGCCGGACCCGACACTGTGCAGGCGGCATGGGGCAAGGTGGAACTTTCTCCCAATCGGCCGACCGACATGGGCATGGGTGAATGCGAACTGGTCGACCAGATGCGGCCCATGCTTGAGAAGGGATTCGCGTTGCGCAACACGAACTTCCAGACATCGTGCGTGCCCAAGCATATCTCGGTTGCCGACTACAATGTAAAAGCCGAAGTGCTGCGGCCGGTCGCGAATTAGAGTTTCTGCGCCCAGGGTATGGGCGCGATTGGGGGGTAGATGACTCTGGCACTCTTGTCGCGCCAGCGCTGGCGTGTTGCCGTCGCGCTCAGCGCGGTCATGCTCTTCGTGTATTTTGGCTTCGTGTTGCTGATCGCTTTCGATAAGCCCCGGGTCGCGCAAATGCTCGCTCCCGGTCTGAGCCTCGGAATCTTGCTCGGTGCCCTGGTCATCGTCGCGACCTGGGTCGTCACCTGGATCTACGTGCGCTGGGCGAACAAGTACGTGGACAGCCGCGTGAGCGAACTGCGGGCCGAGGATCGGCGATGACGCCCGCCGACGTTCTGCAGGCGCCGAATGCGACGGCCATAGGCTTTTTCGTGGCCTTCGTGGCGCTCACGCTCGGGATCACCTGGTGGGCGGCCCGCCACACCAAGACGACCGAGGAGTTTTTTGCCGCGGGGCGCCGCATCACCGGCCGCCAGAACGGTTTCGCGCTGGCCGGCGACTATATGAGCGCGGCCAGCTTTCTTGGGATTGCCGGGCTGGTGGCGACTTCCGGTTTTGACGGCCTGATCTATTCGACCGGTTGGCTGGTGGGCTGGCCGGTGGTGTTGTTCCTGATCGCCGAGCCGCTGCGAAACCTGGGCCGCTACACCTTCACCGATGTGTTGAGTTTCCGATTGCGACAAAAGCCGGTGCGCATTGCGGCGGCCCTGGGGTCTTTGGCGGTCGTGGCCGCGTATCTGATTGCGCAGATGGTGGGCGCCGGCAATCTGATCAAACTGATGTTTGGCCTTTCCTACGAGATGGCGGTGCTGATCGTTGGATTCGTGATGCTCGCCTACGTGCTCTTTGGCGGCATGATCGCGACCACCTGGGTACAGATCGTCAAGGCGGCGCTGCTCCTGGGCGGCGCGGCATTACTGGCCGTGCTGGTCCTGGCGCGGTTTGACTTCAATCCCCTGCACTTGTTTGCCGTGGCGGCGGAGCGGAACGGGGTAAGCGTGCTGGCTCCCGGAAAGCTCATAAGCAATCCCTGGGAGGCCGTTTCGCTCGGGTTGGCCCTGATGTTCGGCACCGCGGGGTTGCCTCATATTCTGATGCGCTTTTATACCGTTCCGGATGCGCGTGCGGCCCGCCAGTCGGTGTTCTGGGCCACGGGACTGATCGGGTCCTTTTACTTGCTGACCTTTGTGCTGGGGTTCGGAGCGATGGTGCTGGTGGGGCACGATGTCATCGTGGCCGTCGACAAGGGCGGGAACATGGCCGCACCGCTCCTGGCTGAAGTGCTGGGTGGCAAAAGTCTTCTGGGTTTTATTGCTGCGGTCGCGTTCGCGACGATATTGGCCGTGGTGGCCGGCCTCACCCTCTCCGGGGCGGCGGCACTCTCTCATGACCTGTGGGTCAATGTCGTGCGTCGCGGCGATGCACCTCGCGATGAGCAGCTGCGCGTAGCGCGCGTTGCCAGCGTCTTTCTCGCAGTCCTGGCCATGGCTTTGGGGCTGGTGTTTAAGGGGCAGAATGTCGCCTTTATGGTCGGACTGGCCTTTGCACTGGCGGCGAGCGGAAACTTCCCCGCTCTGGTGCTCTCGATCTACTGGCAGCGCTTCACCACCGCTGGGGCGGTCGCGGCGATCGGGACCGGCACTGTGACCGCAGCCGTGCTGATTGCGCTGTCGCCCACCGTGCAGGTGGACATGCTGCATCACGATCACGCCTGGTTCCCGCTGAAAAATCCCGCGTTGGTGTCCATGCCGCTGGCCTTTGCCGTGGCGGTGATCGTATCGCTCCTGGCACCCGAGCCGTCCGCAAGGGAAGGCTACGCGGCCAAGCAACGCAGGATGATCCTGGGGCAGTAAGAGAATCCCGCCCGCATGAAGACGCTCGACGCTCAGCGTAGCGCGGCACTCATGCCGTACGGGGCACTGATCGATGCACTTTCGGCCGCCGCGCTGGGTGTATCGCGCGGCGAAATCATCTGCCCGCAACGGCAGGTTCTTGCCCTTGAATCCGGAGGCGCCCTGTTATCAATGATCGCTGCGGGCGCTGATCTGGCGGTGCACAAGCTGGTGACCTTCGTCCCGACCAATGCCCGCCGGCGTGCCCCGGTCATCCAGGGTCAGGTGAGCGTTTGGGATGCCGACACCGGCTCGCACGTACTCACTCTCGATGGGGCGACCGTTACAGGGCGGCGCACGGCGGCATTGTCCATGCTCGGTGTCAGGTTGTTTCACCCGCGTCCTCCGAGGTCCTTCCATATTTTCGGCACGGGGACGCAGGCCCTGCATCATGTGGAAGCGATTGCGCAGCTGTACCCGGCCGCCACCATCACCGTATCGGGTCGCAGTCACAAGGCCGCGGAGGATTTTTGCAGCAAGCATGGCGCGCTCTCTTCCTATCTTTCGATCTCGCCCGCCGGCAGTTCGCAGCAGAACGATGTGGTCATCACTTGCACGACCAGCCAGAATCCCGTGTACGAGGCGCCCGCAGACCGTGATTGCCTGGTGATTGCCACCGGGGCTTTCACACCGACCGCCGCCGAGATTGGTGCGGCCACCGTGCGGGCCAGCCGAGTCTATGTCGATACCCTGGAAGGTGCGCGGGAGGAGGCCGGTGATCTGATCCGGGCCGGTGTCGATTGGGAAAGCGTGCAATCGCTCTCCCAGCGCCTGGGCGACCAAGACACCTCTGACGGAGCGGTGTTGTTTAAGACCGTAGGCCTGGCGGCCTGGGACCTGGCGGCCGCTCGCGTGGCCGTGGTAAGCCTTGAGGCGGCCGGAACGGCAATCGCCTAGGCTCGATGGACCATCCAGAACTCAGTGTGCTCTTGCTGCTCGCCGTCGCGGCCGCGGTGGCCGTGCTCTCAAATCGCGCGCGCTTGCCCTACGCCATCGGCCTGGTCCTGGCCGGTCTGGTGCTCGGCAACTGGTTGCCCTACGCCGGCCCGCACCTGTCGAAGGAATTGCTGTTCGTGGTGGTGCTTCCCGGGTTGCTGTTCGAAGCGGCGTTCCAGATCCATTTTGCTGAAGTGTGGCGCGCGCGCGGGTTGATTCTGTTGCTGGCGGTTCCTGGAGTGGTCGTTGCCATGTTTCTGACGGCGTGGCTGGTCTGGTGGGGCGCCAACCTGTTGGTGCCCGACGCCATCGAGTTCGCCGGTGCGATGGTCTTCGGCGCCCTGATCTCGGCCACAGACCCGATCAGCGTGCTGGCGATCTTCAGAACACTGGGTGTGGACCACCGCCTGGCCATCATCGTGGAAGCCGAGTCGCTGTTTAACGATGGAACAGCGATTGTGGTGTTCACCATCGTGTTGGGCGTGGCCACGGGGACCGGCATCAGTCTCGGGGGTGCGGTGTGGGAGTTTGTCCGGGTCACGGGATTCGCAATCCTGGTCGGGGTGCTGGTGGGCGCCGCCGTGAGCTTGCTGACCCGTTCGATCAACGACCCGATGGTTGAGATCACCTTGACGGTCCTCAGCGCCTACGGCGCGTTCATAGCCGCCGAATCACTCGGGCTGTCGGGCGTCATTGCCTGCGTCGTGGCCGGAATGCTCACCGGAAATTGGGGCGCGACATTTGGCATGCAACTGGCGACGCGCGAAGCGGTCGACGCGTTCTGGAGCTACACGGCATTTTTACTGAACAGTTTCGTATTCCTGCTCATGGGTCTGGAGATTGATCTGGCGAAGCTGATCCATTTTCTGCCGGAAATATTGATCGGATGGGCCGCCATCAACCTGGCGCGCGCGGTGCTCATCTACGGCAACTACTTCATCATCCGGGCCATGGGCCGTGAGGGTCTGCCGGCTTCCTGGGCGGCGGTTCTCACCTGGGGCGGATTGCGCGGCGGCCTGTCAATGGTATTGGCGCTTTCGCTGCCGCGTGATTTCAGCCACCGCGAGATGATCCTGCACATGACATTTGGAGTCGTCCTCTTGACGCTGCTGGTGCAAGGCCTGACCATCAAGCCGCTACTGCGCAGGGTAGGATTAGCCACCAGAGGTTGAGGGAGCAGGGACAGATGCCAAAACTTCGCGTCGCGAGTTTCAGCATATCGGTGGACGGTTACGGCGCGGGTCCGAACCAGGGTCCTGACACCCCGATGGGGGCGGGCGGAATGGCCCTTCACGACTGGGCGTTCACAACCCACACCTTCCGGCAGATGTTTGGCGATTCCGGAGGTGCAACCGGCGCCGACGATGACTTCGCTGCACGCGGCTTCCGAAAGGTGGGCGCGTGGATTTTGGGCCGGAACATGTTCGGACCGATCCGAGGCCCGTGGCCCGACGAGAACTGGAAAGGCTGGTGGGGCACCAATCCTCCGTACCACGTACCGGTGTTTGTGCTGACTCATCATCCGCGCGCTTCATTCACGATGAATGGCGGCACCACGTTCCATTTCGTGACCGAGGGAATCCAGGTGGCGCTGCGACGGGCGCGGGAGGCGGCGGCCGGATTGGATGTGCGCCTCGGCGGAGGTGTATCCACGGTGCGCCAGTATTTAAGCGCCGGGCTTGTCGATGAAATGCATCTGGCGATATCGCCGGTTCTACTCGGAGCCGGCGAAAATCTTTTCGCTGGCCTTGATCTGCCCAAGCTCGGATATCAACGCTCCGAACATGTGCCAACGCAGCACGCGACCCACGTTGTGTTTACAAAGCGGCGCTAATGACGGGCGCGCCGAGGTGCAGCAAAGGCGGACCTGAATTGCGGCCAGCCCGCAGTAACCGAGTCTGTTAGCAAAGGACTGCAACTGATTGAAAAATAACAAATATAATCTTTAAAGAAACTTCGCCGCGATCGATGTGGCTGAGATACCGAAAAGCGGGCGCGCGGGTTTAGTGATTTTCTCGACGCATTCGAGCGCTGAAATAAAACATCGACGCGGCAACCAGGACCAGGCCCACCACGGATGTGGCGTACGCGGCATAGCGGAACACGGTCAACCACTCCAGATTCGTCATCCCGAAGTTTCTCCACAGGAGTAACGCACAGCTCCCGGCGTATCCGGCCGAGTCCGCTACATAAATCAGAAAGCCCGCATTCGCCACTTCGCCACCGGCAGCGACCAAGCGGTCAAACAGCATCGCATTGAAGGGGGTGTACACGACGTAGAGTCCGGCCCCGCTGGCAATCATCCAGGGAAGCGGCCCGAGCCAACCGGCATCGTAGGCAAGTGTCGAGGCGCCGAGCAACACCAGTCCGAGCAGAATCATGCCGTGAATTACCTTGAGCGCGCGTACGTTGTCCTTCACCTTGACGATGATCGCCAGGGCGATCAATGCAATGGCCGCCACCGGCAATTCGGTCGCCGTAAACACGGAGGCCGGATTGGCATAGCCAAGCGCGGTCCAAAGCTCGGCGGCGAAATTGTCACGGAAATCCCGGAACGCCGTGGCGAATACGTACGCGATCACCAGCAGGGTCACTCCCAGCCCAAAGCGCGCAAGGAAAGCCCGCACTTCGCGCGGCGTCATCGGAGCCCGGCGCACGCGAGCGGCCTCGTCATCGGCACTGGGGGGCGGGAGCGATGAGAGTCCCCACACGCCCAAGGCCAGCATGGGCACAAACAACAGGCCCGTGGCCGCCGGCATCCAGAACACGGGCACGTGCATGAACTGGATCAACAGCAGGCCGGCGGATTTGACGGCCCCCGAGGAGACGATAAAGCTCGCGCACAGTACGGCGCCGAGCACCTCGGAAATGCGTCTGCCCTCCATGTACGAGAACACCAGCCCCCAGATCAGCCCCAGGCACAGTCCATTGGCATACATGGCGGGCACTTTGAGCAGCGCCGGCGCGGCCGCAAAGAGCACCAGGGCAATCCATGAACTGCCGATCAGTCCGAGTATCGCGCGCGCCCGGTAGGTGGGTTTCATCCCGGCGATTACCCGGATGCCAATGAATTTGGAGGTGGCGTAGCCGAGGGCCTGCGCGATGACGAGTGCGATCTTGAAGTCGAGGGCGTAGTGCCAGCCCTCGATGTGGGCGTAACTTGCCGCCGCGAACGGCTTGCGGAATGCGTACATCGAGAAATAGGTGGCGAAGCCGGCCAACGAGGCGAATATGGCGAACGCCAAGGGGGAATCGTTTCGCAAGCGCAAGGCAAAGGGTCGCGACATGTTGGCTCGATAGGCAGCGGTCCGGCGTATATGGCCGGTTGTTTGTTTCAGTTCTATGATGCCGGCCGCGCGGCGACCCCAGGGCGCCGGTGCCACGTCAGTATACTGGCAATCCGTCGGCTGTTCGGGCGTAACCCTGGCGATGATGGCTTCCGAAGATCGATTTGATTTGGCCGTTGTGGGCGCCGGGATTTTGGGCCTGGGCACGGCACTGGCTGCGGTTCGGCGCGGTTTGCGTGTCCTCGTGCTCGATCGCGACGCGCAGGCGCGCGGCGCGTCGGTCCGCAATTTTGGATTCGTAACCGTGACGGGCCAGGAACCTGGAGTCATGTGGGCGAGAGCGTGCCGAACGCGCGAGGTCTGGCGGGAAGTGGCCCTGGCCGCCGGCCTTTCCATCGTTCACACCGGGATGTGGATGTGCACTCGACGCGCCGAAGCGTTTGAGCTCATCGAGAAATTCATGGGCACAGATATGGCTGAAGGCTGTCGCATCCTCAGTGCCCAGGAGGCCCGACGCCGATGCCCGCACCTTCGGGCGCCAGACCTGATCGGAGTGCTCGAAAGCACCATCGAGTTGCGCGTTGAGTCGCGCAGTGCCATTCCAAGATTGGCCCAATGGCTCACCGAAGTCCACGGTGTGCGGTTCTTGCGAAACGCCGCCGTGCACGCGATCGATCCACCGTGGGTATACACGCGCGATGTCCGCTTTCGGGCGGAGCGCATCGCGGTATGCACCGGGGACGACTATCATGGCCTCTATGCCGAGCGGCTTGCGACCCACGAACTGACGCGCTGCAAGTTGCAGATGCTCAGACTCGCCGATCCGGGCTTCAGGCTCCCTGCGACCCTGATGTCGGATCTTGGATTAGCCCGATATGCGGGTTACGCCAGTCTTGAGCCCGCCGGAGCATTGAGGTCGCGGCTCGCGCTCGAACAGCCGGATCATCTGAGCAACGGCGTCCATCTCATCGTGGTCCAAAACGCGGACGGCACCCTGATGGTCGGCGACAGCCACCACTACGGTCCGACGCCCGATGATATTTCGTACGCGGCGATCGATGCGTTGATTCTCCAGGAATATCGGGCCGCGCTCGGTGCCGATCCGCCCCCGGTGCTCGAGCGTTGGAATGGCACCTACGCCTATGCCAAGAATCGGTCCGTGTTGATCGAAGCACCGGATCCGGCGGTGCGCGTGGCGCTCATTACCTGCGGGTCCGGGGCCTCGACGGCCTTCGCCATTGGCGAGGAACTGGTGAGCGCTCTCTTCTAGAACGCCCGTTGCGGCGGACCGGATCTCACCAAGGCAACGAGTAGGTCTTGACGTTGGTGAAGGACTTCATCGCCTCCTGCACGCCTTCCTTGATTCCCGTGCCTGAGTCCTTGATGCCGCCGAAGGGCGTGAGCTCAAGGCGGTAGCCTGGTACTTCGCGCACGTTGACGCTGCCCACATTCAGTTCGGTGATGAAGCGCGTGATGTAATCCAGACGATTCGTGCATATAGCGGAGGAGAGCCCGTAGTCTGTCGAGTTCGAGATCCGGATGGCTTCCTCGATGGACTTGAACCGAATCACCGGGGATACGGGCCCAAAAGTTTCCGTTTTCACGACCGACATGTCCGGTTCAACGCGATCGAGGACCGTGGGGGAGTAAAGGGCGCCTTTGCGCCGGTTACCCAACAGCAGGCGGGCTCCGCCAGCAATCGCCTCGTTGACCTTGTCTTCGAAATTGCGCGCTGCAGCCTCATCGATTACCGTGCCCATGTCCGTGTGCGGGTCCATGGGATCCCCGAAGGCGATCGCGCGGGATTTCTCGAGCAGCAGTTCCACGAATCGGTCCGCCACCGAATCGTGCACGAGCATGCGCTTTATGGCAGTGCAGCGCTGCCCGGAGTTTTTGTAAGAACCGGCCACCGCGAGGCTCGCGGACTCCTCGAGGTCGGCATCCTCCATGACGATGATCGGATCGTTCCCGCCGAGTTCAAGAACCTGCCGCTTGTACGTGGCTTTCGCGGCGATGTACTTGCCGTAGGCCACCCCGCCGGTAAACGTCACCAGGTCTACATCGCGATGCGTGAGCAGCTCGTCCCCGATCTCGCGCGGATCGCCAGTCAGGACACAAAACATCTCCGCGGGCAGGCCTGCCTCGCGGAGCACGTCGGCCAGCCAAAGGGCACTGAGCGGAGTCTTCTCGGATGGTTTGAGCACCATGCGGTTGTTGGTCGCGATACAGGGCGCGACTTTGTGAGCGACCTGATTCAAGGGGTGGTTGAATGGAGTGATCGCGCTGATCACCCCCTGCAAGGGTTCCCGCAGCGTATAGACCTTGCGGCGTTTGCCGTGCGCCGTCAGGTCGCAGGAAAAGATCTGCCCATCGTCCTGGAGTGCGGCGTTGCCCGCAAACAGCAGCACATCGCAGGCCCGTCCTACCTCGTATATGCGAGTCCTTCTTGCACAAACCGCTCTCAGCAGTGATCAAGTCGGAGATTTCTGCAATGCGTTCCCGTATCAGCTCCGCGGCGCGATAGCAGATCTGGTACCGCTCGAATCGCGTCAGTTTCGGACGGTAGGCGCGCGCGACCTCGATGGCGCTGCGCACCTCGGCCGCTCCGGCCATCGGTACGATGCCGGCAAGCGAGCCGTCGTATGGGCTGCGCACTTCGCTGGTGCGCCCGGTGCGGATCTGCTCGGCACCAATGCGCAATGTCTCGTAACCGGACCCCCTCTCAGTGGGCACGATTGAGGGCCCAGTCAAAGGCGTCAAAATTGCGCCAGCGGCGATTGGCGTCGAGGTTTTCGAGCCGGCGATTGATGATGAGTGGTACGGGCTGCTCGGACAGGCCCCCGTGTGAGCGCAGTGGCACGTCCAGACCCGACAGATCGTGGCGCGCCGCGGCACTGCCGATGACGACCGAGCGTGTGGCCGTGACGACCAGATCGCCGATGCGATCGGCCGGCAACTCGAAGCGTTCCGCCGCTTGGGCGCGCGAGAGCACGGCGTCGATTCCGCGCAGCGCCGCAATGCGCTTTGCAATCGCGGCACTGTCGGCCGACTCAGCGAGGTGGACTGTCGCGTAAGAACCCAGAGCCCCATGGTGCACGACATACGGATCGGTAATCGGCAATATCACCCGGGCCTGGCCGGCGCCCACCCACTCATCGAGCAGGTCCTGCAGGTAGATCACATTCGGACTGGCGTCCAGGCGGGTCTTGGCGTTCATGCCATGATCGGCCGTCACCACGATCACGCAACCGAGGGCATCGAGTTCCCGCAGGTAGCCGTCCATCATGCGGTAGAAGCTGTTTGCAGGCTCGGTTCCCGGCGCATACTTATGCTGAACATAGTCGGTGGTCGACAGATACATCACATCGGGCCGGCGCGTTTGCATCAGACGTACCCCTGCCGCAAATACGAATTCGGACAGCTCGGCGCTGTACACATCCGGCACCGGGCGGCGCACCAGTTCGAGCACGCCCTCGATGCCGTGTTCGGCCTGCGTGGTCTGGTCGGACTTTTCGGAGGAAAAGCAGATACCGCGCACGCCGTGTCCCAGCAATTTTCGAAGCTTGTCTTTGGCGGTGACCACCGCCACGCCACAGCCGGCATCGGAGAGCGCCGCCAGCAGGGAAGGGGCGCGGAGCCACTTCGGGTCGTTCATCATGACTTCCACATTGTTTGCCGCGTCAAACAGGAAGTTGCCGCAGATGCCGTGCACCGAAGGCGGCGCACCGGTCACGATCGACAGATTATTCGGGTTTGTAAATGTCGGCACGACACAATCTGCGATCACCGAAGTGCCGTGCTCGAGTACGGATGTCATCCAGGGCATGTGGCCGCCGGCCACCGCCTGGGCAATATAGTCCGGTTCACAGCCGTCGACGCACACGACCACCGAGGGTCGGGTGGGCAACTGATAGCGCCGTCCGTTCACTTCGACCTGGGCCATTGTGACCTCGAAAGTATTTGGCCTGTGCTCGCCGCCGGCTGGGCAAAGTCACCGCCAGCCGCGCCGGGCGCGGGCAGATGACAGTACGTGCTCGACAGTTTACTGTATGAGCGGCCTTTTAGTGCGTACCCCTAAAAGTAAGCGTTGACCGCTCCAACGCGCGCGAGTATCCCCATGAATATTCCCTACCTGTTGACGCCCGGTCCACTGACGATCTCCACGGCGACCAAACAGAGCATGCTTCGCGACTGGGGTTCCTGGGACAGCGATTTCAATCAGATCACCAGCCGTGTTCGGGAACGACTATTGGCGATTGTTCATGCGACGGGCAGCCACGAATGCGTTCCCTTGCAGGGCAGCGGCACGTTTTCTGTGGAAGCCGCCATCGGTACTTTGGTACCGCGCGCGGGGCACGTCCTGGTGCCACAGAACGGCGCTTATTGTCAGCGCATCGCGCGCATCTGCAAGGTGCTCGGGCGCGCGGTCACTACGATTGATTACGCCGAGGATGCGGCGGTGCGTGCCGAGGATATCGATCGGGCTCTCGCCGCTCAGCCGCATATCACTCACGTGGCCCTGGTTCATTGCGAAACCAGCGCCGGCATCTTAAATCCGCTGCAGGCGGTGGCCGAGGTGGTGGCGCGGCATGGTCGGAGTCTCATTGTTGATGCCATGAGCTCTTTTGGCGCGCTGGAGATTGATGCCCGGAACACGCCGTTTGACGCGGTGATTGCCGCGTCCGGAAAGTGCCTGGAAGGCCCCCCGGGAATGGCGTTCGTAATCATCCGGCGTTCCGCGCTGGAGCGCGCCGAGGGCAATTCCCATTCACTTGCGATGGATTTGTACGACCAGTGGGTGTACATGCAAAAGACCACGCAATGGCGATACACGCCGCCGACGCACGTGGTGGCGGCCTTTGACAGCGCCATCGAGCAGTACCTCAAGGAAGGTGGCCGTGTCGCGCGCGGCGCCCGCTACGCGGAGAACTGCCGCGTCCTCATTGCCGGCCTGGCACGCCAAGGACTGAAGAGTTTCCTGCCCGAGCAGATCCAGGCACCGATTATCGTCACCTTTCACGCACCTCGCGTGGCGGGCTATCAATTCAAGTCCTTCTACGATGCCGTAAAGGCGCGTGGCTATATCCTCTACCCTGGGAAGCTAACGACGGTCGAGACATTCCGAGTCGGCTGTATGGGGCAGCTGGGAGAGCGTGGCATGGGCGGGGCGGTCGATGCGGTCGCCGAAGTACTGGCCGAACTGACCGCCGCAGCGTGAGTCCCGCAGAAAATCCAATGCGCTCGCTCTGAGGCGGGCGCCCGACGCAGTGGTCATCAGCAACCCAACGGCGCACGCTCGCTACGATCCGCGTTACGATCCGCTCACCGATCCGGGACCGGGCACAGATCGCGATTACGCCCCGACTTATTGGATAGCGACGGCCGGTCCTCGGCCGACCGACGATGGTCCCGTGAGGGCCGACATGGACGCCGAAGTGGCGGTGATTGGGTCGGGCTACACCGGACTCTCGTGCGCCATTCATCTGGCTCGCGATTTCGGCATCCGCGCCGTGGTCCTGGAGGCCAACGCGGTGGCCTGGGGCTGCAGCACCCGCAACGGGGGCCAAGCGCAAATCAGCGCAGGGCGCCTTAAGCGCTCGGAGTGGATTCGTCGCTGGGGCCTTGAGACCGCGCGGGCGATGCACGCGGAAATCGCCGAAGGTTTTGAACTGTTCCGATCGCTGCTGGACGATGAGGATATCGACTGCAGTCCTCAGTTCGGGGGGCACCTCCATATCGCCCATCGCCCGAGGATGCTCGAGCACATCGGAGCCGAGTCGCGCCTGCTCAATGAATTGTTTGCCTACCCCTCGCGCATGTTAAGCATAGAGCAGTTGCGCCAAGAGCATCTGGATGAGCGCGAAGCGGTCGGTGCGATGTACGAACCGGACGGCATTGGCGTGCATGCGGCCAAGTTGGCCTTTGGTTATCTCAAGCTGGCCCGGCGCCTTGGCGTTAGGGTGCACACGGCCAGCCCGGTGGTGGGCTGGAGCAGCCAGGCCGGACACCATCGGCTCAGAACGCCGGGGGGCACGGTTCGGGCCCGAACGGTGGCCATAGCGACGGCTGGCTACACTCCGCCTCACCTCCATGCCCTGACGCGCCACCGACTTCTGCCCGTGCTTTCAAATTCAATTGTGACCCGGCCATTGACCGCGGCGGAGTTTGCAAGCTGCGGCTTTCGATCTGAGGCGTTCTATACCGACACGCGAACCCTGAGACACTACTATCGATTGCTTCCGGATAAACGCATGCAGATCGGGAGTCGCAGTTCCATCACGGGTGCGGACGCCACGCATCCGCGTCACCTCGTGCATTTGCGGGACTCCCTCGCGCGCAAATTTCCTGCGCTGACTGGGATTGAGGTGGATTTCTCGTGGTGGGGCTGGGTCGATGTGAGCCACGACCTCATGCCGCGCATTGTCCAGCCGGACCCGGAGCAGTCGATTTACTATGCGCTGGCGTATGGCGGCAATGGCGTGATGTACTCGGCGCAGGCGGGAAGACGACTTGCCCAATTGATCGCGCGCGCGGGCCCATTGCCCCCGTTGCCGATTTTTCGATCGCCGCTGCCCGGCCGGGGAGTGCTGACCCCCTTTCGGCGTGTCGGCCAGAGAATGCTGTACGCGTGGTATCACCTCAAGGACGAAGCCCGTTGAGCCCGCACTCCCGATCCGACGAAAAACCTGCCCGAACATACACACCAGCCCCGGAGATTTGCCAATGAAGATGACCACCGAGGAAGCCTTCGTGAAGGTCCTCCAGCAGCACGGCATCGAACATGCCTTCGGCATCATTGGTTCAGCCTTTATGCCGATCTCCGATCTGTTTCCGAAAGCCGGCATCACGTTCTGGGACGTCGCGCATGAGACTAATGGCGGGTACATCTGCGACGGCTATACCCGCTCGACCGGGAAAATTGCCATGGCGATTGCCCAGAACGGACCGGGAGTAACCGGGTACGTGACGGCCATCAAGACCGCCTACTGGAACCACACGCCGATGCTGCTGGTGACCCCGCAAGCGGCCAACAAGACCATTGGGCAGGGCGGATTTCAGGAAGTGGAACAGATGGCCGTATTTCGCGACATGGTCGGTTACCAGGAAGAGGTACGGGATGCCAGTCGTCTGGCCGAGGTGCTGAATCGTGTGATCTGCAAAGCCAAGCGGCTCTCAGCACCGGCTCAGATCAATATCCCGCGCGACTTCTGGACCCAAGTGATCGACGTGACCTTGCCTCCAGCGATCGACTTCGAGCGTCCGGCGGGAGGAACCAAAGCCATCGCAGAGGCCGCGAGGCTTCTTTCGTCGGCCCGGTTTCCGGTAATCCTGTCCGGGGCGGGCGTCGTCCTGGCAAATGCTCTTGGCGAATGCGTCGCGCTGGCCGAACGACTGGACGCCCCGGTCTGCAACAACTATCAGCACAACGATTCGTATCCGGGAAGCCATCGACTCGCCGTGGGGCCGCTGGGCTACAACGGATCGCGCGCGGCTATGGATCTGATTTCGAAAGCGGACGTGGTCCTCGCATTGGGCACGCGCCTCAATCCATTCTCGACACTCCCGTGCTATGGCATGGACTACTGGCCCAAAACAGCGGCCGTAATTCAGGTGGACATCAATCCGGATCGCATCGGACTCACCAAGTCGGTGGCCGTGGCCATTTGCGGCGATGCCAAGCTGGTCGCTGAGCAGATCCTGGCGCAGCTCACACCCCGTGCCGGTGACACAGACCGCGCGTCGCGTCGTGTGGATATCGCGCAGCAGAAGAGCGCATGGGCGCAGGCCCTTTCCGCCTTGGACCATGAGGACGACGATCCGGGCACGGTTTGGAACGCCGAATGCCGTACACGCGAGCCTGAGCGGCTCTCAGCCCGTCAGGCCTGGCGTGCGGTCATGGCCGGCCTTCCGCCGGAGGCGATCATCTCCAGCGACATCGGCAACAACTGCGCGATTGGCAACGCCTATCCCACCTTTGAACGGGGCCGCCAATACCTCGCCCCTGGCCTGTTCGGTCCGTGCGGATACGGCTTTCCCTCGATCATCGGGGCCAAGCTCGGCAATCCGTCCACCCCCGTGGTGGGCTTTGCCGGGGACGGGGCCTTCGGAATCTCCATGAACGAGATGACTTCGATCGGGCGGGACCCGTGGCCCGCCATCACGATGGTCATCTTTCGCAACTACCAGTGGGGCGCCGAAAAGCGCAACTCGATATTGTGGTACAGCAATAATTTCATCGGGACCGAGCTCGATCGCAACGTGGGTTTCGCGCGCGTGGCGGAAGCCTGCGGGCACCGCGGCGTGACGGTGGGTACGGCCGCGGAACTCACGCAGGCGCTGCGCAGGGCCTGCGCCGAGCAATCGCAGGGTGTGACGACCTTTATCGAGGTCCTGCTCAACCAGGAACTCGGTGAACCCTTCCGACGAGACGCCATGAAAAAACCCGTGGCGGTCGCGGGCATCCGGCGAGAAGACATGCGGCCCCAATCACGCGCATGAGCACAACCGACGGCCGCGTCCTTGTGCTCAACGCGGGCTCTTCGTCGCTTAAATTCGCAATGTTCGAGGCGCAGGTAAGGCGCTGTCACGGACAGGTTGAAGGAATCGGCACGCGGCCGCGGTTGTCGGTCGAGCGCTGGAACGGGACCCGTGGAGCGAGCGCTGCCGGCAACGAGCGGGCACGCCGCGGCGCTCAGCGAGATTCTGCAGGCTCTGGCTCAAAGCGGTTTCCCGCTTGAGGAGATCGGCGCCTGCGGTCACCGGATCGTCCACGGCGGCGCGCGGTTTACGGCCCCGATGTTCCTGGATCACGTTCGAGTCGATGCCTTGAACGCTCTGCGGGCGCTCGCGCCGCTTCACAACGGTTTCGGATTGGACGTGGTTGAGGCCTTGCGTGCCTCATTGCCGAAACTGCCCCAGGTGGCCTGTTTCGACACCGCATTTCATGCCACGGTGCCGGAGATGGCGAGCCGCTTTGCGCTGCCGGCCGAGCTGCATGAGGCCGGCTACCGTCGCTACGGCTTTCACGGCCTTAATTTCGAGCATGTGACGAGCACGTTGACCGAGATGTCAGGCGGCATTGCGCTACGCCGCCTGCTGATATTCCATCTCGGCAACGGCTGCAGCGCCGCAGCGGTTCGCGACGGGCGCAGTGTCGCAACCACCATGGGCTATTCGACCCTGGATGGCCTGGTCATGGGCACGCGCTGCGGAGCGATTGACCCGGGCGTTTTGCTGGCACTGCAGCGCGACCGGAAGCTCGGTGTCGAGGAGCTCGAGGAACTGCTGTACCGGCGCTCGGGGCTTCTGGGGCTGTCCGGGCGCAGTTCGGACATGCGCGATCTGCTGCGGGCCGACGATGCGGCGTCCCGACATGCCGTGGAGCACTTCTGCTACTGGGCCGCCCGACAGGCGGGCTCGCTCCTGGTCGCGCTCGGGGGCGTGGATGGAATCGCTTTCACCGGTGGAATTGGCGAGGGCAGTGCCTTGGTGCGCAAGCTCATTGTCGGGCACCTGGGGTGGCTGGGAGTGGAAATCGACGATGCACGCAACGCCAGCGGCTCGGGCTCGCTGGAAAGCGGCGCCTCTTCCTGTCCGGTGTGGGTGATTGGGGCCAACGAAGAACTGACGATCGCCCGTCACGTCTACGCCATGCTGGGCGCGCCACAGCGCGTGAACTGATCCTCTGAGGAATTACATGAAAAACGAACCCGACAAGCCAGACAGCGGCCCGTCTGAATTGCGCCGAACGCTCAAGACCCGGCACATGCAGATGATTGCGCTTGGCGGGGTGATCGGCGCGGGGTTATTTGTCGGCAGTGGCGTAGTCATCCAGGCCACCGGGCCCGCCGCCGTGCTGTCCTTTGCGCTGACCGGTGCGCTGGTGGTGCTGGTGATGCGCATGCTCGGTGAGATGGCCGC
The DNA here is from genome assembly GCA_963795685.1 of uncultured Gammaproteobacteria bacterium. Lineage (GTDB taxonomy): Bacteria > Pseudomonadota > Gammaproteobacteria > Steroidobacterales > Steroidobacteraceae > FEN-1191. The sequence continues at coordinate 61,315 of CAWCJE010000013.1, forward strand.
AGCCCATCCGGCGGTCGGCGGGTTCTATGAATACAACCGCCTGGCGCTGGGTGAACTCGCCGGGTTTATGACTGGCTGGATGTACTGGTATTTCTGGATCATCGTCGTAGCACTTGAAGCGGTGGCGGGAGCGCGGTTGCTCACCTACTGGTTCCCGCATATCGCCCCGTGGCGCTTCACGCTGGGCCTGATGATGGCATTCACTCTCCTAAATCTGCTCTCAGTCCGCTCGTGGGGCGAGACCGAGTACTGGTTTGCCTCGATCAAGGTCATCGCCATCACCTTGTTTCTCGGTGTCGGTGTGGTGGTGGCCTGCGGGTTCTGGCCGGGCCTGACCGGTGGGTTCGCCAATCTGACGGCCCATGGTGGATTCATGCCGATGGGCTTTGCACCCGTGCTGACCGGAGCCGTGGCGGCGACCGGATTCTACTTCGGCTCCGAGATCGTGACGGTGGCTGCTGCCGAATCGGCCGAACCCGATCAGGCGGTGGCGCGCGCCACTCAGTCGGTGATCTCGCGGGTATTGGTTTTTTACGTCGGATCCATCCTCGTGGTGGTGACCCTGGTGCCCTGGAATTCCCCCGGAATCATCCAGCCTTACGTGACGGCCCTTGAGACGGTCCACGTACCCGGCGCGGCCCAAATCATGAACGGTGTAATCCTCACGGCGGTGCTGTCGGCACTCAACAGTGGACTATTTGCCTCCTCGCGGATGCTGATGGCCCTCGCGCGCCGCGCCGATGCCCCACGGGGCATGTCCCGGCTCAATCGGCGCGGCGTTCCGGTTCGTGCCATCCTGATGAGTACTGCGTTCGGCTACGTCGCCGTGATCATGAACTACGTGTCCCCCGAGCACGTATTCGCGTTCTTGGTGGACTCGTACGGCACCGTCGCCATCTTCGTCTACATGCTCATCGCAGTCTCCGAATTGCGCCTGCGGCGCCGACTCGAACGTGAGGCGCCCGAGCGTTTGCGGGTGCGCATGTGGGCCTACCCGACCCTGACGATCGTGGCGATCCTCACCATGTGCGCCATCGTCGGTGCGATGGCGTTCATTCCGGATCAACGATTGCCGTTGCTGTTCGGAGTGATGAGCGCGCTGGTGATGTTGTGCGGCTACGCCCTCCGGCGGCATTTCGGCCCGCGCCCGAGGAGCTGATCTTGGGGAGTTGATGTGCAAGCCCTGCGCCAGCGGCTCGTTCGGCTACTCCACATGTTCACCGTGCAGGGAGATGTCCAGTCCTTCGCGCTCTTGTTCTTCAGTCACGCGCAAGCCCATGGTCCGGTCGATGATCGTCAGAATGAAAAAGCTGACGGCCAATCCATAGATGACGGTGGTTCCTACGCCCCAGAGCTGCGCGAGGAGCGAACCACTGACCCCACCGATTTCCTTGCTGGCGAATACGCCGGTGAGCAGAGCGCCGACGATGCCGCCCACGCCGTGCACGCCGAAGGCATCGAGCGAATCGTCATAACCCAGAGCCCGCTTCAGGGAAGTCGCTGCGACAAAGCACACGAGGCCGGCCGCCACGCCGATAACCACGGCGGGCGTGGGGCCGACAAATCCCGACGCCGGGGTGATCGCCACCAGACCGGCCACGGCCCCGGAGGCGATACCCAGTACGCTGGGTTTTCGCTTGGTGATCCATTCGGCCAGCATCCAGGACAGAGCCGCGGCGGCGCTCGCAAGCTGCGTTACCGCCATCGCCATGCCGGCGCGCCCGTCGGCCGCCCCGGCCGACCCCGCGTTGAAGCCAAACCAGCCGACCCACAGCATGGCCGCGCCGATCAGCGTCAGTGTCAGATTGTGGGGCGCCATGGCTTCGCGGCCGTATCCCAGCCGTTTGCCCAACACCAGGCAGCTCGCCAGTCCGGCCATGCCGGCGTTGATGTGCACGACCGTGCCGCCGGCGTAATCCAGTACGCCTTTGGCCGCCAGCCACCCGGACGGTTCCCATACCCAATGCGCGATCGGGCAATAGACCGCCAGCGACCAGGCCGAGATGAATACCAGCATGGCGGAAAACTTCATGCGGTCGGCAAACGCACCGGCGATCAGCGCGGGGGTGATGATGGCAAAGGTCAGTTGAAACATCGCATAGACGGACTCGGGGATGGTCGGTGCCAGATGGGACACCGTCACCTGGTTTGTGTCCTTCATCACCGTCATCCCGTTGAGCAGGGCGCGGCCCATGCCGCCCAGGTACGGGCTCCCGGGGGTGAAGGCCCAGGAATATCCGATCAGCCACCACAGAATCGTCACCAGGCAGGCGATTGCGAAGCTCTGCATCAGAGTCGCCAGCACGTTCTTCTTGCGGACCATGCCCCCGTAGAAGAGGGCGAGGCCCGGTATGGTCATCATCAGCACCAGCGCCGTGGAGGTCAGCATCCAGGCGGTGTCGCCGGAATTGATCTGACCGGCGCCAATCAATGTGGGCGCGGCCGGCGAGACCGCCGCTGCGCCCTGTGCGGCCAACGACCAGCTCACCGCGGCGAGGACCGGGAATCGAAGCAAGGGATTCTTCAATGCAGGTCGGTCGCGCGTTGTGGGCTGGACTAATCGGCCCGGCTTCGCCAGCCCTCGTGGTAGCTCTCGCGCGCCGAGCGGGCGTAGGGGACGGGTGAAACCTTGACCCGCACCTCGAGCTGGCGGTGGCGCTCGACGGTGGTCTTCTTGGTGCCGCCATTTTCCTCGCCCCACACCAATGTGAGGACATCGCCGAAGTTGATGTCCGGATCCACGACGCCGAGCGACAGCCCACAGCGCTCGTTGTAGCTGTAGCCACCGAACATCGAAAAGCCCACGGTCTTCCCACCCTTGGTCACCTTATCGAAGGAAGAGGAAGCGTAGTTGGCGATGGGCAGGTCAAAGAATTTATAGGGTTCCTGACCGGGAACGAACAGTGAGGCGTAGATCTTTGCAAGGTCCTCCCCGTGCCATTCGAAGGTCACTTTCTTGCGGTGCGGTTGCTGCGCCTTTTTTTCCAGCACCTCGCGTCCGGCAAAATCGTGGTCGAATTTCACGAACGGGCCGTACCCGAGTTCATAGGGAGTCAGGTAGTAATCCTCGATGTTCTCGGAAACAAAACTCCCGCCGATCGAGCCGGTGCCCTCATAGCCGGCGGCCGGGAGCCATTCCCGATAGGCTTTCATTTTCGCGCCGGTGTACACGGCGGGGAGCGGGGAGGGGATCCAGCCCGATTCGAGCGTGTTGCTGGCGTAGGCGCGCGAGCCGACCTGGACCAGACCAAAGTCGCGGCCGGCTTCGAGGATCGCCTCGCGCACCTCATCGCTCTCGGCATAAGGGCCCCAGATCTCCAGACCGGGCGCGCCGGCCATGCCATGGCGAAGGGCGCGTACCTTGCGCCCCTTGATGTTAATGACATCGAAATTGAAGAATTTGATGTCCGGAAGTGGCCCGCCATTGAGCTTGGTCGAGTACCTTCGCCGCATTGGGTCCCTGCACCTGGTAGCGGTAGTGCCGACGGGTGACGGCCTTGCCGCGCTGGGATGCGAAGGAGAGCGGTCGTCGCGGATGACATCGACCTTAAATCCGCCGGTCGAGGCCTGGAACTGCAGCCAGTTGACCGTCGGAGCGCGGCCGACGAAGAGCATCTCGTTCTTATCCGTATAGAAGAGAATTCCATCGCCGATAACAAATCCATCGTAGCTGCAAGGCACCATCTGTTTGGCCTTGCCGGGCGTGAAATTCTGAAAGCTGTTGATCGTGCAGTACGACATGAGCTTGGCGGCATCCGGGCCCTTGACCGTGAATTCCGCCATGTGATGAGACTGGTCGAACAGAACCGCGCTCTCGCGCCAGGCGCGCTGCTCATCGCGCCAGTTGCTGAATTCGCTCGGTACGACCGGATAAACGTAAGCGCCGAGCTGCGAATTGCGCAGCATGTTGACCGGGTTGCCGGAGGCCTGGAGCAGGCTTTCAAGGTTGGTCTGACTCATCGATTCGGTTCCCCTTTGTTTGGATCAACGGCCGCTAAAGATAATCCTGCACCTGTACGGTGTATCTGGCAATGGGATAGTATGAATTATCAGTATAAGAAAATCGGATAGAGGCCATGGCCGAACTGGACCTCAATTTGCTCAGGGTACTGGTCACTCTGGACGAACAACGCAGCGTCAGCCGCACAGCGGCCAAACTGGGCCGTAGCCAGCCCGCGATCAGCGCGGCGCTGGCCAAGCTCCGCAAATTTTTCGATGACCCCCTGTTCCTGCGTTCCGGAAACCTCATGCAACCGACGCCTCGCGCGACGGGCATGGTTCGCTCCGCACAGACCGTGCTGGAAAGAATCCAGGCCGAGATCATCACCACGCCGGTTTTTGAACCGGCCGTAAGCGAGCGCCCGGTCAGGCTGGCCCTTTCCGATGTGGGTGAAGTGGTATTTTTGCCCGCTCTGCTGCAGCAGCTCCGGGCCTCCAGTCCCCGGGTCACGATATGCTCGGTGTCATTGCCGGCGACCGAGGTGAGCCATGAACTGGAGCGGGGCGGAATCGATCTGGCCATCGGGTACTTTCCTGATCTGCTCAAAAGCAACTGCTATCAGCAGGTCTTGTTCACCGACGGCTTCGCCGGCCTGATACGCGCCGATCACCCGATGGGCAGCCACCGGCTCACGCTCAAGCAGTTCCTGCAGCTTGAGCATGCCGTAGTACGCGTGGAAAGCCGCACCGAGGAGGTCATCGAGCGCTATCTGTCCCGGCACAAGATTCAACGCCGCGTCGTGCTGACCACTCCGCACTTCGCCAGCACGCCGATTGTGGTCGCGCACTCGGATTTGCTGGTGACGGTGCCCGAACCCCTGGCCCGTTATTTTTCCAGCGCCTCGACGAACCTTCGCGTCGTGGGTCTGCCCTTTGAGCTGCCCCGCATCGAGCTGCGACAGTTCTGGCACCACAAGCTCCATACGGATCCACGTAACCGGTGGCTTCGAACCCTGATCTACAATCTGTTCCACGGGCGCCGCGCCGCGCAAGGCACGGAACGGCGCGAGCCGCAGGCTGCCGCCGGATGACACGGCTAGACCAACGCGGGCAGGTGGTTCAGACTGCGGCGATGGTATGTAACGCCTACAAACCGTGTGGGGCGCCCAAATGAGCGATGTAACCCTGTACCACTGGGAACCCAATGCCAACTCGGGCAAGCCGATGCTGGCACTCATGGAAAAGGGCGTGGCATTCAACAGTCATTATCTCGACCTGCTGAATTTCGACCAGCATCGCCCCGAGTATCTGGCGATCAATCCCCAAGGGACCATTCCGGCCATGCAGCACGGAAATCTCGTGCTGACCGAGTCCACGGCCATCATGGAATACGTGGACGAGGCGTTTCCGGGTCCCAAGCTGATGCCCGCGGCTCCCTTGGACCGCTGGCGCATCCGCTGGTGGATGAAGTTCCTGGACCAGTGGCTCGGACCGAGTTTCTCGATGATCGGCTGGAACGTGTTCGTCGGCCCGGCGGTTCGTTCGAAGGACCCCGAGGAACTCAAGGCCGCGGTGGATCGTATTCCCTTGCCCGAGCGGCGCGTGGCCTGGCGCAAGGCCATCTACGGTCAGTTCAGCGATGAGGAGCTCAAGGAATCGCAGCGCCGGGTGGGCGTGGGAATCCGCATGCTCGAGGAGGCGCTCGCGAAGCGCGCATGGCTCGCCAGTGATCACTACAGTCTGGCCGATGCCAACGGATTTAATCTGGCTTACGCCCTGCCACTGGCGCAACCGACGCTGTCCAACGACGAGCTGACGCCCAATATCCTGCGGTGGCTGCGGGCCATTTATGCGCGCCCGGCGACCAAGGCCTGCTGGGCATTGGGCCGCACCAGCATGGTCCGGCGCGTTGCCATTCTCGAGCAGCCGCATATCGGCACGGAGCCGCGCGCATGAACATGACCCTGTATCACGGCGAGCCCAATGGGCCTTCCTTGACCGTATTGGCAGCGATGTTCGAAAAAGGTTTGGACGCGAAGCGCGTGCTGATCCAGTTGGCGGCCGGCGAGCGTCATGAACTTGAATTTGCGCAGCGACCCGAAGTGGCGATGAGCGTCGAAGGGGAGGGCCCGGTGCTCGTGGTCGATGGCGAGGCGATGGCCGACTCCGTGTTTATCGCCTGCTACCTGGACGATGTCGGCCGCGGGTCGGCGTTGCGCCCCACCGAAGCCCATGCGCGCTGGCAAACAATGACCTGGTGCCGGCAGATCATTGAGCGAACGGCACCGGCCGCCGCCTACCTCGGATGCCGTGCGCATCCGCCCAAAGCCCATCCGGCGCGAATCGCCAAAATAGTGAGCGCCGATTTGCGCGCGCGCTGGGAGGCGATTAGCGTGGGCCAATTTGCGGACGATAAGTTGGCCGACAGTGCCGCCAAGATACGGCAGGCCGCACAAAAAATCGAAGCGCAGCTCCAAGGTCATGACTGGCTATTGGGCGAATTTACCATTGCCGATCTCGAGAGCTATGCTTGGCTGGCCGGAATGGCGCGTGTGGCGCCGGCTGCCTTTGTCGGCGTGCCACGCACTCTCGCATGGCTCGAGCGCGTCAGGAACCGGCCGTCCGTCGCCAAGGCCCTCGCGCTGGCATCGAAGGGCGATCCATTAACATGCTGGGCCCCTGGACCCGAGATCAACCGCTGGGGCTGAGGGATAAGGAACACGTATGCGAGCGCAAATGAGCTTTATCGCCGGAATGGCATTGCTGGGTTCCTGCAAGGCAGACGGGCCCCCCAGCCACGCGACGTCATTGTCGATCGATGCTCAGTCCCTGAGCACGGCGGCCAGCAATACGCGGGACTGGTTGACGACGGGCCGCACGTATGACGAGCAGCGTTTTTCGCCTCTGGACAAGATCAACAATAAGAATGTGAGCTCCCTGGGCCTCGCGTGGTACGCGGACATGGATACGGCACGCGGACAGGAGGCGACTCCGATCGTCATCGACGGAAAAATCTACGTCTCCACCGCGTGGTCCAAAGTAAAGGCCTACGACGGTACCACGGGCAAACTGCTGTGGGACTACGATCCAAAAGTCCCCGGTGCGACCGCCGTGAAGGCGTGCTGCGATGTCGTGAACCGTGGACTGGCGGCGTGGGGTCGCAAACTCTATATCGGGACCTTGGACGGGCGGCTGATTGCGCTGGACCGTGATACCGGCAAGGTGGCCTGGACCACGATGACGGTGGACCCCTCGATCCCTTACACGATTACAGGGGCCCCGCGTGTCATCGACGGCAGGGTGCTCATCGGCAATGGCGGCGCCGAGATGGGCGTACGCGGCTACATCACTGCGTATGACGCGAACGACGGCAAGCAGTTGTGGCGGTTCTATACGGTGCCCGACCGGCCGGGAAACAACGCCGAGAAGTACCTGAAAGACGCCGAAGGGACCTGGAAGGGGGAATGGTGGAAGTACGGCGGCGGAGGCACCGTGTGGGACTCGATGGCCTACGATCCGCAACTCGATCTGCTGTACATCGGCGTGGGCAATGGCAGTCCGTGGAATCAGGCCTATCGTTCCCCAGGCGGAGGCGACAACCTGTATCTGTCCTCGATAGTGGCGTTAAGGCCAAAGACGGGCCAATACGTCTGGCATTACCAGACCACGCCCGGGGAGACCTGGGACTTCACGGCGACCCAGCACATCATCCTCGCCGACCTCAAGCTGGACGGGCAGATCCGTAAGGTGCTGATGCAAGCGCCGAAGAACGGATTTTTTTACGTGCTCGACCGGACCACCGGCGCGTTGATCTCGGCGCACAACTTCGTGCCGGTCAACTGGGCGAAAGGCATCGACATGCAGACCGGTCGGCCGATCGAAAACATCGAGGCACGCATCGACAAAACTGGAAAACCCTCGGTGGTGTTGCCGGGGCCGGGCGGCGCCCATAACTGGCAGCCCATGGCCTACAGTCCCGCCACGGGACTGGTTTACATACCCGCGCAACAGGCCGCGTTCCCTTACATCCCGGCCGCGTCTTGGAAGAGCGAGCAGCAAGGCTACAACACCGGTATGGATTTCGCGGCCGCGGCCATGCCAGCCGATCCCAAGGTTCGGGCCGGCGCGCTCGCAGCCACATCTGGCGCGCTGATTGCGTGGGATCCGGTGCTCCAGCAGCAACGCTGGCGAGTGGACTTTAAGGGGCCCTGGAACGGCGGACTGCTCGCGACGGCCGGTGGGGTGGTTTTCCAGGGCAATTCTTTGAAGGAGTTTGCGGCCTACGATGCCAATCGGGGCACAAAGTTGTGGTCCACCAACGCGCAGACCGGAATCATCGCCGCGCCCGTCACGTACACGGTCAAGGGCGAGCAGTACGTCGCGGTCATGGCCGGATGGGGTGGCATATGGGCACTCGCGCCGGGGTTGCTCACCGAGGTTGCAGGGCCGGTCCGAAACATCTCACGGCTTCTGGTCTTTAAACTCGGCGGCGCGGGGCATTTGCCGCCCGAGCCGCCGATCGTGCGTGCGCCGCTCGATCCGCCGGAAGTCACGGGTACGGCCGAGCAGATCGCCGAAGGGGGTCAGCACTACGCGCGCTTCTGCGGCGTGTGTCACGGCGATGCCGCTTATGGCAGCACCTTGTTGCCGGATCTACGCCGCAGTGCCCTGATCCGCGACAGCGCAGCCTGGGCCACTATCGTCCATGACGGAGTATTAAAGGACCATGGCATGGTGAGTTGGGCCAACGTCATGGACCAGGTCCCAAATTGATTCGATCCGCCTGTACGTCATCAAACGCGCTAACGAAGACAAGGCGCTGGGAGTCCAATAATGGCGATCACCTTGTACACGGCGGCCACGCCAAACGGCTGGAAGATTTCAATCGCACTCGAAGAGATGGGGCTGCCCTATGAGGTTCGGGTCATTGACTTTGCCCACAAGGAGCAGAAGGCCGACTGGTACCTGAAATTAAACCCCAACGGTCGGATTCCGACGCTCGTCGATGATGACTTCGCGGTGTTCGAATCAGGCGCCATCCTGATCTACCTGGCCGAGAAGTCCGGCAAGTTCCTGCCCAAGGACGTGCAAGGAAGGAGCCGCACTATCCAATGGCTGATGTTTCAAAAGTCGGGTATCGGCCCAATGATGGGTCAGGCCAATGTGTTTTTCCGCTACTTTCCGGAAAAACTGCATTCCGTCATCGGCCGTTACCAGCGCGAAGTCACCCGCCTATTCCACGTGCTGGATACTCAGCTGGCCAAGTATGAATACATTGCCGGGGACTATTCGATCGCGGACATCGCCCTGTGGCCCTGGGTGTCGGGATACGACTACTCGGGCGTCCCCGTCGACGAATTTCCCCACCTTCAACGATGGCTCAAGCTCGTCGGAGACCGGCCCGCCGTTCAGGCAGGGCGCGATGTGCCCATCAAGCGGGACCGGGCCAAGGAAATCGAGTCTGCCAAAGAGACCGCTCCTTCGATGCTGGCATGAACAAGTCTGGACGCACTGCCTGGGTTTCCACGTTTCCCGTTTGCTTCAGGGCCGCGTCATGATTGATCTGAAGAAAATACGAGCGATCGACGTGCACGTGCATGCCGAGGTGTCCTGCCACGATCCGGAAGATCCGGTGATGGGGAAATTCTTCGATGCGGCCTCCAGCTACTTCAAGGCCCCGCGCGAGCGACCGAAGATTCCCGAAATCATCGACTACTACCGCGAGCAGCAGATCGCCTTCTGCATGTTCACCGTCGACTGCGAGAGCTCGATAGGCGCCAAGCGCGTCAGCAATTATGAAATCGCCGAATATGCCGCAAAGAATGACGACATCGTCATGGCCTTCGCCTCGGTTGATCCGCGCAAGGGCAAGATGGGCGCGCGCGAGGCGCGCGACCTGATCAGAACCACGGCGTGAAGGGCTTCAAGTTTCACGGCATCATGCAGAACATTCACCCCGCCGACCCGGTGGCCTATCCGATATACGAGGTGATCGCCGAGTACAAATTGCCGGCCATTTTTCATACCGGCCATTCGGGCATGGGTACCGGTATGCGCGGCGGGGGCGGGGTGCGCCTCAAATGGGGGCAGCCGATGCTCATTGACGATGTCGCGGTCGATTTCCCGGACATGAAGATCATTCTTGCGCATCCGAGCTGGCCCTGGGTGGATGAGAGCCTATCGATGGCGCTCCACAAGGAGAATGTCTTCATCGATCTGTCGGGATGGAGTCCCAAGTATTTTCAGCCGCAGATCATCCAGTACGCAAATAACCTGCTGAGTAAGAAAATGATGTTCGGATCGGATTTCCCGCTGCTGCGGCCCGACAAGTGGCTGTTGGCCGCCAAACAGGTCGGCTTTAAGGACGAAGTTTTGCCGGGCATCATGAAGGACAACGCCGCGCGGCTCCTGGGACTGAGGTGAGTGAGTTCGGCGGCAGTCATGTCTTCGTCACCGGGGCGTCTACCGGCATTGGACTGGCGACATCGCGGCATGCTCGGGCGCAGGGGCGCGCGGGTGTTCATGGTGGCGCGCAACGGCGCCAGGCTCAAAGAGGCGGTAGATGCGATTATCGCCGAGGGCGGGGTGGCGGACTTTGCCTCGGCGGATGTTTCGGAGCGCTCTGGCGCTGCTGGAGGCGTTCGCAAAGGCGGAGCGACGCTTCGGACCCGTCGCACGCGCTGTTTGCCAACGCGGGCTCCGGCGGGAAATTCGCCCCGCTGGGAGATTATTCGGACGACACCTTTGATGCGGTGCTGCGCACCAATCTCACCAGCGCATTCTGGTCGATCAAACACGTGCTTCCGGGCATGATCGATCGGAAACGCGGCAGCGTCCTTGTGACCGGCAGTCTGGCCAGCGAACGGGGCATGCCGAACAATGTCGGATATGTGGTGTCCAAGCATGGCTTGTTGGGACTGGCGCGCGCCGCCGCAGTGGAAGCCGCACCGCACAATGTGCGCGTCAACTGCCTGATCCCGGGGTTGATCGAAACACCAATGCTCATGCAACTCGATCCGCACGCCTCCCCCGAGGCCATCAGGGCTATGCTCGGCAAGGCCGTGCCCATGGGACGCATCGGGACTGCCGATGAGGTTGCAGAGCTCGCCTGCTTCCTGCTGTCGGACCGATCGAGCCATGTCACCGCCCAAGCCGTTGCCGCGGACGGGGGGATGTTGGGCACTCACACACCGAAATAGGCCGCATATGACAATCAAGTATTACCATGCCGAACCGGCTGCCAATTCCCTGAAGTCGATGATTCCGCTCCTTGAGAAGGGAATCGAATTTCAGAGCGTCTACGTGGACCTGCACAAATTTGAGCAGCATTCCGAGTGGTTTGTCGCCGTTAATCCGGAAGGGCAGGTGCCGGTGCTCGACCATGAAGGCCACATCATTACCCACACAACCGTCATCAACGAGTACCTGGAGGACGTGTTTCCCGGATACGCCGCTGCGTCCGCGCGATCCGGTCGGTGCGGCACGCATGCGTTACTGGAACAAATTCGTCGATGAGCAGGTGATGAACTACACATCGATGCATGGCTGGCACCGCATGGTGGGCGTGATTGCGCGTAATATCGAGAGTGGCGAGTTTGATAAACTGATGGAACGGATACCGCTCCCCGATCAACGCAAGAAATGGCAGACCGCCCGCTCGGGCTTCAGTGATGCGGATCTCGCCTACGCGATTGAGAAAGTGGTCTATGCGATCGACAAGGTGGAAAAGCAGCTTACGCGATACAGCGTGGCTGGCGGGCGATGATTACACGCTCGCGGATATCAACTTCTATGCGATGTGCGGAATGATGGTGGAGCGAATGTTCCCGGAACTGGCGGTCGCCTCTCGCTGCCCGCGCATGGTGGCGTGGCGCGAACGGATGACCGCGCGCCCTGCCGTCGCTCGGGCTCTGGCGGGTGAGGATCGCACGGCCCCGGCGCTGCGCACTTTTACCGGCCACGCGCGATGAGCACTCAGCGAATGCGGGCGTGGCGATTGCCTGCGGGATGCACTTCCGCCGACCAACTGGAAATGATCGAAGTGCCCAAGCCGGTCGCGGCAGCCGGCGAGGTGCTCATTCGGCTGCGGGCTAATTCGCTCAATTATCGCGACCAGGCCATCACCAGGGGTCACTATTTCGGTGGCCCGATCAAGACCGCGTGCACGCCGCTCTCGGACGGAGCCGGAGTGGTCGAGGCGGTCGGGGCAAACGTGAAGAACTTAGCGGTCGGCGATCGGGTGGCGGGGACTTTTTCCAGGGCTGGACGGAAGGTCCGCCTACACCCGCGCTCGGGGAGGCGCTGGGCGCGCCGCCGGCCAAGGGCATGCTGGCGGACTACGTCGCCTTGCCCGAGGCCGGGGTGATCAAGGTGGCCGAGACCCTGAGTTTTGAAGAGGCGGCGACGCTGCCGTGCGCCGGCGTGGCCGCGTGGAACGCACTTATGAAGGGAATTCGTCCGCTGACGCGCGGCAGCAGCGTACTGCTGATCGGTACGGGCGGTGTCTCGTTGCTGGCGCTGCAGATCGCCAAGGCGGCCGGCGCACGCGTGATCGCCACTTCCTCCAGTGAGGCAAAGCTCGAGCGACTGCGCGCCTTGGTGCCGACGCCACCATCAATTATCGAGCCGAAACCAACTGGGGTGCGAAAGCCGCCGAGTTGGCCGGTGGCGGGGTCAATCATGTCGTGGAGGTGGGCGGCCTGGGCACGCTCCAGCAATCGCTCCAGGCCGTCGGCTTCGGTGGCGAAGTGGCGCTCATCGGCGTGCTCACAATGCAAGGCGATACCAATCCCATGTCGCTAATGGTCAAGGGCGCGAGTTTGCGCGGCATTTTTGTCGGGTCCGTGGCGATGGCGCGCGAACTCAATGCGTTTGTCGACCGCCACAAGGTAAAGCCGGTCGTTGGACCGATCATTCGAATTTGAGGACGCCAAATCCGCGTACAGCTATCAGTCCTCGCCGGATCTGTTCGGCAAGGTCGTGATTACACACCCGGGATAGTTCGAGGGGCCTGGATCCTGGAGCCGTGCTCCACTAGTCGCCGAAGAAATTGAGCTCCAGCAAGGACCCCGTTGGGATCGAGCGTAAAGATCTGCTTCAAGCCCACGGCCTTGACTTCATTGAGCTGGTGGTGGCGGCTTTGAGTGCGGAGTCGCTCCACCATTTCTTCATAGCCGCTGCAGTTGAACGCCACATGGTGCACGGCGCCAGTGGCGCCGGGGCCGACTTCGCGTTTGTACATTCGTGGGCAATCGAGGCTATTAATGTGTATCACGGCGCGACCGGCCACGTCGTACATCCATTGTGCATTGGCGGGAGTCAACGGCGGTGGCGCGTCGCGCCGCTCCAACCCGAATAGCTCGGCGTAATATCGTGCCGTGCCGTCCAGGTCGGCGACAATGATGTTCACATGGTCGAGCGCGTTGACGCGCATACAGAGAAATCCTCAGCTCGCCTTAAGCCCCTTGCGCTGCTTCTTGTAGCTCTCTCTGCGGATCTTTTCAAAGTCGGTGCGCTTTTCGTATCCAGGGTCGACCGGATAATCCCGGAAGTCCGCCAGCACTTCGTCAAACACTTCGCGCAGTTCGTCTTTGAATTCCGGGTGGGAGAATATGTAGAACCGATCTTCGCGCATCGCCTCGAGCACTCGCGCGGCGATCACGTCCGGCTCCATGCCGAATTCATGGATGTCCGCCAGGCGCTTGACGTTGGTCGCATCTACGGGCTGGGCGCCTCCCTTGAGTTCGGGTGGGCGAATGTCGTTGCTGGCATAGATATAGGATTTGACCAATCCCGGACAAAGCACTGAAACACCGATGCGGTGCGGCGCAAGACTGGCTCTTAGGGATTCGGACAGGCCGCGAACTGCAAATTTTGTAGTGTTGTAGATTCCGGGCACACCGGCGGCAAGAAATGCCGCCATCGAGGCGGTATTGACAATGTAGCCGCCTTTTCCTGCGGTGACCATGCGGGGCGCAAAAGTCATCACGCCATTGATCGGTCCCTGCAGATTCACACCCATCACCCAGTCCCAGTCGTCATAACTGGACTGTTCGCTGGTCTGGAACAGGTTGACGCCGGCATTGTTGAACAGGAGGCTGACGGGCCCGAATTTAGCTTCGACCTGCATCCGCCGCCTTCGCCATGGCAGCTGCGCGAAGACACGTCAAGCTGCACTCCCATGACTTTCTTTCCGGGCAGTGAATTCAGGGCGGCATCGATTGACTGTTGCCGGATATCGGCGATCGCGACATTGCAACCCTTCTGCGAGCAGAGCGCGAACCAGGCCGATACCAATGCCGTTAGCGCCGCCGGTGACAAATGCGGTGCGCCCTGCGAAATCTTTCATGGTTTCAGTCCCTTCTGTCGTGCGGTTTCTGCCGCGTGTATCGGATTGCGGAAATAGGAAACCAAAGGTACTCTTGTATTCCTGCATTTTCGGGCAGCTTGGGTACCGCGGCACACATCGCCTGCGCGCGCTCTTCCACGCCTTGTCTAAATTCGCTATGCGTCAGGATGTAGAGCTCGTCGTTTAGGATGCCCTGCAACACGCGTTGTCCGATTTCCTCCTTGGTTCGGTACAGATGGAAGAAGTTTCCTCCTTGCTGTCGGCGCCTGTCGGCCTCGGCGTATCCTGTTTCAGCGAGATGCACAGGCCGAGTCTTGGCCGCCTCAGCGATATTGGACTGCACTGCTCCTGGACAGAAGGCTGAGCAGATAATCCCCACCGGCTCAAGTTCGGCGCGCATGCATTCCATCATGTGCACCGCGGCACCTTTGGAGGTTCCGTAAAGTGTGGCTCCCGGATGTGGCACGAGGCCGGACATCGATGCCGTGTTCACGATGTGACCGCCTTCGCCATGCCTTTTGATGCGCGGCAGAATGGTTACGATGCCGTTGATGGTGCCGCCCAGGTTGACTCCCATCACCCAGTCCCAGTCGGCGAAGGTCGCAAGCTCCGTCGGGACCGATGACTGCGATTCCCGCGTTGTTGCACAGGATGTGAATGTTGCCGAATCGCGCCTCTGCCGCATCGGCTGCGGCCGCATACGCGGCGCGGTCGGTGACGTCGAGTTTCAGCGCCAAGACTCGCTCGTTACTGCCCAATTCGCTCTTGGCCGCCTGCAAGTGGTCGTCGCGGATGTCGGCAACTACGACGTTCATTTTGCGCGCCCAGCAGTGCCTTGGCGATGCCAAGCCCGATGCCGCTCGCGCCGCCGGTCACAAACGCCGTCTTTCCGGGCAAATTCTGCATTGAGTTCTTTCCTTCTTGTATCTAACACATACAATCTGCTAATTGTAAAGCCAGAACGACAAAGGAGAACGAGTATGGCAGGGGGAAACTCTGGGTCGGCCGCGCCCGTGGCCACCGCAAGTCACGACACGCAACCGTGGCCTTCGCGTGGTGCCGCGTACTACGGTCTGGCGGTCATCATATTGGCGACCATGCTCAATTTCTTCGACGCCGGCGTGTTTAATCTGATGGCCCAGCGAATCAAGGTGGACTTCAATCTGAGTGACGAGGAGCTGGGGTTTCTGATCGGCCCGGCCAACGTCATCTTCTACGTACTGGTCGGTATTCCAATGGCGAGGCTGGTTGATATCTATCCTCGCAAGATAGTGCTGGCCTGCGGGATTGCCGCGATAGGTGGGATTACCGCGCTGGGCGGTTTGGCGCAGAGCTTCAAGCAGCTTTTCAGCAGCCGCATGCTCGTGGGTGCGGGCGGATCGGCCCACGCGCCGGGCGCGTATTCCATGCTGGCCGATTACTTCCCGCCGCTCAAATTGCCGCGCGCAATCGGGTTTCTGCAGCTTGGCTTTATTGGTGGAGGAGCGCTGGGCATTTTTTTTGGCGGGCAGCTGATCGGAATGGCCTCCGCCTGGCCGGTGGGCCACTGGAACGGGCTGACCATTCACGGCTGGCAGTGGATCCTGATGATGGTTGGTGCGCCGGGATTGGTGATCGCAGTGCTGCTGTTGCTGGCCAAGGAGCCGGCGCGACGCGGTGCCTCAGCCCAGGGCAAGGCGCTTCCGGTTATGTCGGTATTGCGCGAGATCGGAGCGCGCAAGACCACTTATTTGCCACTGTTTATCGGTTTGGCCTTCAGTGCTACGCAATCGCTTGGAGTGCAGGCGTGGTTCGCGCCCTTCATGATCAGGACTTACGGCTGGAATGAGGCGCAGATCGGAAAATGGCTCGGTCTCATGTTCCTGGTTTCCTCATTGCTCGGAGCGGCGTTGGGTACGGTGTTTGTCGAGTGGCTTTCCAAGCGCTACAAGGACGCCAACGTGCGGGCGGCGACCATACTGTTCACGATCGCAACTCCGTTCGAGATCGCAGCGCCGTTAATGCCTTCCGGAGGTCTTGCGCTGGTATTCCTGGGCGTGGTCAGTATGTGCGGCCTGGCGTCCGCTGTGCCGCAAAATGCTGCCATCCAGCGCATTACGCCCAACGCAATGCGCGGACAGGTCACGGCCATTTATCTGTTCATGTTCATAGTGTTCGGGGCGATGGGTGGCCAGCTCATTGGCTCGGTCACGCAGCGCGTGTTTCATTCGGACGCCGATCTTTGGAAGTCGATAGTTCTGACCGCCTCAGTGCTCATGCCACTGGCGGCCTACAGCATCTCCCGAGGAATCAAGCCTTATGGGAGAGAGGTGGAGCGGCTTGAGGCTTTGGAGCGCGCAGGCCGCGCATGAGCTATCCCGAACTTCACATGCTCATCGACGGGGAGCGTATACCCGCCGGTAGCCGTCGCACGCACGCTGTGGTCAATCCCGCAACGGGCGAGACGCTGGGTTTGCTGCCGCTGGCCGATGCAGCAGATCTTGACCGCGCACTGCGGGCCGCCCAGCGGGGCTTCCACATATGGCGCGACGTCAGCCCGCAGCAGCGAGCGGCCGTGCTCTCCGGCGCCGCGCGCCTGATGGCAGAGCGCAAGGAGAAAATTGCTCGTATCGCGACACTGGAGGAGGGCAAGACACTCGCCGAATCCCGAATTGAAGTGCAGATGAATGTGGCTCTCTTTGAGTTTTTTGCCGGCGAGTGCGATCGGGTTTATGGCCGACAATTGGTGCGCCCGGCCGGTATGCGCTCAACGGTAACGTACGAGCCTGTAGGGCCGGTGGCCGCCATTGCACCTTGGAATTTTCCGATCGGGAACCCCGGCCGTAAGCTCGGTGCCCCGATTGCAGCAGGCTGCTCGGTGATTCTCAAGGCGGCCGAGGAAACTCCAGGCTCGGCACTGGCCGTGCTGCAATGCTTGCTTGACGCCGGGTTGCCCAAGGAAGCCGGGCAGGCCGTGTTCGGTGTCCCGGACGAGGTTTCGACGGCACCTGCTGGGCTCGCCGGTGATCCGAAAACTCAGCTTTACCGGTTCGACGATCGTGGGCCGGCATCTGATGAAGCTGGCGGCGGACGATTGTAAGCGTACAACGATGGAATTGGGCGGCCACGGAGCGGTATTGGTATTCGACGATGTTGACGTCGATCAAGTACTGGGGAGCATGGTGGCCTCGAAGTTTCGAAATGCGGGCCAAGTGTGCGTCTCGCCCACGCGCTTTATTGTGCAGGCCGGCGTATTCACACGGTTTCGTGACGGCTTTGTTGAGCGCGCCGAGTCCTTACGGGTGGGCAGTGGCTTGGATGAAAGCATGCAAATGGGCCCCATGGCGAACCCACGGCGTCCTGCCGCAATGGACCGACTGATCAAGAGCGCGGTCGCGGCAGGTGCCAAGTTACACACCGGCGGCGAACGCGTCGGTGAAAGGGGGTTTGGCTACAGACCGTCCGTATTGTCCGAGGTGCCTCCGACGGCGGACATCATGATCGAGGAGCCCTTCGGCCCAGTGGCGATGATCAATTGTTACAGTACCGAGAATGAGATGATCGCCGAGGCCAACCGACTTCCTTTCGGATTAGCAGCCTACAGTTGGACTAACGACGCTAAGCGACAAAAGCGCTTGGCCCGCGAAGTCGAGAGCGGGATGTTCTGCATCAACACGACCACGCTTGGAGGGCCTGATGCTCCCTTTGGTGGCGTCAAATGGTCAGGCCATGGCCATGAGAATGGCCCGGAAGGGGTTATGGCTTGCATGGTTCTTAAGGCCGTTCACGAAGGATAGTCCATGACGCACGAACTCAAGACCGGCGGAGACCGCGGGTACCTGCGCATCGCTACTGAAGAGGCGTTCGCTACGCGCGAGCAAGTCGATGCTTACCTGCGAATGGTGAAAAATGGCACTGCGGATCGGGGTTTGGTATCGCTTTGGGGCTTCTACGGACAGAGCACCTCCGCGCGTGCCACACAGGTTCTCGAGGGATTGCTGGATCTGGGAGAGCGGCGGATCCGCAATATGGATGCCACGGGCATTGACAAGGCGGTTCTGGCGCTTACGGCGCCTGGCGCGCAGCCGATACTCGATTTGAAAGAGGCCAAGGGCATCGCACAGCGCGCCAATGATCTGTTGGCGGAGCACGTCTCTCTTCATCCCGATCGCTATGTCGGCATGACAACAGTTGCCCCGCAGGACCCGACATGGTCGGCAAGCGAAATCGTGCGCGGCGCGCGGAGCTTGGGATTTAAGGGCGTACAAATCAACAGCCATACGCAGGGCGAATACCTCGATGAAGAGAAGTTCGATCCTATCTTTCGCGCGCTCGCTGAAACCGGTCAACCGCTTTATATCCATCCTTCTTCGCCGCCTGATTCCATGATCGGGCCGATGGTGGAGGCGGGACTGGATGGAGCCATATTTGGTTTTGGCGTCGACACCGGAATGCATTTGCTGCGCCTGATCGTTACAGGCATCTTCGACCGATATCCAAGTCTGCAAATCATGGTTGGTCATATGGGAGAGGCCTTGCCGTTCTGGCTGTACCGGATCGAATACATGCACAAGGCCTGCGTTCGTTCGCAGCGATACGCGCGCATGAGACCAATAAAGAAGACCATAACCGAATACCTGCGCTCGAATGTGCTCATCACCACCAGCGGTGTGGCGTGGGCGCCGGCCATCAAGTTTTCTCAGGAAGTTTTGGGCGAAGATCGCGTGATGTACGCGATGGACTATCCCTACCAGTTCGAGCCCGACGAGGTGCGCACCCACGATCTGCTCGACGTTCCTCTGGCGGTGAAAAAGAAACTGATGCAGACCAACGCTGAGCGCTGGTTCAAATTGTGAGCGAGCGGCCCATAAGCCGAGCCTCCTGGTACGCGCTGATCCTGGTCGCGCTGGCAAATGCCATGAGCCTGCTCGACCGCAATATCCTTGCCATCCTCGCACCCCGTATCAAAGCCGACCTGCACATTGGGGATGCGGAAATGGGCCTGTTGTACGGCACCGTGTTCGCGTTGTTTTACGCGCTGTTCTCGCTTCCGCTGGGTCGCTTGGCCGATGGTTGGATCCGGACCCGCCTGTTGGGTCTGGCGATAGGGTTTTGGTCCATAGCGACTGGGGCCGCGGCGTTTGCCAATGGATTTGCGGTGCTCGCTTTGTCCCGCCTGGGCGTTGGCATCGGCGAGGGTGCGGTCTATCCCGCCGGCTACTCCCTGATCTTTGATCATTTCCCAAAAGCGAGGCGAGGAATTGCGATGGCAGTGGTTGCCGCGGCGATCGCCATTGGCTTGGGTTGTTCATTGATTTTGGGAGGCGTGGCGGCGGACTGGTGGGATCGCCACTATTTGGCGCAGCAGGCGCCACTGGGATTGCGCGGTTGGCAGTTTGCCTTCTTGGTGGCCGCGCTCCCGGGCTTTCTGCTTGCCGCGTTGCTGTTGCGAATGGCTGAGCCCAAGCGAGGCCGATTGGACGGCATTGCATCGGCGCACGATCCGCACCCGTTTCGCGCCAGCCTAGACGTGCTCGGCGCGGTGACCCCGGTGAGCAATTGGCTCGCTTTAGCCAAGCGGCGCGCCAGTGCGAAGGACTGGTTGTGGAATGGGCTGGTAGCGGCACTGTTGATCATATTCATGGTGTCTTTGACCCGGATTACCGGAACCTTCTCGCCTCGGCCGGCGCTGCATTTTGGCTCCTTGACCGTAAATCCACACGCACTGCAATGGGCCGTGGTGGGCTTCGGATTGTTTGTGATCTTTAACTTCCTGCAGAACCTTAAGTACGCGGACCGGCCAGCGTATGTGGTGATCACGAGTTCTCCCGCATTATTGTTGTGCATTGCGATCGGTTCACTGCAGACCATGATCAACTATGGAATCATGGGGTTCACGCCCTCGTTTCTGATGAAACACTACGGATTGTCGCCGACGGTCACTGGGCTCCAGTTCGGGGTTTTGGCTACCGTCATGGGCGTCATTGGCCCAATGATCGCGGGCCCGTTGTCGGATCGCGTTCACGTGCGTTTTCCGGGCGTCGGCCGGGTCTATGTCACGCTGATAGCATTGGGGTTTTCCCCTCTGATCGCCATCTGGGTCTATGGTGCCGCCAGCCCGCCGAGTTTTTACGCGCGCTTTGTGCTCTACAGTCTTGTGCTTACCGCGTGGCTTCCGCCGCTGTACGCGGTAATGTTCGAGCAAGTGCTCCCGCGAATGCGCGGAATCACATCCAGCGCCTATATCATTGCCTCCACGATCCTTGGCCTAGGTATCGGGCCCTTTGTGGTGGGGATGATCGCCGATGCTACCGGAGGCAACTTGGCCAAGGCGATACTTTCGATCAATTGGGTCGCGCCACTGATAGTGGTGATGCTTTTGGTGCTCGCGCGTCGCGTGATCCGTGACGAATCGAGCATGATTTCGCGTGCCCGCGCCGGTGGAGAACCCATTTAAGCACGGGCGTGGCGTGAACCCGTCAATGGCTAGGCGGCGAGACCAATCTCCGCTGCATCGGCCCAATTGCCGTGGAGTCCGAAACGCATTCGAATAGGTATGTTTATCGTGGCGATCGGCCCCTTGGCGATATGCAGCGCATCAAAGAGAAGCAGGTCGCTGCGATGCTCTTCGAGGCGGTTACAAATCTGCACGATCCAGCCATCTCCCTCCGGAGCGGTCTTGCTGCGCGGAATGAAGCAGGCTTCCTGAAGGCTCGATACCGGCCCGCACCACCAGTGCTGTTCCTCGCCGGTGACAAGATCCTTGTGGAATAGGCAGTTCATCAGCAGTCCGCCGGCGCTGCCGCCGCGCAACTCGATGGGGCGGCGCATGTCCATCTCGAGCAGCCAACCGTGGCGATAGGGGAGGCCGGCGAACCGATCATCAATTCGCGGAAACTCGGCGGCCGTTTGTGTCAGCCGCTCGATGTTCTTGAACTGCTCTGAGCTCGCGCTCATGTCCACGCTCCAGCGCGATAAGTAACTCATGGCCTCCTGGCCGTTGAATGGCGCGCCGCCGACATCCGGGAAGAAAGGGAACATGTTGTTCTTGGCTTCGGCGGTATCGAAATGGATCGTCGTCCCTTCCTGGTAGGCGTTCAGTACATGGCTTGCAAAGCAATTACCACGCTTAAACCACCGAATGTCCCGCGGCGTAGCCGCCGTTCGGCGTGGCACCACTCCCAAATAGACCGGCAAGGACGTGTCGAAGCCGAAGTGCGGGAGCCCCTGCCTCAGTCTCTCCCAGCTTCCGATAGAGGGCACGACGTGGAAGAGCGCGTAGTCCTCCGTGATTGCGAAGTCGTGCATCATGCAGTAGTAGGGAATCTTGAACCAGAATTCACGCACCAGCTCGCCCGCCGGGGTTACCTCATAGAGCGTGCAGTCATCCGTGCACAGCCCCGATGAGGCGTAGCCAAAGGCGATCATGTTGCCGGTACGCGGGTCAACCTTCGGATGGGCCGTGAATGTCTGGCCGGTCATCTTGCCGTTAAACCACGTGTAGCCCTCGGTGGCCATCGTTGAGGCGTTCATGATCAGTGCGGGAGAGTCCTCCTTTAACGCGTAGAGCTTGCCGTTGTAGATCCAGGCATTGGTATTGGCGGTGCCGCGGATTTTGCCCTTGACGGATTCGTCATCGCCGAGCGGATTGCGATAAGCGCCAAAAAGCGCATGGCCCGCAGTATTTTCCAGCTTCCATTTGTCAGTCCGTGCCCAGCGCTGCCTGAAATCGCACTGGCCGTCGTGAATGTGGAACCGAGTTATCATGCCATCGCCATTGAAGGCGATGTCGTCTCCGAGTCTCGGCGGAAACTGAGGGTCGGGCTGCACCCGATAAAACGCGCCGTTGAGTTCGGCGGGTATGGTGCCTTGGTGGACCAGGTTAAATGCGTCGGCCTCAATCCGGGAGGGTGTGTTGAAGCCCGTAAAGCTCGCCGAATCAGGAAAGTTGGCCATGGCGTTGCCCGCTGGAATTAATTTGTAAGCTATACTGACGATTATAGGGGACTGGATGTCAAGGCCAAAAGAAACGCTCGCGATCACCACGCCGCACGTGGCGGGTG
The DNA here is from genome assembly GCA_963795685.1 of uncultured Gammaproteobacteria bacterium. Taxonomy (GTDB): domain Bacteria; phylum Pseudomonadota; class Gammaproteobacteria; order Steroidobacterales; family Steroidobacteraceae; genus FEN-1191. Next base: position 83,644 of record CAWCJE010000013.1, read on the forward strand.
ACGAGGATATCGGAGAAATCCGCAATATCGTCGGTTTTCATATCCGGCTGGCGCATGGGGCCGTATATCGCCATTTCTCCGAGAGTTTTGCTGCACCTGGATTTGACGCAGAAACAGGTTTCGGTCCTTTGGCTGATTGATGACCATCCGGATATTGCCCAGACCAATCTCGCCCAGCGGATGCGGATGGATCGGGCTACAACGATGGCCATCGTCAATCGGCTGGAGGCCCGCGGTTATCTGGTGCGAGGGCGCTCGCGCAGCGACGGCCGAAAGCAAACCCTGAATTTGACCGCCGCCGGGCGCAAGGCGCTGGTCACTGCCAAGGCCGCCATTCAGCAGCATGAACACTGGCTAAAATCGCGCTTTACGGACAAAGAAGTGAGCACACTGATCCAATTGCTCACACAAATCCACGAGTAAGTTTTCGCGCAGCGACGAACGGAATATGTCCAGCGACCCAAAAACAATTATTAATAACGGGGTCATGCGTTTCTGGCAATGGGCGGCGGTAATGGTCACCGTCGGATTAAATGCCATGGACGGTTTCGACGTCCTGTCCATCAGCTTTGCCGCCCCCGGAATCGCTAAGGAATGGGGGATAGATAGAGCCGCCCTGGGCTGGGTGCTTTCGACTGAATTGCTCGGCATGGCGATCGGTTCGGTGTTGCTCGGTGGGGTGGCTGACAAGATCGGACGTAGGCCGACAATACTGGGTTGCCTGATTGCAATGGCGATCGGAATGTTTGGCGCAGCGCACGCGCACGACATGGTTACCCTGTTGGTTTTTCGCCTGCTGACCGGCGTTGGCATTGGCGGCATGTTGGCCGCGATCAACGCCACTGCCGCCGAGTGCTCCAGTCAGCGGTGGCGGAGCCTCGCAATGGCGCTGATGGTCATCGGCTATCCGCTTGGCGGTGTAGTCGGCGGAACTGTGGTCCAAGGCCTGTTGGGCGGTGGAACGTGGCGCGAGGTCTTCATGTTTGGTGCTTGGGCAACAACCGCGTTCATTCCGCTGGTATGGCTGCTCGTTCCTGAATCAATCGCGTTTCTTGATCGCGCCCGGCCGCCTGGCGCATTGCAAAAAATCAATCGCGTTCTGGCGCGCTTCGGACACGGGCCGGCGGCGGGCCTGGAAAAGTCATCTTCGAGCGAGGCCACGCGATCGCTCGCTGATATCTTCAAGCCCGGACTGCTCATGACGACGATTGTCATTACTTGCGCATATTTCGCGCATGTCACAAGCTTCTATTACATTCTCAAATGGGTGCCGAAAATCGTCGTGGATATGGGGTTTTCCCCTAAATCCGCCGCCGCTGTTTTGACCTGGGCGAACGTGGGCGGGGTCACCGGCGGAGCCATATTCGGTCTGATCGCCGCTCGGATCGGTCTGAAGAGGCTGACGTTAATAACGCTGGTTTTAGGATCAGGGGTAATCGTGTGGTTCGGGCATGGGGCCGCTGATCTTACCTCGCTGTCATGGCGCGTCGGGATTGCGTGCCTGTTCTCGAATTCCGCGATTGTCGGATTCTATTCATTATTCGCTCGGGTATTCCCCACGCACGTGCGCGCGACGGGCACCGGATTTGCCGTAGGAGTCGGGCGCGGAGGAGCGGCGCTCGCGCCGGTACTGGCCGGATACCTTTTCCAATCGGGGCTCGGCCTGCAGACAGTCTCATTGGTCATGGCGGCAGGCTCGCTGGTCGCCGCGTTTGCGTTGATGGCCCTGAACGACCGCAGCGCGGAATAGCGCCGCGCTGGCCTGGGAGGGCAGGGCGCCTCTACGAGGCCGCCGTCAGCTCCTCGAGCGCACGCTGCCTGAGCAGATGCTTCTGCACTTTCCCGGAAGCCGTTCGCGGGAGCGAATCAGTGACCATCGCGCTCTTGGGTACCTTGAACTTGGCCAGCCGCTTTGCGCAATGTTCGATCAGTTCCTGCGTTGTGATTTGCCGTCCCGGCACGGGAATAACATAAACCCGGCCCACCTCACCCCAGCGCTCGTCTGGCACTCCAACTACGGCGCACTCACCGACCTGGGAAAGCTCCGCGAGGACCGCCTCGACTTCTGCCGGATAGACATTCTCGCCCCCTGAGATGTACATGTCCTTCTTTCGATCAACGATGTAGTAGAAACCGTCCTCGTCGACCCTTGCCGCATCGCCCGTAATAAACCAACCGTCGCGGAACGCCTTGGCAGTGGTTTCCGGCTGGTTCCAGTAGCCACTGGCAATACAAGGTCCACGAAGCCACAGTTCACCCACCTGTCCCTTCGGTACCTCTTGCCCGTGATCGTCCACGATCTTCGTTTCGATCGTCATGAACGGAAGGCCACAGCTGCCGGCCTTTTTGCAGAGTGTCTGGAGGTCATGAGTGGGCATGCCGAAGTTGGATCCGGTTTCCGACATTCCGAAGCCTTCGGTAATCTTGATGCCGGCATTCACGAAGCGTTCTGTCTGCGCCTTGGGATTGGGCGCGCCACCGATCGCCCACCCGACCAGGTGTTGCAGAAGTTCGGGCTTAAATCCTGGCTGGTTCCAGAGTTTGGCAGCCATTTGTGGCACCGAGAAATAATGTGTGACTTTCAAAACGGGATCGGACAATCGCTGCAGCGTAATCTGCGGATCAAAGCCCTTAGAGATGAGCACGCAACCGCCGGCCTGGATAGGCACGCGCGTCGCGGCGTACAGTCCTGCCGTGTGAAAGAGCGGCATATCGCACAGAAAGACGCTGTGCATGGTGACGTCGTTGCCGTAAATGAAATTGGCGCACCCCCAAAAGGCATTGGCTTCAGAAAGCATGACGCCCTTGGGACGTCCGCTGGTGCCGGAGGTATAGAGTAGGGTGCGCCACGGCATCAATCGGGCGCCGCGCCTCAGGGGGCGGACGTGCGCCAGCGCTGCCAAGCCCGAACATCCCGTCAATCGGCAGCGAACGCGGCACTTGCGGCGGGAGGCGTGAACTCCGGATCGTGAAATATTAGATGGGGCTGAGCATCGGCGGCCAGTGCTTCGATTTCCGCCGGCGCCAGACGCCAGTTGAACGGCACAAAGATCGATGCCGGCCCGAGTTCCTGCGATTTGCAGCACCAGCATCTGCGCGCAGTTCTTGGCGAGGGTCGCCACTCGCACGCCACTGTTCGGGCCAAATTCACCCACGAGCCAGTCGGCGAGCCTATCAATGATGAGATGCAGTTCCGAATAAGTCCAGCACTGCCTTGCTTCGAGATCGACAACCGCCTGGCCGTGGGGATTGGCCAGGGCGTACGTCGCGACAGGGTCGAACAGCACCATGTCAGGGGGATTTTTTGGACTTGTCGTATTCGCCGAGACCGGGCTTGTAGGCCTTTTCGTCGAGAAACTGGTGCATGCCCTGCGTGGCGTCCGTCCGATTTGTCATGCCAGTTCAGAGCCTCTTGGGCCCGAATTAGATAGTCCTCGGCATTGTCGTAGGTCATTTCGCGCACTCGCCGTACGGCATCCTTCGTGGCTTTGAGGGATTCCAGATTCTTCTTGAGCAGCTTCCCGGCGATCTCGGTGACCCGGGCCTCGAGCTGGCTGCCAGGCACCGATTCGTTGACCAGCCCGGCGGCTTCGGCTTGCTTGCCGGTCAGATTCTCGCCGAGCAACGCGTGGTACATGGCCTTGCGCATGGGCATCAGTTCCACGGCTACTTTCGTGGCGCCTCCGCCGGGCAGAATTCCCCAGTTGATCTCGGAGAGCCCGAATTGCGCATCGTCGTCGCAATACGCGAGGTCGCAGGCGAACAGCGGGCCATAGCCGCCGCCAAAGCACCAGCCATTCACCATGGCAATGGTCACTTTTTGATACCAGCGCAAGCGCTCCCACCACGCGTAAGCCTCGCGCTGGGCGTGGCGCACGCCGCGAATTCCCAGAGCTTCTGTCTCCCGGAAGTATTCCTTCAGATCCATGCCCTGCCGACCACGCGCTACCCTCGCCGGTCAGCACCAGCACGCCGACGTCATCCCGAAATTCCAATTCATTCAGTACCCTCAACATCTGTCGATTGAGCTTCGGGCTCATGCAGTTGCGCTTCTCGGGACGGTTGAATTTGACCCACGCGATGCCGTCGTGGACCTGGTAGGTGACGGTGGTGGTTTCTGTGGCGTCTGTCATCTAGGAAGTCCTTCTCGTATACTGGGCTGCAGTTTAGGGTCACATTGGCCGCCATGTCACCTGCCGCTCCCATGAACGTACGCGCATCCATTGCCTATGCGGGCACCAGCGTCCGCCGGCCGCGTTACTACGCCAATGACGTCACCCGCAATGTGCTGCCGGTCGAGGCCATGGAGATGCAAATCACCGATGCGAGGATCCTGGCCAACGACACTCGATCAGGCGGGCTTCACGCTCCTGGAACATCGCAGTGCCGTCGCTGATTTCCGCAATCGGGACGAGGTCGATAAAACTTACCGCCCGGAGATCGTAGAGCTGATTTCTCAACTGTCGGGGGCCGATCATGTGGTCGTCAACAGTCCCGGAATACTTCGCTTCAGCGAAGGATCGGCACAATCGGGCGCACTTGATAATTCACGGCCGGCGCGCTTCGCGCACGTCGATGTGAGTGATGCAACGGCCGCGGCGTTTGCGCACAGGGCGGCGCCGGACGGGAAAAAACTCGCTCGCTTTATCCATTTCAACATATGGCGCGCCTTGTCCGCGCCGCCCCAGGATGTCCCACTTACCGTGTGCGATGCACGAAGTGTCGACGGCGAGGAGCTGATACCGGCCGATGCCATATTTGACACACCGGGCAAGCCGGAATGGTCGTTCGAGGGAATTGTTGTGGCGCATCGTCCTACGCACCGATGGCACTGGTTCCCGGACATGCATCATGACGAGGCGCTGGTATTTAAGACCAACGACAGCGACCGCCGTTTCGCGCACTGCGTTCCTCATGTGGCGTTTAACAATCCATTGTGCGTGCTCGGGCGGCGCCCCACGCGTGAGCATCGAGATGCGCGCCATCGCCATGTGGTTTGAATGAGCGGCGCTTGCGAGCTACGAGAGGCGCGAGCATCATGACCGCACACCATCGAGTGAATTTCAGGATCTCATGCAAAAATTTCCCGCAACCCCCGACTACACCGGTTTGAACACGCCCGTAGGCGCCGAATACGATCTGGACTCGCTTACGGTTGAAGGGAGGATTCCCAGCGATATCGAGGGGAGTTTCTTCCGCGCCACCCCCGATCCCGCCTTCGCGCCCTACATGGAGGACAGTGCCGCCACGCTGTCTGGCGACGGCATGGTTTCCGTTTTGCGTATTGCCGCCGGACGAGCGAGCTTTGCCATGCGCTTTGTGCAAACGCAACGCCACGAGGCGGAGGTCGCGGCGGGCCGCTCGCTGTTCGGCAAATACCGCAACCGTTTTACAGACACACCCGAAGCTGCGGGCTTGGACCGCACGCTGGCAAATACCACTCCGGTCTGGCACGCCGGCCGCCTATTGATGACCAAGGAGGACGGGCTTCCGTATCGCGTCAACCCGCACACCCTCGAGACCATTGGCCGTTACGATTTTGACGGCAAGCTGCGGTCCGAAACCATGACCGCGCACGTGAGGATCGATTCGAAAACCGGCGAGCTGTTCTTTTATGGATACGAGGCCGACGGTCCGGCCTCGACCAAGGTCGCATACTGCATTGCGGATAAGGCGGGCACACTGGTGCGGGAGCAGTGGTTCGACGCGCCTTATTGTGCGCTGATGCACGACTTTGCGATCACTGAAAATTATCGCGTTGTTTCCCGATCTATCCAACGACCTGCTGATCTGGCGCGGCTCCAGGCCGGTGGCGATCACTGGCTGCACGAAATGACCCGGGATAGCTGGGTAGGGGTGATGCCCAGATACGGTTCGGTATCGGAAATGCGATGGTTTCGAGGACCCAAGGGCGTTTCTTGCTATCACATGATGAATGCCTTTGAGGACGCGGAAGGCCGCATTCAATTCGATCAATGCCTGTCCAATGTGAATGGCTTACCGTTTATTCAGAGAACCTCGGGCATAAACGTGGCGCCCGGCGAGGGCGGCAGTCGCCTGGCACGCTGGAGCATCGACCTAAGCGACGGAAGCGACGCCGTCACGGAAACAGTCATCGGACCTCCCGGTGATTTCCCGGTCATTCCGGCCTCCTCACAGGGCCGTCCATATACTCACGGGTGGATGTTGACCATGAACCCAGACATGCAAGGACCTCCCGTCATGGGAGGGCCCGTGTATGCCATGTTCAATATGCTGCTGCGGGTCGATTTTACCGGCGAGCCGTTGCAGGCTTTCGCTCTTCCGCCCGGGCACTGCATAAGCGAACCCGTGCTCGTGCCAGCATCCCGCCCGAAGCATGAGGGCTGGCTACTGGCGATGGTCGATCGGCAGACTGGGGAGTCGGAATTCGAACATGCGGCGTGGATATTTGATGCCGGCAATGTAGGGGCCGGACCCATCGCGAAAATAGCCATTCCGAAACGGCAGCGTCCGCAGGTCCACGGCTGGTGGGTCAGCGCCGGCGAATTGGCTGCGGCGCGATAGCAAACGCGCAATTGGCCGTCCGGCAGAGGGCTGCTGCTCCGCGCCAGCAACTCGCGCTTGCGCCCAAATTGCCTGGCGATGCGTTTCAATTCTTCGATGTGTAGTACGCGATGCCCCGAAACTCCATCGAGCGTCGTTCGCCGGGCGTCCGGTCGGGTCGTGTCGCGAAACGCCGTGTGCGGACAGCGCCAGGCGAGGTCGTGCCTGAGAATCGTACAGCTTGATAAAGAGCACCTCATCGGGAGTCATGTCGGGGAAGTACCACCAACGATGGTCCGGCGAATAATGGAAAATCGTCGCCGCGGTCATAGCTTCCTCGCCCTCGATGGGCGCGAGCAGGGCCTGGCCACTGGGAATTTCCGCTACGTCCACTTTGTATTGCGTGTGCCTTCATCATCGCGAACTGACCGACCGTCGCAAAGCGCCAGCGGCATGTCTTGCGGCGCCGGCGAGAGCGCACGCCAAAGACTGAAAGCAATGAATCGGGAATAGCCCGGGCCTTGAGGACTGCGCCTGGCCGTACATCCGCTGCGCAATGCGCTCCGCGCTGGCCTGGGTAAAATCGACATGAGCCTCAGCCGCGGGAGGCTGAACGGTGGCGCTGGTGACTCCGGAACTGCGCACCATGCCCCCCATGGTCAGCACAAGGTCCGCGCCGCTCATGGAGCGGGCGATCTCGCAAACCTGCGTGGCATACTCGCTCTGTGGGCTGTAATTGTGTTCCCAGTCGGTGATATCTGAAGCGTATCGGCCAAGGCAGAAACCATTTGCGTCGAGCGTGAAGGGCTCGGCAAGCCTGGCGTTGCGGATCGTCATCGGGTAGGGCGCGTAGCGACCCGTGTTGTATTCCTTGCCCGGCGCCCAGAATCGCCGATTGATTAGCGACGTCGGAACCAGATAATCAATGGTGGAAAGAATTTCGGCGCTGGCGGGGCTCACGACGGTTTCCAAATCTAGGCGCGGAAATCCAAACTGCCGCGACGCTCTGTAAATCTCCAGCCCTGATCGCTCCTGACGAGCTGGTCGCGAAAGGTGCCAATCAATGGCACGGCCACCGGGGGCAGGGGCAAACCACCCTCCGGCGCCACGCTTCCGATGTACAGCAGAATCTGGCTGGTTGCACTGGCGATTGTGTCGTCCTGCAAACTCACAATCACGTTGGCAACGATGTGTCGCGTGGCGCGCCGCGGACGGGCCTTGAAGGCCGCCAGAATCGCAGCCCTACCTACAACAAATTCGTCCGGCGCCGTCGGCCGGCTCATCCTGCCCTGTTCGGCATACATCTGCGCGACCGCCTCCCATTCTCCGGAATCGTTGAGAATTGCGTAGCGCGTGATCAGTTCGGCGATTTCAATCTTGGCGCGAAGCTCAATGGCTTCACGCATCTTTGAAGCCCTCACGCGCTCGAGAGTTATCAAGAATTATGGGCTTGCCGGTGACGGGATGAGGATAGTGGAACGCCACCGTGTCGGTGGCAGGCCAGAGCCGCGGCTGCGGTTGTATCAGCGCATCCGGGCCGAGCGGATCGGCTGGGAACAGGGTCTTCGACATCGGGATGAAATCAATGCGCGTTTTTGGCCAGCCTTCATCAAAGCTTCCGTGCCAGAACGGGAAATAACGCAGCGCCTTGATCTTCCAAATACCGCGATCCCGGACAAAATCATTCTCATAGATCCCGCCTTCCCACCAGGCTCGCGGTTCCCCCTTGGCGGACTCGTGCAGGCCGGCCTGCATCATGGACCGACCGCGCAGCTTCGCGGTGGTCCGATCAGGCGCAACATCGATGACCATCTGCAATTGAGGATGATCAAGCAGCCAGCCGTAGCGTGGTCCGTTATGACCCTGGGTGAATTGCGTCTGAAAACGCTCAATGTACAAGCGACGCACACCAGCTTTGCCCTTGTAGATCCCCCCAAGAAACCAGACATCGCCATCCTCGGCGAATAGGTCCACCACCTCGTTGTATTGGGATTTGTCGATGAAATACCCGTAGGTGTATTGGAGACGGCGTATCTCGTGGATGTCTTGCTGAATGGCAAGCTCGTGCTCCAATTTCTCAACGCGTGCGGTAAGTGCGTCCAGTTCGCTCATGCTTTGCTCCGTGGTGCGCCTTCTTTGTTGCGCCAGCTGTCGGCGTACGCCGTGCGCGCTACGGCCGAGTACGGTACTGGCGAGACTATTGCCTTGATCTCCACTTGCTTGTGGCGCTCTACCGTGGGTTTGCGTGTCCCACCATCGGGCTCGCCCCATACGAACGTGACTTCAGTGCCCGGCGTGGTGTATTGCTCATCAAGAATGGCGAGAGTCAGCATCTTGCCTTCATTCGAACTGTACCCCACCCAGGTGGACAGGCCAACGAGCTTGTCGTCCACTGTCACGCTATCAAAAGGGTGCATGGAATAAACGGCGCTCGGGAACTCCATGAATTTCGCCCTCAGCCCCTTATCGAACAGGGTAAATAAGGCGTCCGTTACCGAAACATCCTCCAGCGCAAGGGTTACCTTCTTGCGGTGTGGTCCGGCAGCCATTTTTTGCAGCGCGTCGCGTCCAATGTACTGATGATCAAACTTGACGAATGGGCCGTATCCCAGGTCCCAGGGCGTGAGGTAGTAGTCCTCGATATTGTCCGAGACGAAACTGCCGCCAATGGAAGCCTTGGCTTCGTAATGGTTGACCGTGAGCCACTCGCGGAATGGACGCATTTGCTCACCGGTATATATCGCCGGGAGCGGGGAGGGGATCCAGCCTGATTCCAGCGTATTAGAGGAATAACAGCGTCCACCGACGAGACGCATTCCATGCTGCTTGCCTGCCTGAACCAGCGCGGCGTGAATCACGGCGCTGTCTGCCCAAGGTCCCATCAGCTCGAAGCCCGGCTGGCCCGCCATGCCGTGGCGCAGCGCGCGCACCTTCTTGCCGGCAATCTCCATCGCGCACATATGGAAGAACTTGAGATCCGGAGCGGGGCGACCGGTGGCGGTTTCTACGACCTTCGCGGCGTTCGGCCCTTGCAGCTGGTACCGATAATGGCGGCGATTCTCCGGGTCGGGGCGGGCCGCGGTACGTTCATCAAAGGTGCAAGTGACGCGGTGCTTCCCTGATTGGGCCTGAAACATCACCCAGTTGAGCGCCGGTGCTCGACCTACGAGATTGAATTGGTTTTCCGCTAGGTAAAACAGAATTCCATCACCTATAACGTACCCGTCGTGGCTGCAGGGAACGTATTGCTTGGCTCGATCGGGTATGAATCCCTCGAAACTGTTGATACCAAGCCCATTGAGAAAGGCGAAAGCCTCCGGACCCTCGACCATCAGCTCGGCCATGTGATAGGACTGATTGAACAGCACGCAGGTTTGTTGCCAGGCTCGCTGCTCGTCGCGCCAATTCGTATATTCTGCCGGCACGCCCGGATAGACATTGGGACCGGCCTGCTGATTGCGAAGCAATTCGACGACATTGCCGGCCGAGGCGAGGAACGACTCAAGCGACTGTGCGTCGGTGGGTTTGGGGTGTGCCATTTCAGTTTTCTCCTCCCGGCATAATGGTATGTATTGCATACAAAAGGCAAGTGGAAATTGGCTCCCAGAATGCTAACAACACACGTGGGCAGCTTGCCGCGTGGCGACGATCTGGCGTCTCTCCTACTGGCTCGAGATCAGGGCAAAGCGTTCGATGTCGCGGAATTGGAGCGCCGCATCCAGACCGCCATGGACGAGGCCGTCGACCAACAGCTGCAGGCCGGCATATCCATTGTCAGTGACGGTGAGCTCGGCAAAGTGGGATATTCGACCTACGTGACCGAGCGGCTCTCTGGCTTTGGCGGCAACGTAAGGCGCCAACCGGCGGCCGACCTGGCAAATCTCCCGGAGCTGAGAAGAAAACTCGCCGTCGTGATGGGCGAGCAGGAGTTTGTGCGCGCAAGCTGCGTGGGACCGGTGCGGCTGATCAATCCTGGACCCTGTCGCGAGGATGTCCGCCGCCTTCGCCAGGCCATTGGGGGTCGCACAACGCAGGCCTTCATGAATGCCGCATCCCCGGGCCTGATTGCGGCGTTCCAGTCCAATACCTTTTACCCGAGCCACGATGCCTATCTGGCCGATTTGGTTTCGGCCATGAGGCCCGAATACGAGACGATCGCAGCCAGCGGGCTCCAATTGCAGCTCGACTGTCCTGATTTGGCGATGTCCCGCCATACCGCCTTCCAGGATTTGAGCGAAGAGTCGTTTCTCAGCATGGCCGCCGCCCATATCGAAGCCCTCAATGCCGCGACCGCCAACATTGCACCGCAGCAGATGCGCATGCACGTGTGCTGGGGCAACTATGAAGGCCCGCACGATTGCGACATCCCACTGGAACGCATAATTCAACTGATCCTCAAGGCGCGACCTGCGACGATACTTTTCGAGGCCGCCAACCCACGGCACGAACACGAATGGAAAGTCTGGGCGAACACGAAAATTCCTGAAGACAAGCTGCTCGCCCCGGGACTTATTGATTCCTGTACCAATTACGTTGAGCACCCTGAACTGGTTGCCCAGCGAATTGAGCGTTACACGTCATTGGTGGGCAGAGAGCGGGTGATCGCCAGCACGGACTGTGGCTTCGGGACGTTTGCGGGATACGGAAAAATCGATCCTGCCGTCACCTGGAAGAAATTACGGGCACTGCGGGCTGGGGCCGACATCGCCTCTGGCCGGGAATTTCCGGGCTAAAGCCCGGTGTACTCAGTTTCTGGCCGTGCCGGGGCCGGTCCCCTTGAGCATCGCCACCAGCGCCGGATCCAACTTCTCGGGCATCGCGGAGATCAGAGCCGCGTGCCGATTTTCCGCTGCAGTCCGCCATTCTCCGTGGGTGATGACATAGAGCTGGTCATTCAGCACGGCGCGCAATACCAACGTACCGACGTCTGAGGGCTCCATCATGCTGGGGAAATGGACCTGGGCTCCGCCGGCTTCTTCGGAAGCTCGAAACGCCTCGCCAACGGAGAATTGTGCCGGCCGGTTCCGGCTGAGTTCGTGGATATTGGTTCTGACCGGGCCTGGACACAGTACCGAGACGCCAATGTCCTCGCGTGCCAGTTCGGCCCTGATGCACTCCGAAATGGTTACCACGGCAGCCTTGGCCGCCTGATAGATGACAAATTGAGCCGGCATCGGTACCAGCGCGGCAAGCGAGGCGGTGTTTACAACGTGACCTCCGTGACCGTGGGCACGGATACGGGGTAGAAAAGTTTGCAGGCCGTTAATGACGCCACCGAGGTTCACGCCGAGACCGAAGTCCCAATCGGCAAAGGTGATTCCTGTAAATGGCCCCTGAATTCCCACTCCGGCGTTGTTGACCAGAACCTGCACCTCGCCGAACACGCGCTGCGCCTCGTCCGCCGCGGCGCTCATCGCGGTGCGGTCTGTAACGTCCAGCCGGATCGCATGCGCATTTCTTGCATGCCCTAAGCGCTCAAAGCCCTCAAGCGCGCTATCAATATGATCCTGGCGTAAGTCGGCGAGTACCACGCGCATACCGGCACCGATGAACGCCTCGGCGATTCCCAACCCGATCCCGCTCGCGCCCCCCGTGATGAAGGCGACTTTACCCTGCACGTTCCGCATCTGAATGGTTCTCCTGAGACAATTTCGATATCACCTAAGCGGGGATACCTTCGCGACGCTGCGCGGGCCTCCTGAGGTCACCCGTCATGGTACCGCCGGTTGAGGAGTCTCTGCGACAGTGACGCGGTACCTCAGTCCGGGTAAGGTAGCAGTGATAATTGCGCCAACGCCCGGGCCCGGCGGCTGGCAGTAACCCTTGGTGGAACCGACGGCGCGGGCTGGTGCGCCCCTTGAGTGCCTACGGTCCGCTGGGCGAACATAGGCCTCCGAAGTTGCTGTACGCAATCCGGAGCCGAGCCGAACGCTATCGGCCGCTTCGTGCCTGGGCACAGCGGCTGTCCAATGCGCGAATTAGGAGATCTGTCATGAGTACGCCGAGCGGTTTTCCACTTCCGAGCTCGCTGAAGGTCGTCCCTGGAACCGAACGCGCACAGGCGGCGTATCCGTACACGATGCAATTTGGAAAGGCGGACGATACCCGTTTTTGGTTCTATAACTCGATGCACTTCCCCGAACCTATGTCCACATTCGACATGGTCACGGCGGAGGCCGCTTACTGCGCGCTCGGGGCCGCCAACACTCGTGTTCATTGTTTGCCCACCACCCTGGGAATCGATTATCGCGTCATTAACGGCAGAGTCTATATCGGCGGCAACGCGGTGACTGATCCTGCGGAGATCGCGCGTCGTACCGAGGAATTCCAGAAGCGCGCATTCTATTACTACGCCAACTGGGAAAGGCTCTACGAGCAATGGCGAAAGAAGATGATGACGCTCATTGAGGGCGCCCAGGCCATGCCAAGAGTAGAGCTGCCGGAGTTCGAGCCTCTCGAACACGTGCACGGCGGGCGAGGTATTGCCTCAAATCACGATTTGCTGGACATCTACCAGAAGACGCTCGAAGGCTACTTCAGGATGTGGCATCACCACTTCGAGTTCCTGTTGCTTGGCTACGGCGCATACCTTACCTTTTTTGCATTCTGCAAGAAGGCGTTTCCGGAAATTACGGACCAGACGATTGCGCGCATGGTAGCGGGCATGGATGCCGAGATATTCCGCCCTGACGATGAGCTGCGCCGTCTTGCGCGGCGGGCCGTAGAGCTTGGCGTCGATGAGAAATTCCAGCCGCAGAAATCCGTAGAGAGTGTGCTCGCGTCACTGCGTACGGCGGGCAAGGGCGGAACGGAATGGCTCGCCGAATTAGAAGTGTCGCGCCACCCCTGGTTCAACATCAATGTTGGGGATGGGTTTTATCATTACCATCGCGCGTGGAACGATGATCTGTCGATGCCCTTCGCCTGCCTGCCGGAATACATCAAACGACTCAAGGCGGGCGAGACGCTTGAGCGCCCCATGAAGCGCCTCCAGGCTGAACGCCAGGAACTCATCGAGGGATACCGCGAATTGCTGAATACGGATGAGGAACGTTCCGCCTACGATCAAATGATCACCCTGGCCCATCGGGTGTTCCCTTACGTCGAGGGGCACAAGTTCTACTGCGAACACTGGTACACGAACCTTTTCTTTAACAAGATTCGCGAATTCGGCACGCTACTTGCCGCAAACGGCTTCTTCGCTTCGGCCGAGGATGTCTTTCATCTCACTCATTATGAGCTCGAGATGGCGATCATCGACCTTATGACTTCCTGGTCGAGCGGTTCGGCGCCCCGTGGCCCCGGGCATTGGCCGCCAATCGTGGCCGAACGGCGCGCGGCTATCGGCGAATGGGCCAAGCACACCACACCTCCGGCGCTTGGACCTGTGCCTGAGATCATCGATGATCCGGCGATCGTCATGCTGTGGGGCATTACACGCGAAAACCTGGATGCCTGGCTGTCCGCCGATAGCTCAAAGAGCAGCAATGAGCTGCGCGGCTTCGCAGCATCAAGTGGCGTGGTGGAAGGGCCGGCCCGGGTGGTGAAGTCGGTCGAGGAAATTTCGCGGCTCAAGCAGGGCGACATCCTGGTCTGCCAGATCACCAACCCGACCTGGGCTCCGATTTTCCAAACCATCGTGGGTGCGGTTTCGGACATCGGCGGTTCAATGAGCCACGCTGCCATTGTGGCCCGCGAGTACGGAATGCCCGCCGTGGTTGGGACCGGAAACGCCACCTCCCGGATTAAAGACGGACAGCGCATCCGGGTCGATGGCGGCCGCGGCGTGGTTACGATTCTTTCCTAGTCGACGAATGACATCGGCAGGTCTCATAGGATGGTTTGCCGATATCGGACTGCACGATCGGCCGCAGGTCGGCGGCAAGGGCGGAAGCCTAGGGGAGTTGCAGCGGGCTGGCATCGCGGTGCCTCCTGGGTTTGTCGTCAAGACGCGGGCGTTTGAGCGATTCATAGAGTCGCTGGAGCGCAAAGGCGCGCTTCGAGCGCGTGTCGAGTCGCTGTCCGACCTGGGTCTGGCCGAGGTGAGTACCTGCTGCTCGGAACTGCGCGAACGAATTGAAGCGGAGGCACTGCCGGTCCAGGTGCACCGCGAGATTTCCGCGGCCTACGCGACATTGGGCGCGGCAGCGGGCGGCTCGCCCGTCGCGGTCCGCTCCTCTGCTACCACCGAGGATGCGGCGGATGCGAGTTTTGCCGGACTACAGGACACCTTTCTCTGGGTCACCGATCTTGCGCAGGTGCTCCAACGGGTTCGCACGTGCTGGGCGAGCCTGTATTCGGTGGAATCGGTGATGTACCGGCGCGCGCGGGCCATTCCGGAGTCGGGTGTTGCCATGGCGGTGGTCGTGCAGAAAATGGTGAACGCGAGGGTTGCCGGGGTCATGTTTACGCGCAGCCCCGTGACCGGCGATCGCTCGGTCGTGACCATTGAAGGTGCCTGGGGATTGGGTTCTGCGGTGGTAGGCGGTGAAGTTACTCCTGATCGCTGGGTGCTGGGAAAGATCACGGGCGATATCTCGGTACGCGATATTTCCGAAAAGTTGATCCAGCACATTCCGAAATCCGCAGGCGGGACCGAGACTGTCCCGGTGCCGGCGGATCGGCGGACTGTTCCGTGCATGAACGATGAGCAACTGCAGGCGCTCCGAAATATCGCGCGGCGTGTCGAGCGACATTATGGGCGGCCGCAAGATATCGAATGGGCCATCGACCGGGACACCGGCGAAATACTGCTGCTGCAAAGTCGCCCTGAGACTGTGTGGTCGTCCAAGGACCCCGTCCCAGTAGCACATGCCGTGGCAGATCCTCGACTGCACGTGATGTCGATCTTTGGAGGTAAACCGTGAGCCTAACGGCCGCCGAAGTGACCGAGATAATGCGACTTGTCGAGCAATCGGGTTTCGATGAGCTCACGCTCGAGCTTGACGGTACGAAGATCTGCATCAGACGAGGTGCTAGTCCAAAGACCACGGCCGGCTCGACTCCGCCCGCGACTGGAGTCGACGACGCACCGGTCTCCGGCGACGCCGCGTTGGTGTCACCCGACTCCAGGCAGGAGCCCGGAGGTGACGCCCACGCGCTTCCGGTTTCCGCACCGCTCCTGGGCACGTTTTATCGGGCCCCGAAACCGGGCGCTGCGCCGTTCGTAGAGGTGGGCTCCCCGGTCGAGGAGGAGACAGTTGTAGGCATCATCGAAGTGATGAAGTTGATGAATACCGTGCGCTCAGGGGTGCGCGGCACGGTGACTGAGATATTGGTTGCCGACGGAGAGCTCGTCGAATACGGGCAGACCTTGTTGCGCGTGCGCAAGGTCGGCTAGCCAAATGGCGCTGCGCCGGATCTTCATCGCGAATCGCGGCGAGATCGCTGCGCGCATCATTCGAACCTGTCGAACTCTAGGGATCGAGACCGTTCTTGCCACATCCGTGGCGGACCGCGACAGCCTGCCCGCCCGGCTTGCAGATCGCGCGATCTGCATAGGTCCCTCACGTCCGAGCGACAGCTATCTTAAGATTGACGCGATCGTACATGCGGCGCTCGCCACCGGGTCGGACGCCTTGCACCCAGGCTACGGTTTTCTGGCTGAACGCGCGGAGCTGGCAAGCTCGTGCGAGGCCGAGGGCATCGTGTTTATCGGACCGACGGCCGCCCAAATCCAGGCGACAGGAGATAAATGGCGGGCGCGCTCGGCAGCAGAGGCCGCCGACGTTCCGGTGGTGCCCGGCTGCACCGTCACTTCGATAAGCGAGACCGTTGAGGCAAGTGCGGCGATCGGCTTTCCGCTTTTGGTCAAGGCAGTTGGCGGAGGGGGAGGGCGCGGAATGAAGCGCGTGGACCGGATTGAGGATCTGCCGGAGGCTCTCGAGCTGGCGGCGGCCGAAGCCGGCGCTTCGTTCGGGGATTCCCGAGTCTACCTGGAGCGGTACGTGGTCAGTGCCCGTCATATCGAAGTACAGGTCCTCGGAGACGGCCAGGGCCGGGTTGTGCATCTGGGCGAGCGTGACTGCTCAGTGCAACGTCGGTTTCAGAAACTGATCGAGGAAACTCCCGCTCCGGGTCTTCCCAAAGCGCTGCGGGCTTCGTTGCACGATGGCGCTGTGCGGTTTGCAGAACGCCTCGCGTATCGCGGCGCGGGTACCGTCGAATTCCTAGTGGACCGAGAGCGCGGTGCGTTCTATTTTCTGGAGATGAATGCCCGTATTCAGGTCGAGCACCCGGTCACGGAGGCCGTGACCGGCGTGGACATTGTCGCCGAACAGATCGCCATTGCTGGCGGTGAGGGTCTGCGCCTCGCTCAGGATGATATCGCGTTGGCACGGGTGCGCGATGGAGTGCCGGATCAATGCGGAAGACCCAAGCAATGACTTCCGCCCCAGCCCCGGGCGGGTGCAAGAGATTCGCTGGCCTTCGGGGCCGGGCATTCGCGTCGACACACATGTCGTTTCTGGGTCGATGATTCCTCCATACTACGATTCATTGATGGGTAAGGTCATCGCTCATGCTCCTGATCGTGCGGCCACTCTGGCGCTGCTGAGCCAAGCCATCGAGGCGACGCACCTGACCGGCGTCCGCAGCAACCTACGATTTCAGGCGCTTGTGCTTTCAGACCATGAATTTGCGGCAGGTGGGTTTGACACAGGATTCGTGGTGCGTCTTCTGCAGCGCCAGACTTCTAGCGCGACGGGAGTACACGGTGGCTAAGGTGCAGGTTGTGGAAACGTCGCTCCGCGACGGCAACCAGTGTCTGTGGGCGGCACTCGGGATCGACACGGCGCGAACACTGACCGTGGCGCCAATCATGGACGAGGTCGGATACAAAGCCATAGATTTCACGACCTCCACGCATATGGGGGTGGCGGTTCGCTTCAAGAAGGAGGATCCCTGGGAGCGTATCCGTCTCACGGCTGCTGCAATGCCCCGAACCCCGCTGCAATTCATGTCCACCGGATTTCGTTTCATTTCATGGGAGACCGCACACCCCGAGGTCATGGCGCTTGCCTTCCAGGTCCTGGCACGCAATGGCATCCGCCGCTTTTGCCTGGCCGATCCCATGAACGACGCGCAGTCGAACATCGCCTGCGCGCGAACGGTCAAGGCCACCGGTGGCGAATATGTCATTGCGGCTCTTGTGTATACGTTGAGCCCGGTACACGACGATGCGTATTACGTAGCGGCCGCGCGGAAGCTCGCCGCTTGCCCCGATATCGACGCGCTGTATATCAAAGATCCAGGAGGGCTATTGACGGCAAAGCGGGCTCAGTCCCTGATTCCCGCGGTCAAGGCCGTATTGGGCACTAAGCCCCTGGAGCTGCATGCCCACTGCACCATCGGGCTCGCAGAACACGTCTACATGGAGGCGCCAGACTACGGAGTGAGCGCAGTGCAATGTGCGTCGGGTGGGGCGGCGGATGGCACGTCCAATCCCCCCGCTGAGCGGGTCGTAGCCAACTTACGTGCGCTGGGCCACAGCGTGGATGTCAACGACGATGCCTTGAACCGGGTTGCGCAGTACTTCACGCGACTTGCTGAGGCCGAAGGTCTTCCGGTGGGCCGTCCCCAGGCGTTCGATGCCAGTTATTTGCAACACCAGCTTCCGGGCGGGATGGTGGGCACAATGCGCCGTCACCTTGCCGAGAGTCGCCTGGCGCATATGGAACGAGCCGTAATCCAAGAGTTGGGTCGCGTGCGCGAAGAGCTTGGTTGGCCCATCGTCATGACGCCGTTCTCCCAGATTCTATTGACGCAGGCGGTAATGAATGTCACCACTCGGGAACGCTACGAGCGAATACCGGACGAGGCAATTCGTTACGCGATCGGCCGTTTTGGCAAACCCAACCGGCCGATCGATGCAAATGTGATGTCGCGAATTGAGTCGCTGCCGCGCACCCGCGAGCTGCGCGCGGAGGCGCCGATGGCTTCGCTGGCCGAACTGAGGCAACGTCTCGGGGCAAGCTTGTCCGACGAGGAGTTGCTTTTGCGTGCCACGATGCCCGCCAGTCAGGTGGATGCGATGATGTCGGCGCCGCCCGCACCACGACATTACAACCCCGCTATGAGACCTGTACTCAATCTGCTGGAGCAGCTCGCGGAACATCGCGAGCTCACTCAAGTAACGATCCAGAAACCAGGCTTTAAGATGGAACTTCGCAGACACGCTGACGCACCGCTACCCGGGCCGCGTCCGTGAATGCCAAAGCCGTGCAACGGCAGCGCCAGACTGACGGTCTTGCTTCCCACGCTCGAGGGATTCTTGTTTGATCTCGACGGCACTTTGCTGCTCAGCGACCGGTCACTCGCCGGTTACGAGGTACTGCCGGGGGCCATCGAGGTACTCACTGCGCTGGGGAAGGCGGCCATACCGTTCGTGGTCTTCACCAATGGAAGCGCCTATCCGCCGGTGGAGCAGGCGGCACGCTTGAGGAAACTGGGCTTGCCCGTGGCCGACGGGGCGATGCTAACGCCCTCCAGCGTCGCCGCGGAGCTCATGACTCAGAACGTGGTAAAGCGGGCGCTGGTTCTGGGAGGCCGCGGAGTGGGCCATGCGCTCAGTGCGGCCGGTATTCAGACGGTATTTGCCAACGAGGAACGCGCCAGCGAAGTCGATGCAGTCTATGTGGGCTGGCATCCGGAATGCACGATGCGAGACATTGAAGCCGCCTGCCAGGCCATCTGGGCGGGCGCCAAACTGTATGTGGCCTCGGATGTGCCGTTTTTTGCCACCAAGCAGGGCAGGACCATGGGCTATTCGTATGCCATCGTCGGCGCGATCCGCCGCATGACCCGAGCGCCGTTCATACTCACTGGCAAACCCTCACTCCAGGCTTTGCGTTTCGCCGCTCGAAAGCTCGGGATCCGGGCGCGTCACTTGGCGGTCGTCGGCGACGATCCGGCTGTGGAGATCATTATGGCCCGGCGCGGCGGTGCCACCGCTTTTGGCGTGACCACCGGGGTCATGAAGCAGGAGGACTGGGCGCGGGAGACAGGAAACCGCCGGCCACACAGGATACTCAATGAGATCCGGGATGTGCTCGAATACGTTTCGAATCCTGGGACATCGGTTGCGGGAAATCGCCGAGAAGATGAACACAATGGCAACTGAGGGGGAGTTGCTTTGGCAGCCGAGTCCGGCGCGCCGGGAAAAATCGCATGTCACGCATTTCATGAGCTGGCTAAAGCGGGAGCGCGGCCTGAGCTTCGAATCCTATCAGCAACTCTGGGAATGGTCCGTACGGGAGCTTGAGGCCTTCTGGGCGGCGGTTTGGGATTATTTCCGTGTGCGCGCTTCCGCTCCGTATCACAGAGTACTGGGAACTCGCCGGATGCCTGGTGCGGAGTGGTTTCCAGGAGCGCGACTCAATTACGCCGAGCACGCCCTAAGACACGAGCGAGCTGACACGGATGCCCTGATGTTTGCGCGCGAAGGCGGTCCGCTTGCGCGAATGGGCTGGACCGAGTTGGCAGCGCGGGTTCGGGTGCTGGCCACCCAACTGCGAAATTTGGGGGTGCGACCCGGGGACCGCGTGGTGGCTGTGCTGCCCAATTCCCCCGAGGCTGTTATTGCCGTGCTTGCCACCACCAGCATTGGTGCTGTCTGGTCGTGTTGCGGTCCGGACTTCGGACCGACCGGCGTCGTGGAGCGCTACGGCCAGCTCCAACCGAAGGTCATCTTCTATGTCGATAGCTATCAATACGGTGGGAAGATCTTCGATCGAAAAGCCGAGATGCGTCAGGTCCTGTCGCAGCTGGGTTCGATCGAACACGTGATCGCGGTGCCCTACCTATCGCCGGCCGATCGCACAGCACTGGTACCCAAGACCATTTTTTGGGATCAACTTTTAGACAGTCCGCCTGTATCCGCGGCGGATTTTTCCTTTGAGCAGGTGCCGTTCGATCATCCTCTGTGGATCTTGTTTTCCTCCGGTACCACCGGCCTTCCCAAGGCGATCGTCCATGGGCACGGCGGCATATTGCTGGAACACCTAAAGCATTTGCACTTCAACTATGACGTGCACGCCCGTGAACCGCTGTTTTTCTTTACGACCACGGGTTGGATGGTCTGGAATTTCCTGTTGAGCTCGCTGGTCGCCGACGTCGTGCCGGTGCTCTACGATGGCAACCCGGCCTACCCATCGGCGGACGCCTTATGGGCGGTCATAGCCCAATCGGGCGCCAACCTGTTCGGAACCAGCCCGACCTACATCGCCCACCTGCAACGGGCCGGCGTCGTTCCCTCGGAAAAATTCGATCTGTCGCGGTTGGAGTCCGTCACGTTGGCAGGTTCCCCGGTTACTGCCGAGTGCATGCGCTGGGTGTATGAGAACGTCAAGCGAGACCTGTGGGTGGCCTCAGGGAGTGGCGGCACCGACTGCTGCACGGGATTCCTCGGCGGTGTGTCGACGCTTCCGGTGTATGCGGGCGAGATCCAGGCGCGGGCGCTCGGATGCGCGGCCTACGCGTTCAATGAGGAAGGCCAGGCCGTGGTCGATGAGGTCGGCGAACTTGTATTTACCGAACCGATGCCATCGATGCCGGTGCAATTCTGGAACGATCCGGACGGTTCGCGCTACAGGGAGTCCTATTTTGACCGGTATCCGGGAGTTTGGCGCCACGGGGACTTCGTACGGTTCAACTCACGCGGTGGAGCATTTGTTCTGGGCCGGTCCGACGCCACTTTGAACCGCTACGGGATACGCATTGGCACGGCGGAAATCTATCGCTCGCTTTCCGCCCTCGAAGAAGTTGAAGACGCAATCATCGTCAACTTGGATTTGCCGGATGGGGGTTTCTTTATGCCGCTGTTTGTAAAACTGCGCGCGGGCAAGACCTTGGATGAGACCACTCGCGAGCGAATCCGCTCCCAATTGCGAAAGGATTACTCGCCACGCCACGTTCCCGACAAGATCTATCAGATTGAGGCAATCCCGGTCACGCTTACCGGCAAGAAACTTGAGGTACCCGTGCGGCGGATCCTGATGGGCGTGCCCGCCGACAAGGCAGCAAATCGCGCCGCGCTGGCTAATCCGGGCGCACTGGACTATTTCATCGAGTTCGCGAAGCATCGCAGCGACCAGTGCGCGGGTGAGCAGTGAAAAATAGCAGAGCTTTCCCGGTCGGACCGTTTGCCTGGGCGCTCTTCGATGGGGCCAGGTCGCCCTACAACGTACTGGTGAATATCTTTGTCTTTTCAGCCTATTTCACCACCGTGGTCGTGCCGAACTCCGTGCAGGGGCAGGTGCTCTGGAGCTATACCAGTTCCGTGGGCGCGTTGCTGGTGGCGATCGGGGCGCCCATCCTGGGCGCGATTGCCGATGCCGGAGGACGTCGCAAGCCCTGGCTCGCGGCCACCATGCTCATTGGAATCCCTTCGATGTGCGCACTTTGGTACGCCACTCCCGGAATGACGCATGGCTTGGGATGGATCCTCGCGGCGCTGGTCGGTGGCATGTTGTTCTTCGAATACTCTGCCATTTTCTGCAACGCCATGTTGCCGAACGTGGCGCCGGGCAAGGTTGGGTTCTGGAGCGGCATGGGATATTCGCTGGGCAACGGGTCCGGGGTCATCCTGTTTGTGTTTTTCCTCCTCGCGTGGAGTTGGAATCCGCACCCCGTGTTTGGCCTTGACCTGAGCAGACACGAGCCGGAGCGTGCGGTGGGCTTGCTGGCAGGACTGTGGATGCTTGTCTTTGGATTGCCACTGTTCTTTTTGACTCCGGACTCACCGGGCAAGCATCTGGGCGCAATAAATGCGATACGCGACGGCGTGTCCCGCCTTGCCGCTACATTGCGCCGGCTCGGCGACTTCCGGAGCGTCGGATATTTCCTTTTGGCTCGTTTGACCTACAACGAGGGATTCGTGGTGCTCATGCTGTTTAGCGGCGTGTACGCGGCGACCGTAATGCATTGGAAGGCCGAGACCATCGTCGTGCTGGGCCTGTGCAACAGCGTGGCGGCGGCCCTGGCGGGCGCCTTCTGCGGGTGGCTGGACAATCGAATCGGCTCCCGGCGCAGTGCGATTTTCTTTGTGACGGGCTCGTTGCTGGCGACCATCGTGGTGTGCTCGACAACGCCCGACAGCGCTTTTTTCATTCGACTGGCGCATCCACTCACGATATCGGCAGGGCCATTCCCGACCATGCCTGATCGCGTGTTTGCGTTCGGCCAGATGGCGGTCGCCACATTTGTAACCGGTGGCCTGGCCTCCAGTCGCTCGCTCATGGCGCAGTTGACTCCTCCGGAGATGCTCAACGAATTCTTCGGGGTCTATTCGATGTCCGGCACCGCCACATCTTTCGTCGGGCCGCTCGCGATCGGTCTGGTAACCACCTTCTCCCAAAGTCAGCGCGCTGGCTTCGCCGGAGGCGTGATTTTCCTGGCAGTCGGACTCTTCCTGCTTTTGCGGTTGAAGGAACCTACGGGGCCACCCCCGATAGTAAGGTTCCATGCGTAGGGTCAAAGTTTGCCCGACCTGCGCCTGGGCAGGAAATGTTCGTCTCGGGATCGCATTGTGGGTGATACGCACGTAATTGCCGGAACGGCGGAACCGTGCCGTGAAAATTGCGACTTAGCGCCTTCCCGCGTCATGCGGCGAAATATTGAACAATGATTGCATTTCCTAGAACCAGGAGACATCTATGCGCTTGCCCATCCCAATTCTTCTCTCTGCCTGCGCTCTGTCAGTGTTGCCGGCGCATTCTGCCGACTGCCATCTGACGCCGAAGCAGGTGGTTACAAAATTCATGAACGAGCTTTACGTGGAAAAGAAAGTGCGGGAGGCGTTCACGAATTGGGTCGACCCGGCCTATATTCAGCATAACCCCATGGCGCAGACTGGCCGCGACGCGGCGGTGAACTTTCTTGAGCCATTCTTCATGAAGAACCCCAATATAAATTATTCAATCAAGCGGATTATCGCCGACGGTAACTTCGTAGCGGTCCACTCGCACGGCAAATTGTCCCCGGACGATCGCGGCATCGCGGTCGTCGACATTCTTCGCGTCCAAGGATGCAAAGTAATGGAGCACTGGGACGTGATTCAACCAATCCCTGAGAAGCAAGCGAACACTAACGGCATGTTTTGAAGCTGAGGGTTGCCGGCAAAAGGGGGCGGTAAGTTCGATCTCGATAGAGTTATTGCTCCATCCGATGCGGCCTGATAAGCAAATCGATGTTCCACATGGCAAGAGCGGGACTTTGATCAAGTCAGATCCTTCAAACCGATGACTTTGCCGGCGGCCGCCGCACGGTTCCCGGCGCGCCGCAGTCGCTCGATATGCAAGCGCCCTTCCGGAATGGGTTCGCTTGGGAGCGCTGCCACCGAAGCGTGGTAGATCTCGGTGAAATCCTCGACGAACTCAGGATGGGTGAAAATCACCGCGCGGTTCTCGATGATTCCAGCCAGTGTCTTAGCACCCACTTCCAAGGGATCCATGCCGGCCTCGAATGCCGTGCCAAATTGGCTCAGTTCGGCGGGATCGGGCGCCGCAAATCCTGATTGACCGAAATGGGCGGGCCGCCGCAGCGCCGAATCCCAGGCGTTGGTGCGGGTCAGTCCCGGGCACATCAGCGAAACGCCGATACCGTGCGGCGCCAGGTTAAAGCGCAGGCATTCGGTCAGACCGCGCACCGCAAATTTGCTCGCCGTGTAGATGCCCGCTTGTGGCCCGGAAAGGTATGCGGCCATCGAGGCGACATTCACGATATGGCCCCCCTGTCCATGGGCCTTCATGCGTGGGATGAAGGTGACCAGACCGTTGACAACGCCCCCGAAATTGACGCCCATGATCCAGTCATAGTCGTCGTAACTCGCCTCGTCGGTGGGCCCAAACACGCTGACGCCCGCATTGTTGACTAGAAGGTGAATGGGGCCGCACTCGAAGCCAGCTGCGCCCAACGATCGCGGTCGGTGACGTCCAGTTCAAAGAAACGAGGGAGGGGACGGCCCTGTTCCACGAACCAGCGTTCCGCTTCTGCTCGGTAATTGATGTTGCGGTAGGTCAGCACCAGATTGAGACCGGCCGCGCTGAGCGCTCGGGCTATCCCAAAACCGATGCCTGAGACCCCGCCGGTGATGAACGCCGTCTTGCCTTCCCAGTTCATGGAGTTTTCCCTCGCGTCCACTTGGAACATTTGCTAGCGTGCCATACAAACCACCGGGCGAGGAGGGGACGCTAATGAGTGATCTAGAGACCCGACTTACGGATATGGAGCGGCGGTTAGGCGAGCTGGAGGACATAAATGCCATTCGCCGCCTGCACTGGGCCTACGGCTACTACATCGACTTCAATCGCGCCGAGGACGTGGTGCAGCTGTTTGCGCAGGATGGCGCGGTGGTGTTTCTGTCCGGCGAGTACCGCGGGCATGAAGGCGTGCGGCGTCTTTATGGCACTTGGTTTCAGAATTTCTTTACCAAGGGCGTGAACGGACCTGTGTACGGCTTCTTGCTGGATCACTTCCAGATGCAGGACATCATTACCGTTGCCGCAGACCGGCAGAGCGCAAAAGGTCGGTTTCGTGGCCTGCTGATGGGTGGAAGCCACGAAAGCCGCGAATTCAAGCCCGAGGGTCTGCCATTGCAATTTCTCGAGGCAGGGATCTACGAGAACGACTACGTCCGCGAGAAAGGCATTTGGAAAATTAAGCGCCTCGACTACATGATGCAGTGGCAGGCCGACTACGAGCGTGGCTGGTCAAGGACCGTGGCGCACCTGCAGCCCGCCAGTCAGACCTATCCGCAAAATCCGCTC
Organism: uncultured Gammaproteobacteria bacterium; assembly: GCA_963795685.1. Lineage (GTDB taxonomy): Bacteria > Pseudomonadota > Gammaproteobacteria > Steroidobacterales > Steroidobacteraceae > FEN-1191. The sequence goes on from CAWCJE010000013.1 coordinate 108,933, forward strand.
GGGCCCGACGTGCTGCTTCCAGCCTCTCGGGTGCGAAAGACCTGGCCGCATCGCCAGGACGTGCCCATGCATTTTGCCCATCCTCGCTTTGGTGCCGCGCTGGCGGAAAAAGTCAGTAACCGCAAACTCGTGCGCTCGCGGCGCGTAGCCGATCAGAAGTGCCTACGGAGGCCTGCTGACTCGGAAAGTCTAACGATACGATTTAAGCCTAATTACTGTCGAGGATGGTTGCTCGAGGCAGTGTGCTTACTCAAGGAAATTCCGTTCGTGTTCGCGGCGCAGTTGCGCAATCTTTACACTGCGCGCACGACTCATCAACTTTCAGCGCAATGAGTTATCGACCCACAGGGCAGTATCTGTGGAAGATTGGCGCTGTTGCGTTCACCGGCCAAATTAAATCGCGTCGGGACAGTTCTTACGTTCAGCGCGCACCGTGGCGTCATCGCAACAGCATCGTGTGTGTCACCTTGTATTTGGAAAGATTGTTTGCTTTACTCACAAAGTGCTCAACCCGGTGTTGCCGGGTTCCGTAACCTAATTAAAAGGGGGACCAATGCGGACCAACAGCAGTATCAAATCGTGGTTGCTAGGGCTCACTTCGTTCACTGCGCAATTTCAGCGGTCCTTTGCGCGAGTTCTGTCGCATTTGCGCAGCACGTGGAAGTTGAAAGTCGTGCGAACTCCGACCTCGAGGAGGTAGTGGTTACCGCACAGTTCAGAGAACAGAAACTCCAAGATACGCCCATCGCGATCACCGTGTATTCGGGCGACCAGATGGAAGCGCGCAGTCAGACGAATCTCGCTCAGGTCGCCGACACCGCACCAAACGTAAGCTTCAAGGCGCAAGGCGCCTCTTTCGGTCCCTCGATCACTGCGTCCATTCGTGGTGTTGGTCAGAACGACTTCAATCCGGCCTTTGAGCCTGGCGTCGGAATTTACATTGACGACGTCTATTTTCCGCAGCTCACCGGTGCGGTGATGGATCTGCTCGATCTGGATCGTGTCGAAATCTTGCGCGGGCCGCAGGGTACGCTGTCTGGTCGAAACTCCGAAGGCGGATCAATCAAATTGTTTTCCAAGAAACCCACGGGCGACAACAGCGGCTACGTCGAAGGCACGGCCGGAAGCCGTCAGTGGCTGGGCCTGCGAGCAGGCGCGGACTATAAAATCACCGACACGCTCAGCGCGCGCATCTCGGGTGTACTGCATCAGCAGGATGGCTATGTAAACCAAGTCGACTTCGGATGCGCTCATCCGGCGGGCAAGGATCCGCTCAATCCCGCGGGCGGGGTTCCCCAGGTTGCTCCCTCAGGCAACTGCAATTTGGCCAAGCTTGGCGGCATCGGCTATGAGGCCGTGCGAGCGATATTGCGGTTCACGCCGAACGACAAGATCGACTTCTTGTTTTCGGCCGATGCGACCCACGACGAGCATACGGTCCCCGGAGAAGTGCTGATCACTACAGGTCCGGTACAAAATGCCAATACCGCCGCCGGCGTGACCACACCAGTTCCCTACGACAATCGCTACATCTGCGGAAAATGGTGCAACTACGCGGTCTATAACCAGCCCGCGATCACATATTTCGGCGTTGCGACACCGCCCACCGGCCAGCCGTTACTCGCAACCAACGGCAGTAACGTCAGCGTCTATCAGCGGCTACGATCTGGGCACCAACTTTCATTGGGCGCTAAGCGACGCATTCTCTCTGGACAACATTCTCGCCTACCAGCGCTTCCAAACCACTTGGGACAGCGATGACGATCTGTCGCCTTCCAGCTTGAACCTCGGCCAGAACAAGCAAACGCACTGGAACTGGAGCGAGGAGTTGCGGCTCAACACGAAAATCTCCAGCACCATGAGCGCGGTGCTGGGCGGCTATTATTTCAAGCAACAAACCGACTACTGGTCCTACCAGGACATTCGCTACCTGATACCGCCATTTCCGCTGTTCCCGCTGCAATTTGTGCAGCCTGATTCCACACCAGCCGAAAGCAAGGCCGTGTTTGGAAATTTCGCCTGGGAGATCGTACCCAACCTGAACCTCAATGCCGGCCTGCGCTACACCACCGAGAGTAAGGATTACCATTACTTCCGTCTCAATCCTGACGGCACCGTCAATGGGTATCTGGACCCGGTAGGCGCCGTCTATGGGATTGGCTATTCCGGACCGGATACGCTAAATGCCTTCGGTGGCGGCGACGTGACGGCACTGAGCGGTTCGGTTGCCCACTACAGCGGCAGCCGCACCGATTACCGTGCTGCATTGGACTACCGCTTCTCGCCGATGCTCATGGCGTACGCGAGCGTGTCGACCGGATTTCAAGGGCGGCGGCGTCAACCCGCGACCGTTCAATGCGGGGCAGGTCATCTCCTTCAATCCAGAAACGCTGACGAACTACGAGGCCGGAATCAAGAGCGATTTTCTGGATCGCCGATTGCGCCTCAACCTGACCGCATTCTTCAGCAAGATTAAGGATGTGCAGATCCCGGTACTGGCGTGCCCGGACAGCCCCTGTGCGGCGCGGCTGAATGCGGGTGATGCCGATTCCAAGGGTGTCGAGGTCGAACTGGTTGCGCGCCCCGTGGATCGCATGTCGATCGATGCCTCCTACAGCTACCTCAATTTCCACTTCACCTCGCTGATTCCAGGCGCAGAGTATCCGACCAATCCGGCCGGAGCGACGCTGGACGATCCGCCCGCCGGCGTGCCCGAGAACAAGTGGACGATTGGCGCCCAGTACGAAATACCAATGGGTGGGGGCGGATCAGTGACGCCGCGCGTGGACGCGGACTATCAGGGCAAGGTCTACGTGGGACCGAACGTCATCGGTTCGGTGCGCGAGCTGACCTATATTCCCTCTTACACGCTGGTCAATGCTCGTCTGACCTGGAGCAATGCGGCTAAAGATGTCGACATCTCCCTCCTCGGGCTGAACCTCACCAACGAGTACTACTACCTCACCGTGTTCGATTTGCGTGGCGCCGGGGCGGGTTTCGACAAAGGCCAGCCAGGTCGCCCGCGCGAGTGGGCGATCGAGTTCAAAAAGAAATTCTAAGTATCGGCTTAAATCAAAACGCGGCGGCTGATCCAGCCGCCGCGTTTTCATTTGCCTGCACCCGATCCGGACATCGGCGCGGTTCGCGCGGGCAGCCGCGCTCGGATTCCGGGGTCTGATCTAGAGCTGAATAATGACGGTCTTAAGCTCGGTGTAGGCCTCGATGCCCTGTCGGGCCTGCTCACGTCCGAATCCGGACTGCTTGAAGCCGCCGAAGGGCAACGCCGGATCGATCACAGCATGGCAATTGCCCCACACCGTGCCCGCCTTGAGTTTGGCGGCAAGCTTGTGCATCGAGGACAAATCCTTGGTCCATATCGCGGCGGCGAGGCCGTAATTGGTATCGTTGGCCGCCTTGGCAACCTCATCGATATCCTCGAAGCGCTGCGCGACCACCACCGGCCCGAATATCTCCTCGCGCACCACGCTCATGGTCGGTTTGACGTCGACCAGAATGGTCGGATTCACGTAATAGCCGGTTGACGAGGGGGCATCGCCGCCGACGGCCACCGATGCGCCGTCCTTCTTGCCGGCTGCGATGTAGCCCATGACACGATCCATCTGCTCTTTGGATACCAGCGGACCCATGTGGGCCTGAGGCTCGAGCGACGGGCGGGGCTTCCAGAACGCGGAGGCGGAGGCCACTCCTTCAACCACCTTGTCGAAAATCGACCGGTGGATGTACAGCCGCGAGCCCGCGATGCATACCTGTCCGGCGTTAAAAAAGATGGCGCCCGCGGCACCTGGGGCGACCTCTTCGATATTCACGTCCGGCATGACCACGACTGGCGATTTCCCACCTAGCTCAAGCGTCACGCGCTTCAGGGTGTCCGTGGCCGCCCGGTTGATAATCTTGCCGACCTCCGTGGAACCGGTAAAAGCGATTTTGTCGACATCCGGATGCCGGACCAGCCGGTCGCCGGCCGTGTGGCCGTTGCCGGTAATCACATTGATGACGCCAGGCGGAAATCCGGCTTCCACCACCAGGTCGGCCAGGCGCAACGCCGTGAGCGAGGTCTGCTCTGCAGGCTTGAGAATGATCGTGCAACCGACCGCGAGGGCCGGGGAGATCTTCAGTGTTGCCATGATCAGCGGAAAATTCCACGGAATGATCTGCGCGGCAACGCCGATCGGCTCGCGCGACACGTAGCTGAACACCTTGCCCCTCGGCATGCCCTGCGGCTCGATCAAATCTCCACTTATCTTCGACGCCCACCCGGCCATGTAACGCAGATGATCAATCGATGCCGGGATGTCGACCACGGCAGCAAAGCCTACGGGTTTGCCGTTATCAATCGATTCGAGCTCGGCAAATTCCGCGGAACGCGCCTCCAGGAGATCGGCGAATTTGTGCATGATCCGCTCGCGCTTGTTGGGCGGCAGATTTGACCAGCGCCCATCGTCGAAGGCGGCGCGAGCAGCGGCGACGGCCCGATCCACGTCGGCATCGGAGGCATCGACAATGCGCGAGATTTCCAGTCCGGTGGAGGGGTCCTCGACCGGGAGTGTCGCCCCGTGGGTCGAGCTGACCCATTCGTTGTTGATAAAAAGTGCTGGCTTGCGCGCCAGAACGCGCTTGACGGCGCTCGAATAGTCGGGCTGGTTGAAAGACTCGGGTTGGCGAGCGACTGCGTGGACCGTAGCCATCGGTTGATCCTCCTAAACAGATACCGGGAAGCGATTTCCCGGTGTTCCGGCAAGCCTGAAATCGTTAGTGGAGCTTACTAATTCCCCGTCAGAGGGTCAATGCACGCACCGCCTCGAGACGGGCACTCCGGACCGCGGCGAATCGGCGTCCGAGAGCTTGATTCTAGGACCTAACGGCGCGCCGCAAGTTCGCTCTGAGGTGATGAGGAGCCGATCGCCTGTTGCAGGACATAATGATCGCTGGATTTTGCGCACACCGGATCTGCGGCGCTCGCCTGGCCTAGGAGCGCAAAAGCCTGACACCTGCATCCTCCCCAGTCGATTTCGCGACGCTCGCAGCTCAAACAGGGCTCGGACATCCAGTCATGCCGCGGAAATGCTGAAAGGCGGCCGAGTTGGTCCAGATATCGGCCAAGGACTGGGTGCGTACCGAGGGAAAGGTCCAGATGGGTCAGCGTTTCGGCGGCATGGCAAGGCAGTGCTTTGCCCGAGGGTGAAATGTTCATAAACCGTCGTCCCCAGCCGCCCATGCAGGCCTTCGGCCAGGTGGCGTAATAATCGGGAACCACATAATCGATGGTGATCTACCCTTGAGGCGTGTCCTGGCCCGCTCCACCAGTGGGTGGCCTGCTCAAGCTGTGCTCGCGTCGGCAGAAGTCCATTCCGGTTCCGCAACGCCCAACCGTGATATTGGGTATGAGCGATTTCGATTCGTGTCGCGCCCAGAGATTCGCCAGCTCGATCATGTCGGCAACACGCTCGACATTGAGACGGTGGACAACAAAATTCAAAGTCAGCGGAAGTCCTGCGGCCCTGATTCGTTTTGCTGCGGCGAGTTTTTTTTGCGTGGCCCCCGCGGTAGCCGCCGATATGATCGGCATCATCGACGCGCGCGTCCTGGAAGCTGAGCTGAATATGATCGATCCCGGCTTCAAGCAGCTGCATCCAGCGCAACATCGCTCAGCAGCACTCCTGAGGTGATGAGGTTGGTGTAAAGCTGCAGCTCCGCCGCGTGGCGCACCAGCTCCGGAAGGTCACCGACGGGCCATCGGTTCGCCGCCGGAGAAATGTACCTGCAGCACGCCCAACGCCGCCGCTTCTGACAGTACCCGACGCCATTCCCAGTGGTCAATTCCGTTGCACGCCGCTCGAGCTCCAGCGGGTTGGAGCAGTAGAAGCAGGTGAGCGGGCAGCGATGGGTCAGTTCGGCGAGCAGTGCCATGGGAGGCGGCGGGAGTGGCTGCACTCATAGCTGCACTGCGCCACGATCACTCAGATCCTGCAGCATCGTGCCCACGTCGTCCGCGATTGTGGCTCGCGGGCGCCTGAAATTGAGCCGCGAGCGTGTCCGTAATGTTGCCCAGCGTGCGATGCCCATCGATCAGCTTAAGGATCTCGACCGCAATCTCGTCGGGTTGAAACAATCGCTCGGGCGCTAGCAAGTACCCAAGAGGCGCGAACCGTATCGAAACGGAATTTGACGCCGGCGGCGAGTTTGGGAACCGTCTCCTCGCCCAGCATGTTATTCAGTAGACCTGCGGGACAAAAGAACCGGGCGGGATGAGCTTCGGGGCTACGTAGCTGAAGTACAGCGCATCCAATTGAGCCCAGAGCACATCGCACTTAAAACTCATTGCAGCGAGAACCTGTTGTTGTCGCTCGAACGTGTCGGCGTGCTGCTTTGACATACGCCAATGCAAAATCGCTGTCTTTGGGCGCCTGAGTCAGCCGGGGGGTGAAATAAGCCAGCGTGTCGGCTGTAACCCAGTCGTAGTTGGCGAGCATGCCCGAGACGCGCTCGGCGATGACGGTAGGCGCAAACAATTCTGTGAGTGATGAGGCTACGGCTTCCAGGACCGACCGATCACGAACAAAGTTCACGTAAGCATCGACCGCAAAACGAGTGGCCGGCAGAATAGCCTCGGCGCGTTCAACCATGTCGGGATCGAGCCCTACGCCTGCGGCGAGCTTGAGCCAGCGCGCACCGCCCCCGGGCGAATGATCGGTGCCGTCCTGATCTTCAAGGCGCCGGCGCCACTCCCGCCGCAATGCCGCGGTGGGCAACTTGGCTATCAGCAATGCGTCCTTGACGGGTATCTGACTCTGGTAATAGTAGCGATTCAATGCCCAGGCCTGCACCTGACCGCGATCAAGTTTGCCCTCATGGAGCAAGGCGGTGAAACGGGTGCAGATGGTGATAGCGCCGCTCGCCGATCTGGCGCAGACTGTGCTTCCAGGGCATCGGCCGCAAGGATTGTGGGGTCACAGCACAATCTCCAGTCCATCATAGGCAACTTCCCAGCCGGCTGCGCTCAGGGTCGCGCGTTCGGCGAATGTTCGATCAGCACTGGATTGGAGTTGTTGATGTGAATCAGCACTTTGCGGCGCACGTCCAGCCCCTTGAACTCTGCCAGGGTGCCCTCAGGTCCGCTCACGCTCATGTGTCCCATGCGCGGCCGGTTTTGGCGCTGAGTCCAGCGGCGATCATCTCATCGTCCGACCACAGCGTACCGTCAAAGTAAACCAGATCCGCATTGCGGAGCTTCTCCTTCCAGCGCGCACACTCCAATCGCGCATGCCGGTATGTAGTAGAGCGTGTGTCGACCATCGGATACGGCCACGCCCACTGTTGATTCGCTAGTTTCGATCGTTGGTGCGTCGGGCGGCTTCCTCAAGGTACAAGGGCACCTTGCCAGGCACCCCGAAGAGTTCGATCGAGAGGTGACTGTCGAGTTCGATCGGCGGTGTCGAGCGTAACCATCTGGCGGCTCACCACTTGCCTATCCAGCACCTCAAAGATTGGGTTCGCCGCCAGCACTTGATGGACAGTCCCGGGTGGCGTAGACAGTAAACGGTTGTCGCTCACGCATGCTCAGGAGCCCAGCAATGCAGTCGACATCGGCACCGGTAAGTACGACCCCGGCAATCGGCGAGGAGCGCAGTCCCTCTCGGGGATGAAGAAACTTCGAATGGCTAATCTGTTCGCGCAGATCCGGGGACGCGTTGAGCAGGAACCACCGGTTGCCGTCACCGCTGACAGCCAAACTCGCTTGGGATCGGGGTAGGGCGGCAGGATCGCCCGCCCGCGCTTTCTTGCAGGCAAGCGCGTTGGAATTCCACTGGGGAAACCCGCCACCTGCAGCCGCGCCAAGCGCGACTGAATACACGGTTCTCGTCTAGGCCTGATCTAGGCCTGAATTTCCGCGCTGGCGTAACTGTTGATTTCGCAACCCAGAGCGATTTCGACAATTCTAGGAGTCTTCCAGATCATATTAATCCTCCAAGTCGCGGGAATTGTGGACGAGGCGCAACGCCTGTATCGCGACAAACAGCTTAGTGCAGCAGCCGGTGCCATATCAAGCCCGGCTCGGGACGGGTACGTGCCAAAAGTCCTTATTGGCTAGGGCCCGCCTCGAGTTGGAGCTGAAGATCATGCAATGTTCGGTAGCACGGCAGCACTTGTGACACGCTTGCGTTGGGTTGACGGTGCTCACTGATCGCGGCAAAGAACTCCCGATCCTGCAGTTCGATGCCATTCATGGACACCGCGACTTTGGAGACGTCTATCTTCTCTTCCTTTCCGGAGACCAGGTCGTCGTAACGGGCGATATAGGTCCCATGGTCGCAGATGTAACGGAAGAACGTGCCGAGGGGCCCGTCGTTGTTGAACGAGAGCGACAAAGTACAAAGCGCTCCGCTCTCGCTTTGCAGCTGTATCGACATATCCATGGGAATGCCGAGCGTAGGGATGGTCAGGGCCCTGCAGAGCGTTCGCCCGCACGATGCGCTCGCCCGTCTGATAGCCGAACAAGTCCACAGTGTGCGCGGCGTGATGCCACAACAGGCTGTCCGTCCAGGAGCGAGGCTCCCCGAGAGCGTTGGTATTGGTGCGGCGAAAAAAATAGGTCTGAACGTCCAGTTGCTGGATGCGATTTCGTGGCGGGAGATGCGTTGGTGGAGCCACTGGTGCGAAGGATTGAATCGGCGGGTGTGGCCGACCATGCACACCAGGCCGGTCTTGGCCTGCAGTTTCGCGACAGCCTCGGCGTCGGCCCAACTATCAGCCACCGGAATCTCCACCTGCACGTGCTTGCCGGCGCGTAGGCATTCCATCGCCTGCGCGGCGTGTAACTGAGTCGGTGTGCACAGAATCGCGGCCTCAACGCCGGGTTGTGCAAGCGCTTCGACTAAGATGAGTGGTGACGTGGGGGATGCCGTAGGAGGCGGCGACCGCCTGCGTGGGTCCTGCCTCACGCCCGACCACCGAGACCACTTCAATGCCGCCGATCTGCCGGATGGCATCAAGGTGCTTGCGACCGAAGGCGCCCGCGCCGGCCAGCACTATCTTCACTGCTCATTCTCCAGGATCAGATGACCGAGTGCCGTGTTCGAGACCGGCACATGATAAAAGCGATGCACCGTTCGGACGCGTGCGTCCAAGGCACCGCGCATGATCAGCCACATGACCAGCTCTATTCCTTCTGAACCGGCTTCGCGCACGTAATCGATATGCGGCATGCGAGCGAGCTGCTCGGGCTCCGAGATCAACCGATCCATGAATTGCTGATCAAAGGCGCTGTTGATCAGTCCAGCGCGCGGGCCCTGCAGCTGGTGGCTCATGCCGCCGGTGCCCCACACCTGCACATTGAGGTTCTCATCAAAGGACTCGATCGCCTGGCGTAGGGCGTGACCGAGCCGGAAGCAGCGCATACCCGAGGGCGGAGGGTAGAGCACGACGTTAACGGCGAAGGGAATGACCCGGCACGGCCAGCTATGCGGCTGGCCAAACATGAGAGAGAGTGGCACCGTCAGGCCGTGATCAACATCCATCTTGTTGACGATGGTCAGGTCAAAGTCCGACTGGATCAGTGACTGGGCTACATGTGCCGCCAGCTCCGGGTGGCCGATTACGGCTGGAACGGGCCGCGGACCCCAGCCTTCATCGGCTGGCGTGAACTTCTCCGCGCAGCCGATCGCAAAGGTCGGCACCATGTCAAGGCTGAACGCCGACGCGTGGTCGTTGTACACCAGGATCACGACGTCCGGTTTCTGCGCGGCGATCCAGTGCCTGGAAAATTCATAGCCGGCGAATACCGGCGCCCAGTAAGGCTCCTGGGTCTTGCCCAGATCCATCGCCGCGCCGATCACCGGCACATGAGTCGTGCTGACGCCTGCCGAGATGCGGGCCATTACTTCTTTTCTCCGACGAAGCGATTTCCCGCGGGCGAGCGCCCGCCGGCCAGCATCATGGCCGCGTACGCTTCCTGCGTCAGGCCGGTCATTGAAGCTGCGGTGTACTGAAAACTTCGCCCATCGGTCGAAAAGAGCTTCGATAGGAAGTAGATGTTCGCGCCGAGAGAGATCATGCGATTGTAATCGCGTGCCAGAACGGCTTGCTTTTGGTCTTCGCTCATGGACCATTCGTCCAGGTACGCGCGCTCGTCGGCCTTGAAGCGTGTGCGGTTGTCTGCCTTCATGAGGGACATGCAGAACATGTTCAGGTGATACCCCCGGCGCGCCTGCTCGGCGTCGAAGACGGTGGTTCCAGGTACGTCCCGATATGGCTTATCAAGTGACATCGGTTACTCCGCGCTACCCCAATAGAGTGCCGTGGGATTATCCACCAACAAGCGCCTTTGCAGCTCGGCCGTGGGTGCAATGCGGGGAATAAAATCCACCAGATCCCCGTCATCGGGCATATACCCCTTTAGATTGGGATGCGGCCAATCCGTTCCCCACAGCACACGTTCGGGGAATTGGGTACACCAAGCGCCGGGCGAAGGGTACGACATCCTCGAATCCGGGCGGACCACCCACCGTAAGGCGCTCCGGGCAGGTCACCTTGCACCACAAATCGGCACGTTCTTGCATGAGCTTTAAGAAAAGCCCGAACTCCGGACCGTCCACCGGCTTGCGGACATCCGGTCGACCCATGTGATCGATGACCAGGGGTGCCGGAAGTGAGACCAGAAACGGATACAACTCGGCCAGGTCGGCGGCCTCGAAATAGATGACGACGTGCCAGCCCAGCGGGGCCACGCGCCGAGCGATCCGCTCGAGGACTTCACGTGGGGTGACGTCCACCAGGCGTTTGACGAAATTGAAGCGCACGCCGCGGATGCCCGCCGCATGGAGCGCTTGCAATTCCGCGTCACTGACCGTGGCTCGCACAGTCGCGACCCCGCGCGCCCGACCTTCCGAGGTCTCAAGGGCGTCTACAACGGCACTGTTGTCGGCACCATGGCAGGTGGCTTGCACGATGACATTGCGTGAGAACCCCAGTCGGTCACGCAACTTCCATAAAGCCCATTTCGAGGCATCGCACGGCGTGTACTTGCGCTCCGGCGCGTATGGAAACTGCGCACCGGGTCCAAACACGTGGCAATGCGCATCGACCGCGCCCGCCGGCAGCACAAAGTGCGGCCGCGACGGGTTGGGGTGATACGGAAGCCAGCTTGCGTCCATCGTAAATGGGCCCGACGCCGAATTGCTGGCGTAGGAAGCGTCCGGCGGGGCGGTCGCAGGGCTCAAAGTCCTTTGGTCCGCAGCAGCGCGTCCAGGCGTGGATAGATGCGCCGGGCGTTCAGCTCGAAGATTCGTTGCTTGTCTGTGGCATCCAGAGGCAGGGCGTCGATATAGCGCTTGGTGTCGTCAAAATAGTGCCCGGTTTCCGGATCGATGCCGCGCACCGCACCGACCATTTCCGAGCCGAACACGATGTTATCGATGTCGATCACCCGGACCAGCAGATCAATGCCCGGTTGGTGATATACGCAGGTATCAAAGTAAACGTTCTTCATCACATGATCGCGCAGGGGCGGGCGCTTGAGCATGTCGGCCAGTCCGCGATAGCGCCCCCAGTGATAAGGCACCGCACCACCACCGTGTGGGATGATGAACCGGAGGGTCGGAAAATCCTTGAACAGATCCCCTTCGATGAACTGCATGAAGGCCGTGGTGTCCGCATTGATGTAGTGAGCACCGGTGGCATGAAAATTCGCATTGCAGGACGAAGACACGTGCACCATGGCCGGCACGTCCAGCTCGACCATTTTCTCGTAGAAGGGATACCAGTGCCGGTCGGTAAGGGGCGGTGATTGCCAGTGCCCTCCCGAAGGATCGGGATTGAGGTTGCAACCTACAAAGCCCAGTTCGAGCACCGTGCGTTGGAGCTCGGCGACTGAATTCCCGATCGGCACGCCCGGGGATTGCGGCAACTGACACACCCCCACGAAGTTCTCCGGATACAGGTCGATGACGCGTTTGATCAGGTCATTGCACGCGCGCGACCAGGCCAGTGATACCGCTTCGGTGCCGACGTGATGCGCCATCGCGGAGGCGCGCGGCGAAAAAATGGTCAGGTCCGAGCCGCGCTGGCGTTGCAATTTGAGCTGGTTGGATTCGATGGACTCACGAATGGCATCGTCACTGATGCGTTCCGGTTGCGGTGGCGGCTGGGCCGGATTGTCCATCCAGGATAACTGGCTATCGCGAAATCTCTGGTGGGCGGCCGGCGCGGTGGTGTAGTGCCCGTGGCAATCTATGATCATTTGGTTGCAGCTCCAGGCCATGCCCGGCACGGTACGAATACCTGCCCGCTCATCAATTTACGCGCGGTCCGCACCAGGGCAGAGCGTTGCACGACGACGGCATTGCCATCACCTATGACGTCCATTTCGACAGTAAAAAAACCACTCGGGTGTTCAATGTCCAGGCGCCGTTCGCTCCCGGTGCCCGTCGTTCCCGCCATTTGCGCAGCAACGGAGCCGGGCAAGAGACACGCCGTCGCGACGCTCACGGCCCCCAGAACCCCGATGGCCTCATGCACGCGGTGCGGGATAAAAGTGCGCGTGCTGATTGCGCCTCCTTTACGGGCGGGCGATACCAACGACATCTTGGGTACGGTCTTTTTGGCCACGTCGCCCAAATTCATACGGGCCCCCACGGCGAGCCGGATCTGCTCCACGCGCTGCTTGAGGGCCGAATCGGCTTCGAGCTCCTCGGGCGATTCCTCACCGGTCTTACCCAGATCGGCGGCCCGCATGATCACGACGGGCATCCCGTTGTCGATGCAAGTGAGTTCGAGCCCATCGATCAGATCGACGGCATGGCCCGTCGGCAGCAAGGCACCGCAGCTCGAACCTGCAATATCAATAAAATCGATGACGATGGCGGCGGCCGTTCCCGGTACTCCATCGATTCGGACATCGCCTTCGTACTCGACCAATCCTCCGGGCGTAGGCACATGAGCCACGGCCACACTGGCCGTGTTGACCATGTGGATCCGCACCGGAGTGAGGGGGTCCTTGGCAGGCACCAGGCCGTTTTCCACGGCCCACGGGCCGACGCCGGCCAGCAGGTTGCCGCAGTTCTGAGAATCGCTGACCTCGGCGCGATCCACGACGACCTGCAGGAACAGATAATCGACATCGGCATCGCCGCGTGAAGAAGGTCCGATGACCGCGACCTTGCTCGTCAGCGGATGAGCGCCGCCGACCCCATCGATTTGCCGCACATCCGGCGAGCCCATCGCCGCGAGCAGGACGCGATCGCGGCTGGCGCGATCCCGGGGCAGCGCGTCAACGTGGAAGTAAAGGCCTTTCGATGTGCCCCCACGCATCAGCGTGCAAGGTAACGGAATAAGCATAGGCGGGTGTTTCCGCTTTAGGGTTCGGTGGGCAAGTCGTCAAGGTAGCGCAACCCGCGTTGCGCGAGTTTCTCGCGCATGGCGTAAATGTCCAGGCCGAGTTCTCCGGCTTGCAGACGGGCGCGCACGGTGGCCTCCTTGGCTTCGCGCTCTGCCGATTTGCGCAGCGTTGCAGCGGCGGCACGGCGCGGCACCACGCACACACCATCGTCATCGGCAACGATGAGATCGCCCGGATAGATCAGGGCGCCGGCGCAAACGATCGGCACGTTTACGCTGCCCAATGTTTCCTTGACCGTGCCCTGCGCCGAAACCGCCTTGGACCATACCGGAAAGCCGATTTCGGCCAATTCGCGCGTATCGCGTACTCCCGCGTCAATGATAAGCCCGAGCACGCCTCGCGCCTTGAACGAAGTCCCCAGCAGCTCGCCGAAGTATCCGGCGTCTGAATACGAGGTCGGTGCCACTACCAGCACATCGCCGGGCTGGCACACCTCGGCAGCAACGTGGATCATCCAATTGTCGCAGGGCGCCACGCTGACGGTTATCGCCGGACCCACGATGCGCGCTCCGCCATAGATGGGTCTCATGCCAGGTGCCAGCAGCCCGGTGCGTTCCTGCGCCTCATGGACGGTGGCGACACCGAAGGAGGAGAGCTTCGCGACCAAGTCGGCTTCGGGTCGACGGATGTTTCGGTACACGGTGTTCATAAGGAAGCCTTTAAGATCGGACGGCCTTGTGCGGACGCCACTGGGGAATTGTTCTGAGCTCAGATCCTACCGCAAATGCACCGGCGGTCGGGATACGGCTGGCGGGTCGCTTTTTAAATGCAATCCCGCAATTCCCCGAGACTCACGGCGGGGCGCGGATCAACGATTGTCGCTGCGACGGGTTGCCCACGCGCCGCTTGGGACGCTATTCTCATTTCGGCCCGAGTGGCACGATGGAACGACACCGGCCGCTTATACCGCGTGTTGCACATGGGTTTGCGGTACTCAGGAGCGAGGCATGCGCGCGGCGGTCTTTTACGGACGCGAGGATCTGAGGCTCGAGTCGGCTCCTGAACCGGAACCCGGTCCCGGTGATGTCAAGCTGCGTGTCCACTACAACGGCATTTGCGGCAGCGATCTGCTCGAATACTACGATGGCCCGGTGACCACTCGGACCACCCCCCATCCGCTGACCGGAATCTCTAATCCCGTGATATTCGGTCACGAATTCTGCGGGGAAGTTGTGGCCCTGGGCGCGGGCGTCACCGATCTTGAGCCCGGACAGCTCGTCTCTGTGGAACCGCTCGAAACCTGCGGACACTGCATTTACTGTGGATCGGGACAGTACAATCATTGCCCACTGGTCGCCTTCCACGGCTACAACCGCGCCGGGGGCGGCCTGGCCGAGTACACGGTGGTCAAACGCGGCATGGCGCATCCGCTCTTGCCGGGAATGAGCGCGTTGCAGGGCGCGCTGATCGAGCCGCTCGGCATCGCCTGGCACACCGCCGCGCGTTGCGCGGTGGAGTCCGGTCAGACCGTTGCGATACACGGAGCCGGACCCATCGGTGTCGGGGTCTATCTGACGCTGCGGCGCCGCGGAGTGGACACCATAATTGTCGAACCCTCACCGGTTCGTCGTGCCGTGCTCGCGGGCCTGGGGGCGCGCACCCTCATCGACCCGAGCAGCTGCGATGCGGTCAGCGCCATCCGTGATCTGACCGGAGGGCGTGGTGCGCACGCCTCGGTCGATGCGGCCGGAGTGCCTGCGGCCTTTCGCGCAATGCTGCACGGCACGCGCGTTGATGGCACGGCGGTGGTGGTGGCGATCCACCATCATCCGCTCGTCATTCCCCCCTTCGATTTGCTGATGCCCGAGGTGAAATTGACGGGCGTGGCGATGTCGGTCAACGCCTTCCCGAGTGTCATTGCGGAGATGGCGCGCGGGAGCTACCCACTCGATGGCTGGGTGGAAACGATTCCGTTCGAAAACGTGGTCGATGACGGAATCGAGCGCCTGCGCAAGCATGCGGGAATGAAAATCCTCGTCAACATGGCCGAGGTCCGGACCCGCAGACCCATTGACTGGAGCGTCGCGTCGCGTCGTGCAGGCGCCTGGCCTCGACACGATGATCTAATCGTAAGATTTTCAAGGAGTAAGCGGTGAAGATTGCGGAACTTTTTAAGGTCGACGGACTGGGCGTCCTGGTGACCGGCGGGGCCAGCGGACTGGGGCTGGCCTATGCCGAGGCGCTGGCCGAGAACGGTGCGCGCGTCACGATACTGGATGTCGATGCCCAGGGCGTCGCCGCTGAAACCAAGCGTCTGGCCGCGCTCGGCTACGCCATCCGCGGGGATGTGGTCGACGTACGGGATCACAGCCGCACTTGATCGAGTTTTCAATGAGGCGGTTGCAGCGCACGGGAGACTCGATGTGGTCTTTGCCAACGCGGGGGTCGATTCCGGCCCGGGTTTCGTGGGCAGCTGGGCTGGATCCGAGCGCGCGCGCAATCCTGAAGGCGCACTTGAAACCTACACCGATGAGCGGTGGGGGCGCGTGATCGATGTGAACCTGACCGGAATATTCGCCACCCTGCGCGCGGCCGCGCGCCACATGAAGCCGCAGCGCTCGGGACGATTGATCGTGACCACCTCGGTCGCCGCCTATCAATGCGAGCCGGCCATTGGTTCGGCGTACATGGCGGCCAAGGCCGGCGCAACGCACCTGATGCACTGCGTCGCTCAGGAACTGGCCGCGTACAACATCACGGTCAACGCCATCGCACCCGGCTTTTTTGTAACCAATATCGGCGGCGGCCATGCGAAAAACCCGGCCACGCAGGCGGCCATGGCCAAGGTTGTACCGATGCACCGGGTGGGGTTTCCGGACGATATTAAGGGCCTGGCGCTGTTCCTTGCTTCGCCGGCCTCCGCCTACGTAACCGGACAGCAGATCTCAATCGATGGAGGATGGGTGCTCGGCGCTGTGGACTGAGACGGCGATCCGCGGCCGCATTCTATTTTTTTCAGCCCGAAGTCTCAGTTCCGGCGCCGCCCTTACTCGCGCGGCGCGACACAGATCTCAAGCAGCGTCGGCTTCTGCGGCGGCAAAGGCGCCAAGCAGCGCCGCGTCGAGTTCCTCGCATCGTTCCACGCGCTGGGCCTGGACGCCGTGCCCTTGGGCGAGCGCGCAAAAATCCAGATGAGGCAACTGCGTGCCTGGCGCATCGGACAAATTGAAGTGGTGGGCGAATTCCACCAGGCCGTAATAGCTGCGGTTATTGATGATAATGAACACCACCGGCAAGCCGAGCTCGGCCGCGGTCCACAGTCCCTGGATGGAATACATGGCCGAGCCGTCGCCGAGCAGGCCAATGACCTTGCGACCGCGGTTGACGCCAGCGCCACGCCTACGGCGGCCGGCAGGCCATGCCCAAGCCCGCCACTGGCGCAGGTATAGAAGGTGTCGCGCTCGCTCCATCGGCAGATAATCCTGCATCGCGCTTCGAGCGCTCGGGGCTTCCTCCACAAAAATGGCGTCGGCTCGGCCGGAGCGATGCGATCTGTTGCATCAGGTAAGTCTCCGTCAAGCGCCCGGCGGGTTGCTCGAGGCGGGGGGGCCGGGGAGCCGGGGGGGCGCGTGGCCGGAGCAGGTGTGATCAAGCAGTGCCGCCGTCCCGAGGCGAAGGTCGGTGACTATGGCCAGGCCCACCGCGCGCCCAGGCCGCGGCGGCCGGATCGTCGATCAACTGGATCAGCGTGGCCCCCGGAGCAACGTGCGGCCCCGGCGCAGTCTCCATATGGTAGGTAAAAACCGGCGCACCCAATACCAGCACGAGATCCGCATCGCGCAGGCGCTCCAACACCGAGGCTCGATCCGGAGGCAGGAATCCGGCAAACAGCGGGTGCCGCTCCGGAAAGCTGTTGCGCGACGAGCGCGGGCTCACCCAGACCGGCGCCTGGTGGCGTTCGGCCAAGGCGATCACGTTGTCCCAGGCGTCATCACGGGCCACGGAGGCGCCGACCACAAAGACAGGACGTCGCGCGGCCGCCAGCGCAGCGCCCGCCTGCGCCAGTAACTTCGGATCGCCGGCGATCGCCGAGCTGACCGTGCGCGCTTCGAGCGGTGCGCACAGCCGATCCCAGTCGTCCACGGGTACGGAGACAAACGTGGGCCCGCGCGGGGGCTGCATGGCGGTGTAGTAGGCCCGGGCAATGGCCGCCGGCACATCTTCCGCGCGTGCGGGCTCGCAGCTCCACTTCACGTAAGGCCGCGGCAGCTGGGGCGCCTGGTCCGAGTACAGGAAGGGCTCGAGCGAAAGCATCGAGCGGGCCTGTTGGCCGGCGGTGATCACCAGCGGTGATTGGTTCCTGTAGGCCGTAAAGATGCTGCCCACGGCGTGGCCGACTCCGGCGGCCGAGTGCAGGTTGACCAGCGCGGCGCAGGCGCGCGTTTGCGCAAAGCCGTCGGCCATGGCCACGACCACGGACTCCTGCAGACCCAGCACGTAGCGAAAATCCGACGGAAAGTCGCGAAACATCGGCAGTTCCGTCGAGCCGGGGTTGCCAAAGACGGTCGTCAGACCGAAGGAGCGCAGCAGCGCGAAGGTGGCTTCGCGCACGCGTCAGCGGCGTTGTATTGCCATGGCGCTCGACGGACCTTCAGCTCGGAAACTGCGCGCGCGTGGTGGCTCGCGACCCGACCGGTCAGTTGCTCCAGCGGCCAGTCGCGCATCTTTGCATTCAGCACCTCGATGCCCCACGGACCCTGGTAGCCGGCCGCGAGCATGGTGCGTGACAAATCCGCGGACGTCGAATTCCCCCTCGCCGCAGAGCTGGCGATGATTGACCGTCTCCTCGTGCAGCTCCAGGGATGAGTTGAGGAAGCCGTCATTGAGTTCAATGCCCCCGAGAAAGCGCGCCGGTATGCGTGCGACTTCCGCGTACGGGATGCCGAGCTTAACGACGTGCCACAGGTCGATGATTATTCCGCCGTTCTTGGCGTTCGCCCCCTGGACCAGCTCCAGGGCGCCGGCGAGCGTGTGGATATTCGCAAAGGGCATGAGCTCGAACTGGATGCTGGTGCCGTACTCGGCCGCCTGTGCGCACAGGGCCGCGAAGGAGTCTATGAGCTGTGACATCGGGCAGGGCGTGTTGACGAAGTCGCCCACCTTGACGTGCCGTGCCCGTAGCGCGCGGGCCGCATCGAACAGCAGGCGCTTGCGCTCATCGCAGGCACTCTTGCGCTCGCCGTCCTTGAACCACCAATCGACGAGAAACTCGAGCTCCACGTGCTCGATGCCATGATCGTCGAGGATCTTGCGCATCTCGCCCAGAGAAAGTGCTCTTCAGCGTGTGCTCGAGATCGGCATGCCAGATGCCAAAGCCCGAAAATCCCGCGCGTGCGGCCGCGGCGACTCGCTCCTTGAAACTATAGATGCTGTACTCATGGTCGGAGTGCGGCCAGGCGCCCCCGGCAATCGACCAGTAAGAGGCGAGCAGTTGCACTTTTCTTGCCATGGGAGTCTCGCTTTATTGGAAAGCTTACGAGGAGCGCGCCGTCGCGGGGACGACCGCATTGGCGCCGACCCGAATCGGTGCAGTCTCCTTGAGGAACAGCGGCAAGCAGGCAACCCACGATCGCGCAGCCCCCCTGAATAAAGAGCGGCGCCCGCAGGCTGTACAGGTCGGCTGCCCATCCGGCGAGCGCCGGTCCGCACACGCCGCCGAGGATCTCGCCCAGGCCCACGACCATTCCCAGCGAAGTGGCGACGTAGCGTGCCGGGATGGTCTCCGAGGGGATCGTGCCCATGAAGAGTGGAAAGGTGCCGCTCGCCGACCAGCCCACGAAAATCAATGCGGCCAGAGCATAGAGCGAGCCGTCAAAGTACAGCGCCGCGAGCGGCACCAGCAGTCCGACCAGATTGAAGACCAGCACCACCGGCCGGCGTCCGTAACGGTCCGAGAGTCCGGGGACGATAAAACTGAAAAATGCCGCAGACAGTCCCAGCACGCTCATCAGCAGCTTCATCCCGTCGGCGCGATATGTGCCGCAGGTTGATGTAATAGAGCGGCAGAGAATCCCCAGCCGAGCACCATCCAGGCGACCATGACGATGCTCATCAGCATGCACAGCCACATGTTCCGATAGCGCAGCATTTGGCTCGGTCGCATCCCGGAGTCAAGTTTTTCCGCGCCTGGCGAGAGCCGGTGCGCGACTTGGGCTCGTGCACATAGCGGGCAATAAGCACCGCCATGATCAGGCCCGGAATGCCGGCCATGAAGAAGGAGATTCGCCAGCTGTAAGCGGTCGCAATCGACACCAGGACCAGGGGAGCGAGGAACGAGCCCAGCAGATTGCTGCCGAAGTTCTGAAGTACGCCCATGTTGTGCCCGCGCCGTGCGTGCGAGGACTCGACCGCCAGCAACGATTGGGCGACCGGCAGGAAGGGTCCCTCGGCAAATCCCATCAGCATGCGTCACCAGGAACAAGGCGAGGAAGGAACCGACCAGACCCGACAGGAATGAGCACAGGGAAAACGCGACCACGGTAACCAGCAGGATGATCTTGCGCCGGCCCGTCCGGTCGGAGTAGGTGCCCCCGAGGAATGCGGCAATGGCCCAGCTGAAGGACAGCGCCGAGAACACCAGTCCGGCCTGCTTGTTGGTGAAATGCAGGTCCGTTGCAATAAAGGGCATCAGATAGTTGACCGCATTGCGGTCAAAGAACAGGAACCCGAAGGTGATGCCGAGCACCCAGATCAGGCGGTTTTCATATTTCATGGCAGCGGCTTCCTCATCGGCCATCGACCCGTGACGCGCTCCCGAACAATATCGGGTATGTGAGAACGGAACCGGCCGGCCGAAGCTCTGCGCGGTTTTCTCGCATCGCAGGATGGCGCGGGGACTGTACGCGCTGTGCGGCCTGCCGCCTTCGCTCGGTGTCCACGTGCATTGCGCTGTCGGTCGAGTCCCGGACACCAGAGGGACGGAAGCTCAATGGCAACAACGCGATCGCCCCCGATTGTGTTGTCGTGCAAGGCGCAATAATACGGGATTACCGGCGTTGGCGCGCGTCACGGCCAGCGCGTTCCCGAACTGGGGCGTTGATGGCCTGGATGCCGACGCGGGCATTTAGGTTTTGGCGAGGCTGCGTCATGATAGCGACCCGAAGGCGCCTTCGGGCCTGTGTGCGACAATAGGCATCTGGAATTCACCGCCATGAACGAATTCGTCAAAGTCACCATGAACCGCCGTCGCTTCGTGCAGTCGGCCACCGGTGTATTGACCGGAGTGCTCAGTGCCCTTAGCCCGTTGGCCGCTCTGGTGCCCGGGCGCGCCTGGGCCGTGGACATGCACGCCCTGTCGGCCGCAGAGGCGGCCGCGCTGCTGGCGGCAACGCGCACGATCGTGCCGCACGACGGACTGGACGATGCCGCCTACGCTCTGGTGGTTGCTGCGCTTGATTCGGACGCGGCGGCCAGTGCCGAGACGCGCGCGATGTTGAGCTCAGGGATTGCATCGCTCGGCGCGGATTTCACCGCGGCGCCGGAGTCCGAGCGCGTGGCCAGGCTCAAGGCCGTGGAATCAGGAGCCTTCTTTCAGAGCGTACGCATCAAGACACTGCTGGTGCTCTACGACAATCCGATCAGCTGGGCGCACTTCGGCTACCAGGGCGAGTCGTTTTCAAAAGGCGGCTATCTGCTGCGTGGCTTCAATGACCTGAAGTGGCTGCCTGATGTGCCACTGGCGGCGAGCGGACCGATGCCGGTCGCCTGAGGGAACGAGACACCATGCGAGCGAATGAATCATGCCCCGCTTTGAGCTCGACGATGCGAGCGTCGTTGTAATCGTCGGTTCCGGCGCGGGCGGGGGGACCCTTGCTCACGAGCTCACCCGCCGAGGGCTTAAAGTCGTGCTCTTTGAGGCCGGTCGTCGCCAGTCCGCGGCCACTTTTTCGCAAAATCCCGGCGAGGCATTTCGTCAGCTGACCTGGCTTGAGCCCCGCTCGCAGAGCGGAACCTGGGGAGCGGTGCAGACCTCCCCGACGATGCCGGCGTGGCACTGCCGAACGGTAGGAGGCACGACCGTGCACTGGACTGCCGCCACCCCGCGCCTCCAATCCTATGAGATTCGCGCTCGGACCACTTACGGCGATATACCTGGCGCCTCGCTCAGGGACTGGCCTCTGGAGTACGCGGAGCTCAAGCGCTGGTACGTGGCCGCCGAAAAACGCATGGGCGTGACCCGACGAAACGGGAATCCGGGGATGCCGGCGTCCAATAATTTCAAGGTCATGTACGCCGGCGCACGCAAGGTCGGCTACAAGCGCGTGCATACCAACTATCTGGCGATCAATTCGCGGGTGCGCGACGGACGCGGCCTGTGCATACAGCAGGGTTTCTGCGCGCAGGGGTGCAAGACTGACGCCAAATGGAGCACGCTCGTCACCGAGATTCCTCGCGCCGAGGCGACCGGAAAGCTCGACTTGCGCACCGAATGCCTGGTGACTCGCGTCGAGCACGATGCCAAGGGTCGGGCGAGCGCGGTGCTGTACCGCGATGCGCAGGGTATCGAACAGCGACAGAAGGCCCGCATGGTGTGCATCGCCGGCAATGCCGTCGAAACGCCCCGCTTGCTGCTGCTGTCGGATTCGGCGCGCTTTCCGCACGGGCTGGCCAACGGTTCTGATCAGGTCGGGCGCAATTACTGTCACCACGTGCTCGGCTTCGTCTGGGGAATATTTGACCGGCCGGTGAGCATGTGGCGCGGCGCGATCCTGGCCGGCGTGGTGGAGGACGAAAACGTCGACAATCGCCAGCGCGGGTTTGTCGGTGGGTATCACCTTGAACTGGCGATGCTGGATCTGCCGACCCTGCCGCTGATCGGATTGCCGTACGGTTGGGGCCGGGACTTTGCCTCCATCATCGATAACTACGGAAACATGGCCGGCATGCTCATCAACGGAGAGGACCTGCCACGCTCGGACAACCGGATCACACTGTCCACGACCCTCAAAGATCCCTACGGACATCCGGTCGCACACGTCCACTGCGATGAGCACCCCAACGATGTAGCAATGCGCAAGCACGCGCAGCAACAGGGCAAGCGCATCTACGAGGCGGTCGGCGCCAAGCGTGTCGTGTTCAGCGCGACCCCTCCCGCCACACACCAGATGGGCACGGCGCGCATGAGTGCAGATGCGAGCCACGGTGTGACCAACTCATACGGTCGAGCACACGAGGTCCCGAACCTGTTCATTTGTGACGGCAGCGTGTTCGCCTCGGCCGGCGCCGCCAATCCGACCTTGACGATCGTCGCGCTGGTGCTGCGCCAGGCGGACTACATCGGCCGCGAACTGGCGGCCGGAACGATCTGAGGGATTACTCGTATAGGCTGAAACTGACTACGGCGCAGCGGCAGCCTGCCGGGGCCCTTGCGATCATTCGGCGCGCACCGCCGCGAACCCGCCCAAATCGGCGCCGAAGGCGACCATGTCCCGGAGGCCGACCTGTGTGGGCCGTTCCCTCGCCATCGACAACGCATTGCACTGCCAGTTGGATCTGCACGCGCAGGCGCGCTACGGTAGCGGAGAAATAGCGACTTGGAGAGGCAGATGGGACAGGTAGGCTTTGGACAACCGGACGACGGCATCATTCAGACGGCATACGTCGTTGAGGACATTCATCGGGCGATGGACCATTGGGTGAAGAAACTGAACGTCGGGCCCTGGTTCGTGCTCGATCATTTCAGCGGGGTGGATCCTGTGTATCGCGGCCAGCCCTCGCGCATGGATGTGACCCTTGGCGATGAGTTTTTCCGGCCACATGAACTTCGAGCTGCTGCAACCGAACAACGATGCTCCTTCGGTGTATCGCGAACACATCGAGCGCCGCGGCTATGGCTTTCACCACTGGGGTGTGGCCACCTGGGATTTTGACCGCGAGGTCGCGCGCTACCAGGCGAGCGGCCATGAACTCGCCTTTCTGGCGCACGTGCCGAGCGGCGGGAGGGTCGCTTACATGGATACGACCCGGGACCTGCCCGGGTACGTGGAATTCATCGAACTCGGCGGCGCGTTTGAGGACGTGTTTGGACGGTTCTATCGCGCCAGCATCGATTGGGACGGGAAAGATCCGGTGCGCTCTTTTATTCCCAAGGACTAAGTGGCGTCTCGATCTGCTCGCGGCGGAATTCGAGCGGCGTCATATCGAACTTGGCCCGGAATACCCGTCCGAAGTGAGTGGGGCTGTTAAATCCATGGTCGAAGGCTATCGCGGTGACCGTGCGGCCACGCTGCGCACTGGAAACCAGCGCCCGCGCGCAGGCGTCGAGGCGCCGCCTCAGAATATAGCGGGCGACCGTTTCTTCCTGGTCTGAGAACAGGTGATGCAAATATCGCGGGGTCATCCGGCAGGCCGTCGCGATGCGCGAGGGGGTCAGGTCCGGGTCGTGCAGGTGGGCTTCGATGAAATTGATGATCCGGATGCGATGAGCGGTAGCCAGCGAGGAGCAGTCGCTGCGCGCCCGCGGAATGTCGGCGTAAGCCGCACCCAGCAGGTCGAGGATCGCCACCGTGGCTCGTTCCGCCGCGGCCTCATCGAAAGCGTGGTGGCACTCGGCCCAGTAATTGCGCAGAAACGAGGAGAGCAGGGCCCCGACGCCGTTGGATGCCTGCATCGGGATGGCGACCAGGCACTCAGGGCTGGCGATGTGGCGACGGAGCTTTGCATCCGGGATGCCCAGGACCAGCATGCAATTTATGCCTGGGAAGATGATGTCGTAATGGCGCGTGGTGTCGCACAAGGTGAAATCGCCCGCTCGAAGCAGCGCTTCTCGCCCATCCTGGCGGCTGATGCTCTCCCCGTACATCTGCAGATGCAGAAAGAACAGCGAGCTACGGGTTCTGGCGACATGGGCCCGCGAATGGCGAACCGTCTGGGCCTCCGAGTGGACTTCGGCGAGAGACATGTCGCCGATCGCGGTTCGGGCAATGGAGCCGTGGAAACTTCGGATATCGACCGGGTCGGACACCAGTGGCGAAAAGCTCTCGCAGGCGCGATCATTCCAATACGCCAGCTTGTGGCGCGGCTCGAGCCCGGCTGTCGTGAACGACACGATCTGTGACATCGTATACCTCTTCGACGAGGCGCTATTTTATCCCCGATTCAGACGTTTGCACGAGACAATCCTTTTAATGGGTCCATCTACCTCGCATGACCCCGCCTCAGGCGTGTTGCGTGAGAGAGTGAGCGGATGATGCAATCTGGGCTTGCGGGAGGATCAGCGCACGTGCAACGTGGCCGAGTACGCGAAGCGCTCGCAAGTACTGCGCGGCGGCGCGCAGGGCGGTCAATGTAGCTTATGTCGCAAACCGACCCCCGAGAATGGCTGGCGGCGAACCCGATGCGCCCCGCGCAGATCGCGGTGGTCGCCATCACCGTGGCGCTGTGCGCACTCGATGGCTTCGATGTTCTTGCCATCAGCTTTGCCGCCCCTGGTATCGCCCGCGAATGGGGCATCGATCGCGCAGCACTGGGCATCGTGCTGTCCATGGAACTGATCGGCATGGTGATCGGATCGGTGCTGGTGGGCGGGTTGGCCGATCGCATCGGCAGGCGCCGCACAGTACTCGGTTGCCTCGCGGTGATGGCGTTGGGCATGGCGATGGTCACCCGCCAGGGCAATCTCATGAGCCTTGTCCGTGTGGCGAGTCGTTACCGGGCTGGGCATTGGCGGGATGATTCCGGCCCTCAATGCCATCGCCGCGGAGTTCGCGAACGCCCGGCGCCGGGACTTGTGCGTCTCACTGATGTCGATCGGTTATCCGCTCGGAGCCCTCAGCGGCGGCTCGGTGGCGGCTTTGCTCCTGCGGCACAGCGACTGGCGTTCGGTGTTCGAGTTTGGCGCGCTTGCGACTTTGCTGCTGGTCCCCGTCGTCCTGTTGTGGGTACCCGAATCGGTGGCATGGCTGTGTCAGCAGTCCGGGAACGGGCGCTCTGCGCGCGTAAACCGCACCTTGGCGCGACTGGGCTACGCGGCTGCGCTGGCGATGCCCGAGGTGCCGAAATCCCGCAAAGTGTCACTGGCCGGAATATTTCAGCCTGAACTTCGCACTACAACCCTGCTGGCCACGCTCGCGTACTTTCTGCACATCATGACCTTTTACTTTCTTAGTGAAATGGGTGCCCAAGATTGTCGTTGACCTGGGTTTCGCGCCCTCGGCCGCCGCAGCGGTTCTGGTTTGGGCCAACGTCGGTGGCGTTGCCGGCGGCACAACGCTCGGGTGTGCTCTCGCCGCGGATTGGCCTCAAGGCCATGACCGTCACGCTCATGCTCGCCTCGACCGCGATGCTTGCCGTGTTTGGTAGCGGCTGGTCCGATCTGCAGCAGCTTTGTCTGATTTGTGCGCTGACCGGGTTTTGCACCAACGGCGCCGTGGTGGGCATGTTCGCGATTCTGGCCCGCGCCTATCCGGCCGCGACCCGTGCCACCGGGCACGGGCTTTGCTGTAGGCATCGGGCGGGGAGGGGCGATACTGGCGCCGATCGCCGCCGGCTTTTTGTTTCGTGCGGGCCATGGATTGCAGTTTGTCGCGCTGGTCATGGGTATGGGCTCTTTGCTGGCCGCAGTCACCCTGGGGATGCTTCAGGTAAAGCCACAGCGCGCCGTCGCCGCCGATTAGGAGTCCGCAGCGGGCCGATTGCCGACGCTTTCGGTCAGGGACGCGTCGCAGAGGGCGGTGCGATCCCACTCTTTCTTGCCGGAATCCTGGCCGGCCACGGAGTAGAGGACCTGCGCATTGCGCGTCTTCTGGAAATCGGCAAGCGATTGCCCGCGCATGGCGGCATAGATGTGCAGGTTCGTCGTGCCGACCGCGGCTCCGAGCTTCTCGAGCAGGAAGAAAATCACTCCGTAGCGGATGAGCGCGCGCCAGTCCCGGCGGCGCACCAAGTCGCGCTCCTCCTCCGAGAGGTCCGCAGCCGCAAACAACGCTTCCGGGTCGGCAAGGAAGCTGCGGCGGAAGTCGGCATCGATCAGTCGGTGCAGAAAGCGATTCAAGCGGTAGGCCTTCACGCTCCGGTCGAGCGTGAAGGGATAGGTGCCTTCGAGCTTTTCAATGCCTGCCCATTGCCGCCCGATTCGCGTGCGGTATTCATCCACCGATTCGTCGACCGGATCATCGGAGTCGTTCTCGAAAATCACCGTCGCTATCGGGGTCATCGAGGGCAGGTAATAGGCCTGGTGCAGCTTTTTCACTTTCCTCGACAGCGCGCCCCGCATCACCAGCCACATGATCACTTCCGATCCTTCGAAACCGCCGCGTTCGGCATACTCGGCAATGGTCAGGCGGGTGAGCGCCTCGGGGTCCTTTTCCAGCAGATCCAGAAATTCCATGTCCCAGGGCGTATTGTTGAATCCGCAGCGCTCACCGTGCACCTGATGGGACAGGCCTCCGGTACCGACGATGGCCACCTTAAGATCCTCGGGGTAACTTTCGATGGCCTTGCGCAATGACTTGCCGAGCTTGAAACAGCGCTTCGCGGAGGGAATCGGGAACTCCAGCACTCCGACCTGCAAGGGCACAATGGCTCCGGGCCACGTGGGCTCGTGTGGCCACAGCACGGACAACGGCGAGAAGCAGCCGTGATCCAGCCCGCGGCCCTGAAAGTACGACAAATCAAACTCGTCGGCCACCAGCCCGTTGGCCAGGTGCTGGGCCAGCTTTGGGTGACCCATGACGGGCGGAAGGCGCCGTGCACCGCCGCCTTCATCGGCCGGGAAGTACTCGCTGCCCACGCCCAGCGCGAACTGCGAATAGTGATCCAGAAAAAACGAAGTGATGTGATCGTTGTAGATGAGCAGGAGCACGTCGGGCCGCTTTTGCGCGAGCCACTCCTGCACGGGCTTGTAGGCTTCGAAAATCGGGGCCCATACCGGATCGGTCTGCTTATTCGTGTCCAGGGCGAAGCCGATCGTCGGGGTGTGGGATGTGGCGATACCGCCGACTATCGTGGCCATGCGCATTACTCCGCTAAATTGATCTGGTGGCTGTCCCCCGGGCGATGGCCTAAGGGCATCGCGAAGCATAGTTACCTGCTTTGGCGCGTGTCGAGCGCTTTCGCGGCTCGAGGCGGGGCGCCCGGGGACAGGCGGTTGAGGTTCATTGAACTTGCGCCTGTGCGCTGCGGGATAGAAACTGTCCGCCCGTCAGGTCGCGTATTCTTCAGTCCCGTCCGTTTGCAGGCGCCGCCGGATCGTTCCGCGGACTGTGCTGCATTCTCAGGGGCGGGCGCGAAATCAGGAGGATTGGTGGCAACGAATTTTGACCTCTCCGGAAAATCGCTGTTGATCACTGGCGCGGGCCGCGGACTCGGCAGGGCGCTCGCGCTGGGAGCCAGCCAGTCCGGCGCCTCGGTGACCGCATTCGATCTGGACGGCTGCCGCTCTTGCCGATCTGCAGCAGTCGCAGCCGGCGATCAGCACGCAGGGTGGTGGACGTGGTGGATCGACTGGCGTTTGAGGCTGCGGCGCGCAAGATCGGTCGAATTGATGGAGTGGTCAATAACGCCATGCTGATTCGCTACGATCCTATCGAAGCGGTGGATGAAACCGACTCTCGATCGGATGCTGGCCATCGGCATCAAGGGCGCCGTGTGGGGGGTGCAGGCGTTGCTGCGACACATGGATCCGGCTCGCGGCGGCGTCATCCTCAATCTTGCCTCGCCGACGGGCGAGCGCGGCTTTCCGACCACCGCCGTCTACAGCATGGTCAAGGGCGCGCTGGGCACCTTGACGCGCACCCTGGCCGCCGAACTTGGTCCACGCGCGCGTACGCGTCAATGCGCTGGCGCCCGGCTCGATTCCTACCCCGGGAGCCGTGGCGATCACTCCGCAGGAGGAATACGAAAGGCGCGCGATGCGCATTCCGCTGCGCCGGCTCGGACATGAGGACGACGCCA
The DNA here is from genome assembly GCA_963795685.1 of uncultured Gammaproteobacteria bacterium. Classification (GTDB taxonomy): domain Bacteria; phylum Pseudomonadota; class Gammaproteobacteria; order Steroidobacterales; family Steroidobacteraceae; genus FEN-1191. The sequence continues at coordinate 137,239 of CAWCJE010000013.1, forward strand.
CGTTCGCATCGTTGTATCTGCTGAGCGATGCGGCATCTTTCGTCAGCGGCGAAATACTGCACGTGGACGGCGGCTTTCTGGCCTCGGTCTGAGGGGAGCCCCGATCGTGCGACACCGGATCTACGCCATCCGCTACGGCCACCTCGATCGCACCAGCGATCAGAATTTTCTGGGCGGCGACGATCATGCCAGCGCCATGCCGCTCGACTACTACGTCTGGGTCGTCAAGAGCGAGGAGCGCACCATCGTGGTTGATACTGGGTTCGAGGCCGGAGCCGCCGCAGCGCGCGGGCGCACCCTGACACGCCCGGTGCGCCGAGGGACTCGCCGCCGTGGGTGTCGATTCAAGTCAGGTGCTCGATGTCATCATCACCCATATGCACTACGACCATGCCGGAAATCTCCCGGCATTTCCGCGCGCGCGTTTTCACGTGCAGGACGCCGAGATGTCCTATTGCACCGGTCGGTCAATGACGGAGCGCGGGCATTCCGGGGCATTCGATGTGGAAAATGTCGTGACGATGGTGCGGCGGGTGTACGAGAACCGGGTAGTCTTTCACGCCGGCGATACGGACCTGTTTCCCGGCGTATCGCTTCATCATCTGCCGGGACACACGCTCGGCATGCAGGTGGTGCGGGTGGATACCGAGCGCGGCCCGGTGGTGCTTGGCGTCCGACGCCACTCATTTCTGGGCCAATCTGGAACGTGAGATTCCATTTCCAATCGTCGCCGACGTGCCCGCCTACCTTAACTCACTGCGCACGCTGCGCAAGCTTGCACCATCCGATCGATCACATCATTCCGGGGCACGATCCGCTGGTGCTGGAGCGTTTTCCCGCCGAGCCGGGAATCAACGACGTCGTGCGTCTCGACCTGGCACCCCGCCCGCGGGCGACCGCATGACGCGAGTACGGCTTCGTTGGCTTAGGTCGCATGGGTGGGGCGATGGCGCGGCGCCTGAGGGCGGCCGGACACGGCGTGGTCGGCGTACGACTTGAGCGAATCGGTTCGCGCGGAGTTCGCCTCTGAGGGTGCCAAAGTTGTGGACAGCGTGCGAGATGTGGCCGAGAACGCTCCCGTCGTGTTCCTCAGCTTGCCCAGTCCTGAAGTGGTTCTCGAGACGGTGCTGGGTGCACAGGGCCTCGCGGGCGGGCGCTCGAATGGAAGTGTGCGTGGACCTGTCGACCTCAGGTCCCGAGGCGGCCATCAAACTCGCGGCGGGTCTGGCCGAACGCAATATCGCCTCACTCGAGGCGCCGGTTTCTGGCGGGATCAAGGGAGCGAGCGAAGGGCACGCTGGCCTTGATGGTCTCAGGTCCTGCGCCCGCGTGGGAACGCGTTCGGCCGGTGCTGGAGATTTTCGGTCGCCCGTTCTACATGGGTGCGCACGCCGGCTCCGGGCAGACCATGAAGCTCGTCAACAACCTTCTGGGCGCGTGCGCCATTGCGATTACGGCCGAGGGCATGACCATCGGCACAAAAGCCGGACTGGATCCCGCGCGCATGATCGAGGTGCTCAACGTGTCCAGCGGACGCAGCAGCGCCACGCAGGACAAATGGCCGCGTGCGGTGTTGCCGCGAACCTTTGATTTTGGATTCACCGCGGGTCTTTGCCTCAAGGACGTGCGCCTGTGCCTGGCCGCGGCGCGTTCCTTGGATGTGCCGCTGGGCGTGGGAGCGGCGGTGTCCGAGCTTTTGGAGCGCACGGTGGCGAAACTGGGTGCCGAATCGGACTTCACCGCGATGACGAAAATCGTCGAACTCGACGCCGGATTGGATCCGGACCGAAAACCTGTGAGCTTACCCCAATTCTTGAAGAGGAAACTATGAACAGCGCACTTTTTGACAAAGGCATGAAGATTCGGACCGAGGTGCTCGGTGAGGCTTACGTCAGCAAGGCCATGGCGGGCATGGACGATTTCAATCAGCCCCTTCAGGAACTGGTCACCGAATATTGCTGGGGCGCCGTGTGGGGACGTGACGGCCTGAAGCGCAGCGAGCGCAGCATGATCAATCTGGCGATGATCAGTGCTCTAAATCGTCCGCACGAACTCAAAGCCCATATACGCGGCGCCCTTGCCAACGGCATGACCCGAGCACAGATCCGCGAAGTTTTCCTGCAGGTGGCGATCTACTGTGGCGTGCCGGCGGCCGTGGACAGCTTCCGCATTGCACGCGAAACTTTTGCGGAAATGGACACGGGAAGCTGACACCGGCGCGTGTTGCAATGGCCACTGGCCGAGCATAGAGTTTCTCGCAACTACCAGGCCGCGCGGCGGCGCGCCGATTTAGCGACACACCCAAGGACCTCAACCATGCGTGGATGCACCCTGTCTTACACGATCGGAGTCAAGCGGCTGTGAAGCCTCATCCAGGGTTCGATGCCGGAGCCCTCGGCAATCTGAGCGCCGCCGTCGAGCGCGACATTGCCGCGGGACTTTACTTCGGCGGTGTGATTTCCATACATCGGGGCGGGCAGCCGGCGTATCTCAAAGCCTTTGGCTACAGCAGCGAGGCAAAGCAGCGCGAGGTGGCACTCGATTCGGTATTCAGCCTGTTCTCCGTGACCAAGGCGTTTACCAACGTCCTCGTCTTCCAGGCCATCGAGCGAGGCCTGCTGACTCTGACCACGCCGATCTCGAAGGTCATCCCGGAGTTCGGCGGGGGACTGCGTAATCGCATCACGATATTTCACCTGCTGACCCATAGCGCCGGATTGCCGAGCATGTTCGAGGCTCGCCCGGGCATGTACATCGATCGAATGGCGGAAGTCATTGCCGCGATCTGCGAGGCGGCTTTGCCGATCGAGGCCGCGGGCGTGCGCGTGGACTACGCGCCGCTGTTCAATCACGCGCTGTTGGGTGAGGCTGCTCGCCGCGTCGATCCGAAAAAGCGCTCCTATCGGGACATTCTGCGCGAGGATTTGTTTGAGCCCCTCGGGAATGAAGGACACCTCCATGGGAGTCCGGCGAGACCTCAAGGCGCGGCATCTGATACCGGAATTCCGCGGCAACTATCCGATTCAGCATTTGGGTCACAGCAATCTGGGACCGAACGGCGCCTTCGAGGAGGAGGATGCGGAAATGCCCTGGGTCGGTTGCGTGTCCACCGCGGCCGACATGATGCGCTTTGCAGAGATGTTGCGCAGCGGCGGTACCCTGGAGGGCAAGCGGATTATTTCGCGCGCCCTGGTCGAGCGCGCGCGCACGATCTGGACCGGTGATAAGCCAAATGACTTCTACGCGAACGCCATCCGCACGGCCGGGGGCATTGCGCCGCCGGCAAATATCGGTTTGGGGTTTTCGGTGCGCGGTCCGCAGATGGGCACATCGATGTTTGGAACGCTCGGCTCGCCCGGAACATTCGGCGCGCACGGGGCCGGGCACCACGATCTTCTGGGTTGATCCGGAGCGCGATATCAGTTTCGTTGGGCTGATGACGGGGCTCATGACCAATATCGAGAATCTGTACCGCTGGCAGCGGCTCGCAGACATCGTGCTCGCGGCCGCCGTGTAGAGCGCGATGCCCCAGCGATGGCTCGTTTGACTATGTCATCGTTGGGGCGGGAACGGCCGGTTGCGCGCTGGCCGCTCGTCTGGCGGAGGATCCGGGCTCTCGAGTCTGTCTGATCGAGGCGGGAGGGAGTGATCGCACTCCGGTCATCAGTACACCCGCGCTGGTGGCGGCCGCCATAGCCACGGCGCGCTTGAACTGGCGCTTTGAGACCGTTCCCCAATCTCAGCTCAAAGGTCGGCGGATTCCGCAGCCCCGCGGCAAGGTCGTGGGAGGATCGGGCTCGATCAATGGCATGGTGTACTCGCGCGGAAACCCGCGCGACTACGACGACTGGGCATCGGCAGGCGCCACGGGCTGGGACTACGCGAGCGTGCTGCCCTATTTCACGCGCTCGGAAAATAACCAGGAGGTGCCGGCGTCCGTTTATCACGGGCGAGGCGGACCCATGAACGTGCAGAGGCCCGCGCGCCCAAACCGCCTCAACGGCGCTTTTATCGCCGCTACCGAAAGTCTCGGCTTTCCGGCGGCGTCGGATTTTACCGGACCGAATTCCGAGGGTGTGGGCCTGCGCCAGGGCGTCATACGTCACGGCAAGCGCGAGACTACGGCGCGCGCTTTTCTGCGACCGGCGCTGCGAGGCGGCAACGTGGCGCTCCATACGCAGGCACTGGCCCGCAAGGTCATCGTCGAAAGCGGGCGCGCCGTGGGCGTCGTCTACGAGCGGGCAGGGGAGCAGCACGAGGTTCGTGCCACTCGTGAGGTGATCTTAAGTGCGGGCGCCCTCCAATCGCCCCAGTTGATGCTGCTTTCAGGCATTGGTCCGCCCGCCGAACTGCAGGCGCTGCAGATCGAGGCCGTGCATGAGCTCGCTGGCGTGGGGCGTAACCTCCACGATCACCTGGCCTGCCCGGTGCTGATGCGAAGCGAGGATTCCACATCCTATGGCATCTCGGCCCGGGCATTGCCGCGCGGGCTGTGCAACGTGCTCGAATATCTGCTGTTGCGCTCGGGCCCGCTGTCCAGCAACGTTTTCGAGTCGGTCGCGTTTCTGAGGACCGCACCGGGCCTCGATCGCCCGGATGTGCAGTTTGTATTTCAGCCGGCGGCCCGGCCCCGGCCCGGCTTTCCGCTGCCGATCGGGCACGGCTTTGCGGTGAGTCCCGTGAGCCTTTACCCGAAGAGCCGAGGACGCGTCACCTTGTCCTCTCCGGACCCACACGCGCCACCGCTCATTGATCCGGCCTTGCTCTCGGTCGCCGAGGACATTCAGCCGCTGGTGCGGGCCATTCGGCTTTCACGAAAGATTCTGTCCGCGCCCCAGTTCGCGCCCTACGGGGGCACGGAAGTGGCGCCCGGGGAGCGCGTGCAGAGCGAGGCTGAGATCGCCGATTTTATCCGCTCGACGGCCTACACCGTGCACCATCAGGTCGGAACCTGCCGCATGGGCATGGGCGCCGATGCCGTGGTGGACCCGCAGTTGCGGGTGCACGGCTTGCTGGGCCTTAGGGTTGTGGACGCCTCAGTTATCCCAAGCATCGTCGGCGGGAATACGAACGCGGTAGTGGTTATGATCGCCGAGAGGGCCGCTGATCTGATCCGACAGCGACCCCTCCTTGCCCCGGCCCGGCTTGGAGTGGCATCGACGCCGGTGGCAGCCGCGGGAGGCACGTGATGGCCGTACAGCACATGAAGACCTGGACAGTCGGGCGCGTCGAGGTCACACGCATTGTCGAGGTGTGGAAATGGGAAGATGACATCGGCATGGTCCTGGAAGGCGGCCAGCCCGCAGTGGTCCACTCCCAGCCCTGGCTGCTTCCGCATCACGCTACGCCGGAAGGGCGGATGTTCATCAACTTTCAGGCCTTCGTGATCAAGGCGGGCAAGCGCCGCATCATGATCGACACGTGCATTGGCGCAGACCGCGAACGCGAGTTCCCGGTCTTTACTCGCATGCAGACCACTTTCCTGGAGGACCTCGCCTCGCTTGGAATTGGCACCAGCGATGTGGATACGGTTCTGTGCACGCACCTGCATTTCGATCACGTCGGATGGAACACGCGCCTGATCGAGGGACGCTGGGTGCCGACTTTTCCGAAAGCCCGCTACCTGTTCAGCCGCAAGGAATACGACCACTGGCGGATGCTGCGTGACACGGGGGGGTATCACGCCATCAATCATCTGCAGGATTCGATCGATCCGGTCGTGGCGGCCGGGTTGGTGGATTTCATTGCGAATGACCATCAGATCAGCGAAGAGATCCGCCTGCTGCCCACTCCCGGACACACGCCCGATCACGTCAGCGTGCACATCAGTTCGGAAGGCGAACAAGCGGTAATAACCGGTGATCTGATGCACCACCCGATACAACTGGCGATGCCCGGGCATCACGCCACCTTTGACATGGACAAGCCGGCGGGCGCCCGAACGCGCGTGGCCTTCGTCAATCGGTTCCAGGAAAAACCCGTGCTCGTGATCGGCAGTCACTTTGCCGATCCCGGCGCCGGCTACATCGTTCGTCACGGCGATGCCTGGAAACTGAGTTCGGCGAACTGAGGACAGGCCATTGAGTCAGGCAATTCCCGGATTATCCAGTCGATCTGTTCAGCCGCGATTCGGTGCGTAATGCGCGCGCCGTGGACGACGCCGTGCGTGAATTTTCACCGGTGGTGCGGCTCAAGGACGGTACCGTCATGATCACCCGTCACGCGGATGTCGTGACCGGGCTGGGTGACTGGCAGACCTATTCGTCCAGGTCCCGGCCCTGGCACGATCCGAAGTCGCTCCGCCCCGAGATTCTGTTGACCGACGATCCGCCTCGTCACACCCACGTACGCCAGGTCATGGCGAAGATACTTTCGCCGCAAGCCGTGGCACGTGCGCGGCCGTCCCTGGAACGCGACGCGACGCGTTGCTCATCGACGAGCTGCTCTCACGACAGGGAGAGGTCATCGATGCGGTGCGCGAGATCACGCAGCGTTTCGTGTACAAGGCACTTCCTGACGCCATCGGCCTGCGCGTTCCCGGTCGCGAGCATATGTACGCGTTCAGCCACATGGTATGGGCCACCATGGGGCCTGAGAACGAGCTGTTTCATGAGGCGATGGTCAATCTGGATCCGGTGCTGGCGTGGCTCGAGCAATGTTGCGACCGTGACAATCTTGCCGAAGGGGGCATGGGTCTGGCGCTGTACGGGCTCGCCGACGATGGCGTCATTACCCAGGCGGAGGCGAAGCTGCTTCTGCAGACGCTGTTGGCGGCCGGCGCCGATACCACCATCCTGACGCTGGCCAATGCGCTGCAGGCCCTCGCGCTTTTTCCCGAGCAGTATCGCAGGCTCCAGGCCGATCCCACGCAGGTGCGAGCGGCGTTTGATGAGAGTCTTCGCTGGGACTCACCCTCCCGGATGGCGGGGCGGATCCTGAGCCGCGAGGTCGAGATCGGAGGATTTAGGATTCCCGCCGGACAGCGCGTAGGTCTGATGTTTGCCGCGGCCAACCGGGATCCGCGCGCGTGGTCCAATCCGGACCAGTACGATATCAGTCGTGACCTCCGCAACCAGGTCGGGTGGGGTTACGGGGTGCACGCCTGCGTGGGCCGCGCGCTGGCGCAACTCGAGGCGCACGCGCTGTTATCGGAGCTGGCGCGGCGTGTCTCGCGCATCGAAGTGGCGGGGACCCCCGAGCCCTGGATGACCACCATCGGGCACGGACCCGCAACGCTGCCGATCCGCCTGTTTGCTCACTGAATGCGATGCACTCGCTCTCTCTTCAAACCGGCAGGTCCCCTCACGCGTCTAGGGTTTGCCGAACAGGCGCACGATGTAATAGCTGTCCAGGTACTCGCGAATCATCGCGACTTTCCCTGATCGCACTTCAAAGGCCCAGGCATAGCGGTTGTCGTAAGCCCGTCCGTCGCTCAGGTGCCCGGTGCCATGCGTCTCGACCAGCACGAGCGAATCCTTGGAGGCCATCGAGAGGATCTGATTGCTCGGGCTGCCCTTCGCGAACAGGCCCCGGATGGGCTTGAGGAACTCATCCACGATGACATCACGGCCCCGGTATTCCCCTGCTCCCGGCATGTCGCGAGCCTGGGGTATCCAGGCGGCTTCCTCGCTCAGGAGCGAACGTATGCCCTCGAGATCCTCGGCATTGAGCAGTTCGAAGAATTTCCGAACCACCGCCTCGCTCTGCGTGCCTGTTTCGCCCATAAGATGCGCTCCCCACCTGTAGTGACCCAAAAGCTATGATCAAACAATCGGCCCGCGATAAGCAATCCGCGAATTCCCCCTACGACATCATCGCCATCGGCGCGGGTCACAACGGCCTTGTGGCGGCCGCCTACCTCGCCAAGAGCGGAAAGCGCGTGCTGGTGCTGGAGCGCAACGCATGGTTGGGCGGCGGGGTGGTCTCACGCGAGCTGACGCGCCCGGGCTTCAGGCACGATCAACATTCAATGGCCCACATTTTCATTCAGGCCAACCCACTGCTGCTTCGAGATGAGCTGGGACTGAAGAGTGCGCTTCGGCCTGGAGTACCTGTTCCCAGACTCGCCGATGATGTCCGTCTTCGAGGACGGCTCGACCCTTACGATGTACCGCGATCCGCATCTCACGTCCGCGGAGATTGCCAAGTTCTCCAAGCACGATGCGGAGGCCTTCTTGCGCCTCTCGGCGCAAGCGGCGGCCTGGCTGCCGATGTTTGTGTCCACGCTGTACACCCCGCCCATGCCGCTGGGCGCCTCAAACGCATTGCTTGATCAGAGCCGCGAGGGTCGTGAGCTGTGGCGCACCATTCAGATGAGCAGCCACGATGTTCTGGCAAGCTATTTCGAGCACGATCGCGTGCGCGCGCATTTTGCGCGCGTGGCCGGTGAAAACCTGGTCTCGGCGGATGAAAAAGCGACCGGGGTGGGGGTGTTCGTGTTTGTGGGGTTTCTCGAGGCCTATGGCTTTGGCGTGCCGGTGGGCGGGAGCGGCAAGCTCACCGAGGCACTGGTTCGCTGCATCGAGTCCTACGGCGGTGCCGTGATGGCCGAGCAGGAGGTGAACGAGGTCATCGTGAGCCAACGGTCGGGCCGCCGGCGTGGTCACCGCGGATGGCGCGCGCCACCTGGCCAACGATGCGGTGATCGGTGCGATCCATCCCCACAAACTCTCCTCCTTGGTCGCGGGTCTCGATCCGGCGGTGCGCACGGCCGCGGAGAGCCACGCAGATGACCGAGGCCGCGTGCTTCACCATCCATGCGGCGCTCGATGCGCCGTTGCGCTTCAGGACGCCCGATCCGGTGCACTCGGTCATGATCGAGCTGATGCCGGCAAGCTACCGCCAAATGCGCGAGTGTTTCGACGATCTTCGCTACGGCGAGTTCATGCGCACGCACCTGCTCGGCCTCGGGTCGCTTTCGATGTTCGATCACTCGCGCGTTCCGCCAGGCAAAGCGCGTGGCGCATATCTGGGACTACGTGCCTTACGTGCGGCCCGACGGAAAATCCTGGGACGAAACCAAGCAAGATCTACGCGCGCAGCATGCTCGATCGGCTGCGGCTCTACGCCAGCAACCTGGATGACGTGTTGCTGGATTTCCATTGCGACAGCCCGGTGGACATGGAGCGCACTTCGCCCAGTTTCCTGCGGGGCGACCTGCACGGGGTCGCGACCACCAGCTATCAGAGCGGTGCGCACCGGCCCACCCCGGATCTGGGCCAGTACCGCGTGCCTGGCCTCGATCGGTTCTACCTGGTGGGTCCGTTTCAATATCCCGGGGGCGGCGTGTTCGGCGCCGGGCGCGCCACCGCCCAGGTGATGTGTGATGATTTGGGCATCGACTTCGAGCGACTGGAAGGTCCGCCATGAAGCTCTACGGGAGCGACAAACGGGAATTGATGACGGTCAGCCGCGATCGAGCGCGCGGGCAATCAGCTCGTGATCCGCGGCAAGGTCTTCGGTACCATGCCCATGACGGCCACACTGACGCCGGCGGAAGTGCGCGCGGGCCTTAAGCTGCTGGGATTTACCGGGATCTTGTTCATGCTGAACGATGCCGTTTCGCCGGTCCACGCCAACCTAAGGAGAGAACATGACAGTTTCCATGCAGGGCAAAGTGGCGGTCATTACCGGCGGTGCGGGCATGATCGGGAACGCCGCGGCGGTATCGCTGGCCAAGGCCGGGGCGGACATCATGCTGGTGGACATCAATACCGATGCGCTCGGCGCGCGGCGCGGAGCGATCGAGGCGCTTGGCGTGCGCGTCGAGACGTACGTCGCCGACGTCAGCAATGCCAGCGATGTGGCCGCCTACGTAAAAAGCGCGCTGCAGAAATTCGGTCGCATCGATGCGTTCTTCAACAACGCCGGGATTGAAGGCAAGCTCGGCCCCACCCACGAGTACGATGAGGCGGAGTTCGACAAGATCATCGCCGTAAACCTGAAGGGCATATTCCTCGGCTTGCGTCACGTGCTGCCGGTGATGCTGAGCCAGGGGCAAGGCACGGTCGTGAACACGGGCTCGATAGCCAGTGAGCGCGGACTGGCCGGAGCGTGCGCCTACAACGCCTCCAAGCACGCCGTCATCGGCCTGACTCGTACGGCCGCCAGCGAGGTGGGGCCCTCGGGCGTACGCGTCAACGCCGTCATGCCCGGCGTCATCGAGACCCCGCTCCTGGAGGCGATGCTGCGCATGATGTTCGATGGCGATGTGGAGGCGGGCAAGCGCGTGCTGGGGAAAGTGGCGACGTTAAATCGCATTGGCGTGCCCTCGGAAGTCGGCGAGGTCGTGACCTTTCTGCTTTCGGAGTCGGCCAGCTTCGTCAACGGCGCCGCCTGGGCGGTGGACGGTGGCGCCTTGTCGACCATACGCCATTAATAAATAGACCGAAAGTCTATTGTATTTTTCAAGCGCGGCCTGAATCGCGCTAATCGCTCGGAATGCACCATAATGGTGCCCGTTCCCGGCTCGGAAGGCTCGGTGGAGCGCTGCCAGTGCAGTCTGGGACGAGAATTCTTGCGCTGTGGTCTGCGCCGCAAACCACTGCAGGGGTCTAGGCTCTGTCCCCACTGTGTTCTCGTGCAGAACGCAGCCACGTGTGCAGGCCCATTTTCAGAGCGTGCCGGTGTGCCCGGCGGACATCGAGGTGTGCGTTTGCTACAACGCGAAACTGGATTGGGCCTTCGACATGTGTAAGATTAGCGATTGGGTCCATTTTAGGGGGTTTCCATGAAGAGCAGATTTATGAACGGTTCGGGCTCGCGGCTGGGCAAGTCGATTGCCGCCATGGCCGTGTTATCCATCCCGAGCGTGGCCCTGTTCGCAGCGACCGGAGACCAACTCGAAGAGGTGGTGGTCACCGCCACGCGGCGTGAACAGAACCTGCAGGAAGTTCCTATCGCGGTGACCGCATTCACTGCCGAAGCCTTACAAAGTCGCGGCGTCTCCGATATTCGCGCACTGACGAAGCTCACTCCAAACGTAAACCTTGACGCGGGTGCACCCTTCTCGGGTGACAGCTCGGTGTTGTCGGCCTCGATCCGCGGCATCGGCCAGGACGATTTCGCCTTCAATCTCGACCCGGGTGTCGGCGTGTACATCGACGGTGCCTACCTCGCGAGAACCATCGGCGCCAACCAGAACTTGCTCGACGTGGATCGCATCGAAATCCTCAAGGGACCGCAGGGCACGTTGTTCGGCCGCAACACGATTGGCGGCGCGATCAACATCGTGACGCACACTCCCGGCAAGGAGTTCGCGATCAATGGAATGTTGACCGAAGGCCAATACAATCGACACGACGTCATGGTGACGGCCGACATTCCCATTACGCCCACGCTGCTCTCCACGATCAGCGTCTCCTCGCAACACCAGGACGGTTACCAGACGGTGATCCCGTTCCCGGCCACGGACGCTTACCAGGTCGTCGGTCAGGCCTCGTACCCGAAAGCTCCCGGCTCCGAGGGGTCCTCGACCCAGGGCGGCAAGGGCTCGGACACGATCCGCGGCAAGATGATCTGGCACGTCAACGACACCTTCGATGCGACCGTGTCGGCCGATTACACCCATCAGAATCAATCGGGCATTCCGAACACGATCATGGGCGTGTTCCTCGCGAACAGCTCGAGCTATATATCGCCGAGCATTCCCAGCGGCTTTGGGCTGTTCGACACGAACATCATGGGCAATCTGTATAACGCCTGCATCACGACCTCGGCCGCGGATCTCGCGCCCGGTCCGGTCGCCGGTCCCTGGAACTGCTACGAATGGCTTGTGCGGACCGATGGGACAGGGCACCTGGAATTCTCAGACGAACGCCTATCGCGGGAACGGTGTGGGCTACCCCGGAGCACCCGCACTGGGCGGGAACGGCGCGGTCAACGTGCCGGTCAGCGTGCTGAATTCCCTGCCTGCGGCCTACCAGCAGTATGTGCACATTGCCAACGGCGCGACGGTCGGCAGCTTGCTGTTCCCCGGCCAGACCCCACGAATTTACTGGGACTTCGCCAACACGCAGACCGGCAACATCGACACCACCTATGCCAACGGGCCGAGCTTCGCGAAGAACGATGCCATGGGCGGCTCTCTCACGCTGGACTGGAGACTCGCTCCCAACATGAGCGTCAAGTCCATCACCGCGTGGCGCCAGATCACCTGGAACATCGGCACCGACCTCGATGGGCTCCCCGAGTCCATGCAGGAAGTGACCGACGGGCAGGGCCAGCGCCAGGTGTCGGAGGAACTGCAGCTCAATGGCAAGGCCATGGACGACAAGCTGAATTACACGGCCGGCCTGTATTACTTCAACGAGAGCGGATACGTGCACGACTTCGTGCCCTTCGACACCGGCTACCTGTACGTTTACGACTACGACAACAACATCAAGACCGATTCCTATGCGGGCTACCTGCACCTGGACTACAAGCTCACGGACGCCTGGGGACTGACCGCCGGCGTGCGCTATTCGCATGAGAAGAAGCAGTTCCTCGGTGGTCAGGGCGACCTGAACGGCTTCAGCTACAAGATCAGCGGTTGCCTGGATCCGAGCGCCAACGCCAATGCCTATCCCGGGCTTCGGCGCCGTGCCACCGGGCGTGACTTGCCAGCAGGTTGCTGGGATTCCCGGATCCTAATAACCCGCTGCGCTATTTTCCCAACGCCTGGGACAGCCAGAGCTGGAATGTGTGGACGCCGACCTACGGCATCCAGTACCACATCAATTCCGACGTGATGGCCTACGCGAGCTACTCCAAGGGCTTTAAGTCCGGTGGCTGGACCACGCGCCTGTCGGCCCCGATCTCTCAATGCGGCCGATGCACGGTTCGATCCCGAGTACGACACGACCTACGAAGTGGGCCTGAAGTCGACCTGGTTGGACCATCACCTGCTGGCCAATATCGCGGTGTTCGAGAGCAAGTACACCGGCATTCAGCTGAACGTCCAGGAAGGACCTTCGCCCGTGTACCAGAACGCCGGCGATGCGACGATCAAGGGCGCGGAGCTCGAGGTGCAGGCGGCATTCGGCGGTGGCTTTGCGTTGAATCTGGCGGCCGGATGGATGGACGCGTACTACACCAGCCTCAACCCTTGCCTGGTGTACAACGCGGTCAACGGGATCTGCGACCCGGCCAACGGCCTGCAGACCACGCAGGGCGGCGGCGGCTTTACGCTCTCGAGCGATCTGCCCAAGACGCCGGAATATAAGTTCTCGATCAGCCCGGTGTGGGATATCCACCTCGTGAACGACAACACGCTGCGCCTGCAGGCGGACTACGTGATTACCGCTCACATGTTCAACGACGGTCCGAACACCGCGCTGCTGTGCTCGTCCGGCAACGCACGTGCTGGATGCGAGCGTGCACTACCTGCCCCCCAGCCAGCATTTCGAGTTGATTGTGGGCGGCACCAATCTGACTGACGATCGCTACCTGACGGTCGGCTCCGTGAACTACACCGCCGGTGAAGTTGTGGGCAGCTACAACGCACCGACGATGTGGTATGCCACGCTTCGCTTTAAGATGTAGTCAGGCAGGGTAGTGTCCGCCCGGTATCGGACGGGGCGGATGCGCGAACCGAGCAACGGAACGGCGCGGCGGTCCCAAGAGGGACTGCCGCGCCGCCCGGTTCAGCGAAGGCCCACCCGATCATCGACCCGCTGTGTGCCCCACATGCTGTGAGGAAATGACATGAGCGTGCAGGCATTGAGTCCCGAGCGACAGGTCTGGGTCTACCAGCAGATGCTGCGCGTGCGCGAGTTCGAGGAGAGCGTCAAGCGCACCTTCACCGAGAGTCCCGGCGTCATACGCGGCCACACGCATCTGGCCGACGGTGCCGAGGCGTCGATCGTCGGCGCCCTGACGCAATTTCGATCGGGCGATGCCGTGCTGGCGACCTACCGCTGCCATGGCTACCCGCTGGTGCTGGGGAGCGATCCGAAGGCCATGATGGCCGAGATCTATGGCCGGGCCGATGGCCTGTGCAAGGGACTGGGCGGGTCGATGCATCTTACGGACGTCGCGCGCGGATTCCTGGGGACCTCGGGCATCGTTGGAGCCGGCATTCCCCACGCGGCCGGCGCGGCCTGGGCCGCGCAGATCCGCAAGCGCAACGAGGTCGTGTTTTGCTTCTTTGGCGACGGCGCCTCCAAGCAGGGGGCCTTCCACGAGACTCTGAACATCGCCTCGCTGTGGAAACTGCCGGTGATATTCGTCATGGAGAACAACGGCTACAACGTCGTGACCCTGACCGAGCAGGAAGACGCCAATGCCGCCGCCGGCGAGCCGCTGGCGGTCAAGGCCAAGGCCTACGCGATGCCCGGAGTCACCGTGGACGGAGGCGATCCGCTGGCGGTGCACGCCGTGGTCAGCGAGGCGGTCGAGCGCGCGCGCGGCGGCGGCTGGACCGACGCTGGTCGAGTCCAAGGTGTATCGCCTCTCGGCGCATGGCAACATCATCGCCCCGCCGGGCGTTCCGCTTCACTACCCCGAGCACGAGGCCATCGCGGTGTTCGGCAAACGCGAGGAATACGAGGCGGCGCTGCGCGGGGATCCGGTGCCGAGGTTCCGCGGCACGCTGATCAGCGCTGGCCTGCTGAACTCAGCGCAGGCCGATGAGATCAAGACGCAGGCGCAAGCCGAAATGCGCGCCGCGGTGGCCTTCGGCCTGAAGAGCCCTTATCCCAAGCTCGAGTCCGCACTCGAGAACGTCTGCGCATAGAGATCGCCTCAAGGACAGAGCCATGGCCAATCTTCCATTCATAGCCGCGGTCGATGAGGGGATCCATCAGGAGATGCGCCGCGATCCGAAGGTGCTCTATTTTGGCCAGAACCTGGCGACCACGGAAAATCATCCGTTCGTGGCGGCGTACGGTTCGGACCGGGTGCGCGTCACGCCGATTTCGGAAACCGCGGAGATCGGCATGGCCATCGGGGCGGCGATGGCGGGCCTGCGGCCGGTCGTCGAACTGTACATGGCCGAGTTCATGCTCGTGGCGATGGACCAGGTCCTCAACGAGGCGCCGCGCTTTCGCTACATGTCCGGCGGACAGGTCAAGGTGCCCCTGGTGCTCAAGGCCGGTTTCGGGTTTGCGGCCGGCTGGGCAGGACAGCACACCGGCTCATTGACCGCGCTGTTTATGGGAGTGCCCGGCCTTAAGGTGGTCGTGCCCTCGACCGCGGCGGATGCGAAGGGCCTGATGGCCACGGCGATCCGCGATGATAATCCGGTCATCTTCCTGCACCATTACATGCTGACGCTCGAGCACGGCGAGGTGCCCGACGGCGAGCACCTGGTGCCCTTTGGCAAGGCCGAGATCAGGCGCGCCGGCGGCGATGTCACGATCGTGGCGACCGGCTGGATGGTCCATCGCGCACTCGCCGCCGCCGAGAAACTGGCCGGGGAGGGGATCCAGGCCGAAGTCATCGACCCGCGCACGGTCGCGCCGCTGGACCTTGCCACGATACTCAAGTCGGTCGCGAAGACCGGGCGGCTGGTGCTGGTGGACCAGGCCCCGCGCCACGCCACGGTCGGGCGGCATCATCGCCGCCGATGTGGCCGAACATGGTTTTGAGTCGCTCAAGGCGCCGATCGTCCAGGTCAACGCGCGCGATGCCACCGTGCCCTACAGCGAGCCGCTCGAGGCCTATGTGATTCCCGACGCGGAGCGAATCATCGCGGCCGTAAAGGGCGTCCTGAAAGTCCGACGCTGAGTCGGTCCCGCGAACTCTACAGGCGCCAGCCTCGGGTTTCGAGAATCTCGACCACGCGCGACAGAAATTCCGCGGCCAGCTTCCCGTTGACGATGCGGTGATCGACCGTCAGCGTCAGATCGCAGATCGGCCGCACGGCGAAACCCCCGTCCCGCGCCACCACGCACTCGCGCTGCCGACCCACCGCAAGAATGGCCGACTCGGGCGGATTGATCATCGCGGCGAACCGGTCCGGACCGCGCGCTCCGAGGTTCGACAGGCTGCAGGTCGCTCCTGAGAGTTCCTCGCTCCGAAGTTTCCCCTTGAGCGCGCGCGCCACGCAGTCGCGGCGCGCGCGGGCGATGGCCTCCAGACCCAGTTGTTCCACGTTTCGAAGCACCGGCACCAGCAGGCCGCCATCGATGGCCACGACCAGACCGATGTGCGCGCCGGTGGCCGGAACGATCCGCCCTGGCGCACCGTCTCGGTCCGTCGCGTACGTGGCGTTGATGGCGGGCATTTCCACCAAGGCGCGCGCCATGGCCTGCAAGCAGGAAATCATTGACCGAAAGGGAGGATTCCGAACCCGCCCCCGCGCCGTGCTCGGTGCGCGCGGCCTGCAGGGCGGCGCAATCCATAGAGCGTTCGACGGTAAATTGCGGCACCGTCGCATTGCTTAAGGTCATGGCGCGCCCCAGCGCCCTTTGCATCGCCGACATCGTGCCCGTGCCGGGCGCCTGCGGCGTGTGCTCGCGAAGAATTTGCCGCATGCCCCGCCGACAGGGCTTCGACATCGGCCAGCTGCACCCGCCCCCCGGGACCCGTCCCTGCAATGCCGCGAAGTTCGAGGCCTCGTTCTGCCAGCAGACGGCGTGCCGCCGGCGTGCTGCGGATGCGTTCGGTGGCGTTGTCTCGCGGGCGGAGCAGGGCTGCGGGGTGCACCGCTCGACCTTAGGCGTTGGCGCGACGAGGCTTGCACGCGGGGGCGTCCGACTGGGACTTGTTCCGACTCGACCCAGGCGATCTGATCGCCCACCTTGGCCTCCCGGCCGGCCGGTACCAGGATCTGCTCGAGCCGGCCGCTCACCGCCGCCTCGATCTCGACCATCGATTTCTCGGTTTCGACTTCCAGCAAGGGTTCGCCCAGCGCCAAGGTGTCGCCCACATTCTTGAGCCAGCGCGTGATCTGGACCGTCTCCATGACCAGTCCGATCTTCGGAATTTCCACTGCGACTCGGCCCACTGCGATCTTCCCCTGTGCCAGGGCGCGTATGCCCAGCAACTCCTGCGCCGCCTGCACCAGCGTGGCGCTCCCGGGGAGCAATGCCTGCTCGAGTTCCGGAGCGAAGGGGATCGGTGAAAACGGACAGCCGACCCGCAGGATGGGCGCGTCCAGTTCATCGAACAGTTCGGTCCCGATGCGCGCTGCAATTTCTGCACCGAACCCGCCGTTGAGGACCGCCTCGTGCGCGATCAGGACGCGGTGCGTCTTGGACACGGAGGTGGCGATGCTCGTCATATCGAGGGGCAGGAGCGTGCGAAGGTCGATCACCTCGGCCGACACGCCCGCGCGCGCGAGTTCCTCGGCGGCCGCAAGCGCGGTTTGCACCATGGCCGAATAGGCAATCAGAGTCAGATCGGTGCCCGAGCGCGCGATCCGCGCCTGGCCGATCGCGGGCAGCGGCAGCGTTCTCCTCAAGCTGCTCCCTCATTGTATAGAGTCGCTTATGTTCAATGAACAGCACGGGCTCACCCAGCCGTATCGGCGCTCTTCAGCAGACCGTAGGCCTCGGCGGGGGTGGAGGGCGCGACGACCACCAGCCCGGGCACGTGCACGAACCACGCCTCGAGACTTTGCGAGTGCTGCGCGGCCGCGCCGCCCGCCGCGCCCGACTGCGTGCGCACCACCAAAGGGACGCTCAGCTGGCCGCCGGACATGTACCGGTACTTCGCCGTTTGATTGACGAGGCAGTCCATGGCCAGCGTGGAGAAATCGATGAACATCACTTCCAGCACGGGCTTGAGTCCGCACAGGGCCGCACCGGTGGCCAGCCCGGTAATGGCCGCCTCGCTGATGGGGGTGTTGCGAACCCGCTTTTCACCGAATTTCTGGGCAAGGCCCTTGGTCACGCCAAACGCGCCTCCGGCGGCGACATCTTCGCCCAGCAGGTGCACGGCATCGTCGCGCGCCAGCTCTTCATCGAGCGCGCGGCGAAGAATCTCAATAAAGGTGTGTTCCATGGCGCGCTCAGCCGGAAATCGCCTGCAGAGCGGGCGAGCGATAGACATTCTCGAGCACGGTGCCGGGATCGGGCGTGCGCGCGGCGCGCGCGCGTGTCACAGCCTGTTGCACGAGCTGTGTGGTCTCGCTCGGCCAAGCGTGTCGAGTTCCTCGGATCTGACACCTTGCGACAGCAGGCGTTTTTTCAGCCGCTCGATGGGGCATTTCTCCCGTATCGAGGCGAGTTCCTCCTTGGAGCGGTATTGCTGCGAGTCACCGACGTAGTGGCCGGCCATGCGATAGGTCATGCACTCGAGCAGGTACGGGCCTGCGCCCCGGCGCAGCTCTTCGATCGGCCACCTTCGCGGCCGCGTACACGGTCGGCAGATCATTGCCGTCGATGGTCTGGGTGGGAATGGCGTACGGGTGCCGCAAAACTGCTGACTTTCTGGACATTGGAATGCTCAGCGCGCGCGGTGAATTCGGCATAGCCGTTGTTCTCGCAGACAAACAGCACCGGCAGCCGCCACAGCGCGGCGAGATTGAGCGTCTCGTGAAACGCGCCGGCGCCGGTCGCGCCATCCCCGAAGAACACCACGCTGATGTTGTTCTTGCCCAGGGCCTGCGCGGCCCATGCGGCGCCCGCGGCAAGCGCCAGATTTCCTGCCACGACGCCGGTGGCGCCCAGCACTCCATGTTCGACGTCCACCAAATGCATGGAGCCGCCGCGACCGCGGCACAAACCCGTTTCCCGGCCCAGGATCTCGGCGAAGGTCCGCTCCAGATCGCTCCCCTTCGCAAGGACGTGGCCATGTCCGCGGTGGCTGGTGAAGATCACATCCTCGCGCGACAGATGAGCGCACACGCCGACGGCCACGGCCTCCTGGCCGGTGGACAGATGCGGGAACCCGGGAATCTCGCCGGTCGCCGGCCAAGTCGCTGGACCTGCGTTTCGAACTGCCGGATCCGGAGCAGCGCCGACGTACATCTGCTTCCATTCCTCCAGGGTCGGTTCGGCCACAATTTATCCTCGCGATGACTTTCCAGGTCGGCGCTCGCCGCGGCGTGACCTCAAACAAAGGCGCACGCCAGAGAGCCGGTCCCCGATGATTGCACGAGTGGCGGGACCTGCGGCGGAGTTTCCTGAGCGGCGGTATGGGGAGCCCATAGGCCGCATTCGCGTCAGGCGACCCGCGTACCGTCCGAGTTTTAAGGCACGCCGCGCAAAGCGCCTCAATATAAACTGCAGGGCGTCCCGTGGACACGGTAGCGCCGCTTGACGAGTCGGCAATATTATAGGCGATAAATGATTTATGGCTCGCTGAAGCGGTGAAGACACCCATCAGTGGCGGCCGGCGATGAATGTCTGAAGTGCGCCGGCTCGGCGAGTGCGTTACGGCGGTCGACGATCACCTGCACGTCCGCCGCTGGGACCGTGGGTCGTTACGAGGATTCGTTCTCCGTGCCTCTGAAATCGCAACTCGACTCGTGAATCGCCAATGCAAATGTCTCGTACAGCGATCGCCTCTATGCCGATCGGCAGCACGGGGTCGATGATACGTGAATGGTCTTTGCTCGGCCGTCGATTCGGATTCCGAGCGCGGCCTGCAACAACATGAACAGCGCTCCGGAGGCCCAGGCCTGGGGCAGGCAGGCGACCGGATAGGGCGTCGGACCCTGGCCCGGGTAACGTGCGAAGCCGCAGTACAGCTCCGGCAGTCGCATCGAGAACTGGTTGGCGGTTTCGAACAGCTCGCTGAGCAGCGCGCACGATGGAGTCCGGGCCGCAGTAGCGGGCAATCCCGGCCAGACACAGCGAAGTATCGTGCGGCCAGATCGAGCCGTTGTGATAGGACATTGGGTTGAAAGCGCGCTTCGCCCTCGGCGAGCGTGCGGATTCCCCAGCCAGTGGAGAAGCTTTCTGACAGCAGCATGCTGTGCCACCCTGCGCCTCGCTCTGGCGCTGGGAACGCCGCAGTACAACAGGTGCCCGGCGTTGGACGCCCGCACGCAGCACGGCTGGTCCTCCCCGTCGATGGCCAGAGCGTAGTACTCCATGTCCTGAATCCAGAAACGCTCCTCGATCAGCTGGGCGCAGTCGCTCGGCGCGTTCTCTCCAGGCCTGCGCGTGGATGGCGCTGTTGCGCGCCTCGGCCAGGGTCGCCATGCAAGCAACGCCGCATGCGCATAACCTTGCACTTCGACGACCGCCATAGTTCGCGCTCGGCAGACGGCCATCGGCGTGAAAGATCGCGTCATGGCTGTCTTTCCAGCCCTGGTTGACAAGTCCTGACGGCGCACCACGCGCGTAGTCCAGGAAGCCGTTGATGCTGCGGTCCAGACGCCGCTCGATCCACGCCGTAGCCTCAAGCAGGTTCGGCCAAATCTCGTCCACCAAGCGTCGTGTCCCCGGTGCGCTCCTCGTAGGCGCCCGCAAGCATGACGAAACAGCGGCGTGGTGTCGACGCCGCCATAGTAGCGTTGAAAGGGAACCTCATGCAGGACCGCCATTTCGCCGCGCCGCATTTCATGCATGATCTTGCCCGGCTCGGCGTCGCGATACGCGGATTCCTCGTGTGCCTGGGTGAGCGCGAGAAACCGCAGCACGCCCTCCGCCAGGGACGGGTTCAGCCAGAGCGTCTGCAGCGCGGTGATGATGGCGTCCCTGCCGAACTGGGTCGCGAACCAGGGTATGCCTGCATAGGGATAGGGACCGGTCGGCAAGATCGTCGTCAGCAACGCCAGATCTGAGCGGGATTTGTCGATCCACTCATTGAACAGGCGGCCGGAACTCTCGATCGTCGCGCCCTCGGTCATGCGTTGACGCATGCTCAGCACCAGGCGCTCCAGGCCGGAATCGAAGCGCTGCCTCGAGGGCTGGTCTGTAACGGGAGGACCGATTTCCAGATACAGCTCCGTGACGCCTGAGCGCGGGATTTCCAGTTCGAAGCTGGCCTCCTGCGCCAGTGATTCTCAGAGGCCGCCGAGAGAAGCGAATCTGAGTGCGTCGCACCTGCTCGTCGCGCCCGCGGTACGCCAGCACCGCGCTCTCGCGCGATACTTCGGGTGCGAGCAGAGCGCCCCGTTGTGCACGTCGATGGCCCTGCACTTCGAAAATGTCGGCGAAGTCGGCGGCAAAAGCCAACCGCAGCGGAACGGTGGCTTGCTGGCCGCTGTAGTTCGAAAAGCGCAGCCGCTCATACAGGTGTGAATCATGCAGAAACCGGCTGCGCTCGATGTGAATGACGCCCTGCGGAATAGAGACATCGCCCAGAATTGGCAACGGGCGATTGGTCAGATGGGCGGTGAATAAGCGTGTTGTCCTGGGATATGGCGGTTCCCAGCAATGAGGGCAGCTTGGATGCCACCTCCATCTCGAATTGCGACAGCACCCGCGTATCGTTGGAAAAAAGGCCGTCATCGCTCCCTTGAATGTCGCCCAGGGCGTCGGCGAGCAGAAACATGGTCGCCGTCCCTGAGCGTGTAGCGAGGCAGCAGTCCGCGACGTTCGCCGGCATTGCGGGGTCTCAGCAAGCGTCACGAACCCTGTGCCCTGTGCCGGACGCCCGGCGCAGGCAGGTAGGAATACCAGACGAGCGAATACAGATCGAGATAGGCGTTTGCCATGATGGTTTGAGGTGAACGAGCGCTCGAAGCCGCCCGTACGGTACGACGGTCCAGTTCCGGGAATCCTGCGGATGGCGAGTTCTGCTTCGGCCTCCGAGTTCACGACAAACCCATTGACTCCTGATTGAATGACCTCAGGGACCGAGCCACAATTCCAAGCGATGACCGGCGTGCCGCAGGCCATCGCCTCGATCATGACCAGGCCAAAGGGCTCGGGCCAATTGATCGGAAACAACAGCGCGCTGGCGTGACCGAGGAATTGTGCCTTATCACTGTCGCCGATTTCGCCGACGAAACTCCACGAGAGGATCATCAAGCAGAGGTTTCACATTGGCTTCGAAATAAGGGATGTCAATCGGATCGATCTTCGCGGCGATTTTCAGCGGCAGCCGCGCCCTGAGGGCCAGACGGATGGCAAGATCAGGGCGTTTTTCAGGCGACATGCGCCCCAGAAAGGCCAGATATCCGCCGCGCGGCTGGCGCCTAAAGGGAAATTGGGCCGCGGGTATGCCGTGCGGCACCGGTCTCAGCCAATGCGCGTTAGGGAGCGGCGCACGTTGTGCATCGGAAATCGATACGAGGCCAAATTGAGGCCAGCGAGGAGTAGACCTGCGCAAGGTCTTTCAGATCGAGACGTCCGTGCAGCGTGGTGACGCATTTGTCCGCGCACGCGTTCAAACATCGGGAAATGCAGCAAGTCAGTATGAAAATGCAGCACATCAAAATTCCGCGCAACAGCGCCGCACTTCATAAAGCATCGCCAGATGCGCCGCCGAGATCCGATTTCTGCGGTGTCTCGTCCAACCTTATGGCAGTGTCGAGTACCGCCACCAGATGCGCGCGAGTGCGGGACTCTGCGCTGGCGAACAACGTGACCTCATGTCCGAGTTCGACCAGCGTATCGCACAGGTGCGAAACCACGCGCTCGGTGCCTCCATACAGGCGGGGCGGCACCGCCTCATACAGCGGGGCGATCTGGGCTATCTTCATGCACAAACACTAACCACCTCCGAGGGAGTGGTAACGCCGCAAACCCGCCTTTACACAGTGAGAAATGTCTTACAGCACCTCTCCATCAATCGATCAGCCGATTTTCGGGAGCAGGGGCGAGTGGAGCCTCGCTTCGAGGGGGCGGATGGTCCGCGGCGAACATACAGGCCGCGCTTTCGGGTACCTTGTCTGTAACCGGACTGGCGCGTGATGGACCTTCGGGGGGCGATGCCCTCTCCGATTAGAAAGCCCGCGCACGAGAGCTGCGAATCGAAATTAAAGTGAAATCTAAAAAAAGAACTGTAAGTATTTGATATGTTTGGAAAAATTAACAGGCTGACTTTCGAATGACCGCTGTCGCGGCTGATGGTGCCCAGGAGAGGACTCGAACCTCCACGGTGTTACCCGCTAGTACCTGAAACTAGTGCGTCTACCAATTCCGCCACCTGGGCCTGAAGGTGGGCGGCGCAATGTACGTAAGGGGTTCGGAGCTGTCAATTGACCCGTAGCAGAAAGCCGACGCGAACCGGACGGCATCCTGCGCGGCGTGGCGTACGCCATCAGGTGCGCAAGCCCGGCAAGGGTGAACCTACGGCGGCCGAAGGCATCGTCTCGCCCAATCGAGCCGGTTTTGGGTTTGCGCGCGTCGAGGGCATCGAAGGCGGCATCTTCCTGCCTCCGCGCGAAATGTCCGGGCTCGTGCAGGGCGATCGCGTGAGCCTGACTCTCCACAAGGACGCACAGGATCGCTGGGTGGGCACGGTCAAGAGTGTCATCGAGCGCGGACTGTGTGCCTTTCTGGGCGTGATCGAGCGTCAAGGGCATGATCTGCGCGTGCGCGCTGCCGATCGCCGGCTCGCCATTGTCTGCAACATCCCGGGTTCCGATTCTCACGGCGTACAGCCGGGCGACTGGGTGATCGCCGACATCAAGCGCTACCCGGTCGAAGGCATGGCCGGGGAGGCGTGGGTGCGCAAGAAGCTCGATCCTGAGCGCCCCGTGGAAATGTCCACCGAGGCGGCGATTGCGCGTTTTGATCTGGGCCAGGATTTCTCGGCCGGAGTGCTTCAGGAAGCCAAACGATTTGGTAGCCAGGTCGATCCCGCCGAGGCCGCGCAGCGCACGGACCTGCGTCAGGTGCCATTGGTGACGATCGACGGTGAGGACGCGCGCGATTTTGACGATGCCGTCTACGCGGAGCGCGACGGGGAGAACTTCCGGCTCCTGGTCGCCATCGCCGATGTCAGTCACTACGTGCGGCCAGGCACGCTGCTGGACACTGAAGCGCGTGCGCGCGGCACCTCCGTCTACTTTCCTACGCGCGTGCTGCCGATGCTGCCCACCGCGCTCTCCAATCACCTGTGCTCCCTGGAACCGAACGTGGATCGCTTGTGCATGGTGGCGGACATGAGCATCACCGCGCGCGGGGTGCTGCGCGGATGGCGCATCTACCCGGCGGTGATGCGCTCGGCGGCGCGCCTCACCTACACCTCGGCGCACGCGGTGCTGTTCGCCCGGGACGCCGCAGCGCGTGCGGCGCTGGGCCCGCTGGTCGAGAAACTCGAACCGTTGGTGGCGGTCTACGAGGTCCTGCTCAAGGCACGCTCGCGCCGCGGCGCGCTGGACTTCGACGCCCCGGAAGCGAAGTTCGTGCTCAACAAGGGCGAGCAGGTCCGCGCCATCGAGTTTCATTCCCGCAATGACGCTCACAAACTGATCGAGGAATGCATGGTGCTGGCGAACGTGGCGGCGGCCAAGGAGCTGCAGAGGCTCCGCGTGCCGGGGCTGTATCGCGTGCACCCGCCGCCCGAACAGCGCAAGCTCGATAATCTCAAGGCCACGCTCCACGTGCTGGGCATCGAACTGCAGATTCCGGAGGAAGTGCGCACCCGCGACCTGGCCGGCATCGCCCCGCGCGTGCGCGATGCGCAGCTGCGTCCGTTCGTCGAGTCCCTCGTGGTGCGCTCGCTCTCACAGGCGCTCTATCAGCCCGAGAACATCGGGCACTTCGGTCTGGCGCTTTCCGACTACGCGCACTTCACCTCACCCATCCGCCGCTATCCGGACCTGCTGGTGCATCGGGCAATCCGGGCGGGACTCGGGCTGGCCTCGCGGGCCTCGAGCGCGGACCAGGCGGCCCTCGGGTTGGTGGGCGCCGACTTGTCACGGCTCGAAAAGCGTGCCGACGAAGCGGATCGCTATGTGCAGGCGTTCCTCAAGTGCGTGTACTTGCGCGATCGCATCGGCCAAACCTTCGAAGGACTGATCACGACGGTCGTGGAATTCGGCTGCTTTGTGCAACTGCTCGGCGTAGGGGTGGACGGACTCCTGCACCTGAGTGCTCTGGACGATGATCTGTACCAGATGACTCGCGACGGCGGGCAGTGGCAGGGCAAGCGGAGCGGGCGCAAGTTCGGTCCGGGCACGCGCCTGAGGGTGCAGGTGGCCTCGGTCAACCCGGTCGAGGGGCTGGTGGATCTGGAGCTGGCGACCGACTGATGGGCACGGAGCGGATCTACGGAATGCACTCGGTGCGCGCTCTGCTGGCGCGTTCTCCGCAGCGCGTCCTGCGAGTCTATCTGCAGCAGGGCCGATCGGATCGGCGGGCGAGCGAGATCGAGGCGCAGGCGCGCTCGGCCCAGCGTCCGGTGGAGCGCGTCGAGGCGGAGCGATTGCGGGCCTGGGTCGGGGACGTGGCCCACCAGGGGGTGGTGGCGGAGATCGAGCCGCTTCCGCCGGCGAGTGAGCAGGAGTTCTTCGCGCAACTGGCCGCGGCACCCAATCCGCTGGTGCTGGCGCTCGATGGCGTGCAGGACCCGCACAACCTCGGGGCGTGTCTGCGCACGGCCGATGCCTGCGGTGTGATGGCGGTTCTGGTGCCGCGCGATCGCTCGGCGACGCTCAATGCCACCGCGCGCAAGGTCGCGGCCGGCGCGGCCGAGACCACACCGGTGGTCTCGGTCACGAACCTCGCGCGTACTTTGAAACTCATCAAGGACGCGGGCCTGTGGATCGTCGGGGCGGATGCGCTCGCCCCGCAGCGGGCGGATGAAGTGGACCTGACCGGCGGGCGGTGCCTGGTCATGGGGTCGGAGGGCTCGGGGCTCCGGGAGCTGACGCGCCGGAGCTGTGACTGGTTGGTGAGTTTGCCCAGCTTAGGGCACGTGGAAAGCCTCAATGTGTCGGTGGCGACCGGCATGATGCTCTACGAGGCCATCCGACAGCGCCAGAAGGCCGCTACGCCCAATTCTTAGGGCTCGAAACGGGGCTTAGGTTGCAGCGGCCCGGAGGCTTCGGGTATCCTGCGCGGCTTCTCCTTGCCGCACTGCTTAGGCCTTGAGCGGGCGGTAATTACCCATAGGGAGTCCAACATGAGGCATTACGAAGTGGTGTTCCTGGTCCACCCGGATCAGAGTGAACAGGTTCCGGCGATGATCGAGCGCTACCGCAGCATGATTGCCGCGGGCAACGGGCACGTGCACCGGCTCGAGGACTGGGGCCGCCGCCAGCTCAGTTTCCCGATCGCCAAGGTCCACAAGGCCCATTACGTGCTCATGAACCTTGAGTGCGATCAGAAGACCCTGGCCGAATTGACCGGTGCATTCCGGTTCAGCGACGCGGTGCTGCGCCACCTGGTGGTCAGCATGGAAGCGGCCGTGACCGAGCCCTCACCGATGTCACGCACCGACGAAGAGAACGAGGCCCGTCGCGAGCGCGATGAAATGGGCGATGACGACGACATGTCGCTCAACGCCTGACGGCCGCCTCCCGAAACGCTAAGGATTTTCCATGTCACGATTTATTCGCCGCAAGAAATTTTGCCGCTTTACGGCCGATGATGTCGCCACGATCGATTACAAGGATCTGAGCGTTCTGAAGAACTACATCACCGAGACCGGCAAGATCGTGCCCAGCCGCATCACCGGCACGAAGAGTTTTTACCAGCGCCAGTTGAGCACGGCGATCAAGCGGGCACGCTTCCTGGCGCTCCTGCCCTACACCGACCAGCATTGAGGCTTCGACCATGGACGTAATCCTGCTGCAGAAAGTGGCGAACCTGGGCGGCATCGGCGATCGGGTGAAGGTCAAGAGCGGCTACGGGCGCAACTTCCTGCTGCCCTCGGGCCGCGCGACGCTTGCCACCGCCTCGAACGTGGCGCGCTTTGAGGCGCGCCGCGCCGAGCTGGAAAAGCTCGCCGGCGATGAATTGCACAGCGCCCAGGCACGAGCCGAGACGCTAAAGGATTTCCGCCTCACGATCACCGCCAAGGCGGGAACCGAGGGCAAGCTGTTCGGTTCGGTCGGCACCAATGACATCGCCGAGGGTTGCACGGCGGCAGGCCACAAGGTCAGCCGGAGCGAAGTGCGATTGCCCAATGGCCCGATCCGCACGGTCGGTGAACACCAGGTGGCGGTGCATCTGCACACCGACGTCGAGGTCACGCTCACCGTGATCATCGTCGCCGAAGAGCAGGGCTAGCCGCTCCTTCAAGGACACAGGAGCGCTCATCCCATGGCTGGGCCGCTCCGTTCGCGTCGTGATGTCGAGGCGCCCGACCCCGGCGGGGCCGACACCCCCGCATTCGGTCGAAGCCGAGCAGGCCGTCATCGGTGGCCTGCTCATCGACGCGCTCGCCTGGGATCAAATCGCCGACCTGATCGTTGCCGACGATTTCTATCGGCCCGATCACCGTCTGATATTTACCGCGCTCGCCGAACTGATCGCGACCAGCAAGCCCGCCGATGTGGTCACGGCCTCCGGGCAGCTCGAGCGCAGCGGCCAGCTTGAATCCGCCGGCGGCCTCGCTTATCTGGGGACCCTGGCGCGCGATACCCCCACCGCCGCCAACGTGCGCGCCTATGCGCAGATCATCCGCGAGCGCTCGCTCCTGCGGCGGCTGATCAGCGCTGGACGATCGATCACGGCCGCCGCCTACGCCAATGACGGGCGCGCCGCACGCGATCTGGTCGATGAGGCGGAGCAGCAGGTGTTTGCGATCGCCGAGCAGAGCACCGGGCGGCGCGACGGTGCCGTCAAGGTCAGCGCTCTGCTCCCGGTGCTGATCGACAAGATCGATGAGTGGCACACCAATCCGAACTCGATGCGCGGGCTCCCCACCGGCTTCACCGACTTTGACCGCAAGACCGGCGGGCTGCGGCCCGGGGATCTGGTGATCGTCGCCGGCCGGCCCTCGATGGGCAAGACCACGCTCGCGATGAACATCGCCGAGTACGCCGCGGTCAATCCGGGCACGCGCTCCGCGGTGGCGATATTCAGCATGGAAATGCCCGCCGAGCAGCTGCTCACGCGCATGCTCAGCTCGATCGGCGGAGTGCAGCTCAATGCCATCCGCAGCGGACAGATCTCCGATGAGGACTGGGTGCGCGTGACCGCGGCGACCAGCCAGCTGGCCGAAGCACGGATCTACATCGATGAGTCCGCGGGCCTCACGCCCACCGAGCTTCGGGCCCGCGCGCGCCGGGTGGCGCGCGAGGAGAAGGGGCTGGGCCTGATCATCATCGACTACCTGCAGCTCATGCAGGTGCCGGGCACCAAGGAGAATCGAGCCACCGAAATCGCCGAGATTTCCCGCGGGCTCAAGGCGCTGGCCAAGGAACTGCAGGTGCCGGTGATCGCCCTCTCGCAGCTCAACCGCGGGGTCGAGCAACGCACCGAGAAGAAGCCAGTGATGTCGGACCTGCGCGAATGCGTTACCGGGGACACGCTGGTATGCCTGACAGATGGGCGTCGTGTGCCGATTCGCGATCTCGAGGGTTCGGCACCCGAAGTCTGGTCGATCGACGAGCAGCAACGCATCGTGGCCGCGCGCTCGGACAAGGTCTGGCGTGTAGGCTCGAAACCGGTTGTTAAACTACAACTTGCCAGTGGTCGCAGTATTCGTGCCACTGCCGAACACCGAATGCTTGCAGCAGAGGGTTGGACGGCGGTCGCCAGACCTAAAGCCGGGCGATCGCCTGGGGTTGGCACGCCGGATTCCTGAGCCGCCAACTGTTGTACGGTGGCCCGAGCATTGGATTGTTCTGCTCGGCCACTTGGTAGGCGACGGTAGCTACCTGAGCCACCAGCCGCTGCGCTATACGACCGCCTCCGAGGCCAACAGCGAATCGGTGCGGCGTGCGGCCGAGGCATTCGGGTCAACGGTCAGTCGGCATGCTGGTCGCGGCGCCTGGCACCAGCTGGTCATTAGCGGCAATGGCAATCGCTGGCATCCAGCGGGAGTCGGTGCGTGGCTAAAGCAGCTGGGCATATTCGGCCAGCGTTCGCATGAGAAGCACCTGCCACGGGATGTGTTCACGCTGGGCGATGAGCAGCTCGCGCTGCTCCTAAAACACTTGTGGGCAACTGGCGGCTGCGTGGCGCTGCGCAAACCGGGTCAACGAGGCATGCCGCGGGTTTATTTTTCGACCTGCAGCGCGCGTCTTGCCGACGATGTCAGTGCGCTGCTTTTACGTTTAGGGATCGTCGCACGGTTACGCGCAGTGCATAAGTCGAACCACAGGCCCGTTTACACGGTTGACGTGAGCGGCATGGAGGCGCAGCTGCGATTCGCGGCACTGGTGGGTGGGTTTGGACCCAGAGCCGCGGCGATCGAATCGCTGGCCGCGCATCATGCCCACCATGCTGCGTGCGCTAACACCAACGTGGATACTGTGCCATTGGAGTTGTTTGGGCGCGTGCGGGCCATGATGCGCAACGAAGGTGTGACGACCCGGCAGATGGCGCAGTTGCGCGTCGCTTCGTATGGCGGGCCAAGTCATTTCCACTTCGCTCCAAGCCGCAACCTGCTGCTCGACTATGCTCAACTGCTGCATAGCGAGGAACTGAAGGTTGGGGCGACCTCTGATCTTTCCTGGGATCGCATCGTGGCGATATTGCCAGACGGCGAAGCAGACGTTTTTGATCTGACGGTGCCCGGTCCTGCCAACTGGCTGGCCGATGGCCTGGTCACTCACAACAGCGGGGCGATTGAACAGGATGCCGACATGATCCTGCTGATCTACCGCGAAGAGGTCTACGACAAGAATACCCCCAAGCGCGGCATGGCCGAGATCGATCTGGCCAAGCACCGTAACGGGGAGATCGGCACCTTTGTGCTGACCTTCCAGGGACAGTACAGCCGCTTTGCCAATTACGCCCCGGATTCCTACAGCGAAGGCGTGCTGCGCTAGCAGCAGCGCCGCCCGCTACCCGATTTCATCGGGCATCGCGTGCTTGCGGCGCGCCATAAAATCCCGCAATGCTTCATCGATCGCCGGATCGAGCTCGGGCGCCGCGTAGCCCTCGAGCAGGGCGCGCCAGCGCTTAAGAGCCCGTTGCGGCTGTTCGAGTGATCCTTCGGCGCTCCACTGTTCGTAAGAGTTGTTGTCGGCCAGCGGGAACTCGTAGAACGCCTTCTGGTAGTTCGCCAGCGTGTGCGCGGATCCGAGGTAATGCAGGCCCGGGCCCACCTCGCGAAACGCGCCGAGCGCAAACCCATTCTCATCCAGCTCGATTCCGCGCGCGAGCGTATGAAACGCGCCCAGCTGATCCACGTCCATGACAAATTTTTCGTACGACATCGTCAGCCCCGCTTCGAGCCAACCGGCGGAGTGCAACAGGAAGTTGGCTCCCCCCAGGAAGGCGGGCCACATCGAGTTGGCGCTTTCCGAGGCGGCCTGCGCGTCGGGGGCCTTGGAGGCGCACAGATTTCCACCGCACCGCAGCGGCACACCCAGTCGACGCGCCAGCTGTCCGATCGCAAGATACGCCAGCGCCGGTTCCGGAGTGCCAAAGGTCGGAGCGCCGCTCCTGAGAGACATCGAGGAGAGAAAATTTCCCAGGATGGCCGGGGATCCGGGCCGCTCCAGTTGGCCCAAGGCCACGCAAAACATCGCCTCGGCAAAACACTGCGCCAGCGCGCCGGCCGTGGTCACCGGCCCCATGGCGCCGCCGAGTATGAACGGCACGCACACCGGGGCCTGGTTGGCGGCGGCGTACACGCGGATCACGCGGCTTGCTTCCCCATCGAGCACCAGGGGCGAATTCACGTTGACGTTGCCCAGAATCACGCAGTGGCTGGCGACGAACTGCTCGCCGAACAGCACCCGGCACATGGCCACCGAGTCGAGCGCGCGCGCCGCGCTGGTCACCGAGCCCATAAAGGGTTTGTCCGAATAGCGCATGTGGGCGTAGACCATGTCCAGGTGCCGCTTGTTGACTGGCACGTCCACCGGCTCGCAGACCGTGCCGCCGGAATGATGGAGCCACGGCGCCAGGTAGCTGAGCTTGACGAAGTTATGAAAGTCATCGAGCGTGCCGTAGCGCCGGCCGCGCTCCAGATCCGTGACGAACGGTGAGCCGTAGGCGGGCGCAAACACGGCGTGCGCGCCACCGATCCGGACGCTGCGCTCGGGGTTGCGGGCATGCTGGGTAAATTCCGCGGGCGCGCTGCCGCGAATGATCGCTCGCGCCAGGCCAGCGGGCACGTGGATGCGCACCCCGCCCTGGATGCGGGCCCCGGCCGCGCGCCAAAGCTCGATCGCCTCGGCATCGCCGCGGATCTCAAAGCCGATTTCTTCGAGCAATAAGTCCGCGTGCCGCTCGACGGCCTGCAGGCCCTCCTCGGAGAGCAGCTCGTAGCAGGGAATCGCGCGGGTGATGTAGGCCGGGGCTGCCGGCGGTGCGGCGCGCGCCCGTTGACGGGCTTCGCGGCTACCGCCGCGCAATGCGCCGCCCCGGCACCGTGATCAAGGGCTTCTTAGCCCTCGAAGAATCCCATCTTTACGCCCGCGAGCTGGATGACATCGTTGTCCACGAGCTTGCGCGCCTGCGCGCCGATCGGCGCTCCGTTGACCTGCGGGAAGTTCTCGGCGGTGTCGGCGTCCACGTGCACGAGGAAGTAGCCTTCCGAGCGGCGCGTGATCGCAGCGACCTGCACGCCGGGACGACCGAGCGTGGTGAGGGTCTTGGTCAGTTCCAGTTCCCGTCCGGCAAACGCTCCCGAAAGCACCTGGAGCCGCGCCTTCTTCAGCGCCGGGGTGCCGTTGCCCAGGGTGCGGCGCGAGGCTGTGGCCTCAGCGCCGGTCGAGACGGCGGCACGGATCTTCTCCACCGGGCGGGCGGAGGGCTGGATTACCAGCGTGCGCTCGAATTCATCCTGCTGCGCGGCGTCGTCCTCGACGAAACGCAACTGGTGGTGGCCGCAGGTCAGCACGTCCCCGTGCTGCAGGGCGTGCTTCTTGATCAGCTTGCCGTTGACGTAGGTGCCGTTGGTGCTGTTGAGGTCCTCGAGAAAGGAATCGTTGAGGATGTTGATGATCAGCGAATGGTGGCCGCTGACGGCAGGGTTATCGATGCGAATATCGTTGTCCGGGAGCCGCCCGATCGTGTAGCGCTCCTTATTCATGTTGTATTCGGCCATTACCTGGCCATCGAGACTAAGAATCAACCGTGCCATATTGATTTCGCCTTTTGCCGGTCAGGGTGATCAGCTGAACCAACCCAACATCCTGTCTAATACTCCGCGACGCACCGGGAACGAATCAATGACCTGGGCCAGCAAAACTGAAATATTGTCTTTGCCGCCGTTGTCGTTGCCGAGTTGCACCAGGTGCTTTGCCACCGTATCAAGATTAGCACCAAAGGTGTTGATCGTTAAGTGAATATCGTCGTCCTCGACCATGTCGGAAAGGCCGTCGGAACAAATCAGGTATATGTCACCACGCTGGGCGGGGTGTTCCTGGATCTCAACTTCCACCGCCGCCTCGACACCGAGCGCGCGTGTGACGTAGTTCTTGTTCGCGGCGCGCTGCGCCTCCTCGGGTGAATAAAATCCCCGATCGACCAGCTCCTGCAGCAAGGAGTGATCGAGCGTGACCTGCTCAAAGCCCGAACCGCGCAGGCGGTACATCCGCGAATCACCGACGTGGGCGATGGTCACGCGATTGTTGTAGAACAGCGCTCCCACGACCGTGGTGCCCATGCCCTCGCAGTTGGGCTGCGTGCGGGCGGTCTGGTAGATGATCTTGTTGGCGCGGGTAATGGCATCCCGCAGGATGATCGACACGCGCGACATGCCCGAGGCCGGGTCCGAGACCGACAGGTCCTCGTGCTCGATCGCCTCGCGCACCAGATTGACGATGGTTTTGACGGCGATGCCGCTGGCGACCTCGCCGGCGTTGTAGCCGCCCATGCCATCGGCCAGCACCAGCAGGCCCATGCCCGCGTCCCAGGCGATCGTGTCCTCGTTGTGCTCGCGCACGCGTCCGGTATCGGTCAGTCCGATGCATTGCAGCTTGCCCTTAAGGCTCATCGCGAGTCCCTGCGCTCGGGCATAGGCTGTAGGCTGTATAACGTGAACTGGGTCACAGCTGGTCGGTCCGGTTAAAGTCCAATCGCGCGGCCGGCAATCGCCGCGCCACAAAAGTTACCATCCGGTGCCCCTCCCGAGCGCGTCTGGGGTCACAGATGCTGTTGAATGCGTCCGCCTGGACGCCAATAGCGCGGCATCGTACTGGAGTTTTGCCGTGCGCTGCGACGGGCCTATCATACAAGGCAGCTATGGCGCGCAATCAACCGGTCTACGTGTGCAGTTCCTGCGGGGGCGAAGCGCTGAAATGGCAGGGCCAATGCCCTCACTGCAGCGAATGGAACACGCTCAGCCGAGTCATCGGCGCGCGCGCCCATCGCGAGCTCCGCAGTCCGATACTCCTACAACGCCGTCTCGGTTTCGCTGACGCCGGAGCGAGCAGCGGGGAGACGATGAGCCTGGGCATGAGCGAACTCGATCGCGTGTTCGGGGGCGGCCTGGTGCTCGGATCGGTGAGCTTGCTGGGCGGTGAGCCCGGGCATCGGCAAATCGACACTGCTTTTGCAGGCCGCTGCCGCGATCGGGCGAGAACGCGCGGTGCTGTACGCCTCCGGTGAGGAGTCCACGCAGCAGACCTCCGAGCGCGCGCGGCGTCTGGAGCTGAGCGCACCCCAGTTAAGACTGGTCAGCGACAGCTCGCTTGAATCCATCCTCGCCCTCTGCCAGGAGCAGCGCGCCGCGCTCCTGCTGATCGATTCGATCCAGACCATGCGCACCGATGCGGCCGAATCGAGTCCGGGTTCCGCGCAGCAGCTGCGCGAGTGCACGGCGGCGCTGGTGCGCTTTGCAAAGCAAACCGGCACGGCGGTCATCATTGTCGGGCACGTGACCAAGGACGGGGCCATCGCAGGCCCAAAGCTCCTCGAGCATCTGGTCGATACCGTGCTGTACTTCGATTCGGACGCCGGCAGTCGCTACGGATGCTGCGCGCCACCAAGAACCGCTTCGGGCCGGTCGATGAGCTGGGATTCTTTGCCATGTCCGGCGCGGGCCTGCGCGAGGTGCGTAACCCTTCGGCGATCTTCCTGTCGCGAAGTCCGAAACCGGTGCCCGGAAGTCTGGTCATGGTCGCGCGCGATGGCGGGCGCCCGCTCCTGATCGAAGTCCAGGCGCTCGTCGATCACACGCGATTTTCCAGTCCGCGACGGGTGGCCCAGGGGGTGGACGCCAACCGCGCTGGCGATGCTGCTGGCGGTCATGAATCGCCACTCCTCACTGGCGCTGGGCGAGCAGGATGTCTATGTCAATCTGGTCGGCGGCCTGCAGATCGCCGAGACCGCGACCGACCTGCCGCTGGTGCTGGCGCTGGCCTCGAGCCTCAAGGGCGAGGCGCTTGATCCGGCCATGGTGGCCTTTGGCGAGCTGGGACTGACCGGCGAGGTGCGCCCAGTACCGCACGGGGAAGAGCGTCTGCGCGAGGTGCACAAGCACGGTTTCTCACGCGCGATCGTGCCCAAGCAGAATGTGCCCCGCGCGGGCGTGGAGGGCCTGCGCCTGCAGGCCGTCGCGACGGTCGCCGAGGCGCTCGAGGCCGCGTTTGGACAGCTTGAACAGCCCCGGCGCATCCGTCCGCGCTAAACGATCGGGCGCACCCGCACGGTGCGAATCGCATTGTCGACGGTTTGCAGCACCTCGAACTCCATGGTGCCGATACGCAGCGAGGTGCCCGCCTGCGGGATCGTCTCGAGTTTCTCGAGCAGCAGTCCGTTGAGGGTCTTGGGCCCCAGATGGGGCAACTGCCAGCCGAGCGATCGGTTCAGCGCCCGGATCGTCGCCGCGCCGTTGACCAGCCAGGCGCCGCTGGCGTCGCGGTGCACGTCCTTGTGACCTACCGTGGCCGGATCGGTCGTGAACTCGCCGACGATTTCCTCCAGCAGGTCCTCGAGCGTGACCAGGCCTTCGATATCCCCGTACTCGTTGACCACGAAGGCGTGGCGGCGGCGGTTGCGCTGGAACTGCGCGAGCTGCTGCATCAGCGATGTGCCCTCGGGCACGAAGTAGGGCTCACGGGCCGCGGCCAGTTCGATGAGCCGCTCGCGGGTCAGCGTGCCACGCGCGAATTCCTGCGCGGTGCGCTTCATGTGCAGGATGCCCACGATGTTGTCCAGTTCCCCATCGTAGACCGGAAGGCGCGTGTGGGGCGTTTGGCGGAGCCGTTCCAGCACATCCTCCCAGTCGCCCGAGATATCGATGCCGGCGATATCCTGGCGCTGGATCATGATGTCATTGACGGTCACGCGCTCCAGATCGAGGATCGACAGCAGCATCTGCCGGTGCCTGTGCCGGGATCAGCGGGCTCGATTCATTGACCACGGCGCGCAGCTCCTCGGTATTCAGCGGCTGGGCGCCATGGGAAGAGGATCGCAGACCAAACAATCGCAGGAATGCGTAAGCCGCGCGATTGGTGAACCACAGGACCGGCGAAGTGATCCACAGCAACAGCCGGTAGATCAGCGTCGAGTTCAGTGCGACCGCTTCGCTGTGCACGGCCGCGTAGATCTTCGGGGCCAGCTCGCAGAAAATGATGATGACCACGGTGAGCGCGAGCATCATGACCGGCAGGGCGTGCGCGTGAGCGGCCCGCAACGCCAGGAGCGTCGCCACGGTCGAGGCCGCGACGCTGGCCAGTGCCAGGATCACAAGATTCGCGCCGAGCCATTGATCGGGTTTGGCCAGGAGCCGCTCGAGCAGCCGCGCGCGGCGCTCACCGGCGGCGGCACGGGTGCGGATCCGATACCGATTGACCGAGAGCATCGCCACCTCGGTGCCCGAGGAAAATGCGATGACCACCAGCAGCCCCAGCAGCGTGAGCACCAGTACGAGAGTCGGAGCCTTATCCAATCCGCTACCCTTGGCCTGATCGACAGGCCCATAGCATAGAGCCTGCGACGTTATTGTTTTGGGCTTAACGGCCCGCGCTTAGGCGCTGCCGTATAATTGCCCGATGTTCGATCAGCTTACCGGACGCCTGAGCGCCGCGGTGGCCGCGTTGCGAGGACGCGGACGGCTCACCGAGGACAACATCGCCGAGACGCTCCGCGAGGTGCGGATCGCCTTGCTCGAGGCGGACGTGGCTCTGCCCGTGGTCAAGCGCTTTATCGACGCCGTCAAGGCACGGGCGCTGGGCACTGAGGTCAGCGCCAGCCTCAGTCCCGGGCCAGACCCTGATCGGTATCCTGCACCGCGAGCTGGTGGGCATGCTCGGGGAGGGCGGCAAGGGACTTTCGCTGAACGTGCAGCCCCCGCTGGTCTGGCTGCTGGCCGGCCTGCAGGGTGCCGGCAAGACCACCACGGCGGCCAAGCTGGCGCGCTGGCTCATCGAAACTCACAAGCGCCGCGTGCTGCTGGTGAGCACCGACGTGCGCCGACCCGCGGCCGTACTTCAGCTGGAGCGACTGGCGGGGCAGGTCAAGGCCGGCTTCTTTGCGCCTCCCAGCGAACAGAGCTCACCGCGCCAGATCGCCCGCGCGGCCTTGGCCCAGGCCCGCAGTGGCGTGTACGACGCGCTGATCGTGGACACGGCCGGGCGATTGCACATCGACGCGGAGCTGATGCAGGAACTGAAGGACATCGAGTCGGACGTGAGCGCCCATCAGCGCCTGTTCGTGGTCGATGCCATGTCCGGACAGGACGCGCTCAACACGGCCCGCGCCTTCAGCGCCAGCCTGGACCTGACCGGCATCATCCTGACCAAGGCGGACGGTGATGCGCGCGGCGGCGCCGCGCTGTCGGTGCGCGAGGTGACGGGCAAGCCCATCGTCTTTCTGGGACTCGGGGAAAAAAGCGACGCGCTTGAGCTGTTCGATCCCGAGCGCATGGCCCAGCGCATCCTGGGAATGGGCGATGTGGTGGCGCTGGTGGAAAGTGTGCAGCGCAACATCGAAGTCGACCAGGCCGAGCGGCTGGCCCGCAAGGTGTCCAAGGGCCAGGCCTTTGATCTCGCGGATCTGCGCTCGCAGCTCGATCAGGTGCGTCGGATGGGGGGCCTAGGGGCCCTGATGGACAAGCTCCCCGCCCAGATGGCCCGGCGGGCGGCGGCCCCGGAGCAGGCCGAACGGCAGCTCCGGCAGCAGATGGCCATCATCGACTCGATGACGGCCCGTGAGCGACGGGTCCCGGGGCTCATCGACGGCTCCAGGCGCCGCCGAATCGCCCGCGGGGCCGGCGTGCAGGTGCAGGATGTCAACCGCCTGATGAAGCAGTTCCTGGACATGCAGAAAATGATGAAGCAGCTCAAGGGCTCGGGCCTGCGCCGACTGATGGGCGCCTTTCGGGGTGGATCGCCCTAAGAGCTGTTTTAGGACTTTAAGTCTGGCCTGTCATTGCGTAGAATCCGCGCTCTTTTTTGGACCCCAGAGCTACGCACTACATGGTCACTATTCGTCTTACCCGGCGCGGCGCCAAGAACCAGCCCTTCTACCACGTGGTTGTCACCGACAGCCGTAAGCGCCAGGGGGGATCGAGCCTGGAACAGGTCGGCTTCTTCAACCCGGTGGCGCGAGGCAAGGAACTGCGGCTGCGCCTGGAACTCGGTCGCATCGATCATTGGGTCGGACTGGGCGCTCAGCTGTCCGATCGCGTGCGCGAACTGGTTGCGAAGTACCGCAAGCAAGCAGCGCAGGCGACCGCCTAGAGGCCGGGCGGCCGTGTCGGAAGACCGACCGCCGCGCAACGTCAAGCTCGGACGGGTACTGGGAGCCGCAGGATTGCGCGGCTGGCTGAAGATCCAGTCGTACACGGATCCGCCCGACAACCTGCTGCAGCACAAGGTCTGGGAGCTGTCGGATGCACGGGGCGAGCGGGTCGCCTACGAACTGGCCGAGTCCCGGTTTGACGGTCGCTGGATCCGCGCGCGGTTGCAAGGTGTGGTGGATCGGGACGCCGCGGAATTATTGCGCGGCAGGGATATCGAGGTGGCGCGCTTGGCGTTGCCGCCGACCGCGGCTCGCGAATACTACCGCGATGACCTGATCGGGTTTCGCGTGCGCACCCGGGAAGGGGCGGAGCTGGGCCGGGTGAGCCATTTTGTCGATGCCCCGGTCGATCCGGTGATGGTCGTGCAGGGCGAGCGTGAGCACTGGGTTCCGGCCGTGCCGCGCTACCTTAAGCGCGTCGACTTGGTGGCAGGTGAGGTTGAGGTGGATTGGCCTGAAGATCTCTAGCCAATCGACCAAGGCGGGCAGCCGATTGCAGATTGAAGTGGTCACGCTGTTCCCGGAGATGATCCGGGAGGCGCTCCAACACGGCATCGTGGGGCGAGCGCAGGAGCGCGGGCTGCTGAGCGTAGGTACGGAGAATCCGCGGGCGCACACCGACGATGTGCATCACACGGTGGATGATCGGCCCTACGGCGGCGGGCCCGGCATGGTGATGAAGCCTGAGCCGCTGGGCGCGGCCATTGCCGCGGCGGCACGTCGACTGCCGGCCGGCAGTGTGCGCGTCGCGCTCTCGGCGCAGGGTCGGCCCCTGACGCACGGGCGGGTGTGCGGACTGGCGCGTGCGCCGGGCCTGTTGCTGGTGGCCGGGCGGTACGAGGGGATCGATGAGCGGGTGCTCGAGGCGGAGGTCGACCTCGAAGTGTCGATCGGCGATTATGTGGTGTCCGGTGGCGAGCTGCCGGCACTGGTGCTGATCGATGCGGTGGCGCGGCAGTTGCCTGGGCGCGCTCGGCGATGAGCGTTCGGCGCAGCAGGAATCATTCAGCGCCGGATTGCTCGACTGGCCGCATTACACGCGGCCCGAACAGTACGAGGGTCGATGCGTGCCGCCGGTGCTGTTATCGGGCGATCACGCGGCGATCGAGCGGTGGCGGCTCAAGCAGGCGCTGGGCCGGACCTGGCTGAGAAGGCGAGAATTGCTGGCAGGCGTGAGCCTGGATGCGCAGCGCGCGGCGTTGTTGCAGGAATTTTTAAGAGAACAGGGAAGCGAGACATGAACATTATTCAGACGCTGGAAGCCGAGCGCATGACCCGCAAGGTCCCCGATTTCAAACCGGGCGATACGGTCGTTGTGCAGGTCAAGGTCGTTGAGGGCGATCGCGAGCGCGTACAGGCCTTCGAGGGCGTGGTGATCGGGATTTCCAACCGCGGCTACAACTCCTCCTTCACGGTGCGCAAGATCTCGCACGGCGAGGGCGTGGAGCGGACCTTCCAGACCCACAGTCCCTCGATCAGCGATATCGCGATCAAGCGCCGCGGCAACGTGCGTCGAGCGAAGCTGTACTACCTGCGCGATCGTGCCGGAAAGTCGGCGCGCATCGAAGAGAAAGTCTAGGACACGTGAGCGCCGCCCGCCGGCGGCGCTCGCAAACCACGGCCACTCGCGCTCACGTCGGCATCACCCATGCGTTACCTGGGAGCTTTTTTCGCCAAATTGTGGCGTGGACTGGACGTCCTGCGCCGCGTGCTGCACCTGTTGCTGCTGCTGGCATTGCTGGCTGTGCTGGTCGCGGCACTGCGTAGTTCCAATCCCAAGCTTCCCGAGCGCGGAGCGCTCGTCATCCGTCCCTCGGGCGATATCGTCGAGCAGTTCTCGGGCGAGCCGCTGCAGCGGGCGATCAGCGAGGCCCAGGACCAGGCTCCGCCCCAAACCCTGCTCTGGGACCTGACGCGCGCGATTCGCAGCGCCGGGAAGGATCCACGCGTGCAGGCGCTGGTGATCGACACGGACGATCTGGAAAACGTCGGACTTCCGGAAACCGAAGAGTTGGCGGCCGCGATCAAGGAGTTCCGGAGCAGCGGCAAGAAGGTCATCTCTCACGGCAGTTACTTCCTGGATGGCCAGTATGCGCTGGCGGCGCAGGCCGATGAGGTGTACCTGGATCCTCTCGGGTTCGTGTTGCTGGCCGGGTACGACCGTTATCGGATGTACTTCAAGGATGCGATCGACAAACTTTCCGTCGACGTGCACCTGATACGCGCCGGGAAATTCAAGAGCGCCGCGGAGCCCTTTATAAGACGCGACATGTCGCCTGAAGAAAAGCAGGAGAGCACCGCCTATCTGCAGGCGCTCTGGCAGGGCTACCGCAACGGTGTGGGCGAGGCGCGCCATCTGCCTCCCGAGGCTATCGACTCCTACGCGAATGGCTACGCTGCGGCCGTGAGGCAGGCGGGCGGCGACACCGGGCGCGTCGCGCTGGCCGCGCACCTGGTGACGGGCCTGCGCACTGCCGCGCAGATCGAGCAGCGCATGGTCCAGTTGGTCGGCATGGACAAGGACCGGCACAGCTTCAGCGCGATCGCCTTTGACGATTACCTGCACGTGCTCAAATCCGAGGAGCGCCTGCACCGCAAATCGGACCGCGCGGTGGGCGTGATCATGGCCAGCGGCACCATCCTCGATGGCACCCAGCCTTCGGGCACCATCGGCGGGGATTCCACCGCGGCGTTGCTTCGCGAGGCGCGAGAGGACGAGTCGGTCAAGGCTGTGGTGCTGCGCATCGACAGTCCCGGCGGGAGCGTGCTGGCCTCCGAGCAGATTTACCGCGAAGTGCAGGCCCTGCGCGCCGCGGGCAAACCGGTGGTGGCCTCGATGGGCGAGGTGGCCGCATCGGGCGGTTATTACATCGCCGCTCCGGCCGATGAGATCCTGGCGAGCCCCAATACCATCACCGGCTCGATCGGCGTGTTCGCGGTCGTACCCACGATCGATCGCACCTTAAGCAAGCTGGGCGTGCACGTGGACGGCGTGGGCACCACGGCCTTGTCCGGTGCGCTGCGCGTGGACCGGCCCCTGCAACCTGAGATCGAGGGCTTGCTCCAGGCGGGCGTCGATCACTCCTACGCCGAATTCCTCAAGCGCGTGGGTGACGGGCGGCACCAGAGCACCGAGGCGATCGATCAGATCGCGCAGGGGCGCGTGTGGGCCGGGAGCGATGCGTTGCGGTTGCGACTGATCGATCGGGTGGGAACCTACGAGGATGCGGTCAAGGCGGCCGCCAAGCGGGCCAAGATGGGCAAGGTCTACGAGGTGCGCGTCATCGAACCGGAGCTCAGCTTCACCGAGCAGTTGCTGTTGAGCATGCGCAGCGATGGGGTGCGTGCGTATCGCGCTCTGGGATTGGGTGGCGGGACCTACGCGGCGGTGGCGGCGCGGTTAAGCCCGCAGCTGCAGCCTCTGGAGCGCGAAATGATCCGCTGGCAGCGATTTGCCGCGGTGCCTAACCACACCTTGGCCTACTGTTTTTGCACCGCCGACTAGGGGATCGCTCCACCTAAGAGACGGGCGGGTGAGGGCGGCTAAGCGCCCGCATCGAGCGGCAGGCGCCAGAAGCCGGCGGTCTGCAGATGATCGGGCGATTTCCCGCCTCGCAGCTGCTGCCCGAACTCACTGATGCCCGGGTTGTGCCCGATCACCATCAGGCCTCGAGCGTCGCTGCGAAATCGTGCAATGGCCTTCCGATAAGCGTGCGGGCCGGCGCCGTACAGTTCCGGAATCGCGATCAGATCGGCGGTCTCAATGGCCAGCTCGTGCGCGATGATCTCCGCCGTTTCCCGGGTGCGCCGCGCCGGGCTGTAGAGGACACGGTCCACCGCGACGCCCGCCGCAGCGAGGAGGCGCGCGGCCTGGGCGGCGGCGGCGCGGCCTGAAGAGGAAAGCGGCCGCTCGAAATCCGAGGCGCCCATCGCCGCGGATTTTGCCGCGGCGTGTCGCATCAGAATGAGTTCCGCCATGCCGCTACCACATCATGCCCGTCTGGAGTCGCGCGGCCTCCGACATCATCGACTGGCTCCAGGGCGGGTCAAACACCAGTTGCACGTCGGCATGGCTCACGGTGGGGATGGCCTCGAGCTTCTCACGCACGTCGCGCACCAGCACCTCGCCCATGCCACACCCGGGCGCCGTGAGGGTCATGCTGACTTTGAGCTGGCGGGCCCCGTCCTCGCCCGCGGACACGCCGCACTCGTACACCAGCCCAAGATCGACGATGTTGACGGGAATTTCCGGGTCGTAACATCGGCGCATCTGCGCCCACGCCAGTTCGCGAACGTCCTCATCGGTGGCCCCCGGCGGCAGTTCCGGAGCCTGGACGATCTCCTTGCCGATCGCGTCAGCCTGCGAGCCGGGGATCCGGTAGAGGTTGCCCTCGATGTACAGCGTGAAGCTTCCGCCCAACGCCTGGGTAATGAAGCCCGCCAGGCCGGCCTTGAGCGTGATCGGAGTGCCGGCCGGCACGATGACCGCCTCGACATCGCGGCTTAAGGTGACCGGCTCGTTCTCGTAGCCGCTCATGGCGTTTCGGTCGAGACCGCAGGAGCGGTGGATGCGTCCGGTGCGGGATGCAGAGCCGCCTGCAGGGTGTGCCAGCACAGGCTCGCGCACTTGACCCGGGCCGGGTACTCCCGCACGCCGCCCAGAGCCATGAGCTTGCCCAACGGTACGGTGGGCACGTAGGCCGGCTCGGTCAGGAGCGAGTGCACTTCGCGATACAGTGAGTCGACTTCGGTGAGGCTTTTGCCGCGGACCGCCTCGCCCATCAGGGAGGCCGAGGCGATGGAGATCGCGCAACCCTGTCCGTTGAATCGAAGATCGCTCAGCCGATCCCCCTCCAGACGTAAGGTCACGCTCAAGGCATCCCCGCACAATGGGTTGTGGCCCACGGCCGAGGCGTCGGAAGGCTCGAGCCGGCCAAAATTGCGCGGACTGCGGTTGTGATCGAGGATCACATCGCGATAG
The DNA here is from genome assembly GCA_963795685.1 of uncultured Gammaproteobacteria bacterium. Classification (GTDB taxonomy): domain Bacteria; phylum Pseudomonadota; class Gammaproteobacteria; order Steroidobacterales; family Steroidobacteraceae; genus FEN-1191. Next base: position 179,809 of record CAWCJE010000013.1, read on the forward strand.
AGGTCGTGGATGTCCATCAGGCAAACACCTCGCGCACGCTCTGCAATCCGGCCACCAGCCGGTCGATATCGGCAAACGTGTTGTAGCAGCCAAACGAGGCGCGCACCGTCGCGGGCAGACCGTAGTAGGTCATCACCGGCATCGCGCAGTGGTGCCCGCTGCGCACCGCAATCCCTTCGCGATCCAGGATGGTGCCCACATCGTGCGGATGGATGCCCTGCAGCGTGAATGACACCACGGCGGCCTTGTCGGGGGCCGTACCGACCAACTTCAGGCCCGCAATCGCGCCCAGTCGCGCGTTGGCCCGGGCCAGCAGTTGCTGCTCGTGTGCGGCGACGCGCTCGCGCCCGAGCATTTCCAGATAGCTGAGTGCGGCGCCCAGGCCGACCGCGCCGCTGATGTTGGGCGTGCCGGCTTCGAACTTCCAGGGCAGCTCATTGTAGGTGCTGCTCTCGATGGCCACGGTCAGAATCATGTCGCCGCCCCCTTGCCAGGGCGGCATGGCCGCGAGCAGGGATTCGCGCCCGTAGAGCACGCCGATCCCGGTGGGCCCGTAGACCTTGTGCCCGGAAAACGCATAGAAGTCGCAATCGAGTTGCTGAACGTCAACCCGCTGATGCGCGATCGCCTGGGCGCCGTCGAGCAACACCGGGATGCCGTGGCGGTGCGCGAGCTCGATGATGCCCTTGACCGGAAGCACCGTGCCCAGGGCATTGGACACGTGGGCCACGGCCACCAGGCGCGTGCGCGCACCGATCAGTTCTTCAAAATCCGACAGATTGACTTCGCCCGCCGCACTGATCGGCACGGCGCGCAACTTCGCCCCGGTGGCCGCGCAGATCATCTGCCAGGGCACGATATTGGAATGGTGTTCCAGTTGGGTGATCAGCACTTCATCGCCGGGGCGCAGATTACCCGCTCCCCAGGAGCGCGCCACCAGGTTGATGGCTTCCGTGGTGCCGCGCGTAAAAATGATCTCGCGTGTCGAGCGGGCGTTGATAAAGCGCCGCACCGTCTCGCGCGCCCCTTCGAAGGCGGCGGTCGCCTCCTGGCTCAGGGCATGGACTCCGCGGTGAACATTGGCGTGAAGGTGCGTGGAATAGTGCGCGATGGCCTCGAGCACCGCGCGCGGCTCCTGCGAGGAGGCGGCGCTGTCCAGATACACGAGCGGGCGGCCGTGCACTTCCCGGCTGAGAATGGGGAAATCGGCCCGCACCCGCTCGGCGCGCAGCGCGCCGTGCGCATCCCAGTAGCCATCGGCAGCCATCGGCTGCGGCGCGCTCATTGCAGCAGTTCCGAGGTGGGGGCATCGCTGAGGCGCGCGGCCACGGCCGACTCGGCCGCTCTGCGCAGCGGCGCCGGTCCCACAGCGCCCAGGATCTCGCTCAGGAACGCCCATTTGAGCAGCGATCGGGCGGCCGCGGGGGCCAGGCCGCGCGAGAGCAGATAAAAAAGCAGATCCTCATCCAATCGCCCGGTCGTCGCCCCGTGCGCGGCCTGGATATCATCGGTGTTGATCGTCAGGCGCGGTCGCAAATTGATTTCCGCGCCCTTGCCGTCGATCAGTCCGCGGAGCGACTGGAGCACGCGCGAGCCCTTGGCGCTTGGGGCCACCTGGACATCGGCACTGCAGGCGACATGGGAGCGCTCGCTGGCGATCCCGCGAAACATCAGGTGACTGCGCGTGGCGGGCGCTTCGTGGAGTATCGTGTACAGCGCGTCGGAATATTGCGCATCCTGGGCCGCCGAGAGCGCGCGCACGTCCGCCGATGCCCCTTGGCCCTGCAGTTGTATCTGAACACTGCTGCGCGTGTTCGCGCCGCCGGCCGCAAGATGTCGAAGTTCATAGCTGGCCCGATCGGCGAGCCGGTTGGATATCGTGTCGTAGAGCAACGCATTGCTGCCCGCCTGCTGGAGGCGGGTGTGCGTGAGGTGTGAGCCTGCGCCCTGGCGAAGGCTCAAGGCCCCGCAGCCCAACGCGCTCGGTGCGGGAGCTGCGGCCGCCGCCGATGGCCCGCCGCCGCGTTCAACGAGCTCGAGGCGCGCGCCGGGTTCCAGTTCCAGGTTCAGCTCGGTGTAGTTGGTCGCGGCCGAGGATGACATCAGCGAGAGCACTTCCAGCGCGAGGTTCCCGCGAACCCTCAAGGTCAGCGGGTCCGGTGCGAACATGCGTGCCACCAGCCCGAATCGGCCATCGCCTGCGGTCTCGAACGGGCTCACCGCCCCGTGTCGTGGCCGGCCGCGACGCGCTCGAGCTTGGTCAGGGCCGCGGCTGACAATTCAGGGTGGAGGCGCCCGTCCACATAGACCAGCCGTTCAAATCCCGGGAGTGCTGATGGAAGGCTGGCCGGAGTCAGCACCGCCTCGGGGGCAGTCCGGGGGAGGAAACCCGCCACGTTCTCGAGGGCACGAAGATTGGCGTAATGCCAGTTCTCGTCCTGACGCGTCGGCAGACTGTGCTCGCGAAGCGCCTGTGCGGCGGCCTGCCGCGCGGCGGGCGGGGAGGGCTGCGAACCAAACTCCTCGAGAATGCGCGCCAGGGCACTCATGCCACCTCCGGAACCGCCTCGAGCAACCAATCGTAGCCGCGTCGCTCGAGCTCGAGGGCAAGTTCCCGCCCGCCGCTGCGCACAATGCGCCCGCGCGCCAGCACATGGACGCGATCGGGTACGACGTGCTCCAGCAGTCGCTGGTAGTGCGTCACCAGCACCACCGCGCGCTCAGGGGAGCGCAGGCTGTTGATGCCTTGGCTGACGACCTTCAGCGCGTCGATGTCCAGACCCGAATCGGTCTCATCGAGCACCGCGAGGCGCGGCTCGAGCACGAGCATCTGCAGTATCTCGTTGCGTTTTTTCTCGCCGCCCGAAAATCCTTCGTTCACTCCGCGCGTCAGCAGCGCCTCATCGATATGCATGGTCTGCATCTTGGCGCGCACCAGATTGAGGAAATCGAAGGCGTCGATGTCCGGCTCGCCGCGATGACGCCGCGCCGCATTCAGGGCGGCCTTGAGCAGATAGGCGTTATTGACCCCGGGAATCTCCACCGGGTACTGGAAGCCGAGAAACAATCCCGCGCGCGCCCGGTCCTCCGGGGCGAGGGAGAGCAGATCCATGCCCTCGAAGCGCACCTGGCCTCCGGTCACCTCGTAACCGGGGCGTCCGGCGAGCACGTGTGCCAGGGTGCTCTTGCCCGAGCCGTTCGGGCCCATGATGGCGTGCACTTCACCGGCGTTTACCTGGAGGGTGACGCCGTTCAACACCCGCGTGCCGGCGACACTGACGGCGAGGTTGTCGATCTGAAGCAGTGCGGCGCTCATCCTACGGCCCCTTCCAAAGTCACGGCCAGCAGGTTCTGGGCCTCGACGGCAAATTCCATCGGCAGTTCCTTGAACACTTCGCGGCAGAAACCGCTGACGATCATGTTGACCGCATCTTCCTGCCCCAGGCCCCGCTGCTGGCAATAGAACAGCTGTTCCTCGCTGATGCGCGAGGTGCTGGCCTCATGTTCGACCGTCGCGCCGGGGTTGCGGGTCTCGAGGTAGGGAAAGGTATGCGCGCCGCACTGCGCGCCGAGCAGCAGTGAATCGCAGCGCGTGAAATTCCGCGCGCCGTGCGCGGAGGGCATGATCCTCACCAGGCCCCGGTAGGTGTTTTGTCCATGGCCGGCCGAGATGCCCTTGGACACGATGGTGCTGCGCGAGTTGGCGCCGATGTGAATCATCTTCGTGCCGGTGTCGGCCTGCTGGTAGTTGTTGGCAGTCGCGACGGAATAAAACTCGCCGACCGAGTTTTCACCGCGCAACACGCAGCCCGGATATTTCCAGGTGATCGCCGAGCCGGTCTCGACCTGGGTCCAGGAGATGCGCGAGTTGCGGCCACGGCATTCGCCGCGTTTGGTGACGAAGTTATAGATGCCGCCTCGTCCCTCGGCATCGCCCGGATACCAGTTCTGCACGGTCGAATACTTGATTTGCGCATCGTCCAGCGCGACCAGTTCCACCACCGCCGCATGCAGCTGGTTCTCATCTCTCATCGGCGCCGTGCAGCCCTCGAGGTAGCTGACGTGACTTCCCTTATCGGCAATCACCAGCGTGCGCTCGAACTGCCCGGTGTTGGCGGCGTTGATGCGAAAATAGGTGGACAGCTCCATCGGGCAGCGCACGCCCGGGGGCACGTAGACGAAGGAGCCGTCGGAGAACACGGCGCAGTTGAGGGTCGCGTAGAAATTGTCCGTGTACGGCACGACGCTGCCCAGATACTGCTCGATCAGCTCGGGGTGCGAGATGACCGCTTCCGAGAACGGGCAGAAAATCACGCCCGCCTCGGCCAGCCTGCTCTTAAAGGTGGTCGCCACCGACACGCTGTCGAACACGGCATCGACGGCCACCCCGGCCAGGCGCGCGCGCTCGTGCAGCGGGTACGCCCAGTTTGGCGTAGGTTTCCAGCAGCTTGGGATCGACCTCGGCCAGGCTCTTGGGCGCATTGCCCTTGGGTTTTGGCGCGGAGTAATAAGAGATGGCGCCAAAATCGATCGCGGGATAGCGAAGGTGCGCCCAGTGGGGCTCATGCATGGTGCGCCAGTACTATAGGCCTTGAGGCGCCAGGCGAGCAGGAATGCGGGCTCGCGTTTCTTGGCCGAGATCATCCGGACCACGGACTCATCCAGGCCGGCCGGCGCGGTGTCCGACTCGATATCGGTGACAAATCCGTGCTGGTAGCCGCGATTGAACAGTGCGGCAAGTTCGGTATTGCTGCTCATGAACGTTCCGGGCGCGCCGGGCGGAGCTGGCGCTCGAGTGCGGCGAAGCGCACCGGTTCGGCGCCCAGTCCCGCCAGTTCCAGCAGCGTAATTTCCTGCAGCGAACGACGAATGGCCTGATTGACGCGCTGCCAGGCGCGCCCGACCCCGCAGGTGCTCTCGATGCTGCAGTGGTGCACCTGCTGAGCGCATTCGATAAGCGCCATCGGCCCCTCCAGCGCATCGAGAATCTGCGCAGCGGTGATCTCGGCAGCCGGGCGCGCAAGGCGATACCCGCCGCGCAGTCCGCGCGTCGAGCTGACCAGCCCGCGCCGATGCAGCTGCTTGAGGGCCTTGCTGACCGTGGGCGGAGCCAGATGGGTCTGCTCGGCCAGCTGCGCGGCGGTCCACTGCCGCTCGGGCGCGGCCGCCAGGCGCGCCAGCAGCACGGTGGCGTAATCGGTCATTTTACTGATGCGCAGCATAGGTTCTCCGAATGTAGGACTATTTTAGTCCTATATGGGGTTCACTTAAAGAGCGGGGGCTCAGCTTTGCTATGCTGGCCGCCCGTTTTTGGAGGTAGGCACATGGGTTGGGCAGATCTGGAACAGGTGGCGAAGGCAATGGTGGCCCCGGACAAGGGCATTCTGGCGGCCGACGAGAGTTCGGGCACCATCAAGAAGCGATTTGACAAGATTGGCCTGGAATCGACGGCCGAATCCCGACGCGCCTACCGCGAGCTGCTGCTGACGACCCCGGGGATGGCCAAGGCCATCAGCGGAGTGATCTTTTACGATGAGACCCTGCGGCAGAAGACCGGCGGCGGGGTGCCGTTTCCCGAATATCTCAGCAAGCAAGGCGTGGTGCCCGGGATCAAGGTCGACATGGGCGCCAAGCCCATGGCCGGGTTTCCCAACGAAACCATCACGGAGGGATTGGATGGGCTGCGCGAGCGGCTGGTCGAGTACTACCAGCTCGGTGCGCGTTTCGCCAAATGGCGCGCTGTCATCGACATCGGGGCCGGCATACCGACCGCGTACGCCATCCATGCCAACGCCCACGCGCTGGCCCGCTACGCGGCGCTGTGCCAGGAACAAAATATTGTGCCGATCGTCGAACCGGAAGTCCTGATGGACGGCGACCATACGCTCGAGCGTTGCGAAGAAGTCACCGACGCCGTCCTGACGGAGGTTTTCCACCAACTCGACGGCCACCGCATCCATCTGGAAGGAATGATCCTCAAACCCAATATGGTGATCTCCGGAAAAAAGTGCGCGCAGCGAGCCACTCCGGAGCAAGTGGCCGCCGCCACGGTACGTTGCCTCAAGCGCCACGTGCCCAGCGCCGTGCCCGGCATTGCCTTCCTGTCGGGGGGGCAATCTCCGGCCGAAGCGACGTTGCATCTGTCGTTGATGAATGCCCTGGGTAATCTTCCCTGGCAGTTGAGTTTCAGCTACGGCAGGGCGTTGCAGGACGCCGCGCTGACGGCCTGGGGCGGGAAGGGCTCAGCGGTCGAGGCCGGTCAAAAGGAGTTTGGTCGCTGGGCACGGCTCAATGGCCTGGCGCGGACCGGTCGGTTCAAGCCCGGGATGGACACCCAGGCTGCCTGATGGATCCCCCGACCCGTGCTGAATCGGTGGTCGAGGTGCGCGAGCTGCGCTACACGATCAACGGCCGAGCCATTTTTGACGGACTGAACCTTCACTTCGCGCGCGGAGCGATCACCGCCGTGATGGGGCCGAGCGGGACGGGCAAGACCACGCTGTTGCGCCTGCTGATGGGCGCGGTGCGTCCGGATTCCGGGGTTGTCAGTGTTTTTGGCAAACAGCCGTCCCGATTGAACCGCATTGCGCTCTATGCCTTGCGCCGGCGCGTGGGCATGCTGTTCCAGAACGGCGCGCTGATGAGCGATCTGGATGTGTTCGAAAATGTGGCCTTTCCGTTGCGCGCTCATACCCGGTTGCCTGAACCGCTCCTGAGGCGATTGGTACTCATGAAGCTGCAGGCGGTGGGTCTGCGTGGAGCGGCCGAGCTCGATACCAGCGCCCTGTCGGGCGGCATGGCCCGTCGCGTGGCCCTGGCCCGGGCGATCGTCATGGATCCGGAGCTGCTGATCTACGACGAGCCTTTCGTGGGCTTGGATCCGATTTCGCTCGGGGTGATCTTGCGACTTATTCAGACACTCAATGAGACCCTCGGCATCACCAGCATCGTGGTGACGCACGACGTCGAGGAAATCAGCCGCATCGCCCACTGCAGTTACTTGCTCGCCAACGGCAAGGCCGCGGCGGCCGGAAGCCCGGCGGAGTTGCGCGCCACCGCGGCCCCGGCGGTTCGCCAGTTCATGAGTGGTTTGCCGGACGGGCCCGTGCCCTTCCACGTGCCGGCCCCGGACTATCGCGAACAGCTGATGCGGGATCCTTAAGATGAGCGGCAGGCTCAACCCGCTCGCGAACATTCTCGCCAAGGCGGGCCGCGTCGGATTGTTTCTCGTGCGGGTGCTCGGCCAGTGCCTGCCTTCACTCAAACTCCCGCGGCTCCTGATTGCCCAGGTCTACAACGCCGGCGCGCGCTCGCTGATCATCATCATGCTTTGCGGCCTGTTTGTGGGCATGGTGCTGGCGCTTCAGGGTTACGATCTTCTGCAGAGGTTTGGTTCAGAGTCCGCGCTCGGGGTCGCCGCGGCACTCGGGCTGGTACGCGAACTGGGTCCGGTGATTACCGCGCTCCTGTTTGCCGGGCGTGCCGGTACCTCGCTGACTTCCGAGATTGGGTTGATGCGAGCCACCGACCAGCTCACGGCCATGGAAATGATGGCCGTTGATCCGGTCAGACGAGTGGTCGCACCGCGCTTTCTGGGCGGCGTGATCGCGGTACCGTTGCTGACGGCCATATTCGATGTCATCGGCATATTCGGCGCGCAATTGATTGGTGTGGGCTTGTTGCGCGTGGAGTCCGGTTCCTTCTGGTCGCAGATGCAAAGCGCGGTGGCCATGCGCGACATCAAGGAGGGCCTCGCCAAGAGCCTGGCGTTCGGCATCGCTTGCAGCCTGGTGGCGGTGTACGAGGGCTTTCACGCCGAGCCCACCGCGGAGGGCGTGGGCCTTGCCACCACGCGCACGGTGGTTATTTCCGCGGTGTTGACGCTGGTGTTCGATTACCTATTGACCGCGGCATTCTTGAATTCCTGAGGAGTCTGAAACCATGAGCAACACGAGTCGGAGTTTGGAAATCGGCACCGGGCTGTTCGTGCTGTTGGGTTTTGCCGCGCTGGCATTTCTGACCACCCAGCTCCCGGCCAGTGGAATGCAACTGCACCACGCTTCGGACACCTTCCAGGTGAGCGCGCGGTTTGACAATGTCGGTGATCTGAAGGTGGGAGCGCCGGTGACGATGGCGGGAGTGCGAATCGGCCGGGTCACCGGGGTGACCTTTGATCCGGCGGATTACAAGGCCCTGGTCACTATGGCCATTGACCGACACTACAACCAGATTCCGGATGACAGCGACGCGGCGATTCAGACCTCAGGCTTGCTGGGCGCCAAATACATAGGCTTGGGTGCGGGCGGGTCCACCGCCTACCTGGCCAATGGCGGGCAGATACAATTTACGCAATCCGCACTCGTGCTGGAGAATCTGGTCAACAAATTCTTCGCCGGCATCGCGGGCGGTAAGAAATACGATGATAAAAAGGACGACAATGCCAAGAAGTAATTCTCGCAAGAGCGTGGCCGCCGCGGCGGCGTGTTCGCTCATGCTCACGTGTGCTGCGTTCGGAGCGGCCCCTGCGACGACTCCCGCGGCGCCCGCTCCGGTAACTGCGCCCGCTACCGGGCCGGTGGCGGTCGTGGACACCGATCCGGGCCAGCTGATCGACACGGCGGCAAAGGCGATGCTGGCGGAGTTGGACGCCAATCGCGCCGAATATCGCCGGGACCCGGACAAGATCCGCGCTCTGGTCGACAAGGTGCTGCTGCCGCACTTTGATACCGAATACTCGGGGCGCCTCGTGCTGGGCAAGTACTGGACCACTGCCAGTCCGGAGCAGCGCCAACACTTCGTGGCGGCCTTTTACCATTCGCTGCTCAATAACTACGGCAAAGCGCTGCTGGAATTTACCGGCGATCGGCTCAAGGTGTATCCGTACAAGGGAGAGCCCGGCGCCACGAGCGCGACGGTTCGTTCGCTGGTGCGCAAGGATGACGGCAATACGGTGGCGGTAAACTACAGTCTGCATCGGACCGACAAGGGTTGGATGGCCTGGGATGTCATCATCGAAGGGATCAGCTACGTGAAGAGCTTCCGGGACGACTTCAGCGCCGAGATCGACCAGAAGGGCCTGGACGCGCTGATCGCGCGCCTGGAGACCCAGGCTCCCAACCCGAATCCGGTCAAGAGCCCGCTAAGAACCCCGCCAAGTGAGCACGGACTCGATCCCGCCTGTTCCAGTGGTGCCCCCGTCCGCAGGCGGGCTGCGCGATGCGGGCGGTGGACGCTATCGGCTCGAGGGCCCGGTCACGCTGGAGACCGTCACGGGCCTGCGCAGCGCCGGTTTGCGGGCGTTTGCGCATGGGCAGGGCGCCATAGAGGTGGACTTGAGCGGGGTCGGGCGCACCGACAGTGGCGCTCTGGCATTGCTCGTGGATTGGCTCGCATGGGCTCAAGTCGCCCGCCGGTCGCTGAAATTTTCCTCGCCCCCTGCCGCATTGTTGGCGCTCGCGCGCCTCAGTGATGTCGAGGAATTGTTGATCGGCACCGTCGCCTAGAACCGCCTGTATCTAGTTGGGCGGCGGCTCGGCTTCCAGGTCCGCGTCCGGGTTGTCCTCCGCCATTTCGCCATCGCGCACCTGGTATTCGCGCCGCTGTATCCACGCGTTGCGAATAAAGGCATACGGGTCGTAGGTCTGATCCAGCGCCGAGTCCAGATCCAACAGGCTGGCCCGCTGCTCGAGTTTTATCCACGCCCCACAGTCCCCAGTCCACGTACGGATCGTTGATGTAATGCCGGGCGTTCGTATAGTCATCCGCCAGCCGCATCGGTGCATCGCGGATGCTCGAAGGACCGAAGATCGGCAGCATCACGTAGGGGCCCGCCGGCACGCCCCACTTGCCGAGGGTCTGCCCGAAATCCTCGTCATGGCGATCGAGCCCTGCAGCCGTGGCCGGATCAAAAAAACCAAAGCCGAAAACGGTGTTGACGACCAGGCGAGTCAGATCGTGGCCGCTCTGCGTGAACTTGCCTTGCAGCAGGTCGTTGATGATGGTGCCCGGGTAGGCCAGATTGCTGAGGAAATTGCTCAAGCCATGGCGAACCGGATTGGGGACGACGGCTTTCCAGGCGCGGGCCGTGGGGCGGAACACGGCCCGGTCGGCGGCGCTGTTGAAGCTGTAGATGCTGCGATTGACACGCTCGAACGGATCGCGCGGATCGGCCTTGCCATTGGGGATGGTTGCGCAGCCCGTCAACAAAAAAAATGCGGCCGTAGCCGCGCTGACGGTTCTGATCCTCATGCTGAGCATTCTACATGTTCACTGCGAGGAGGCGCGCGACTCGCGCTGTTCACGCATCCACTCGCGGATCTCATCAAGTCGGGCGCGGAATCGCTGGCGTTGCACCGAGGTGAGATTCGGCGAGGCAAGGGCGAGTTCCAGCTGTTGATTGGCGAGCGGCAGATCGCCGTTGCTGATGTGATATTCGGCCATGTAATAGGAGGCATCCCCGGTGTCCCCGGCGGCGCTCGCGGCCAGGGCGGTCAGGCGGATCTGTTCCGGGGTCGGTTGTGTGTTGTTGAATACATCGAGCAGCATCAGGTGCGCCTGGCGCGCATGGCCGGTCTGCATGAGCGTGTCCGCATAGCGTACCGCGACCGGCACGTTGCGCGGAAACAGCGCCATGGCGTGCTCAAAGTTCGTCAGCGCCGCGGCGGATTGATGGTCGGCCTGCAGGGCCTGGCCCGAGCGCCGTGTACAGCGCCGTGATCTGCGGATATTTGTCCAGCAGCGCCCGCAACGTCACAGCCGCCGCCGCACTCTGGCCCTCAAGATTTTGCGCAAGCGCCTCGCCGTACCGTTCCGGATCGCTAAGTGCACGGTGATCGCGGAGCTGAGCGTAGTAGACCACCATGTCCTTGTCGGCGGGGGCCACCAGCACGCGCAGGCGCTCGCGCATCCACGGATACAGGATCGATTCGCTGATCGGGTACTTCGCATACTGTCCCGCGCGCGCGCGCGCCTCGGCGATACGATCTCGGGTGACCGGGTGATTGCGCAGCATGTCCAGCGGGCCCGGGCGTTTCGGGATCGCCCTGCCGTCGCGCCATCGCCTCGAAGAAATTTGCCATCGCGGAGGCGTCAAAGCCCGCGCCCGCCACCAGGCCGATCCCAATGCGATCGGCCTCCGCCTCCTCTCCTCGGGTGAAGTTCATGCTCTGTTGCAGGGCAATGCTCTGGCCCATCGCAATCGCCCCTTCCATCGCCTCGCCCCCGGCGCCGCTCACGGCACTGATCAGGACGGCGGCCAGCATCGCGGCCGTGGTGCCCAGCGACATGCGGCTTTGCGCGAGGATCGAGCGGGCGATGTGCCGCTGGCGAACGTGGGCGGTTTCGTGGCCCAGCACCGCGGCCAGGTCCGATTCGGTATTAGTCAGCAATATCAGACCGGAGTTAACGCAGATAAACCCGCCGAATGTGGCGAATGCGTTGATCTCAGAGGAACGGATGATGAAGTACTGGAAATTCTGATCATCATCGCGGGCCTGCGAGGCCAGGCGGGAGCCGAGGTTCTGGATATAGTCGCTGAGCTCGGGGTCCTCCAGGATCAATCCCTGACCCCGAAGATCGTGCATCGCCATCAGGCCGATCTGGAACTCATCGGTCTTGCTGAGTAGCGCGTTTTCGGGCGAGCCCATGTCCGGAAGCTGACTGGCGATCGAGTTGGTGTCCTCCGCGCCACGGGCCGCCAGCGTCAGGCCCAGGCCGATCAGCAGCGCGAGCAGGGCGCCGGCCGCGCCCGAACGGGATTTCTTAGCGATCCACATCGAGGTTTCGACCGGCATCGACAATGGAGGTTCCTTACAGCTGTTCGGAGGCGAAATCAGCCAGTCGCGAGCGTTCTCCGCGCACCAGGGTGATGTGGCCCGAGTGCGGCCAGCCGCGAAATCGGTTCACGACGTAGGTGAGTCCCGAGGTGGTCTCGGTCAGGTAGGGAGTGTCGATCTGCGCGATGTTGCCCAGCGCAGATCAGCTTGCTGCCCGGGCCCGGCGCGCGTGATCAGCGCCTTCATCTGCTTGGGCGTGAGGTTCTGCGCCTCATCGAGAATGATGTACCGATTCAGGAAGGTGCGCCCGCGCATGTAGTTCATGGAGCGAATCTTGATCCGGTTGCGCAGCAGATCATTGGTGGCCGCCCGGCCCCAGTTGCCGCCTTCCTCGCTCCGGGTGAGCACTTCCAGATTGTCCATCAGCGCCCCCATCCAGGGCTCCATCTTCTCTTCCTCGGTCCCGGGCAGGAAACCGATGTCCTCCCCGAGCGGAATGGTCACCCGCGTCATGATGATTTCCGCGTAGCGGTTGCGCTCCAGCGTCTGCACCAGTCCGGCGGCCAGGGCCAGCAGGGTCTTGCCCGTGCCCGCGGGACCCAGGATGCGTGACGCAGTCGATCTCCGGATCCAGCAGCAGGTTCAGCGCAAAATTCTGTTCGCGGTTGCGAGCCGTGATGCCCCACACGCTGTGGCGGTCGCTGCGGAAGTCGCGCACCAGTTCCAGGGTCGCCGCGCCCTGGCTGAGCTTGCGCACCATGGCCTCGATTCCCGCCGCGCTGTCCTCGTAGACGAACTCGTTGACGTGCCAGTCGGCCACGGCCGGACCGCTCAGTTCATAGCAGGTGCGCTCGCCCGATTTCCAGGAGCGCATGTCCTGGCCGTGACGTTCCCAGAAATCGGCGGGCAGGCGCTCGGTGCCGGTATAGAGGATGTCGGCATCCTCGATGGTCTTGTCGCTGGAATAGTCCTCTGCGTGCACGCCGATGACGGCGGCCTTGATCCGAAGGTTGATGTCCTTGGAAACCAGCACCACGCGAGTGGGCGAGAGCTCTTTCTGCAGCGCGAGAGTCTGGCCGAGAATCAGATTATCGACCCCGAGTCCGGGCAGGTGATCGGGCAGGCCGCTGCCCAGATCGCGGGTTTGGAAAAATAGCTTCCCGGCCGGTGGTGGCTTGCCGTGATTGTCGGTCCTGGCGCTGGGTATCGGCAGTCCGGCATCGATCTGCTGCTTGGTGACGCCGCGGATCAGATCATCCAGGAAACGGCTCGCCTGGCGCGTATTGCGCGAGGCCTCGGACATGCCCTTCTTGTTGGCGTCGAGTTCCTCGAGCACCACCATCGGCAGGTAGACATCGTGCTCCTCGAACCGGAAGATCGCCGCTGGATCGTGCATCAGCACGTTGGTGTCGAGGACGAACAGGCGCCGGCCGCGGGTCTTCACAGCGCTTTGGCCGCCTCCAGAACCTCGGCCGCGTGTCCGGTGACCTTTACCTTGCGCCATTCCTGGCGCAATTTTCCGGCCGAATCGATCAGAAACGTGCTGCGCACGATCCCCAGCACCTTGCGCCCGTACATGTTCTTCTCATGGATCACATCGAACAGGGTGCAGGCGCGGCTGTCCTCATCGACCAGCAGCTCGAAACCGAGGCCGAATTGGTCGCAGAATTTCTGGTGCGCCGCCAGGCTGTCGCGCGAAATCCCGCAGACCCGCACGCCGGCGCGCTCGAAACGCCGGGCAGCAGCCGCTGGAAATCCTGGGCCTCGAGCGTGCAGCCGGGCGTGTTGTCGCGCGGATAGAAATACAGGACCAGCGGCTTTCCGCGGGCCTCGCTCAACCTGAAATCCTTGCCGGCCGTCGAGGGGAGCGAAAAATCCTTGACGACTTTGCCGACCGCGACGCCGCTCATGACTTGACCGGCTCGAGGATTGCGTCGAGATTCATGGTGTCGCAGTAGTCCATGAACTCCTCGCGCAACTGGGCCACGTGGTGGCGCGCCGGAACATTGATGGTCATCTGCACGGCAAACATCTGCGCGCCGGTGTGGGCCGCCGCATAGCCACGCGTGGCCACTTCGCAGATGTCGATGTTGCGGGCCGCGAAAAACCCGGACAGTCCGGCGACGATGCCGGTCTGGTCGATGCTGACGATGTCGATCGAGTAGGGGACCATTTCCTTGCGGCTGGCGCGCGCCTCGGTGCGGCGCAGATGCACGCTCAAGGTGCCGGCGTCGGCCAGCCGGCCGAGTTCCGATTCGATCCGGGCCAGCGTGTGCCAGTTGCCGGTGACCAGCAGCAGCATGGCGAATTCACCACCCAGGGCGGCCATGCGGCTCTCGGCAATGTTGCCGCCGCAATCGGTGATCACGCGCGTAAAATCATGGACCATTCCGGTTCGGTCGCTGCCGATCGCGGAGACGGCGAGGTGCTGCTTGCCTGGGGAGATTTGCTCGTTCACGGCGAGGAGTGTACCGGTTTCCGGGACTTGCTTCAGGTCACGCTGGATGCGTAACATCGCGCCCCCGCTGCGGTAATCGTGCCGCGGCAGTTCACCGTGCGGGAAGCTATGTTTTCAGGCAGTCTGGTCGCGCTGGTCACGCCCATGCTCGATGACGGCGCAATCGACATCCAGGCCTGGGAGCGACTCCTCGAGCTGCACGTGCGAGGCGGCACGGCCGCCGTGGTGGTGGGCGGAAGCACCGGTGAATCGGTGGCTTTGACGGATGCCGAGGGCGACCTGTTGATCGCGCATGCCCGGCGCTGCTGTGCCGGACGCATGGCGCGTGATCGCGGGGGTCGGCGGAAGCAGCACGGCCGCGGTCGTGCAGCGGGTCGCGGCACCTGGCCGGCGCCGGCATCGACGCCCTGCTGGTCGCGACTCCACCGTACAATCGTCCCACGCAAGAGGGTCTATATCGTCATTTTGCGGCAATAGCCGCGGCCGCCAACGTGCCGGTGTTGCTGTATAACGTTCCGAGCAGGGCGGCAGTGGATCTGCTGCCGCCGACCGTGGCGCGGCTTGCCGAACTTCCGCGGATTGTCGGCCTCAAAGAGGCCGTGGGTGAGATCGAGCGGATTCGGGAGTTGCTCAGTGCTGTGCCGTCGGGGTTCACGATACTTTCGGGCGATGACGCCACGGCGTGCGAAGCGGTGCTGGCCGGCGCACGCGGCGTGATCTCCGTGACCGCGAACCTGCTGCCCGCGGAGGTTGCCGCGGTCATGGCGGCGGCATTGCGGGGCGAGAGCGATCTGGCCCGACGTCTGGACGCGCCATTGGCGAGCGTTGCACCGTGAGTTGTCTGTGGAACCCAATCCAATACCTGTCAAATGGGCGCTATCCGATATGAATTTGATCCACCCGGGAATTCGCTTGCCGCTGACCTGGCTCAGCGCTGCCGCGCAGCCGCGCATCCGCAGCGCATTGCAGGCCGCGCAGCCGGCGAGCTCGCCAGGCCCGGGCGCGAAGCGCATGAGGCACTTTCCAGGTCAGGTCCTGCTCGCCCTGACTCTGCGCGCTCGGGTTGCTGGCCGCAGGAGGTTGCGCCTCGCTGCGCCATGGCAAGCCAAGAAACAACACTGCCCGGAACCGGCGCTCACCTCCGACATCCAGAACATGCCCCCGCTCCGCGTGCCCGCGGGGCTCGATGCGCCCGACACTCGAAACGCGGTCAAGATTCCCCCGCTCACCGAGCCGCAGGTGGCGCGTGCCGCCGGACGCGCCTTGCCTGTCCTCGCCGCCGAGCTTCGGCGCTCAGCTGGCCGCGTACACGGGACCGAGCAGTCGACGCTCAAAAGGATCATTCAGCTGGCACGTCAATGGCGGCGGCGCGCTGACGATGGGCGAATCCAAGGATTACCTGAGCACCGGATGGACGGTCGGTGGCGGAATGAGCTACAGCCGGCCGACAAAGTCGTTTCGCGCTGCAGTTGGATCTTGGGTACGCAGACTTCAACGCCACGCGCAAACTGATCAATCTCGGCCAGCAGAAGGTGCAATACAGCATTGACGGCGGGACCGGCAGTGTCTGGCTGCTCAGCACCGCCGGCCGGTATACGGTGCCCGTTACGCGCAGTGTCAATGCGTACGGATTGCTCGGAGTGCGGCGCTTACCACGAGGCGGTGCAGTTGACGGAAAGTGCTCTGGTGGGCAACATCATTTGCGATCCGTGGGGCTTCTGCTACTCGGTCGTTACCGACGGCGACGTGATCCAGGCGAGCAAGAACCTGACGAAATTCGGGTGGAATGCCGGCCTGGGGCTGGAGTTCGGCAACAACGGGCGCACCTCCTGGTTTGTGGAGGCGCGTTATCACAGCGTGCAGGGCAAACACTCGGTTCAATTCCTGCCGCTGCAGCTCGGCTTCCGGTTCTGATGCCCTGCGGTTCGCGCGTGAGATCCGGGGCCGGCGGCCACGCGCGCGCTCATCGAGCATCGTGGGTGCCCGCCGGGCGGGGCTCGCAGAATGGTTTGTACCACATCGGTCCGCAAGTAAAGCCTTGCTAGAATGATGACTCAGGAATTGTTGCAATTTACTTTAAATTTGGTATGTAACTCATTGAAAGGAGAGGTGGCCGAGCGGTCGAAGGCGCTGGACTGG
The DNA here is from genome assembly GCA_963795685.1 of uncultured Gammaproteobacteria bacterium. Taxonomy (GTDB): domain Bacteria; phylum Pseudomonadota; class Gammaproteobacteria; order Steroidobacterales; family Steroidobacteraceae; genus FEN-1191. The sequence continues at coordinate 196,180 of CAWCJE010000013.1, forward strand.
AATTCCAGTAACATCTTCACGGGTGTTCGTGGGTTCGAATCCCACCCTCTCCGCCACGATACTGCGGTGGTCCGCGCCGGTTCCTTCGCGACGACGAGCCGCCAACCCCGTCAGGCCCGGAAGGGAGCAGCGGTAACGGCCACGTCGTGCGCCGAAGACCGGCCGGCGCGGACTGCCTCCTCACCGTGCGGCGCTACATAGGCAGGTAACCGATGGCATACACCGCGCTCGCGCGTAAATGGCGTCCACGCCGCTTTGCCGAGATGACCGGGCAGGAGCACGTGCTGCGCGCATTGAGCAATGCGCTGGAGAGCGGTCGCGTGCATCACGCGTTTCTGTTCGCGGGCACGCGCGGCGTGGGCAAGACCACGGTCGCGCGGATCCTGGCCAAGTGCCTGAATTGCGAACGCGGCGTGAGCGCCGAGCCGTGTCTGGAATGCAGCAGCTGCCGGGAAATCGAGGCCGGACGGAGCGTTGATCTGATCGAAGTGGACGCGGCCTCGCGCACCAAGGTCGATGACACGCGCGAGCTGCTCGAAAACGTGCAATACGCACCGACCCGGAGCCGTTTCAAGGTGTACCTGATCGATGAAGTGCACATGCTGAGCACTCATTCGTTCAACGCGTTGCTCAAGACTCTGGAAGAGCCGCCGCCGCACGTAAAATTCCTGTTCGCGACGACCGATCCACAGAAGCTTCCGGTGACGGTGCTCTCGCGCTGCCTGCAGTTCAATCTCAAGCGCCTGTCGGTGCCGCTGATCGCCGCGCGCCTGGCGTACATCCTCGATGCGGAGCACATCGCCTACGAGCCGGCAGCGCTGCAGCTGCTGGCGCAGGCCGCCGATGGCAGCATGCGCGATGGACTCTCGCTCCTCGATCAGCTGCTCGCCTTCGGCAACGGGGCGGCGCGCAACACGGAAGCGCGCGCCATGCTCGGCACGGTCGCGCGCGATCACGTGGAACGCATGGCCTCGGCACTGGCGGAAGCAAATGCCGCTTCACTCCTGGGTGCGGCCGCGGACCTGGAAGAATTCTCCCCCGACTACGGACAGCTCCTTGACCAACTCGCGTCGCTGCTCGAGCGCGTGGCGCTCCTGCAGATCGTCCCGGATTATGCGAGCGATGAATACTACTCGGCCGTCCTGCTGCAGCGGCTGGCCGAGCGCATGAGTCCCGAGGATGTGCAGTTGTACTATCAGACGGCGATTCTGGGACGACGCGATCTGGCGTTGGCGCCCGACCCGCGCACCGGATTTCGAATGACCCTGATACGAATGCTAGCGTTCCGGCCCGAAGGGGCCGCTCAGGGGGCCACGCCTGCGCCGCGCGCAATGTCCATGCCCTCTGCGGCATCCGGCGCGCCGCCGGAAAATGTCCCTATCGCCGGAGGGGCTCGAGGACTGGAACAGCGTGCTCGCAGCGCTCGATCTTGGACGGTCCAACGCGCATGCTGGCGCTCAACTGCGCGCTGGTGGCGAAAACCCCCGGCCAATTGCGCCTGACCCTAGATCCGCGCAACGTGGGCGCGCGGACCCGCGCGCGCGAGGAAAAACTCGCTCAGGCCTTGAGCCGGCATTACCACGAACCCCTGCACGTGGAAATCGTGACGGGCGCAGGGCAGGCCGAGACACCCGCGCAGGCGGGGGAGCGGGCCGGTCAGGAGGCGCTCGGCGCGGCCCGTGCGGCGTTCGCCGAGGAGTCCGCGGTGCAGGCATTGCAACAGCGCTTTGGTGCCACCATCAATCCCGATTCAGTCCGGCCGCGCAAGCCGGCCTGACGGGCAACGGTATTTTCAAGGAGGTCCGGTGTGAGCGGAAACATTGGCAATATGATGCGGCAGGCCCAGGCTCTGCAGGCGAACATGCAAAAGGCGCAAGCCGAGATCGCTTTGCTGGAAGTCACCGGCGAGGCCGGTGGCGGGATGGTAAAGATCACGATCAATGGCCGGCACGAGGCGCGGCGCGTGCAGATCGAGCCGGCCGTGTTCGGTGATGACCGCGAAATGCTTGAAGACCTGCTGGCCGCGGCGCTCAATGACGCCGTGCATAAGCTCGAGGCGGCAAGTCAGGCCAAAATGAGCAGCCTGATGGGCGGACTGCAGCTCCCCCCGGGCATGAAGCTCCCGTTCTGATGCAGCACTCCCCGGCGCTGGCCGCCCTGATCGAGGCACTGCGCGCACTGCCGGGCGTGGGGCCGAAAAGTGCGCAGCGCATGGCTTTTCATTTGTTGCAGGACGCGCGCCCTGCGGCCCAGACGCTCTCGGCCTCCATGCAGCGCGCGCTCGAGCGCGTCAAGCGGTGCCGGCAATGCCGGATGCTCACCGAAGCGGAGCTGTGCGACATCTGCGCCAGCGCCCAGCGTGATCCGGCGGTATTGTGCGTGGTGGAATCACCGGCCGATGTGGTCGCGATCGAACAGTCCGGCGGATATCGGGGGCGCTACTTCGTGTTGATGGGGCATCTCTCGCCGCTCGATGGCATCGGGCCCGAGCAGCTCGGCGGCGCGCAATTCTCGGCGCTGCTGGCTGCAGGAGAGGTGCGCGAGGTGGTTCTGGCGACCAATTCCACCGTGGAGGGCGAGGCCACGGCGCATTTTCTGGCGCAACTCGTGCGCCAGCGTGGCATCAAGGCCAGCCGGATCGCTCACGGCGTGCCGATGGGCGGGGAGCTGGAATACATCGACGGCGGCACGCTGGCCCACGCGATGGCCGGCCGCCAGACGATTTAAATTCCCCGCGCGTCTGCGGTGTCGCGCACCTCAAGTGCGGGGGTAGGGTGCTCGCTCCAGCAAAGTCTCGCGCAATCTCCGCAGGCGCCGGTAGCTCTCATAACGGCGAGCACTGATACGCCCGTCCGTCACCGCCTCGCGCACCGCGCACTGCGGCTCCTTGAGGTGACGGCAATCGGCGAATCGGCATTGCGGCGCAAAACGCGCGATATCCACAAATCCAACATTGCGGGCATCAAGCATTTCTGCGGCCGGTGCGAAATCGCGTACCCCGGGTGAATCCACCAGCGTGCCGCCGCCGGGCAACTGGTACAGCTGCGCCGCACTCGTGGTGTGGCGGCCCTCCTGGGTCTTGAGCATTTCACCGACCGCCGCTTCACACCCGGGGACCAGTTCACGGAGGAGTGAGGATTTGCCCACGCCGGACTGCCCTACGAACATCACGCATTGATTGTGCAGACGCTCACGCACGGCGCTCAATCCCAAGCCGGTGCGCGCGCTGCACATCAGCGTCGCGCAATCGGTGGCCTCGTAAGCGGCGAGTTCGGCTTGAAATTCATCATCGAAGGCTTGGTCGGCCTTGTTGCCCAGCAATAACGAGCGAAGACCCGCGCTGGCCGCCGCCGCGAGGTAGCGATCGACCAGGAAAAGATCCGGCTGCGGCCGGGGCGCCACGACGATGACCAGGGTGGTGAGGTTGGCGGCGACCAGTTCGGCCCGGCCTCGGACGTTGCTTCGATACAGCGCGCTGCGACGGGGCATCACCTGCTGGATCATCCACTGCGCATGCTGCGCGTCCCGATCGCAGCGCACTTCATCCCCACACACGACCTGCAGATCGCGCCCGGCCGCCCGCGCCTGAGCCTCGCTCCCGTCGCTGAAGCGCACGCGGGCACTTGGCCCGTGAGCGATCAGAACCAGCGCGTGATGGTCGGCAGCTGTGGGTCCGGTGCCGGCGGCGGGTGGTTCAATCACCCTGCTATGATGCCCTAATCGACAGGAGTCAGACATTTTGGCAACCAAAGATCGCCTGATCTGGATCGACTTGGAGATGACCGGCCTGAAGCCGGAACACGACAGCATCATCGAGATCGCCACCGTGGTCACGGACCGCGATCTGAACGTGATCGCCGACGGGCCGGAGCTGGCTGTGCACCAGAGTGAGGCGGTGCTGGCGCAAATGGACGAATGGAACCAGCGCCAGCACGGCGGCAGTGGCCTGATAACGCGCGTGCGCGCGAGTTCCGTTGGCGTAGAGGCCGCAGAACAACGGACGCTGGAATTCTTGCGCGCCCATGTGGAGCCCGGAACTTCGCCCATGTGTGGCAACAGCATCTGCCAGGATCGGCGTTTCCTCGCCCGCTGGATGCCGGCGCTCGAGGCGTATTTTCATTACCGCCACATCGATGTCAGCACGCTCAAGGAATTGGCGGCACGCTGGCACCCGCATCTGAGTGCCACGCTGGTCAAGCGCTCGGCGCATCTGGCGCGCGCCGATATCTACGAATCAATCGCGGAGCTGCGTTTTTACCGCGAACGGCTGTTTGTCAAGTCGGCGTGACGCAGTTCGCGGCCCGATCATGCGAAGGTGGCTGACGCACAGCGCATGTTATATTCGGAGTCGTGATAGCCGAATGCAATCTGGTGGTTTCCTGGCGCGCACGACCGCGCAGTTTCGTCGCGCTGATGGGCCTGTATGAAAGCAACTATCTGCGCCTGGCGCAGCTGACTGGGGATCTGCGCGCGCTGCCCGACACCGGCGTGTCTACGGTGGCCGGCGATTGCACGCTGATCCTGAATGTCTGCGAGCGCGCCCGTTACACCACGGAGCTGTTTCTGACCTACCTGTTGCCGGCCCGCAGCCTTCCCTCGGCGCTGGAACGAGTGCCGGACCTGCGATTGCGCCTTTACCACGACGCGCGGCTCCTTGAGGCCCGTGGGGACGGGGGTGTCGCCCCGGAACGTGAACTGGATCGGTGCTGGACCCGCAACATGATGGTAAATAAGTGGCTGGAATACTGCGCGGAGCGGGGTCATGGATTCGTCCGCGGCGCTCTCGAGCACCCGTCCAGCTGAATCTCCGGCGCTTTTGCGCCTAGTGGCGCAAATGATGCAACGCCTCCGGCAACTTGGTTTCTTACACGTCGCCCTCAGGGACCCCAAGGCCGCCCCCGACGAAGGGCGCGTCATGGATCTGTTCCGCAACCGCATTGAGCTGAAGAAGTCCTTCAGCAATGCGCAGGAAGAAATCCAGCGCCTCAAGGATCGGGTCAAACAACAGGAAGGCGCGACCGCGCGCGTGCAAGAGCTCCTGCAGGATCTGGAGCGCCGCCTGGCGCAGCCGGCGAGCGGCTACCAGTCGCTGGTCTTCTACCAGCTCAAGGAACTCTGGTTACTGGGCCAGCGCCTGCTGCAACAGTTTGTCTCGGAGCTCGAATCGCAGCAGGTCGAGCGCGAACGCCGCAACTTCTTCGCCGAGTTCAATCGCCGCCAGTTTTCCCAGCGCCAGAGCGTCGAGGCGAGTTATCTGCAGGCCGAGGCGCTCGCCGCGGCCGCACGCGCACGCTCCGCGGAGCTTGAACGCCAGCACATGGGGCTGCAGCGATTCTGGCATTATTTCCGAAGACGCGAGATTCGCCAGGCGTTGCACGCGGCCAGCATTCAGGTGCTGCTGAGCGAGCAGGCGCTCTCAGAGGCTCGCACCGCGCGCGATGCGTTGGGGGCGGAGCTCCCCAATTTCTCGGGCATCTCGATCGATTCGCGACGAGCCATCAACCTTGCGGCCGTGGCCTATGCGCAGGTCTTGCGCGAGCGCCTGACGGCGACCGGCTTGTTTGAGCAGACCCACCGCGCCAGTGGCCGGCGCGAGCCGGGGAGCGATGAATACGGCACCCGCAAGGAATGCGAGCGGATGATGAGTGACATCCAGCGCGCCCGCGTGCAGCTCGAGCAGCGGGGCGATGTTCTGACGGAGATTCGCACCCGGGCGGATGCACTGCGACGGCTGGCGCGTTACCGCGCTGAAAGCGATTCGGTGCCCGAGCCCTCGAGTCTGGCCGAGGAGAGCACGAGCGCTGCGAGCGAAGTCCTGATCGAGGACTGCTGGGAAATCTACCGGGTGCTACTGCGCTGACGAACGGGCGGCCGTCGTGGCCGCGGGCGGGGGCACCGTGGTCAGCGCGAGCTGCGCTGCAATGCGCGAGGTCTCGGCCAGCACCACGTCAGGCTGATCATCGGGCACCGCATCACTGAGCGCCTTCAGGGCGGGCATTCCGTCGGAGGCCCGGCGCGCATTCTCCCGCGCCAGCGCTTGTTGTTCCAGACTGGTGCGCTCGCGCTGCCGTTCGGCCAGATTGAGCGACAGGGAATGATCCTTGCGCGTCTGTTCGAGCGAATTCAACGAGGCGACCAACCACTGGTAATCGGCATCACGCGCCGAGTGGGCGGTCTGTTCCTTGGCCAGGGTCTGCACCGCGCCAGCCAACGGGGCGTCGGCCCGGAACGGGACGGCGGCGATCCGATCCCAGGGCAGGGGGAAGTCCAGCGAGCTTTCCCCGACATCCTTGGTGTTGATGCGGGCCGGCAACTCGATGTCAGGTTGCTACGCCGCGCAGCTGCGTGCTCTCGCCCGTGACGCGATAGAACTTGCCGATCGTGACGGTAAGCTGGCCCTCGGTCGACTGGCGCGACCAGCGATCGAGCGGAATCAGGTTCTGCACGGTTCCTTTTCCGAAGGTGGTCTGGCCCACCACCACGCCTCGGTGATAGTCCTGCATTGCCGCGGCAAAAATTTCTGAGGCCGATGCGCTGGTCCGATCCACCAGCACCGCCAGTGGCCCGGAGTAGGCGATCCCCGGTTCCGGATCCTGCAACACCTCGATGCTGCCATCGGTGGTCTTAAGCTGCACCACCGGTCCGTGATCGATAAATAACCCGCTGAGCGCGGTGGCCTCCGGAAGGTATCCGCCTCCATCGCCGCGCAGGTCGAGCACCAGCGCGTCGAGCGACCCTTGGGCCTGCAACTCGCCAATCAGCCGGCGCACGTCGCGGGCGGTGGTGCGGTAATTGGCATCCCCGGCGCTGCGAGCATCATTGTCCTCATAGAATCCGGGCACGGTAATGACGCCGACCCGCAGATTGCGGTCGCCGATGTGCACCGTGCGAACTTCCTTCTTGGCGGCCTGATTCTCCAGCGTGACCTTGCCGCGCATCAGCGCGACAATTTTCTGATCCGTGCCCGGCGCGGCGCCGGCCGGCAGGATCTGCAGGCGCACCAGCGTGTCCCCTTTACCGCGAATAAGCTGCACGACATCGTCCAATCGCCACCCGACCACATCGGTGAGCGCCCCTTCCTTGCCCTGGCCGACGGCCAGCACGCGGTCGTTGGGCTTCAACGTGTTCGCCGCCGCGGCCGGTCCGCCCGGCAGCAGCGCGCTGATCGTCACGTAATCGTCGACCAGCTGAAGCGAGGCGCCGATCCCCTCGTAGCTCAGGCTCATCTGGATGCGATATTCCTCGGAGCTGCGGGGAGAGAAATAATTGGAATGCGGGTCGTAGACCGCGGCGTACGCGTTCATCAAGGTCTCGAACACGTCATCGGCGCTGACCTGGCCGACGCGCGCGAGCAGGCGCGTGTAACGCTTGCGCAGGATTTCGGCCGACTCGGGCCAGGTCTTGCCGGTGAGCATCAGGGAAAGCGCGTCGTTCTTGACCCGCTGACGCCACAACTCGTTCAGTTCGGCGGTGTCGTGCGGCCAGGGCGCTTGGTCCCGATCGAAGACGTAGCTTTCATCCAGCTTCCAGTCCGGCTCGGTCGCCAGCAGGCTGATCGCGTATTGCATGCGTTCGCGATTGCGTTCCTGGAGGCGCGCGAAGATCAGGTAAGCCGGATCAAGCTGACCGGTATGGATCATGTCATCGAAACTGTTGCGCCACTGCTGCATCGCCGCGATGTCGGAGGTCTGAAAGTAGCTGTGCTGTCCGTCCAGGGCATTCAGGTAGTGATCAAACACCAGACCGGAGAATTCCTTGTCGATGCGACGGCCGCTATAGTGGGCCTGCTCCAGGATGCTGGCGATTCGGGGGGCCAGGAGCTGCTGGCGCGGCGTCGGCTCGATGGCCCCTTCGGGCAGGTGTACGCTGGTGACCGAGGTCCCGGTGGACCCGGTGGCGGCCAGCAGCAACAGGCAAGCGCCGGCCAGCGCGATGGGCGCCAGGGTTCGGCGTAGTCGACTTTCGATTCGTGTCATCGGACGGGCGGCTCCGGGGTGGTTCGGCCGTTGGACAAGTCTGACAGCTTTGGCGTTCCGAGGGCAGTCGTGGGATTCAAGAACTGCGATTTTGCGCCGGGAGTGGTGCTATCAAACCGTTGACCGTCTTGCTGGGCATTATCACCGGTTCGGCCGTGGCCCTGGCGGTGTCGCTGAGCATGACCGGGATCGTGTTCCTGCTGCTGCCCGAGTACTCGGCCCGGCTGGCCCCCGAGCAGCTGCCGCTGCTAAAGGGCCTTGCTTGGTCCTGGTCGCTGGCGCTGGTGTCCGCGGCCGGTTTTGTAGGAGAGCTTAAGAGCAAGCCGTGGCGCCGGCCAGCTCAGTATCTGCTGCTGGTGATTCTGGCCTTACTCGCCTGGCGGTTTTGGCCCGCCTGAAGACCCCAGCTAGCGGCTGCGGTGTCCCCAAACCAAAGCACGCCTGCGATCGTGGTGGCTGTCGTACGGGTCGGCACCGATATTTTGGCCCGCCAGCGTGAGCCGTGAAGTCACGAGGGCCTGCTTGATGCGGTCGAGCACGGGCTGGACGGTGGTCTCGTCCCGGGCAGCCTGAGGCTCGGATTCAGTGACATAATCGGGCTTGGTGTCCAATTTCGTGTGCTCACTGGAAGAAATACAGGAGCCTAAGAATGCCTATCGGGCAACGCTCTCAGTAGATCTTTTCGGGGCGATTTGCGGCCCGAATTGTGACCCAAGCCTCGAATCGGGCCAGTGATCAGCGGCGAAACCAGAAGCGCAGACCTCGCAGTAACCATATCGCCGCGTAGGGGCCCGCGGCGACCAGCCAGTAGGCGAGCGAACCCTTGCCCAGCGCCAGGAAATAATCCTTGAGCAAGCCACCCAGTCCGCCGTTCGCGTAAGGACCAAGCAGGAGTGTGCCCACCAGCCAGATCAGCAAGGGCATGAGAAACAGGCCCACGGCAAGACACAGGGCGAGCGTCAGCATTTCGCGTTTTGTACCGCGCGTTCGACGATAGCGGCGCCAATAATGTAACGGTGAGCGCATTCCCAGTCCTCTAGGAGCCGCGAGCGTTTGTGCACCGGCTGTTGCGGGCATAATACCGCCCATGAGCAAACTTCGCGTAGCGGTTGTGGGCGTGGGTTACCTGGGTCGATTCCACGCGCAGAAGTACGCCTCAATCGAGCAGTGCGAGCTGGTCGCGGTGGCCGACACCAACGCTGATGCGAGTGGCGCGCTGGCGAGCGAGCTGGGCACGAAGGCGATGAGCGACTATCACGATCTGCTCGGGCGCGTCGACGCCATCAGCATCGCGACTCCCACCGCCACTCATTTTGATATCGCCCGCCAGTTCCTCGAGACCGGTGTGCACGTCCTGGTCGAAAAGCCGATCACCGAGTCGGTGGAGCAGGCGAAGCAACTGATCAAGATGGCGCGCGATGCCGAATGCGTGCTGCAGGTCGGTCACCTGGAGCGCTTCAACCCGACAATTCTTGCCGCCGAACCGCACCTGCGCACGCCACGGTTTATCGAATGCCAGCGCCTTGCTCCGTTCCGCGAGCGGGGAACGGACGTGAATGTGGTCCTCGATCTGATGATTCATGATCTTGATCTGGTCCAGAGCATCGTCGGGGGAGGGATCGCCAGCATCGATGCGGTCGGCACGCCGGTATTCTCCCCGGAAATCGACATCGCCAACGCGCGGATCCGCTTTGCCAACGGCTGCGTGGTCAACGCCACGGCGAGTCGGGTCAGTCTGAAGACCGAACGGAAGATGCGAATCTTTCAGGACGACGCCTATCTGTCGCTGGACCTGCAGCAGAAAATTCTCACCACGATACGAAAACAAGACGCGCCGCTGGACGCGGCGCGCCTGCCGGTGAGCATCGATGAGCAATCCTTCGAGCCCGGCGATGCACTGCGCGCCGAAATCGAAGCATTTCTCGCCAGCTGCCGAAAGGAGCGGCCCGTGGTGGTGAGCGGGGAAGACGGCATGCATGCCCTGCAGACCGCGGTGGCGATCGCCGCGGCGGTGCGAGCTTCGGCGCCCGCGGCGGCCTCAGCGACCTGAATGCGATGCAAAATCACAATCATTTGCACCGCCAACTGTAACGAAACTATACTTTTGGCCACGCGCGCCGCCTGCGGCGCGCGACGGATCATCTGAAGGAAATCGATGGCGGCGATCACGGGCGAAGAGCGCGGCGAGCCGGCACCGGTGCGAGGGCGCGGCCGCGTGCGTCGGCCACTCCCGACGCGTGTAGAGCGTGCAGCCGATGCCAAGGTGGATCTGGCCTGCCTTCCAAAACTTCTGGGATTTAATCTGCGGCGCGCTCATCAATGCGCCTGGCGTCAGTACGTGGCGGTCATTGGCGATAAAGACATCAGGCCAGGTCTTTTTAGCCTGCTGGTGCTGGTCGGGGCCAATCCGGGCATCGCGCAGATTGAACTGGGCACGCATCTGGGGATCGACAAGGCCAGCATCGTGGCGCTGCTCGATCGGCTCGAAAAGGCAGGCATGCTGGAGCGGCTTCGTTGCACGCGCGACCGGCGCCGCCAGGGCATCTTCCTGACGGCGAAAGGCATCGAAGCGCACGAGACCTTGCGGGGCTCGGTTCTCACGCTCGAGCGGCGCATGGCCAGTCGCTTTACCCGTCCTGAATTCGATCTGCTGCTGTCGTTCCTAAGACGACTTCACGCCTGAGCAGCCCCAGCGCACGCACCGGCGGCCTTGGGAAAAGCGCGAAAGAAACGTCCGGCATGCTCAACTCGATTGCCCTTATAAGCATCGGCGCTGCCGCCGGTGCGGTACTGCGCTGGTTTCTGGGCCTGGGGCTCAATGGGTTGTTTCCCGCGGTACCGTTTGGCACGCTGGCCGCGAATCTGGTGGGGGGCTATCTGATCGGCATCGCCATGGAATGGCTGTCGACACCGATGGGACTCGCACCGGAACTGCGCCTGCTCGTGATGACCGGATTCCTCGGGGGGCTTACCACGTTTTCGACTTTTTCCGGAGAGGTCGCGCGCCTCCTTCAGCAGGGACGACTTGCGCTTGCCGGTCTTGAGATCGCCGCGCACGTGATCGGCTCGGTGCTCTTGACTCTGCTCGGAATCGCCACGGTCATGTGGGCGCGCCGGTACGCCTGATCTGATCGGTTTGGGGCGCTTAGCGATCCGATTCGAGCTGAGCGTCCAGCGTGATCTGCGCCTTGAGCAGGCGCGACACCGGGCAGTTGACCTTGGCATCGGCCGCGAATGTGGCAAATTGCTCCGCCGAGACCTTGGGAACGGCCGCGCGCATCTCCAGGTGCGAGGCGGTGATGGTCCAGGAGCCTTCGACCTGCTCAAGGCTCACGACCGCTTGGGTCGACAAGCGTGTGGGCTTAAATCCTCCTCGCGTCAGCGCCGCGCATACCGCCATCGTGTAGCAACCGGCGTGTGCTGCCGCGATCAACTCCTCGGGGTTGGTGCCCGGCGCCTCTTCGAATCGGTTCGCAAAGGAGTAGGGCGCCTGATCGAGCGCTCCGCTGTGGGTGGTCAATGAACCATCCCCGGTGCGCAGATCCCCGAACCAAACCGCGGAGGCCGATCGTTTCATGGTCTCACCCCGCCGCGAGCAATTGATCCACCGCCGCGCCCAGCTGGGCCATCGGCAACCCGCCGGTCCTGATCACCGCGTCGTTGAAGGCGGTAAGGCTGAACTTGTCGCCTGACTTGGCGCGCCGCCGATCGCGTTGCTTGAGGATTTCATTGTGGCCGACCTTGTATCCGCAGGCCTGGCCCGGGTTGGCGCAGTAGCGATCGATTTCGCTGGTCATGGCCTCCCGGCCCCTGCCGGTTTCCTTCACCAGAAAGTCTATGGCCTGTTCACGCGTCCAGTGCATCGCGTGGATTCCAGTATCGACCACCAGGCGACAGGCACGGAACTGCTGTCCCTGCAGGTAACCGATCTGGCCGAATGGATCATTGGCGTAGAAGCCCAGCTCATCGACGGATTGCTCGGCATACAGCGCCCAACCCTCAACGTAGGCGTTGAAATTGGTGATCTGCGAGATCATCGGGATCTGATCGCTGTGTTCGGCGAGGTAGGCCCCCTGCCAGGCATGGCCCGGTATGCCTTCATGCGCCGTCAGGGTCGGGATCTGGTACTTCGGCCAGAGCACGGTGGACTTGAGATTAATGTAGTAGATGGCCGGCCTGGCCCCGTCGAGCGAAGCCGGATTCATGTAACCGAGCGCGGCGCCGTCCTGTATATCAGGGGGAACGCGCTTGACCATCAACGGGGCTTTGAGCCCCAGAGCAGAAATCTTCGGCACCAGGGCCCGAGTGGCCGCCATTCGATCCCTGCAATAGGCCAGCAGTTCATCGCGCCCCTGGTCGGTGTTCGCGACCAGCTGACGCGGATCGGCGTTCAGGGCACGGGCCCGCTCGCCCACGCTGCCTTTCGTCATGCCCTGGGACTTGAATATCGTGTCGATCCGCGCCTGGATGGCGCGGTTCTGTTCCAGCCCGACGGCATGGACCTCTGCGGCGCTCATGTCCGTCGTGGTGCCGAGCTTAAGGGCCCAGCGGTAATAGGCCTCACCGTCGGGCAGGCGATAGACGCCCGCCGTGTCGGGGGCGTGTGCGGTGGCCTTCGTAAAGGCGGCGATTTGTCGATCGAGGGCCGGATAGACCTTGGATTGGACCAGTGCCGAGGCACGCGATTCCCAATCGCCCTTGACTCCTTGCGCCTTGGTGCGCGCCACGAGTGAGCCCACCATCGGTTGCTGGGCCGGCGGCACTTGGCGGAAATGGGTCAGCTGTCCCAGCGCATTGCGGGCGACGAAATTGGGGGGCGCGACTCCGCGCGCGGCATGCTCGGCGAGGAGCGCGGATTCCTGATCAAGCACCTCAGCCAGAGCACCGATCCGCGCAAGATACGCCTCGGCATCCGCGCCGTTGGCGATCTGGTGCTGTGTATTGAGAAATTCCGGGATCCGCGTCATGGCGCCGTGCTGCTGGCTCACGACATAGGGCGAGCTGCCCCCGGCAAAGGCGCGCGCACCGCTCGCGTAAAAGAAGTGCTCGCCCTGGCTCGCGGCGCTGGCCGCGTACTTGACCGATTCGTAATGGATACGATCGATGGGCGAAAGCTGCGCCGGGTTGACGGCAGCGAGCCTCGAGAGCATGGACTTGACCTGCTTCGACCAGCGATCGGTGGCCGCGGGTGAGAGCTCATCCAGCCGGGACCTGAGCGGCTCGCGCGCACCGTGGTCCAGGCCCAGTGAGGTCGCGGTCTCGGGGGCTAATTGCAGCAGTTCCTCCGTGAAGGTGTTCAGGAGCGCGGCGAGGTTGGAAACGGAGGACTGTGCAGCGCGCAGCGGATGCGCGAGAGAGGCGCGGCATCGCGGCGGCCACTGCGCTTGCCAGCGAGAGGGCCAGCATTTCTCGTCGATCAAGGGTTCGGGGCATGTTTCGTTCATCCATCCCGTGCGGCATGATAGGCCTCGTTACTATGCGCGAGGCGCCGGAGCCACGCAATTGGGAGACCGATGAATATTGCAGTCGTCACCGGGGCCGCGCAAGGCTTGGGCCTGGCCACCGCCACCGTGCTGGCAAAAAGCGGATACCAGCTCGTACTGACCGACGTTCAGCCCCTGGAGGAAACCGTCGCACGCCTCGGCGCCCTTCAGCTCAAGGCGATCGGTGTCACCGGAGATGTGTCCTCGGAAGATTTTGTGCGCCAGCTCGCTGAGCGCGTGCAGGCCGATTACGGCGGAGCCGATGTGCTGGTCAATAACGCGGGCATCAGCATGATCGCAGCGGCCGAGGAGACTTCCGTCGCGCAGTGGCAACGCGTCATGGACGTCAATCTGCTGGGCCCATTCTTGATGTGCAAGTATCTGGGCGTCCAGATGCTCGCCAGGCGCCGTGGCAGCATCGTCAATGTGGCGTCCGTGGCAGGCTTAGGCGGCGTCAGCCACCGCAGCGCCTACAACGCGTCCAAACACGGGCTGATCGGGCTCACCCGCACGCTCGCGGCCGAGTGGGGCGGACGGGGGGTGCGCGTCAATGCGGTGTGTCCGGGCTGGATCAAGACCGAGATGGACGATGCCGCCCAGGAACAGGGCCTGTATTCGGATCAGGACATCACCAATCGGGTGCCGATGGCGCGCTTTGCCCAGGCCGCGGATGTGGCCGCGGCGATTGCCTATCTGGCCGATTGGGAGAAGAGCGGATTCGTCAATGGCGTGAGCCTGCCGGTGGACGGCGGCTGGACGGCCGATGTGGGCTGGCAGTCGCTTCGCTTGAGTACCCGACTGCCCTAGGGATTGCCCCCAAGCATCGTTCGGAAACGCTCCGCGGTCGCGGCAAAGTCTGTCGCGTAACTGGATTGCACCCAGATCGAATAACCGTCCGCCACACGCGAGATGATCGCGGGACAATCGAACAGTGTCAGCGCGGCACATTCGCGCGCCTGCATGATGCTTTCGATGTCGATTCCGCAGGCCAGCAAACGCGTTGCGCCGAACCCGCTGACCGACAGCGCATCGTACTTGCCCGTCACGTCCACGACCGTCCCCCGACCCGCGGTGGCGGCCGAGTCCAGGATCGCGCGTGTTTCGGAGTCAGGGTCGGGCGCGAGCCAACGCCCGGGCGCGAAATGCAGCATCAAGGCGCGCTGCGCCGCATCGCGGCGGACCGCTCCGGGTGCGCTGGGCCAAGAGGTTTCGCCCGGCTCTGTGCTCGGCCAGGCCAAGGAGATGAACTCGAGCGCGCAAACCCCACTCAGGCGATCAATCCGGCAGCTGTATGTTTCCTCGTTCATTTAATAGTGTGTCCTGCGCTGGCACTAGGCCATCATGCGGGCCCCGGTCGAATCAAAATGAACGGGCGAGACGATGCGCACGCTCGTGGCACTGGCACGCAACGGATCGCGTGCCGTGAGCAGCGCGCCCTCGGTGGCGAGGTTTCGGGCCACCAGCGCCAAGCCCAGCCACTCGCCCAGCGTCGGGCTGAAGACGCTCGAGGTGACATAACCGCAGGGCCGGGTGGCCGATTCCGCACCGGTCAGCTGCGCACCGGCAAGAAATTGGCCCTGACCGTCGAGCGCGCGCAGGCCCACCAGACGCGGCCGCGCCGCTTCGTGAAACGCGGGACGCCCGAGCAGCTCGCGGCCCAGGCAGGGATTGCCCAACCCCACCATCGCCTCCATGCCCAGATCGAGCGGTGTGGTCTGGCCGTTGATCTCACTGCCGACCAAGTAGCCTTTCTCCACCCGCAGGATATCGAGCGCGTCGATGCCGTACGGGGCAAGTCCGGTGCGGTGCAGCGCTTCCCAGAGCATTGGGGCGCCGGCCGGCCGGCAGTGCAGCTCAAAGGCAAGCTCTCCGGAGAAACTCGCGCGCAAAACCCGAAGGGTGTGACCGCTCGAATTCCCCCTCAACAAAATCCATGTGCCTCATCCGATCGAGCGTGGCGCTCCACGGTTCTCCAAGCACGGTCTGGAGCGTAGCGCGGCTCAACGGGCCGGCAACGGCGATTACGGCCCAGGCTTCGGTCACATCGGAGATTGTAAGTGCGCGGCTTGACCACTCGGTCGACCGATAATGCTCGAAGTGCGAAAGCATGTGCGTGCCGTGCGCGGAACTGGTGGTGGCGACGAAGCGATCGTCGGCCACGCGCAGCACCAGACCGTCATCGAGCACCACGCCGTCCTCGCGCAGGTTCACCATGTATTTACTGCGGCCGACTTTGATCGTGCTGGCCTTCGTCAGGTACAGATAATCCAGGAAGGCCGCCGCGTCAGGGCCTGCGATCTCGAGTTTTCCGAGTGTCGAACCGTCGCAGATTCCGCCGAACGTGCGGACCCGGCGCGCTTCCACAACGGCGGCCTCCGCGGCGTTGGCGCCATGGGCGGCGTAGTAACGAGGCCGCATCCACAGACCCATGGGCTCGAGCATGCCTCCGTTCGCGCCGTGCCACTCATGCAGCGGCGTGCGGCGCGCGACCTTAAAGGCTGCGCCGACGCGAAAACCCGCAATCGAACCCATCGTGACCGGATGATAGGGAGGCCGGCTTCGGCTGACGCCGACCTCGGCGAGCGATTCGTGCTTGAGCTCAGCGACGATCTGCGCGCCCAACACACCTCCGGTGCGTCCCTGGTCCGTGCCCACGCCGAGTGTCGTGTAGCGCTTGATGTGCTCGATGTCCCGAAACCCTTCAGCCAACGCTGTTCGAAGATCGGCGACCGTGACATCGTTTTGCAGATCAATGAACTGGCGCTTCTCCAACGCGCCCGCCGCAGGTGCGCGTGCGAAGGGCACGCTCGCCGGCGCCGCATCGCCACTGCCTTCAGGCGCCGTGCCGCAATTGCCCTTGGCCCCCACCGAGCTTGCGGCGCGGGCCCCCGCGCTGTGACCGTCGCGCAAGACGGCGCCCAGTTCCACCAGCCCTTGCGCCGCGCCGCTCGCGGTTCGCCCCGGCGGTTGGCTCTCGGCCAGAAACGCGCCCGCGGGCGCGGAGTATTGTGCGAGCCCTCCCTGCTGGAGTCCCGCCTGCACGGTCGGAGTCCACCCGCTGCTGATCAGGATGGTGTCGCAAGGAATCTGCCGCGGCGGAGAAGATCCACCGAGCAGCTCGATGCAGGCGGACTGCACGCCGAGTCGGCCCACCGCTGCGGTGATCGCGTGACCGTTGAGGCATTCGACACCCTCGAGCGCGCAACGACTCGCGCAATTGGGAGCACGCCACATCAGTGCTCAGTTCGTGGACACGGCGCGTGTCGATGATGGCTCGCACGTTCATGCCACCGGCCATCAGGCGTCGTGCGGCGGCGTAAACGCGCTCGTGATTGGCGAACAGCACCAGCTGCACGCCGACTCGGACACCGTAGTGGGCGAGGTAACGTTCCGCGGCGCCCAACATCATCACCCCGGGTCGATCGTTGTCGCAAAAAGCAATGGGGCGTTCCAACGCGCCCATGGCGATGATGAATTCACGCGCACGGATGTAGTACATCGTGTTGCGGCCGGGCAGGCCACCGGGCTCGGCGTGGGCTATTAACTGACCGCTCGATTCTGCGACCAAGGCCGTATGGGTCAGGATCCGAACGCCCAGAGACCGCAATTCGGCGACAGTCGCATCGATCCATTCGAGGGCGGGCTTTCCATCGATATGGGCTGTTTCAAACTCCAGTTCACCGCCGCACCTTGCCTCGCGCTCGCACAGGATCACTCGCACACCGGCACGCGCCGCCGCCAATGCCGCTGCGAGCCCCGCGGCGCCAGCACCGGCCACCAGCACGTCGCAATGGCAATGCTCTATGGCGACCTGCGGCAGTTGGCAGCGCCCCGGGGCCTCGCCCAGACCAGCAAGCCGCCGGATGATCCCTTCATAGATCCGCCAAGCAGGGCCAGATGAACGTCTTGTAGTAGAAACCTGCTCCCAGCAGCGCGCCTCCCGCCTGAAGTACGGAGGCGAGATCAAACTTTAAGGTGGGCCAACGATTCTGGCTCCGCAGCACAAGGCCGTCGTGCAACAGCAGCTGCGGTGCGGGGACGTTCGGCACGACGTCCGGTGTCTTGCCGACCGAAAGCAACGCGTTGGGCTCCTCCGGCCCCGCGCACAAGATCCCGCGCGGTCGCCGGTACTTGACGCTTCGTCCCATCAGCCGCACGCCGTGGGCAAGCAGCGCCGAGGCGGCGCTGTCTCCGGCCTGGGCCACGTACTCATGACCGTCAAAGCTAAAGGACAGTGTCCCGTCCCTGAGGCGTGTGCCGGTCCGTGGGTGAATCGCATTCATGCGGCACCGCCGAGGAGCTTAACCTCGAGAACCTCACCGGTTGAAGGGTTGCGCTCCACGAGCAGCCAGCCACGACAGCCTTCGACGTGTTGCCAGTGCTCGCTACTGAGGAGCGGGATTGGCGACGCGTTCGTAGGTGCGCTCATAGGCGTTCGCACGGTCGTGGGCCGGCAGCGTCTTGTGAAACGCGAACTCGCGCAGCTCACGCGGCCCGCAGAATGGGCACACCAGGCGCGTCACAGCCGCACCGGGAACGGACCTTGGCCAGGCTCATCGAGCGTGTGTCCGGTCGCAAAGCGGGACAGGCGGAAACTGCGAATCAGGTCAGGGGCCGTGCCGCTCGCGACAAATTGCGCGAACGCGGCGCCTGATGCCGGAATGGCCTTAAACCCGCCGTAGCACCAGCCCGCATTGACGAACACATTGTCATAGCGGAGCCGATCCATGATGGGACTGCCGTCCATGGTCATGTCGTTGGTGCCGGCCCAGTGGCGCAGGATTTTTACCGCGCCAATGCGGGGAAACAGTTCAAGCGCGCCTTGCACGACGTCCTCGAGTCGATGCCACTGGCCTTCGCGCGTATAAGAAGGAAAACCGTCCAGGTGTCCGCCCATCACCAGTCCGCCGCGATCGGACTGGCAGATGTAGGTTTCGCCGTGTCCGGGAGACACGTACACCACCACGGAATTGATCAGGGGCTTGATCGGTTCCGAGACCATCGCCTGGAGCAGATGCGTCTCGATCGGCAGTGCCACGCCGAGCATGGTTCCGATCATGCCGGTGTGACCCGCGGTTGCGAACACGATTCGGTCGGCCTGAACGTAGCCTCGGTTCGTTTCGACACCGGTAGCACTCCTGCCTGAGCTGCGTACGCCGGTGACCTCGCAATTTCGATGATGTCGACCCCAAGGGCGCTGGCCGCACGCGCGTACCCCCACGCCACCGCGTCATGGCGCACTGTGCCACCGCGCCGCTGCACGAGCGCTCCAACGATCGGGAAGCGGCGGGTTCGACGGGCTTCGAGTTCAGGCACAAAGCGCTCGAGCGCGGGCAAGATCAAGAAGTTCGGCATCGATGCCCGCCAGACGCATTGCATTGCCGCGCCGGGCAAGGGCAGGGATGTCGTCATCGGTCAGCGCCAGATCAACCACACCGCGCGGGCTGTACATGACGTTGTAGTTCAGATCGCTGGAAAGTGTTTCCCAGCGCCGGAGCGAGTCCTCATAGAAGTAATGATTCTCGGGCAGCAGGTAATTGGAACGAACAATGGTCGTGTTGCGACCGACGTTGCCGTAGCCCACCAGGCGCTTCTCGAGTACTGCAACCCGCTTGATGCCATGATCGCGCGCCAGATGAAAGGCCGTCGCGAGGCCGTGCCCCCCGGCGCCCACCACTACGACATCGTATGCCGGCTGCAGCGTGCGTCCGGTCCACAGGGGGCGCCAGTATTGATCTCCGACCATGCGCGCCCGAAGCAGCGACCAGGCCGAGTAGCGGCGGAGACTGGCGCTCGTCAGCCTCACGCGTGCCCTCCGAGCACGGCTGCCATTAGTTCGCCGACCAAACGACGGCGGCGACGCACCGGGAATCGGGCGGACTCGAAGGTGCTGCCGATCCAGATGCCATCGATCCCGGCGGTCAGAAGATCGATGGCATCGCGCGTCGAACGAGGCGCGACAATGGCGCCGCTCTTGGCGGCCTCCGAGAGAAGCCGATTGAGGTACCGGCGCCAGCGCGCGTAGTACTTGCTGTGGACCCGCGCGAGTGCGGGATTATGCATGGCCCCTCCCCATAGACTCAGCCACAAGCGGATAAAGCTGGGTGCCGAGGTGGTCGGGACCATGAATTCAAGTGCCGTACGAAGTCGTGCCAGGCCCGGGGCAGACTTCGCAATCTCGGTGTCCAGTTCGGTGAACCATTCACGTGCCACCCACTGGAATGCGAAAGCGATCAATTCGTCCTTGTCCTTGAAATAGTGTGTCAGTACGCCGATGCTGAATCCGCCGGCTGTGGCAATCCGGCGAACCGTGGCATTTTCAGCGCCCTCGCGCTGGATCACGCGCACGGCGAGTCGCGCAATCTCTTCGCGCCGTCGTACATGATCGACGATTCTAGGCAACCGCTCTCTCCGCAGCATCTGGCGACACGTGGCGCATGATCCAGCGCGTGGCGCGACCGGCCGAAAGAATAACGCAGCGCGCCAATGCTGGCTACGCCCGCCGCGTTATAATCTAAACCTTACATGTGTTATAAATAAGGCGCCACAGGAGACGGACATGGGGGAAGAGAACCGCGGTGCGCATGCCGTTCGAGGCGGCGCTCGAGAAGCGCGCCGGGCCGCGCGAGCGCTACGCAAGGCCGTCAAACTGCCGTACATCCGCCGGCAGCTGCCCGTAATCGATCTGCTGAGCACCGAAGCGGTCGAGGTCATCGAAGCCAACGCCGAGACGATCCTGGAGGAAATCGGCATCGAGTTTCGTCGTGACCCGGAGTCCTTGCGACTGTGGAAGGGCGCCGGCGCCGATGTGCAGGGCGAGCGTGTGCGGATCCCGCGCGGACTTGGCGCGTACCTTACTCAAGAGCGCGCCGAGCGAATTTACGCTCTATGCCCGCAACCCCGAGCGCAACGTACGCTTTGGGGGCGATGCCACGGTGTTCTCGCCGGTCGGCGGCCCTCCCTTCGTCACCGACCTGGATCGCGGGCGCCGCTACGGCACGCTCGAGGATCTGCATAATTTCATCAAACTGGCGCATTCGGCTCCGGCCATTCATTTTTCGGGCGGATCCACGGTCGAGCCGATGGATATTCCGGCGGGCAAGCGACACCTGGACGTGCAATACGCTTTCTTCCGCTACAGCGACCAGGGTTGCGAGGCGACTCCGGAAACGCCAGGTCATGCGGCCGATGCGGTGCGTATGGCCGAAGTATTGTTCGGCGAGCGGTACGTCGATGAGCACCCCGTCGTGCTCGGCAATATCAATTCCAACTCACCCCTGACCTTCGACGGGCGAATGCTTGGGGCGCTGCGTGAGTTTGCGGCGCACAACCAAGGCACGATCGTCGTGCCCGCCGTGCTGGCAGGGGCCATGGGGCCGGTCACGGCGGCCGGGTGCATGGCGGAGATACTCGCCGAGACGCTGGCGGGCATGGCCCTCACGCAAATCGTGACGGCCTGGCTCGCCCGTGATCATGGGTTCGTTCGTCGGCGCGGTATCGATGCGTACCGGATCGCCCACCTTTGGCACGCCGGAAGCCACGCAGATGATTTTTGCCACCGCGCAGCTGGCTCGGCGGCTCGGCGTGCCTTGTCGCAGCGGCGGGTCGCTGTGCTCCTCGAAGGTCTCGGACGCGCAGGCCGGCTATGAGAGTGCGCATACGCTGCTGCCGACGTTGCTGGCGGGGGTGAACCTGGTGACCCACGCGGCGGGCTGGCTCGAGGGCGGCCTGACAAGCGGCTACGAGAAATTCGTCATGGACGCCGATCAGCTGGCGATGATGCAGGTTCTGGCCTCCGGCATGGACATGAGCGAGCGCGGTCAGGCGCTCGATGCCATTCGCGAAGTGGGGCCGGGCAGCCACTTCCTCGGCTGCGCGCACACGCAGGAGAACTTCGAGACCGCCTTTTATCAATCGACTATCGCCGACTATTCGTCCTTCGAACAATGGACTCTGGAAGGCAGCCTCACGGCCGAGCAGCGCGCGAACAAGGTGTGGAAGAAAATGCTGGCGGAATACGAGGACCCGGGACTGGATCCGGCGCTCGATGAGGCGCTGCTGCATTTCATGGCCGAACGCAAGGCCGTGCTCTCGGATTCGGTCGAAGAGGAATAGGCCGACATGAAGAGTCATTACCGCGTCGTGGTAATCGGCGGGGGTATCGTCGGTACCAGCATTCTTTATCACCTTACCCGGCGCGGCTGGACCGATGTCGCGCTGATTGAGCGCGCCGAACTTACCGCCGGCTCGACCTGGCATGCCGCCGCGGGATTTCACGCGCTGAACGATGATCCGAATATCGCCGCGCTGCAGTCCTACACGATCAATCTGTACAAGGAGATCGAGGCGGAGAGCGGGCAAAGCGTCGGCATGCACATGCCGGGCGGCTATAGCCTGGCCACGACACAGGCGCGCTGGGAGTGGCTCAAGGCGGAATGTGCCGTCTATCAAACCCTGGGCATCGGTGCGCGACTGGCAAGCGCCGAGGAAATCATCGCTGATTGTCCGATCGTCGATCCCACGGGACTGCTGGGCGGTTTGTTTGACCCGCACGAGGGCGCGGTCGACCCGCACGGGACCACCCACGCCTTCGCGCTCGCCGCGCGCAAGCGTGGGGCCGAAGTCATCCTCAGGAACCGCGTCACAGCGCTGCAGGCTTTGCCCGGCGGCCAGTGGCGTGTCGAGACCGAGCAAGGTCCGGTCACGGCCGAGCATGTGGTCAACGCCGCGGGACTGTGGGCGCGGCGCGTCGGACGAATGGTGGGGTTGGACTTGCCGCTCACGCCGATGCAGCACCATTACCTGATCACCGAGGACCTGCCGAGCCTGCTCGCGCGCGCCGACGAGATGCCCTGCGTGACGGATCTGGAGGGATTTACCTACCTGCAGCAGGAACGCAAGGGCGTGCTGCTGGGCGTGTACGAACGCAACCCCCAGCACTGGCAGATCGAGGGCGCGGAATGGGACTTTGGCATGGACCTGCTGCCCGAGGACATCGAGCGCATCAGTCCGGAGCTCAATATCGGATTTCAGCGCTTCCCGAGCCTGCTTGAGGCGGGCATCCGCAAATGGGTCAACGGCGCCTTCACCTTCACGCCGGACGGCAATCCGCTGGTCGGTCCGGTTCCAGGACTTCGAAACTTCTGGGCGGCGTGCGGGTGCATGTCGGGATTCTCGCAGGGCGGGCGCGATCGGTCTGGTGCTCGCGAACTGGCTCGTCGATGGCGATCCGGGGGCGGACATATTCGGAATGGACGTCGCTCGCTATGGCGCCTTCGCCAGCAACGACAGGTATCTGCGCGAAATGACCGCGCAGTTCTACGCCCGGCGATTTGTCATCGCCTACCCGAACGAGGAGTTGCCGGCCGGTCGGCCGCTCAAGATGACGCCCAGCTACGACGCGCAGCGTGCCGCGGGGGCGCACTTCGGAGTGGTCTGGGGCATGGAGAGCCCGCAGTTCTTCGCTCCGGGCGAACCTGATTTCGAAGAGACCCCGACCTTGCGGCGCTCCAATGCGCATCGGTGGATCGCCGCGGAGGTCGCGGCCACGCGCAGCGCGGCGGGCCTGCTTGATACCGGGGTCTACGCACGCTACGAGGTGTCAGGCGCGGGCGCAGAGTCCTGGCTCGATCACTTGCTGGCCAATCGCCTGCCGGCTATCGGACGCGTGCGGCTTGCTCCAATGCTCTCGCCAAGCGGAAAACTCATGGGCGATCTGACGGTCACCCGCCTGGAGGCCGAGAGGTTCTGGCTGGTCGGATCCTATTACCTTCAGGAATGGCACCTGCGATGGTTTCGTGATCACCTGCCGCCCGCGGGAGTCAGGCTCGAGAATCTCTCGGAGAGCTGGCTGGGTTTTTCACTCTCCGGCCCACGATCGCGCGACATACTCGCAGCGCCTGACGCGCGCGGACGTCGACAACGAGGCTTTGCCGTTCATGGGCGCCCGCGTGCTCGATGTCGGCTTTACCCGGGCGGTCATCGTGCGCGTTTCGCTGACCGGCGAACTGGGTTACGAAATCACCGTGCGCGCCTCCGAGCAGCGGGCGCTGTGGGGCGCATTGATGGAGGCCGGCCAAGACTTGGGGCTCAAGCCCATCGGCATGAGGGCGCAAGACAGCCTGCGTCTCGAAAAGGGGTACGGGGTCTGGTCGCTGGAGTTTGCCCAGTCCTATACCGCCGCGATGGCGGGCCTCGATCGCTTCATCGCATTTGATAAGGGTGAATTTGTCGGGCGCGCCGCGGCATTGGCCGAGCGGGCCAGCGGACCCACGCAGCGATTGGTGCTGTTGTCGGTGGACAGCACGGACGCCGATGTCACCGGCTTTGAGCCCGTGATGGCCGGGGATCGCCGGGTCGGCTTTGTCACCTCGGGAGCCTACGGCCATCACGTGCGCCAGAGCCTGGCATTGGCCTATGTGGATCAAGACGTAGCGGCTCACCCGGTCGCGCTCACGGTAGAGGTATTAGGGGAGGCGCGGCGAACCCGAATTCTCGCGGAACCACCGTACGACCCGCGCGGTCTTAAGGTGCGCAGCTAAATCCGGGTCCCGATCCAATCAAGAGGGGCAGTTGTCACGGACGGCCACGTGGCGGTCAGGCCCCTCGGTTATCATGCGTCGCTATCGAAAGGGCGGGCGTGGCGCCCACGCCGGATTGTCGATTTGTTCCTCTAAGGAGTTCAGTGCGCATGAGAGGCCTTCGCGAGTCGCAGTGTCATTATTTAATCTTTGCGCTGGCGCTGAGCCTGTCCGCGGTCTCGCTGATGGCCGGTTGCACGGGTCGACCTTCGGTCAAGAGCACATGGGAGAGCGGTTCCCGCAGTGCCAATTATTCGCGACTCCTGGTCGTGGGGGTCAGCCCGGACTACACCCAACGCTGCAACTTCGAATACTGGCTGGTGAGGGACCTGCGCAGTAATCAATTCCACGGCGGATGCCAGTTGCAACTACATGAGCAAGGACGAACCGCTCAGTCGCGCCGGCATCGAACAATTGGTGGCAAAGCTCCATTCCGATGGTGTGCTGGCCACGCGCATGGTGGCCTCGAGTTGGCTCACCAAGGAAGGAGGGAGCCGAGATACGCGCAGCACCGGTCAGTACAAATACATCGCATCCGGGTACGACACCGGCTTCTACGGCGCGTACGGCATGCCGGTCGATTTTTACGAATTCAAGACCTTGCCTTCCGTCATGAATACCCAGGGCGCTGGCCACATCATCACCCGACTCTACAGCGCCCACGATGCTTCATTGATCTATACGATCGACACCAAGGTGAAGGACGTGGAATCCGGCCAGCTGGGACTTGCGATGGTCACTCCTTCAATCGCCGATCGGTTGCGCCGCGACCGCCTGATTCAATAGAGTCCGTCACTCTCTAATATCTGGAGTCCAGAGGGTTACGCGTTCCTCGATGGTAGTAGTTCTATGTAGTAATGCGAGCGCGGATGTAAGCTGCAACCTACATTTCGGGCGCCCTCGACCAATTATTTTTTACAACCGCGTGCGCATGCGCCTTTTCAGCGCATTTTGCGTAGGTGGAAGATTACGATTACATAATAAACCGACCGGTATTCGTGCTGGAACACGTGTATCCGCTGCTATATATTCACGCGTCTCGATTTCAAACAACACTTCAGGGGCAGTTATGACACGCACCTCCGTGATCTCATGCTTTACGACTGCGCTTTTATTGGCTGGCGCCGTCCATGCTGCGCAACCGCGCTCGTACGCGGAAGAATTGCAACAGCTGCGCACAACCGATGACGCGAAGCTCCATTCGATGCTGCGCATCGTGGCCGAGCCTGCCGGTCTGGCAGCGGCCCAAGCGAGCGGACAGTTGCAGGGACGCCTCGGGCGAATCGGCCTTGGGCATTCGATGGCCACCATTCCAGTAAACATTGTCGCCAAGGGCGATGCCAACGTGCTCAAGGCTCACTTGCAGGCGATTGGAGTGGGCAACGTCAAGACTTTCGGATCCATGGTTTCGGCGCGCGTGGCCGCAAATCAGTTGCGATCAATCGCCTCATTGCCGGATGTGCTGTCCGTGCGACCGGCGCTCATGACCACCCGCTCGGGCGTGGTCACAACGCAGGGCGATCGTGCACAGGGATCGGCCAATGCGCGACGTGACTTTGGGGTCACCGGGCGCGGAGTTCGCGTGGGAATTTTGTCGGACAGCTTCGGGTGCCTCACCGGGCCGATTTTCCCGGGCCAGCCCTTCACGACGACGAAGCAGGACATCGCCAATGGCGATTTGCCGGCCGACACCAAGATTCTCAATGACGAAGCCTGCGCCAACGCGAACGACGAAGGGCGCGCCATCGGCCAAATCATTCACGATGTGGCGCCCGGCGCGTCGATTGCCTTTCATACCGCCAATAACAGCGAGGCCGATTTTGCCCAGGGCATCATCGACCTGGCCGATGCCGGCTCGACCATCATCGACGACGACGTGCTCTATTTTGACGAGCCGATGTTCCAGGACGGAATCGTCGCTCAGGCGGTCGATGCGGTTCATGACCGGGGCATTCCCTATTTCTCATCCTCGGGCAATGAGGCGCGCCAGGCCTATGAATCGGACTTCCGCCTGTCCAACAGCAAGGGCGCGAGCGGCAAGCGCCATAATTTTGGCACCGCCAAGAATCCGGACCCGATGCAGACCATCACCGTCACCGACCAGGCCTTCGAACTGCTGGTGTTGAACTGGGACGAGCCCTTCAAGTCCGCCGGGCCGAAGGGTTCGCGCTCTGATGTGGACCTGATTTTCTATCGCATGAACGGTCAGCCCGTTCCGAACTGCGATGCAAATCTCAAGCCCGCCGTTTGCCAGTTCACCGGAACTGACAGCAACATCGGAGGTGATCCGCTCGAGGAAGCGGTCATTTCCAATACCAGCGGTGCGGACGTTCAGGTGCAGGTCAGCATCGAACTGTATTCCGGCCCGACGCCGGGCTACCTGAAGTACGTCTATTTCGCGCTGGGTGCGGGCACTATATTCATTGACGAGCACGACACGCAAAGCGGCTCTTCCTACGGCCACGCCAACGCGAACGGTGCGGCCTCGATAGGTGCGGCGCCTTGGTACAACACGGCGGCCTGGGGCGATCCGTTCTGGTCCAACTGCAAACCGGCCTGCCTTGAGTACTTCTCTTCTGCGGCCGGTACGCCGATGTTCTTCAACGCCTCGGGCAACCGCCTGAATGCGCCGCAGATCCGCCAGAAGCCCCAGGTGACCGGACCGGACGGCGGCAACACCTCGTTCTTCTTCTCGGTGTACACCGCCACCGTGCCCGGCTCGACTGAGCCGGACAAGTATCCGAACTTCTTCGGAACCTCCGCTTCGGCGCCGCACGTCGCTGCGTGGCGGCCCTGATGATCGATAAGCAGGCGCGCGCCAGCAAGCCGGCGATGTCACCGGACAAGATCTACGGGATCCTGGAAGACACCGCGCGGGACATGCATCTCGCGGCGGCCCGCACGATTGCGCCGTACCCGTTCCCGTTCGGCACCAAGGGCTTTGACCACGATTCAGGCTTTGGATTCGTGGATGCGGATGCGGCGGTCGGGAGCCGCCGGCCACTAGAACAGCATTCGAACGCATCTTAATGGTGCAACTGCAAAGGCCCCGGAAGATTGTCCGGGGCCTTTTTTTTGCGCGAGGCCGTGCCAAGACTGCGCGAGCCACAGCACTGTCGCGCCAGCAGGCGAGTTTCACTCTCAGACACCACTTGCCGGCGGAACGTCACTGGACACTGCGACCACCCATGACGCTCGGAGTCGGCTCGCTCCTGCGCGACATGATCGTCAAAGGACGGCCCCGAAACCCGGCCCTCCAGCGCACGCGCCTGCCGGTCGAGTCTTTGTATCGCGTACAGCTTGTCGCCCTTGCCGAGCTTGGATTGGCGACCGCATGGCTCAGTACGCGAATGGTCTCATCGTAGACCTTCAAGGGCACCGGGAAGGGGTGGCCGTCCTTTCCGCCGTGCGCCATGGCAAAGCGCGCGGGGTCGGAGAACCTCGACCGGCGCGCCGTAGATGACTTCTGCGACCAACGCCAGTGATGCGAGCGTGCGTTGGCCCACGCCTGGGGTCATTAAAAGGTCGGTAAAGTCCTTCGGCCCCCGATCGGAGGCGGCGGCCAGCACCGCGTGCAGGCGCTTGAGTTCCACGTCCGATGGCGCGGATGTCATGGTGCGCGGGCATTCGCAGATGAGGCACGGCAGGTTCAAGGGCCGGTCTCGCACTCCGGAAACAGATCGAGGGCCAGATTACTCGGCGCGCCGGAACTGCCTTAGAACACCGATCGTGCGGCCAGGTCCGCCGGCCACCAGTTCGAGCCCGGCTTGCCGGTTCCTGCGAGCCCGTTCGTGCGCGAGGTTGACGATCAGCGCGCCGCAATTCTTGCCGTCAATGGCCGCGTGGGGCGAATCGAGGTAGCTGCCGACGCTCTCGGACAACCAGTGGTAGCGGCGCGCTTCGCGAAGCTCAGGGTTCATGCCTTGCTGGACGACGCACCATTGCCCGCGGCGCGTGACCACAAAGGTGTGCAGGTAGAGTTCGTAGCCGTCCTGCACGGCCGCACTGTCCACCTTGGCCACCAGACGGCTGGATCGGATCAGCGCGGTGGCATCCAGGCCGGTTTGCTCCCCGACTTGGCTGAGTTCCGTCGGGGTCTGCCGGGAGTGGCGACCGCGGCCGCCGCACACATAGATGCCCAGTTCATCGCGAAGCGGCTCCAGTCCACGCTTCAAGGCGCCCATGACGCTGGTGGTAATCCCTGAGGAATGCCAATCCATGCCCATCACCGCGCCCATCGATTGAAACCAGAACGGGTGAGCCAGTCGTCGCAGGAACTCCTCGGCGCCATACTGCAGAACGATCGCTTCGCTGATCACCCGCCCGAGCGCCGCCATCCGAACCGACAACCAGGCGGGAACGCGCCCCCCGTGGAGCGGCAGATCCGCCACGCCGGTGGCGCGCGTCATCGATCGAGCAGCAGGGGCAGGTGGGGTTTTTCACGTGGGCTGCGTCCAAAGGTCCCTGGATGCAGGCTTTTCGCGGTGCCTGTAATTATATACAGTATGCGTCCTCAGGGCCAAAATCCGTGGCGAGATGGACCGCGCCGAGCAGAAAATCCAACTTGTGCGACTGATTCGCTCTCGCAGCGCCTCGCACATCGTCGACGTTTCGGGCGTCGAACCGGCGCGAGGCGGCGATCTACACGCTCTCAGACCCCCGCGACGTCCGGCTGGTGCGTTACGTGGGTCAAACGGCGTGCCCCCGGCGCCGATTCTCGCAGCACCTGAATGCCGCCAGGCTCTGGCTCCCGGACGAAGTGCCCTGGTGGATCAAGCGGCCGGAAATGAAATCACTCTACCAGTGGATCAGGGAGTTGTATCTCGATGGGCAACGATTGCCCGTGATGGTGGTGACGGCGTGGGCCCAGGCCTCCGAGGCGCTGGCGCAGGAACGCGATCTGATCTTCGAGCATCTGCAACGCCAGTCGCCCCTGTTCAACCGAGAGTCCGACACGGCCAAGAGCCAGCCCTATCTGCTCTGAGGGGCACCGCTGTAGCGGCGCATTCCGCTGCGCACGCACCTCTGCTGACATCATCCTGCGACTGTCAGAGATCCCTGACGTCATTCGCCGCAGTTGTCCGAAGGTAATAGCGAATCCATTGGTGCCAGTGTCGGCATACAGAAACCCGTTTGAAGACCGGGAGGAGTGCTATGCCCCGTTCAATATGGAAAGGTGCCATCAGCTTCGGGCTGGTTCACGTGCCCATCGCGCTGTATCCGGCCTCATCCGACACGGGCATCGACTTCGATTGGCTGGACAAGAGGTCCATGGATCCGGTCGGGTACAAGAGGATCAACAAGCGCACCGGCAAGGAAGTCACCAAGGAGAACATCGTCAAAGGGGTCAAGGTGGAGGACGAGGCCTACGTCGTGTTGAGCGATGAGGAAATCAAGGCCGCTTACCCGCGCACCACGCAGACCATCGAAATCGAAGCGTTCGTCCAGGTGGAGGAGATTCCCCTGATCCAGTTCGAGAAGCCCTATTACCTGGAACCCCTCCCCAAGGGCGACAAGGTCTACACCCTGCTCCGGGAGGCCATGCTCGCCTCGGGTGTGGTCGGCATCGCGCGCGTGGTGATGCACACCAAGGAATACCTGGCCGCGTTGATCCCGAACGAGCAAGTGCTGCTCCTGAACACTCTGCGCTGGGCCGATGAGATCAGATCCCCTACGGACTTGAAGCTTCCGAGCGAAGGAAAGAAGGCGCTGAAGGAAAGTGATGTAAAGATGGCCAAGCAGCTCATCGCCGACATGACGACGAAGTGGAAACCCGACGCCTACGCCGACAAGTTCACGCATGCCATCCATGCGTTGGTGGCCAAACGGCAGAAGGCGGGAACCACCGAGAAGGTCGAGGCGATGGAAGATAGCTCTGAATCGACCAGCAACGTGATCGATCTGACCGCCTTGCTGGCGCGCAGCCTCAAACGCGGGCACGGCGAGGAGGGCAAGTCATCACGCTCCAACGCAAAGTCCTCGGGCAAGGCGGCGCGAAAGCGCGCCTGAGGACGTATGGCGTCGCGGAACGTGGCGTCTGCAACGCGCGGCAGCAAATCGGCCGGTCCGCGCCTGGCCAAGTACTGGGCCAAGCGTGACTTCAGCAAGACGGCAGAGCCTCGCGGGGCCAAAGCGGACACGAGCACCTCCTTATCGTTTGTCATCCAGAAACATGCGGCTTCGCGGCTGCACTACGACTTTCGGCTCGAACTGGACGGGGTTCTGGTGTCCTGGGCCGTACCCAAGGGACCCAGTTTCGATCCGGCCGACAAACGCCTGGCCGTCCATGTGGAGGATCATCCGTTGTCGTACGGATCATTTGAAGGAACGATACCGGCCAAGCAGTACGGCGCAGGAACCGTCATCGTCTGGGACAAGGGCAGCTGGGAGCCGCTCGCTGATCCACACAAGGGACTCAAACAGGGAAAGCTCGCCTTCAATTTGCACGGTCAGAAAATGCACGGCAGCTGGGAGCTGGTCAAGATTGCCAAGAATGGAGAGCGCCAGGAACCCTGGCTCCTGTTCAAGAAGCGCGACGAATTTGCCCGACCCAAGGATGAATATGACGTGGTACGGGCGCTGCCCGACAGCGTGATTGCCAAGCCGATCGAGTCTGCGGCCACCCGACCTCGGGCCGCGGGAACCGACGCAGCGCGCTACCGCACCTCCCGTGCACCGATCAAGGGCATGCCCGCCGGTTCGGCCCCGGCCAAGCTCCCGAACCTGCTCAAACCCCAACTGGCCACACTCGTCAAGGCCGCGCCTTCCGAGGGCGAGTGGATCTACGAGATCAAGTTCGACGGCTATCGGATCATGACGCGCATCGACAAGAACAAGATCGGCTTGATTACGCGCGGCGGGCATGACTGGGCTGCGAAGATGCCGCATCTGGTGCGGGAGCTTAAAGGCCTCGGCGTTCGTTCCGGGTGGCTGGACGGTGAGATTGTCGTGCTTGGCGCCCACGGCACGCCGGATTTCAATGCACTCCAGAAAGTGCTGGACGGTCGCTCCGACACCGGCCGGATCATCTATTTCCTGTTCGATTTGCCGTTTTTCGCCGGCCGTGACCTGCGCGCAGTGGACCTGCAGGCGCGCCGCGAGCTGTTGCACGGGTTGCTCGATAAGGCGCCGGCAGAACACCTGCGCTACAGCGAGGCGTTCGAGGCCGATGCAGGCTCGGTCCTCAGTTCCGCCTGCGCGATGCATCTGGAAGGGGTCATCGCCAAGCGCGCCGATTCGCCTTACGTCTCCCGCCGCACGGAGACCTGGCTCAAACTCAAGTGCACGCGACGTCAGGAGTTCGTGGTGTGCGGCTATGTGGACCGAAGTGACAATCCGGCGCAGATCGGGAGCCTGCTGCTCGGTGTGCACGGCGAAGAAGGACTTTTGTCGGTTGGAAAGGTCGGCACCGGCTGGGATACCGAGGAGGCACGGCGCCTCAAAGACAAACTGAAGAGAATACACACGGATCGGGCCCCGTATTCGACGGCTCCTAAAAAGCCGGGCCGATGGTCCCGAGGAACGAGCAGTGGAGTGCACTGGGTCAAACCTGAATTGGTGGCCGAGGTGGAATTTGCCGAGTGGACTCCCGACAACCAGATTCGGCATGCTTCCTATGTGGCGCTTCGAAAGGACAAGCCGGCGAAGAGTATCGTGCGCGAGAGGGCCAAGAGCCCCGAGAGCGTCAAGCCGGGCCGTGCGGCGAAGAAACCATCCCCAGGCTCGCTCAGCATTACTCACGGTGAACGGGTCATCGATCCTTCGACCCAGCTGAAGAAAATCGATCTGGTCCGGTATTACGAGTCGGTGAGCGAGTGGATTCTGCCGCATCTCAAAGGGCGGCCGTGCTCGCTGGTCAGAGGGCCCAAGGGCGTCACGGGCCAGCTTTTCTTCCAGAAGCACATGGACAAGGCGTTCCCGGGGCTCAAGGAACTGGACGCTTCGCTCTGGCCCGGCCACGAGTCCCTGATTCAGGTCGACACCGTGGAGGCGTTGCTTGGGGCAGCCCAGATGAATGTCATCGAGTTTCACCCGTGGAATTCGACTTCGAAGAAAATCAACCTGCCCGACCGGATGGTTTTCGACCTGGATCCAGGCACCGGCACTACGTGGAAACAGGTGCAGGAAGGAGCGACCCTGACCCGCTCGCTGCTGTCGGATCTCGGGTTGGCATCGTGGCTGAAGACTTCGGGCGGGAAAGGCCTGCACGTCGTCGTGCCTCTGGCCTCGCGCTGGAACTATGACACCGTGAAGGGTCTTTCGAAGGCGATCGTGCAACATCTGACCAAGACGATCCCGTCCCGGTTCGTGGCCAAGAGCGGAGCGTCAAATCGGGTGGGAAAAATGTTTGTGGACTACCTGCGTAATGGCCACGGAGCAACGACGGCCGCTGCGTTTTCGGCGCGCGCCCGCCCGGGACTGGGCGTATCGATTCCCATCGCCTGGGAGCAGTTGGCTGAGATCAGGAGCGGCGCGCAATGGACTGTTGCGGACGCCCGAGAATACTTGTCCTTTCGCAAGCAGGACCCTTGGGCTCAGTTCTGGAAGCAAAGCCAATCACTGACTCAGGCCATGAAGTCCCTGTCCTTCACCCCAGCAAAAGCGGCTGACGTACACTGACGGCGGCAGCCGCCATTCGGCGGCATTTTGGGGGAAGTTCATGCGGCAACGTTTTCGGGTTCGTTTTTTACGAAACCTTGCGACGGCCTTAATGCTGGTTGCCACCTTTTCCGGAATGGCCGCATCGCCCCAGAGCGGCGGTTCGGCCAGCCCTCACGAGACGGTGCGCGCGATTGCCGATGACTATTGGCAGTTCTATTTGCGCGAGAACCCCGAGGGTGCGACCGGTCTGGGGGAGTACCAGTACAATGCCCGGCTGACCGACTATTCGCTGGCTCACGTCGCGGAAACGCGCAAGGAAGCCGGTGATTTGCTCAAGCGTGCGCAGGACATCGATGTCTCCGGTCTGTCGGATTCCGATCGGCTCGATCATGAACTGCTGGTGGGCATGCTCAGCGACCAGCTCGAGTACATACGTCTCAAGAACTACGAGATGCCTATTGATCAGTTCAATGGGCTGCAAGTGTGGCTGCCGACGCTCCCCACCACCGCGCCATTTGATACCGTCGCGCATTACCGCGACTACATTGCCCGTCTCAATGCGATCCCCGCGGCCATCGACCAAGTGATCGAAGCCTCCCGGGCCGGGGTGAAGGACGGACTCGTTCAGCCCCGTTTCCTACTTGAGCAGGTGGTGGCCCAGTGCGCTGATCTGGCTGATGCGGCCGGAACCGCGAGCCCGTTCGCAGAGCCCGTCAATCGCATCCCGGCCTCGTTCCCACTCGCTGATCGCCAGCAACTGCGCGCTGCCATCCTTGCGTCCGTGGATTTGAAGGTCCGCCCGGCCTATACCAAACTGAAGTCCTTTATTGCTTCCGAATACGCCCCCCGCGGCCGTACATCGCCCGGGATCTGGGCACTGCCGGACGGCGCCGCCCGTTATCGCTTCGCGATCCACACGCAAACGACGACGGACTTGAGCGGAGGGCAGATTCATGAGCTCGGTCTGGCGCAAGTCGCAGACCTTGAACAACAGATTGCGGTGCTCGCCAAGAGCGCCGGCTATGCCGATCGGTCCAGCTTCGAGAAGGCCATTGCCGCCGACCCGAAGGTCCGTGGGGCCACGCGCCAGCAGATTCTGGACGCCTTCACGCACTACGTCGGCCAGATGGAACGGAAACTCCCCGAACTCTTTGGGCTCCTGCCAAAAAGCAAGCTCATCGTAACCAGCGTCCCGAGCTACATGGAGAAGGACAACAGTACGCGCTACATTCCGGGCACGCCCGACGGGTCACGACCCGGACAGATCTGGGTGGACACCTATGATCATGCCACGCACGATCTGCTCGATGACGAGGCGACGGCCTACCATGAAGGCGTACCGGGTCATCACATGCAGATCTCGATTGCCCAGGAGATCCCCGGCCTCCATCCCTTTCACCGCGCCGGCAACTACAACGCCTACGTGGAAGGCTGGGCTCTCTATGCGGAGCGGCTCGGAAAGGAGGCCGGCTTCTACCAGAATCCGGCCAGCGATCTGGGCCGCCTTCACAGTGAACTCTTTCGTGCGATACGCGTGGTGCTGGACACTGGAGTGCACGAGAAGCGCTGGTCGCGACAGCAGATGGTGGACTACTGGAATGCACATTTTCCGCCGGCGTCCGATGCCGAGATCGACCGCTACATCGCGTGGCCCGCCCAGGCCCTGGGCTACAAGCTGGGGCAGCTGAAAATTCTCGAATTACGTCAGCGCGCTCAAACGGAGCTCGGCGCAAAGTTTGACATCCTTGCTTTCCACGACGAGATTCTGAACGCTGGCGCGTTGCCCCTCGACGTGCTCGAGGGCCGGATTGCGACGTGGATAGACACGCAGAAAGTCGCACATTGAAGTCAGAGGCGTAATTGATGCAGGCGACCGCTTCACTTACCGCCCGCGCAATTCGTTGGCGCGCGGCGCGGTCAGGCATCGGCCATGTTTTGCTTACGCATTCGCGGAAGTAAGCTTGAATCCGGGGACACCATGAGAAGACTAGTTCCAGTGGCGCTGCTGCTGGCTGGCGCGACGGCGCAAGCCTCGGCGTGGGTGCAAGTCGGTACGGGTAAAGATGGCACCAAGGTGTTGGTGGACACCTCATCCATCTCGGTGGCCGGCACCGTCCGGCAGGCATGGTTGAAAATGACCTTTCCGGTGCACTCGCAGCCCGGATCGGGCGACGAGGCGAGCAAGTGGGTGGACTTCAGCCTCAATCACGCCGCGTTCGACTGCCGCGAAGGCACCTCAAAATCCGATGCTCTTGAAAATTATTTCGACGATGGCACAAGTCACAAAGTACCAGCGGAGGTTATCAGCGCAGACAAATGGGAATCGGTGCCGCCAAACACGGCACTGGAGACCGTCATGAAATTCGTCTGCGGATGGCGGTGAAAAAAAGCGCGCGGCGTGGCGGTGGGCGGTCCCATCACCTTTGGTTTTATCAAGGTTACGATCTTTAGCCGCCCGGCGCGTCGCGCGATCCTACCTTAGGGGTTTCAGGTTGGGTTTCATCGGGCGGATTCGGTAACTTGATGGGGGGCGGTTCGGACTTCGCCGGGGGATTGTCCGGACGCGCCGGCGGTTTAGGTGAATTCATGCGTAACCCTTCTCCAGTGCCAATGCAAACCCGCTGAGGGGACCCCAGACTCGATGTGAACTCGGCCGTACCTCGGTCAACCGGCGTCCCCACCGGGCGATTCTGAATCATCCTTTGATCGCGATGATGGAGCCTCAGGAGATTCGTAATCCTTCCGAGTGACCGGAGTGGAGATGCGCTTATCCGCGTTGGGTACGCTGCCGGGGGGCGTTCGGACCGATTCATCGACCGATTGTCCCGGTTTTTGGTATCGATCTTCACCCCAGGGTTCCGGGCGACCAATATCCTGACCGGTCGTGCCCTTGCTGCTTCCCATAATTCACCTCCGAATTAGCGCGGCGTTGCGTAGACCGGAAGATCATATGGACGGGGCTTCTCTACCGGCTGTAGGCGTTCGCCCTCAATGACCGGCGAGAACGGGCCGAAAGTCGGTCCACCTTCTTGATAAAACACAGCGACGCACAATTTGCGCACCCGCTTGGGCCTCCCAAGAGGATGGGTGGTAATTACCCGGATTGACACCGCGTTTCCTGAAGGCAAGCTGTAATCCTGGGGCAGATCAATCAAACAGTCGCCATTGCGACCGCAAGGGGAGAATCATGAGCGAATCCGGAAGGGGCGCCGAACTGACGGCGCGGGGCAAGCGGGGCTGGGCGCCGGGTTGGAGAGGAGTGCTCCGGTGCATGGCGGGCCTCTCGCTCGCCCTCGTTTGCCAGAGCGCGTTCTCGCAAGCGATGTATCGCATCAAGCCGCTCGGCTATCTGGGTGGCTGCACATCTTCTGTGCCCACCGTCGCGGGCCTCAATGGGAAGGACGAGGTGGCGGGCACCGCCTGCAATGCACACGGTGATAAACACGCATTTCTGTGGAAGAACAACGGCGGCCCGATGGTGGATCTGGGACCCGATGGAATCGGCTCCTCCAGCTACGCCAGAGCCATCAACGCGTCGGGGCTGGTTTCGGGAGGCATGGAGGACCACGACGACGGCGCCGGCGATCAATTTGCCTTCGAGTCCTTGGGTGATGGCACGGCGGCGCGCAGGATCCCCAATAACACGGACACCCTCCCGATCTTTCCCGTCGCCATGAACAATCTGGGGCAACTGACGGGGGCCTTCGGCAATTCCGGCCAGACCGCATTCTCGTGGACTCCGGATGGAACTCCTGACGGTACGCTCGTGCGTGACCTGGGCAACCTCGGCGGTGAAATCAGTATTGGCCTTTCCATCAATGATGCCGGGCTGATCGCCGGTTACACGGATTCTGATCCCGCCGGTGCGCAAGCCGTGGTCTGGAAGATTGGCGTCACTGGCTTTGTCCAGTTAGGCGATCTCGGTGGCGGTAGCGGCCAAGCCTTGTTCATTAACGGCGCCGGTCAAGTCGCGGGGATCAGTGCCTTGTCCGGGAATCCCCGAACCCATGCCTTTTTCTGGAGGAATGACGGTACGCCGATGCACGATCTGGGCTCCTTGGGTGGTGCGAACAGCCACCCCAATGCGCTCAACGATTCCGGGCAGATCGCAGGGTATGCGAACAAGAAAAGCGGGGCCACTCACGCGTTCGTGTGGATGAACGACGGGACAGCGATGAAGGATCTGGGCACCTTGGGCGGAGCCAGCAGCAGCGCCGAGGACATCAACTTCTCAGGCCAGGTGACAGGCAGCGCCGCTCTTTCCGGAAGCACCGTCACGCACGCATTCCTGTGGAGAAATGACGGCACGAAAATTCAGGATCTCAATTCGCTCATCGATCCCAACGATCCGCTGAAGTCCCATATCGTCTTCACCAACGCCACATTCATCAACGATTCGGGCGATATCCTGGCCTTCGGAACCGACAGCCGTAACGGGAAGAAAAACCTTCCGTTCCTGCTGCAGGGCACGGTGCTTACCCTCTCGCCTCGGTCGCTCGCGTTTGGCAACCAAACCATCCACACCACAAGCGCCGACAAGTCGGTGACCGTGACGAACACAAGCCCCAAGGCTGCGGCGATTACCAGCGTGGCGCTGACCGGCAGCGCGGCCAATCAGTTCGCGCAGACCAACAACTGTGGCAAGTCGTTGGCCGGCCATGGGAGCTGTACGATCAAGGTGGGCTTCAAGCCGACCACCAAAGGCGCGAAATCCGCCGTCCTGAACGTGAACGGCGGGGGCGGTGGATTGCGATCGGTCGCACTCAGCGGAACCGGCAAATAAGCAACCGCTCGGTCGTAGCGTCCGGCGAGTCTTAACGCCGGGCGCGGCGCCTGAGCGAGCCACCAATAAATTGGCGCTCGCTGCCCGCTCAGGTGGTGGAGGCGGGGGGAATTGAACCCCCGTCCGCAAGCCCTAGACTTCAGGATCTACGCGCGTAGCTGACTCTTTTTTTCTCATCCAGCGCTACCCGAGCAGCAGGGAAGACGCCAGACCAGCGACGGTGTCTCTTAACGGTGTCACCCCGTAGCACGGTGAACCGCGATCCTATGAGCGCGTCCCCAGATATAGCCGCATAGGCACGAACTAGTCTGAGGTCAGCCGTGTTTAGGCGGCTAGAGCGTAGTTGTCGTCGTTGGCAACTAAGTTTTGCAGCAGTTATTAACGAGGGCCACTGCGCCTCGGCACGCCCCTGAAGGTTCGTAACCCACGTCGAAACCGGTCGCCCCCTTCAGGAAACGTCGCCAATTATACCACCACCTGCCATTCAGGACGCGTCCGAGCGCCTCCAGAGCGCTAACCGCGCCTCAGCAGACGGGCCTTGTCGCGCTCCCAGTCGCGATCCTTCTCCGTCGCCCGCTTGTCGTGCTGCTTCTTGCCCTTGGCAAGCCCCAGCTGCAGCTTGGCACGACCGTGCTTCCAGTACAGTTCCAGCGGCACCAGCGTGAAGCCGCGACGCTCGACCGGCACCGACCAGATGGTCCAGCTCGCTGCGGTTGAGCAGCAGTTTGCGGGTGCGCACGGGATCGGCGATCTTGTGAGTGGAGGCGGTATTGAGCGGGGCGATGTGCGCACCGATCAGGAAGGCTTCGGCATTGCGGATATAGACGTAAGCCTCGGCCAGCTGCGCGCGCCCGGCGCGCATCGCCTTGACCTCCCAGCCCTCCAGGGCGAGCCCGGCCTCGAGCCGCTCCTCGATGAAATAGTCAAAGCGCGCGCGGCGGTTCTCCGCGATCAGCCTTTGTGGTGTTTCGGGTTTCGCCATGGGGACATTGTACCGGTGATATTGAGTCGGCCCGCGCGATACCCCAGACTTCCGGCCATGAAACATCTGACTCGCTCGGCGCTGATTGCCCGCCCGCCGGAACAGGTGTTCGCGCTGGTCAATGACGTCGGCAGCTACCCGCAATTTGTGCCGGGCTGCTCCAGCGCTGAAGTCCTGCTCAAGTCGGAAACCGAGGTGGTCGCGCGGCTTCGCGTGCATCGCGGGCCCTTGAGCACGCAGCTGACCACCCGCAACCGACCGCGGCCTTACACCGAAATCCGCCTGGAGCTCGTGGCCGGGCCCTTGCGCTCGCTCGAAGGAGCGTGGACATTCACTCCGGTCGGCAGCAACGGCTGCCGGATTGAATTGCAGTTGCAGTTCGAGTTCTCAAACCCCTTCAAGGCGGCGCTTCTTGACCCGCTGATCGAGGGGGTGGCGACCTCCATGGTGCAGGCCTTCGTCGGCCGGGCGCAGCAGAAGCCTTGCCTGAGACGCCGCACAAGAATTGTCAGCTGGCCCTCGATGCCCCGCAGGGACCGATTCTTGTTCCGCTCAGCTTGGCGCCCGAGGCGACCATTGAGGTGGCGCTCTTGCAGGCGCGACAGCAGCTGCAGGAGCAGGGGATCGAAGTGGCGATCGACTGGGAAGGCGCCGCGATAGGCGTTTGGGGCGCACGATGCGAGCGAGACTCCGTGCCGCGCGATGGGGATCGCATCGAGCTGTACCGCTCGTTAACAGCCGATCCGCGCCACAAGCGTCGTCAGCGCGCGCGCGCCGCGCGCCGCACCTAGCTCGGGGGCGGACTGCCGCCGGGGATCGAGGGGACCGGCGTTGCAGGATTGGCCGGCACGTTGCCCGGAGAACTCACGGGCGTCACGGGCTGATTATCCTGCGGGCCGGGTGCGGGCGAATTCGCCGCCGGGTTTGCTGGTGCGATGTTCGGTGGGCTCACCTGCGGACCAGTTGCGGGCGAGTTCGCCGCCGGGTTCGCAGGTGCGATGTTCGGTGGGCTCACCGGCGCGGCGCCGGTGGGAATTGTTGGCAAAATCGGTGGCCACCGGCATCACATCGCTGTCGACGCGATCGACCAGGTCGTTCTGAAAGTAGACGGCCGCCCGCGCCCGGCGCGGCGTCTTGAACTGCCGCAGTTTCAGGTAGTAGTCGTAGTCCCAACGGTCGTTATCGAAACCGCCCGGGACCATCGGCGTGCCCAGCAGGTAGCGGACCTGAGCCCGGGTCATGCCCTTCTTGACCTGAACCAGGGCGGTCGCGTCCAGATAGTTTCCCTGCTGGATAGGAATCTCGTACACGCAGGCGCTCAAGCCCAGAAGGCAGATTGCAAGCGAAAGCGTGGATCGGAGACCCAGTGTGGTAATTTGCATGGTTCCAATCATACCGTTCAGGCACCCGTATGGAAGGGAAAGATCTCCGCAAGGTCGGACTCAAAGTCACGCTGCCGCGCCTGAAAATATTGGAAATTCTCGAGCGCAGCGCCACGCGCCACCTGTCCGCCGAAGAGATCTACAAGAGCCTGATTGGCTCGGCCGAGGATATCGGGCTGGCCACGGTGTATCGGGTGCTGACGCAGTTCGAGGCCGCAGGCCTGGTCACGCGCCATCATTTCGAGGACGGCATGGCGGTCTTCGAACTCAACCAGGGCGCGCATCATGACCATATCGTCTGTATGGACTGCGGTCACGTGGAAGAGTTCGTCGACTCCGAGATCGAATCGCGCCAGGACGAGATCGCCAAGACACATGGTTTCTCGATCAGCGCGCACTCGCTGATTCTCTACGGACGGTGCGAACGCGTCGATTGCCCGCGGCGCAACGCGTCCGACGTCGCGTCGATACTAGCTTTGCGTGCTGCGCCGGCCGCGCGGTGGGCGGGGGCGGGCGCGGCACGGTGCGCGCAGCGCTTGCGGCGCGCTCGAGCATCTCCACGGCGTGGGAGCGGGCGCGCGCGGTGATCTCCAGCCCTCCGAGCATGCGGGCGATTTCCTCGATGCGCGCCTCGGCCGTCAGTGCGGTGACCGCGATGCGGGTACTGCGCCCGTCGGTGAGCTTGGCCACGCGCAGGTGCTGGTGGCCCTGGCAGGCCACCTGCGCCAGGTGAGTCACGCACAGGGCCTGCGCGCCGGTGCCCAGGCCCCGCAACTCGCGCCCGACAATCTCGGCCACGGCGCCGCCGATACCGGCGTCCACCTCATCAAAAACCATGCACGGCGCGGCGGTGCGTGCGCAGCAGACCTGCACCGCGAGTGAGAGGCGCGCGAGTTCTCCTCCCGAAGCGATCTTCGCGACGGCCCGAGGTGGCTGGCCAGGATTGGTGCTGACGCGGAACTCCACCCGATCGGCGCCGTGCGTCGCCGGCTCGGCGCTTTCCAGCGGCGTCACGTCGACTACGAAATTTCCCCCGGCCATGCCCAGCTCCTGCATGCGGCGCGTGATGGCGGTGGCGAGCGTGCGGGCCGCGCCCGACGCGCGCCACGGTGAGCTTTCGCGCCTGCTCCTGGTAGGCCGCCATGGCGCTCGCCACCTGAGTGCGCAGAGACCCTAAATCGGCGGCGGCGGATTCCATGCTGGTGAGTTCTCGCTGCAGGGCCCCATGCCAGGCCAGC
The DNA here is from genome assembly GCA_963795685.1 of uncultured Gammaproteobacteria bacterium. Taxonomy (GTDB): domain Bacteria; phylum Pseudomonadota; class Gammaproteobacteria; order Steroidobacterales; family Steroidobacteraceae; genus FEN-1191. The sequence continues at coordinate 237,205 of CAWCJE010000013.1, forward strand.
AGATCGGCGCGGCTCCACCCGATGCTTGCGGGCCAGCTCCTCCACCGTCGCCAGCCGACGCTCCACGGCCTCCTGGCGCGCCGGGTCGAATTCCAGTGACTCCAGGTAGCGAGACAGCTCGTGCGCCACCTCCTGCACGTGAGTCGCGGCCTCGTTGATCGCAGGCTCGAGCGCCGCAAGCCGCGCATCCATGGACCCTGCGGTGCGAAGCGCCGTGGCGGCGCGCGCGAGCAGCTGGTGGGCGTTGCCGTGTTCGGACTCGTAACAGACCTTCGAGCGCTGAGCGCGCGGTCTGCGCGAGCTTATCGCTGTGGCCCATGCGCGTGCGCTCTTCATTCAGTGCGCCGATTTCCCCTTCACCCAGGCGAAGGGCATCGAGTTCCTGCACCTGGTAGCGCAGCAGATCGAGCCGGGCATGGCGATCGCTCGCCGCCGCCTCGGCCGTCACGCTCCGGTTCATCAGCGCCAGCCAGGAGGCGTGCGTGGCGCGTACCTGGCCGACCTGCGATTCGAGCTGCCCGAATTCATCCAGCAACTCGCGCTGCGAGTTGCTGCGCATCAACGACTGAAATTCATGCTGGCCGTGGATGTCGAACAGCAGCTCGCCGATCCGCGCGCAGCACCTACACCGGGACGCTTTGGCCGTTGATCCAGGCGCGGCTCCGCCCGTCGGTCCCGATCACCCGGCGCAACAGCAATTCGCCCTCGTGCGCGATCGACTGCTCCTCGAGCACGTGGCGCAACTCGCCCCCCACGCGCGAGATGTCCACGGTGGCGCTCAGGTCAGCGCGTTCGGCGCCGGCGCGCACCGCCTCGGCCCCGGCGCGCCCGCCACCGAGAATTTCCAGCGCGTCGACCAGTATCGATTTGCCCGCGCCGGTCTCACCGGTCAGCACGGTCAAGCCCGCGGCGAAGTCGATCTCCACCGCATCGATGATGGCCAGATCGCGAATCTGCAGGTTGCGCAGCATGGCCCGGTCCGGTCTCCTATCGTTCCCTGGGCTCGCCGCCGCGACCCCAGCGGAGCTTCGAGCGCAGCAGGCTGAAAAAATCGTAGCCCGGCGGATGGAGCAAGCGTGATCGAGCGGCCGGCCGCGGAAATTTCAAGATGATCGCCCGGGTGCAGGTCGCCGAGCCGAGCCCCATCGCAGGTCACCTCGGCCAAGCCCGTACCCCGACCCATCGAGCGGATCTCGATTTTGGCATTGCCCGGGACCACGATGGGTCGATCGGAAAGCGTGTGGGGGCAGATCGGCGCCATGACCAGCAGATCCAGTCGCGGATCCACGATCGGTCCGCCGCAGGACAGCGCATAGGCGGTCGAGCCCGTGGCGGTCGCGACCACGATGCCATCGCCGCGGTGCGAGTTCAGGTAACGCCCGTCCACCAGGGTCTGAAAATCGAGCATGTGCCCGGCTTCGCGACGCAGCAGCACGACATCGTTGAGGGCCAGATGCTGCGTGACCGCCCCCTGGCCGCGCTGCAGGCGCGCTTCGAGGAGCGGTCGCCGGTCGGTCGCGCAGCGTCCATCAAGCATGGCCTCGATGCTGGCCTCGATATTCGCGGGGCAGCACGTCGGTCAGGAAACCCAAGCCGCCCTCGATTGATCCCGAGCAGCGGCACCTCCCGACCCACCACCAGCCGTGCGGCCTGCAGCAAGGTGCCATCGCCCCCGACGGCCACCATGTAGTTGGCCTGCTCGGCCAGTTCACCGCGCGGCACCGCACGCACTTGGGAAGCGAAGGGACCGGCCTCATCGTCGGCCACGAGCGCCTGGACGCCACGTTGCCCCAGCACGGCCAGCACCGCCGCGGCGCTGTCGGCGATGCGCGGCTCGGCAAAATGTCCAATCAGGGCGCAACTCTGCGGCTTCGGATTCATGCCCCGCAGTTGTAACATGCCTAGGCAGGGCGGCCAACGGCGCGTATGGGATCAATGCTGTAGGCTGCGACCTGTGACAACCTTTTCAGGGTGCCATGAGCGTCGATTCGAGCCTGCCGGAATCGTTAAATGAACGAGCCCAGCACCTGCTGAGGGTGCTGGTGCAAACCTATATTCGCGACGGACAACCCGTCGGCTCGCGGGCGCTGTCGCGCGATTCGGGCCTGTCCTTAAGCTCGGCCACGATCCGCAACGTGATGGCGGATCTCGAGGAGCTGGGTTTTGTCAGCTCCCCGCACACCTCGGCGGGGCGCGTACCCACCGATCGGGGTTACCGTTTTTTCGTCGACGCGCTGATGCGCGCGGAGATTCCGTCCGCCGAATCGGCGGAACTGAAGGACCTGCGCGAACAGCTCGCGGCCACGCGCGAGGGACCCAAGGAACTGGTGGCCGCCGCCTCCCAGCTGCTCTCGCGCATCACGCACCTGGCCGGCGTGGTGACCTTGCCGCTCGCGCCGGCCGCCTCCTTGACGCAGATCGAATTTGTCGGCCTTGACCGAGAATCGCGTGCTGGTGATCCTGGTCTTCAACGACCGCGAGGTGCAAAACCGCATCATCCAGCTCGAGCGCCGCTACGGTGCCGAGGAGTTGCGCCGCGCGGCCAACTATCTAAACGAGCATTGCCGCAGCCGGTCCTTGAGCCAGATGCACGTGGAGCTGCTGCGGCAGCTGAAGGACACGCACGCCTCCATCAACCAGGTCATGCTCGATGCCATCGCGATTGCCCAGCAGGTCTCGGGGCAGGGCGGATCGCAAGAGGGGATCGAATACGTCATCGCCGGTGAGACCAACCTGATGGGCTTGGGCGATCTTTCCAGCGTCGACAAGCTCAAGCGGTTGTTCGAGGCGTTCACCGAAAAGCGCGACATCCTGCATCTGCTCGATCAGAGCCTGCGGGCCGAAGGCGTGCAGATTTTCATCGGCCACGAATCGGGTTACCAGATCCTCGATGACTGCAGCATCGTCACCGCGCCCTACAGCACCGGTGAGGGCGTGGCCGGCGTCCTCGGGCGTGATCGGCCCCACCCGGATGGCCTACGAACGGGTCATTCCGATCGTCGATATCACGGCAAAACTTCTGGGCACGGCCTTGAATTCGCGCCGTTGACCCCAATGCAGCGGTGGAGCAGCCGTGGGTCAAGCTATTATGCACATTAAATATTGTATATAACTTATTGAAACAAAAGACTAACTAAGTGGAACCTGACACACAAATCGATCGGCCGGAAAGCGAGGAAGAGGAGGTCTTGGCGCTTAAGGCCGCGCTCGACTCGGCCGAGCAGGCGGGCGCCGCCGCGAAGGATGCGCAGCTCCGAGCGCTGGCGGAACTCGACAACGTGCGTAAGCGCGCGCAGCGCGACATCGAAAGCGCACAGCGTTTCGCGCTCGAGCGTTTCGCCACCGAGTTGCTCGGCGTGCGCGACAGCCTTGAATTGGCGGCCCAGAGTGCCGCGACCGCCGATGCCCAGAGCCTGGCGGCGGGTCAGCAGGCGACACTGCAGTTGCTCGCCAAGGCGTTTGAGAAGTTTTCCATTCAGCGCCTCGACCCGCTGGGGGCTCCCTTCGATCCCACGCTGCATGAGGCGGTCATGGTCCAGGAATCGGCCAGCGCACCGGCCGACAGCGTGCTGCAGGTGCTGCAATCCGGCTACCAACTGAACGGACGCCTGTTGCGCCCCGCGCGCGTGATCGTCGCCCGCGCGCCGCAGAATGGTGCTTGAATTCGGGGCCCTAAGGCCCCAGCTATGCCACTTAAGAATTTGATATTTCGGAGTAAGTCATGAGCAAGGTAATCGGCATCGATCTGGGAACCACCAATTCCTGCGTCGCCGTCATGGAAGGCGGCAAGCCGCGGGTGATCGAGAACAGCGAAGGTGATCGCACCACGCCCTCGATCGTGGCCTTCACCAAGGACGATGAGGTGCTGGTGGGCCAGTCGGCCAAGCGCCAGGCGGTCACCAATTCGCAGAACACCCTGTTTGCGGTCAAGCGGCTCATTGGCCGCAAGTTCTCCGACGATGTCGTGCAAAAAGACATCGGCATGGTCTCCTACAAGGTCGTCAAGGCCGAGAACGGCGATGCCTGGGTGGAAGCCCAGGGCAAGAAAATGGCGCCCCCGGAAGTCTCGGCGCGCGTGCTGATGAAAATGAAGAAGACCGCCGAGGACTATCTGGGCGAAGCGGTCACGGAGGCCGTCATCACGGTGCCGGCCTATTTCAACGACTCGCAGCGCCAGGCCACCAAGGATGCCGGCCGCATTGCCGGTCTTAACGTCAAGCGCATCATCAACGAGCCCACCGCCGCGGCGCTGGCCTATGGGCTGGACAAGCAGGGCGGGGATCGGAAGATTGCCGTGTACGATCTGGGCGGCGGCACGTTCGACGTGTCGATCATCGAGATCGCAGCGGTCGATGGGGAGCGCCAGTTCGAGGTGCTCTCGACCAACGGCGACACCTTCCTGGGTGGCGAAGATTTCGACATGAAGATCATCCATTACCTGGCCGACGAATTTCAGAAGGAGTCGGGCGTGGACGTGCGCCGCGATCCGCTGGCCATGCAGCGCCTCAAAGAAACCGCCGAGAAGGCGAAGATCGAGCTGTCCTCCAGCCAGCAGACGGACGTGAACCTGCCCTACATCACGGCCGATGCGAGCGGGCCGAAGCACCTGAGCGTCAAGCTGACCCGTGCCAAGCTCGAATCCCTGGTCGAGGATCTGGTCAAGCGCACGATGGGGCCTTGCCGGACGGCGCTCAAGGACGCCGGGCTCGATGCTTCGGGCGTCGCGGAGGTCATCCTCGTGGGTGGCCAGACCCGCATGCCCCTGGTCCAGAAGTACGTCAAGGATATTTTCGGCAAGGAGCCGCGCAAGGACGTCAATCCGGACGAGGCGGTCGCGGTGGGCGCTGCGGTGCAGGCCGGCGTGCTCTCGGGCGAAGTGAAGGACGTGCTGCTGCTCGATGTCACCCCGCTCTCGCTGGGCATCGAAACCTTGGGCGGCGTGATGACCAAGCTCATCACCAAGAACACGACGATTCCGACCAAGGCCGCCAATGTGTTCTCGACGGCCGATGACAACCAGACCGCCGTGACGATCCACGTGCTGCAGGGCGAGCGCGAGCGCGCGCAGGACAACAAGTCCCTGGGCAAGTTCGATCTGGCGGACATCCCGCCGGCCCCGCGCGGCATGCCGCAGGTCGAGGTGACCTTCGACATCGACGCGAACGGCATCCTGCACGTCTCGGCCAAGGACAAGGCCACCGGCAAGGAACAGCGCATCGTCATCAAGGCCTCCAGCGGCCTGAGCGAGGATGAGATCAAGCGCATGGTCGGTGACGCCGAGGCGCACGCCGAGGAAGACAAGAAGTTCCGCGAGCTGGTCGAGGTGCGCAACCGCGCCGATGCGATGCTCCACTCGGTCGAGAAGTCGCTCAAGGACCTCGGCGAGAAGGTCAGCGGCGAGGATCGGGCCAAGGCGGAATCGGCCATGGCCGATCTTCGGGCGGTGCTGAAGTCCGATGACGGCGATGTGATCGCCAAGAAGACCGAGGCCCTGACGACGGCCGCCTCTGGGATCGCGCAGCAGGCTTACGCGGCAGGCCAGGGCGAAGCCGGTGCGGCCGGCGGGGACAGTGCCGGCGGGGCCGAGAGTCCGGCTTCCGCAGGCAAGGACGATGTCGTCGATGCGGAGTTCGAGGAAGTAAAGGATAAGGACAGTGGCAAAGACCAGCGCGCGGGCTAGAACCCTCTAGGGCCCGCGCATGGCCCGGACCGACTACTACAAGCTGCTTGAAGTGCCTCGCAACAGCAGCGAGGCGGACATCAAGAAGGCCTATCGCCGCCTGGCGATGAAATTTCACCCGGACCGCAATCCCGGGGATAAGGCTGCGGAAGACAAGTTCAAGGAAGCGAAGGAAGCCTACGAGGTACTTTCCGACGCCTCCAAGCGCTCCATCTACGACCAGCACGGACACGCCGGCATCGACGCCGCCCGCCAGGGCCACGGCGGCGCGGAGCACTTCAGCGACATATTTGGCGAGGTGTTCGGCGATATTTTCGGCGGCGCCCGCCGCGGCGGCGGACGCTCGCAGGTCTACCGAGGCGCGGATCTGCGCTATGCCACGGAGCTGGATCTGAACGAGGCGGTCTTCGGGCAAACACTCGAGATCGATCTGACCAAGCTCGTGGAGTGCGAAACCTGCCACGGGAGCGGGGCGGCCAAGGGCAGCGCGCCGGTGAGCTGCGAGACCTGCGCAGGTTCCGGCCAGGTGCGCGTCTCGCAGGGGTTTTTCACCTTGCAGCAGACCTGCCCGCATTGCCGCGGCTCGGGGCGCATCGTGCGCAACCCCTGCGATACCTGCCTGGGACAGGGCCGCGTGCGCAAGCACAAGAAACTCGCCGTCAAGATCCCGCCGGGCGTAGACACCGGGGATCGGGTGCGACTCACGGGCGAAGGGGAGGCCGGACGGAACGGCGGCCCGCCCGGTGATCTGTATGTCGAGGTGCAGGTGCGCGAGCATGCGATCTTCGAGCGCGACGGTCCGCACTTAAGCTGTGAGGTGCCCTTGTCCTTTGCGACCGCGGCGCTGGGCGGCACGGTCGATGTGCCGACGCTCGATGGGGAAGTGAGTCTGAAGGTCCCGGCCGAATCGCAGTCCGGCCGGGTGTTTCGGCTCCGCGGCAAGGGCATCAAGCCCGCGCGCGGCGGCGAGCAGGGCGATCTGTTCTGCCGGGTGACCGTGGAGACCCCCGTCAAGCTTTCCGCCGAGCAGCGCGAGCTGCTGCAGCGACTGGATGAATCGCTCCGCAACGACGGCAACCGCCACGCGCCGCGCCAGAAAAGTTTCCTCGAGGGGGTCAAGAGCTTCTTTAAGAGCGCCACGTGAGCGCTCAGGCCGGAACGGTCCCGGTCGCCATCATCGGGGCCAGCGGACGCATGGGCCGGCAGCTGTTGCGATTCCTGCCCGAATTTCCCGAGCTTCGACTGCACGCCGCCCTGGCCGGCCCCAAGAGCCACTCGCTGGGCCGGGACAGTGGCGAGCTGGCGGGGGTGGGTCGAAACGGGGTGCCCGTAATCGCCGATCTTCAAGGCGCGTTGAGCGGGGCGGCCCTTGCCCTTGATTTCTCAACGGCTTCTGCGGCCTTAAGTCACGTGAGACTGTGCGCGGCCGCCGGGGTGCCTCTGCTGCTGGGCACCACGGGTCTGGCCGAGCCGCGGGCGCCCGTCCTGGCCCAGGCCGCCGAGCGCATCCCGCTGCTGGTGGCCGCCAACACGAGCCTTGGGGCGCTTGTGCTCCAGGACCTGGTCCGGCGCGCGGCCGCCCAGCTCGGGGCGGCATTTGAAATCCAGATCAAGGACACCCATCACCGCAACAAGGCGGATGCCCCCTCGGGCACGGCCCTGGCGCTGGGCCGCGCGGCGTTGGAGGCGCGGGCTGGCGCCGGCGGGCCGGTCCAGTACGCCTCGGTACGGGCCGGGGACGCAATCGGGGAGCATGCGGTCGAGTTTCTGGGGGCGGGCGAGCGGCTGCGGCTCAGCCATGAGGCCACGGACCGGGGGATTTTTGCCCGAGGGGCGCTCCGGGCGGGCCTTTGGCTGGTCCGCCAGAAGCCCGGGACGCATCACATGGCGGATATATTTATCGAAAAATAAATTCCTGCGCAATGGCGCGTGGTTTTCACTAACGTCATATTTTTAAAGGGAAATTAAGGCTGGTTTTTAGGGCAATCGAGGCCATTCCCGCATGGACAGAGGCAGCTCCGATCCTTAGAATTTCTCGCGTAATCCGATTGTCGGGTTAGTCCGCACAAGGCGGGGGGCGTTCCAAAAGAACTCCTCCCGCTTTGTGCATATGCGCATCGAAAATCGGAGTCACTGAAGAGGATGGCTTAAGTGATTTCACCAGCGGTGCTGGCGCTCGCGGATGGCAGCATCTTCCGGGGCCAGTCGATTGGAGCGAGCGGCAACACCACCGGCGAAGTCGTTTTCAATACCGCCATCACGGGTTATCAGGAAATTCTCACCGACCCTTCCTACGCTCGGCAGCTGATCACCTTTACCGCTCCCCACATCGGCAACACCGGCACGACTCCCGAGGACATGGAATCGGGCCAGGTCTACGCCGCCGGCATGATCGTTCGCGAACTCTCTCCGATCACCAGCAGCTGGCGTGCGGAAGGATCGTTGAGCGATTTTCTCAAGCGCTCCCGCGTGGTGGCGATCGCAGGCGTGGACACCCGGCGACTGACGCGGCTGCTGCGCGAGCGCGGCGCTCAGGCCGGTTGCATCATGACCGGAAACAAAATTGATGAAGCCGCGGCGGTGCGCGCCGCGACGCGATTCCCCGGCCTCAAGGGGATGGACCTCGCAAAGGTCGTCTCGACCAAGGAAAGTCTATCAATGGAACGACGGCGTCATTGCCCGCGGCCTCGACCGCCCGAGCCTGCGTGCGCAGCAGCGCCTGCACGTGGTGGCCTACGACTACGGCATCAAGCGCAACATTCTCAGGCTCCTCGCCGACCAGGGGTGTCGGATCACGGTGGTGCCGGCGCAAACGAGCGCCGCGGAAGTCCTCTTGCTCAAGCCCGACGGTGTCTTTCTGTCCAACGGTCCGGGCGACCCGGAACCTTGCGATTACGCGATACGCGCCATTGATGAACTCACCCGGACCGACGTGCCGCTGTTCGGGATCTGCCTCGGGCATCAGTTGCTGGCACTGGCCAGCGGCGCACGGACCCTGAAAATGAAATTCGGCCACCACGGCGCCAACCACCCGGTGCAGGAACTCTCGAGCGGGCGGGTGTTTATCAGCAGCCAGAACCACGGCTTCGCGGTCGATGAGTCGAGCCTGCCTGAAACCCTCAAGGCCACGTATCGTTCTTTGTTCGATGGAAGTCTTCAGGGCGTGGCGCGCACCGATTGCGCCGCCTTCAGCTTCCAGGGGCACCCCGAGGCGAGCCCCGGTCCGCACGAAATGGCGCCGCTGTTCGAGGCGTTCACGCAGGCGATGCTGCATCGATTGCAAAACCAGCTCCGCGCCCTCCGGGCTGCCTCGCGCAAACAGGCCGCCGAGGGGTAGCGTCCCCGCTATCCGCATGCCCAAGCGCAACGACATCAAGAGCATCCTGATCATCGGGGCCGGCCCGATTGTCATCGGGCAGGCCTGCGAGTTTGACTATTCGGGCGCGCAGGCCTGCAAGGCCCTGCGCGAGGAAGGCTATCGGGTCATCCTCGTCAATTCGAACCCGGCCACGATCATGACCGACCCGGAGATGGCCGATGCCATCTACATCGAGCCGATCAACTGGCGCACCATCGCCAGCGTCATCGAAAAGGAACGACCCGACGCACTGCTGCCCGACGATGGGCGGGCAGACGGCGCTCAACACCGCGCTCGATCTGGCGCGTGAGGGCGTGCTGGAGAAGTTCGGCGTGGAAATGATTGCCGCCTCGCGCGCCGCGATCGACATGGCCGAGGACCGGGAGCAGTTCCGCGACGCGATGCGCGAAATCGGCCTGGCAACCCCGCAATCGCAGATCGCCCGCAGCATGGAGGAAGCCATCGGCGTGCAGGCGAACTTTGGATTCCCGGTCGTGTTGCGCCCGTCCTTCACGATGGGCGGGAGTGGCGGGGGCATCGCCTACAACCGCGAGGAGTTCGAGACCATCGTGGCCCGGGGACTTGAGGCCTCGCCCACGCACGAGGTGCTGATCGAGGAGTCGGTGATCGGCTGGAAAGAATTCGAGATGGAGGTGGTGCGCGATAAGACCGACAACTGCATCATCGTGTGCTCGATCGAGAACCTCGATCCGATGGGAGTGCACACCGGCGATTCGATCACCGTCGCGCCCGCACTGACGCTGACCGACAAGGAATACCAGCGCATGCGCGATGCCTCGATCGCGGTGCTGCGCAAGATCGGCGTGGAAACCGGGGGCTCGAACGTGCAGTTCGCGGTCAACCCGCGTGATGGACGATTGCTGGTCATCGAGATGAATCCGCGCGTCTCGCGTTCCTCGGCGCTGGCGTCCAAGGCCACCGGTTTTCCGATCGCGAAGATCGCCGCCAAGCTCGCCGTGGGCTACACCCTCGATGAACTGCGCAACGAGATTACCGGGGGTGCGACGCCCGCCTCCTTCGAGCCGAGCATCGATTACATCGTCACCAAGGTGCCCCGATTCACCTTCGAGAAGTTTCCGGCGGCCAACAGCCGGCTGACCACGCAGATGAAGTCGGTGGGCGAGGTGATGGCGATCGGCCGGACCTTCCAGGAATCGCTCCACAAGGCGTTGCGCGGCCTTGAGACCGGGCTGGATGGCTTCGATCCCCTGATGACGCTTCCCTTGAGCGAGGAGGGCGCCACGCAACTGGCCTATGAACTTCGCGCTCCGGGAGCCGATCGTCTGCTGTATGTGGCCGATGCCATGCGCGCGGGCTGGAGTCAGGCGCGCATCCACGAGCTGACGGGCATTGATCCTTGGTTCCTCGCGCAGATCGGGGATCTGATGTCCGAAGAGGCGCAGGTGCGCCGCGATGGCGAGAAGACCTTCACGGCCGAGCGCCTGCGCGAACTCAAACGCAAAGGGTTCTCGGACCGGCGGCTGGCCACGCTCGCGCGCAGCACCGAACATCAGGTGCGCGCGCTCCGTCGTGACCTGAAAATCGTACCGGTCTACAAACGCGTGGACACCTGCGCGGCGGAATTTGCCACCTCCACGGCCTACCTGTATTCGACTTACGAGGAAGAATGCGAGGCGGAGCCGAGCCGACGCCGGAAAATCATGATCCTGGGCGGTGGGCCCAACCGCATCGGGCAGGGGATCGAATTTGACTACTGCTGCGTGCACGCCGCGCTGGCGCTGCGCGAGGACGGGTTTGAGACCATCATGATCAACTGCAACCCGGAAACGGTCTCCACGGACTTTGACACCTCGGACCGTTTGTATTTCGAGCCTTTGACGCTCGAGGACGTGCTCGAGGTCATCCAGAAGGAAAAGCCCGAAGGGGTCATCGTGCAGTTCGGCGGGCAGACGCCCCTCAAGCTGGCGCGTGCGCTCGAGGCCGCCGGTGCGCCGATCATCGGCACGACGCCCGATTCGATTGACATCGCGGAGGACCGGGAACGATTCCAGCAACTGGTCAAGCGCTTGGGGCTGCGCCAGCCGGCCAATGCCACCGCGCGCAACGAGGAGCAGGCCGTCGTGCTGGCCCGCGAAGTGGGCTATCCGCTGGTCGTGCGACCCTCCTACGTGCTGGGCGGGCGGGCGATGGAGATTGTCTTCAACGAAGAGGACCTGCGCAGCTACGTTAACACCGCGGTCAAAGTCTCCAATGACAGCCCGGTGCTGCTCGATCGGTTCCTGGACGTGGCCGTCGAGGTCGACGTGGACGCGGTATGCGACGGGATTGACGTGTTGATCGGCGGGATCATGGAGCACGTCGAGCAGGCCGGGGTCCATTCGGGCGATTCGAGTTGCTCACTGCCCCCGATCAGCCTCTCGCGCGAGGTCCAGGATGAACTGCGCGAACAGACCCGCAAGCTCGCCCACGGGCTCCAGGTTGTCGGCCTGATGAACATCCAGTTTGCGATTCAAAATGGCACGATCTACCTGCTCGAGGTCAATCCGCGGGCCTCGCGCACCGTGCCTTTTGTCGGCAAGGCCACCGGGGTGCAGATCGCCAAGATAGCCGCGCGCGTGATGACCGGGCGGACGCTGCGGGAGCTGGGTGTGCTCGAGGAGAAGGTGCCTCCCTATTATTCGGTCAAGGCGGCGGTGTTCCCGTTCAGCAAGTTTCCGGAGGCCGATCCGATTCTCGGGCCGGAGATGAAATCCACGGGCGAGGTGATGGGCACCGGGCGCACCTTCGGGGAAGCGTACGCGAAGAGCCAATCAGCCTCGGGCATCATCCTGCCGCGCACCGGGGTGTGCCTGCTCAGCGTTCGCGATCGCGACAAGTCCGGCCTCGTGGCGCTGGCGCAGCGACTGATCGTGCGGGGCTTCGAACTGGTCGCCACCAGCGGCACGGCCACTTCCTTGACCGAGGCGGGCATCGAATGCCGGCGCGCGAACAAGGTGCGCGAGGGTCGCCCGCACATCGTGGACATGATCAAGAACGACGAGTTCGACCTGATCGTCAACACGACCGAAGGCAAGCAGGCGATCCTGGACTCCAACTCGATCCGGCGCGAGGCGGTGCATCGGGGCGTGACCTATTACACGACGCTGGCGGCGGCGGTGGCGGCCTGCGAGGCGCTGGACCACATCGATGAAGTGGCGGTCAACAGCCTTCAGGACCTGCACGAGGAGATGGGCGCATGAAGCGCTCGCCGATGACGCTGCGCGGCGCGGAACTGCTGCGTTCGGAACTCAAGCGCCTCAAGAGCGAAGATCGCCCGCAGGTCATCAAGGCGATTGCCGAAGCACGCGCCCACGGGGACCTGTCGGAAAATGCCGAGTATCACGCCGCCCGTGAGCAGCAGGGTTTCATTGAGGGCCGCATCAACGAGATCGAGGCTCGCCTGGCGGCCGCCGAGGTGATCGATGTGGCCCAGCTCGCGCGGAGCGACCGGGTCGTGTTCGGCGCCACCGTGGATCTGGAGGATCAGGACAACGGGAGCGCGGTGAGCTACCAGATTGTCGGTGAGGACGAGGCGGACATCCGCGCCGGGCGCATCTCGATTGCCTCCCCGATCGCCCGCGCCCTGATTGCCAAGAATGTCGGAGACGTGGTCGAGGTCGCCGCTCCGGGCCGCACCTGCAGCTACGAGATCATCGCGGTGCGCTACACCTGAGCATCCGGCAACACCAGGCGGGGAATGGGACTGGCCGCTCGATACAGCACGGCCACGTGACCGATGCGGGCCACGAGGACGCAGGAACATTGGCTGACCAATGCGCTGATCCAGCTCTCGCGCTGCGCGCGGTCGGTGCTGCGCACCCTGACCTTGATCAGCTCATGATCGCGCAGCGCCTGGACGGTCTCGGCCACGACGTTCTCGGTCAATCCCTTCTGGCCGAGCATCACGACAGGCTTGAGCGCGTGCGCCTTGCCACGGAGGAACCGGAGTTGTTTTTCAGTCAAGTTCACGCCGACTATTATCCATGACGCGGCGTTCACAGAGCAGCCACCGTTGGCTGCAGGAACACCACAACGATCCCTATGTCCAAAGGGCACGCGCGGAGGGCTGGCGATCGCGCGCCGTCTACAAGCTGGAAGAAGTGGATAAGAAGGAGCAATTGTTGCGTCGCGGCGGGATCGTGCTGGATCTGGGCGCCGCCCCGGGGGCCTGGAGCCAATACGCCCGGACCAAGGTGGGCCCCAAGGGGCGGGTCGTGGCCAGCGATATCCTGCCCATGGATGCGCTGGCGGGGGTGGAGTTCGTGCAGGGTGACTTCCGCGAGGAGCCCATCTGGGCCCAGCTGACGGCTCTGACCGGCGAGAGGGCGGTCGATGCCCTGCTGTCGGACATGGCCCCGGATTTGAGCGGGATGGACGTGATCGATGCGCCGCGGGCCATGTACCTGTCCGAGCTGGCCCTGGAGATGGCCGGGCGGGTGTTGAAACCCGGTGGCGGTGCCCTCATCAAAGTCTTCCAGGGGAGCGGGTTCCAGGAGCTGGTCGTCGCGGCCCGGCGCCAGTTCAAAACTGTGCGATTTATCAAGCCCGCCGCCTCCCGGGCACGCAGCGCGGAGATCTACTTGCTGGCGAGTGGCCTGCGATTGGTGTAGCGTGAACCGACTGGAGCCCAATTCTTGAACGATACGGTTAAAAACATACTGTTATGGGCGGTTATCGCCCTGGTCCTGGTGGCGGTGCTGACCAAGTTCATGCCCACCACCGGCAAGCCCGAGGAGGTGCGTTATTCCACCTTCCTGAATGAAGTCCGTGACGGACACGTGGACAGTGTCGTGCTGCAGGGCGATACGATTTACGGGGTTCGCAAGGACAAGAGCAAATTCGAGACCTTCAACCCGGAGACCAATTACACCGCCCTGATCGGGGACCTGAGCAAGGCCAACGTCGGGATCGAGGGCCGCCCGCCGCCCCAGCCGAGCTTTTTCGCCCAGCTGCTGCTGCAAATGGCCCCCGCGCTGGTGCTGATCCTGGTGTTCGTCTACATGCTGCGCCAGATGCAGGGCGCCGGGGGCGGTCGCGGAGCCATGAGCTTCGGCAAGAGCCGCGCCCGCTTGCTCGGTGAGGACCAGGTCAATGTGACCTTTGCGGACGTGGCCGGCGTGGATGAGGCCAAGCAGGAAGTCGGGGAGATCGTCGATTTCCTCAAGGACCCGGGCAAGTTCCAGAAACTCGGCGGCAAGATCCCCAAGGGCGTGCTGATGGTCGGAAGTCCCGGCACCGGCAAGACCTTATTGGCGCGGGCGATCGCCGGTGAGGCGAAGGTCCCGTTCTATACGATTTCCGGTTCCGACTTCGTGGAAATGTTCGTCGGTGTTGGCGCCTCGCGGGTGCGCGACATGTTCGAGCAGGCCAAGAAGCACGCCCCGTGCATCATCTTCATCGACGAGATCGACGCGGTCGGGCGCCATCGGGGCGCGGGCCTGGGCGGCGGGCACGATGAGCGCGAACAGACGCTGAACCAGCTGCTGGTCGAGATGGACGGCTTCGAAGGGAGCGAGGGCATCATCGTCATCGCCGCCACCAACCGGCCCGACGTGCTGGATCCGGCGCTCCTGCGTCCCGGGCGTTTTGACCGACAGGTCGTCGTACCGCTCCCGGACGTGCGCGGGCGCGAGCAGATCCTGCGCGTGCACATGCGCCGCGTGCCGCTGGGCGATGACGTGCGCCCGGCGCTGATTGCGCGCGGCACACCGGGATTTTCGGGCGCCGATCTGTCCAACCTGGTCAACGAGGCGGCCCTGTTCGCAGCGCGCGCCAATCACAAGCTCGTAAACATGGACCAGTTCGAGCGCGCCAAGGACAAGATCATGATGGGCGCCGAGCGGCGATCCATGGTGATGACCGACGCCGAAAAGCGCATGACCGCCTTTCACGAAGCCGGGCACGCCATCGTGGGCGTGACGGTCCCGGAGCACGATCCCGTCTATAAAGTCACCATCATCCCGCGCGGTCGCGCGCTGGGCGTGACGCAATTTCTGCCCGAGCAGGATCGCTATTCACTGAGCAAGCGGCGTCTGGAGAGTTCCATCGCCACCTTGTTTGGCGGCCGGATCGCCGAGGAACTGGTGTTCGGGGCCGATGCGGTCACGACTGGAGCCTCGAACGACATCGAGCGGGCCACCGACCTGGCGCGCAGCATGGTGACCAAGTGGGGTTTGTCCGACCGCTTAGGGCCTCTGACCTATGCGGAGGAAGACGGCGAGGTGTTCTTAGGGCGCAGCGTGACGCAGCACAAGAAGGTCTCGGACACGACCGCGCACGAGATCGAGGAAGAAGTGCGGCGCGTGATCAACACCAATTACAACCATGCGCGCGAAATTCTTCAGACCAACCTCGACAAGCTCCATTTGATGGCGCAGGCCTTGATCAAGTACGAGACGATCGACGAGAGCCAGATCCGCGACATCATGGCCGGACTTGAGGCCAAGCCCCCGGAGGGCTGGGACGATACCGGCGGGGGCGGTCCGGGCGGGAAGGCCGTGCCCGTGGACTCGGGCGAGCGGGCCAAGCCGCCGATCGGTACGCCCGCAGGTCAGCACTGATCAGCGCGGCGATTTCCCCGCGCCTGCAGTTACGGCATGCGCGCGGCACCCTGGAACTGACCGAGCCCGCCGTCATGGGCGTGCTCAACGTCACCCCGGATTCGTTCAGCGACGGCGGGCGCTACCTTGAACCGGCGCGGGCGCTCGAGCGGGCGCAGGCGATGGCCGGCGAGGGCGCAAAAATCATCGACATCGGCGGTGAGTCCACGCGTCCGGGCGCCGTCCGCGTGTCTCTGGAGGAGGAGCTGCGCCGGGTGATCCCGGTGGTTCGCGCCCTTGCGCGAGAGAGCGAGGCGCTCATCTCCGTCGACACCAGCCATCCCGAAGTGATCGAGCAGGCCATCGCTGAGGGCGCCGCGATGGTCAATGACGTGCGCGCGCTCAACTCGCCCGGTGCGCTTGAGGCCGTAGTCCGAAGCGGGGCGGCGGCCTGTCTGATGCACATGCGGGGGGAACCCGCGACGATGCAAAGCGATGTCCATTACAGCAACGTGCTGGCTGAGGTGCGCTCGATGCTCGCCTCGCGCCTCGAGGCCTGCCTGGCGGCGGGGCTGTCCCTCGAGCGCGTCTGCCTTGATCCGGGCTTTGGGTTTGGAAAGCTCGCCAGTCACAACCTTGAACTGTTGCGGGAGCTGCGCCAGCTCCTCGCTCTGGGCCGACCGCTCATGGTGGGCCTGTCGCGCAAATCACTGGTCAGGGAACTGACGGGGCGCGGGAAAGAGGAACGTTTGGCAGGTAGTATTGCGCTAGCGACCGTGGCGGTACTGAATGGGGCGTCGATCGTGCGCGCCCACGATGTCGCGGTCACGGTCGATGCGGTGCGCGTTGCGGCGGCCCTGAGAAACTGAGGGAACGAGCTTGGCCAGAGTCTACTTCGGGACGGATGGAATCCGTGGTCGGGTCGGTGAGCACCCGATGACGGTGAACTTCGCCTTGCGACTGGCGAGCGCCGCGGCAAGGATTCTGGCGCCGCAAGGCGGCGCCGTGCTGATTGGCAAGGACACGCGGCTGTCCGGGTACATGTTCGAATCCGCGCTGGAGGCTGGATTTGTGGCCGCCGGGGTCAACGTCATGATGATGGGTCCGCTCCCCACCCCGGGCATCGCCTACATGACACGGCAGCTGAACTGCAATTTTGGCGTCGTCATTAGCGCCTCGCACAACCTGTTTGAAGACAACGGCATCAAGTTCTTCGACGGGAGCGGCGGGAAACTCTCCGACCAGCTCGAGGAGCAGATCGAAGCGCAAATGGCCGGCGAGCCTCTGACGCGCTCTTCGGGCGAACTGGGAAGGGCGCGGCGCGTGGACACCACGCGCGCGATGTACCAGGAATTCTGCCGGAGCACACTTCCGGCAGGCATCACGCTCGCCGGACTCAAAATCGTGGTCGATTGCGCCAACGGCGCCGCCTACAAGGTCGCCCCGCGCGTGCTGGCCGATCTGGGCGCCGATATCGTGCCGATCGGCTCCTCACCGAACGGGCGCAACATCAACGTCGGTTGCGGTTCGACCGCCCCGGAGTTGCTGCAATTGACGGTGCCCGGCGTGCACGCTCAGGTCGGGATCGCGCTCGACGGGGACGGTGACCGCGTGCTGATGGTCGATCACCTGGGACGGATCGTGGATGGCGATCAGTTGCTGTTCATCATTGCCTGCGCCCGGCACCAGCAGGGAGCCTTGCCTGGCCCCGTGGTCGGTACGCAGATGAGCAATCTGGGCCTGGAGCTGGCGTTGCGCAAGCGCGGCATCCCCTTCGAGCGCGCCGCGGTCGGAGATCGCTACGTGTTGGCGCGCCTGCGCGAGACCGGGGGCATGCTCGGCGGGGAGACTTCCGGCCACATCCTGTGTCTCGATCGCACCACCACGGGGGATGGTCTGATCAGTGCCCTGCAGGTGCTGGCGATCATGCAGCAGAGTCACAAGTCGCTGGCCGAACTGGCCTCCGGCATGACACGCCTCCCGCAGGTGATGATGAACGTGCAGGTTGCCGAGCGCTTTGACCCACTGGCCGTACCCGAGATCAAGACCCTCCTGCACGCCCTCGAGAAGCAGCTCGGGGATCGTGGA
The DNA here is from genome assembly GCA_963795685.1 of uncultured Gammaproteobacteria bacterium. Lineage (GTDB taxonomy): Bacteria > Pseudomonadota > Gammaproteobacteria > Steroidobacterales > Steroidobacteraceae > FEN-1191. The sequence continues at coordinate 254,891 of CAWCJE010000013.1, forward strand.
CGGGTGGTCCTGCGCGCCTCGGGGACCGAGCCCCTGATCCGGGTCATGGTCGAGGCCCAGGAGGAGTCCCTGGCCCGTCGGTGCGCGGAGCAACTGAGCGCCGCCGTCCGCGCCGTCGTCGCCTAGGGCCGGGCAGGCCCCTACCGGGGATTGCGCATTGCGCAGATGGGGGCGCATGGCTATCATCGCGCGCCCCAAACGGGCCCCTTGACCCTGACAGGTGGAACCTCAAGGCCTCCCATGGCCATCCCCATGCGACAGAAAATCGTAGCCGGCAACTGGAAGATGCATGGATCGCGCGTGGAAAACACCGCGCTGATTGAGGCGATCATCGGCACCGTCACGGACGATCGCGTGAGCTGCGTGATCTGCCCGCCCTTTGTCTACCTGCATGACGCCTGGCGAGTGCTCAGGAGCAGCGCCGTGGCGCTCGGTGCGCAGGACGTGTGCGCGGAGGCGGTGGGCGCCTACACCGGGGAAGTGTCGGCGACGATGCTGCACGATGTGGGCTGCCGATACACGCTGGTCGGCCATTCCGAGCGCCGGACGCTGTACGGGGACACCAATGCGTTGGTGGCGCGCAAGTTTGTCGCGGCCCAAAGCCGCGAGCTGATTCCAATCCTGTGTGTGGGCGAACAGCTCCCCGAGCGCGAGGCGGGACACACCGAGGATGTCGTCGGCGCGCAGCTCGATGCGGTGCTGCAGCTGTCCGGTGTGAAGAGTTTGGCCGGAGCGGTGGTGGCCTACGAGCCGGTCTGGGCCATCGGCACCGGACGCACGGCGACCCCGGAGCAGGCGCAGGAAGTGCACCAGTTCATACGCCAGCGGGTGGCCAAAGAGGATGCTAAAATTGCCTCTGGCCTGCGCGTTCTGTACGGCGGCAGCGTCAAGGCCGGCAACGCGCGGGACATCTTCACGATGCCCGATGTGGACGGCGGACTGATTGGCGGCGCATCGCTCAAGGCCGAAGAGTTTCTGGCCATCGTCGCCGCCGCCCTGGTTCCCCAAAAAGGTTAGTTAGGAACATGTTGCACACGGTATTGATGATCATTCATTTCTTCTCGGCCGCAGGGATCATTTCCCTGGTGCTGCTCCAGCGTGGCAAGGGAGCGGAGGCCGGCGCCGGCTTTGGTGCCGGCGCGTCCGGCACGGTGTTTGGCGCCCGGGGCGCGGGCACGGCGCTCTCGCGTGCGACCGCCATCCTCGCCGGCATCTTCATGATGACGAGCCTTTCGCTGACTTACGTGGGCTCGCACACCGTGGCAGCGCCCACCACGGTGCTCGATCGGTTGTCGCAACCCACCTCCAGCGGGCCGGCTCCGGCCAGCTCCAAGCCGCTCACGCCGGCGCCGGCCAGCCCGTCGCCCGCCGCTCCCGCGCCTGCCAGTCCGGCGCAGTGATTTTTTTCGCCGACGTGGTGGAACTGGTAGACACACTAGCTTGAGGGGCTAGCGCCGCAAGGTGTGGGAGTTCGAATCTCCCCGTCGGCACCAATTCTCTCGTAGAATTGACGTGGCAATCGGGGGCGGATGGGAAACTGTCCGCCCTTTTTGACACCGGGTGCTCAGACATGCTCGAAAATTACCTGCCGGTACTGATTTTCCTGGCCGTGGCCGCGCTGTTGGCCGCCGTGTTGCTGGGGCTGGGCGCCATCCTCGGGCGGCTCGGCGCCCGTCACCGAAAGGACGCGGCCAAGCTCTCCGCCTACGAGTGCGGATTTGAAGCCTTCGAAGACAACCGCGGACGATTCGACGTGCGCTACTACCTGGTGGCGATCCTGTTCATCGTGTTCGATCTGGAGATCGCCTTCCTGTTTCCGTGGGCCGTCTCATTGGGGTCCACCGGGCGTTTCGGGCTGGCCGTGATGGGCATCTTCCTGGGAATCCTGGTGGTGGGCTTTATCTACGAGTGGAAGAAGGGAGCCCTGGAATGGGATTAGGCGCCGAAGCGCCCTCGGGGCTGGAGCCGGGTGCGGACGCCGCAGGCTTTGCGCAACGCGGGTTCCTGACCACCCAGGTCGACAGCCTGGTGAGCTGGGCGCGCACCGGATCGCTGTGGCCGATGACCTTTGGCCTGGCCTGTTGTGCGGTCGAGATGATGCACGCCGGCGCCTCGCGCTACGATCTGGATCGCTTTGGTGTGGTGTTCCGGCCGAGCCCGCGCCAGTCGGACGTGATGATTGTCGCCGGCACGCTGGTCAACAAGATGGCGCCGGCGCTGCGCAAGGTCTACGACCAGATGCCCGAGCCGCGTTGGGTGATCTCGATGGGTTCGTGCGCCAACGGCGGGGGCTACTACCACTATTCCTATGCCGTGGTGCGCGGCTGCGATCGCATCGTTCCGGTCGATGTCTACGTGCCCGGCTGTCCGCCGACCGCCGAGGCCTTGCTCTACGGCATCATCCAGCTGCAGCGCAAGATCGATCGCCACCGCGGCGCCGAGACTTGAGCGCCGCTGAGGACATTCTGGCGGCGGATTTGCGCGCGGCATGTGGCGAGCGCCTGGTGCTGCACGCGCCGGCCGATGGACAGCTCGGCGCGGAAGTGGCGAGCGCGGACTTGCTCTCGGTGGCCCGAATTTTGCGCGATGAGCCCTCGTTGCAGTTTGCGATGCTCATTGACGTGGCCGGTGTGGATTACCTGGACTACGGTCGCACCGAATGGCGGGCGGAACAGGCGACATCGAGCGGCTTTAGCCGCGGAGTCAACCGGGCGGCCGGGCATACGCTGCGCGGGGAGCGGCGCTACGCGGTGGCCTATCAGCTGCTTTCCCTGACGCACAATCGTCGCCTGCGCCTGCGTGTGTGGTGCGAGGGCGAGGAAGACCCCACCGTGGATTCGCTGACCGATGTCTGGGCCAGCGCCGACTGGTTCGAGCGCGAGGCCTTTGACCTCTACGGCATCTTGTTTCGCGGTCACCCGGACCTGCGCCGGCTCCTGACCGACTATGGATTTATCGGTCACCCGTTCCGCAAGGACTTCCCGCTGATCGGCAATGTCGAGGTGCGCTACGACTCGGAACTCAAACGCGTGATCTACGAGCCGGTCACCATCGAGCCGCGCACCCTGGTTCCTCGGGTGATCCGGCACGACAACCGCTATGAGCCCGCGCTCAACCGGGCCGGGGCCACAACCCCGCAGGGAGGGAGCGGTGGCTGAGATCCGCAACCTGACGATGAATTTCGGCCCCCAGCATCCGGCCGCGCACGGCGTGTTGCGCCTGGTCTTGGAAATGGACGGCGAGGTCATACAAAAGGCGGATCCGCACATTGGCCTGTTGCATCGGGGCACGGAAAAGCTGGCCGAGTCCAAGCCGTTCAACCAGTCGATCGGCTACATGGACCGACTCGATTACGTGTCGATGATGTGCAACGAGCACGCCTACGTGCTGGCCATCGAAAGGTTACTGGGCGTGCGCCCGCCGCCACGTGCCCAGTACATCCGCGTCATGTTCGATGAGATCACCCGCATCCTCAATCACCTGATGTGGCTGGGAGCGCACGGCCTGGACATCGGCGCGATGACGATGTTCCTGTTTTGTTTCCGCGAGCGCGAAGACCTGATGGACTGCTACGAGGCCGTGTCCGGCACGCGCATGCACGCCACGTATTACCGCCCGGGCGGCGTGCACCGCGATCTGCCCGAGGCCATGCCCCGCTACCAGTCCTCGCGCTGGCGATCGCAGGCCGACGCCGACCGGCTGAACAAGGCCCGGGCCGGATCGCTCCTGGATTTCATCGCCGACTTTACGCGGCGCTTCCCCGCCTGCGTGGATGAGTACGAGACCTTGCTGACCGACAATCGGATCTGGAAGCAGCGCACCGTCAATATCGGGGTGGTACCGGCCGAGCGGGCCGTGCAGCTCGGCTTTACCGGGCCCATGCTGCGCGGTTCGGGCGTGGCCTGGGACCTGCGTAAGCACCAGCCCTACGAAGTGTACGAGGCCATGGACTTCGACATCCCGGTGGGACGGAACGGGGATTGCTACGATCGTTATCTGGTGCGCGTGGCCGAGATGCGCCAGTCCAATCGCATCGTGCAGCAGTGCGTGGAATGGCTGCGCGCCAATCCGGGGCCGGTCATGATCGATGATCGCAAGGTGCGCCCGCCCAGCCGCGAAGAAATGAAGGGCGACATGGAATCGCTCATCCATCACTTCAAGTACATGACCGAGGGCTACTGCGTGCCTGAAGGGGAAAGTTACGCGGCCGTCGAAGCGCCCAAGGGCGAGTTTGGTGTCTACCTGGTCTCGGACGGCGCCAACAAGCCCTACCGCCTCAAGTGCCGGGCGCCCGGGTTCGCGCATCTGGCGGCACTCAGCGAGATGGTGCGCGGACACATGCTCGCGGACGTGGTGGCCGTGATCGGCACGCAGGACATTGTCTTCGGGGAGATCGACCGATGAGCGCGGCGCCCGATTCGCCCTCTGTACTTTCCGCGCACACGCGCGAGGAGATCGATCGCTGGGTGGCGCGCTTCCCGCCCGGCCGGCAACGCTCGGCCGTGATTTCGGCGCTCCGGGCCGCGCAGGAGCAAAACCAGGGCCACCTGACCGTTCCGCTGATGGACGCGGTGGCCGCCCATCTGCAGTTGCCCCCGATCCAGGTTTATGAAGTCGCCAGCTTTTACTCGATGTTCGAGACCCATCCGTGCGGCCGGCACCACGTGAGCATCTGCACCAATATTTCCTGCATGCTGCGCGGCGCGGAAGATCTGGTGGCGCACGTGGAGCGGCGGCTCGGGATACGCCTGGGAGAGAGCACCGCCGATGGGCGCATTTTCTTCAAGCAGGAAGAGGAGTGCCTGGCGGCGTGCACGGGCGCACCGATGATGATGGTCGATCATGTCTACCACGAGAATCTCACGGCCGATAAGGTCGACCGTATTCTTGATGAGCTTCGCTAGGGGGCAGGGCGCGCATGTCTGCATGGGACGATAAGATGAATCTGGTGTGCTTCGAGCCGCTCAAATTTGAGCGCTCCTGGACCCTGGAGGTCTACAAGCGCATCGGCGGCTATGAGGCCTGGAAGAAGATTCTGGCCGAACACACCCCGCGCGAACAGATCATCGATGCCGTCAAGGCCTCGGGTCTCCGGGGTCGGGGCGGTGCGGCCTTCCCGATGGGCGTCAAATGGAGCTTCATGCCGCGCGCGGCGCCGATGCAGAAATACCTGGTCTGCAATTCCGATGAGAGCGAGCCGGGCACCTGCCATGACCGGGACATCCTGCGCTACAACCCGCACGCGCTGATCGAGGGCATGGCGATCGGCGGTTATGCGATGAACGCGACGGTCGGCTACAACTATATCCGCGGGGAGTTCCTGGGCGAACCGGTCCCGCGTTTCGAGGACGCGGTGCGCGAAGCCTATGCCGCCGGCCTGCTCGGCAAGAACATCCAGGGGTCGGGCGTCGATTTTGACCTGCACACTTTCGTCGGTGCCGGAGCGTACATCTGCGGGGAGGAAACCGCACTCCTGGATTCGCTCGAGGGCAAGCAGGGCAAGCCGCGCTTCAAGCCCCCGTTCCCGGCCGCCTTTGGGCTCTACGGGGCGCCGACGACCATCAACAACTGCCAGAGCATCGCCTCGGTCCCCACGATCCTGCGCAAGGGTCCGCAGTGGTTTGCCGCGCTGGGTCCGCAGAACTCGGGCGGCACCAATATTTTCTCGGTCTCAGGCCACGTCGAGCGTCCGGGAAACTTCGAAGTCCCGCTGGGCATCCCATTTACCGATCTGCTCGCTCTGGCGGGCGGAATCTGGAAGGGCCGCAAGATCAAGGCCGTAATCCCGGGCGGATCTTCGGTGCCCGTGGTGCCGGGCGAGACCATGCTGAAGGTCAACATGGATTACGACTCGCTCAAGGCCATCGGCTCCAGTGTGGGTTCGGCGGCGGTCATCGTCATGGACGAGACAACCTGCATGGTGCGCATGCTCGAGCGTCTGTCGAGATTCTATATGTCGGAGTCCTGCGGCCAGTGCACGCCCTGCCGCGAGGGCACGGGCTGGCTCACACGCACCCTGAGGCGGATCATTGCCGGCCAGGGCACACGCGAGCACGTCGGGCTGCTGCTGGATGTGGCCAATCGCATCGAGGGCCACACGATTTGCGCGCTCGGGGATGCCGCCGCCTGGCCGGTGCAGAGCTTCCTGAAGCATTACCGCCATGAGTTCGAGTTCATGGTCGATCACGGCGGGCCGCAGCATCGTCGCTCCGGACTCGAAGGCGGCCGCGTGAGCGCCGAGCTCGTCAACATCGAGGTGAACGGCGTGGCCGTCAAGGCCCCCAAAGGGGAGATGATCATCCGCGTCACCGACGCGAATGGCGCCTACATTCCCCGGTTTTGCTACCACGACAAGCTCCCGATCGCGGCCAACTGCCGCATGTGCCTGGTCGAGGTCGAAAAGGCCCCCAAACCCATGCCCGCCTGCGCCACGCCGGTCGCCGAAGGCATGAAGATCTACACGCGCTCGCCCAAGGCGATCGCGGCGCAGAAAGCGACGATGGAGTTCCTGCTGATCAACCATCCGCTCGATTGCCCGATCTGCGACCAGGGCGGTGAGTGCGAGCTGCAGGATCTGGCGGTGGGCTTCGGTCGCGACATCTCGCGCTACAACGAGCGAAAGCGCGTGGTGAAGGATTTGAGCCTCGGGCCGCTCGTCTCCACGGACATGACCCGATGCATACACTGCACGCGCTGCGTGCGGTTTGGCCAGGACATCGCCGGAATCCAGGAATTGGGCACCACCGGGCGCGCCGAGAACATGCAGATCGGCACGTTCATCGAACACAGCGTCGATCATGAGTTGTCGGGCAACATCATCGACCTGTGCCCGGTAGGGGCCTTGAACAGCAAGCCGTTCCGCTTCCAGGCGCGGGCCTGGGAAATGACCCAGATCCCGCTCATCTCGCCACACGATGGCTTCGGCACCCGGCTCTACGGCCACGTGCTGCGGGGTCAGCTGATGCGGGTCGTCCCCCAGCCCTGCGAGGAAATCAACGAGACCTGGATCGCGGATCGCGATCGGTTCAGCTACCAGGGCCTTAGCGCCGAGGATCGCTTGCTGACGCCTCGCATCCGCGCGAGCAATGGCAGCTGGCTGGACACGGACTGGGACACGGCCTTGAGCACGGCGGCCAAAGGCCTGAAGGAGGCCGCAGCGGCCGGGGGCGGCAAGGACCTGGGCTTTCTCGCGCATCCCTCGAGCACGCTGGAGGAAATGTACCTGCTCGGCCGCGTGGCGCAGGGCCTGGGGTCGGACAACATCGACCATCGTTTGCGGCAACGCGACTTCCGTGACCAGGGGAGCGATGCCGGCGTGCCCGGTATAGGCATGCCGCTGGCTGATGTGGACCACCTGGATGCGTTGTTTATTGTCGGAGCGAACCTGCGCGCCGAGATCCCGATGCTGGCGCACCGCGTGCGCAAGGCGGCTCTTCGCGGCGCGCGCGTATCGGTCTTGCAACCGGCGCCCTACAAATATTTTTTCCCCATCGCTCAGGCGCTGAACGCCTCGCCCTCACAGATGACCGCGCAGCTCGCCGCGGTACTGCAGGCCACGCTGATGGCCCGTGGGTCGGAAGCCTCCCGTCTCATCGCGCCCCTGCTGGCGAATGTCACGGTCAACGATTCACATCGGGCCATCGCCGAGTCATTGAGCACGGGCCGGCGAGTCATATGGCTCGGTGCGCTGGCGCTGCGCCATTCGGCGTACGCGGAAATGCGCGTGCTGGCACGCGAACTGGCGAGAATCACCGGCGCCGCATTCGGAGAGCTGCTCGAAGGCGCCAACGCCGCCGGGGGCTATATCGCCGGCTGCGTGCCGCATCGCGCCCCGGCCGGTCAGCTCCGCGGCGCCCGCGGCAAGAATGTCCTCGATATGCTCGAGCGCCCATTGGCCGCCTATGTGTTGCTCGGCACGGAACCCTGGGCCGACTGCGCACTGCCCCAGGCGCTGGTCACGCTGGAGAACGCCCCCTTTGTGGTCGCCGTCACCGCATTTGCCTCACCGGCCATGCTGGAGGTCGCGCAGGTCCTGTTGCCCGCCGCCGCGTTTGCCGAAGGCTCGGGCACCTTTGTGAATCTTGAGGGTCGCTGGCAGAGTTTCGGCGGCGCCGCACGAGCACCGGGTGCGGCACGACCGGCCTGGAAGATCCTTCGGGTACTGGGGAACCTCCTTGATATCCCCAATTTCGAATACCAGTCCTCCGAGCAGGTCCGCGATGAGTTGCGCGCTGCCTTCGACCAGGCCCCCAAGCAGGAGTATTCGGCGGACTTTGCGCCCGATGCCGCCCGGAAGATCGAATTGCTGCGCGATGTGCCCATGTACCAGGTGGATCCGATCCTGCGACGCGCCACCTCCTTGCAGCTGACACGCATCGCGCTTGAACCGGCCGTGGAGTTTCGGCCGTGACGAAGGCCACGAACTGGATTTCGAGCCAATGGCTGGCGTTGCCGGCCTTCGCGCACTCGACCGCCTTCATCCTGCTGCTGACCGTCGTGCTGATCATCTGCGTGGCGTATCTGACGCTGTGGGAGCGCAAACTGATCGGCTGGATGCAGATGCGTCGGGGGCCCAACCGGGTGCGACTGTTTGGCATTCCGCACACCGAGTACATCGGCCAACCCTTCGCCGATGTAGTCAAACTGCTGATCAAGGAAGTCGTCACGCCCGAGCGCTCCAACAAGGTGTTGTTTCGGCTGGCGCCAGCCATCACCTTGATCCCGGCTTTTGCCACCTGGGCGGTGATTCCGATCGCCCCTCGTTTTGCCATCGCCAATGTCGACGCCGGACTGCTCTACGTACTGTCGCTGACCTCGGTGGGGGTCTACGGGGTGATCCTCGCGGGCTGGGCCTCGAACTCGAAATACGCGTTCTTAGGCGCCATGCGCTCGGCGGCACAGATCGTCGCCTACGAAATCGCGATGGGATTTGCGCTCGTGGGTGTGTTGATGGTGTCGGGATCGTTGAATCTGGGAACCATTGTGGCTCGCCAGCACGGCAGCGCTCTGGCCTGGAACTGGTTCTGGTTGTTTCCTCTGTTGATGGTCTATTTTATTTCGGGCGTGGCCGAGACCAACCGGGCCCCTTTTGACGTCGCGGAAGGCGAGTCAGAGATCGTCGCCGGTTTTCACGTCGAATACTCGGGCATTGGTTTTGCGCTGTTCTTCCTGGCCGAATACGCCAACATGATCCTGGTGGCGGCCCTGACTTCGGTGTTCTTCTTCGGAGGGTGGCTCAGTCCGGCGGACGGCTATCTCGCGCTCGGCCATCCGATTCGCGCCGTCCCCGTGCTTGGGGCGCTGCTGGGCGATGGCACGCACTGGCTGGTCCTGAAGATCTTCCTGCTGCTGTGCGTTTTCCTTTGGATTCGCGCCACGTTTCCACGCTATCGATACGATCAGATCATGCGACTGGGCTGGAAGGTCCTGATCCCGATCACGATCCTGTGGATTGGTGTCGAGGGCGTCTTGGCCTGGTATCACGTCGGTCCGTGGAGCGCCTGAGGAAATCGGTATGGGCATATCAAACACCATCAAGACCTTCACGCTCTGGGAGCTGCTCAAGGGCCTGTCGGTCACCTTGACCTCGTTGTTCCGTCGAAAAATCACCATCAATTATCCGGAAGAGAAAACTCCGCAGTCGGTGCGTTTCCGTGGTCTGCATGCCTTGCGCCGCTACCCTAACGGCGAAGAGCGCTGCATCGCCTGCAAGCTGTGCGAAGCGGTGTGCCCGGCACTGGCGATTACGATTGATTCGGATATTGCCGCCGACGGCACGCGGCGCACGACCCGCTATGACATCGATCTGTTCAAGTGCATTTACTGCGGGTTCTGCGAGGAGGCCTGCCCGGTGGATGCGATCGTCGAAACGCGGATCCACGAATATCACATGGAGCACCGCGGCGAGAACATCATGACCAAGGATAAACTGCTGGCGGTCGGTGAGCGGTACGAGGCAATGATCAGCGCGGATAAGGCCGCCGACGCGCGCTACCGCTAGACGTGTAGAGGGGAGCAGAGGGAAATGCTGGTTTCGGTATTGTTCTACAGCTTTGCCACGATTCTGGTGGCCGCCGGTGTGGGTGTCATCACGACGCGCAATCCGGTGCATGCGGCGTTGAGCCTGGTGCTGTGCTTCTTCACCAGCGCCGTGTTGTGGATGCTGATCGAGGCCGAATTCCTCGCGATCGTGCTGGTGCTGGTGTACGTCGGGGCCGTCATGGTGCTGTTCCTGTTCGTCGTCATGATGCTCGATATCAATGTCGAGGAGCTCAAGCGCGGGTTTACCCGCTACGCGTGGCTGGGCTGGATCGTAACGATCACGGTCATCGCTGAGATTGTCGGGGTCATCGTGCAGCGGCGCCTGGGACTGGACGTCACACGCGGGGCCGCGCCCTTGCCAGCCGGTTACAGCAATGCGACCGAGCTGGGGACGGCTCTGTTCACGCGCTACGCCTATGCGATCGAGATCGCTGCCTTGCTGTTGCTGGTGGCCATCATTGCGGCAATCTCCCTGACGCTGCGTCCGCGTCGCGGCCTGAAAGTGCAGGATATCGACGCGCAGGTGGCTGTGCGCGCGGCCGATCGGCTGCGCATGGTCAAAATCAAGCCCGGCGAAACACCCCAATGATTACCCTAGGGCACATGCTGACCTTATCGGCGGTCCTGTTCGCGCTGTCGGTGGCGGGGATATTCATCAACCGAAAGAATGTCCTTTTGCTGCTGATGTGCATCGAGCTGCTCCTGCTGTCGGCGAATTTCAATTTCATCGCCTTCTCGCGATTCCTCGGCCAGCTCGATGGCCAGGTGTTCGTGTTTTTCATACTCACGGTGGCGGCCGCCGAATCGGCGATCGGGCTGGCCATTCTGGTGGTGCTGTTTCGTGAACGCCGCAGCATCAACGTCGAAGATCTGAACACATTGCGCGGCTGACCTTGAATCCACTCCTGCTTTTGGCCATCCCGATGCTGCCGCTGGCGGCGGCGATCATTGCCGGACTGGGCGGCAAGCTGATCGGCCGCGCGGCCTCGGCGGGTGTGACGATATGCGCGGTGGGGGTGTCCTGCTTCCTGTCGCTTAAGGTGCTGTATGCGCTGCTGCACGGCTGGGCCGGGTTTGACGGCACGGTGTACACCTGGTTGGTGAGCGATGAGGTGCCGATGCGCGTGGGATTCCTCATCGACAGGCTCTCCGCTTTGATGATGGCGGTCGTTACATTCGTTTCGCTGTGCGTGCACATCTACACGATCGGGTACATGCACGAGGACGCGGGCTACCAGCGGTTCTTCGCGTACATCTCCCTGTTCACCTTTGCGATGCTGATGCTGGTGATGTCCAACAACTTCCTGCAGCTGTTCTTTGGCTGGGAGGCGGTGGGCGTGGTCTCGTACCTGCTGATCGGTTTCTGGTACACCCGGCCGAGCGCCATATTCGCCAACCTGAAGGCGTTCCTGGTAAACCGGGTGGGTGACTTCGGTTTCCTGCTGGGCATCGCCGGGGTGCTGTACTACACCGGTTCGCTCGACTATCAGGCCGCCTTCATTCAGGCCCCGCAGATTGCCTCGCACACCCTGCATGTGCCCGGGACGGCGGGCTGGCCGGCCCTGACCGTCATCTGCGTGTGCCTGTTTATCGGCGCCATGGGCAAGTCGGCTCAGGTGCCGCTCCATGTGTGGCTGCCCGATTCGATGGAAGGCCCGACGCCGATTTCGGCCCTGATCCACGCCGCCACCATGGTGACGGCCGGCATATTCATGGTCGCGCGCATGTCGCCGCTGTTTGAACATTCGGAGGCCGCGCTGTCCTTTGTCACGATCATCGGCGCGACGACCGCCTTATTCATGGGGTTTCTGGGGATCGTCAATAACGACATCAAGCGCGTGGTCGCGTACTCCACGCTCTCGCAGCTCGGCTACATGACCGTGGCGCTGGGGGTATCGGCCTACAACGTGGCGATTTTCCACCTCATGACCCACGCCTTTTTCAAGGCGCTGCTGTTCCTGGCCGCCGGCGCGGTCATCGTCGCCATGCACCATGAGCAGGACATGCGCAAGATGGGCGGGCTCCGGCACCGTATGCCCGTCACGTACTGGACCTGCCTCATTGGCGCGCTCGCACTGATCGGCACGCCGTTCTTCTCAGGGTTTTATTCCAAGGACATCCTGATCGATGCGGTGCGCGACTCGCACCGTGCCGGATCCGGCTACGCCTATTTCTGCGTGACGGCGGGCGTGTTCGTCACCGCGCTGTACACCTTCCGTCTGATCTTCATGACCTTCCATGGCCCCTCGCGCCTTGATCATCACGCGCGAAGAGCACTTTCACGACGTGGGCTGGAACATGAAGGGACCGCTGGTGGCGCTGGCGATTCCCTCGCTGCTGATCGGGTTCATGACCGTGACGCCGGTGCTGTTCGGCGGCTTTTTCGGCGGCGCCATCCAGATCCTGGATACCCACAACGTGGTGGCCGAGATCGGCGCGTGAATTCCCGGGGCCGACGGCATTCGCCCTGCATTCGATCACTACGTTGCCTCTGTGGCTTGCCGCGGCAGGGGTGCTTTGCGCCTGGCACTTCGTGCTTCGACGGCCCGATCAGGCGGACACGATCCAGCAACGGGCTGCGTGGCTGTATCGATTGCTGGTCAACAAATATTACTTCGACTGGTTCAACGAAAACGTCATTGCGCGAGCCGGTCGCGGTCTGGGTCTGGCGCTGTGGCGCGGCGGCGATCAGGCGGTGATCGACAACACGCTGGTCAATGGCTCGGCCGGCGCGGTGGCCTGGTTTGCGGGGCGCGCCCGCCTGATCCAGAGCGGGTTCCTGTATTCCTATGCGTTCTGGATGATCGTGGGTCTGGTGCTGCTGCTGGGCTGGTTCCTGGTTCGGGTCTAGAGGAACCATCACCTCATGCACGGCGCAGGCTTACTTTCCTGGCTCATTTGGCTCCCGATCGGTGGCGGCCTGGCCGTGCTCGCGCTCGGGGATACGCGCGCCGGTCTGGCGCGCTGGCTGGCACTGGTGGTATCACTCGCCACATTGCTGCTGTGCGTGCCCGCTCTGGCAGGGTTATGACCACACGAGCGCGGCGTACCAATTCATCGAGCGCGTCAGCTGGATCCGCCAGCTCCACGCCGAGTATTACCTCGGGATCGATGGCATTTCGCTGCCGTTGATTGCATTGACGGCGTTCATGACGGTGCCGGTCGTCATTGCCGGATGGAGCGTCATCGAAAAGCGCGTGGCCCAGTACTACGCCACCTTCCTGATCCTCGAGGGCCTGATGATCGGGGTGTTCTGCGCCCTCGATGCGCTGCTGTTTTATTTCTTCTGGGAAGCGATGCTGATCCCGATGTTCCTGATCATCGGGATTTGGGGCGGGCCGCGGCGCGTGTACGCGACCTTGAAGTTCTTCCTGTACACGTTCCTGGGATCGGTGCTGATGCTGGTGGCGCTGATCTATCTGTACCTGCAATCGGGCGACTACACCATTGCCGGATTCCAGTCGCTCCCGCTCGGATTGAACGAGCAGCGCTGGATCTTCCTGGCGTTCCTGGTGGCCTTCGCCGTCAAGGTACCGATGTGGCCCGTGCATACCTGGCTCCCGGATGCGCACGTGGAAGCGCCCACGGGCGGCTCGGTCATCCTGGCCGCCATCATGCTGAAGATGGGGGGCTACGGTCTGCTGCGCTTCAGCCTGCCGATCACGCCGGACGCCAGCCGAGAACTGGATTGGCTGGTCATCGGGTTGTCCCTGATCGCCGTGGTCTATATCGGTTTTGTGGCCCTGATGCAGACCGACATGAAGAAACTCATCGCGTACTCCTCCGTTGCGCACATGGGATTTGTCACCCTGGGCGCGTTTCTGGCCTTCGACATCCAGGGGGCCACCGGCGCGCTCAGCGGGGCGGTCAATGGCTTGGACGGGGCGATGGTGCAGATGATCTCGCACGGATTGATTTCCGGGGCGTTGTTCCTGTGCATCGGCGTCATGTACGACCGGCTGCACAGTCGGGAGATCTCTTCTTACGGCGGCGTCATCAACGTGATGCCCAAGTTTGGCGCCCTGATGGTTTTGTTTGCGCTGGCCAATGCCGGAGTTCCGGGTACCTCAGGCTTCGTCGGGGAGTTCCTGGTCATTCTCGCCGCTTACAAAGCGAACTTCTGGTATGCGCTGCTGGCGGCCACTACTTTGATTCTGGGGGCGGCCTACACGCTCTGGCTCGTCAAGCGGGTGATCTTCGGTCCGGTGGCCAACGAACAGGTCGCGGGCATGAAGGATCTCAACGGCCGCGAATTCCTGGTGCTGGCGACGCTGGCGGGGGCCGTGCTCCTGGTGGGCCTGTGGCCGGCGCCGCTGGTGCGCACCATGGAAGTATCGGCCCAGCATCTGCTGCAGCAACTGTCCATCAGCAAGATACCGGCGGGCTAGCGATGAACCCAACGGCCATGACTTTCGAGGCACTGCGTCCGGCGATCGCGGAAATCTCGCTCGGTATCACCATCTGCATCGTGCTGCTGGTCGATGTGTTCGCGGGCACGGCGCGGCGCCAGCTCACTCCGGTCCTGACCCTGGTGCTTTTGGCGGTCTGCGCCTGGCTTACCGTCACGATGGGCTTTGTCCCGGAACGCACGGTGCTTTTCGATGGGCTCTACGTGGCCGACCGGCTCGGGCTGTTTCTCAAGTTGGCCGCGTTCCTCAGCGTCGGGCTGGCCTTGTTTTACTCCCAGGCTTACCTGGCCCGCCGCGCGATCAGCGGGGGCGAATATCAGGTGCTGGCGCTGACGGCACTTCTGGGGATCTGCATTCTGGTGTCGGCCAATAACCTGCTGACCGTTTATCTGGGCGTGGAGCTGCTGGCGCTGTCGTTGTATGCGCTGGTCGCGTTTGATCGCGATTCGGGGGTTTCTGCTGAAGCGGCCATCAAGTATTTCGTCCTCGGCGCCATTGCCTCGGGCACTTTGCTTTACGGCATGTCGATGCTGTATGGCCTGACCGGCACGTTAAGCCTGGATAAGCTCGCCACCGTCAATGCCGCTCACGGGGCGGGATTCGTCATTGCCGTGACGTTCATCGTGGTGGCGGTCGCGTTCAAGTTTGGGGCGGTGCCGTTTCACATGTGGATCCCGGACGTATACCAGGGCGCCCCGGCCAGCGTCGCGCTACTGGTTTCCACGGCGCCCAAATTGGCCTCATTCGCCCTGGTGATCCGGCTCCTGACTTACGGTCTGGGCGCGGATCCGACCCTGTGGGTCCAGATCCTTACGGCACTGGCCGTGTTGTCGATCCTGGCCGGGAACCTGATTGCGCTGGCGCAGGCCACGATCCGTCGAATGCTCGCGTATTCGGCCATTGCGAATGTGGGTTTCATATTCTTGGGATTCATTTCGGCCGATGCCGGAGGTTACCGTGCGGCGCTTGCGTACACGCTGATCTACGTGCTGACCACTCTGGGATCTTTTGCTGTCGTATTGCTGGCGGCACGGAACGACGGGGAAGCCGAGGAGCTGGACGACTACAAGGGACTGGCCGCGCGCGATCCGATGCTGGCGCTGCTCATGCTGATGTTGATGTTTTCCACGGCGGGGATCCCGCCCTTTGCCGGATTTTGGGCCAAGCTGTGGATCATCCAGGCGCTGCTTCACACGCATCATACGGGGCTTGCCACGCTTGCCGTCTTGGCCTCGGTCGTAGGAGCCTACTACTATCTTCGAGTCGTCTGGTTCATGTATTTCGACGCTGGCCGATCTCAGAGCCCCATTGCGCGCCAATCTATGACCCGCGGTGCGGTCGCTTTGAATGTGCTCGCCGTACTTGCCTTAGGGATCATGCCCAATGCGTTACTGGCGCTCTGTGCGAGCCTGATTGGGTAGCAGGAGGGCAGGGACGCCCGCCCTACACGTCCCGTAATTTTCGGTAAACTCAGGCGGTGTCGACCCCGGCTTTTCATTCGACAGGTTTGGTGTAGAATGCGCGGCCCTTCAGGTGCGGGGTGGAGCAGTCTGGCAGCTCGTCGGGCTCATAACCCGAAGGTCGTAGGTTCAAATCCTACCCCCGCTACCACTTTCGAGACCCCGACCGCCAAACCTGAGCCGTAGCAAATCAAGGTCTCGCCGCGACCTTGCCTTAGACCGGCCGCTCAGGGCATTCTCGCTCGGCCGGTACAAGATCAATAAAGGATGAGGATGACGGGGGAGTCGAGCGCACCAGCCGCGGCCGTTTTTCTGAGCTATGCCTCGCAGGATGCCGAGGCGGCCCAGCGCATTTGCGATGCACTCCGGGCGGCGGGCGTTGAGGTCTGGCTCGACAAGAGCGAGCTGCGCGGCGGTGATGCCTGGGACCGCTCCATCCGCCAGCAGATCCACGATTGTGCGTTATTCGTGCCGATCATCTCCCAGCACACGCACGAGCGGCTCGAAGGCTACTTCCGCCGGGAGTGGAGACTGGCCGTCGATCGGACCCACGACATGGCTGAGGTCAAGGCGTTTCTTGTTCCTGTCGTCATAGACGGCACGTCGGAGCAAGACCCGACTATCCCGGAGAAATTCAGAGAGCTGCAGTGGACACGCCTTCCCGCAGGGGAAACGCCCCCCGCGTTCGTAGAGCGTATGCAGCGTCTGCTGTCGGGCGAGACCTCAACCACATCTCGACCGCACGCACCGTTAACGGGCGCACCCGCTGTCGGCAGGCCACAGGGCTCAAGTTGGTCGAGGCGCGCGCTACCGATGGCGGCGGTGGCAGTGGTCTTGGCAGCGGTGGCCTATCTCGCCCTCGAAAAGCCTTGGGCCCCAAAGTCCGCAGCCTTCGCCCCTCCGCCGCACTCGGTCGCGGTGCTGCCGTTCGTGAACATGAGCGGGGACAAGGAGCAGGAGTACTTCTCCGACGGGCTCACCGAGGAGCTGCTCAACTCCCTGGCCGAGATCAACGAATTGCAGGTCGCGGCCCGCACCTCCGCGTTCTCCTTCAAGGGCCAGAACACCGACATTGGCACGATCGCCCGCAAGCTCAACGTCGGGGCGGTCCTCGAAGGGAGCGTGCGGCGCTCAGCGAACACAATCCGCATCACCGCGCAGCTGATCAATGCGGTCACGGGGTTTCACCTGTGGTCGAAGACCTATGACCGGGACTTAGGGGATGTGCTGAAACTCCAGACCGAGATCGCCACCGCCGTGGCCGGAGCACTGAAAGTCACGCTCCTCGGGGATGTCGCAGCCAAAGTCGAGCTCGGCGGGACGCAGCAATCCGGCCGCCTTCGATGCCTATCTGCGCGGGGCCAAGGCGGCGCGCTCGATACGCGACTCCAAAGACCTCCCCGCCGCGATTGCCGCGTACACGGAAGCGATCCGCCTGGATCCGCACTATGCGCTCGCGTTCGCCGGCCGATCGATCGCTCTTGCTACGCTCGCCGCGGAGGCCGAGACCGCAGCGGCGGTGCGTGAAGGCTTTGACAAGGCGCAAGCGGATGCGCGCCAGGCGCTTGCGCTCGCGCCGGATCTGGCCCAGGCCCACCTCGCATTGGCGGTAGTTTCGAGAGAACACCTCGACTTCACGCAGGCGAGCGAGGAATACGAGCGCGCCCTCGCGCTCGCGCCGGGCAATGCACAGGTTTTGCGAGTCAGCGGCGCAATTTGCCGCCTACATGGGGCACTTCGATGCGGGCGTTGCGGCCGCCCGCCGCGCCGTCGTGCTCGACCCGCTCGCTCGCGCCAGCCATTACTGCGCTCGGCCTGGCGCTGTATGCAGCCCGCCGCTATGCAGGAGGCGGTTGCGGCCTTTCGCAGAAGTCATCAGTCTTGATCCCGACTACAAGGCGGCCTACGCGTGAGCGCGGGCTCGCCTATTACGGGCTCGGGGATCTTGAGAGCGCGCGCGCCTCATGCGAGACGAAGCCGGACTACTGGGAGAGTCAACAGTGCCTCGCGGTGATCTATGACAAGCTCGGCCGGCACGCGGATGCGGAAGCCGAGCTTGCGAAACTGAAGGCGGCCATGGGCGATAGCTGCGGCCTACCAGTACGCCACGATCTATGCGCAGTGGGGCAATCGGGCGAAGGCGCTCGAATGGCTCGAGACGGCGCTGCGGCTGCGGGATCCGGGCCTCGGGTATCTGAAGACCGATCCGCTCCTGGACCCCTTGCGCAAAGAGCCGCGCTTCCAGGCCGTGATGCGGGAATTGAAGTTTCCGGATTGAACTACCTCAGCTCGACGTTGAGATGTTCAACAAATCGCTCCCCCGCTACCAAATTTGACAGGCCCATTCCGGTCACATGGCTGACGGTTTATACCGGAGACATGGTTGACACCTTAGCACTGAAGGGGTTCGGTGCGCATTCGACGCGCGCCGATTCGTGATCGAAGAAGCCTAAGTCGTAGTGCATCAAGGTGACCAGCCAGATGCGCTCAGCGACTTCCCGAAGTCCTACGTTCTGGCCCGCGAACACCGCACTAAGGTTGATCTTGCGGCGCCCAAAGCATATGCGCCCGCATTGGGTGACCGTGAGAGTGCGATCGTGCAGTGGATACTCGAGCTCAGGCACCCGTGTAGGGGCGCGGTGAGGAACGGTAGAGTTCGGCCTGGTACTTCATGCCGAGCGCCTGGTGGGGGCGCTCGTGGTTATAGTCCTCGATGAACTGATCGAAGCGGGCCTTTTGCTGCAGGAAGTTTTTACCGGGCGGTTTGGTGGCTTCCTTCTTGAGCGTGAGGTGCATGTGCTCGTGTCGTCCGTTCTGCTGTGGGTTACCGGGCAGCCACCACACCGACAGCTCAAGCCGAAGAAGGCCGAGGTGCTGGCGAAGGGGGTCGTGCTTCGCCATGGTAGGTATTGTCCGACTTGACAAGATGTGCTGTCGGCTCATGCTCGAAAAACGTAAATGCGCGCGCACCTTGAACCCAACTGTGAGGCGGGTCGAAATCGAGTCTCGCTGCGCCTGGGGCACGCCGAGCTACAAAACGATTTTAGGGGATGCCGACCATGAAGAAAACACATCACGAAACTGCCGTGAGAAAACTGCTCATGCTCGGCGCAGCCCTGACGCTATTGCTCGGCCTGCCGTTCGCATTCGCCAACCGTGCCTTCGCCGATCCGGAGTTCGCTTACGTCGCCAATTCTCAAGGAGGCAGCGTTTCGGCCTACACCATCAATAGCGCCACAGGGTTTCTGAGGGAAGTCGCCGGTTCGCCTTTTGCGGCCGGAGCCATCCCTCTGTCCGTGACGGTGGACCCGTCGGGCCGGTTCGCCTACGTAGTAGATAACGGTGGTGACACCGTCTCGGCCTATGCGATCAACGGCTCCACCGGAGCCTTGAGAAAGGTCGTCGGGTCGCCGTTTCCGACCGGGAGAAGCCCTAACGCAGTGACGGTAGACCCTTCAGGTAAATTCGCATACGTGGCGAATTATGGAGATAACACGGTCTCGGCCTACACCATTAACAGCTCTACGGGGGCCTTGAGCTCGGTCGCTGGTTCGCCATCCCTGGCCGGAGCTCAACCAGTCGCGGTAACGGTAGACTCCTCGGGCCGGTTCGCTTACGTAGTAAATCTGAATGGGAACAACGTCTCGGCCTACACCATCAACAGCTCCACGGGGGCCTTGAGCGCGGTCTCCGGCTCACCCTTTGCGGCCGGGGACGCCCCTTGGTCGGTGACGGTGGAGCCCTCGGGCAAGTTCGCTTACGTGGCTAATTTCTATGGAAACAGCATCTCGGCATACGCTATCAATGGCTCCACCGGGGCCCTGAGGGCGATTGCTGGCTCACCCTTCGCTGCCGGAATCGGCCCTCGGTCGGTAGCGGCGACCCCTTCTGGGCGTTTCGTTTACGTCGCAAATGACCGTGCCACCAACGTATCGGCCTATAGCATCAACGCCACTACAGGAGCCTTAAGGCCGGTCGCCGGTTCGCCCTTCGAGGCCGGGAACGGCGCTATCTCGGTGGCGGTGGACCCCTCAGGCCAGTACGCTTACGTTGCGAATATCGGAGACGACACGATCTCGCCTTTTACCATCAACAGCTCCACGGGCGCTTTGAGCGCAATCGCCGGTCCGCCCGTCTCGACCAGCACCGCCCCTTACTGGGTGGCAGTAGCCAGCCGGGCCCAAACGAATACCTCAGTCCTCATGCTCACCCCGCGCTCGCTCGCCTTTGGCAATCTGCCGGTCAACACCTCAAGCGCCGCGCAGTCGGTGACCGTGACGAATACCAGCGCCAACGCCGTGGCCATCACGGGGATTGCGCTGCGCGGTACGAATCCAGGGCAGTTCAGCTTTACCGATGATTGCGGCAAATCGTTGGCGGCCTACAGAACCTGCACGCTCGAGGCCACTTTCAGCCCGACCACGAAAGGCGCAAAGACCGCCTTCCTGGACGTGAATGGCGGGGGCGGGGGCCGTTCGGTGAAACTCACGGGCACGGGCATGTAAACGATTGCCACGACGACGAACGGGCGCGAAGTCAGTTTCCTGCACGTCAATGTCGACGGTCACTTTCCTAATTTGAGCACCCTAAGCGGATGCAGAAATTAAGAACACAGGATGAGCAAGTCGGGTACATTGAAACGAATTGGGGATCTCTGTGAATGCATATTCGTTACTTTCGCGCTCAACCGGTCGCGGCAGCTATAAGGGCGGCCCGGTGTTACGCACGCCATCCTGCCGGATATGGCTAATGACAATCGTGTTGGGCATGGCTTGCGGGATGGCGTGGGCGCAGGACATCGCTTCTCCGACACCCAAGTTCGCTTACGTGGCGAATTGGTGCGACGGTTGTAAAGGCAAGGTTTCGGCTTACACCATCAACGGCTCCACGGGGGCCTTGCGCGCGATCGCCGACTCACCTTTCGCGGCTGGCAATACCCCAGACTCCGTGACGGTGGACCCGTCGGGCCGCTTCGCTTACGTGGCGAATTATGACCCCTCTAGTTCACTAGGCAACGTCTCGGCCTACACCATCAACAGTTCCACGGGGGCCTTGCGTCCGGTCGCCGGCTCGCCCTTTGCGGCCGGCCGCCTCCCCATCTCGGTGACCGTGGACCCGTCGGGCCGGTTCGTTTATGTGGCGAATTATTATGGAGACAACGTCTCGGCCTACACCATCAACCGCTCCACGGGCGCCTTGAAGGCGGTCGCCGGTTCGCCCTTCGCGAGTGGGTTTCTCCCCCAATCCGTGACAGTGGATCCCTCGGGCCGGTTCGCCTACGTGGCGAATAATTGCGACGCTTCTTGCACCATAGGCACCGTCTCGGCCTATACCATCGACAGTTCCACCGGGGCCTTGAAGGCGGTCGCCGGTTCCCCCTTCGCGGGCGAGTGGTCGGCGGGCTCGGTGACAGTGGATCCCACAGGGCGATTCGCTTACGTGGCGAATTATTTTGGCCAGGTGTCCGGGCGCGGAGACGTCTCGGTCTACAGCATCAACAGCTCGACGGGGGCGTTGCGCCCGATCGCCGGTTCGCCCTTCGCGGCAGGGAACAGCGCCATCGCGGTGACGGTAGACCCCTCGGGCCAATTCGCCTACGTGGCGAATGAAACCGATGGTGTATCCGATGGCAGCGTCTCGGCCTACACTATCAACAACTCCACGGGGGCCTTGCGCGCGATCGCTGGTTCGCCCTTCAAGGCCGGGATCGCCCCTTTCTCAGTAACCGTGGACCCGTCGGGCCAATTCGCTTACGTGGCGAATGACGGAGATCACACAGTCTCTGCCTACAACATCGACAGCTCCACGGGGGCCTTGAGCCCGGTCGCTGGTTCGCCCTTCGCAGTCGGGAGCAGCCCTCAATCCGTGGCGATTGCTAGCCAGGCCACTACCACCTCGGTGCTCACGCTCTCCCCGCGCTCGCTGGCCTTTGGCGACCTTCCGATCAACACCTCGAGTGCTGCGCAGTCGGTGACCGTCACAAACACGAGCCCGAACATCGTACCCATTACGGGCATCGCGCTGAGGGGTACGGCTCCTGGGCAGTTCACCTTTACCGATGACTGCGGCAAATCGTTGGCGGCCTATAGAACTTGCACGCTCGAGGCGATTTTCAGACCGACCTCAAAGGGCGCGAAGTCCGCCTTCCTGGACGTGAACGGCGGGGGCGGGGGCCGTTCGGTGAAACTTACGGGCACGGGCACGTAAACGATTGCGACAACGACGAAGGGCGCGAAGTCCGTTTTGAAGGTGAAGCGGGGAGCAGGGCCTGCGGCGCCCGTTAACCTTACGGGCGGTGAGATTTAGCAATTTCGCATAGCAACGCCCGGCTACCGCATCTCAATGTCAACAAAATCAGGCCTTGGCCGTTAGGGCTATTCAGTAGATTACGGCTATGTCGCCTTGGCTTGGCGCGACGGTTGCCGCACGCGCACACTGCTATCTGGTTGGGCCATCGGTGGAGGGCCGTGAGGTTCTGCGGGGAAGAGATGATGCGAAGTACCTGCAATTCCATCAGCAAGGCTGGCATTCTGCTGTGCGGTGCTTTAGCGCTGGTTGTGAGTGCCTGCGGCGGCGGTGGTGGCGATACCGCCCCACCGCCCAAGCCGTTGACCGTGACTGGGGAAAACCTCTATTCCTTCGGGAGCCGTTCCCCCGATGCAATGGGAGTGACCGGGGCACTAGTTCAGGGTATCGACGGGAACTTCTACGGTACGACGCCTACTGGCGGACTGACCCTCCTCACCAACAACAACTGCAGCCACGGATCCCAGAGCACCAACCCTTTCTATGTCGGCTGCGGAACCGTGTTCAAGATCACTCCGACGGGCGAGGAGACCGTCCTGCATTTATTTGCCGCAGCTCCCGCCGATGGCTCCGGCCCGGAGATTCTGATTCAGGGTAACGACGGCAACTTCTACGGTACGACCTATGAGGGCGGAGCGTACAACCTCGGAACAGTCTTCGAGCTCACACCAGGGGGCGTTGAGACGATTCTGTACTCCTTCAAAGGAGGCTCTGACGGTGCCGGCGGGCAAGGACTGGTCCAAGGAAGTGACGGTAACTTTTACGGGACGACCAGCGGCGGCGGAGTGAACGGTGCTGGAACGGTCTTTAGTCTCACCCCACAGGGCGTTGAGACGATCCTGTACGCCTTCTCGGGAACGTCTTATGCAGGGCCTGATGGGGCAAACCCGACCGGCCAGCTGGTCCAAGGAAATGACGGCAACTTTTACGGCGTGACCGAACTAGGCGGACTGACTTGCGGCAACGGCACTACGACATGCGGCACCGTCTTCAAAGTAACCCCAGAGGGGATCGAGACGATCCTCCATAGCTTCTCCGGGTCTGACGGTGGTGGATCCCCCGCGTCTGGGCTAATCCAGGGCAGTGACGGCAACTTTTACGGGA
The DNA here is from genome assembly GCA_963795685.1 of uncultured Gammaproteobacteria bacterium. Classification (GTDB taxonomy): domain Bacteria; phylum Pseudomonadota; class Gammaproteobacteria; order Steroidobacterales; family Steroidobacteraceae; genus FEN-1191. Next base: position 278,211 of record CAWCJE010000013.1, read on the forward strand.
CGATCTCCGCCGGTAGCACATCCCTCGGCACAGTTTTCAGGGTCACACCTGAGGGGGCCGAGACGACTCTCTACACCTTCAACCCGGGGAACGGTGTTGACGGTGCCTTTCCCTTTGGCAGTCTGATCCAGGGCAGTGACGGCAACTTTTACGGAACGACTATGGGTGGTGGAACGAATCAGGGCGGCACTTTCTTCCAACTTACGCCGTCGGGCGTTGAGACTTTGCTGTACTCATTCCCGAAATCTTCGGATCCGTATACCAATCTGGTGCAAGCTAGCGATGGAACCTTCTACGGCGCGAGCTATTATGGTGGAACGTACGACGAGGGTTATTTTTTCAGCCTGGTTCTGAAATAAGAGGCTGAGGCCACGCCACGATTTACGCGCAGCGGGGCGATCACGGCAAGGCACTCGATTGGCTTGAAACTGCGTTGCGCTTGCGTGACCCGAGCTTGGGCGGGCTGAGAACTGCACCGCTACTCGATCCACTACGCAATGAGCCACGCTTTCAGGCGATCATGCGAGAGTTGAAGTTTCCGGATTGAGTGAGGCGCACTGGATCCGCACGCCGAGGGCGGGCTCAATTCTGGGCGTAGCGACCTCATCTCAATATCAACGAAATCAATAGTGGGCAAAATCCAACTCAGGCCCCCGCTACCACATTCGAGACAGCCGGCGCCGCCAGCCGCGACCTGCAATAAAACGCTGCGACTCAAGTCGATACAAGCGATTAGGTAGGGCGACTCGCCTTCTCGACGATCGCCTGGCGCATGGCTACCTTTCCGCCGAACACGTTGAGCAGGATCACGCCCGCCACAGAGAAGGCGCTGCACTGCAAGAGCGTGACGTCGGACTTTTCCGACAAGACACGACAATCGCGAAGGCGCAGACGACTCTGGGTGGGTACTCTGTTCCACGTATTGCCTTCCTTCATGGTTTAGAGCAGCGTAGGTCAGACTTAGAGTCCTACGCGAAGACGTGTCCGACCAGCTGCGCTCAGGAGAGCCGACATGACCCGTTTTAATTTATCGATGGCCGCCACATTCAGTATCTTTTTAGGCGGTCCGGTAGGCTTGGCGTACGCTGCCCCCGGGGACACCGAGCTCATCAGCGTGGCCTCGGACGGTTTCACAGCTACCTCAGGCGGGGATAGTGGATCTGTCAAATCCATAAGCTACAGCGGGCGCTTCGTGGCATTCACGTCAGTTTCGCCCGATATCCTGCCGGACGGGAAAACCCTTGCGACCGATGTGTTCGTGCGGGATCGACGGACGGGGACGACCGAACGGGTGAGCGTTGCACTCCGTGGGGGCGCAAACGATGGAAGTTTCGCGCCTTCGATCAGCCCCGATGGACGGTACGTGACCTTCTATTCTGACGCCTCAAATCTGGTACCGGGCGATACCAACGGCGTGGCGGATTGCTTCATTCGCGATCGACAGACGCGAAAGACCGAGCGGGTGAGCGTTACCACAAGCGGCACCCAAGCCAATGATTTCAGCTACGAACCCTCGATGAGTGCCGATGGGCGCTATGTGGCGTTCTATTCGTACGCGACCAACCTGGTTCCGGGTGACACCAACGGGGAATATGACATTTTCGAGCACGATCGGCAGACAGGGAAGACGACGCGCGTGAGCGTGGATGCCAACGGCGGCCAACTCAACGGCCCCAGCATCAGTCCCTCGTACAGCGCCGATGGGCGCTACCTGGTGTTCTTGTCGTACGCCTCCAATCTCGTGCCCAATGACACCAATGGCCAACCCGACGTCTTCGTACGGGACCGGGTGACCGGACGGTCGGAGCGGGTAAACGTCAGTTCCAGCGGAGTCCCGACCGGAAAGAATGCCTTCACCGAAAATCCATTGATTAGTGCGGATGGACGCTACGTCGTGTTTCAATCCGACGCGATCGGCCTAGTGCCCGGCGACACCAATAAAGAGATGGACATCTTCGTTCATGACCGGCAGACCGGGGGGACCGAACGCGTCAGCGTCAGCTCCAGTGGAGTGCAGGCCAACTTGCAAAGCAACGTGGCATCGATCAGCGGCGACGGGCGCTACGTAGCGTTCATGTCATACGCGAGCAATCTGGTGGCGTACGACTCCAATTACCGGGCAGACATCTTCGTACACGATCGAGTGACCGGCGTGACCGAGCGCGTAAGCGTGCCAACCGGCCGTCGGCAGGCTAACGGCATAAGCCTGAACCCTTCGATCAGCGTCGACGGACATTTCGTGTCGTTTACCAGCATAGCCTCGAACCTCGCGGCCAACGATAACAACAATGCCCAGGACGTGTTCGTTCATCAGCGTTAGAAGTGATTCAAAGGCGATCTGAGGGTGCATTAGACCGGGAGGAGTGCGTCATGATGTTTTCAAGAACGGCTCTGGTGCTGTGCGCGGCAATGGTCACCGACGCGGCGCTTGGCGCGACGGCGACATTGCAGTCCATTGCCGTCACGCCGACCGCTCCCACGATCAGTGTCGGGCAGACGCAAGCCTTCACCGCGACGGGTACATTCAGCAACGGCTCGACTCAGACCCTTGGGCCGGACATTCGCGACATCGGGCTGGCGACCTATGCCACGTGTGCATCGCTGAGCAGCGGTGGCATGGAGTGCTGGGGCTATAGCCGCAACGGTTTGGTCGGTGGTGGCAGTTGGACTTCACTGGCCCCGCGCCCAATCGGGAATATATCAACCGCAAGAGCCGTCGAGCTTGGCCAGGACCACGGCTGTACGGTGCTGGTCAGCGGTGCGGTCAAGTGCTGGGGAAATAATGGCAACGGCCAACTGGGCAACGGGGCGAATCAAGCCATGAGTACGGCGGTTGCGGTGGTCGGAATCGCCAACGCAACCGCATTGGCCCTGGGTAGTGCACACAGCTGCGCTCTGCTCGCCAGCGGTGCGGTCCAGTGCTGGGGCGCCGACACCCACGGCCAGCTCGGTGATGGTAAATTTGCGGATCGAAACACCCCGGTCTCGGTGACCGGGATCAGTACCGCCACGGCGCTGTCGGGAAATTACTCACACGATTGTGCGGTTTCGGCCAGCCAGTCGGTGCGGTGCTGGGGATATGGCTCCAAGGGCCAACTGGGCAATGGCACGACGAGCGATTCCAGCACGCCGGTCCCCGTTACCGGGATTGCCAACGCCATCGCGGTCGCGGCCGGCCTCCAGTCCAGTTGTGCCGTACTCTCCAGCGGCGCGGTCAAGTGCTGGGGGGATAATTTCTATGGCGAGCTCGGCGATGGCTCCAATGCAGATTCGAGCACTCCCGTGTTGGTGACCGGCATCAGCACGGCCACCGCAATTACTGCCGGTGCAAGTCATTACTGCGTCGTGCTGCGCAATGGCTCGGTTGAATGCTGGGGCGGCAATTTCTACGGCGAACTCGGTGATGGCACCCATAAGAGCTCGAACACCCCTGTCACTGTTCAAGCCATTCACGGACCCACCCGGCTGGTGGCGGGATTCGAGTTCACTTGCGCGCTGTTCTCGGGTGGAGTGATGCGATGCTGGGGCCAGGACAACTATGGCCAGCTGGGCAATCGGCGGACGATCAGTGCCCCGGCCCCATTGGCCGTCAACGTCGTAGGAACTCCGGGCGTCGTGTGGACCAGCAGTAATACCTCAAAGGCAACCATCACTGACCGAGGGGTGGCCACCGGCCGTGCCGCCGGCAACACTACGATCACCGCGACCACGGCTGGATCCATCAATGACAACGCGGTGCTGACGGTGAAGTAGCAGCACCGCTGGTAGTCGCCGCCTGAGCCACCACCGCAGGAAACAGACGCGAAGAGAGCCTCCGTGAAAGTGGGGCCGAACGGTCGGTGACGGTGGACCCTTCAGTCCAGTACGCTTTCGGGACGGGCGGACCGGCGGCGATTTTAGGCCGACCACGAAAGGCGCAAAGACCGCCTTCCTGAACGTAAACGGTGGGGGCGGCGGCCTGCGTTCAGTGAAACTCACGGGCACGGGCACCTAAATCGGCTACACGCTCATTGTTGCGCACTGCGATTTGCACACCGCCTTCGAGACGTGGGTGCAGGCCCAGTTCGCTCGTCTTTTAGGCTCAAAGGCCATGACACGGGAGATAAAAATGAAACCCATTATTCTTGTGATATTTCTTTTCCCCACTGCAGTCTTATCGGCAACAGACTTTGACTTTTACGCTTCTCCGCGGGGCTACTATCGATGCGGCGGATATAGCACCGGTATCTGCGTTGGGTTTGAGAGCAGCGAGCCGGCATTGTCCGTAGATCGGGTAATGCTCAGAGTGCGTAGCGAAAAACCGCTCTTGCTGGATGTCGAAGTGTGGGGGATCGGCGGCGATCACTTTTATGGAGAATCAAGCGAGAATGGCGCACAATTCACGCTAGCCGATCGTGGGCCAGGCAATGTAATCACTATGTCTGTGAACTGGTTTCAAACCAAGCATTGCGTCACCACGAACGGGCATCTACATTGCGCCACCAGGTATCTTGCGGAAAGCGGCACCGTTTCAATTCCATAAGCAGATACCCATCCATTAGTACGCCGTGAAGTGTGGTAGCGGTCCGCCACAACGCCTTTAGGTCGGAACTATATGAATGTCACCCTAAGAGAGTCCCGGCGCGGCCACTAACGATGCTCAGTCGCAAAAGGGCAGAATCGTTTTTGCGGCAACAACGTCGCCAACGATCAGGCGGCCCGCCGGAGCGCCATCCTCGCCGCGTATATTCATGAGGCCGCGTACCAAAGCTTGGCTGGGATTCGGCGTGTTCTGTTTTATCTTCGCGGTGCTGCTAGCTATCCACCAGCGCAATGGCGCGTTGGATCACTGGATGGCTCTTATCTGGTTAAGTTTTCTAGTTGGCGCCGGAGCCTATGCACTCAGAGCCAATCCCGGTAAGGCTCTATACGGCATGCCCACATTTCTTGGTGTTTTCCCTAAAAGCTGGCGGCGCTGGTTTTTAGGCGAACAGGACCAGGAAGACAGGCGAGATTGAGCGCCCGCGCAGCGCCATCCTCCAGCGGAAATCCTTGATCCCTACCAGAGCTACGGCGGCCGCAAGGCGATAGCCCACGGCCGGGGAGCTGGAGGAGCGCGCCCGAAGTCACGGCATCCGACAGATTGGCCACCTGGTCATGCAGTGTCGCGATCCGCAGCGTTTGTTCGACGCGCTTAGGGACGGCGGACTGCTTCTGGATAACTCATCGGGCGATCTCCTCACGCATGTCGGCTTGCAGCAGTTCATTTTTGATCGGTGTACACAACCGTGCTTCGAGGAGTGACTGCCGAACTCTGATGCCATTAGTGAAACCGGCGCCGCCGAACCTGTTGCGCGAGCAGCCATAAGCGCGCAGGGCATTTGTGCCGCCGATATTCACGAAACTGCTACCGCACACTTCACACGGTAACAGTCCTCTGAATGCGTATTTCGGAGCTCCGCGACCGTTCGCCCCTTCGTACGCAAACTCTCGCTGACGGACTGTTCCCGAATTGCCGCGCGTCATCGACGCGCCTTAGTTCGCTCCCATAAATCTTCGCCGGTTCGCACGTTCAACGATGCATTGGGGTGTTTTACTTATTGCCTTCCTTGGTGGATTAGCGGAACGTGGCTCAAACCTTGCACTTCAGCGTGAGACTCCATGCGAAGTTGCGTCCAGTGGAGAACCGAAATGACCCGTTTCAATTTATCGATGACAGCCACATTCAGCCTCGTTTTAGGCGGTCCGATAGGTCTGGCGTACGCAGCCGCCGGGGACACCGAACTCATCAGCGTCACCGCGGACGGTACCGCAGCTGCCTCGGGGGGCAGTGGAGCTCTGAAATCCGTGAGCGCCAACGGGCGCTATGTGGCATTCGCGTCCAATTCGCCCAACATACTGTCGGACGGGAAAACTGGAGCGACCGATGTGTTTGTGCGGGATCGAAAGACGGGGAAAACTGAACGAGTGAGCGTTGCACTCAGTGGGGCCGCCAACGACGAGAGTTACGGGCCTTCGATCAGTCCCGATGGACGCTACGTGACCTTCTACTCTGCCGCCTCAAATTTGGTACCGGGCGACACCAACGGCTGGATCGACTGCTTCCTGCGAGATCGACAGACCGGGAAAACCGAACGGGTAAGCGTCACCACTAACGGCACTGAAGCCAATGATTACAGCTATGAGCCGTCAGTCAGTGCCGATGGGCGCTATGTGGCGTTCTATTCGTACGCGACCAACCTGGTTCCGGGCGACACCAACGGGGAATATGACATTTTCGAGCGCGATCGGCAGACGGGGACGACGACGCGCGTGAGCGTCGATGCCACTGGCGGGCAACTCAATGGCCCCAGCATCAGTCCCTCGTATAGCGCCGACGGCCGCTACATGGCGTTCTTGTCGTATGCCAGTAATCTTGTGGCCGGCGACACCAATCAGCAACCCGACGTCTTCGTGCGTGATCGGGTGACCGGACAGTCCGAGCGGGTCAACGTAAGTTCCAGCGGAGTGCCGACAGGCCTCAGGGGTCACAGCGAAAATCCGACGATCAGTGCGGATGGGCGTTACGTGGCATTCCAGTCCTACGCGACCGGCTTAGTGCCTGGCGACACCAACAAAGAGCCAGACATCTTCGTGCATGACCGGCAGACCGGGTTGACCGAGCGTGTAAGCGTCAGTTCCAGTGGAGCGCAGGCCAATTCCCAAAGCAACCTCGCCTCGATCAGCGGCGACGGACGCTACGTGGCGTTTTCATCGTACGCGAGCAACTTGGTGCCAAACGACAGCAACTACCGGCAAGATGTCTTTGTACACGATCGAGTGACGGGCGTGACGGAGCGCGTGAGCGTACCAACCGGCCGTCGTCAGGCTAACGGCGTAAGCCTGGCACCCTCGATCAGCGTCGATGGGCGATTCGTGGTGTTTACTAGCTCAGCCACCAACCTGGCGACCAACGATAACGATGGTTTAGGCGACGTATTCATCCATCAACTCGCGAAATGACCGCTGACTTAGAGGCCATGGAAAAATTCACTTTCGGTGGTGTCAAACGGCATGGCGCAAGGCGTAACTGTGGCGCCGTGCGTTACCGGGCGGTAACACGCCAGTGCGCATTGGGTTTGTCGGTGGCGATCGCCTCTTCGGCATGATTCAGACCAATCGTGGGAAATGGACCTTGGGCGCCGGGGATGCCGACCATGAAGAAAACACATCACGAAGCCATCGTAAGAAAACTGATCATGCTCGGCGCAGCCCTGGCTCTACCGCTCGGCCTCCCGTTCGCGTTTGCCAACAGCGCCTTCGCCAATCCGACACCCAGGTTCGCTTATGTGCCGAATTTGGAAGATGACACAGTCTCGGCCTATACAATTAACAGCACCACAGGGGTCTTGCGCGCAGTCGCCGGCTCGCCCTTCGCGGCAGGGAGCGAGCCTATCTGGGTGGCGGTGGATCCCTCGGCCCGGTTCGCTTACGTGGCGAACTCCGGCAATAACACAGTCTCGGCCTACACCATCAACAGCTCGACCGGGGCCTTGCGCGCGGTCCCCGGTTCGCCCTTCCCGACCGGAGTCAGCCCTCAATCGGTGACCATCGACCCTTCGGGCCGGTTCGTTTACGTAGCGAATCTTTCCAACAACGTCTCGGCCTACACCATCAACAGCTCCACGGGAGCCCTGCGCGCGGTCTCCGGTTCGCCCTTCGCGGCCGGGAGCTACCCTTTTTCGATAACGATAGACCCCTCGGGCCGGTTTGCTTACGTAGCAAATAATAACGGTTGCCTCGCGGCAAATTTTTGTTCAGATGGCAACGTATCGGCCTACACAATCAACAGTTCCACCGGGTCCTTGAGCGCGGTCACCGGTTCGCCCTTCGCGGCTGGTCTCAGCCCTTACTCGGTGACGGTGGATCCCTCGGGCCGGTTCGTTTACGTGGCGAATTCCTTTGATAGCACGATCTCTGCGTACACCATCGACACTTCCACGGGGGCGTTGCTCGAGATCCCCGGTTCGCCCTTCGCGGCCGGGAACAGCGCTGTCTCAGTAACGGTGGATCCCTTGCGCCCGTTCGCTTACGTGGCGGATTCAGGAGATGACGCAGTCTGGGCGTATACTATTAACAGCACAACAGGGGCCTTGCACGAGACCTCCGGTTCTCCCTTCGCCACCGGGTCCGTACCTAACTCGGTGACGGTGGACTCCTCGGGCGGGTTCGCATACGTCGCAAACGAGTTTGCGGACAACGTCTCGGCCTATACCATCAACAGCTCCACCGGGGCCTTGACCCCGGTCCCCGGTTCGCCCTTCGCGGCCGGGAGTTTTCCTTTCTCGGTGGCGATCGCCAGCCAGAGCGCGGGGTCGGTAGTCACCCTCGCCCCGCGTGCGCTCGCTTTTGGCAATCGTCGGGTCGGCGCCTCGAGTGGCGCGCAGTCGGTGATCGTGACGAACACCAGCACCAAAGCCGTGGTCATCACGGGCATCGCCCTGAGGGGTACCGCGCCAGGACAGTTCGCGTTTACCGATGATTGCCGCGATTCGTTAGCGGCCCACGCAACCTGCACGCTTGTGACAACTTTCAGGCCGACCACGCATGGCGCAAAGACCGCCTTCCTGGACGTGAACGGCGGGGGCGGGGGCCGTTCGGTGAAACTTACGGGCACGGGCACCTAATTCGGCTACACGATCATCGTTGCGCGCCGATTAGCGCACCAGTCTTCGAGACAGACTAAATGCAGCGGTCGTTGTGGGGAATCGGGCTGATGCGCTACCACAACTCGACGTTCAGATGTTCAACGAGTCGCTCCCCGGCTACCATTTCCAAACTCAGTCCACATCTCGCTCCCGCGCTGCACGCTCAATATGGCGTCCAAAGTTACTGAGAATTTCGCACTTCGCATCAGGCATTATCCATAAGGATTTTCACGCGGTGCCGTAATCCCCTTTGAATACACTCCTTGAGAGGTGAACTATGGGCGATATATCAATTCTCACCGGTCCGACCAGAAAAACCACACGGCGACAGGCAATCATTGGGGTTTCGGGAGTATTTGGCTGTTTGGCGCTCGGCTCGACTGGAGCTTGGGCAGGAGCTGAGGATGGGGTATCTCATACGGCGGATTCGATCCACCAGGAGCCGGTGTTCACTGCAAGTCCGATACGCGTTTACGAAGCTCTTACAGAGGCCAAGCAGTTTACCCGCGTTGTAAAGCTCAGTGGCGCCCTGCAAGCGATGCACCTGCCAGATAAGCCCGCAGAGGTAAGTGGCAAAGCGGGAAGTCGGTTTGCGCTATTCGGTGGATTCATCACGGGCCGACAAATCGAGCTCGTTCCTGCCGTACGAATTGTCCAGGCCTGGCGAGCAGGCGACTGGCCTCCGGGCACTTATTCTATTGCAAAGTTTGAGCTTGTAGAGCAGGGCTCCGACTGCAAAATCCTATTTGACCACGTAGGATTTCCCAAAGGTGAGGCAGAGAGTCTAGCTTCGGGTTGGACAACACACTATTGGGAGCCTCTGGCCAAGGTCATCGCATAGCTATTGCTGCTGACTGTCAGTTCATAATTCTGTTCGAGACTGATCCACCGAGAGTGGACTTACCCGTGCTAGCGCATCTCAACGTCAAAAGCATCAAGGGCACTCGAAGCCCAACTCACGCCCCTGCTACCACTACAATTTGGGTCTATTCCGGTCACATCGCTAACGGTATACACCGGGCAAATGGTACCCATTTCATTCCGGAGACATGCGTGACAGTTTTGCGGCGAAGGGGTTCACTGCACTCTCGATTCGACATGTCTTGTCATCGAAGTAACCAAGATCGTAGTGCAGGAAGCTGACCAGCCACACCCCGTCGGCGACCTGCCACCGATGGTCGTTTAGGAATCGCCTGTGCCTCGACCTGGTCAAACGCTCCACTCGCGAACAGCCATTCAATTGCCGGAAGCGGAGAACCCCTAGAAGCCTCGTATAGGGCCGGACCGCTGCCGTCAGCCTCACTCAGGTGCTCGGCGGTTTTCCGCGCACGGCGTCAAGATGTCTGACGAGGGCATCGGCCCAGCGGGCGAGAATGGCATCGGCCGCCGCGAGGTTCGTGACCGAATTGCCCGGCTCCGCAAACGGTTGTTGATCTGCCTCCGCATCCTCCGCTCGGGCAAGGATGGTATTCGAGGTTGGATCCCACAATTCGAGATAGAACGTGCCCGAGCCCGCAGACGCGATGAGGTTCACGTCCATGCCCGCCGACATGAGATCGGGCGCGGTCACTTGCAGGTTGACTATCGCTGGGCGCAGTGAGAGGACGTCGGGTGCTGGACTATTGGTCACCTGATAACCACCCTTCTTTAGCTCAGTGGTGAACACTTTCTTGAACTCGGCTGCGAGAGCGTTCTTGATCCTCTGAACATCCCCGTCGCTTACCTGTCGGCTAAAATCCACGTTGGAGTTGTAATTCCGTTGCCAGTCCTTCTGAAACTGGACCATGCAATCGACAATCAGCACTCGTTTATATTGGTTGAACGTCGCCCCGGGCTTCACATATACGACTCGCTGCTTGGTGTGTGTCTTCAATTGCAGCCCGTCTTGGCTCACTTGTGGCGGAGCTTCCGCTGCGCTCACGTTGATCGGGTAAGCAAGTGTAAAACTCGTGCATAGACCAAGAAACAGTGCGAATGAACGTAACAGAATGGATAGTCTCATGGGTGTCCTCCAAAGCGAGCGGATTACTTGGGCGAAAGCCGGCTCTGTGGGAATTCTGTTGAAGCACAACGCTACTTACGCGTTCGTTCTTTTACTGAGGGGAGCGTATCTCTTTAGCCACGACAAAACAATTGGACCAAAAGGCAGAGCATTTCTCCCAAAAAGGCCAAAAATCACGCGCGGAGAATATGACGGGTGCCCGTGTCTCTTACAGGGGGCGTGCGAACGGTGCGCGAGCAGGGCATTTGTAGCTCCTCGGCCACAGACAATCTGCGTGTTCGCGGATACGCCGACTTTGCTGCGTGTGCGGGAATCGGGCAAACAGGTGCTATTAAAAAAAATAGCGCCTCCCTTGCGCTGCTGCTTTGCTGTTGTTCAAACGTGACACACAGACTCTCCAAATTAGAACGTGCCGGCGGCACCGCAGTCTTGAATTGACTTGTCTGCTATTTCGGTCCAATCTTTGCGACGCCACGCGCGCGCATAAAACCAGTTGCCGACAAGGGCGGCAGTAGGCGCTGGCAAGCAATAAAAATCCAAGGAACTCCAAAATGAAATACCTGCTCAGCATGACGTTCGCTGGCGCGCTTGTCTTTGGCACGGCGGCGTTCGCGCAAAAAAGCAGCAAGCCAAACATCGTACTAATCGTGAGCGACGATTTCGGCTACGGCGATGCCGGAGTCTACGGGGGCGGCACCGGACGCGGGATGCCTACACCGAGCCTCGACCGGATGGCGAGTGAAGGTATGACCTTTTTCTCATTCTATGCGCAGCCAAGTTGCACACCGGGCCGCGCCGCGATGCAGACCGGTCGCTTCCCGAACCGCAGTGGCATGACGACCGTGGCCTTCCAGGGCCAGGGCGGAGGACTTCCGAAGGCAGAGTGGACTCTCGGATCGCAGCTGAAGACGGCCGGCTATAAGACCTACTTTACCGGCAAGTGGCACTTAGGCGAAGCAGATTACGCACTGCCCAATGCCCACGGCTATGACGTGATGAAATACATGGGAATCTATCATTTGAACGCCTACACCTATGCCGACCCGGAATGGTTCCCGGACATGCCGGAATCGTTACGCGCCATGTTCGCAAAGGTAACCAAGGGCATGATGAGCGGGAATGGCGGAGAGACGGCTCATGAAGACTTCAAGGTCAACGGCCAGTATGTAAATACGCCGGTGATCAATGGAAAAGAGGGGGTGGTCGGCATCCCATTTCTCGACGCCTACATTGAAAAGGCCGCGCTTGAATTTCTGGATGACGCGGCAAAAACTCCGGATAAGCCCTTTTTTATCAATGTGAATTTCATGAAGGTCCATCAACCGAACATGCCGCATCCCGATTACATCCATAAATCCTTATCGAAGAGCAAGTATGCGGACTCGCTGGTCGAGAACGACGATCGCATCGGTCATATCCTGGCCAAAATCCGCTCGCTCGGTCTGGACAAAGGCAATACGCTCGTGATCTGGACTACAGACAACGGTGCCTGGCAGGATGTCTATCCCGACGCCGGCTATACACCCTTCCGCGGTACCAAGGGCACGGACCGCGAGGGCGGCACGCGCGTTCCGGCCATTGCCTGGATGCCCGGCAAGATCAAGCCAGCTAGTCGAAATTACGACATCGTCGGCGGTCTTGATTTTATGGCCACATTTTCCGCCCTGGCGGGCATTAAATTGCCGGAAAAGGATCTTGAAGGTCAACCGACCATTTTTGATAGCTACGACATTTCGCCGGTGCTCTTCGGCACCGGCCCGGACCCGCGTGAAACCTGGGAATACTTCACCGAGAATGAGCTGTTGCCAGGCGCGGTTCGTTGGCACAACTACAAGTTTGTATTCAACCTTCGGGGCGATGACGGAGTGAAGATGGGTGGCCTGGCGGTGGACAGCAATCTCGGTTGGAAGGGTCCCGAAGCGTATGTTGCCACCGTACCGGAGATTTTCGACCTGTGGGCGGACCCGCAGGAGCGCTATGACTTGTTCATGAACAACTTTACCGAGCGCACCTGGCTGGGGCCGATCATGGGCGAGGAGCTACAAAGGGTGATGAAGACTTTTATCGAATATCCGCCACGTAAGTTGCAGAGCGACGGCTACACCGGCCCGATCACTATCTCGAATTACCAAAAGTTCGAGTGGCTACGCGAGCAACTTAAGAAGGAAGGCGTCCACTTGACGCTGCCGAGCGGGAACTGAGTCGTGTGTGCGCATTCCCGGCGACTTAGGTCGTCGGGGATGCTTCGGCTCGACCCGCCCACGGCGACGTCTACCAGCCAACTAATCTCGGTGAAGTAACCGCGCAATTTCTGTGAGGATCTTTTAGACCGTGCCGACCAGAAACCGAATTGCCAGTATCCTCACTTGCATGCTGGTTTGCCTTGGCGCGATAGCGTCATCCAGTTGCAAAACCGCCGCTCCAAACCCCGAAAAAACTACCGAGCGCACTACCGAGAAACTGCGCCGGGCGATCTCCAGCGAAGTCGCAGACGCGGGACGCCGAGCACAGATGATAAAGGTCGTTGATCAAATCGAAACTGTGCAGACCCGTGTTAATGAGGACGCTTCGGCGTTCGTTGCAAAATATCAATCTATCAATACCAACTATGACGCGTCACGCGCCACCTTCGCCCAATTGTTCTCGGACTTTGATGCCGACCGCACCCGAGCACGGAGCCAGGTTCTTGATTTGCACTTCCAGCTTGCCTCGCTGGCCACCGACAAAGAGTGGGGTGCAATCGCCAAGGCAGAGGTGAGAATGTATGAAGGAACTGGGGAAGCCCGCACAGCACAAGAGGAAATGAAATGATCATTGCCCTGGTGCTGGCGTACCTATTCTGCGGAGGAAGCTCAAGCATGCTCGCGCTGCAAGGCCACTCGCCCGCCGAAATTGAAAAAGCGGTAAAGCATGTGGTCGCCGATGAAAATCGGAAAAAGAGCGCTCTGAGTGAAGTCGATTCATGGAAGAAGGAACTCAAGCACCAGGACGAGGCCGTCAGCAAGGATCAAAAAGCGCTGTGGAAATCCTTAGAGCGTCGCGACACCACAAGGGCGGAGGTCGATCAATTGAATGCGAGCCTCGACGAGACCTTTCACCAGATGGACCGAAATTTTCTCGATAGCCGGTCACGGGTCAAGGCGTTCCTGACCAAGGAAGAGTGGACCGACCTAGCGAAGCTGTTGAACAAGCGCTAAGCACCTAGCAGTTAGCTACTTACTAAGTTATCCCTTGACCGATGAATGCCAGCAGGTCAAGCATGACGCAGGCCTAGCCTAGCCTAGCCCAGCCCAGGCCCAGGCGCTGGCAAGCTGGCTCGGCACGCCCCTAATTGAGCCGTATTCTCAGTGTCCGTGAGGGAAAATAAGTCCCAAATCCCGCCCCCGCTACCACTTGCAAACCGGCTGACGCCCCGCAGACCTCTCCTTACAGAGATGCGGGAGGCAGCGTAAACTCACTTAAACACGGAATCCGGTAAGGGGAGAAGGACTTTGGGGAGAAGGCTGTGACCGATCAGCTCGCGGGACCCATCGCGATCCTCGGCGCTGGCAACGTCGGCCAGGCACTCGCACGCGGACTCGTTTCAGCCGGACGGGTAGCCGCCGGCCAGCTCACGCTGACGCGGCGCCACGCCGACAAGCTCGAGGAACTCATTGCCTTTGGCTTTCACACCACCACCGACAATCGCCTCGCGCTGCGGAGCGCGCGCCAGGTCATCGTTGCGGTGCAGCCACGCCAACTCGATGAACTGCTCTCGGAAATCCGAGGCTCGCTGGACCCCATGCGACACACACTGGTGTCCGTAGTGACGGGCGTCGCCGTGCACCAGATCCAAGCCCAAATCGGTCCGGATATCCCTGTGGTGCGTGCCATCCCTAACACGGCGATCGCGATTGGACAGTCGATGACTTGCCTGGCCGCCCCGCCCGCCTACCACGAAGCCCTAGAGCGTGCTCGCGGGTTGTTCGAGTCTGTGGGCGCGACCCTCGTGATCGACGAAACCATGGCGGAAGCCGCAACTGCGCTCTGCGCCTGTGGGGTCGCATTTTTCCTGCGCTCGATCCGCGCCGCATCACAAGGCGGCATTGAGATCGGATTGCATCCGGATGAAGCACTTCGTATGGCGGCGCAAACCGCTCGCGGCGCCGCGGGTCTCCTGATTCGCGACGGTTCGCATCCTGAGGCGGAAATCGATCGCGTCACCACGCCGCGAGGATGTACCATCGCCGGGCTCAACGAAATGGAACACCGTGGATTCAGCTCCGCGATGATCAAGGGGATCGTAACGTCGGCGCGCAAGGCCCAGGAACTGTACCGGCAAAGCTGATCGGGCACGCCGCAGGGCGATGACCCACAACAAGGTGGACTTTCCACATCCTTACTGCGCGGCGCCGACCGATCGGGGATCAACAGGAATTAATGGCAGGCCTAACTCCAGTCACAAGGGAGGCTGGGCACATGAGACCGCGGCTCTCAGTGCATTTGGCTTAGAGCTCCTAGCCGTTGGCTGGACACCAGTACCCCTCGCCGGTGCCTCGACTGACCGAGGCGTAGCCGCCTGACTTTATGGATAACAGGAGTAGGACATTACCCCCCATTGTCGAAACAGAATTCTGCATCTTGGCTCGTACCTCGTCAGAAGCCGAGCTAATGTCAGTCGCGCCGCCGTTGTCAGCGGTTTCGTCCACGTTTCCCACGAACCTGCAACCCGGAGCCTGCACCACGCGCTGGCTCGTCGTGACGGTGACATTGTTCGATCCGTTGAGGTTGGACGACGCGCATCCGCAGAGTAGGAAACACGTGGTAGCCACTAACTGTGTCTTCATGCGAACCTCTTTAGCTCTGTTGTCAGTCCAAATGTACTGCTACGCGCCAGATTCGGCGAATTTTGCCGTCATTCGACCGTGGGTCTTTCAACGGTTCGCTTCCCCGCGGGCCACCGACTCGGGGTGGCTGGGATCCTTGGGCCAACTTGGCATCGCGCTCGTACAATGCGCTATCGTCCCCACGATTTTCCTGGCGTTTGAACGGGCTGAGGCTCGTGCGCTACCGTATTCCTCATTGCAGATCGGAGAGAGCTAAATGCCGAATCGATCCCGCGCGGGCCTTGGGCTGCTGGTGGCAGCGAGCGTTCTGGCCGCGCGACCCGCCCCGGCGGCTGTAGTGACACTGGTCAATGTGTCCTACGATGTGACCCGTGAGCTGTACGACGATTTCAACTCGGCTTTCGAGGCTCACTGGCGATCGCAGACTGGAGATACCGTCATCGTCCGCCAATCCCATGGTGGATCCGGCCCGCAGGCCCGCTCGGTGATCGACGGTCTGGAAGCTGACGTGGTGACCCTGGCGTTGTCAGGCGACATCGATGCAATCGCCCAACACGGCCATGTGCTGCCCGACGACTGGCAGACCCGCTTGCCGCAAAACAGCACGCCTTACACCTCCACGATCGTTTTCCTGGTGCGCAAAGGGAACCCGTTGCACATCCTGGACTGGAAGGATCTTGCCAGGACCGGTGTCAAGGTGATCACAGCGAATCCGAAGACTTCCGGGGGAGCGCGCTGGAGTTATCTGGCGGCCTGGGCCTACGCGCTCAAGCAGCCGGGGGGTAATGCTGACCAGGCCGAGGAATTCGTCGAAAAGGTTTATAAAAATGTTTCGGTGCTCGACGAGGCCGCGCGCGGCTCTACGATCACATTCGTTCAGCACGGGGTCGGAGATGTCCTGGTGACTTGGGAGAGCGAGGCTTATCGCGTGCTCGAGGAACAAGGCCCGGGGACTTTCGAAGTTGTCTATCCCTCGGTTAGCATTCTCGCTGAGCCGCCAGTTGCTGTATTGGACAAAGTGGCCTTGCGGCACGACACGACCGCTGTCGCGCAAGCTTATCTGCAATACCTGTATTCAAGCGAGGGCCAGGACATCATCGCCCGCAACCATTACCGGCCACGCGACACCGCGGTGGCGGCGCGATACGCCAGCACCTTTGGCAAGACCGGTACGCTCGTGACCATTGCGGACTTCGGCGGATGGGCCGTAGCTCAAGCCACACACTTCGATGGAGGAGGTACTTTCGATCATCTATACGCGCCTTAACCGCGTCCTTAGCGCCACAGATTAATCGCTCGAATTGATGCAGCGCAGTATCGCTGGCGAAATACGTTTTCGGCTCCATCCCGCCTTGCCGCCGTGCCAACTGTCCATTTTTTTCACAGGCACCCCCCAGGAACTTTCTATGCCATGGTCGAGCCAGCTTGACCCTCTTCAATCACGGCAGTTTTTGAACGACCGGGCATCGCGAAAGACGCTCGAACCGGCCCAACACTTCCCATCTTTGGACATCATTAGACATAGTCGCATGACTAGCCCCAGGCCACGCCCAGTATCGCAGCGCTACACCGGCCGAGAGCCGCTCCAACCTGCTTGTAGGACGCGATAATCCGATCGAAGAGAACCCGTGCGGATCGTGTTGTGCGGTAACTCACCAAACTTACCCCGGTGGCGCCCACGCGTGCCCTGGTGTCGCAAGTTGTCGACAGTGACAAAAATTCTTCTGTCTCTCTAATATCCGCTCGCGAATCGGTCGGACCGCGAGAAATGTGGTCTGGTCACAGTTCGAAATCCGGCGCGGATGTAAATTGACGAACGATCTTCGTTCGGTATTTTTGGGCATTGTTTTTCCTCGACACCGGTTCATGTAGGGAAAAGTTATGAAATTTGCAGGTCTGGCATTTCTCACTTTCAGCTCACTGATGTCGCCCCTCCTCATGGCGCAAAGCCCAGCGCCGGACGGCGGCTTGCTGATCACGCGAATCAACACTGAACAGTGGCAGATTCGCCTGATCGCAGGCACCGCGCACCGGCAATTTAGCGGTATCGTTGAATCCGACCTGCCGATCACGGCCGTGACGAGCACCGGCTTGGAAAGCACCGATAATGCAAAGCTGTTAACGCCGACCTCCGTGGGCGCAATATTCGGGGTGTGGCCGGGCGGCGTCGATGGCGCGAACTTTTCTGCAAGTACCGACGCAAAACTGTGCTTGCGCGACACCGGCAGCTCGGGCGCGCAGATTTACCTTGGCACCAGCCTCGCTGATGCCGTCCCCGTCACGGCACCGGTGGCACTGAGCAGCGCAGACGCCTGCGGCGACGTGGTCGCTCCAGCGCCGGGCGCGTCGGGTCGAAAATATCATCCCGGTCATTACACGATAATGGTCCACAACGCCGATACTCAGACATTGATGGCGAGTGCTGTCCAGCCCGGGATGGTGGGGATCGCGAAACGCTACCACTGGCGATTACTGGAACCGACCCAAGGTAATTACGACTTCTCGGCAATCAAGTCGGATCTCGCGTGGGCGGCGGCCAATGGCATGCGCCTGATTGTAGTGATCGATTACAAGACATTTGTCGATGAGAAAGCCGGGCCCGCTTACCTGGACGCGCTCGACATCCGCAATAAGGCAGGCGGGTACACGCTGGAACTCTGGTCACCTACGGTCGTTACGCGTTACAACGCGCTGATAAAGGCGCTTGGCGCGCAGATCGACAGCAACAGCAATTTCGAAGGCCTCGCGAACCAAGAAAGCGCGCTAAGCCTTGACTCAGCAACGCTCAAATCACTCGGCTACACTCCCGAGAAATATCGGGACGCATTGATCAATATGCTGAGCGCAGCGACCGTTAGCCTGCCCACCTCTCGGGTATTCTGGTACATGAATTTCCTGGTCGGCAATCAGTCCTATATAGGCACCATTGCAGCTGCCGTGGCGCCCTTGGGAGTCGTCATGGGTGGACCGGACGTGTGGCCGGACAACCAATCGCTGGAAACCATGGCATACCCGTACTACAGCCAATTCGCAGGGAAGTTGCCGTTGTTCGTTCAAGTCGAGGATATCAATTATGCGCAGCCGCACATGACCAGCGGCTATGCGACCAAGGACTGGACAATGCTTGAGCTCTACAATTTTGCGCGTACCAAGCTGCACGTGAATTACATGTTCTGGATGCGGGTGCCCAGGCCCGTCAATTCGGCTGCTTATGACTGGTACGACGCACTACCGGTCATTGCGGCACATCGCACGGTCAATTAGCCAATAGGCCTTTGATTTGAATGGCGGCTCAAAGCGCCGTTAATCAATGGGGCCTTTTGGCGTCGGTCTGCAATCCCGAACGAGTGCGTAATTCCCCCCAGGACTTGATCAGCTAATTAACGACAATTTTCATCACCTTTGATGCGAATGTCTTGGGCTTTCCCTTCTGGGTAGCCAGCGACGAATCCTCAACTCGTAGCGAGAACTGATATGTGCCCTTAGCAATGGGGGTACCGGAGATCAGACCGCCCGACGTATCCAATGTTATTCCCGGAGGCAGGGCCCCGGTAATCACTGTCCATGTGAACGGGGCCACGCCACCCCAAGTTTGCATCTGGTAACGGAAGGGCACTTGAGTTTTGGAGGTCGGGAATTTGGTGACCGGGATGATCGCTAATCCACGCATTTGTTGGGTCTGCGTCGACAGGTCGGCTTTCACATCGGATAGCGCCGGATTGTTCTGCAGGTTATTTAACTCATATGGATCCGCATTGAGATCATAGAGTTCTTCCTCACCGGTCCAATACTTGACGTACTTGTACTGGCTGTTCTGAAGTCCCGCCCAAATAGCATTGCCGCCTAGGTTATTGTCGGCCGCCTCCATGAAGAAAGCCGTTCTCCATGGAGTTTCGGGCGTAGTCAGGAGCGGTAGCAAGCTCATTCCGTCCGTGGTTTTGGTGATTCCGGCGATCTCAAATAACGTAGGACCGATGTCCAGACTGGGCACGATCAGGTTATTGTCGGTCCGCGGTGCCACCCCTGGCATTAGGACTATAAGTGGTATTTTCAGCGATTCTTGGTAAGCCTTGTCCTTGCCCCAAAGACCATGCTCTCCCCACATGTAGCCGTTATCGGAAGTAAATATAATTAAAGTATTGTCGTACAGACCTAGGGTTTTCAGTTCGTCGATAACCGTTTGCACCGAACGATCAACACTTTGAATGGATTCCAATTGATTTCGAACAAACCTATCCCCGTATGGCCCAGCAGGAGGAGTGTAATGTCGCACCCAAGAAGGCTTATCGGTTAGGTCCGTCTCACCGTAGCCACGGTCTCTATATAAGTAAGTGGTGAACGAATCCATGTCCTCTGGTGCGGGAGTGGCGGGAGGATGAGGAGAGCTGGGCGCCCAGAATATAAAAAATGGCTGGGTCGTAGGGGTGCTGCTAATGAACTTCAGCACCTGATCTCGTTCATAATACGTCGTGTATTCGTTCGCACCGACCACTGTACCCGTGCTGGAAGTTTGCGTACTGGTACCGATGACGTATTGAAAGGACGACCAATTCGCCACCGTTGCGAACGAGTGCCTGCCGATCCATTGGGTCCAGCCTGGGGGAACATACTTACCCATTCCTTCATAGCCATTAATCCATTTACCCACAAACTGAGTCCTGTATCCCGCCGACTGCAACATGGCTCCCAGGTTCCCCTGATCATTGAATATTTTTGCTCCCCCGTTGGGAGGATTGTTCCCGAGCACTCCAGTGTTTTGAGAGCGATAGCCCCCTGAATACAGCATTGATCGGCTCGGTCCACACAGGGGAGTGCTCATGAAAGCATTAGGAAACGTGACGCCCTGGGCAGCGATACTGGTGAGATTTGGCATCTGTCTGACCGTATCCCATCGCTGATCGTCCGTCATGATGACGAGAACGTTCTTAGGGATAAAGGTTTGACCGTACGCTAGACCTGTGGCGCTGAGCATGAGGGCCATTGATAGGCCAAGCTTGTGCATCCTTCGAACGAGGCGGGTCGATCCACAAACATTCTTCATATACATCTCCAAAACATATCAGCGCGCAGATTTTTAAACTTTATACGCTCGACACCTTGCGGTGTCATTGGCTAGGGCCGCTTGCACCTATGGGATAATGAAGGTTTCGCGGTTATCTAAGTGGCCATTTGCATGTAGGCGATCTCCGACGGCGCCGTGGGCATATTTGACAGTTTCGCCTGGGAAGCTTTGGAGTAACGCTTGCAGTGCCGGGAAGTAGATGCCTGCCGTTTCACCGGCGCAGGCCCAAATGGGCAACCTGCCAGAAAAAACCTCCTTGTGCCGCCGACTCCGCAGACACAAGGAGGGCAGTGGGTTCGGCTACTGAGACCTAATGGACGATGTGTATAGCGACCGCCGACTTTTCGTCTCGGCCAGTGGCTTCGTGATCGACGTCGCCGGCATATGCCGCGCTGATCGAATTTCGGCCAAACTCAAACTTGGAGGTCGTGAAAGTGGCCACACCGCCGTGCAATGTGCCCATTCCCAAGATCTGCCTGCCGTTCACGAAAAGAACCTTCCCCCCATCCGCTGGCACGCCATCAGCGGACGTGACGAGCGCGGTGAGCGTGACGGGTTGACCGCCGACCGAAGGATTCGGAGAAGAGCTCAGCTCGGTCATTGTCAGTGCGGCCGCAACAGTGGCCGTCTTGGTGACGCAGCCGGCCGTGCAGGCAAGACCCACCGGACCGCCCGCACTTTGGGCATTCCAAACTCGGAATTTGACCTTGTTGCCCACTGCGAGCGTGAAATTACTGGTACCCCATTTTCCGGCAAATCCTCCCAGCGTAATCTTCGTATCCGTCCAGCTATGCACTATCAACGTGACAGTATCGCCGTCGGGCTGATATCCGGCTTCCCATTTCCTATTTTGATCGTACAGACTGATGAATGGGGAATTGCCGGTATAGGCCTTGTGCGTACCAAACCCCGAGCCGGTGATCGTAATGGTCTGATGCTTTGCGGTGGTCACCTTGCTGATCGATGTTATTTTCGGTGCCGCGGCCGACACTTGTGCGGCGGCAAAGGCGGATGCCGCGACGATACTCAGTAGCATCGCAGTACAGCGTCGGAAATTGGGCGTCACCATGGAATATTTCTCCTTTTTGGTTTTCGTTATCCCCGTCTAATCGGATGGAACTATCCGCAAAAAAGAACGATATTGTCAATGAGCAGGATTGCTGTGCATTGAGTGGCCCGAGCCGGCGGGGTGTTCTCGGGCTTGGCTAAGGAATTCGCAGCTGTGATTACATAATCTCGCGGGAGCTACTGCATGCCAATTAAATCAACAAGATGGAGGCTGCGCATCACTGTGGCTATTCGCTTGCGCGATCTCGGTCATCCCGCGAATGCCTGAGCGACGTTTGCCGTGGTGACACTGGATCTGCTCGTCGTCGCCGCGTATCTGGTCGGCATTCTGATCGTCGGGATCTGGTCGCAGCGCAAAGCCAAGACACAGGAAGACTTTCTCGTGGCGGGCAGGTCGGTGGGGCCTTTCCTGTATTCCGGAACTCTCGCGGCCGTGATCCTCGGCGGCGGTTCGACGGTCGGTGGCGTGAAAGCTCGGCTACGTCTATGGCATTTCCGGAATGTGGCTGGTCTTCATGTACGGGCTGGGGATGATTGTCATGGGCCTGGTTCTGGTGCCGCGGATCCTCGAACTTAAGCTGTTCACGATCACCGAACTTCTCGGACGCCGTTACGGACCCGGCCTCGCGCATCGCAGGCGGCCTGGTCATGGCGGCCTACGACCTGATGATCGTCGTGACCGGCACGATCGCGGTCGGTGCCGTAATGGAGGTAATCGTTGGCATACCGCGCACGCCGGCGATCCTGATGAGCAGCGGTGTCACGGTCGCCTACTCGGTGTTTGGCGGGATGTGGGCCTGACCGCCACGGACATCGTGCAGTTCGTGATAAAGACCATCGGAATTTTCCTGGTGTTGCTGCCCGCGACGATCTATCACGCGGGAGGGATTGCCGGCATGCACGCGCACCTGCCAGCGGAGTTCTTCTCGCTGACCCATATCGGCGGCGGAAAGATTCTGGCGTTCTTCACCTTATATTTTTTCGGCATCCTGATCGGGCAGGACGGCTGGCAGCGCGTGTTCACCGCCCGCAGCATGCAGATCGCGCGAAATGGCGGCGTCTACGTCGGCCTCTATTGCATGGCCTACGCCATCGCCGGCGCGATGATCGGCGCGGCCGGACACGCCTTTCTCGGACCGCTGTCCGATCCCGACCTGGCCTTTGCGACCATCGTCAATGCCGTTCTGCCGGCCGGTATGCGCGGGTTGATCCTGGCCGCCGCATTGGCGGCGATCATGTCCACGTGCAGTGCCTGCCTGCTGGCCTCCTCGACGGTCCTGATCGAGGATGTGTATTTCCCGCTGCGCAACTCCAAGAGCATCGGGTCGGTCACGCTGACGCGCGTGATCACGCTGTTGCTGGGTGTCTCCGCGACGGTCTTCGCGTGTCTTACTGTCGATGTCATTGCCGCACTCACCGTGGCCTACGACCTGCTGGCAGGATCATTGTTCGTGCCTGTGATCGGTGCGATCCTGTGGCGCCGCGGCACGAGCCGCGCGGCACTGACTTCGATCGCCGTAAGCGGCCTTGCCGTTGTTGTGCTGCTGGTCCTGCGGGGCATGAACTCCGACGCGCCCATCTACGCGGGGCTGGGCCTGAGTCTCGTGATATACGTATCGATGAGTCTGCTTGAAAAGCCGAGGGAAGTATGAGTTACCGGAAGAAAGGTCCCGTAGACGGGATCGACTATGAGCCGATGAAGGAGCCGCGGTACTGCGAGATCGCGACGTTTATGCGAGCGCCACTGGCCGAGAGTCTTGCGGACGTTGATATCGGGTTGATCGGCGTGCCGACGGACCTGGGGGTCACCAACCGGCCGGGTGCGCGCCACGGTCCGCGGGAAATCCGCAATTCATCCAGTCTGATGCGCGCCTTTAATCTCGGACTGCGGATGAACCCTTACGACCTATGCCGGATCGCGGATCTGGGTGACGTGCGATTTACGGGGCGGTATGACCTTGAGGCGCAAACCGCGCAGATCGCAGACTATTACCGGTTGGTGCATCAAGCGGGCGTCATACCGGTTAGCGCGGGCGGGGACCATTCCATCACGTTCCCGATATTCCAGGCGATCGCCGCCAACGGCCCGATCGGCATGGTGCACATCGATGCCCATTGCGACACGTGGGGCGACCTGTACGGCTCAAAATTCACGCACGGGGCGCCGTTCCGGCTCGCCGTCGAGCACGGACTGCTGGATCCGAAGCGGACGATCCAGATCGGCATTCGCGGCGGCCAGAATCTGATGGATGGCGTGAATTTCTCGCTCGATCACGGCATGCGCGTCGTGTTCATGGAAGATTTTGCGAAAATGGGTGTCGAGTCCGTAATCGCCGAGGCCCGCCGGGTCGTGGGCGATGGTCCGACCTACATCTCCTTTGACGTCGATGGCCTCGATCCCGTGTATGCGCCGGGCACGGGCACCCCTGAGGTGGGCGGCCTCACGACGGTGGAGGCGCAGCGGCTCCTTTATGGCCTGCGGGGCCTAAACCTGATTGGCGGAGACGTCGTCGAAGTGGCGCCGCCCTTCGATCAGACCGGCAATACCGCCCTGGTCGGTGCGACGATGATGTTCGAGATCGTCTGCCTGATCGCGGATCGGCATTGGGGACACAAAGGCTGAACCAGGTCTGGCGCGCGATGATCGTAGTCACGGAGAGGACAGTGGGAAAATCAAAGTCGTCTGGTGCCATGTACCGCTGCGGGCTCATGACGGTCTGGGTCCTTGTCCTCGGGGTTCTGGGCACGCAGGCGCGGGCGGCCACGCCTCACGCGCGGGCTCCCTGTTCCCCGGGTACCGCACCGTGCGTCGACATGTACGTGGTCGCCCATCAGGATGATGATCTCCTGTTCATGAATCCCGACATTCAAAACAGCATCTCCAGCGGCAATCATGTCGTGGTTGTGTTCACGACCAACGGATGCCTCGCCTGCGACGACAGCGTCGCGGACGTGCAGTATTGGGTGGGCCGTGCCAAGGGCTCGATCAATGCCTACACGTTCATGGCCAATCCGGCTCAGGCCTCCGGTTCCGCGTCAAAATTGCCCGCCGGATGGTCCTATGCGCCTGTGAGCGTCGCGAGCACAACAATCGCTACGTACCACTACGCACGGGGCGGAAACGTCACTCTCGTGTTTCTGCAGATTCCAGACATCGCGCCGATTGAGACTATTCAGTGGCTATGGCAGTCCCCGAGCGCATCCGATGCCACGTTGTCCTGCCTCAACTTGTGCCCGTATGGAGCGCCTCCCGTACCGTCCGTGCCCTATACGCGCCAACGCCTGATCAATGTGCTGGCAGGGCTGATGTCTCACTACAACGCGGACTCCGTCAGTTCGACCGATGGAACAAATCTGTATCAGACCGGCTATGCAGGTCCGGGGGAGGGCGATGCGGGTGAGAATCCCAGCCACTTCTTCTCAGGATTATTCACCACTGTAGCGGCCGCGCAGTCCGAATCGACCGATACCGCCGCTCCGCGCGTGGTGCGCCTGTACCGGGGATATACGATCCTGAATGAGCCGCAAAACGTTTCCGACGAAGAAGCGCTCCCGAAGCTACGCGCCTTCGCGCGATACGCTCTCTATGACACGTCCGTCACCTTCTGCCCTGACAGCACTCTGGCCGCGCCCCATTTCTGCGACGGTAACGGCAATACGTACGGACCCTACCAGACCGACTACCAGCTTCGAAAATACGTGACTCGCCAGCTGCAGGGAACCGGAGCGCTCAGCGGGCGCTTGATGACGGCCAGCGGTGTTTGTCTGCGTGCCGCAGGCAGCTCAGTGACGGTAGGATCCTGCACTGGAGCCACGCAGTGGCAACTGACCGGACGCAGCCAAATCAAATCCGGCAGCACGTGCCTTGATGCCACAAGGGGGAGTGGGGCCCAGTTGACGCTCAGCCACTGCGCCAATCCGGCGTCACCGAACCAGACTCTGCGCCCATTCGGTAACGGCCAGATCAGAACCTTCGACGGAAACTGCCTCAGCGGTGCGGGCTCGACAGTCACCGCGGCTCCCTGCGATCGCGGGACTCAATCACTGGCCGCTCACAGCTGCACTGACCCGACGCTGGGTACGGTCGCTTGCCCGCTCGGTATCCCGGTTGCATCGCAGAACTGGACGCTCCTGTTCGATCCGACGTTTCTGCTATCGAACCAGTTCGACGACACGACAGAGATTCCGGGCCTGGATTCCTACTACCTGACCTTCGGTATTGCCGGTAATCGGATCTGCGTACGCCGCGCCCTGGGAGTTATGTGCGCCACGTATTCCAAAACAGGCCCGACGTTGAATCCCGGAGCGTATCTGCCCAATGCATTTCCCGACAGTGCGGGCTGGCAAAGCGACGCGGACGGATCGACCGTTCGGGCTTTCACCGAAGGAAGCTCGGTCATTGCCTGCGGAAGGGGCTTTTACGGAATTGCCTGCACCTCGGGTCTGGGCACGTCGGATTTCTCTGATGCGCAGGGTTGGGCCGGCGGACTCTGGTATTACGGCTCGATCCGTTACGTGGAACTCAACGGGGACAACCGCCACGACGTGTGCGGTCGGGGATTTTACGGGGTCTCGTGTGCGATCGCTGGCGCGAGCTCCTTCGCCACCTCCACAATCTGGGAGACCGAGTACACGGCAGCCGAGCACTGGAACGCCAGCCCCTACGGGGACTCGATTCAGTTCGGCGACATCGACGGAAACGGCCTGGCGGATGTGTGCGGCCGCGGCATATACGGCATGGAATGTTCCGACAACGCACTGCCCGCTGCCCAGGCGTTTAATCGGCTGCACAACTGGTCGGCGGATTCGGACCGCCTGTTTCCGCGCACCGTCGCCGGGGCGTCGGTGAAATGGGAGTTCTCGGACCTCGATCCGTTGGTAAGCTGGGGTTCCCAGCCGTACTACTATCGTACGATTCAACTCATCGACATCAACCATGACGGGTTCGCGGATGTGTGTGCCCGGGGACCGGCAGGCATTTACTGCGCTCTCTCGACGGGAACGGCCTTCGAGCCGCGTCGAAACGTGCTGCCTTTTGATTTCACGGATGTGCTGGGCTGGAATATCGACAACAAGGGTTCGACCATTTCGTTCGGGCACTTGGATGGCGGCTCTCGCACCTGGATATGCGGGCGAGGGTATTACGGCGTAGTTTGCGCCAAGGGGTACTGACAATGAATACGACAAGAATAGGGATGCTCTTTGGCGCGGCCGCGAGTTTGGCCGTGTTCAGCAACTCTTGCGGTGCCGCGATGTCACTGACCAGCACGGATATATCTGCCGGCGGAACAATCCCGACCGTGCACGTGTACCCGCGATGCGGTGGGCGGAATACTTCCCCGCAGCTCAGCTGGAGCGGTGCACCGGGTACGACGCGGAGTTTTGTGTTGACTATGATCGATATCGACGTGAAGCCGTCCCAGTGGTCGCACTGGATTGTTGTCGACTTACCGGCAAACGCAAGTTCGCTCCCACAGGGTGTTGCCTCCTTACCGGGCAGCGCCAAGGCAATATCGAGCAATTTCGGCGACGCGGCCTACGCGGGCCCATGCCCACCCAAAGGTACCGGAGTCCATCACTACCAATTTACGATCTGGGCCTTGCCGACTGCGACCACTGCATTGGCGATGGATGCAAAGGCAACGGACGTCACTGTTCAACTGTCCCGCCAGGCACTCGATCACGCTTCGCTGATCGGCCTAGTTCAAGCACCCCCAAGTTAAGTTCGCGCGCGACGGCGGAAAGCGATGGATAAAATTCAGACGATCTTTTGAGCGGATCTGTACTTCCGATTCCGCGGCACGCATTATGGCGCCTTCTGCGAATCATTCCCCGGCACCGCGATCTGCTAAGCGCACGGCGCCGGTTATCATAATTCAGTTGTCATAATCCAAAAAACAAAGGAGAGGAGAGTCTATGAATCGCTTTAAAACGCATCATCTTGTATTGCTGGTCGGGCTGGTCGCTCCCATTTGCAGTTCCGCCGCAAACTATTGCATCGCGGTGGGCGGAGGCTTCGGAGGGGGTGGCACAAGTTTCGTCGGGAAGGGATTCGCGGTTCCGGCTGCCGGCGCATGCAAGCCCTGGTCCGGTTACCTAAAGACCGGTGCCTCGGTAATTGCTACATCGACCGGTGTTGGATGTTTATCCAGCGATGGCAAGGTGCTGCAGCTGTCTATTTTCAGCACTGACCCGTCGTTCTTTGGCTCGGACAGTTTTGCCGAGGATCAAATTCGGTTGTGTCCGGCCGGTGTCGGAAGTTGTCCGATTGGTGGCGGTCAGGATGTCGGTTATTTCACCGGAGCAGCCAAGCCGCAGAACTGCTCTACGCAGTTACTGAATCTGCCGGCGATGCACGACTGAATCGGTTGATCCCTCGCTTATGAGCGGGCCAGCCCCTCCGGCTGG
The DNA here is from genome assembly GCA_963795685.1 of uncultured Gammaproteobacteria bacterium. GTDB lineage: Bacteria > Pseudomonadota > Gammaproteobacteria > Steroidobacterales > Steroidobacteraceae > FEN-1191. Next base: position 306,243 of record CAWCJE010000013.1, read on the forward strand.
CCCGCTTTTCGCTGCATTGTTTAGACTCGCGCGCTTGCGTACTCGCACGTGGGCCGGCGCGTGCCTATATGAGTCACTCCGCCGCGTTCTTGTAGACCACTCCGGACTTCATGACAAAGGGGATGTGCTGGAGTAATTTCACATCAAGTATCGGATCGCCCTTGACCGCAATGATGTCCGCCCACTTGCCAGGTTCGATGGCGCCCACCTTGTCCGACCAACCCATCAGATCCGCAGCGTTCAGGGTGCCGGTCTGAATTGCGGCCAGCGGGGACATTCCAAACTGGTCCACGTAAACCTCGAGCTCATGGGCATTTAAGCCGTGCGGGTACACCGCAGCGTCGGTGCCCAGCGCGACCTTGACGTGCGCTGCAATGGCCTTGCGGGCATTTGCATGCGCTACGGCGGCAACGTCTTTCATTTTCTGTTGATAAATCGAGGGTAAGTGCCCGTTGGCGAGTAACCAGTCGATCAGGTAGGCGGTAGGTACAAAATACGTTCCGCGTGCCTTCATGGCCGCGATGGCCTCATCATTGATATAGGAACCGTGCTCGATCGAATCTACGCCGGCCTCCGTGGCCCAGAGGATGCCCTGGGCGCCGTGCGCGTGGGCCGCAACCTTGCGTCCGAGTCGGTGCGCATCGGCGACAATGGCTTTGAGTTCCTCAAGCGTGAATTGCGACGCTTGTGGATCGTCACCCTTGGAGAATACGCCGCCTGTCGCGCATACCTTGATCAGATCCGCCCCGTACTTGATCGTCTCGCGGACTTTGTGCTGCACAGCCTCGACGCCGTCCGCGACGCCGCCGCCTTGCAGATGGTATTGGATCGGGAGCAGATTATCGTCGCAGTGCCCGCCCGTTATGCCCAACGCCGGGCCACTGACCTGCATGTGCGGGCCCTCGATGAGGCCCTCATTGATGGCATCGCGCAGATCCACGTCCGAATACGCCTCCGCGTGTACGTTGCGCACAGTCGTAAAACCAGCTTCCAGCGTGACCTTGGCATTGCGAGCGCCGATGAGCGCGCTCTTGGCGACGCTAGTCGATAGCTCGTGGTACGGATCGAAGTTGTTGTCCATGGTGAGGTGCGTGTGCACATCGATCAGTCCCGGCAAGACGGTCATGGCGCGCAAATCGATTTCCCGATCGGTAGGCTGCGCAGGCGTGGCGCCGGTTGCGGCAATCGCAGTGATCAGATCGCCCGTGACAACGATGGTCTGATCCGGCATTTCCTTGCCGTTGTGCACGTCCAGCACGTGCCCGGCGCGTATCAGGATGCGTGTCGGTGCGGGCGAATCCGCGTTTACCATGGTAAAGGTCCCAAGACCGAGCGTAACCATGGAAAGGATCAGCCGGCGACGCCGAAAATAAGTCCTCATGTCGTTGTCCTTCAGTTGTGTCGTCGATCAATGCGCCGGCGAGGCGCCGGTGGGTTTAAGGTATTGGGCGTACCACGACAAAAAGCGATCAGCGCGATCTTTGATGTAACTCGGACGGGTCAGGATGTGATACTGATCGGGGTAGACCACCAGGCGGGTAGGAATCCCGAGAGTGCGCAATGCCATGTACATCTGTTCGCCTCCCGTGACAGGTACGTTGAAGTCCCGCTGCCCGCCCATGAATAGCGTCGGAGTCGTGATTCGGTCGGCGTGAAAGAAGGGATAGGACACCTTCAGCCAGAGGGCCTGGTTTTTCCACGGCGGCCCGAGTTCGTTGTTCTCCTGGAAGATGTACTCATCGCTCCCGTAGAGCGACAGCTGGTTGGCGCTTCCTGCACCGCTGATTGCCGCCTTGAACCTGCGATCACTCGCGATCGTATAATCGGTGAGAATTCCTCCGTAACTCCAGCCCCCGATTCCCAGGCGCGCGGGATCGGCAATGCCTGAGGCCACCAGATGATCGACACCCGCGAGCAAATCCTCGACCTCCTTATGCCCCCAGTCGGCCAGTATCGCCTGCTGGTACGCGCCGCCTCGGCCACTGCTGCCGCGGTAGTTGACCGCCAGCGCGACGTATCCCTGAGCCGCAAAAAGCTGACGCTCCAGCGCCAGCGGATAGCCGTCAAAGAGCAGCGAGTGATCGTCCTGCCCGTTCGGGCCGCCGTGGATCCATAAGATCATCGGGTACTTGTGACCGGCCACATAGCCGGGGGGCTTAGTGATCAGTCCGTGCACTTCGGTGCCATCACGGCTCTTGAAAGTCACATCTTCGACTGAGCCGAGTTCCAGCTCAGCCAGCAGAGCGTCGTTGTGATGAGAGAGCTTCCGTGCCTTTCCCTGCTCCAGGGCGTGCACTTCAGGTGCCGCGCGATCGTTGGCCACCAACACCGCCGTATGGCCTCCGGCGCTGGCGATTTCCGTGACCACCCCGGGCTCCGAAAACAGTCTCACCGGCGCGCTGCCATCGAGTGGGAGGCGCATCGGATACATCTGCCGGTCATCTTCGATCAATGCATCGACCGCTTTGCCGTCCGGCGTCAGGGCGTAGTCCACCACGGCCCGGTCCAGGGCATCGCTGACCGGGTGCAGCGCGCCGCCCGTGGCCGGTACAAAAGCCAACCGGTTAGAGCTGTAGGCATTGGAGTGGGGCGGCAATCCCTGCAGCAGGGCGATTTGCCGGCCATCCGCAGTCCATTCCAGGTGCTGCCCATTGGGCGCAAAGACGCGTGTCACCAGGCGGGCCACGGCTCCAGGGCGCGCCTCCATCACCTCGATACCCTGCATCCCATCGGCGTCGGGACCACGCTCGTCCGTGCGTACGAAGGCGATTAATGAGCCATCGGGTGACCACTGGGGCGCCTCGTCATTGTGGGCGCGGTCGGAAGTGAGCGTCGTGAGCTTGCCGCTCGTGGCATCCACAAGATAGAGGTGATGGAGCGACGCGCCGGTCAAATACCCTTCAGTGTCTTCCTTGAAGTGGCGACCATCGATGACGATCGGCGGTGGTGTCTTTGATTTTTCGTCCTCGGACTTGTCTTGTGCGCTGGGTGCATCCGTATCCACCTGCATCGTCACGACGATCCGTAGACTGTCGGGGGACCACGCATAAGAACCGATGTCGCCCGTGACGTGAGTCAATTGCCGGGCTTCGCCGCCGCGCCGGTCCATCAACATGAGCTGCCCTTGGTCCGAACCCGCGGGCGTGGACAAGAACGACAGATAGCGCCCGTCGGGACTGAATCGCGGCTCCCACACCCCGCGCGTCTCGTGAGTCAGCTGTATGGGAGCGCCGGAATCCCAGCCCACCATCCAAAGAGCGGTCCGGCGCTTGTCGGAGTCGCGGTCGTAGTGGCTGACCAGGTAGGCGATTTGCTTGCCATCGGGAGAAACTTGCGGTCCGTGCACGTCCTGGATGCGAAAGTAGTCATCCGTCGTCAGCGGGCGACCGGCCGGATAGGCTGCAACTGCAGCAAAGAGCCCAACAAATATTAAAGACACGCGCGCAACTGAATGGACTGACATTGATTCCCCCTAAATTCGATGCCCCGTTTCTGTTTTGAAGCCGGCGACCCACGATCGATCGTCGGGGATCGCCAACAGCGTACTTATTGTACGGAGTTTTGGAATCGTCAATAGCTGCCTTTACGTGACGCGGCGAACGGTGTTTATTCTGGCCGAATTCCGCTGGGGACAATTTCAGCGGCTGTCCAATTTGACACTAGCGGGCGGTGCCCGTGGGCGGCAAGGCTCGCTGCAGGTCTGAGACTCGTACACGTGGTCCGCATCCACAGAGTGGGTCGAGCAAGCAATTGGCTGTGTTAGGCTTCCACGGCTCGATGGCCTGCGGCATTCATATGACATCAACCAACGTTGCTGACATACACATCCGCGCCGCGCTAATTTTCCTCAGCGTGGCATTGTTCATGGCGTATAGCGCCAGCGCGCTTTCGGCGCGAGGCCAATTCACCCCGGCCTCGACTCCGGGTGACCTTTGCAGTGCGCCAACCATCAATGCCAAGGTCGATCGCGCTACTTTCCTGTGGAAGGACTGTGACGGCAGCGAGCGCTGGCACGAGCGGGTGACCGGCGGCGGTACGACCGTAACGATCAATGTTTCTGGGGCGATTCAGTCAACGGGTGGAGTGACGGAACTTGCTCCCGTCGGAATAGAACCCAGCGACGTGTTGGATACGACAACGAATCCAAATCAATTGCGCTATGTTCTGAAGCTCTCGGCCTCCGGGTCGGACGGATTTGATTTTGGGGTCGCCGCGGATGCTTGCTTCGCGCCGGCCGGACCTGCCGGTTTGCCCGTGTACCTCGGCGCCGGACGCGTGCTCATGGCCACAACGGGCCTGAATATGAGCACCGCCCAGGCGTGCAGCCAGTCCCTGGTGGATAGCGACGGGGACGGATTGACGGATGCGGACGAGGCGAGCTACGGCACCGACCCGTCGGTCGCCGATTCCGACGGCGGAGGACTGTCTGACGGGGCGGAAATCGCTGCACACAAAAACCCGCTCGATCCCAGTGACGACTTTCCGGAGGGATCTTGGTCGGTTGCGTTTGAGGATGTCAGTGCCTCCGCGGGTGTGCTGGGCAATGCGGTGGAGTCTTGGGGCGCATCATGGGGGGACCTCAATGGCGATGGGTTCCCAGATCTTTTTACCAGCAATCACCGTTTTCCCGGTCGGGTGCTGAGGAACAACGGCGATGGCACATTTACCGACGTCACCGTCTTTGTTGATCCGGGCAAGGCCATCCGCAACTCATCCGATACCCACGCAGGCGTGTGGGCCGATATTGACAACGACGGGGATCAGGACCTGACCATCGCGGCGGGGCCGCTTGAATCCTACCTGCTGATCAATACCAACGGTGTGCTCAAAGACGAAAAAACCACACGCGGGCTCAAGATCGGATTTCAAAGTGAATCGCGGATGCCGGTCTACTTCGATATAAACAATGACGGATTGCTGGACGTCAAACTGGTCAACTGGGAAGAGCACGCCAACCAGGACACGCTGTTTGTTCAAAACGCGAACCATACCTTTGCGAAGCCCGCAGGCTCTGACGGGGTGCATTGCCTCACCAGCGACTGGGCGCAGTTCGCGGATCTCAACAATTCAGGGCCGTTGGAGTTGCTGTGCGGGGATCGCAACGGTTTTCCCGCCATCGCGTACGACCTGGCCACGGGTCAGGGCGTGCGGTTTCCAGCGCCCAAGGTCGCGCAGGGGATTGATGCCATATCGGGCGATTTTGACGGCGACCTGCGGCCGGACTTCGTGGTCCTCCGCGGACTGATCCGCCCGACGAGCGTTTCCCGCGTAAGCGCCAACCGGCTGGAAACTCAGCTGTTGATCGGGGCGACCGGCCAATACACGCTGACGATCCCCACCGCCGGATCGCTGGTGACCGAGCTCACTGCCACGAATTGGAACGTCTTGCAGACCGCCGGCGGGCTCAACTACGTATACATTGGTGCCTCAGGCTACCATCCTGCCTCCGGAAAGCTGGCGCTCGCCTCCACGGACGGGCAAAACGCGGGAATCCAGAACCCCAGCGGCCGCAGCGGCATGTTCATTGGCTACGATTCCGCCCATGGTCGTTGGACACTGACATTCGCCGCGCACAATCTGAATTCCAATGGTTATTTCATCATCGATTCCGATCAAGCGATCGGCACCTACACCCTGAGCGGAGCCCCGGCCGGGAATGGGCCCATGACCCCGGTCCTTCTGCGCGGTACGGCCAGCGGCTTGGTCGACGCGACGAGCGGCAGTGGACTGATTCCGGTGCATTGCGTGAGTGGTGTGGCCGGAGACTTCGACAACGACATGGATTTGGATTTGTTCATGGCCTGCAGGGATGGGGCGCAGAACCTGGCTAATATGGCCTTTGAAAACCTCGGCAACGGAACATTCCGGCGGGTTGCGCTCACCGGGGCGGAAGGCAGAATCGGACCGGCCATTTCGGCGGGCGCCGGTACCAGCGAGAGCGTCGTGACGGCCGATTACGACGAAGATGGGTTTCTGGACCTTTTCGTAACCAATGGACTGAACCTGCGGCCGAAAGGGTATGGGGGCGATAACCAGCTGTTCCGAAACACCGGAAATTCAAACGGCTGGCTGGAATTGGACTTGGTGGGTGTGACCTCAAACCGAGACGCCCTCGGAGCGAAGGTACTCGTCAAATCGGGTGGCGTTACCCTGTACCGTGAGCAAAACGGTGGCTACCACCGCTGGTCGCAGAACCAGTCCCGCATCCACGTGGGCCTGGGCGTTAATGAATCCGCCGATGTCACGGTCTACTGGCCGAGCGGGGCCGTGGAAACCTACGCGAGTGTCGCTGGACGAGCCGTTTACGTGATCACTGAAGGCCAAGGAATCACGGCGAGATAGTCAGTCTGTGTTCGAAAACCGGCGAACCGGGCCTCTCCCCACGACCGCCTGTTCAAACCCGCGATCATCGGCTCATTTTCTCGTGCCCGCGCGTTGCGGCCGCTTGCAGTAGCCAGCGCCAAGTGCTCCGTGCAGAATAGGGACGCACAGGCCAGACTAAGCCGACCTTCGGGCATGGCGAACAATCATCCAGGCAGGGGAATTGAAATGACGCGATCGGGATCAACGCGGTTCATGGCCGCCATTATGGGGCTGGTAGTGGGGCTTTCAATCGCAGCACTGCCGGTGCGCGCAGCAAAAAACGCTCCACCGCAGGTCAGCGAAGACGGTCTGCATCTGGTCAAGCAGACTAAAACACGGCTCATCTACAAAAGGCCGGACGCGACCTTTACGCAATTCAAGCGCATCGCAATCCTGGATTGCACCATCGAATTTTCAAAGGACTGGCTCCGAGACTACAACAGATCGCAGTCGGATCCCGCACGGCAGGATTGGGGACAAGGATCTCGATCGCGCCAAGGCGAGTCTTTCGGCCGAATTCAAGAAAATTTTCACTGACGAGCTCGCGACCAAGGGGGGCTATCAGATTTCCGAGAATGCGGGCCCTGACGTACTCGTGTTGCGACCGGCGCTGGTCAATATACAGGTCAGCGCACCGGATCTGATGACCGCAGGGCGCAGCACCACCTTCGTACAGGCGTCCGGCGCGATGACCCTCTACCTTGAGCTGTGGGACTCCTCGACCAATACGATTCTCGCGCGTGTCATGGATGCGCAGCGCCTCCAATGACTCGTTCGCGCAGCGCTCAAATTCCGTCACCAACATGGCCGCCGCCAACACGATGATGCGCGCGTGGGCCCGTGAACTCCGTGAACGTCTCGACATAGTCACGGGCAAGAACGGCGCCAAGTAAAGGCGAGTTCGGCGACGCGAGACAGGGAGCGCTTTCCGTGGGCTAGAGCGCGATAAACGCGTTAGGCCTGATCGCGCAGCTGGACCGAACATCGCTTGCGGCAGACAAGCCGCCCGACGAGCCGGCGCCGTCAGGCGTCGGCAATTGCCCCCGCGGCAGTTGCCGAAGCAGACTATTGCGTTATGGTGGGTGCTTCATAACCTACGATTGGTGGGCCATTTCTTCGACTGGAGCGAACGAAAATGGACTACGTGCGCTTGGGGTTATCGGGGCTTAAGGTCTCGCGACTGTGTCTTGGGTGCATGAGCTTCGGCTCCAGTTTCGAGTGGATGCTGCCGGAAGCTCCCAGTTTTGCGCTCGTGCGCAAGGCGTTGGATGCCGGAATCAATTTTTTCGACACCGCCAATGCTTACTCTGCGGGCGAGAGCGAGCAGATTCTGGGGCGGGCGTTAAAGAGCTTTGGTGCACGGCGGGACGATGTCGTGATCGCCACAAAGGTGTTCCTTCGCGATGGGACCTGGTCCCAATCAGCGGGGCCTGTCCCGCAAAGCATATTTTTCAGGCCATCGACGACAGCCTGGAGCGACTCGGGCTTGACTATATTGATCTGTACCAGATCCACCGATTCGATCTCGGAGACGCCCATTGACGAGACGCTGGAGGCGCTTGGGCCAATTGGTCAGGGACGGAAAGGTGCGCTATCTGGGCGCCTCGAGCATGCCGGCCTACCAGTTCGCCAAACTCCTGTTCCGGGCCGACCAGCGAAGTGTGCCTCGCTTTGTCAGCATGCAGAACAACTACAGCCTGCTGTACAGGGAAGAGGAGCGCGAGGTGATCCCATTGTGCCGGGAGGAGGGCGATCGGACTGATCCCCTATAGCCCCATCGGCGGCGGGCTCCTGGCCGGCAGTCGCCGGACGGGCACAGTCCGCTCCCAGTCGCCGATGGCACGCGATCGCTTCAATCGCGCGGCGGACGAAGCAGTCATTGACGCCGTCGCCGCGGTGGCTCGGGAACGTGGAGCGGCACCGGCGGAAGTGGCCATTGCGTGGCTGCTGGCGCAGCCCGGCGTCACGGCCCCTATTATTGGCGCGACCAAGATCGATCACCTGGATGCCCCCATCAAGGCTCTCGGTACACGGCTCACGGCCCCAGGAAATCGCCCGTGTGGAAGCGCCATACTTAAGCCAGGCGCCGTTGCCCTACTACATGCGGCCCATCGCCACCTCCAGGCCACGCACGTAACCAGGTTAAGCGACCTCAAGCCCGGCCCGCCGGAGCCCGGGCGATGTGACTGCGACCAAGAGCAATCGGCTCCGCCGACATAATGGGCGTCTGCCGCGTCTGCGGTTCTCAGGATAGCTTCGCTCGTCGGTAATGATGCGATCCATCGGGATGTCATGCAGCTTGAGGATGGATTGAACGCAGCAATCCGGATTGCAGTCCCAAGCCGATGCAGTAGGGCCTTGGAGCGCGTATCGCGAGCGTCCGGTCGTAATACCCTCCACCGTACCCAGCCTAAATAGCGAGGGATCAAAGCCCAGCAGCGGCACGATCAAAGCCTCCGGCAGGACAAGTTCCTTCTTCGCCGGGATTGGAATGTTCCAGATGCCTCGCGACATCGGCATTCCCGGCGCCCATCGCCAGAACTCTACGGGTGAGGCTTTCTCGGTCACGACCGGCAATGCCAGGGTGCCCCCGCGCGCAAGGTGGGCCGCTATCAGCGCGGCAATTTCGATCTCTCCGCGCATCGGCGCATAGATCCCAAGCGTCTCAAACCGCGCCAGATCGACGCATTTGCAGCAGGCGTTCGGTGGCCGCCTGCCCAAGGCGCTCGTGCAACTGCGGGTCGCGGGTCAGGCGCTCCTTTATCAGTACTCTGCGCATTTGCAACCCGCCAATGGCGCACCGCGGGCCAATCCGCGGAGTGCGGTTCCTCAATTTCCCGTGTCTATCATCAGTGCGATCTTAGCGCGCCGCGCCTTGGCGCACCTGCCATCCTCGCCTCGGCGATCTCGAACGCACCGGAATCTCGGAATTACTGCCATTGGTGAAACAGGGAAGAGAGTCGTGACATCTAATGTCATGGGTGCCGAATTTGCACCCGTGCCGCGACCGGGGCCCCCTGGGAGTGGGCGGACCCCACAATCTATTCAGGAGTACGGAAAATCATGAAAACTATCACCGCGTTAGTGTCGATTCTCGTCGTTGCGGCCGGCAACGCATGGGCTCAGGGCTCCGCCCCGACGGACCCTCAGATTGCCGCAATTGTCGTTGCAGCGAACCAAGTGGATATCGATGCGGGGAATCTGGCCAAATCCAAGTCGGACTCCAGCCAGGTCAAGGAATTCGCCCAGCGAATGATTACCGACCATACCGGCGTACTCAAGTCCGCGGTGGACCTCGTTACAAAGCTTAAAGTCACCCCCCAATCCAATCCCACCAGCGAAAGCTTGACCAAAGGTGGCGAGGAAAACGTGGCCGCGCTCAAGAAGTTGTCCGGTGCTGCCTTTGATAAGGCGTACATCGACCATGAAGTCGCCTACCACGAGGCGGTGCTCAGCGCGGTGGACAAGACATTGATTCCAAATGCCCAGAACGCCGAACTCAAGGCGCTGCTGGTCAAGGTTCGGCCGGCGTTCGTTGCGCACCTTGATCATGCCAAGAATCTGCAGGCGACACTGGCCAAGCCGGCCGGCTAAAGAATGCCATGTCCGTGCCTGTGCGAACGCTCTCGTGCGGCACAGCGCTGCTGGCCGTGATTTCTGCCTTCGGCGGTGGTGGTGCGTTGGCCGGCTTACCGGGTAAGCCGGCCACCCACCTCATCACCATCGAAAACATGGTGTACACCCCTGCGGAACTGGCGGTGCGCCGGGCGATTGGCTCGTTTTCTCGAACAAGGACCTGTTTCCGCACACTGTTACGGCGGACGGCAAGTCCTTCGACTCGAACGGCATACGCGGCAAATGGCAGCGTGGAAGTATCGGGCGGCCGTCCGCGGGTGTGTATTCTTACCATTGCACTTTTCATCCGACGATGAAAGGCAAGATTACGGTTCGATAAATCAGAGGGATCCCGACCAGATGGATGTCGCCGCCGCAGCCGGGGATGATGAAATCGATGACACCACACTGGCCGGGCGAGTGTCGCGCGGTGATCGGAGCGCGTTCGAGTGTCTTATGCGGCGTTTCAACAGGAGGCTCTATCGATTGGCCCGAGCCTCGCTCCACGACGATGCCGAAGCGAAAGGACGCGCTTCAGGATGCCTATCTGAGCGCCTACAGGTCGATCGGTCAGTTTCGCGGCGAGGCTTCTCTCGGCACCTGGCTTTCGCGACTGGTGATAAATGAGTGCGCCGCCCGCCGACGGCGTGGGGCACGTCGCGACAACATCATTCCCATCGTCAGCTTGGACTCGAATGTACATATGGCATCAATCATTGCCGATCCTGGAACCACGCCTGAGAATGCCGTGACACGGGTGCAGGTACGCGAAATACTCGAGCGCAAAGTGAGCGATCTTCCGGAGCTACTTCGCTTGTTTTCGTCATGCGAGCCGTTGAGGAACTGAGCGTGCAGGAGACCTCGGAGCTGCTCGGAATTACCGAGGAAGCAGTCCGGAGCTCGGCATTTCCGGGCCAAGGCGATGCTGCGGGAGTCTTTGGCAAGGGAGGTCGACATCGCCGAGAGGGACCTCTACGAGTTCGGCGGCAGCCACTGCGATGCGATCGTCGCGGCAGTGCTGGCGCAAATCGAGCAAGGACCCTGCTTAGAGCCCAAATCCGCCGACAGGCACTCTATTCGGCCGGAGGTGTAGCAGGAGTGAGCGCTTCCCCTGAAGGATCGCCGATAAGGGACGTCGCCAGTCTTTCATATACACTTCACTCGTTGCTCGATGGGCAAATGGGAGGGGGTATGGGCCGCAAAGTTTGATTTGTGCGTCTTGCGTCGATTGTAGGGCTCGGCGCCACCGCCGCCTACAGCAAAGAATGCCTCGGAATCAGTTTTCCCGAACAAACCCAAAGCGAATCCGCGCCGCTGGTGCTCAATGGTTTGGGAATTCGCGAGGCGACAATCTTCAGCGTCAACGTCTATGTGGCGGCCTTGTATCTTACAAAGACCTCCAGCGACGCCAATGCCATACTCGCCGCCCCTGGCCCGTACGAACTGATTCTGCAGTTCGTGCGCAGTGTCAGATTCCGCGAGATATCAACAAGGGATGGACGGAGGGATTTAACCGCAACGCCAAGGACAACTCCCGGCACTGCAGGAGCGGATCGGCACACTGACTACGTGGATGCAGGATATCAGAGTCGGGGCAGCGTCTGGAATTCTGCATTCACCCCGGGCGCGGACTGCGCGTCGTTGTCAATGGCGTACACCAAGGGCACGATCAGCGGCGATGACTTTGGCAGGGCATTCCTCTCAATCTGGTTGGGCGTCCCGCCCAATGCCGAGATGAAGGCGGGGATTGCTTGGCGGAAAATGCGATTGACCGAATTTGCTGGACCGCGCTCTCGGAGAAGATGCGCCCGGCAGGCCGGGCCGAATTGAAAATCGGGGCCGATGAGCGCTGATACCCGTCGCGGCCGGGTGTACGACCGTTTCCGACTTCAGGGCTCCCAGCCGAGCATGAAAGCCGTCGTGACTACCGGAATTGGTGGCTACGAGCGTCTCGAGTATCGCGACGTACCCAGGCCGAGTCTGCAACCGGGTGAAGTCCTGCTGCGGGTGCTGGCGGCCGGAGTCAACAATACGGAGATCAACACGCGCGTGGGCTGGTATTCCCCAGGCGTGGAGGAGAGTACGGCGGGTGCGGCGTTGGCGGCTGGCGTTGATTCGCCACAACCGTGACCGGGTGGAGCGGCGCTACGCCGTTTCCGCTCATTCAAGGCACGGACTGCTGTGGCCGGGTGGTGGAGGTCGCTCCAGGTGGCGCGCGGCCGCCAAATCGGATCTCGGGTACTCGTCAGACCGTGCATGCGGACGGATGATCGATCGAGCACTCGAGAGCGTATGGATGGGCTCGGACTTCGACGGCGCATTCGCGCAATTCGTCAAGGCACCCGCATCGGAAGTCTTTCCGGTGTTCTGCGATTGGAGCGACGCTGAGCTTGGCTCCATGCCCTGTGCGTATCGGGACTGCCGAGAACCTGCTGTTGCATGCCGGCCCGCGTCTCGGGCGAACGCGTACTGATCAGCGGTGCATCCGGCGGAGTAGGCAGCGCCGCCGTGCAGCTGGCCAAACTCAGAGGCGCTAAAGTCACCGTATTGGCCGCTTCCTCCAAGGGCGAAGCCCTGCGCAACCTAGGTGCCGATCAGGTGATCGACCGGGACGCGGACATCTTCGCTGCCGTAGGGCGAGAACGCTTTTGACCTGGTCATCGACAACGTTGCAGGAGATGCCTTCCCGGATATGCTTCGCGTATTGCGTCACGGCGGACGACTCGTGAGCTTCGGGGGCGATTGCCGGGCCCGCAGGTGACTTTGGACATGCGCACGCTGTATCTGAAAGATCTGACGTTGATGGGCTGCACGGCCTGGAACGAGGCTGTTTTCCCCAATCTCATCGGCTACATCGAGCGTGACGAGATCAGGCCGTTGGTTGCCAAGACTTTTCCGCTCGCACGGATTGCCGATGCTCAGCGCGAGTTCCTGAAGAAGAATCACGTGGGAAAATTCGTGTTGCTGCCTCCGCTGAGTCCCGACCGCAACGAAATACGCCGTGAAAAGCGCGTTACTCATTCTCGCCATGACCGTTCTCCCCTTCGCCGCCGGACCGGCCGCCACACCCATCGCGCCCGCGCCCGGACTGGAGGGCACAAACTGGACTTTGTCCACGCTGGGCGGGCAAAGCTTGAACGTCCAAAATCCGATGACTTTAGCGTTTGAGGCCGGGCGAATCAGCGGCACGGACGGCTGCAACCGGTTCAGCGGTCCTTACACGCGTGACAGGCACCCACCTTAAAATCGGCCCCGAGATCGTGTCCACACAAATGGGCTGCCCATCCGAGGTGATGCGCCTGGCTTCCTCCTATATGAGCGCGCTGTTGTCCGCGAAGGGTTACCGCATGGGCCATGGGAGACTGCAGTTGATTGGCGCTGCCGGCACGGTGCTCGTTGCATTCGTGGCACCCACGAAACCTGAGTAGTTCAACGTGACGGAGGATCATAATAACCGCCATGCCTGTGGCAGCACCTTGCCGGAAACGATAAGATATCTGGGGAGTGATCGAAAAAATGTACATTCGCGAGTTCCGCCATTCGCCGCATGCGGTCATGCTCTGCTGTCTTACCGCGCAGGCTCAATCAGCGCACGGAACCTCTACGGCCGATGCGGCCCTGCGCACGCTACTTGCCGATGAGTGGTCCAGCCGGCTTAAGGATGATCCCCTGTACGCCACCCAAGAGGGGGTTCGCGATTTCGATGACCGGTTGCCGAGCGTCACGCCCGAGGATTTCAAGCAGCGCGAGGAGCGCGATAAGGCCTACGCACATCGACTGGCCGGAATTGACCGTGCGGCTCTCAGCCCGGCCAACAAGGTCAACTATGACGTGTTTGATTTCGAGCTCCGCCACCGGATGGCGCTAGGCGCCTACCAGACCTGGCGAATTCCTCTGACCAGTGATGAGGGATTCCACATTGAAGTGATGCGCATGGCGATTGGCGTGGTCATGAACACGCCCCGCGACTACGAAAACTATATCGCCCGCCTGCACGCCATTCCGGCCTATTTCACGCAGCAGCAAGCCAACATGCGTGCCGGCATGGCGGCCGGGTTTACCTTACCCGCCGCCATCATGCCCGGGATCATCCAGGTCGTGGACGGACAGCAATACCAATCGCCAGACAACACGCCATTCTTCGAGCCATTCACGCGCATGCCCCAGACGATGGAGCCCGCGCAACGTGAGCGGCTGATCGCCGCCGGCCGTGCAGCGATACAGACCGATGTCATTCCGGCCTATCAGCGGTTGAGGAAGTTCTTCAAGGAAGAGTACCTGCCCTCCGCCCGGCAGTCCGTGGGGGCCGGAGAACTGCCACAGGGCGGGGCTTATTACGCCGACTTGGTCAAGTTCTTCACCAACCTCGAGGTGACGCCCGCACAGGTCCACGAGATCGGCCTGAAGGAAGTGAGCTCGGATTCGCGCCGAGATGGACGCCGTCATTCGGCAGACCGGATTTCAGGGCACATTTCCGGCGTTCCTGGAGTTCCTGCGCACCGATCCGCAGTTCTATGCGCGCACGCCGGATGAATTAATGAAGGACGCTTCGTATATCGCCAAGCAAATTGATGGCAAATTGCCCGGGTACTTTGGGAAATTGCCTCGCATGCCGTACAGCGTGCAGCCGGTTCCCGCCGAATTGGCGCCCAATTACACCGGCGGCCGCTACAACCCGGCGCCCATCGGTGGGCGGACCGGGGGCGAGTTTTGGGTCAATACCTACAGTCTGGACAAGCGGCCTCTGTATTCGCTTACGGCACTCGCCCTGCATGAGGCGGTGCCCGGTCACCATCTGCAGATCTCTCTGGGTCGCGAACTTACCGAGGTGGCCCCGTTCCGGCGCGATTTCTATTCGCACGCCTTTGGCGAAGGGTGGGGGCTGTATTCGGAAAAACTAGGTGAGGAAATGGGGATGTACAAAACTCCCTATGATCATTTTGGCCGACTTTCATACGAGATGTGGCGCGCCTGCCGCCTGGTGGTGGATACCGGCATGCACGCCATGGGCTGGTCGCGCGATCGCGCCATGCAGTACCTGGCCGACAACACGGCACTGTCCACTCAGGAAGTGCGCACCGAGACGGACCGCTACATTGCCAATCCCGGCCAGGCGCTCGCTTACAAGATGGGGGAACTCAAACTGTGGGAACTGCGCGCCAAGGCGCAGCACGCGCTCGGTGGGCGCTTCGATGTGCGCACCTTTCACGATGCCGTCATGGCCAACGGTGCGTTGCCTTTGCCCGTGCTGGAACGGCAGATCGATGAGTACATCGCGGGCGCCTCCGCGCCCGCCCAAGGCGGCTCACTGAGTGGACTCACCGGTCGTGATGCGTGTGCGTCCTGAGAAATGCCGAACGCAGCATCAGCGTCGCCGCGTACACCACCACGAGTACCACAAGCCAGCGCAGCCACACCATCGGCATGGATTTGACGACGTAAACCGCAATCAGCACCGCCGGTATGCCGCCGATCGTGAGTCCCAAGGCGGCCGATATGTTGTAGCGTCCGGTTCGTACGAAGCGCTCGCCACCGATGGGCATCAGGAACGCGCACGAGCCCATCATGATGGGGAAGGCGGCCAGCGGGTTCATGCCGAGCAGACTCACGAGAATCAGGCAGGGCGCGTAGAGCCCGATACCGAGCATCATCAGGGCTCCCAGTACGAAACTGACGGCCACGGCGAATATCAAGCGGGCGCCGTGCAGTCCGAGTTCGGCCCCACCTCCGGGCAGTAAATTGGTGTTTTTCGCCGCGAACAGGGCTCCGGCGAACAGCAGCGCAATGCCCATTCCCAGTTGAATCGCGCGCCGCGGCAGGCGGGCCACCACGCCCACGCCCAGCCAGGCACCTACTACGGCCGCGCCGATCATGGTGACCAGCGTCACGACATCAATGGCCACGGCGGAGATAAAGATCAGAGCCTCCACCACGACGGGCATCGAATGTCCGACATTCAGCGTGCCTGGAATGCTCTCGTCAGAAACGCGGCGGCGAAGCTTGTAGTAAGCCGTGGTCGGCGCGAAATTGCCGATGCCCAGCGCGTCAAAGAAATTGGTGACAAATCCAACTGCGCAATCTTCAAGCCCGGGCTGAAGCTTGCGAGTGGGGTTTTGGAGGTATCGAGCTCGCTCGATGGTCCACCAGCGCAAGCCAAACCAAACGGCGAGCACGGAGAGGGCGCCCAATAGCGCGAAGGTCGCGGCTTTC
The DNA here is from genome assembly GCA_963795685.1 of uncultured Gammaproteobacteria bacterium. Taxonomy (GTDB): domain Bacteria; phylum Pseudomonadota; class Gammaproteobacteria; order Steroidobacterales; family Steroidobacteraceae; genus FEN-1191. Next base: position 322,431 of record CAWCJE010000013.1, read on the forward strand.
ACTTCCGCCCTTCCGCGTCGGGGAGAAAGAAGCGGCGTCGCAAGGACATGCTCATGGTCTCGATTCCGTTATTTTCTAATCCCATAATTGTATGGCTGATCCTTGAACGCAACCGTGCCTGAGGGAATGGCTGGGAGAACGTCAGTGGGCCGCGCGAAATCGGCCCGAGGGCGCGCTGAACTCTGACGGCGTCTCTGGTGGCCCCAGCGGATACCCGGAGAACTCGCTTCATCGCCATCGGCAGTCCCGGTGGCTTGCATGGGTGGACTCTGAGGAGAACGCGTTACTGCTCGTCGATGTCGAACCACAGCGCAGGGGTAAAATGCGGGCGTCACGACAGTGCAAGCCGCACGGGTATGAGCTACGATGCGGGTGAGGGGGCCAGCATCTGAAACATACTAGGCGCTGTCGCGACGTTCTGCTGCGGCCAGTTCGCTCGCAAACCCGTCACTTTCAAATCCGACAAACGGGGCAATCAACGTTATGTCGAATCACCGCCGCACAGGAGGCGGGTTCGGCGGGATGAAAGTGCTTGGATTGATTGGCTTGTGGGCAGTGCTGGGGGCAACCCTGGCAAGCCGGGCCGACAACCTGATAGGCGCCTGGCAATCCGTGCCTGGCAACAACTGGCCCATGATTCCAATCCACGCCACCCTCACGCCAGATGGCAGGGTTGTTACCTACGGCACCCAGGGCAATGGTAAGCAGAGCGGCTATTTTTTCTACGACGTCTGGGACCCTGAGGCAGGCCTGGAGGCCGGCCATCTCACGCTCCCTAATCGCACGCAAACGGATATTTTTTGCAGCGCGCAGGTCGTGCTGCCTCAAAGCGGAAGCATATTTTTGGCCGGCGGCGACACTTGGAGCGGAATTCGCTCCACGAACGTGGGAAACAACAACACCAATCTATTCGACTACACCAATAACTCTCTGGCGCGCGGGAACAATCTGAATCGGGCTCGCTGGTACGCGACGACCACCACGCTGGTCAACGGTGAGGTGTATATCCAGGGGGGAGATCAAGGCGCGGATTTTCCTGAGGTGCGCGACACGAGCGGCAATTTTCGGCTGCTCACAGGGGCGGCCACCGGTAAATTAGGGTGGTCCTATCCGCGCAATTTCGTCGCGCCCGATGGTCGGATTTTTGGCCTGGATAATCGAGGAGCCATGTTCTATGCGGTAACGGCCGGTACCGGGTCCCTGGCCACCGCGGGCAGGATATCGGCAATCTATGCCGCGCAGACGGCCAGCGCCGTGATGTACCGCCCCGGAAAGATTCTCCAATTCGGCGGTCGCTGGAATGGCGCGCTTATCATCGATTTGACGGGCATGACGCCGAGGACTTCCACCACCGGTGCCCTCTCGAGCATTCGCCAATGGGTCAACGGCACGGTGTTGGCCGATGGCCGCGTGTTGGCGACCGGTGGCAGTGCCGTAATAAACACACTGACCGGCGTGAATAACACGGCCGAAATCTGGGATCCCTCGACCGGCACTTGGACTCTGGGGGCCAGCGGCCAGACCGCCCGGCTCTATCATTCCATGGCCCTGCTGTTGCCGGACGCGTCGGTACTCGTGGGAGGAGGGGGTGCACCAGGTCCCTTAAAGAACCTGAACGCGGAGATCTATTTCCCGCCCTATTTGTATACGCCCTCGGGCGAACTCGCAGTGCGCCCCAGCATTGATTCAGCCCCGGAAGCCTTGGACATTGGGCAGAATTTCACGTTGGCGGTCACCGCGTCGAGTGTCAGTCGAGTGACTCTGGTCAAGACCGGCGCGGTCACACACAGCTTCAACATGGATCAACGCTTTCTGGAATTGACGTTCACGGCCGCCGAGGACGGGACTCTCTCCGTGCTCGCGCCGACGCGCGCGAGCGATGCCACGCCAGGCTACTACCTATTATTTGTCATCGACGGAACAGGCGTGCCGTCCGTGGGCAGAATCGTGAAGATCAATATTCAATCCGACACTCAACCGCCTTCTCAGCCCACGATCCTTGCGGTCACGACCACCAACGGCAAGCCGACAATTTCCTGGGGGTCATCAATTGACGATATCGGCGTCGCCGGATACATCATCTACCGGTCGGCGGACGGCCTCACGCTGGGCGCAGAGGTGGGGCGAACGCTGAACTTGGCCTGGACTGATCCGACCGCACTCGCAGGGCACGCTTATACCTACGCAGTCGGAGCCTATGATGTAGCGGGAAATGTGAGCCCAGCCTCCACACAGGTACGTCCGGCCTCGCACTAGTCCCGTGCCACGACACTCTAATGCCTGCATCGCTCACCAACGCGTAGGGGCGATCGCATGGGCGAGCGCTGTCGGGTGGCTCACCATATTCGCTGGCATGGCTTGGTCGCCCGCACGGGTAAATTCGGCAGGTTTAATCTCCTCCGCGAAAGGGATCACAACGATTGAGCCCGCTAAATCGGTCGAGGACTTCAGACTCATCGATCAGGACGGCGCGGCGTTCAACTTCAGCCAGCTCCGAGGCGCACCCGCGTTGATTTTCTTTGGATTCACGCATTGCCCCGACGTGTGTCCAACCACCTTGGCCAAATTGGCGCTGCTGACCAATTCTGCCGACCAGAAGCTTCGCGGCACCGCGCTGGTGATGATCAGTATTGACGGCGATCGCGACGACCCGGCCGCGATGAAAGCCTACCTCGCTCAGGTCTCACCGCGATGCATAGGATTGACGGGTGATCCGCGCGCGGTCCGCCGGATCGCGGCGCAGTTCTCCGCGGTGTTTTTCAAGGGCCTGCCCGATAAGCCCGGTGGTCCGTACCAGGTGCAACATACCTCGCAAATTTATCTGGTGGATCGCCAGGGTCGACTGCGCGCGAGCTTCTTTGAGGCATCGATCGAGACCATGGAGCAGACGGTAAGTGCGATCTCGGGCGAGCCGCTTCAACCGACCCTCGCCGCCCCGCGACCGGACTGAGCGCCGCGGCGCGGGGGCAAATGAGGTAAGAGAGCACCACCAGTTCACGGTGCACTCCTTTTAATAGGCCCATTCGCGCCCATGGCCGGATTATGTGACACGCATAGCATTTGCGGGATACCTCGGTCGCTATGCTCGGTGGTTACAGGGCTCCGGTAAGGCGGAGCCGACCGAGTTGCGAACGTCGGGTGCCCGTCAGTGCACCGCCCATGGCCGGATGCCTTCCAGATGCGTGTACGCGCCAAAGTGACCATTTTGCTGGGACTGCTGTTCACGGCGCTGCTCGCCGCGCAATGGAGTATTCAGCAGCGGCTGGTGCTGCCGAGATTCGTCGAGCTCGAAAGAGAAAGTGCCCGTACCGACATGCAGCGCGTGGTCTTTGCGGTCGATCGTGAAGAGCAGGCCCTGGGCGCGCAGGCGGCGGACTGGGGAAACTGGAACGAAACCTGGAATTACATGCGGCGCCATTTTGCGGCCTATGAGCACGACACGCTCACCGACACCGCCGTGAAGACGCTCAAGGTGGATTACCTCGCGTTGGTGGCCAGCGACGGGCATATCGAATGGAACCGGGCACTCGACCCGCTTTCCGGCAAGCGCATGGCCCTCCGTTTGAACGGCACGGACCACCTGGAATACGAATGGTCCAGAGCTCTCACCCACGGTCAGCCCGTCAGCGGACTTCTGGCGACGGACAAGGGAGTATTGATCGCCTCGGGCGCACCGGTCCTCGACGGCTTTGGCCATGGCCCGGCGCGCGGCATGGTCATCATCGGGCGACTGCTCAACAACGCTGAACTGCTCCGGCTTAGTAACCAGGCCCAGGTCAAGTTGGACATGCGGGTGTGGAACGAGCCGGCTGCGACGGCGGCCAATGCTTCGCGCAGGGTTTGGGCCGGTGATGTGAGACTGACCGAATCGGCCTCCACGACCCGTATCGAGCGTGCATTTGCCAACCTCACCGGTGAGCCGCTGCTGATCTTTGGCATCGACGTACCACGCACGATTTCGCATCGCGGAGCCGAGGCGGTCCAATACTCGACCCGCATGGTCGCGGCCGCGGCCGGCATTGCCTTGATCGCGTTGCTCGTGTTGTTGGGTCGGATGGTGCTCAGTCCGTTGGCCAGCGTCACCGATCATGCGCAGCGCATCGCCGCCGCGGATGACCTCTCGGCGCGTCTCTCCTACGAACGCAGTGACGAGCTGGGCACGCTGGCGAAGGCCTTCGACAATATGGTTGAGCGCCTCGCCCAGACACGGCGCGAATTGGTCGATCGTTCGTTCGAATCGGGCGCGGCCGAGAATGCCAGCGGCGTGCTGCACAACCTCGGCAATGCCATGACGCCCCTGTCCGTCAATGTCGCAAGCCTGCAGGAGCAACTGCGCACCACGTCAGTCGATGACCTGGAGCAGGGATTACTCGAGCTGCAACGGGGAACCGTTGATCCTGATCGACAGCGCGATCTGCAGCAATTCCTGCAGCTCTCGGTTGCCGAGCTCCGGCGTACCCAGAATCTGGCCAGCGCGCGCCTAAGCGACATCATCGAGCAGGCGGAGGTCATCCAGGCGGTGCTGGCCGAGCAGCGTCAACTCCAGCGCAGCGGGCCGGTACTGCTGCCCATGACGCCGGCCGAACTGGTGGCGTTAAGTCTCCAGCAGGTGGCTCCGGCGCATCTGGACCGACTCGAACTCGATCTTTCGCCCCGGCTCGCCGCACTGGGCACCCTGTCATTGCCCAGCACGACCTTAGGCATGGTGCTGCAGAACCTGATCCAGAATGCCGCCGAGGCGGCGGCCGGGGCCGGGATCGCCCGGGCCCGATTGCGGATCGAGGCCGAGGTGCTGACCGCGGACGATCAGCGGGCCCTGCGCCTGACCGTGACCGACTACGCGGCAGGGATTGCCGCAGAGGACCTCACTAAGCTGTTCCGGAAAGGTTATTCGACCAAATCGCGGGTGACCAATTCGGGCTTGGGTCTGCATTGGTGCGCGAACACGCTGGGCGCACTGGGGGGCAGCATTAGTGTTCACAGCGACGGCCTCGGGCGCGGAACGCGCTTCGAGGTCGTGGTGCCTGTGCGTAATGGCAAGACTCAAAAAGCGGACCGCGCGGCCTGATTAAGGCCATGCCGGGCCGCTGGCCCGCAGGCCTGACGACCCCCAAACGAGCCCGCCCGCGCCCCGCACCTTGAGCTGAGGGCAGCTTGGGTCCAGCTTCGTGGCCCATGGGTCCCCCGTGTCATATGGATTTTGGCCCTGAGGATCAAAGTGCCGGGTGGGTGCGTCCCTTCATTACAGGAGTACGCCGAACAGGCTTCCCGGCCGGCAAGAGCGCGCTTTGGTATGCCGGTCGCGGTGACATCAGGACCGTGGCGAGGATAAGACAAGATTTTTCAGTCCTAGTGGAAAAGGCCTCCAATCGATGGTTATAATCGCGCCGCCTGTCCGGCCAACGATAACTCGGAGAATATTAATGTCGCCATTCAAGTTACTCATCACCTCTGTTCTGTGTGCCGCTTCGGCCTGTGTGTTTTCGCAAACCACGATTGAGGGCATCGATGCCTGCATGAAGATCAAGTGGAATGCTCAATTCCTGAAGGAGCATCCGCGCGCTCCCGCCGGTTGCCAGGAAGTCGACACCCGCAATGGCAACAGGTATGCGAAATTTTCTGGTACGGTCAAGTCGATCTCCAATGGAGAGGCCACCGTCGCCATGAAGAACGTCGCAGGCACCGAGGGCACGACGATCAAAGTAAAGACCGGCGGTGACGGCATGGTCACGATCAATGGCAAGGAAATGAAGGCGTCAGACCTCAAGGTCGGCGACAACCTGAATTTCTACGTCAAAGAGGGTGATTTCGGTGCCTCGCCGACGATGTCATCGGATGCAGCGATGACGAAGCCTGTCACTCCGAAGCCGATGCCGGCGAACTAAACGCCGACATTCGACGGGTAGGACACCGTCACCGGTATCGCCGCGAGCACGCGGTCGACGCTGTCTGATGTCCACACAGGGGCTCTGCCGTAAACGGCCAGAGCCCCTTTTTCTTGGGCACTCGAAGGACGCCAATCCGTGGGGCTCAGCGCGACGGTCCACAGTTTCGAGATCACTCTCAATGACGCGGACCGCGGCGTGTACCAGGCGCTCGATTTTCGCGTGGCCCGCCACCCGTCCGAGAGTGCCGAATACTTAGTCACGCGCGTACTGGCGTACTGCCTGGAATTTGGCGAGGGTCTCGCCTTTTCCAGCGGTGGGCTTTCCAACCCCGACGCACCCGCTCTCGAAGTGCGCGATCTGACCGGGCAGCTGCGCTGCTGGATCGAAGTGGGCACGCCCGAGCCCGCGCGGCTCCACAAGGCCTCGAAACTTGCACCTCGTGTGGCGGTGTACGCGCATCGGGACATCACCGCACTGCTCGAACGCCTCGCCGCAGAGCCAATACACCGCGCGGCGGATATCGAGTTCTACGCCATTGATCGCGCGTTGCTGGCGGCCCTGGCCGCGCGCCTGGAGCGACGGGTGCGCTTTGATCTGGCGGTCAGCGGCCATGAGCTCTACATTTCGATCGGCGAGTCGACACTGAGCGGGCCGGTCAGCGCCCTGACGGGTGGGGATGGCCTGAAGGGTTGATCTTGGGGCCCACATGGCACTAGAATCCGCCCCCGGTGGCCCTAACCGCCCCAAAAGGTAGTTAGGGACAGTCGCAGATTGTGCGGCCAAGAGCTTGATTTTAAAGCCCCACTTGGGGCTTTTTGCGTTTTAGGGTGGGCCAAGGCCCTTTTTTTTGGCCCGCTGTTTTTGGGTGGCGCCTGGGAGGAATCCGTGGCGGCGGGCTTGAACGAAAAGCTGATTGGGCTGGTCGAGCCCTTATTGGGCAATCTCGGTTACGAGCTGGTCGACCTGGAATTTGGTGGCGGACGCGGGTCCGGGACGCTGCGTGTGTTTATCGATCGGGCGCAGGGCGTGGGAATTGAGGATTGCGAGCGGGTCAGCCGCGAGATCTCCGCGCTGCTGGACGTCCACGATCCGATACCCACGACCTACCGGCTCGAAGTGTCGACGCCGGGACTGGACCGGGTGCTGCGCACGGCGGCGCACTATGCGCGCTTCGCCGGCGCGCGGATCGAGGTGGAGTTGCTCGCGCCTCGGGAGGGGCGGCGAAGGTACACCGGCGCTTTGGTGAGTGCCGGCGCGACGGGCATCGAATTGAGCGTGGACGGCGTGCAGGTGCATTTGGATTACGCCGAAGTGCATCGGGCACGGTTGGTTCCGGAATGGCCGGATAAGTCTATTAAGGGTAGAAAGCGATGAACAAGGAAATTCTCCTGGTCGTTGATGCCGTCTCGAACGAGAAGGGTGTCGACAAGGAAATCATTTTCGAGGCGCTCGAGGCGGCCCTCGCGGCAGCAGCGCGCCGCAAGAACAGCGAGCTGTGGGACGTGCGCGTGTCCATCAATCGCAAGACGGGCGACTATGAGACCTTCCGCCGCTGGAAGGTGTTCGCCGACGACTCGCGCGAAATCGAAAACCCGGAAGCCGAACTGCGGCTCGAGGACGGCTTGGATGTCGACAAGGCCACAGCTCCGGGCCTGTATGTCGAACAGCCGATGGAATCGGCGGCCTTCGGGCGCATTGCTGCGCAGCAGGCCAAACAGGTCATCGTTCAGAAAGTGCGCGAGGCCGAGCGCGCGCAGGTGGTCGAGCAGTACCAGGACCGCGTGGGCACGCTGGTCAGTGGCGTGGTCAAGCGCATCGATCGGAACGGGATCTATGTGGATCTGGGGAGCAATGCGGAAGGCTTCGTGCCGCGCACCGATATGATCGTGCGCGAGCAGCTCAAGCCCCAGGATCGCGTCAAAGCGTTCCTCAAGGAAGTGCGCGCCGAGCCTCGCGGTCCGCAATTGTTCCTCACCCGTACCGCGCCTGAATTCCTGATCGAGCTTTTCAAGCTCGAAGTGCCGGAAGTCGGTCAGGGCATGATCCAGATCCTGGCCGCGGCGCGCGATCCAGGGATACGCGCCAAGATCGCGGTCAAGAGCAATGACCCTCGGATCGATCCGGTCGGCGCCTGCGTCGGCATGCGCGGCTCGCGGGTCCAGGCGGTCTCCAACGAGATCGCCGGCGAGCGCGTGGACATCATCCCCTTTGATGTCAACCCGGCCCAGTTTGTGATCAACGCCATGTCGCCCGCCGAAGTGCAGTCCATCGTCGTCGATGAAGAACGCCACGGCATGGACATCGCGGTCGCCGAGGACAAGCTTTCCCAGGCCATCGGTCGCGGTGGTCAGAACATCCGCCTGGCCAGTCAGCTGACCGGCTGGGAACTGAATGTCATGACCGAATCGGACGCGGAGACCAAGAGCGAGACCGAATCCAAGGCGCTGATTGCTTCCTTTATGAAGCAACTGGACGTCGATGAGAACGTCGCGAGCATCCTGGTGCAGGAAGGATTCTCCTCGATCGAGGAAGTCGCCTACGTGCCGGCCGCGGAGCTCGCGGGCATCGAGGAATTCGATGAAGACATCATCAAGGAATTGCGCAACCGTGCGCGGGACGTGCTGCTGACCCAGGCGATCGCCAGCGAAGAGACTCTGGATGCCGCGATGCCGACCGATGATCTGCTGACGCTCGAGGGCATGAGCCCGGATCTGGCGCTGGCGCTGGCACGGCGCGGCGTGCGCTCGCGCGAGGACCTGGCCGACCAGGCGGTCGATGATCTGGCGGACATCGAGGGGCTATCGGCGCAAGAGGCCGGAACGCTGATCATGAAGGCGCGAGAGCCCTGGTTCGAGGCGCAGCAACATGGCTGACGTCACGGTGAGCCAATTCGCCGAGGCACTGAAGGTGCCGGTCGATAAGCTGCTGGCGCAGCTTGATCAGGCCGGCATCAGCGTCGCCGGTGCCGATGACTACATCAGCGAGGACGCCAAGCTCGAGCTGCTGACGCATTTGCGCCGCAGTCACGGGAGCGGCGCGGCCAGCACCGGCTCGGCGCCGGCGCGCATCACGCTGAAACGCAAGACCCAGAGCGAATTGAAGCTCGCCAGCAACCAGGGTCGCGCCCGCACGGTCAGCGTGGAAGTCCGGGTCAAGCGCACCTACGTCAAGCGCGATGTGCTCGAGGAGCAAAATCGCGCCGCCCAGGAGCAGATCGACGCGCAGCGTCGCGAAGTCGAGGCGGCCCAGGAAGCCAGCGCCGCCAAGGCCGAGACGGAGCGGCGGGAACGCGAATCGATGGAATCGGCCAATCGCCGGCTCATCGAGGAAGAACAGGCCCGTGTCCGCGCCCAGGAAGAAGCCCGCCGACAGGCCGAGTTGCGCGCCCAGGAAGAGGCGGAGCGGCAGCGGCGCGGTGGCACCGAAGCGCGCCGCGAGGAACCGGCACGCCCGGCGCATGCTCCTGTCCGAGAGAAGACCGATTTCAGGGCCGCCGAAGAGAACCGTCCGAAGTTCGGCGCGCGTCAGGAACTGCACATTGCCGGCGACGTAAGTGCCCGCCACAAGAAGAAAAAGCGGCTCAAGGCCCGCACCGCGCCGGCCGATGCCGAGCCGCGTCACGGCTTCGAGAAGCCGACCGCGCCCATCAAGCGCGACGTGGCGGTCGGAGAGACCGTGGTCGTGGCCGATCTGGCGCAGAAGCTCTCGGTCAAGGCGACCGAGGTCATCAAGGTGCTCATGAACATGGGCGTGATGGTGACCATCAATCAGACCATTGATCAGGACACCGCGATCCTGGTGGTCGAGGAACTGGGCCACAGCGCCACCGCCGTGAAGGAAGAGCATATCGAGGCCGATCTGCAGGCCATCGATGCCGAACTGGTGCCCGAGACACGCGCCCCGGTCGTGACCGTGATGGGCCACGTCGATCACGGCAAGACCTCGCTCCTCGATTTCATCCGGCGAACCAAAGTGGCCTCGGGCGAGGCGGGCGGTATCACCCAGCACGTCGGCGCCTATCATGTGGAGACCCCGCGCGGCATGATCACCTTCCTGGACACGCCAGGCCACGCAGCCTTTACCGCGATGCGTGCACGCGGCGCCCGCGTCACCGACGTGGTGGTGCTGGTGGTGGCCGCGGACGATGGCGTGATGCCGCAGACCATCGAGGCCATCCAGCACGCACGCGCGGCCGGAGTGCCGATCGTCGTGGCCGTGACCAAGGTCGACAAGCCCGATTCCGATCCGGAGCGGGTTCGGAACGAGCTGGCCAAGCAAGAGGTCATCCCCGAGGACTGGGGTGGCCAGAACATGTTCGTCAACGTCTCGGCGCGCACCGGCGCCGGCATCGATCAATTGCTCGAGGCGATCCTGCTGCAAGCGGAAGTGCTCGAGCTCAAGGCGCCGCGCGGCGGGCCGGCGATGGCCTTCGTGGTCGAGGCGAGCATGGAGAAGGGCCGCGGCGCGGTGGTGACCGCGCTGGTCAAGAAGGGCACGCTCAAGCGCGGCGACTACATCCTGGCGGGAAGCGAATTCGGTCGCGTGCGGGCGATGTTCGATGAAGCCGGAAACCCGGTGGAGGAGGCCGCGCCGTCCGTGCCGGTGGTGGTGCTGGGACTTTCCGGCGCGCCCAACGCCGGCGACGAATTGCTGGTGGTTGAAAACGAGCGTCGCGCGCGCGAAGTCGCCTCGCACCGGCTGGGCAAGACGCGCGATGTGAAACTGGCCAAGCAGGGGGCGCGGAGCGAAGACGTGTTCTCGACCCTGGGCGAAGCCAAGGCCAGCCAGGTCGCGGTGCTCATCAAGACCGACGTGCAGGGGAGCGCAGAGGCCTTGCGGGATGCCCTCAACAAACTCTCCACTGATGAGGTCGCGGTGCGGATTATTGCCAGCGGCGTGGGTGGCATCACCGCCTCCGATGTGCAGCTGGCGGCCGCTTCCAAGGCGCGCATTATCGGATTCAATGTACGCGCCGACAGCGGGGCGCGCGAGGCGGTCAAGGAAACCGGCGTCGAGATTCAGTACTACAGCATCATTTACGAAGCGATCGATGACATCAAGCAGCGCATGGGCGGCCTGCTGGCGCCGGAAATTAAGGAAACGATCGTCGGTGTGGCGCAGGTACGCGATGTATTCCGCTCCAGCAAGTTCGGAGTCGTCGCTGGGTGTCTGGTGACCGAGGGCACCGTCAAGCGCAACAACCCGATTCGCGTGTTGCGCGATAACGTGGTGATCTTCGAGGGCGCCCTGGAATCGCTCCGTCGCTTCAAGGACGACGTCAGCGAAGTGCGGGCCGGTACCGAGTGCGGGATCGGCGTGAAGAACTACCAGGACGTTCGGGCCAACGATCAGATCGAGTGCTACTCGCGCACCGAGATCGTGCGCACCATCGAATAAGGCGCGGCCCGGGTATCCGCCTATGCCACAGCGCAACTCGCGGCATCAGCGCATCGCCGCTCAAATGCAGCGCACGCTGGCCGAACTCGTGCCGCGCGCGGTCAAGGATCCGCGCGTCGGTCACCTGACGATCACCGCGGTCTCCTTGCTCGAGGACCTCAGCAGCGCGCGCGTTTGGTTCCTGCCCTTCGGCACCAGCCGGGACGTGGACGAGCAGCTGGCCGGATTGCGCAGCGCGGCAGGTTTCTTGCGCGGCGAGCTCGCCCGCCAGCTGGGGCTTCGCCACGCTCCGCGCCTGGAATTTCTGATCGACACCAATCTCGAACAGGCCCAGGCCCTGACCGAGCTGATCAACACGGCGGTCGCCAAGGACCGACGGCTCGAGGAAGGCGCGGCGCCGGCCGCCGAAAGTTCGGCCAATCCGGCCGATGGACAGTAACGACTCGCCGCTGTGCGGCATTCTGCTGCTCGATAAGCCCCTGGGTCTCACCTCAAACGCGGCCCTGCAGCGTGTGCGGCACCTGCTGGGGCGCCCGAAGGCCGGGCACACCGGAAGCCTGGATCCGCTGGCCACCGGCATGCTGCCCATCTGCATCGGCGAGGCCACGAAGCTTGCCGGGGCGTTGCTGGCGGGCGCCAAGTGTTACATCGTGCAGGTGCGCCTGGGCGAGCGCACCGATACCGGGGACGCGGAAGGGCAGATCATCGAGCGCGCTGAGCGTGCCGACGATCGATGAGCAAGTGCTCGCACCGGCTCTCGAATCGCTCCGCGGGCCGCAACAGCAGGTTCCGCCGATGTATTCGGCGCTCAAGCGCAACGGGCAGCCGCTGTACAAGCTGGCGCGCCAGGGCCTCAGCGTCGAACGAGCGGCCCGCCCCATTGAAATTTATGCGCTGGAACTGCTCGAGTACACCGCCCTCACGGTGCGATTGAGGGTGGAATGTTCCAAGGGGACGTACATCAGGACGCTGGCCGAGCAGCTCGGTACCCGATTGGGCAGCTGTGCGCACGTCATTGCACTGCGCCGCGAGTTTGTAGAACCCTTTCGTGGGCCAGCCCATGCGCTCGCTGGAACAACTGCAAGCCGACCCGTCTGGAACGGACCTGCTCCCGGCCGATCGGGCCGTCGTCCACCTTCCGGCGCTTCGGCTTTCTGCCGCTCAGGCGAGGGCGATCGGTTTTGGGCAGGCCATCCTGGCCCCCGGCGCACCGGACGGGCCGCTTCGCCTGTATGACGCATCGGAGCCGTTTCTTGGGGCTTGGCATCGGCGCGGCCGAGGGCGCGGTACGCCCCTCAAGGCTGTTTTCCGAGGCCATTAGGGCTTCGTAACTGACTGTTCCGCTTGAGGGTTGGGTCCACTGCCGCTACAATGCGCGGCTTCAAAACAGGACCACATATTTAAAACCAGAGGGTTTTCGCGTAATGGCTCTGACCACGGAAAAGAAAGGCGATGTCCTCGCCAAGTACCGCCGGGATCCCAAGGATACCGGCTCCCCTGAAGTGCAGGTCGCGCTGCTGTCTGAGCGCATCAACGGCCTTGGGGAACACTTCAGCGCTCACAAGGCCGATCACTCCTCGCGTCGCGGACTCGTGCGCATGGTGAATCAACGCCGCAAACTTCTGGATTACCTCAAGGCGAACAAGCCGGCGAGCTACCAGCAGGTTGTCGAGCGTCTTGGTCTGCGCCGCTGACGCGGCGCTCGCGGCGCTGCCGGTTCTGAGCGCCTATTCCCCGATCCACTCCACCTATCCGTATTCAGAGGGTTGAAGCGTGACTGTCTGCAAAAAATCTTTTGGTTTTGGTCCCCACACCGTAACACTGGAAACGGGCGAACTGGCCCGCCAGGCCAACGGCGCTGTCCTCGTGACCATGGGCGACACGGTCGTACTGGTTACCGCCTGCGCGGAAGCGCAGCCCCGCCCCGGCCGCGACTTCTTCCCGCTGACCGTGAATTACCAGGAAAAGACTTACGCCGCCGGAAAAATCCCGGGCGGATTTTTCCGACGTGAAGGTCGGCCCAGCGAGCGTGAGACCCTCACGTCGCGACTGATCGATCGGCCGATCCGTCCGTTGTTCCCGGACGGCTTTCTCAATGACGTCCAGGTCGTGGCCACGGTGCTCTCGCTCGATCCGGAAATACTGGCCGATGTTCCGGCCCTGCTCGGCGCCTCCGCCGCACTTTGTCTGTCGGGCGTTCCATTCAAGGGACCGATCGGCGGTGCCCGCGTCGGCTACCGCAACGGGCAATACGAACTGAATCCGAATCGGACCGATCTTGCGAGCCTCGCAATTGGATCTGGTCGTCGCCGGAACCGCGCACGCGGTGCTGATGGTGGAATCGGAGGCCGCCGGCCTCTCCGAAGAAGTGATGCTCGGCGCGGTGGTCTTCGGCCACCAGCAGATGCAGGTGGCCATCAAGGCCATCAACGAGCTGACCGCGGAGGCGGGAAAGAGCCGCTGGGCAGCCCCGATCGACGCCAAGAATGCGGCCCTGGAGCAGGCGGTCGGCGCCAAGGCACTCAGCGCGCTGAGTGATGCCTATCTGCTCACTGAAAAGCAGCAGCGCTATTCGCGCATCAAGGAAATAAAGGCCGAAGTCAACGCGGCCCTCAGTGCCGGCGATGCGCCGGCCTTCACGGCCGATCAGGTGGGCGATGAGTTCTTCCGGCTCGAGAGCAAGATCGTCCGTGATCGCATCCTCGACGGCAAGCCGCGCATCGACGGGCGCGATCTTAAGACGGTTCGCCCGATCACCGTCAAAGTCGGCGTATTGCCGCGCGCGCACGGCTCGGCGCTTTTTACCCGCGGTGAAACCCAGGCCCTGGTCACCACCACGCTCGGCACCACGCGCGATGCGCAGATCATCGATGCGCTGGAAGGGTGACCGGCGCGAACGCTTCATGCTGCACTACAATTTTCCACCCTTCTCGGTGGGCGAGACCGGCATGATGGGAAGCCCGAAACGGCGCGAAATCGGCCACGGAAATCTCGCTCGCCGCGGCATCAACGCGATGATGCCCGACATGGCCGCTTTCCCTTACGTGATTCGCGTGGTCTCGGAAATATTCGAGTCCAACGGGTCCAGCTCGATGGCCAGCGTGTGCGGCACGAGCCTCGCGCTGATGGATGCGGGCGTCCCGGTCAAGGCTCCGGTGGCCGGAGTGGCCATGGGCCTGGTGCTCGAGGGCAACCGTTTCCAGGTGCTCACCGATATCCTCGGTGACGAGGATCATCTGGGCGATATGGATTTCAAGGTCGCCGGATCGCGCGAAGGAATCACCGCGCTGCAGATGGACATCAAGGTCGAGGGTATCACCCCGGAGATCATGCGCGTGGCGCTCGCGCAGGCGCGCGATGGTCGATTGCATATCTTAGGCGAGATGGCCAAGGTGCTCGAGACCCCGCGCGACAAGATGTCGGAGTGGGCACCCTCGATCATCACCTTGAGGATCGATCCCGAGAAAATTCGCGACGTGATCGGCAAGGGTGGCGCGGTGATCCGCCAGATCACCGAGGAGACCGGCACCACGATCGACATCGAAAACGACGGCACGATCAAGATCGCCTCGGTCATCGGCACCGCGGGCCGCGAGGCGCAGCGCCGGATCGAACTGATCACGGCCGACATCGAGGTCGGCCGCGTATACGAGGGCAAGGTCGCCAAGCTCATGGACTTTGGCGCGTTCGTGACGATTCTGCCGGGGCGCGATGGCCTGGTGCACATTTCACAGATCTCCGAAGAGCGCGTCGAACGTGTGGCCGACAAGCTGCGCGAGGGCGATGTGATCCGGGTCAAGGTGCTGGAAGTGGATCGCCAGGGGCGGGTGCGCCTGTCGATGCGCGATGTGGGGCCCTCCGAGCTGAGCTTCAGCTCCGGCGCTGCTCGGCCGGCGCCGCTCGCCAAAAAGGCTCGCAGGCTTCCTTCCAGGTGCGCGGAGGTGGCCGCGGCTGGCGCAAGATCGTAGCTGCGGATCAATTCAGCGAGAAACGTTTCGCTCAGGCGTGCGGCCGTGCCGAGTTCCTGTTCGGCAATGACCTGCAGAAGCACGCTTCGGGTAATGTCGCGCCCGCTGCGCTGCTCGATGATGCGCGGCTGGGTATGCGCGGCGATCAAGCCGCGCACATCTTCGATGGTGATATAGCGGCTGAGCTCGGTGTCATAGAGACGCCGATTAGGGTATTTCTTGATCAGGCGCGGCTCGCTCATCGCACACCTCCCCGGCAAGAGCCCCTAACATATCAATCGGCCGGCAGGGTTGCCACACCGCGCAAGGCCTCGAGTCTCCAATGGGCAATCGCCCATGCCCACAGCGCCTCCAGCGACTCATGGGCCAGCTCTGTAGGCGGCTTCTGTCGCAATAGACTCAAAATTCCCCACAGCTGCCTCGGCGGGAGCCTCGTGCTTGCCGGTGAGCGCGCGCTTGGACTTGGAGAGCTTGGCGCCGTCGGGTTCGCACACCAGAGGCAGGTGCGCATAGCGAGGTTCGGGCAAGCTCAGCGCGCGCAGGAGCGATCGTTGCCAGTAGGTGCTGGGCAGCAGGTCATCCCCGCGCACCACCTCGGTCACGCCCTGCGCCGCATCGTCGACGATCACGGCGAGCTGGTAGGCGAAGCACCCGTCCCGACGCCGCACGATCGGATCCCCCAGGGCATCGGCGTCAAAATCCGTAAGCCCGTGCAAGCCGTCGATATAAGGGCCGACCGGGCTCAGATCGCTCCGAAACCGCGTGGCCGTGGGACCTGTTCTTTGGACCCCATGCCGGCAGGTCCCTGGATAGCCGCCGGAATCGCTGGTGGAGCCTCGATCGCTCCGCGTGCAACTGCACTCGTACGCCAAGCCCCGATCCGACAGGGCATCGAGCGCCTGTTGATACAGCTCAAGGCGCTCGCTTTGGTAGGTGACCGGTCCGTCCCACCAGAAACCCAGCTTTTCCAGCGAGCGCAGGATTGAATCAGCCGCTCCGGGCACCACCCGCGCCGTATCCAGATCCTCGATTCGAACCAGCCAGCGTTTGCCCCGATGCCGGGCGTCAAGGAAACTGGCCGCGGCGGTCGCCAGCGAGCCCAGGTGCAGCGATCCCGGAGGGCGAGGGCGCAAAGCGACCTGCGCCGGGCGCGCAGCGCCTCAGCGGTAGCGGTCGTCCCGATCCCCGTATTGCCGCTCGCGCCGCTCACGGCGTTCCTGCGCTTCCAGGCTCAATGTCGCGACCGGGCGCGCCTCGAGACGCTTGATGCCGATTTCCTCGCCGGTCTCAAGGCAATAGCCGTAGCTACCGTCTTCGGCGCGCTTGAGCGCCTCGTCGATCTTGCGTATCAGCTTGCGTTCGCGATCGCGGGTTCGTAATTCGAGGCTGAACTCTTCTTCCTGGGTCGCCCGATCGTTGGGATCCGGGAAATTGGCCGCCTCGTCCTTCATGTGCGTGACGGTGCGATCGACCTCCATCATCAAATCTCGCTTCCAGTTGGAAAGAATCTCCTGAAAGTGCTTCAACTGCTGCTTGCCCATGTACTGCTCGCCGCGCTTGGCGACGTAGGGCTTAACGTTGCGGGGGCCCGCAAGCAGGCTGCTGGGCTCGACACCTTCCAGCTCATCGCGATCTGCGCCGCTGCGCGGTGCAGGGCGTGCGGAGGGCGGCGCGGCGGGACGGCCGTCCGTGGCGGGCCGGGCGGCGCGCCAAGCGCAGGCTTGGCGGGGCGCACCGCGGCGGCCGGTTTGGGAGGCTCGGTACGAGTTGCAGGAGCAACCGGAGCGAGCCGCAACGCGCGCTGGCGCCTTCGGGGCGGGACCCGGCGGGCGGAGGTGGCCACCGGACGGCTCGCAGCACTGCGCCGCGCCGAGGCCGGGGCCTTGCGAGGCTCGGTCCGGTGCGCGGCAGACTTGCGGGCCGCGGGTCGCGGGGTAGGCGTCCGGGCCGCCTTGCGGACCTTTGACGCAGGTTTTTTACTGGCCATTTCGCGCTCCTAAACGGGCGGAATCAGGGTGTGGGTCAATTTTCGAGCGCGCGATTATACCGATGGGTAGAGCGATGTACAGTGTGCAAAACTGGGGCGTTACAGGGGCCAAATCCAGCCTCGCACCCGAGGTTTGCTCAGGCCTGCGCAACCGACTCCGAGGGCCGCCAGCGCGGGCAGCGGTGTTCCGCAACGATCGTGGTCGTGATGCCGCCGCGGACATTAAAGCGCGCCGCCAGCCGCAGGTGGCGCGGCTCGAGGGCACTTACCAGCGTTTCAAGGATCTCATTGGTGACCGCCTCGTGGTAGGTGCCCCGATCGCGGAATGACCAAATGTAGAGCTTGAGCGACTTGAGTTCCACGCACAGCCCGTCGGGAATGTAGTCGAGCTCCAGAGTCGCGAAATCGGGCTGGCCGGTGCGAGGGCACAGGCAAGTGAACTCCGGCAGGCTCATGCGGATTGTGTAGTCCCGTTCCGGTGCCGGATTGGGAAAGGTTTCGAGGTTGCTGGCGGGCTGCGTTGGCATGGCGGGCAGTGATCGAAAGCGGCGGACGGATAATCTACACTACCGGCGCGCGGACTGCCGTACGGCCAACCGACTCGCGGAAATCTCAAAGGGGACTTTTCCTACATGCGATTGAGCAAAATCCGGCTAGCGGGCTTTAAATCTTTCGTCGATCCCACCACGGTTCTGCTGCCCAGCAACCTCACCGGCGTCGTTGGACCCAACGGGTGCGGAAAATCCAACGTGATCGATGCCGTCCGCTGGGTCATGGGCGAGCTGTCGGCTCGGCACCTGCGCGGTGAGTCAATGGCCGATGTCATCTTCAACGGCTCCAGCTCGCGCCAGCCCATCGGCACGGCTTCCGTGGAACTGGTCTTTGACAATGGCGGACGGCAAAATCGGCGGCGCCTACGCCAGCTACGCGGAAGTGTCCCTCAAACGCGTCGTGGCGCGCGATGGCAGCTCGAATTACTTCATCAATGGCGGACGCTGCCGCCGCAAGGACATCACGCAACTGTTCCTGGGTACCGGCCTGGGATCGAGAAGTTACGCGATTATCGAGCAGGGGATGATCTCAAGGGTCATCGAGGCTCGCGCCGATGACATGCGCGCCTTCATCGAAGAGGCCGCCGGCATTTCGCTGTACAAGGAGCGCCGTCGTGAGACCGAGGGGCGCATCGCCGACACGCGTGAGAATCTCGCGCGCGTCCAGGATCTGCGCGACGAAGTCGACAAACAGATTCGTCACCTGCAGCGCCAGGCGGCCGCCGCCCGTCGATACCAGGAATTTCGGTCACGCGAGCGCACGTTGTCGGCGGAGCTGCTGGCTCTGCGCATGCGCGAGCTGGACAGCGGTGCGGAGGTGCAGGACTCCGCCACACGCTCGGCGGAACTGGTGATGCAGCAGGAACTGGCCGAGCAGCGCAGCTGCGAGGCGGCCCTGGAAAAGCAGCGCGAATTCCATGACGAGCTCGGCGCCAAGCTCGGCACCGTGCAGGGACGTTACTACGAGCTGGGCGCGGAAGTCACACGCACCGAAGAGAATATCCGCTATACCACCGAGCTCCGTGCCCGCCATCGCGAGGATCTCGCGCAGACCAGCACCTCGCTGGCCGAGGTCGGCGCGCAGATTCTTGGCGATCAGGAGCGCGTGGAGCAACTGCAAGCGGAGATTGCGGCTCTGACTCCTGAAGCTCGAATCGTTGCGGATCGCAGAGCAGGCCGGCAACCGCCGCGCTGGCGGCCGCGGACGCCCAGTTTGCCGACTGGCAGGCGCCGCTGGGAAATCTACAATCGAGAGCTGGGCGGCGCGCGGCAGGGGAGCGAGGTGGAGGCGGCGCGCATCGAGCAACTGGACAGCCAGATGCTGCGCTTGAAGAGCCAGGCCGATCGCCTGGCGGTGGAGTACGAGGCCCTGGGTCGCGCCCAGGATGGCGCCGCGCTGCAGGAGCTTACGACTCGGGAAACCAGCGCCGCCCAGCATGCCGCCAGCGCTCGAGGCGCGACTCGCATCGGCGCTGACCAGACGCACAGCAGCTGCGCGGACAGCAGCATGAGACCGAGCAGCGCCTGGAGGAATTGCGCCGCCGACGCGATCTGGCACGAGCGGAATTCGTCTCGCTCGAAGCCGTGCAGCAGGCCGCACTCGGTGAGAAGGAATCCGGGGCAAGCGAATGGCTGGAGGGTTTCGGCAAGCGCTCCGGTCAAGGGAAATTCGCCCGGCTGGCCACGGCACTCACGGTCGATCCGGGTTGGGAGCGTGCTGTCGAAACCGTGCTGGGCGATTACCTCGAGGCGGTGTGCGTAAAGGATCTGAACCAACTGAGCGATGAGCTGCAGCACCTCGAGCGCGGCAGTCTCGGGCTTTCTGGAGGCGACGCCACGCGGGAGTTACGCTCGGAAGCTGCGAGCCTCGGAGCACAAGGGCACCTTGGCGGCGCGGGTGCGCGGTCCCTCATCGGCACTCACCATGCTCTCCGCGGTACGTACCTGCGACACGCTGGCCCAGGCATTGGTCCGTCGGCGCCAGTTGAGCCGCCGGCGAGTCTTTGGTGACCCCGGCGGGGGAGTGGGTGGGGCGCAGCTGGTTGCGGCTGCGGCGCGGGAGCGATCCGCACGCAGGCGTCCTGGAAAGAGCGCAACGCCTCAAGGACATGAACCGCGAATGCGCGGCCGCTGAGGCGGCAGCTGCAGGCCGCCGAGCAAGCGCGCGCCGCACTGCGCGCGCAGATCCAGGACAGTGAAAGGTCGCGCGATGAGGTGCAGCGACAGATTCAGAGCGCCCACCGCGAACACGCCGAGCTGCGGGCGCAGCTCGGAGCCTCGCAGGTGCGCCTGGATGAAGCGCAACTGCGTCGGCAGCGGCTGGAGGCCGACCGGGATGAGGTCGGCGGGGAAATTGCGCGCACGCTCCAGGAACTCGCGCAAGCCCGTCAGGCTCACGGAGCAGCGCTTGATGCTTTGCAGCGCCTGGACGCCAGCCTGCCCGCACTCACCGACGAGCGCGAGATGTACCGCGAACGCGCCGGTGCGGCACGTGACACGGCACAGGCCGCTCAGCTGGCGCTTCGGGACATACTGGTTCGATTTGAAAGCCGACGCTCCACGCATGAGTCCATGGTGAGCACGGCGGCAAGACTGCTTGAGCAACGCGCGCAACTGACGCAACGCCATGAGAGCCTCAGTGCGGAGTTGGCCGACGGTGATGCGCCCGTGCTCGAGCTCAAGGTAAGGCTCCAGGATGCTCTCGATCGCCGCCTGGAAATCGAGACTGACCTGGCGATGGCTCGTCAGGCCCTGGAAGATGCCGACGCCGCCCTGCGCACTCTTGAGCAACGGCGCCTCGCCGCCGAAAGTCGGGTGTCCGCCGCGCGTCAGTCCATGGACAGTGCGCGCATGCAGGCCCAGGAATCGCGGGTGCGCCGCGAATCCCTGGCCGAGCAGTTTCAGCAGACCCGCTGCGATCTTGGCGAAATCATGGCCTCGTTGGCCGAGCGATGCGGTGGTCAGCGATTGGGAAAATCGACTGAGCGATGTCCGATCGGACATCGAGCGGCTGGGTCCGGTAAATCTTGCGGCGATCGAGGAGCTCGAGCAGCAATCGGAGCGAAAGTCCTACCTCGATCGGCAATACGGGGACGTCAACGATGCATTGAAGACCCTCGAGGACGCGATGCGGCGAATGGACAAGGAGACGCGTGCGCGCTTTGAGGATACTTTCAATCGCGTCAATGCCGGCCTGAAGGAGAAGTTTCCGCGACTGTTCGGAGGAGGGCACGCCTACCTGGAGCTGGTCGGCGAAGATCCGCTCGCCGCCGGTGTCGCAGTCATGGCACGACCGCCGGGCAAGCGCAACAGCACGATTTCCCAGCTTTCGGGAGGCGAGAAGGCCCTTACGGCCGTGGCGCTGGTATTTTCGATCTTCGACCTGAACCCGGCACCGTTTTGTCTCCTGGACGAAGTGGACGCGCCATTGGACGAACACAACGTCGGCCGGTTTTGCGATATCGTTCGAGAAATGTCCAGTCGAGTGCAGTTCATCTTCATCACCCACAACAAAGCGACCATGGAAATGGCTTCGCAACTGATGGGCGTGACCATGAACGAGCCCGGTGTCTCCCGCCTGGTCTCCGTCGACGTCGACGCCGCCGTGCGACTCGCGGCGGTCTGAGCACCACATGGACTGGCTGCGCCCGATCCTGCTGCTCGCCGGCGCACTGTTTATTGCCCTGCTGATATGGCGGGAGCGACGTCGCCCGCGCCAGGCGCTCAGACATATCTGCTGCGCGCACGGAGCGCAGCGAACCGAAGCTTGGACCTGATTTCATCGCCCGGGATTGATCCTGACGCACACGAGCCGCGACGAGCGAACGGCACCCCGAGCGAAACGACATACGCGATCGGGACTTGCACCGCTCGCCGCCTGTGATCGGCTGGTCCGAGGAGGACGGGATGCCGGATTCCTCAGCCAGTTGCATCGGATGACGCCGGGAGCGAGAGCCCGTTGCCCGAGCTGATCGTGGATTGGCCCGCCGAGGAATCGCGCCGGATCGTGACACTGCGAATATTGCCGGCGCGCCAGGATCGCCTGGCGGGACGAGCCCTGCGCCAAGGATTGGTGGCCTGCGGCTTTCGGCACGGTCAGTTCGGCATTTTTCACCTGGCCGGAGACGACGGGCGGGTGCTCATCAGCGCTGCGAGCCTGGTTCGTCCCGGCATGCTGGATCCGGCCACCATGGATTTCCAGCGTTTTGCCGGCATCAACGTGTTCGCCGTATTTCCCGGGCCGGTAGGCACAGAGGAAGCCCTGGAGCGGCTCGGGCAAGTGGCGGTGGAAGTCGCAGCTCGCGTCGGCGGTCGCGTCCAGGACGAGAACAGCGCGCCATTCAGCGCCGGGGAGGCCGGTCAGTGGCGGCAGCGTTGCCTGAGCGCGATGAACGGCGCCGCGCTCGAGTGCGCGGCTGGCTGATTGAGCAAGCCGGCGTCGCGAGCCCTGGAATTGCGCGAACTGATCGCGCGCCACGACTATCGCTATTACATCCTCGATGACCCCGAGGTTCCCGACGCCGAGTACGACCGTCTGCTCGGTGAACTTCGAGCCTTAGAACTCGCGCAACCGGAACTGATTACCCCGGACTCTCCGACCCAAAGGGTGAGCGGTGCGCCGAGCGCGGCCTTTGCGGAGGCCCGACACGGCGTGGCGATGTTATCGCTCGACAACGCTTTCACCGAGGCTGAAGTCACTGACTTTGATCGGCGCGTGCGTGAGAGGCTGGGCGTCGATCAGGCCATCGAATATTGCGCCGAACCGAAGCTCGATGGCCTGGCGATTTCACTGAGCTACGAGCGGGGCGCACTGACACGTGCCGCCACGCGCGGGGATGGCATGACCGGCGAGGATGTAACCGTCAACGTGCGCACCATTCGTTCGGTGCCGCTGCGACTGCAGGGCGCGGTGCCTGAGCATCTCGAAGTGCGCGGCGAAGTCTTCATGCCTGTGGCCGGATTCAGGCAACTCAACGAAACCGCCGCAGCGGCGGGGGAGAAACAGTTCGTCAACCCCCGAAACGCAGCCGCTGGAGCACTGCGTCAGCTGGATCCCGGCATAACCGCCACGCGCCCACTGGCGGCATTCTTCTATGGCACCGGAACCTGGAGCGGCGATGCGCATCCATCGACGCAGCAACAGCTTCTGGCGCAGCTTGCGGTCTGGGGCCTGCGTATCAACCCCGAGACGCAGGTGGTCAGTGGCGCTGCGGGATGCCTGGAATACTATCGCGCGCTCGCAGCACGCCGCCCAGAGTTGCCGTATCAGATCGATGGAGTCGTCTACAAGGTCAACTCGCGCGCCGACCAGGCGAGACTCGGCCAGGTGAGCCGGGCCCCGCGTTGGGCCGTGGCACATAAGTTCCCGGCCGATGAGGCCCTCACGGTATTGCGGGAAGTCGATTTTCAAGTCGGCCGCACCGGCACGCTCACGCCGGTCGCCCGTCTGGAGCCCGTCATGGTGGGCGGCGCCATGGTGAGCAACGCCACCTTGCACAACATGGATGAAATAGAGCGCAAGGATGTGCGCCGCGGAGACACGGTGGTCATACGCCGCGCGGGCGATGTCATTCCGGAAATCGTTCGTGTGCTTCCCGAGCGCAGGCCCGAGGGCGCGCAACGCATTGTCTTGCCGGAGAAGTGTCCTGTCTGCGGCTCCGCCGTGCTGCGCGTGGAAGGGGAGGCCGCGGCGCGCTGTTCCGGGGGATTTAATTGTGCCGCACAGCGAAAGGAGGCTCTGCGCCATTTTGCGAGCCGCCGCTCCATGGACATCGAGGGTCTGGGCGACAAGCTTATTGATCAACTCGTGGATCGCGGGCTTGATCGCCACACCGGCCGATCTGTACATGCTGCGCGCCCCTGACTTGGCCGGACTCGAGCGCATGGGGGAAAAGTCCGCGGCCCGTGTCATGGCATCACTCGAGCGCAGCAAAAAAACGTCCTTTACGCGCTTTCTACATGCCCTCGGGATTCGGGATGTCGGAGAGGCGACGGCCGCTGCACTCGTGGAACACTTCGGGACGCTCGAGGCTCTCAGCACCGCAACACTCGAGCAGATACTCGAAGTGCCCGATGTGGGTCCCGTAACTGCCGCGCAGGTCCAGGCTTTCTTTGCAGCGCCTGCTAATCGCTCGGTGGTGGAGCGATTGCTCGCCGCGGGTATCTCATGGCCCGAGACGGCGCGGCGCGAGCCGGCATCCCGCCCGCTGCTTGGGCTCACGGTGGTGCTCACCGGCACCTTGCAGAGCATGACCCGCGAAGAAGCGGCCGAGGCCCTGCAAAACCTGGGCGCCAAGGTAAGTTCGGCGGTCTCCAAGCGAACCAGCTACGTGGTGGCCGGCGCCGATGCTGGCTCCAAACTGGCACGCGCACAGGAACTGGGTATACACGTGCTCGATGAGAAAGGCCTTTCGAGTCTGCTGCGAGGAGAGGCCCCCAGTCGCTAGATCAATTTTCGCCTTTTGCAACACCGGAGCCTCCCGGTGCCTGAATTTTGCGTTCAGCGAGCATGGCCAGCACGGCCTCTCGGGCAGCGGACGCATGCACCAACAAACCCAATACATCGCCGGGGCGCGCCCAGCCCAAGGCACGCTGGGCCGCCTCGAGCTCTGTAGTCTCCATCAGGATCGAGGACTCGGGCACCCCCGCACCGAGCAGCGCGTCGCGGATGATGCGGGGGATCTCGCCCGGTGCGCGACCTCGCAGATGGGTCGGGATTTCCTTGATCACAACCAGATCAGGTCGCGCCGCGGCCGCGACGCGGGCCAGATCTGCGATGTCGGAATCCTGCCGGTTGCCGGCGTGGCCGAGCAAAAGACCGAGCCGGCCGGACCGCCCGCGTAATTTTTCGGCGACACCCAGAAACCCCCCGAGCCCGTCCGGATTGTGTGCGTAATCGAGCAGGACCTGCACACCGCCGATTTCATATCGCATCATCCGGCCCGGATTGTCATCGACCGCGGAGCCAAACCGTGCGTAGACTTCGGCGATGGTCGGCAGAGGGTATGCCCAGTGCGCTCGCCGCCAATGCCGCCGCGGCCAGGTTGGCGATGTTGTAGCGCGCATAGCCTCCGATCGTCAGCGGCATGGCTTCCACCGCGCCGAGAACGTGCTCGGTTTGGCCGTGCGATAAAACCAGCTGGCCGTCCCGCACGCCACAGGTCCAGCCTCCACCGGCGCGATGGTCGCGCAGCAACTCCACATCGGCGTCAATCGCAAACCAACCCATGGCTGGAACGACGTCCAGGCGCCGATCCAGTTGCGCGGCCTTGGTGCGCAACTGTTCATCCTCAGCGTTGAGCACGAGCAGTCCTCCGGTCTTCACGACCGCCGCCACCGACATTTTGACGTCGGCGAGACCGCCAAGATCGTGAATTCCATACTCGCCGAAGTGATCCGAACTGATGTTGGTGATCACCGCCGTGTGGGCTTGAGAGACCGCGATACCGCGCCGCAGGATTCCGCCTCGCGCGGTTTCTAGGATGGCCGCCTCACAGCGACGTTCGCGCAAAACCTGCCGGGTGCCTGCTGGCCCGGAGTAGTCCCCGTTGACTAAGGCCTCCTGATTAAGAAATACCCCGTCCGTACAGTTGAACGCATCCTTCCAGCCGTTCGCTCTCGCGCACGCGGCAAGCAGTCTTACGGTGGTGGTTTTGCCGTTCGAACCGGTCACAACGGCGGTGGGAATTTCGTGCAGCTCCTCCCAGGGCACCCTGGCAGGCTCGGGCAGAGAGTCGAGCGGAAAGCTTCGACCGCCGGCGCCTGCCCCCAGAGTCAGCTCGGTGTCATCGAGAAGATGCGGCAACGCGCGCGCGGCGCCTTCGGCAAGCAAAGCGCGCAGATCCAGACGCTATCTCGCGTTCGGCCAGCCGCGCAAACCGCTCCATCGCCGCTGTTTCAGCGATGACCGGTGCCAGAATTCTTCGGGCCCCACGGCATTGTCCAACGCGGCCGCGTACCAGGCCTCCTCCAAAGCGTGCTGGCGCTCCGGTTCACGCTCCACCACGGACGCAGACCAAGCCCACTCGTTGACCTCGGTGGCCAAAAACAGCAGATCACAGGGCGCGGCGATAGCCAGGGAGACGCCCGAGGCGTGGATTCGCGCCACGACGCCGGGCAAGTCCCAGCCCAGGTGGCCACGTGCCCGATCAATGCGCCTGCGCCACGCGCTCAGCAACCC
Source organism: uncultured Gammaproteobacteria bacterium (assembly GCA_963795685.1). Classification (GTDB taxonomy): domain Bacteria; phylum Pseudomonadota; class Gammaproteobacteria; order Steroidobacterales; family Steroidobacteraceae; genus FEN-1191. The sequence goes on from CAWCJE010000013.1 coordinate 348,401, forward strand.
CTCATCGATTGCCACGCCGAGCGCCTCGAGCACTGCGCCGGTGGAAGAAAAAAAGAGATTGCTGCCGGTAAGACGCCGCGAGTCCTCAAAGGCAGCGCGGGCGAGACGTTCAGTCTTCGATCTCCGGTGCCAGGCGTACTCCGCGTTCGTCGCGGATCAGAGCCTCCGTCCCGAAATCGGTGTGCTGAACTTCCGGGTTCCTGGTGATGCTCGGGGCCGGGAGCACGACCTCTTCGGATTCCGCGGAGAACTGCGCCGTGCTCCTCGGGGCCGGCGCGCCGACCGGCTTGAACTTGGTAATCTGTTTCCACGATCTGACCAGCGCGTCGGCGAAGATCAATATCAGGTCGCCGGCGGCCCCCATCCGTAAGGCCGCTTCAATGGCTTCCTGCTCGTCCGGGATGATCGAGATGGAAGCTTCGGGCACGCCGGCCGCACGCAGGGCCTGCGCCATGATTCGCGGGACCTCCTCGGAGGCACGGTCGCGCAGTGCATCGTCCCGACGGCACACGTAATGATCAAATCGGCCGGCCACCGCCTGCGCAATGGCCACCAGGTCCTCGTCACGCCGGTCTCCGGGGCCTGCCAGAACCACCAGGCGCCGGCCGGCAACATCGAGCCGCTGGGCAAGATCGGCCATCGCCGCAACGGCGTGGGCATTGTGCCCGTAGTCAAACAGGACCTTGAAGGGATGCTCGTTAAACACGTTCATGCGCCCGGGCGCCTGGAAGAACGTCGAGTCGAAGGTTCGAAGACCCTGACGTATGGCGTCGAGTTTGATGCCCAGCGCAAAGGCCATGGCCGCCGCGAACATGGCATTTTGCACGTTGTGAGTCGCGCGTCCTTCCAGAGTGGCGGGAATCAGATGAGTCCAGAGCAGGGGGATCTGGCCGCCCCGGTCGTACAACGCAATCATCTGGCCATTGACGCCGGCCTCCAGTGCGCAGGCCCGGCCACCGGCCCGAACGTGCTCGCGCACCAGTGTATGGTTGGGGTTGATCGTCACATAGCAGATGTTCTTCGCCTCGGTGTAACCGGACATCTTCAGCACCAGCGGATCATCCGCATTGAGTACGGCGCAGTCGGTGGCGACTTCGACCACGACGCGCTTGACTTCGGCCAGCTGCTCGAGCGTATCGATGCCCTTGAGTCCCAGATGATCGGCCTGCACGTTGAGCACCGCGCCCACATTGACCTCATTGACACCCATCCCCGCGCGCAGCAGACCGCCACGGGCGGTTTCAAGCACGGCGATATCAATCTGCGGATCGGCGAGCACCATGCGCGCCGAGATGGGTCCGGTCATATCGCCCTGGACGGTGCGCTGGCCATCGATGTACACGCCGTCGGTCGTGGTCAGTCCCGGCGTCATGCCGCTCATCTTGGTGATGTGCGCCAGCATGCGCGCGGTCGTGGTTTTGCCGTTGGTGCCCGTTATGGCCGCAATCGGAACCCGCGAGGCCGAGCCGGGCGGGAACAGCATGCTGATGACGGGGCCGGCCACATCGCGAGGCGTGCCCTCGCTCGGTGCGACATGCATGCGAAACCCGGGGCCGCGTTCACTTCGCAGATTCCGCCCCCGATCTTGCGATAGCTCTCGGTGATATTCTTCGAGAGAAAATCGACACCTCCGACGTCCAACCCGATGGCGCGCACGGCCCGTTCGGCCATTTCGCGATTGTCCGGATGGATGACATCGGTCACATCGGTGGCGGTACCGCCCGTGGAAAGATTTGCGGTGGAGCGAAGATACAGATCTGACCGGCACGGGAATCGATCCGCCGTGTCAGATTGACGCTCTCGAGCATTTTCTGGGCCTGCGCATCGAGTTCCAGGCGCGTCAGCACTTTCTCGTGACCCACGCCGCGCCGCGGATCCTGATTGACGATCTCGATCAGTTCGGCAATCGTATGGCGGGGGCCATCGCCCACGACGTGGCCCGGGCGTGCGCCGGGTGGCGGCCACCAGTTCGCCATTCACCACCAGCAGCCGATGGTTCGTCGCCCTCCAGGTAGTTCTCGACGATCACCGAGCGCGAATGTTCGCGGGCCAACGACAAAACCCTGCGCCACCTCTTCGTCCGTCGTCAAACGGATCGAAATGCCGCGGCCGTGGTTGCCGTTGTAGGGCTTGGTCACGACCGGAAACCCGATGGTGCCGCGCGGCCCGGACGGCCTGTTTCTCGTTTTGCACCAATTCCTGCCTGGGAACGGGCAGGCCGAGAGTCGCCAAGATCTTGTTGGTCTCTTCCTTGTCGCTGGCGAATACGACTGCCTTAATGTGCCGGTAGCCGCTGGTAACCGTGGCCTGGATGTGCTGTTGGAACTTGCCGTGGCCCAGTTGAACCAGCGATTGATCGTTGAGGCGCAGCCATGGAATGCCGCGCCTGTTCGGCCGCGCGCACCAGCGAAGCGGTGGAGGGCCCGAGCGCGCGGCGCTGCGCGAAGCGAATGAACTCATCGCGCGCCTCGGGCCAGTTCCAATCCGGCGGCACCGAATCGGCCGGACGGATCGCGTCGGGCAGCAGCGAGCACAGCAGCCGCAGGCCCAGCTCGCCCGCGGCGATGCCCTCATCGCGCTGCGCGTACTCGTAGACGACGCGTGTACACCCCGGGCGCGCCGGCGCTGCGCGTCTTGCCGAAGGTGACCTCCTCGCCCGCCATGTTCTGCAGTTCGATCGCCACGTGCTCGAGCACGTGCCCGAGCCAGGTACCCTCATCCTCGCGCATGCGGCGCAAAAATCCGCCCGGCTCGCTGATAGGAGCAACCGTGTTCGGCCAGGCCGGGCAGGGCGGCGGCCAGTGCGTCGACAAATTCGTGGCCGAGCCGGCCGGTGGGCCAGGCCTCCAGAGGACCCAGATCGAGTTCGAGTC
>CAWCJE010000014.1:0-20848 GCA_963795685.1 uncultured Gammaproteobacteria bacterium
TGCATGAAACAGGACATCCCAAACCGCGACCGGCTGATATTTGCGCTCGATGTCACCGACGCCGCCGCGGCGCGCAAGCTGGTCGAGCAACTTGGCGATGCCGTGCAGTTCTACAAGATCGGGCTTGAGCTGTTCATGGCGGGGGAATACTTCCCGTTGCTGGACTGGCTGGTCGTGCAGAAAAAGAAAGTATTCGTCGATTTGAAGTTTTTCGATGTGCCGGCCACCGTCGGAGCAGCCGTGCGGCAACTTCGCAACCGCGGTGTCACCTTCACGACCGTGCACGGCAACCAGTCGATCATGGAGGCGGCCGCTGCCGCCAAAGGCGAGGTCAAGGTATTGGCCGTGACCGTTTTGACGAGTCTTGATCGCGGGGATCTTGATGACCTGGGATTTGAGTGCGATGTGCAAGAGCTGGTCCTCTCGAGGGCCCGCCGCGCATTTGAGGCAGGGTGCGACGGTGTCGTCTCATCGGGCCTCGAGGCCCAGCTTCTGCGCCAACACATCGATTCGAGGTTGCTCGTTGTTACGCCCGGCATCCGGCCAGTGGAAAATCGCCCGAGTGATGACCAAAAGAGAGTGGTCTCAGTGAGACAGGCCTTGGAATTCGGGGCCGATTACATCGTGGTGGGCCGCCCAATTCGGGATGCCGCGGACCCGAAGGGCGCCGCCGAGCTCATCCAGCAGCAGATCGAGGCCACAAATCCCGCCAGTAAGTGATTTTGAGGAGCAATTTGGGTCTGAACTGAGCTCCTTCGCTTAAATTCGTTGCGCTAAAACAACAAAACCCCATATGGCGTGTTTTGTCGGCGTGCTCCTAGAGCTTTGATTCCAATCATCTGATTGACAGGTGTGCTTTTTGTGCAACGCGATATTTACCCTATTTCATTGACATAAGGTGGCTGCGATAGGTAATGTAAAACTCTGATCGGGTTATGTTTAACCAAGGGCGACACTTGGAGCCAGGGGCAGCTATTGATGACGAGCGCACAGCGCTCCTCGAGGCAATCGAGGAGTCGTTGCGCCCGTTGATGCGCGCTGCATTTGCGTACGGCGTTAGTTACCAAGATCTCGTTGAAGTGGTGCGAGCGCTCTACATCTTCGCACTGCGTGAGAGAAATGAATCTGAAGGCCGACCCGCTGACCCAACACGCCTAGGAATGATGGCAGGGGTCACACGGCGCGAAGTTGTGAAGCTTGTTGTCAGCAGGCAAAAGCGCGAACAGCAGCGCCAACTGGTGCTAAAGCGCATTGATCAAATCGGATTGCTTCTCGGCCGGTGGCACGACGACCCAGGATTCTCCACCCCTTACGGGGCGCCCCTAGATTTATCGCTCCAGCCCGAAGGTTCGTTCCGATTATTCGATGATCTCATTAAAGCATCGGGCACTGACCTCGATCGCGATACCGCCTTAGAAGTATTGTTGACCAACAGGTGCGCAGAACTTCATGTCGGGAAGTTTGTTCGATGCACGACTCGCGCGTTTCTGCCGCTAGGCAAAGACCTTTCTAAGATCACGCGGCTCGGCCGACTCGGCAATGCTCTGCACTCTACGTTTACTTACAACCTCTTTAAGGATCCGTTGCAACCGTCGTATTTCGATCGGGCAATGGTTTCTGACTTTCCGTTATCGGCCCCGGGGCGTGACGCGATGCTCGCGCAGCTCAGAGCGGACGGTGAGGATTTTATTGATGGAATGGATCGATGGGTTTCAAACAAGGCTGTTGGCTACAGAGACGACGAGGGTGGGCGACGCTACGGAGTCACCGCTCTTTTCTTCGAAGATTCAGGCGAGGCCGCACGGGCTGGCATGAATGATTGGACAGTGTCGGACGAAGTTGTGAGCTAATTTTTTGAACTCGAATTATTACGTTTAGCGTTTAGGAAGAAGTGATGAAAATGATTAAAAAGATTGCCGCCCCAGTTTGTATGGCTTTGGCCTCTGCGGCTGTCTACGCCGGCGCTACTGCGGAACCTTACAGATTGCTGCTGTCCGGCCCTGTCGAATCTGTCGATCGCGCGACAAATACAGTCAGCGTACTAGGGCATCACTTAGTGCTGAAAAATACAGCTTCCATTACGCCGGGCCACAGGTTGGACGTGTTTGGAGGACTTGCATCGAATGGTTCGCTAAAAGCCGCGATAGTTCGCGACACTTCCAATTACGCGGCGAGTGGCGACCAGGTTCTTTTGATGGGGGCCGTTACCACAATCGACCGTACTCGAGGCAGGCTTATTCTCGGAGGGGCGACAGTCGACTATACGGCTTTGCTCGGCAATACAATGTTCTCAGCACCCAGGGTGGGGGACGTAATAAGAATTGTCGGTACGCAGCCGAGCGGACGAAATTTGATTCTCGCGGGGAGAATAGATCGAACTCAAGGTGTAAATGCCGGCGGTAAAGCTGTAGGTGTCAACGCCGGAGGGCAGGCCTTGGGTGTAAACGCGGGCGGTCAAGCGCTGGGCGTGAATGCCGGTGGTCAATCGTTAGGCGTAAATGCAGGCGGCCAGGCGTTGGGTGTCAATGCCGGCGGTCAAGCACTAGGCGTGAATGCCGGCGGGCAGGTACTGGGCGTGAATGCCGGTGGTCACGCGCTAGGAGTGAATGCTGGCGGTCAATCTCTTGGTGTAAACGCAGGCGGGCAAGCGCTGGGCGTGAATGCGGGCGGACAAGCGGTAGGCGTAAACGCCGGGGGTCAGGCCTTGGGTGTTAATGCCGGAGGCCAAGCGCTGGGTGTCAATGCCGGCGGTCAAGCGCTGGGCGTAAATGCTGGTGGTCATGCATTAGGCGTAAACGCCGGAGGTCAAGCTCTTGGTGTAAACGCAGGCGGGCAAGCGCTGGGCGTGAATGCCGGTGGTCAAGCGTTAGGCGTAAATGCAGGCGGCCAGGCGTTGGGTGTTAATGCGGGAGGCCAAGCGCTAGGCGTGAATGCCGGCGGTCAAGCGCTGGGCGTAAATGCTGGTGGTCATGCATTGGGCGTAAACGCCGGGGGTCAAGCGCTGGGCGTGAACGCGGGCGGACGAGCGGTAGGCGTAAACGCCGGGGGTCAGGCCTTGGGTGTTAATGCCGGAGGTCAAGCGCTGGGCGTAAATGCTGGTGGTCATGCATTAGGCGTAAACGCCGGGGGTCAGGCCCTGGGGGTAAATGCGGGTGGTCACGCATTAGGCGTGAATGCCGGGGGTCAGGCCTTGGGTGTTAATGCCGGAGGCCAAGCGCTGGGGGTAAACGCGGGTGGTCACGCATTAGGCGTGAATGCCGGTGGCCAAGCGCTAGGCGTGAATGCAGGCGGCCAAGCCCTATAGACATTCGTCGTTCGGGCGATTTCCAAATAATACCGACGCGGCCGGACACGGCGCTCTCATAGCAGACATTTACCGCGGTGCGTAACGTCACAGATCGTGGCGACGCCTTTTCTTAGAATTCCTCAAAGACTCACTAGGCTCTCGCTAGCCCGCGGTTAGCGATCTTGAACTATTTGCGAGTTTACTCGCCATAGACCATGTACACCCAGATGGTGCAGTATTTGGTCAGCGGCCAATACAAATCGTAGTTTAAGGCACGCACTTACCCTATACAGGCGATTTCACATATGCCAAGAGCATCACAAGTAGCTAATGCCGGTAGCTCACAAGAGCGGAACACAGATTGGACGTGAACTCCTGGCTCCTATAGCGGCATTTCTCGCCAAATCAGGGTTGTCTCGGACACAGCTGTTAGCGGAATTCAGGTCCGCACTCAGTCACGCAACTGCTTCAAAGTTGAAAGTAACGCACATGAAAATTGGTGAAGAAGCCTCGAGTATTGTGAATCGGTGGCTTCGAGATCCAATGTTTCTCAATAGCGCTGGCCGCCCCGCGGATTTGACTTTAAGGGGAGCACGCAGCATTACAGCATTGGTAAAGGCGAGCCGCATGAAAGTGTCGCCGAAGGTTGCCCTCAACATGCTGATTGAATTTGGCATCGTAAGAAATGTCGCAACGGGAAAGTACAGATTAGTGCGACGATTGGTGGATTTCGGTCACTTAGATTATCTTCCATTTGAGCCAAACTTTAGGTTTCTCGTTGATGCAACCAAGGTGTCAACTAACAGACTGAGAAGCCCAAAAGGCACACCGGGACTCTTCTGGCAATGCGCCGATAATCCAAGAATTGACGCGCGGCATGCGGGCGATTTTCTCCGATTCGCCCAGCAACGCAGCCTCTCATTTATGCACGAGATAAACGACTGGCTCGATGAGCACGAGGATAAGAGGGCATACTCAAAAGGGCAGAAAGTTCGATTGAAACGCCTCGGAATCGGGCTGTTTGGCATATGTCGATAACCGATTCAACACTGCGAATTAGCTAACAAATGCGGTCAACAAATTCTTCGCTCCGCTCTCCGGCGACTGCACACCAGCGCGATATTAGCGCTCTTGCCCAGGCCCTGATTCCTGTTGCAAAACTGTGCATGAAGAGTGGAATGGGCGCAGGAGAGCTGCAAATTGCAGTCAAGTTCGCGTGTGTCAGTGTGGCCGCCGAGAGCGCAAAACTAGGCAATCGATTGAATCATTCAAGAATTGCGGCCGCGACTGGCCTAACACGGAAGGAGGTTCGAACCCTATTTGGTCTAGTTAAATCTGGATCAGTTGCAACTGGTAAAGAAGTTGCCAAACAGCGTACCACTCGCGTGTTACATGGATGGCGTACCGATCCAGAATTTTTAGATCGCCGAGGAAGCCCCATCCCGTTGGTTATTCGCGGACCAGGTGTAACTTTTCACTCTTTAGTGAGGAGGTATGCAGGCGATGTCACACCCATCTCAGTACTAAACGAATTGGTGCGAACAGGTGCAGTATCTATTGCAAGCAACGGTAGGGCGGCAGTGCGGAAAACTACGCCTCGTGTAAAAGGATATGGTTCCGAAGTGGTTGCAGAAGTTGCACATCGACTAAAGGATTTCGGAGCTACTTTAGTGGGCAATATCGAGCACCCGGAAACCCCTATTTTTGTAGGATTTAACGAGATCCCTGGACTTACCCCCGACGAAGCGGCTCTGTTTCAAGTTACATTCTCAGATCGCGCGGCCTCCCTCGTTGACGGCGTGGATCGATGGCGCACAAGCCAAGCGCAATTGCGCTCTAAATTGAAAAACAAGGACAGTTCGGGAGTTAGAGTAGGCTTAGGCGTATTTCTCGTCGGCCAGCCGCCGAAATTGGGCACGTCCGCTGGTAAGCAGGTAAAAGTGAGAGCAAGCGTGCGTCGGCGTGTTAAGAGGTAATACCCGCGAGCTCGTTTCGTAGTTCCTTCCTCAATATCTTACCGACGTTAGTCTTCGGCAGCTCGGTGCGGAAGTAGATGTGGTGAGGCATCTTGTAGCCGGTCAAATATTTATGGCAGTGCTCCATGAGTGCCTCGGCCGTGAGTGCCGGATCCTTCTTCACCACAAATATCGCAACGGTTTCTCCTGATTTTGCGTCTGGCTGCGCGACCGCAGCTACTTCAGCAACCCCGGGATGATGCGCGACCACATCCTCGACCTCATTCGGGAACACCTTGAATCCTGAAACAATGATGATGTCTTTCTTCCGATCCTCGATAAATACATATCCGCGCTCGTCCATACGGCCAATGTCACCGGTGCGCAGCCAGCCATCGGGGAGCATCACCTTGGCGGTTTCCTCGGGCCGCTGCCAGTAGCCGCTCATGACCTGTGGTCCCCGCAGGCAAATCTCGCCGATCTCGTTTATTGCAAGCTCTTTGCCATCATCGTCGCGGATGCTTATTTCCGTTGACGGCAACGGCAGTCCAATCGCACCCGTGAAGGAGACCCCCACCAGCGGGTTGACGCAGCCCGCGGGCGAGGCTTCCGTAAGGCCCCATCCCTGCGTGACTTCGCATCCCGTGATTTGCTTCCATCGCTCGGCGACCGCGCGTTGGACCGCCATGCCGCCGCCGACCGTAGCAACAAGGTGGGAGAAATCGAGCGAGTCAAAACCGGAAGTGTTCAACAGTGCATTAAATAGGCTGTTCACTCCCATGAAAAACATTGGCGGATGGGCGCGCAGCTCCTTCACGAATCCCCCGAAATCGCGGGGATTCGGTATCAAATGACCGGCGCCTCCCAGGGAAGTGAACAGCAGGCAGTTCGCGGTAAGCGAAAAGATGTGATAGAGCGGGAGTGCGCACACATATCTGGTGTTATCCAATTCAACCTGCTTAAACCAGGCGCGCGATTGCAGCACATTGGCAACCATATTGCCGTGAGAGAGCATGGCGCCCTTAGATACGCCGGTGGTGCCGCCGGTATATTGAAGATAAGCAATGTCGTCATGACCAAGGCTCACAGGTTTGAGCGTGTCGGGCGCGCTTCTCAATATCGACATCAGCGACTTTGATCCGGCGATTTTCCAGGCGGGAACTTTGCGCTGAACGTGGCGCAACACGAAGTTGACCAGCGCTCCCTTAGGAAAGCCAAGCAGATCACCCACCGCCGTTACGACTACGTGGCGTACCGATGTCGCCGGCAACGCCTGCTGCGCGATTGATGCAAAGTTCTCCAGTACCACCAGCGCCACCGCACCCGAATCGCGCAACTGGTACTCGAGTTCCCTTTCGGTATAGAGCGGATTCGTGTTGACCACCGTAAGTCCGGCACGCAGCGCCCCACACATCACCACTGGGTACTGCAAAATATTCGGGAGCATGATTGCGATCCGATCGCCTCGCTGGAGGCCCTGGCTTTGCAGCCAGGCACCGAAACGCGCGGATAGTTTGTCGAGCTCTGCATAGCTGAGCCGATGATCCATCTGCAGGTAGGCCACCCGATCCGCGAACTTCTTGCAGCTCAGTTCGATCAGGGCCTTCAAGGAGGCATATTCGTTCGGATCAATTTCCGAGGGCGTGCCGGGCGGGTACTGCTTCAGCCAGATTTTTTCCATCCCCTCGCTCCCGCCGGCAGTTACCGGTCGTTTATCGCTAGTGCTTCTGCAAGAGTGGCTTGAGCACCGGCCAAACATTATCCAGCACAATGGACTGTCCGCGCTCGTTCGGGTGCAGACCATCGGCTTGCATCAGTGCGGGGCGATCAGCCACGCCTTCGAGTAAAAATGGCACCAGGGAGGCGTGGTGTCGGCGGGCGAGGTCCCGGAATACGGCCGCAAACCCGGTCGTGTAACGCTCGCCGTAATTGGGCGGCATGCGCATGCCCGCAAGGACTACCGAGCGCTTGTCGCCCGAGGCCAAGGACACAATGGCCTCCAGGTTGGTGCGCGTTGTCTCAAGCGGCAAGCCGCGCAGTCCGTCGTTAGCTCCCAGCTCTACGATGACGATCGTCGGTGCGTGGGCGGACAACACGTGGGGAAAACGCGCAAGACCGCCCGTGGTGGTCTCGCCGCTGACGCTGGCATTAACGACCTGGAATCCGTACCCTTCGTGCTGCAGGCGGTTCGCCAGCAGAGTTACCCAGCCCTTATCGACCGCGATGCCATAACCGGCGCTGAGGCTGTCCCCGTACACCAGGATCAGTGGCTTCGGGTGCGGCGCCTCGGGCGCTGCCGCCGCAGGCCACGTGAACCACAGGCACAATAGGATGACGATGGACCGTGACATTGTTCTTTGCGCTGAGCGAGTGAGCAAGCAGGTTAGCAGCCCCGAGGGTCCGCTGACCATCGTGCGCGATGTTTCCTTTGCAATACGCTCGCGCGAGAGCGTGGCAATCGCCGGGCCCTCCGGGGCCGGCAAATCCACGTTGCTGGCATTGCTGGCGGGCCTGGACACGGCCAGTTCGGGCAAAGTGTGGCTGGCGGGCGAGGACCTAACGACACTCGATGAAGACGGCCGCGCGCGCCTGCGAGCGGAGCGGGTGGGATTCGTATTCCAATCCTTTCATCTGGTGCCGGCCTTAACGGCTCTGGAAAATGTCATGTTGCCGCTTGAATTGCGCGGCCGATCCAACGCGCGAGAGCGAGCGCATGAAATCCTGACGCGGGTGGGTCTCTCGACGCGGGTCGGCCACTATCCGCGGCAACTCTCGGGCGGTGAGCAGCAGCGAGTGGCAATGGCGCGGGCGGCGGTGGGTGAGCCGACGGTGCTGTTTGCCGACGAGCCTACGGGCAATCTGGATACGGTGACCGGAGAGAGGATCATCGAGCTGCTGTTTGAGCTCAATGCCGCGGCGCAGACCACGCTGGTTCTCGTGACGCACGATACCGCGTTGGCGGAGCGCTGCGGGCGGGTGTTGCGAATGGACAGCGGGACTCTGGCGTAGAGCATGCGCATGCTGCGCATGGCCCTGCGATCGCTGCGGCGCGAGTGGCGCTCGGGCGAGCTGGCGGTACTTTGGGTGTCGGTGGCCGTGGCGGTGGCGGCGCTGACGGGCGTGGGCTTTCTGGTCGATCGTATCGGCCGGGCGGTGCAGGCCCAGGCCAATGAAGTGCTGGCCGCCGACGCGCGGGTCGAGTCCGCCGAAGCACTGGGCGCCGGACTGCAGCAACACGCTCAGGCGCTGCAACTTCGTACAGCGCGACTGACCACGATGCTGTCGGTGGTCTACAACGGGGATACCGGTCAACTCGCTAACATTCGCGCCGCCAGTGCGGCATACCCGCTGCGCGGCACGCTCACGGCGGCCGGATCCCCCTTCGGCGTCGGCCTCGCCGTGCACGAAATCCCGGCGCCCGGCGATTGCTGGCCGGATTCGAGGTTGGCGGCGGCACTGGGCGTGAGTGTGGGATCGACGCTGAGCGTGGGAGCGCGCAACTTGCGCGTCAGCCGAATTCTGATCGGTCGGCCCGATCAGGGTTCGACGTTTGTGGAATTCGCGCCGGCGTTACTGATCAACGATGGCGATCTGGCAACGACCCGGTTGGTGCAACCGGCGAGCCGCATGCAGTATGACTTGCTCCTTGCCGGCAGCCCTGAAGCCATCGCGTCCTATCAGGGCTGGTTCAAGGGCCATGCCCGGCCGGGCGAGAAGTTAGAAACAGTGGCCGATGCCAGCCCGCAGATCGGTGAGGCCGCCAGGCGCGCCGGCCGCTTTCTGGCACTCGCCAGTGTCGTGGCGGTGCTGCTGTGCGCGGTCGCCGTGGCGATGAGCGCACGCTCCTACCTTGCCAGGCACCTGGATGCCGTCGCTCTGATGAAAACTCTCGGTGCGCAACGCCGCTTCATCCTTGGAGTGCACGCCACGCAGCTCCTGTTGCTGGCGGTCGCGGCGACACTGGTGGGCGCGCTGGGCGGTTGGCTGACGCAACTTGGGCTGCTCCACGCTCTGGCCGGATTCTTGCGCGCCGATCTGCCGCCCGCCGGTTGGATCCCGGTAATTGTTGGGCTCGTGGTCGCCATCGCGATGCTGGCGGGGTTTGCGCTCCCATCGCTCCTGCAACTGACGCAGGTGCCGGCACTGCGCGTGTTGCGCCGGGATACCGGGCCACCACCGCTCCGTGCGTGGCTGGCACTTGCACCGGCGGTCCTGGCCGTCATGGGCATCATCTACGGGACATTGGGGCAATGGACCTTAAGCCTGTCATTCATGGGCGCGCTTGCAGCCACCATCGCCATTCTGGCGGCCGGCGCGTGGGGCCTGGTCAAGCTTGCTGACCGAGTCCGCGGCCGGGCCCGTCTGGTCCTGCGCCAGGGCCTGGCCAGTCTCTCGCGCCGCCGGATCGCCAGCATGGTGCAGGTAATCGCCTTTGGGCTGGGCATCACCCTGTTGCTGGTGCTGACCACATTGAGGCGCGATCTGATCCATGACTGGCGCGCGACGCTCCCGCCGGGCGTACCGAATTATTTCTTTGTCAACATCCCGGCCGACCAGCGCGAGAATTTTCGTGGTGCGCTCGAGGCGACCGGCGCGAAATCCGAGCGCATGCTGCCCATGGTGCGCGGGCGACTCGCCTCGATCAATGGCGTCGCCATCGGAGACATCCCCAAGCACAGCGACATGGCCGAGCGGGAACAAAACCTCACCTGGTCGATGGAACTGGGCGATGACAATCGCATAACCGAAGGACGCTGGTGGACGGCGAACGATGTGGGCAAGCCCCTGGTCTCGCTGGCCAGCGAGTTCCAGGAATCCCTTGGCCTAAAGCTCGGCGATCGGCTCACCTTCGATGTGGCCGGTGAGCGGATTGAGGCCAGGGTGGCGAGCTTTCGGAAAGTGAAATGGGACAGTTTTCGCCCCAATTTCTTTATCGTGTTTCCGCCGGGGCTCCTGGATTTCGCTGCCGGCAGCTACATGACCAGCGCCCGCTACCAGCCCGTGGGGGGCGGGGGACTGACCGCATTGGTGCATCGTTTTCCGAGTGTGTCGATATTCAACGTCGGAGATCTGCTGGCCCAGGTGCGCGCGGTCATCGACAAGGCCGCCACCGCGGTACAGAGTGTTTTTGCCTTTACCCTGTTGGCCGGAATCACGGTTCTGCTCGCCGCGGTGCAGTCCAGCCGCGATGAACGGCGTTACGAGACCGCGATCCTAAGGGCGCTCGGCGCAAGTCGCCGGCTGCTGCTCGGAAGCACGCTGGTGGAATTTGCCGGGCTTGGGTTACTGGCCGGGGTGCTGGCGGCCACGGTCGCGGCATTGGGTGGGCTGCTGCTCGCGCGGCAGCTGGAACTGCACTATCGGTTCGATGCCCTGATGTGGCTGACCGGTGTATTGAGTACCGTTCTGATCATGGGGGTCAGCGGCTGGCTCGCCATGCGGCCAGTGCTCAATAAGCAGCCAAGATCAGTGCTGAACTGAACGCGCTCTAGTGAACCAGGCCAACCGTAACCCAGGCCTGGGCGACGGCATCGCCGCGCAGCGTCAGGGCCTCAATCGCGAACTGATAAACGCCGGGCCCCAGAGCCGTCGTGTTCAACGACAGGCGCAGATCGCCGTTGGAGTCGCGCAGCAGGTAATTGATGACCGCGACGCGTCCCTGATCCTGACGGTCGATGGTGACGCGAAAGGCGGTGAATTTCGACCACGACATGTCGATCTTAAGATCGGCCATCTGGGCACCCCCGCCCCCGAGAACGATCGCCGGGCGCCCCGAAGGGGCCGTGCGGCTGGGAATCAGCTTCATCGTGCGGGTGCTGGTCGCCGGCTCAAGCGGTTGCTCGGCGACCTGGTGATGGAGCGCAGCAATCGTCGAATCGCGCCCGGAAATCTTGCTGGCAAAAACCATGGCGGCGATGCCCGCGGCGATGGCCAGTGCGGCCACCGCGATCAGGACCGGCAGTCCCTCCCACCAGGCACGGCGCTTGGCCTCCCAGGGGAGCGCAACACCGCCCGCTTCCAGCAATCGCAGCGCCGAGTGGACGCGCTCGGCCATCCCCAGCTCCTGAATGAACTCCGGATGCTGGCGACAGTAGCGCTCGAAATCGTGCGTCCCTCTGAGGGGGAGGCGCCCGGCAATGTAGCGCTCGGCAATCTGGTTGCGCAGTATGAATTCGCGGTCCATTTCCACGGACGGCGGGATCACCGGAATGCTTTGCGTGGCGCTCACAGCAGGCGGCGGAGGCACGTAGACGGGCGACCCGTCCTTGGTGGGCGGCGGCGTAATGAGCGGCGCGGTACGCATCTTGGGGTCGGTTATGCCATAAACTCAGTCTTGAGAGTATCGTGCCTCGTGCAAGGGCAGACACATGGGCGTTGGATCACAGTTCCGGGCCGCATTCAATGCGGTGCGAACTGGGTCGCATTTTCAATCCCACGCGGGTCACACTTTTTAAGCGCCGTAGGGCGGCGTTCGCGGAGTCCGAGGCATGAACAACTGGAAGCTGTCTTTGGCTCTCGTGTGCGGCTTAGGCTGTTGTGCGCCTCGTCTTTGCGGCGCACTCCCCGACGAGTCGGCACTGACCATTTACAGCTCGCAGCAGCCCGGTGCGATTGCGGCCGATTTTTATAGACCGGTTCCCGGTGGCGCCCTGCCGGCGGCCGCCTCGGTGCCCGGTTACGCGCTGGTCCGTCAGGACCGCGACGTTCAGGTGGCTTCGGGGCGTTCGAGCCTGCGATTTACGGACGTCGCCGGGCTCATTGATCCGACGACCGTGACATTTTCGGTGCCGGCGAATCCGGGCGTGCGCGTCATCGAGCAAAATTTCCAGTTTGACCTGGTCAGCACACCCAAGCTCCTGCTGCGTTATCTGGACCGGCCAATCACCGTGGAACGCAACCTCGGCAATCAGACATCGACGTTGACGGGCACGTTATTGTCCGCCGCCGATGGGTTGGTGTTGCGCGCGAGCGATGGCAGCGTGTACGCGCTGAATAACTACTCGGAGCTTAAGTTTTCCGAATTGCCCGGCGGACTGATCACCCAGCCCACGCTGGTTTGGGAGCTGGATTCCCCGGTCTCAGGCAATCAGCGCGCGCGCGTGACCTATCAGACCGGGGGCATCACCTGGTGGGCGGATTACAACGCGGTCTACAACGAGGGCAAGGGCCCCGGCGGCGGCGCGCTGGACCTGTCGGCGTGGGTCAGCATCATCAACCAGTCCGGCACCACGTATAAGGACGCGCACCTCAAGCTGGTCGCAGGAGATGTCAATCGGGTGCAACCCACGCCGCGACGCCTCGGTTACGCTCCTATGGCCAAGGCGGCCATGGCCGAAGACAGTGCCGGCTTTGTGGAGAAGCCCTTCGATGAATTTCATCTGTACACGCTTGGGCGCACGACGACGCTGCCGAACAATTCCACCAAGCAGCTGGAGCTGTTCCAGGCGGCGCGGCAGGTTCCGGCCCGACGCCTGTTGATCTACGACGCCTTGGGTGATCAGTCCTTTGCGGAGCCGTATACCGAGCGCGATCCGGGTTTTGCCGGCAACACCAAGGTCGCCACCTATCTGGAATTCCGTAACGACGCCGCTTCGGGACTGGGCATCCCTCTGCCGGCCGGACGAGTAAGGGTCTCGCGCATGGACAGCGCGGACGGTAGTGCCGAATTCATTGGCGAGGATGCGATTGACCACACCCCCAAGGACAGCACCGTCAAGCTGAAATTGGGCAATGCGTTTGATGTAACCGGCGAGCGTCGACAGGCGGACTTCAAGATCGACACGCGCGCGCGCTGGGTCGAGGAAGAAATCGAAATCACCCTCCACAACCACAAGGCGCAGCCGGTCGATGTGCAAGTCCGAGAGCCCATGTACCGGTGGAGTAACTGGCAGCTGCTGACCCATTCTCCTGAATATCGCAAGGACAGTGCGCAGCTCATACATTTTGACGTGACCGTGCCCAAGGACGGCACGGCCACAGTCCGCTACCGGGTGCGTTACAGCTGGTAGGGTCATGGGCAAACCCGAGGACAAGGATCCCGGCAAAAAGCGACTCCCGGCGCGCGAGGGGTTGAGCTATGACTCGCGCGGCAACGCGGTGTGGCAATGGGCGGTGGATTCGGGCCGGCACCTGATCGATTCCACGACGCATCTTCTCAAGCGACTTGAGGTGCCCGGGCTCAAGCTGGAAGAGGACGCGACCACGCAGGAAAAGAAATCCCCCGCCAAGTCCGACCTGGGCGACGCCCGTGCGGGTGCGGGCTACGATCCCTATGGCCACAGGCGCGTCGCGCCCGCGCCGCGAGCCAAGCCTACGAAACCAGTTGCAGCACCAAAGCCTCGTCGGTCGTGGTGGCGGCGGCTGTTTCGGCGGGACTGAACGGGTCAAGGTAGTCCAGGCCCGCCACCGCCAGCCAGCGTCCCGCGGCGGCGTTATCGACGCGCTTGGCGATGCAATGGATTCCCAGTACCCGGGCAATGTGCGTGCAGGCCGAGAGCAGGGCGCGTGGAAAACGCTCGTGCATGGCCTCACTCGTCAGCTCCGCGCTCAACTTGAGCATCCGGATGGTCTTGCTCCTGAGCAACAGCAGCGCAGAATCATTGAGTTCGAAATCATCGAGCACCACCCGGCAACGGTGTTGATCGCACAGCTCAAGCAAGGGCTGCAGCGCTTCGGGCTCGACGCTCCAGGCCGCCGCGGGCACGATCAGCATCAACAGGCCATCATCCAGCGGGTGGCGACTGAGGCTGGCGGCCATGCGGCTGGCAAATCCGGCATCCAGTGCCGCCGCGGCCGAGATCGGCACGGCGAAGCTGGCCGGCTTGCTTAAATACTGCTGGCGCTTCTGGGCCAGCCAGTCCACGACGTGCTCGAATACCGCGGCGTCATGCGAGGCGTTGACCGGATTGATGACCACTTCGTACCGGCGCGTGCCGCTGCCTGACTGGAGGCGAATGTATTTACGCGCCCGCACCGGGGTGAGTTCGGGCAGGTTGAGCGGCAGGTTGCCATCGCGAGCGAGCGTCAGGCTGGACTGACTGCTGGTCTTGTCCGTGAGCGGGGCGAGAAGCATGCTGAATCGGTGGAGCGATGACTGCAGGGCGGGCGTGACAACGCGTTCATCATCGAGCGCGCTGCGTTCCACGAACGCGCACAGCACGCCGATGCAGTTCGAAAGCGGATCGCGCGCGGCTACGAACAGCGCGCGCCTTCCATCCTCGAGTTTGCGGTGAATCTGTTCGCGATACGGTTCGAGCGCGAACACATCGAGGGCCGAGAGCACCAGGGCGTGTTCGTCGGGTCCGACCGTGCCGGCGCTGAGCCACAGCGTCTCTCCGCCCGAATCGTGCAGCGAAATGGCCTGGGGTCGCCAGGCGCCGAGCGCCTCGAGCAGCGCCTGGCCCAGCTCGTCCGGAATGGGCCGGCGCGGGGTGCCGGAGCCCATTTTCTCAGACATCTTGGACATAGCGCCTATGATGGTGGATCGCTGGCAACGCCACCGTGACGCCACTCGCGTTCCACCGCGATGCCCGGATTTAAGTAGACTTGTCATATTGCGGCGTCGCCCGAGGCCGGAGGTGTATCCGTGTACCGCGCTCCCGTCGATGACCTTCGTTTTACACTCGAGCATCTGCTGGATGCCGGCCAGCTGGCCAAGCTCCCGATGTATGGGGAATTTTCCATAGAGCTGGCGGCGGCGGTACTCGAGCAGGCGGATCAGTTGGCCACCGGGGTACTCGAGCCGGTCAATCAACAAGGCGATCGCGTCGGTGCGACCTGGACCCCGTCGGGCGTGACTGCGGCGCCGGGGTTTGCCGAGGCCTATCGCCAGTACGTGGCCGGCGGCTGGCCGCAACTGGGGATCGACGCCGAACTCGGCGGGCAGGGGGCCCCATTCGTGCTGGTCAGCGCGGTGGAGGAAATCTGGTACGGCGCGAACATGGCTCTGATGCTTTGCCCGATGCTCTCGCGCGGGGCGATCGAGGCCCTGCAACTGGTCGGATCAAAGGAGCTGAAGCGGATCTATCTGCCGCAGATGATCAGCGGAAACTGGTCCGGCACCATGGTGCTGACCGAAGCGCAGGCCGGATCCGATCTGGGTGCAATCCGCACGCGTGCCGCGCCGACCGGGGATCACTTCCTGCTCTCGGGGCAGAAGATCTTTATCAGTTACGGCGATCACGATATGACCGAGAATATCGTGCACCTGGTGCTGGCACGGATCGAGGGCGCACCCCCCGGCGTGAAGGGACTGTCCTTGTTCCTGGTGCCGAAATTCATACCCGACGCGCAAGGCAAGCCGGGCAAGCACAACGACGTGCACTGTCTGTCGATCGAGCACAAGCTTGGCATCCACGCCAGTCCCACCTGCGTGCTGGCCTTTGGAACCGAGACCGGCGCCGTCGGATTCCTGGTGGGCGAGGCCAACCGCGGGCTCGAGTGCATGTTCATCATGATGAATGCCGCGCGTTTGTCGGTGGGCATCCAGGGCATCGGGCTTGCCGAGCGCTCCTTGCAGCAATCAAGCGCGTGGGCGCATGGCCGGGTGCAGGGTCGGCCGGTCGGCTCGAAGAGCGCCACGGCTCTGCCTATCACTCACCACCCGGATGTGCGCCGAATGCTGCTGAGCGTGCGCTCGGGGGTTGAGGCGATGCGCGCACTCGCGCTGTATGCGGCGCTACAACTTGATTTGGGGCGCGCTGCGGCCGGATCCGGCGAACGGGAGGCGGCATTGGCTCGTGGTGAATTGTTGATTCCCATCGTCAAGGGATGGAGCACGGAATTCGGGACGGAACTGGTGTCACAGGGTCTTCAGGTCCACGGCGGCATGGGCTACATCGAGGAAACCGGTATCGCGCAGACGCTGCGCGATGTGCGCATCACCACCATCTATGAGGGTACCACCGCGATCCAGGCCAACGACTTGCTGGGGCGCAAGCTCGTTCGCGACGGCGGCGCGGCCATGCGGGCTTTGCTGGCGGAGATCGGGTTGGAATTGAAGGACCGTCCGGGCGATGCCGGCACGGATGGAGTGTCCGAGGTGGTGGGCGCGGCGCGCGAGGGGCTCGAGGAGCTGCGCGCGGCGACCGACTCGCTCCTGAGCAATTTGAGCGATGCACCGGCGGTGGCCTACGCCGTTAGCGTGCCGTACCTGCGTCTGTGCGGCGTTACACTCGGGGGCTGGCTGATGGCGCGGGCCGCGCGCATCGCCGCCACGCAGCTCAAGAAAGCGACCGGGCAGAAGAGCTGGCGTTCGAAGTTGCAAAGCGCTCGCCACTACGCGGCGCAGACCCTGCCGCTCGCGCTGGCTCTGTCGCGCACGGTGCAGAGCGGCGGTGCCTCGGTCGCCGCCGCTGAGGCGGATCTGCTCTAGATCGGGCTAGCCGATCGTCATCAGTTTGGCGTTGCCGCCGGCCGCGGCGGTATTGGTGCTGATGCTCACCTCGGCGAGCAGCAGCTCAAGCCTGTAGTCTTCGCTTCCTGAAGTGAGCCCGGTACTGCTCGTGCCCTGCACGATGATGATCGGTCCATCGAGCCGGGCGGCGGTCCGGTTCAGCTGCCCCAATTTTTCCTGATCACCGGCAAACAGCACCGCGCTGATGTCCGGGGCGGAGGTCCACTCGCGGACCGTGTCGATGCGCGCCGCAATTTCCTTGGGCAGCGCGGCCAGCGTACGCGCGGCAGGATTTCCGGTTTCGAACACGGCGCGATTGCCGGTGGCCAGTATCGCGCCCAGCTGCAGCAAGAGGCCCGCTTCCGTATCGGCGAGCGCCACGATCTTCCCGCGGGGCTTGAGCAGGTAGACGTTGCGTTCGCCGACCGGCCCGGGCAATTCCTGCAATGTTCCGACATTCGAAAACGCCATGTAGTGAGCCACGCGCGCCGCCATTTCCGCCAGGCCACGTGATTTCAGGAATTCCTTGTAGGCGAGCGTCGCGGCCAGCTGCGTCAGCTCCTCCGCCTTCGCGTTGCTCGCGGGCGGCCGCACGGGTTGGGCCGGCGCCGCGAGGAGCCGATGCAGGTACAAGGGTCCGCCGGCCTTGGGTCCGGTTCCCGACAGGCCGTGGCCGCCGAAGGGTTGGACACCGACCACCGCGCCGATCAGGTTGCGGTTGACGTAGATATTCCCTGCACTGATCCGCTCGCTGACGGTGGCGATGGTTTCATCGATCCGCGTGTGCAGTCCGAAGGTCAAGCCGTAGCCGGTTTCATTGATGGCGTCGATGAGCGATCCCAGATCCGCACGCCGAAAGCGCAGCACGTGCAGCACGGGCCCGAACACTTCTCGTTTGACATCGGCGATTCCGCCGATCTCGATCAGGGTAGGCGGCACGAAGGTGCCGCGCGCGGCCGAGACCGGCAGCACCAGCTGCTCGACGCCGTGGCCGGCCTTGCGCATGGTCACGATGTGCGAATCGATATTCTGGCGCGCCTCCTCGGTGATGACCGGACCCACATCGGTCGAGAGCCGATCCGGATTTCCGACACACAGTTCACGCATCGCACCCTTGAGCATGATCAGCACACGCTCGGCGATGTCCTCCTGCAGGCATAGGATTCGAAGCGCCGAGCAGCGCTGGCCGGCGCTGTCGAAGGCCGAGGCGATGACATCGCCGACCACCTGTTCGGGCAGGGCGGAGGAATCCACGATCAGCGCGTTCTGTCCACCGGTCTCGGCGATCAGCGGGACCGGCGTGCCCGCAGGCGTCAGGCGAGCGGCCAGCTGGGCCTGGATCAGGCGCGCCACCGCGGTGGAACCGGTAAACAGCACGCCGCAAACTCGTCGGTCCGCCACCAGCGCGGCGCCGACTTCGCCCGCACCGGGAAGAAATTGCAGCGCGCCGCGCGGGATGCCCGCTTCGTGCAGAAGACGGACTGCGGCCGCTGCGATGAGCGGGGTTTCCTCGGCAGGCTTGGCGAGCACGGTGTTGCCGGCCGCCAGCGCCCCGGCGAGCTGGCCCACGAAAATGGCCAGCGGGAAATTCCACGGCGAAATGCAGACCACGGGACCGAGCGGACGATGCGTGTCGTTCTTAAACGAGGAGCGCACCTGCGCGCCGTAGTAGCGCAGGAAGTCGACCGCCTCGCGTACCTCGGCGATCGCGTTGGGGAGCGATTTCCCGGCCTCGCGCACGATCAGGCCCAGCAGCGTCGGGGTGCTCTCGAGCAGGTCGGCGGCGCGCCACAGCGCCGCGGCCCGCTCGGCCGGCGGTGTGCCCGACCATTGCGGCAAGGCGGTCAGTGCCTGCTCGCACGCCTTATCCACATCGTCGGGTCGGGATTCGACCACGTAGCCGACCACATCGTGGCGATCCGCGGGATTGCTCACCGAGCGGCCGACCCCGGCCGTGGTCGAGTTCGCCGATCCGACCGACGCGTTGACCAGAGGCACGGCCCGATAACTGATGTTGCTCGCGCCCGGAAGCACCGATGCCAGCGCCGCGAGCTGTCGTTCGCTGGCGAGGTCCAGGCCCGCCGAATTGCGGCGCTCCGCGCCGAACAGTTGCGGTGGCAAATCGATCTTCGGGTGCGGGGCGCCCAACGGCGTGAGCGCGCGGGCGAGCGTGACCGGATCTGCGATCAGATCATCGATCGTGACTTCCGGATCGGCGATGCGATTGACGAAGGATGTGTTGGCGCCGTTCTCGAGCAGGCGCCTCACCAGATAGGCGAGCAGTGTTTCATGGCTCCCAACCGGCGCATAGATGCGGCAGGGCCGGCGCAGCTTGTCCTCGCCCACCACTTCCTCGTACAGCGGCTCGCCCATTCCATGCAGGCACTGGAATTCGTACTGGCCGGCGTAAAAATTGCCGCCGGCCAGCTTCATCACGGTCGCCAGGGTATGCGCGTTGTGCGTGGCGAACTGCGGGAATACCGCATCCGGGGCGTTCAGGAGCCGGCGTGCGGCGGCCAGATAGGACACATCGGTGTGGACCTTGCGGGTGTAGACCGGAAAATCGGCGAGGCCCTCCACCTGTGCGCGTTTGATCTCGCTGTCCCAGTAGGCGCCCTTGACCAGGCGAATCATCAATCGGTGCTTGGAGCGGCGCGCCAGGTCGATCACCCAATCGATCACGTAGTGGCAGCGCTTCTGATACGCCTGCAGAACGAAGCCGATGCCGTTCCAACCCGCCAGCTCCGGGTCGAAGCACAGCGATTCGAGCAGGTCGAGCGAGATCTCGAGACGATCCGCCTCCTCGGCATCGATGTTCAGCGCGATGTCGTAGCGGCGCGCGAGCACCGCCAGGTTCTTAAGACGCGGCAGCAATTCAGAGCGAACCCGCTGCAGTTGCGAGCGTGAGTAGCGCGGGTGCAGGGCCGATAATTTCACCGAGATGCCGGGGCCCTCGTAGACGCCGCGCCCCGCGGCGGCGACGCCGATGGCATGAATCGCCTGTTCGTAGTCCGCGTAGTAGCGCTGCGCGTCGGCAGCGGTCACCGCGGCTTCCCCCAGGCAGTCGTAGCTGTAGCGGAAGCCTTTCGACTCCATCGCGCGGCTGTTCTCGATCGCCTCCTCGATGGTCTGCCCGGTGACGAACTGCTCGCCCATCATGCGCAGCCCCAGGTCCACGCCCTTGCGGATCAGGGGTTCACCGCCCCGGCCGATGATTCGGGTGATGGCAGCCGTGAGCCCGCCTTCCGAGGTCGTGGCCGTGAGCTTCCCGGTGATCAGCAAGCCCCAGGTGGCGGCATTGACGAACATCGAGGGACTGTTGCCGAGGTGGGCCTGCCAGTCGGCGGTCGAGATCTTGTCGCGGATCATGGCATCGCGGGTGGCCGAGTCCGGGATGCGCAGCAGCGCCTCGGCCAGGCACATGAGCGCGATGCCCTCCTGGCTCGAGAGCGAATATTCCTGGATCAGTCCTGCAACGCTCCCGCCGCTGTCGAGTTTTTTCCTGCGTAACGCCACCACCAGCTCGCGGGCGAGGGCCCGGGCGGCCTTGGCCTCGGCGGGTGGCAGGCTCGCATCCGCCAACAGCGGTGGCAGGCACTCGGTTTCCGGGCGCCGGCAGGCGTCGGTGATACGGGCACGCAGCGCACTCTGGGCCTGCACGCCCTGGGCAAATTCCTTGAACGGACCGGGTGTCCCCAACGTGTCCTTCGCCGGCACCACCGGCCCTAACCTCGGCCCAAGACCGGCACCATGTTGGCCAGGAAAAACTCGATCAGCGCCTTGACCCCCGGAGAGCTCGCGCGCCTGAGGTCCGAGACCGCGTGCAGTTCCAGCAGGTCGGCGACCTGCCACTCGGGCAGCACCCGTTCGAGCTTGTTCATCGACAGCCCAACCCGGCAAAGGAACTCCGGAAGCACCCCGATGCCCGCGCCCGCCGAGGTCGCGGCATGGACTACGGCCGGATCGGTGACCGTCAGGCGCGGAGTCAGGGACACCTGGGCCTGCGTGCGGCCGCGATGCAACCGCAGTTCCGTGACCATCTGGCCCGGGACCAACACGGCGTGCTCGGTGAGATCAGAGGGCTGGCTGAGTGCAGGATGGGCGCGAAGATAAGCCGGCGTCGCGCACAGGATGACCGGAGGTCGGCCCAGTGCGGTGCCCACCAGGCCTTCGCGCTGCGGCGGACCGTTCTGGAACAGCACGTCCCACAGC
>CAWCJE010000015.1:0-80367 GCA_963795685.1 uncultured Gammaproteobacteria bacterium
CGCGCGCAGCTCAAGGACAGAAGCCCAGATGAGCGGATGGCGCTGATAGGCAAAATACAAATCTAGCAGTGCGAGGCGTGGCGCCCATTGCGCCTGTAACCGATCCTCTAGTCCCCGCAAATACGGCCCCAAGGGCCGGTTTTCGTCTTCTGGCGCCTGCCGGAAAATGTCGGCTTCAGCTCGCAGCTGACGCTCAAGCAACGACAGAAGCACGGCGGTCTTCCCCTCGAAAAAATGGTAGAGACTACCAACTTGGACTTGTGCCCGTTTCGCGATGTCCTCGATAGTGATGGTGTCGAAATGGTGAACTTTGAGCAGAGTCTCTGTCGCGTCGAGCACTTCGTTAATACGTTGCGCACCGCGCATCTGACTCGGCTGCCGGCGCAGACCCTTATATTCCATTACCGGCAATGTTCCAGCGAGACTTTCCGTATTCAAAGTCCCGGGACCTGTGGCTTGTCTTTTTCTTGCTCGGCTCAAGTTAAGATGTACCTTTGTCGCCGTGGCCTGCTCGCTCATTGTAGCTCGACACGTTCAGTTCCTGGATATCGCCGGTGAGCTCCAAAAGGGGACGCTCGTCTCCACTATTAGAATAGGCGTCATGTGCGCGCGATGCTAGCCGTATCAACAACAGGGAGGAACTTGAGCATTGCTCAAGAATGGAGCATGATTCTGCCGGATGCGTTCCAGAGATCGGAGGCTGCCTGGACGCAGCGGAATTTGCAATGCTTGTGCATTGCGGATGGCGGAGCGAACGTGACTCGATTGGGGAAGCCGACAGGTGAATGTGATTACGGAGCATAGGCCGAATCAGCGCCCAGCAATTGCGGACTCGCCGGATGTCCTCAATCAGCAAATTGTCGATCTTGTCCGACAAGGGCGCCTATTGAGCGCGGCTGAACGAAGCCGGCGATTGGTCGCGGGTTACCCTGACTTCTCTCAGGGATGGGCGACCGCATGCTTTGTCTTCCGAAGAGCCGGACAGCCGGCGCAAGCCTTGCAATGTGCGGACCGGGCCCTGCGGTTGGAAGGAGAGACTGCGTCGCTACTTCTGCAAAAGGCCGAATGCCTCATTGATTGTGGCCGACGCTCAGATGCGCTGGACTGTGCCTCCAAAGCCGGGAAGATCGGGGATCACCCCGACTTTTGCGGCGAGCTTGGCCTTTTCTACACTAATGTGGCCAGGTATGCGGATGCGCTGACAATGTACGAGCGCGCCGTGGCCCAAGCCCCGGCGAATGCTGCGCACTACTTTAATCGCGCAACGCTGCGCCGTTTCCTGGGGGATCTCTCGGGTGCCGAGGCGGACTTCGACCATGTAATCTTGCTCGATTCCAAGGACTATGAAGCGTACTTTAATCGTTCTGATCTGCGCACCCAAAGCCCGGCTCGCAATCATACGGTCGAAATGGAGAAGCTCCTGGCCTCGGGCGTTGACCGGTGGGACGGTCAAGTGCAGATTCACTACGCCCTGGGGAAGGAGTACGAGGACCTTGGTGCGTACCCCAAGGCTTTCCAGCACTTCGAAGCGGGGGCAGCTCTAAGGCGCCGTCATCTTCGATACGATGTGCAGCAGGACATCAACATAATTCAAAAGATCATCCGCACATTTTCCCCCGATGCGGTGCGTTCGGCAGTACAGAGTACAGCGCATAACGGGCGCACTCCGGTATTCATCTTCGGGTTGCCTCGCTCCGGCACAACACTTGCGGAAAGAATTCTTGGCTGTCACAGCGCCGTATTCCCCGCAGGTGAACTTTCAGAATTTGCGAACTGCGTAGTGCAAGCCACCGCGGGCAAGATAGGGGTGCCGGCAGTGGAGCTAGTGGAGCGCTCAGTACGATGTGACTTCCAATTGCTGGGGGATCGCTATTTGCAGTGCACCTCTCATCTCACAGGAAGTGAACCCTACTTTACAGACAAGCTGCCCCTTAATTTTCTTTATTGCGGTCTGATCGCGCTCAGTCTGCCTGCGGCTCGACTTATACACGTTAAGCGTCATCCAATGGCCGTGTGCCTGGCGATGTACAAGACACTCTTCAAGCAAGGCTATCCCTTTTCCTACAATTTCGGAGAGATCGCTCAATATTACATGGCGTACCGTGCTCTTATGACCCACTGGCAGGGGCTGTTTCCAGGACGCATCTTCGAGGTTCATTACGAGGAGCTCGTGCGGAGCCCTCGCGAACAGTCCGAGGCAATGCTGCAGTTCTGTGACCTAAAGTGGGAGGACAGCTGCTTGCAATTTCACACCAGCACCTACCCGTCCACGACCGCGAGCGCGTCGCAGGTTCGGCGTCCGTTGTACCAATCGTCACTCTCGAGTTGGCGGAACTACGAAGGCGAATTGGTTCCCTTGAAGAATCTGCTCCTGCAGCAGGGTCTGGATCCTTCAGAGATCGGGGGTTAGGCGATGCAGTGTTCTTCGCTGACAGCTCGGGATGCTGTGTCAACGACGCCTCTAAATTTAGCAAAGACATTTATTGCCAAGCTTCCCAAGCATGCTGCGATGCTCCTCTTATTGCCCGCCACCTTGCTAAATGGACCCGCCAGATCGGATTCTTCACCCGCGGATGGGCCTGGCATGCCGACAGAGAATGTCGAGGTGTCGGTAGCCATGCCGGACGGCATCAAGCTCTGGGGGTGCCTGACCAGGCCGATCGATGCGAGCGCGACACACAAGTACCCTTCGTTACTGATGCTTGATCCGTACAGCGGCAAATGCGATGGCCGCATTCCGGGCTGGACCTACTACGCAGCACACGGGTATGTAGCCGGTTATTTCCATGTACGGGGCACCGGCCTCAGTAGTGGGACACTCCCCGCCAGGGAGTATTCAGAACAGGAGCTAAAGGATGCTATCTCACTGATCGAGTGGTTATCGACCCAGCCCTGGTCGACAGGCTCAGTAGGGATGTACGGGCATTCCTGGAGCGGATTTAACGCCATTCAAGTAGCGATACGTCACCCACCTGCACTCAAGACTATCGTGGCCCAGGTGTCGACTGAAGATCTCTATCATGAAGGGGAGCGATTCCCGGATGGAATCTTTCATTTTGATTCATGGAACGCCTATGCGGATCTATTGGTCACGACCCCTGAAGGAGGTAAGCCATTAGCGGCGGACGCACTGGCAAAACGCTTTGATCAGCCACCGTGGACCTTGACTTACAGCCATCATCCCCACGACGACGCCTTTTGGCGCCCAGAGATCCGGGTCGACAAGCAGCCGCAAGAGCTCACTATTCCGATCATGATGCTCGGTGGTTGGTTTGACGGTTACCGTAACGCCATATACAGGGCGTTAGGAAGCCTGCATGTACCGATGAAGGCGATTGTGGGTCCCTGGAATCACCGCCTGGACAACCCCGGTCCCTTGGCAGACCTGGATGGACAGACGCTCCGTTGGTGGGATTTCTGGCTGAAAGGCAAAGACACCGGGGTAATGCGCGATCCGCAGCTGACCGCCTATATGCGTCGACCCTATGTGCCCGCTCCATTTCCGGGAGCGATCCCCGGCGAGTGGCGGGCCGTCCAAAGCTGGCCCCCCACAGATCTCAAAGAACAGCGCCTGTACCTTACGGGCGACGGTCGCCTGTCCGCGGACCCGTCACAACCTGCCACCCAGTTGCTCCGTTACGTCCCTTCCGCCGGCATTGCAGTGGGTACGTGGTGGGGCGATCCCATGCCAGACCAACGCTCCGCGGACGCATACAGCCTGGTCTACGAGTCGCCTGCCTTGACCGACGAACTGAATGTCTTGGGCCAGCCGCGCGCCACACTCCTGGGTTCTTCCAGCGCCAGTCAGGCGAACTGGTTCGTACGGCTTTCTGACGTGGCTCCCGACGGCACGGTCACGCTCGTAACGGGGGGTGCGCTCAATGGCACTCAGCGCGAATCAGGCGCGCATCCTTCCAGGCTCACTCCGGATACCACTTATTCCTTCCAAGTCCCTATGCTATTTACGTCCTGGATTTTCGAGCGAGGCCACCGCATACGCGTCTCGGTCTCGAACGCTCAGTGGCCGATGTATTGGCCGACTCCCTTTACAATGACCACAACTGTGCAGCTCGGCGGCGTCTCCGGATCACAACTCGTACTGCCGGTATTACCACCCGTCGCCCAATCGGCCTCGCTCCAGGCCGCGCAGGCAATCGGCAGTCGGAATGTTGCGGCGAGCGCTTTGTCCGAAGTCGCTGTATACCCAACCGGTTGGACCGGTCCGGTACACATTGAACACGATTCACTGACCGGAATTACAAGAGTCACCAATGGTGGGAAGGATCTGTTCGTGGAGTGGACCGTATCCGACAAGGATCCTGCCCATGCCTCCGTCGTTGGTACGCGCACAGTCACTAAGAAATTCGGTGGCCATGAAATCCAATGGAGCGGAAAAACAGAAGTTACTTCCGATCCGGATACCTTTCATATCCGGCATAGCCGGGAGTTAAGGCGCGACGGGAAGATCATCCGCAAAAAGCAATGGGACGAGTCCATTCCGCGAGACCTTCAGTAATGGCCATATATCCAGCCGAGGTCGTTTAGAGACATGCTCGAAACCTTTAAGTTACGGATCGCAAAACACCGCATTGGCGCTGGAATCGGCGCCCTCCTGACGCCCATCCTCTTTCTGATCCTGGCAAACGCTGCCTTGGCGCAGAATGCCGATGAGACCCCGCCTCGCGGGTTTGTCGCTCTATTCAATGGCACAGACCTAGCGGATGGACGGTCCCAGAAGGCGACAACGGACATTGGAAGGTCGTAGACGGTTCAATTGACTACGACGCTGAAAGCGAAGCGCCGGGGGACAAAAATCTTTGGAGCGCCCGTACCTACTCGGATTTTGTTTTGTACATAGATTGGCGGATCAAACAGACCCCCTGGATGGATCCGCGCGTACCGATCATCCTGCCAAGCGGAGAGAGAAGCGGGACGAGAACGGTGCTGAAATCCACATGCTCGTGCCCGATTCGGACTCCGGCGTGTTCGTTCGGGGAAGTGAAAAGGCGCAAGTAAACATCTGGTGCTGGCCTATCGGATCAGGAGAAATATACGGTTATCGTACCGACAAGAGTATGTCCGCGGCAGTTCGGGCCGCCGCCACACCCAAAGTCAACGCCGATCACGATATAGGCCAGTGGAATACCTTCAAGATAACCCTGTTCCACGACGTACTCACGGTAGAACTGAATGGACAAATTGTGATCTCCGGCGCGCCATTACCCGGGATGCCCGCTCGAGGGCGTATCGGCTTGCAGCACCACGGCGTCAAGGTCAATGGGCAGTGGACTGTCCCACCGAGCCTGGTCCAATTCCGGCGGATCTACATAAAGGAGCTTTGAACGTCAGTCATTCTTCCGAGATGTCGTCTGTGAGACCGGCTTTGCGCCGGGACACGAAAGCCCCAAGAGCCTCCTCAAGAGCCGGGTCGATTCCCGGATCGACGTATTCCGCCAGCATTCGCTTCCACACCGCGTGAGCCCGCTGCTCGGCGCTAAGGCGGCCTTCGCTCGACCACTGCTCGAATGAGGAATAGTCTGCAATTAATGAGTGGTAAAAGGCCGTCTCGAAATTTGCCTGGGTGTGCGCGCATCCTAAAAAATGATTGCCGGGCCCGACCTCTTTAATTGCGTCCATCGCCAGGCCCCGTTCGCTGAGATCCATACCGGCCGCTAACGCCTGCATCATCATCAGTTGATCGACGTCCATCACAAATTTCTCGTACGACGCCACAAGTCCGGACTCCAGCCAGCCAGCCGCGTGGGATACCAGGTTGATGCCCGCCATTAGGGTGGGCAGAAGCGTATGAGCGCTCTCGTAGCCTGCTTGGCCATCAGACAGTTTCGATGAGCACAGTGAGCCGCCGCTACGACAGGGTACCCCAACACGTCGTGCCAGCTGAGCGGTCGCGAAAATCATCTGCGTGGCTTCGGCGGTACCGAACATCGGCGATCCACTGCGCATCGATACTGCCCCGACAAAGGACCCATTATCACTGGAGCGCCCGGACGAACGAGCTGGGTCAGAGCCATGCCTGCCAATGTCTCCGCAAAGAGCTGCGCCATGCATCCCGCCGGCGTCACAGGCCCCATCGCCCCTGCCAGGAGCGCTGGCACGATGATGCACCCTTGATTGTGGACCGCAAACTCCCGCAGTGCACCCAGCATGCGCCCATCAAAAGTTAGTGGGGAATTCGAGTTGATATTACCAAGCAGTACTGCGTGAGCATCCACAAACGCCGGGCCCGAAAACAACCTCTGCCATCGACACGGCGTCGGCCGCGTGGCTCGGGGTTTCCGGGGTTCCCTCACACGCCATATCGCTGTACCTAAAGAAAGAGTATTGAACATCCAAATGGCGCTTATTGGGAGGTATATCCATGGGCTCGCAGATACTCCCCCCTGCAAAATGTATGGAGGGGGCCATCTGCGCCAGCTTTATGAAATTCTGAAGGTCCGCGAGGGTGCCGTATCTACGGCCCCCTTCCAGATCGGATACAAAGGGCGGGCCGGCGACGGGAGCAAATACCGTCGCGTTTCCACCGATGCGCAGAGTTCGCAGGGGATTTCTGGCGTGTAGCTCGAACTCGCGCGGCGCGGTAGTTAGCAACGAGCGGCACAATCCCCGCGGGATTCTCACGCGCTCCCCCACAACGTCCGCTCCAGCGGATCGCCACAGCCGGAGAGTTTCCGGATCCCGACGAAACTCGATGCCGATCTCCTGCAGGATAAGTTCGGCATTGTTCTCGATTAGGGAAAGCCCTTCTTCCGAAAGAAGCTCGTAAGAAGGAATCTTCCGCTGGATATAGGAAAGCTTCTCCGGAACCAGCCGCGAGCGTGCTAGGCGGCGGGCATCGCGGCTTCGGCGGGATACTGAAGTGGACTCGGCCATTTGCCCCCGTGGGCCGCATACGGAAGTGATCTAGCGCCCTAAGATAGAACTTGAGGAGACCTCAAGTCAAGCAAATGTACACAAATCCCTAAAAGTACGAAAATTGAGGATGACTCAAGACCATAGTTGCGGCATGATCGCCGGACCAAAGAACACTGCGACGAGTCGGGGTTCATTTTAAAGGTAGTGAGATAGCGGACCTAACGTCGAG
Source organism: uncultured Gammaproteobacteria bacterium (assembly GCA_963795685.1). Classification (GTDB taxonomy): domain Bacteria; phylum Pseudomonadota; class Gammaproteobacteria; order Steroidobacterales; family Steroidobacteraceae; genus FEN-1191. The sequence goes on from CAWCJE010000015.1 coordinate 7,103, forward strand.
CAAGGGCGTCCGGTGTCCTCCCACATGCCGAGTTTCCTGGAGATCGAAAGGATGTTTACACGAAGGTCGAATCCAGATAGTTCGTCCGCGAAAGCAGCGATGGCGATCGCCGCTGCAGTCGCCGTAGCGGTTGCGGGGACCGTAGCAGCGCAGCAGAACGCGTCGGCCGGACTAGAAGAGGTTATAGTCACGGCAACGAAGCGCAATGAAAGCGTATTGAACGTCCCGTACAACATCTCGGCGGTGACGTCACAGGAAATCGAGAACAGCGGCATCGAGGACCTCGAGGGAATTACCCGCGTCGTTCCCGGTCTGGCAGCGCCGGACTTGGGACCCAGGGCGAACAGCTCGGATAACTTCCTTGTCATACGGGGAATAAACTCGACGTCCGTTGGTGGTCTTGCCCCGCGGCTTCAGCAGTCGGTGGTTTCCACCTACGTGGATGAAACCCCGATATTCGTGAATCTAAAGCTCACGGACATTGACCGCGTGGAAGTTCTTCGCGGACCGCAGGGAACCCTGTACGGGTCCAGTTCGGTGGGTGGCACCGTGCGGCTGATCTTCAACCAGCCGTCAACGAAGGGTTTTGAGGGCAAGTTTTCGGCCAAGGTGTCCTCCACCGCGCACTCCGGCGAGCCCTCATCGATCTTGATGCGGTAGGCAATATCCCGCTGGGGGACACCCTTGCCCTCAGAGTGGCCGCAGGGTACGAGAAGGTGTCAGGCTTTATCGATGCGAATTCTGCCGTGACTTATGATCGGCCGATGACCGTAACGTCAGGGGCACAGCCGGTGCTGGCGAACCCAGCAGATCCGGTGGGAAGCGGTCTGACTTTCCACAGCATCAAAGATATCGATACCGCCAAAATCTGGTTCGCCCGAGCATCTGTGCGCTGGTCGCCGTCGGAGACCATCGATGTGACCGGCACATATCATCACCAGTATGAGAATTCCGGTGGCTTCTCCGCGGAATTGCCCGGCAGCGACTATGTCGTGTCCAAATACATTCCCCAGGAGCCCCTGACGCGGGCCGTTGATCTTTATTCCGTTACGCTCACCGGAAACTTCGGATTCGCGACATTGACGTCGTCCACCTCGTACGACACCAACGACTACCACGATCTTTGGGATCTAACGTTCTTGGGCGAGCGGATCGCGAACAGTGTCTACTATGGGTACTATCCGAGGCCCACGCAGACCAATTTCGATTTTTCGAAACAGCACTCCTTTGCCCAGGAAGTACGTTTGGTTTCAAACAGCAAGGACGGGCACTGGGACTGGGTGGGAGGAGCGTTTTACAGGGAGTCCAAGACCTCGCTCTCGGATCCGGAAACCATGCCTGGTATAGCGGCCTGGTCAGAACTGCCTGGATCGGCCGCGGCCAACAATGCGGCGCTTGGCACTTCGTATGCCAATTTTGGTGACTTTATCCAATATTACAGCGTGGGTGTACGCCCCAGCCAGCTAAGCCCCACCGATTTTATATACAACTTCGAACGATCGCTTAAATCCCGCGATGTCGCGGGCTACGGCGAGTTGACCTTTCGCCCCACCAAGGCTTGGCAGATAACGGGCGGAGCCCGGGTGTTCTCGCAGGACTACAGTCAACACATCAGCCAGGAAATCCCGCTTTGCGGGGTGTTCTGTTCCCAGAGTTTCGACCCCAATACCTTTACCGGCGACCCCTATGGTCGAAGCTCTGGCGACGCATCCAATACGACCCACAGTCAAGTGTTCAAGGCGAACACCTCTTTTCACCTCACCGACAATTCTTTGTTGTACTTTACCTGGTCGCAGGGCTTCCGGCCCGGTGGCGCCAATGCTTTTGCGATCGGTCCGTGTCCGTACTGCGAGCCCAATGCCGACCTTGTGCCCTATAGCGCCGACAAAGCGACGAATAACGAGCTGGGCATAAAGGGCCGCTACGGTAAGTGGCTGCAATATTCAGCGGCACTTTATCGAATCAATTGGAACGACATCCAGATCGAAAAGAGCGATCAATTCACGGGCACTACTATTATTGTCAATGGGGGGAGGGCGCGCAGCCAGGGCGCGGAATTGGAGCTGGATATGCAGCCCGCGGAACGACTGACCGTAATGCTTGGCTTCAGCGTTGTAGATGCCAAGCTCACCGAGGACTTTGTCGTTCAGAATTTCACGGGTAAAAAAGGCGATCATCTTCCGTCCGTGCCGGACGCCCAAGCTTCCGCGGCAATCGATTTTGTCCAACCTGTCAGCGGCGCAAATCACCTTAGGTTCCACATTGACGGCTCCTATCGGGGCAGCGTGTACGCTGGACTCAACGGCACCCAACAATTCGATCCATTCACAGTCGTCAACGGATCGATCACCTACAGTCTCGCCAATGCATGGGACGTGCGCGCTTTCATAGATAATGTTGGATCTGTAAAGGGCGTCACAGACGCAAAGGGCACGAACTTTGCTCCACACAACGCGCAGGAATTTGTCATCCGGCCCAGAACGATCGGGGTCGGGGTCACTTACAGGATGCTGTGAAGACTGGACTCTCAGCCGGCGATTTGCGCGCCCTGGACCTCGGGATGGCATCCGGCGCGCAGTCCCCCGATAGGCGACGCACTCTCGCGCTGTTACTCGCGCTCCCCGTGGCTGGCAGTCCAATCTTCTCCACTGCAGCGCCCGGTAATCTCGCCGCACCGACTAAGCATCACGACACCCAAGCCGACCACGAATTCCTGAATCAAGACGAGTATCACCTCGTTTCGGTCGTGTCTGATCTCATGTTGCCCACCACCGACACCCCAGGGGCCATAGCAGCGGGAGTGCCGGAGTTCATCGATCGGTTCTTGGCCAAATGGAACACCGCATCCGAACGGGCGCATTTTCGATCGGAGTTGCAAGGGATTGATGTCATTGCCCGCGCCACTTTTCGCCGACCATTCCTGAAGCTCGAAGTGTCCGCCCAATACGAGGTCCTCAGGCAACTGGAGGAGCAATCACTCGGTTCGCCGCCGGGAGTTCTTCTGACAGGGTACAAGCCATTCTTCAGATTGATGAAGGAATACCTCGTGGTCGGCTACTACACATCGGAGGTGGGCGCCGGCCAAGAGCTGAGATGGACTCCCATACCCGGACAGTACCTCGGATGTACACCGTGCGCCGACCGCGACGCGCGTGCCGCCGCACCGCTCTGAAGATCACACCCGTTCGCCATTAGATGAGGGCGGCCGCTCACAGTATGCCGGATGTTTTCCCAACCAACGTGTGCGCCGGCCGCCCCACTTGAATCGGAGATAAGAGCAGTGCCCGCCAGCTTCGGGATAGGTTTTATTGGAAGCGGATTTATTACGCAATTCCATATCAAGTCGTTTGCCGCAATCAGAAATGCCCATATCGTCGGTGTGTGGAGTCCAAACGCCGAACATGCCGCCTCCGCCGCGCAACTCGCGCTCAGGGAGGGGGTTGGGGACACCAGGGTATTTTCCTCCATCCGCGCCATGGTGGCGGACCCGGACATCCAGGCCATCTGGATCTGCGGGCCAAACTACTCACGCGTTTCCAATATTGCCGAAATCGTTGCGGCCGTGCGTGAGGGCGTAGGCACGCTGGAGGCTATTGCGTGCGAAAAACCCCTGGCAAGAAACGTAGGCGAAGCCCGGCAAATCCTTAATTTGGTGCGCAGCGTCCAGTTGCGGACGGGCTACCTGGAAAATCAAGTCTTCATGCCCTGCATGGTGCGAGCGAAGGAAGTGATCTGGAGGCGCGGAGCCTCTTTGGCCGGGCGCCCTTACCTAGCCCGGGCCACCGAAGAGCATGGGGGCCCGCACTCGCCATGGTTTTGGAAAGGAGATGCACAAGGGGGCGGAGCGCTGAATGACATGATGTGCCACAGCATCGAGGCGACACGCTTCATGCTCACTGATCCCCAAAAAGAGCGCTCCTCCCTCAGGGTCCGGGCCATAACCGCGCGAACCGCGACACTCAAATGGAAACAGCCAAGACCAAGATCTATGCCGCAGCTCTCAGGAGCCGGCCAAGGGGTGCCGCAGCCAGCAGTCGAGGACTATGCCAGCGCGACGGTTGAATTCCTGGACGACCAGGGAACGCGATCATTGCGGAACTCATGACATCATGGAGTTTCGTCGGCCCAGGGCTGCGCATCACGATGGAACTCCTGGGGCCTGAGTACTCAATGGCCTTCAATTCATTGTCAAGTGGCACCACGGTGTTCTTTAGCCGGATGCTGCAAGGCGCTCAGGGCGAGGACCTGCTCGAAAAGCAGAATGCCGAATCAGGCCTCATGCCTGTGATGGCGAACGAGGTCGCGGACTACGGGTACGAGGCGGAGAACCGCCACATGATTCAGGCCTTTGCGGCCGGCAAGGACCCGCTTCTAACCTTTCACGATGGGTTTGAAGTCGTAGAACTCCTCATGGCCGCATACATGAGTGCTGAGCAACGTCGCACCGTGGACTTTCGTCCAGAAGGACTGGATGCCTATATCCCCCTGGTCGCAAGACCATAGATCTCAACTGCTGCGCCATACCCCTAGGCTCCTACGAAATAGCGCATGGCGTCCGCACAACAGAAAGCAAGTTCTGGCCCCGATACCCATCGCGATGCCTTCGACGCGATCGTGGTGGGTTCGGGCATATCGGGCGGATGGGCGGTAAAGGAACTTACCGAAGGCGGATTGCGGACGCTTATGCTGGAGCGTGGTCGCAATATCGTGCACGGAACGGACTACGTCACGGAGCACCTTCCATCGTGGCAGTTCCCGTTCCGGGGTTTGGGTAATCGCCGGGTATTGGAAGAGGAATACTTCATACAGTCGCAAGCAGGACCGGTGAGCGAAGCAAACATCCACTTTTTCGTAAATGACAAGCAGAATCCGTACAGCTGGCATCGCGACGGCAAGTTTCTCTGGATCCGCGGCTATCAGCTGGGAGGCCGATCCCTTACATGGGGCCGGCAATGCTACCGATGGAGCGATCGAGACTTCGCGGCGAACCAACGGGACGGGATGGGGGTCGACTGGCCCATTCGGTACCGGGACATCGCCAAGTGGTACGACCACGTGGAAGCCTTTGCGGGCATCAGTGGCTCGATAGAGCGAATCCCAACGCTCCCCGACGGACTCTTTCTGCCACCGATGCAGATGAACTGCGCCGAGCAGGCTGCAAAGTCCAAAATCAAGGCCTCGTTTCCGGACCGGCATTTAATTATCGGAAGGACCGCGGTGCTCACTGTTCCGCATCGTGGCAGAGCACCATGCCACTACTGTGGGCCATGCAGTCGTGGATGCTCCGTCGGCGCCTACTTTTCCAGCCTGTCCAGCACACTGCCGGCGGCTTTGGCTACCGGAAGGGCCACGATCCGTCCGCACAGCATCGTGCACAGCATCATCTTCGACGAGGCACGGGGCCGCGCCGTTGGGGTGCGCGTTATCGACGGGCAGACCATGCGGGAGACGGAATACTTTGCGCGCGTCATCTTTCTGTGTGCATCCGCGCTGGGCAGTACACAGATCCTGCTCAATTCCAAATCGCGCCGGTTTCCAACAGGGCTTGGCAATTCGAGTGGTGCACTCGGGCATTACCTCATGGACCACCACTGCAAGTCCGGCGCCTCGGGCACATTCCGCGAGATCCGGGATAAGCAGTCCACGGGCGAGCGTCCCAATGGCATCTACATTCCACAATTCCGAAACCTCGATGCCAAGACGAAGCACAAGGACTTTCTGCGAGGGTATGGATACGAGGGGAAGGGGCACCGAAACTCCTGGCAACACGCCACGGAGATCGCCGGATTTGGAGCCGATTGGAAGGCGCGCACGCGCGAGGCCGGACCTTGGCAGCTGACCCTACACGGATTTGGAGAGATGCTGCCTAACTACCACAACTATGTTGAATTAAACGAACAACAGAAGGACGCGTGGGGCCTGCCGACCTTACGCTTCAACTGCAAAGTGGGTGACAACGAGAATGCGATGAGGCGCGACATGTCGGTCGCCGCCGCGGAAATGCTGGAAGCGGCTGGGGCAACGGACATCAGGCCGTTCCTGGATGATTACACTCCGGGCGAGGGCATTCATGAAATGGGCACTGCTCGTATGGGAGTGAATCCCCGCACGTCGGTGCTAAATGCATTCAACCAAATCCACGAGGTTCCTAACGTCTTTGTGACAGATGGAGCCTGTATGACGTCATCTGCCTCACAAAATCCCTCGCTCACGTACATGGCGCTAACAGCTCGGGCGGCAAACCATGCCCTTGAGGAATTGAAGCGGCGGAACTTGTAACGGCAATCCGTCTAAATGAACCAGCGCACAGCAATCGGCTACTTGCCACGTAGGCTGAATCGATAGTGGGAACTCGCGCGCGCCTCTGCGCCCTGATGTTCTTGCAGTTTGGCGTGTGGGGGGCTGGTACACCACGATTGCGGTGTACATGCAGCATCACGGCATGGGTAGCCTAACGCACTGGGCGTACACAGCCAATGCTGTTGCGGCCATCGCCAGCCCTTTCTGGTCGGCCGAATCGCAGACCGGACATCGGGAGTTCAGAGGCTCCTTGCCGTTATTCACATTGGGTGCGGGGCGATCATGCTTTGTGCCCCCCTCGACCATAAACCGCCCAATAGTTTTCCTGACGCTTCTGCTTGCCTATAACCTTTTGTACATGCCGACATTGGGATTGGCCAATACCGTGGTTTTTCGCCATCTTGACAATCCCGAAACGCAATTTCCTGTCATCCGGGTGTTTGGAACGGCTGGTTGGATCGTTGCCGGTCTGTTTATTAGCTTCGTACTTCCGGCAATAGGAGGTAACGCCGCGCCCGAGGCAACAGCGTCGCCTCTCTACACTGCTGGACTAGGAAGCCTAATTCTAGGCGTCTATAGTCTAACTCTACCGCGTGCGAGATTAGTGGCCATAGATGTCAGTCCTATGGCCTCGCGTGGTTCTCGGCGTTCTCCCCTTACGAGAATCGTCGATCGGAACATGCTCATCTTTCTCGGTAGCATCTTACTGATTTGCATTCCGCTCGCTGCCTATTACAACTTCACGCAGCTCTATCTACAGGTTGCGGGGTTCCAGAAGATTGCAGCTGTCCAGACACTGGGGCAATGTCGGAAGTGGCCTTCATGGCGTTTATGCCATGGCTCTACACAATCGGTACCAAACGCATCCTTGCTCTGGGTATGTTCGCTTGGGCTGTTCGATACGGATTGTTTGCATTGGGCGCGCCGGGTGTGACCCGATGGATGATACTTCTCGGCATAATGCTTCATGGGCCGTGTTATGACTTTTTGTTTGTTGCGGGTCAGATCTACTTAGAACGGCGCTTCTCGCCGGAGACTCGCGCGCGAATTCAGGGACTCTTTGTGTCTTTGACCTATGGGCTTGGAATGCTCTTGGGCGCCCAATTGGTCGGTAGCATTTACAATGTATTAGCTGCCGGCGGGCCAGAGCTGACACTTGATCAATACAGAAGGTTCTGGGCAATTCCGTCGCTGTTGGCTGTATTAGTAGCCTTAATATTTTCTTCCTTTTTTCGGGCGAGCGTATGCGAAGCGATATCAAGCCTGGAATGTCGGAACGCACCGGTCCCGGTATAGACGGCCGCCAGTGATTATCCGAGCTCCAACGCGCTATCGCATACGCTGGGTGATGGTCGCCTACCTATTCGGCTTTGCGTTCTTTCTCTATTCCTACCGGACGAGCTTTAATGTAGCGGCGGTGCAGATGATGCCCGAGCTGCAAATATCGCAGATGCAGCTCGGCTGGCTGATGACCGCGTACCTGTTTACCTACACGGTGTTGCAGTTGCCCGGCGGCGTATCGGCCAGTGGCTCGGAGCACGCCGCGGCCTCGCGATCGCCGGTATCGTGTGCCTGGCTGCGCAGCTCGTCACGCCACTCGCTCCACTGTGGCTGACTGGCACTGGCACTCACCGTCGCGTTGCTGTTCTCGCGTCTACTGCTCGGCGCCGCACAGGCGCCCATATTTCCGATCTCCACGGGAGTTATCGAGTCTTGGTTTCCGGTGGGTCGCTGGGGTTGCCCAAACGGACTGCAGACCGCGGGCTTGCACCTTGGTTCCGCCGCTGCGACACCGATAATAGCCTTCTTAATGCAGGCCTATGGCTGGAAGCAGGCCTTGATCTGGACGAGTTTGCCGCTGCTCTTGCTAATCGTGTCGTGGGCTTGGTACGGGCGCAACCGGGCGGCCAGCCACCCGTCCGTATCGGGAACGGAGCTGGCGGAGCTCGGGGTGGCTGCGGAGCGAGCGGAAGCGGCAGACATCAATCGCCGCGACCTCTTGCGCGTGCTCCGAAATCGCGATGTGTTTGCTGCTAGCGACGTCGTCACGATCATGAACTATGTGTTCTATCTGATCGGCAATTGGTCTTTCATTTACTTGGTACAGGAGCGCCACCTCTCGGTGCCGGACAGTGGAGTACTTGGCAGCTTGCCATTTATCGCTGCGGCAATCGGCTCAGGCGCGGGCGGGCGGGCGGCCGATGGACTCGCGTTGCGATTTGGTGCGCGCAGGGGCTATCGCATACTGCCGCTGACGATGTTGCCGCTCGCAGGACTGTTTTTGTTCGTGGGCGTCAAGGTTAGAGCCCGCCGTGGGCGGTCGCCGCGCTGTCGCTGGCCTACGGCACGATCGAGACCACCGAGGGAATCTACTCGGCTGCAACAACGGCGGTAGCGCGCGAGCACAGCATGGCCGCATGGGGCGTGGTTGGCACGGGCGGCAATCTGGGCGGCATAATTGGTACACCTATGGTCGCCTGGCTGTCGGCCCATGGCGCCTGGACAGCTGCGTATGTGACCGGCACTGCAGCGGCTGTCATCAGCGGAATCCTATGGCTGTGGATCGATGGCAGCCGCACTTTGGTTGGCGTGAGCAAGATCGGAGGCCGGCAACCATGAGATAGTTGTCGCCAGTTCCCAGCGATAAGCGCTAGTTATCCGCTTACAAGAAGGCGAACACCCATGTCGCTGCCGCAGCCTCTGCTTGACTCGATTTAAGGGGTCGTGGGGACATTGAAGCCGTCAACGCGCCACATTGACGATACCCAAAGCTTTGACTGCGTGCCGCTGGTAGGGTTTGCCGCAATGCCCACAGCTCCCTGGTAACCGTTATCCACGCTTTGCCAGTCCACGGAGCCATTTGCCAGAACTCGCATAAGCCGAAACCCGGACACTATCCACGTTGATCCGGTACCGCTCGCGTAAACCGCATTTACAGTGTTCGCAGAGACGCTGCGGTCAGCTACGACATTCAGAGATGAACCTGAGAATGAAAGGGTCTTTATCGTGCCGTCGAAAGTCCCAATTATCACTTCATGCAAGCCAGCGGACGTGGGCGCGACGGCGGCCGAGGACACAAGTCCTTGGTATGAAGCGACCACGGTTGCCGTCGAACCTGCAATCCGAATTACGTCGGCCGTTCCAACGCCGCTGCCAGAGGAGCTGGGATCGGTCGCTGAACTCCTTGCCAGTATTAACTCTGCCCCTGTGGCGTCGCGACCCAGTACCAGCAGGTCTGACGCGGGAAAAGTACCGAATACGGTCAGAGGCGGGGGCGGTAGGGCCACGCGCCACTTCTCAGCGCCGCTCTTCAGGTCAAGTCCTATGACCGTGGAGCCGACCGCACCGCGAGTGGAGTCAGTTTCATAGTAGCCTACGGCGGCGTAAGCCTTACCTTTCCGATCGGCATCCGCGATGGCAAGAGCCGTAAACTGCGGATAGGCCTTTGACGCGCTCCCGATGGGACGGGTGGTGCTCTTCTGCACGATCTTCCGGGCCGCCGTCAGCCCGTACACATCGACTGCGCCGTCATAGTCGTGCGTAGCGGCGACCACAATGTCATCGAGTCCGTCTCCGTCCACGTCAGCCACCCGTGTCGCGGTGTCTATTCCCCAACCCTGAAAAAGCGGAACGTCCTGGACAGCGATTCTCTTGCCGCTGGTCGCGTCCATGACCACGATTGAGCCGGGGTCGTAGGCGTTATCGGTTGTCGCCGAGGCGAATACGACTTGGTGCGTATTGCCACTTAAAAGCTTGCCTACGGCCGGTGCAGTGAACACTGCGTCGAGGTCGCGGCTGGTGGCAGTGACTTTCTGCGTAGCAATGTCCGCTACCGAGAAGCGTTGCGGGCCACTGCTCCCCGTGTCGCCTCCCCATAGAAGATTCAACGATCCATTGCGATCAATATCTCCTACTGCGATTTTAGTGACGCCCCATTCGGGATTGGCGATGGCGAAGTCCGCTGTTCCAGTGGCCGCGTCAAGTACGTGCACTGAACCCCACTGAGCATCGCCGACCATCACTTGTTCGGCTGCGCCCCCCAGTACCTGGCTGACTTTCAGGGACTCGATATTAAGAGGCGTCTGGGCCTGCCATCTCTGAGAGCCGCTGACGGTGTCAAAGGCGTGCACGACATACCAACTCTCAGCCGCGACCAACGTCCTCGAAGCGGGCGCACCGGCCGAGGCGAGAGCCAGGTGGCTGACCGATGGCAGTGCAGTTTGTGAAATGTGCAGTTGCGCCTTGTGCGAACCACCGTCATAAATAGTTACAGAATCGCCCGGGGTGTACAAATATTGGGCAACTGCAATTTCCAGCGCTGGATCTGAGTCCATCTGTCCAACCACGATATCGGTGTAGGACTGCTGCGGGGCCGGCACCGACCAGATCAGCGTGCCGTCGGCCCGATACAGGGCCGCCTGGTACTGCGAGGCCAGGAAGTACTGTGTCCCACCGCGCCCATTAAAATCACCAATTGCGCATCGGAAAACATCGGTGATCGGAAACTGCTTGGTCTTGGTCGGCAGTAATTTCTTCGTTGCGGCGGAGTAAAAATGGATGGACCCGTCAAATCCGCAAATGGCAACCTGGTCGGCGCTGGGCGCGGCGCCGCGAAGGAGCAGTAACTGCGCCACTCCGCCAGTCTGCCGTTCACTGACGCTTACTTCATTGAATTCGTGTGTCTGGGCGTCGAAAGTGAGCGCATACCAGAAATCGTCCGGTACGGTCGAATCGTTTGTCGAAGGAGCGATCACCGTAGTGACCGAGCCGAGAATTTCTGTTGTGCCATTGTTGTCGTAGACCTCGAGCCCCGTGCAACCGAGGCAGCCGCCCAGCGGCGTGAACGTAGAAAAGGGCCGATGCGCGGCCGTCACGGGCGCGGCGGCTGTTCCGGAAGCTGCCGTGCGTGCGCTGCCTAGCGCTCTCGGGGTCGTAACCAGAGGGGTGCTTCGATAGTTGCTGCGCAGGCCGCTGGCAGCAAGCACCGTGTGACCTTGCCTGTCCACGATGGTATGAGTTGCGCGTTGGGTTGCGGTCGGAGTGGGGTCATTGGCGGCCTCCGTACCCGAGCCGGTCAATAGCACAGCCGCAAGCAAAACTAAGCGCGTTCGATTGCCATGCAGCATGGACCATCCCCTTGGTCAGTATTTACAATTGGGCTCCGATGGCCAAATAGCTTATCGTAGTCGGCGCCGGTTCGAAAGAACCATGCCTTTACTTTCCATAAAGTGAGTTTGAGTTCGCTTTCTCGATAAGAATAATAGAGAGGGACCGCGTTTTCTGCATTACCACGCTAGCCAATAACGGGCCGTATTGCACATATGCCCATTATCATCGCGGCCGGAGCTACGATAGGATGCATCTCAAGTAGTAAGGTCGGGTTTAAAGGTTCTCAGATCGGTGACGCTCAAGGCGCGATTGAAGATTTCGATTTGTATTTGGGGGGAAACGAAGTGATCGACAATCACCGGCGCGCCCGGTGGGCATTCTCGTGCCGCCGCACCTGCGAGGTGGTAGCGGTGATTCTTTCCACAACGTTTTTTAACGCTTGTGGAGGCGGGGGCGACTCTTCCAGCGGTCCGACGCCGCCGGCGCCAACATATATGGTTGATGCGGCCATTAGTGGATTGACGACCGCTGGACTGACACTCTCCTTGAACGGCGCATCCTCGGAGGTGGCTGCGAACTCGACATCGTTTACGTTCCCTTCGACTCTACAGAACGGCTCAAAGTATTCGGTGGCAGTGAGCCAGCAGCCGACCGGTGAAATCTGCTCGGTTTCGAACGGGTCGGGCACAATCAATAACGCTTCGGCCAGCGTTTCCGTGGCCTGTGCCACGCCCCATTCGATCGGTGGAACCATCGCCGGCCTCCTCGGATCTGGGCTTGTCTTGGCGAACGGCGATGACGCAATCGCGGTTGCTTTGAACACGACCTCCTTCGTCCTGCCTACGCCGGTGCCGCAAGGAACCGCTTATGCGGTCGTGGCCCAGGGACAACCACCGGCGCAGTCGTGTGCCATTTCCAATGCCAAGGGCACAATGGGGTCGGCCGATCTCACTAACGTCAATGTTTCTTGCGCAGTCTGGGTATGGTCGGGAGGATCCAATACTGCCGTCACTGCGGGTATCTACGGCGCGCAAGGCGTGCCTAGTGCTTCCAACGTCCCCGGCGCTCGCGGCGGGTCCGCCTCGTGGGTCGACGGTAACGGCGTGCTTTGGCTCTTCGGTGGCGATGGTTATGACGTATTCGGCATGCACGGCATCTACCTGAACGATCTTTGGAGTTTCAATCCCACCACTCACCTGTGGACGTGGATGAGTGGATCGACACAGCAGGGCGGCGCGGGTGTGTACGGCACCCAGGGCACTGCCGCCGGCGGTAATACACCGGGGGCCCGGCAATTCGCGTCCTCGTGGATCTCGCCATCGGGGGATCTGTGGCTGTTTGGCGGATACGGGTGGGACTCTATTGGTTCACCAGGGGAGCTGGGCGACCTGTGGAAGTTTTCCCCCGCAACAGGTCTTTGGACTTGGATTGCGGGATCCAAGTCCAGCGGGGCTGTGGGTACCTATGGGACGAAGGGGGCGGCTGCCGCAGGAAACTCGCCAGGAGGCCGTGACGGCGCGGTCACGTGGGTGGATTCGTCAGGCAATTTATGGCTGTTCGGAGGGGAGGGAATTGTTCCTCCCGGCGTAAACGGAGATCTGAATGACCTGTGGAAGTTCGATACGAACACCCTCCAGTGGACATGGGTCTCTGGATCATCCACAGGCAACCAGGACGGAATTTACGGAACGATGGGAACCGCAGCAGCGGCTAACGCGCCCGGATCCCGGAATGGCGCATCTGCATGGCGTGACCCGCAAGGACAACTCTGGCTCTTCGGAGGAAATGGTTTCGACAATTCCGCCGCCGCGAATTTGATGACCCCGAATGTCCTGAACGACACATGGATGTTCGATCCGGCAACGGGCCTTTGGACCTGGGTTGCCGGCTCAAACACAAGCCAAGCGATCGGCAATTACGTCGCGGGAGGAGTGGGCGGTGGCAGTCCCGGTGCGCGCCAGGGCGCAGCCGCCTGGATCGACCCTTCGGGCGTCGCATGGATGTTCGGTGGCGCGGGCAGAGATTCGGTTGGTTCTTCGGGCGGTTTGAACGATTTATGGAAGTTCGAGAGCCCGACCAAGGGTTGGATCTGGGTGAGCGGGTCCAAGACTGCCAATGCGGCAGACAACTACGGGACCGAAGGAGTGCGTGCGGTGACAAACACGCCCGGCGCGCGGTCGGCGGTGGTGACGTGGAGCGACGGGTCCGGGAATCTGTGGTTGTACGGCGGATTCGGTGTCGTTACGACACCAAGTTACTACAGTGATATCTGGACATTCGCGTATCCATAAATTGGCAAATAGGAAGTGCGATCATGAAAATATCGATGAGAGTATTCTCGTGGGTGACGCTGGCAAGCGGCAGCGGCAGCGGCAGCGGTAGCCGTAGCAAGTGCTGCCCCTGCAGTGGTCGAAACCTATAACACTGCATTCGGCACCAATACGCTCAGCCCGACCGCGGGATATTTCGGAAGCGCATTTGGCTACGCTGCCCTTCAGTCAAACACCACTGGCATCGGCAACACCGGCATCGGAGCCTATGCCCTCAATCACACCACGACTGGCAATAACAATACCGCCACTGGTGTTAGCGCTTTGAATGCTTCGACGACCGGGAATGACAACACGGCCAACGGCTTCCGCGCTTTGTTCGACAACACAACCGGGAGCGAAAATACCGCGGTCGGTAATGATGCGATGTTGTGGAATGAAGGAGGACTTAGTAACAGCGCATTGGGCAGCGAAGCTCTCCACTCGAATTCGAGCGGCAATTACAACACCGGTATTGGCAATTTCGCGTTGTATTCTAATTCGACGGGGAATGACAACACTGCCACCGGCTATCAGGCAATATTTTCCAACACGACGGGCATTGACAACAACGCTATGGGAAGCGGGTCTTTGTATTCCAATACCACCGGCGGCTACAACAACGCGGTCGGGTTCCATGCCCTGTATCACAACACCACGGGTCTTCAGAACAACGCCAGTGGCTATGTTTCGCTCTATCAGAATACGACCGGAAACTACAACACGGGTTACGGTGCGTTCAGCATTTACGCAAATACCTCGGGAATCGGGAACAACGGGACCGGGTATGGTGCGCTGTACCGCAATACCACGGGTGCATACAACAGTGCCGATGGCTATTTTGCGCTGGGTTATAACACCACGGGCGGGGGCAACGTCGCTGTGGGGCCCTACGCGGGCTATAACCTCACCACCGGTAGCAACAACATAGATATTGGCAGCCGCGGCGTGGCGGCAGAAAATGCGGTGATTCGCATTGGTTCGCAAGGCGTGCAGCATGCGACCTACGTGGCAGGCGTGAGCGGTGTGAATGTGACGGGCGGCGCGGCAGTTGTCGTCAATTCCGGTGGTCAACTTGGGGTGATGTCTTCTTCGCGGCGCTACAAACAAGACATTCGCTCGATGGGAAACACCAGTGACCGTCTGCTCAAGCTGCGTCCTGTGACGTTCCGTTACAAGCAACCCGATCAGAGCGGTGCGAAGCCGGAGCAATACGGACTGATTGCTGAAGAGGTGGCGCAAGTTATGCCTGAGCTGGTGATCTACAACGAGAAGGGTCAACCGGAGACGGTCGCTTATCAGATGCTCACGCCACTGTTACTCAACGAGCTACAGCGGGAACACAGTGAAATTACGACTCTGAAAAGACAAGTCGCCGAAGTCGATGCACTACGTAGGGAAATGGAGGAGCTGCGTCGACTGACGGCACCACCGGCTGCGCGCCGCTAATTTCAGTTCCCAGCGTTGCACGCAAGTGCTCGATGGGGGACGGGCTCGCTGCACACGTGTTCAACTCGTTTATTCGAGCATGCAGATTCTTCGGCGAATAGACCGTGCTGTTAATTGGCAAGGCCAGCCGGCACCCGGCTGGAGCGGCTCTGACGGTGCTGTTAGCGGAAGCAACCCCGCTTCGAAATAACCCATTGATCTATAAGGAAATATTTCGATCGATGAACAAATATAATGGATTCGCTATAAATGCGAGGGCAATGAAATGCCACCCGAAGTCGAGACAGTGCATGCGTTGCGGACTGACGTCGCGCATCAGATTGCGCGCTACGCCGAGCGGCTGGGCATCAGTCAGTTGGCCGCCGCAAAACGATTGAATGTGCCGCAACCTACTCTCAGCAAGATCGTCAATGGGCATACCTCAGATCTTTCGCTCGAGCTGCTGCTGCGGATTGCAGTACGCGCTGGATTGCGCATTACGCTCCAGACCGGACTTATCCCGCAGGAAGCCGGAGCTTACGTTGCTGTCGGCCGGCCTTTGTCGGCCCGGCCGTCCCCGTCCAAAATCACTGCCCGTACTGAGGCCTCGCTAAGGGAATCCCTTAGGGCGCTGACCCCTGCGCAGAGACTCGAGGCGTTTCTCGAGCACAACCAGCTGGCAAGCGAGCTGCGAGAGGCGGGACGTGCCGCTCACGAATCGGCCATGCCTCATGCCTCACCTAGCGATGAGAACAGATAAAGGGGGACAGTCCGCCCTGCTGCTCCTCGACGTCGTCGAAATTCTGCGACGTGAGAAAGTCACCTATGCGGTCATAGGCGCTTTCGCCCTAACAGTGCTTGGAGTCATACGAGCGACGACGGGTGTCGATGCGTTACTTTTCGCGGAACCCGGTCGCCTGGCGAAGCTTGAGAAGGCGTTTAGACAGGCGGGCTTCGACACAGAGCTTCGCAGCGCAGAGGCCGACGACCCCGTTTCTGGCATGCTCATGCTGAGTGATGACTTCGGCAATCACGTGGAACTCTTAGGCGGTCTCCGCAACATGGATCCAGAAATCCTCTCCAGGACACTGGAGGTCGAATTTCGCGACGAGAAGCTCCGCATCGTCGGGCGCGAGGATTTCATTGCGATGAAGTGCTACGCAGGTGGCCCGCAGGACCTCCTCGACGCCCGGTCGGCCTACGAGGCGGCGCCAGGACCCATTGATCTGGATCTGCTGCGAACGGTGACCCGTCGATTCGGGCGTCAGGCCGCGGACAGACTGCAAGAAGTCCTTGCCGGTTGACTCGTACCTCGCAACGATCGCGAGGGTGCCGAGCCTGCTCCAGTCGTTGGACCAGGGCCGCAGGACATCGCGACGGTGGAATTGATCCGTGTCTGCGAAGGTCCCGCCTCTAAATGATGGCAAGGCCTGGTTATCGCGAAAGTATGCGCGGGCACCTGCATAAGGCGTTAGATCGCTGACCTATACTAATAGCCATTGCTGCGATCGGGGCAAGGGGGAAAAGATGAACCTTACGAAGCATTGGGTTGGTGCATCACGAGTGGCTCTGGTGCCTGTCCTGGTCACATTTGGAATCGGGACGGTCTCGGCGCAGTCTGTGCGCGCGCCCGACCTGGTATTGGCGCATGGCAAGATTCTGACCGTCGATCCTCACGACGCAGTGGGGCAGGCGATCGCCATCCGGGATGGAAAGGTACTCACGGTCGGCACGGATGCCGCTGTTCTGGCCCTGGTGGGTCCGCGTACGACGATCATCGATTTGCATGGACGGACAGCGACGCCGGGGTTGATCGACACGCACGCGCACATCGCCGATGGAGGGGTCGCGGAGGTCATGGGGCTCGATCTCAGCGATGCAAAAAGTGTGACCGAAGTCGTCCAGCGCGTGCGCGCGGAAGCTTCGCGGCATAAGCCTGGGGAGTGGATTCAGGGACGCGGCTGGGACGAAGGCAAACTCGCCGAGCACCGCTACGTTTTGGCCGCCGATCTCGATGTCGCGGCCCCCGACAATCCCGTGTGGCTGGAACATACCACCGGACACTACGGCGTCGCCAATACGAATGCGCTGCGCTTAGGGAAAGTCAGCGCGGATACGGCGGACCCGCCCGCCGGCACCATTGATCGCGACCGCGCGGGTGCGCCTACCGGAGTGCTGAAGGAAAATGCCCAGAAGCTCGTGACCGCGCTGATTCCCGCGCCGACTCCGGGGCAGTGGCGCGAAGGAATCCGCAGGATGATTGAGACCCTGCATCGCGAGGGCATGACTGCATTCAAAGACCCGGACGACACGCAGCCGATGTGGGATGCGTATCGTGCGCTTTTGGACGCAGGAGAGCTGACCGCCCATGTCTGCGTGCTGTGGGACGCCGGGGCGAGCGTCGAGTCCGCACAACAGGCACTCAAGATAATCCAGGCGCTCCCCCGACCACCGCAGTCCCTGGGTGACGGACGCTTGATGTCCTGCGGCGCCAAAATCTTCATGGACGGGAGCGGTGCGGCGCGCACCGCCTGGTCGTACGAGGAATGGAGGAAGAACCGGACCGAGATCGATCACGGCAACTACGGCTACCCGGCAGAAGACCCGGCCGTCTATCGGCAAATGGTGCGTCTCCTGCATCGTGAAGGCGTTCACGTGGGCACCCATGCCATCGGGGCGCGGGCGATTGATTGGGTGGTGGATACCTATGCCGAGGTGTTGCGCGAGAAACCGACGCGCGGTCTGCGGCACTCGATCATTCATGCCAATTTCCCCACCGAGCATGCGATCGGGGTCATGGCCATGCTGCAGCAGCGCTACGACGCCGGTTATCCGGAAATGCAGCCCCCATTCTTGTGGTGGATCGGTGACAACTACGCGGTCAATCTGAGTCCCGAACAGGCGCAGCGCCTCGAGCCGCTCAAGACACTGCTGTCCCGGGGGGTGCAATGGACCGGCGGCTCAGACTTTTACGTCACGCCGGTGGCAGCGCGCTACGGCCTATGGGCGGCGATGGAGCGGGAGACGCTGCTCGGAGTCTACGGAGCGCATCCTTTCGGCACCGCCGAGGCCGTCGATGCCCATGCCGCACTGCGCGCGTACACGGCTGAGGCTGCGCGCCAATTGTTCCTGGAGGACAAGATCGGTTCGCTGGAACCCGGCAAGGAGGCGGATATCGCGGTCTGGGATCGCAATTTCTATGACATGCCTCCTGCGGAGATCAAACAGGCGAAGTGCGAGATGACCTTGTTCCACGGCAAGCTGGTCTATGGATCACAGTCTCAACAGCCAAAGCCCTGAAAGGGGATGCGTCCCTATTGAGTGCCTTCATGTGACGAAGCCGCCTCGCCCGCAACGAGCCAATCCTCAGGGCGACTGGGTGGCAGGCGCCGCGAATAGTACGCATAGAGTGGAAGGCCAAGAGCGACGAGACCCAGACCGGCCAACGCCCTTCCTGGCGTCGCAATCAACGTATTGATCATCAAGTAGACCGTGCCCACGAGAAAAAGAGCAGGCACGACCGGATAGCCCCACACCCGATACGGACGCGCGGCATCAGGCAAGGTGCGGCGTAGAACGTAAACGGCGGCGACGCCCAATCCGTTGAACAGCAGCAGCATGAAGACGATCAGATCGGTGAGGACGTCGAACGCGCCCGAAAAGGCAAAACCCACGGCGCAAGCTCCGACCAGCAGCACGGCGTTCGTGGGTACCCGCGAACCTCTTGATATCTTGGCGAACGTTGGGGGTAAGAGGCCGTCACGCGCCATCGCAAAAGGAACGCGAGCCACCGTGAGGCTGGTGGAGTGCAGAGAGCCGAAGGTGGAGAGCATCATTCCCAGTGTCAGCAGGGAGGCGCCGCCGGCGCCCAGCATACGAACCATGACGGCGCCCGCGACTGAGGAAGCCTCGGGCAAGTTCGACACGGCCAATGGACTTAAGGCGTAAAAATATCCGGCATTCACCAGGAGGTAGAGCCCGACGACAAGCACGCTGCCCCCTACGAGCGCTCGCGGCAGCGTGCGTTCAGGGTCTCGGACCTCCTCGGCGATGAAACACCCCGTGGCCCACCCGTTGTAACTCCAGAGTGCTCCAATGACGGCCGCTCCAAACCCGGTGGCACCCAGGCGCGCACCCGGGGAGACGCCCTCACAAACCCCGGGCGTCCCATTGCCGTGAAATGGGCCCAGGAGCCATTGCTGAATACAAAGGCAGCGATACCGATTCCGGCAACAAGCAACACCTTGAGCCCGGTGATGACCGAGGCGACGAGGCCATTGGTATGCGTCGATGCCAGCGTCAGGGCAGTCACCGCCAGGATGGTGGCCACCGTCAACAGCTGAACCTGCATGGGCGTTAACGTTCCACCCAAGAGATCATTCATGAAGATGATAAATACGATGGCGATGGCGGCCACGCTTACCGCCCCATCCACCAGTGTCTCCATCCAGCCGAAAAGAAAGGCCCACACTCGTCCGAATGCGGCACCAATGAAATTGTACTGCCCCCCCGAGCGCGGCATCATCGCACCCAGTTCGGCAAAGGTGAGGGCGCCGCCCAACGTCAATACCCCGGCAACGAGGTAGGCCAGCAACACCATCCACGGCGTGCCGACGTTGCACGTCATGACGCGTGCCTTGACGAAAACGCCGGTGCCGATGACTTGAGTGACGATCAGAGAGGTCGCGGGAATGAGCGTCAGCCCCCGGGCAAGGGATGTCTTCATTTCACGTCGCTTCTGCAAGATGCAATTGCATAAAGACTGTTATGGGCCGATAGCTCTCCGGCATCACGCAATACGCCAGCCCCGGCTCGTCCCGCCGGGCATGACATTCTCGGAAATGCGCTGAGCCGGGATCTCGACGCGGTGGGCCGCGCGCTGATGCTATATTAAAAGGAGGGCTGACATGCGCCCCGACGGCCCTGAGACGTTATCGGTTGCGCTCATGGAACGTGCCACCAGTTTAACGGGGACCTTACGGCTTTTACTCACAGGAAGAACTCGTCGTGATGATCAGACCTCTTGCCTTCGCTTACGCTGTGCTGCCGTTGGTGACCCTGGCTCTCGCAGACACGCGTCCCGTCAATCTTCCCTTCGGCGCCTTCGGGCTCGATCTGGCGGCGCAGGACAAAACCGTAAAGCCGGGCGACGATTTCTATCACTACGCCAACGGCCACTGGCTCGCCACGTCACAGATTCCGGCCGACCGCGCGACCTGGGGCGTGTTCGATGCGCTCAGCGAGCAATCCACCGAGCGCGTGCGGTCGCTGATCCAGGGGCTTCCTGCGGATGCCGCTCCCGGCACGCTGGAGCAGAAAGTGGGTGACTACTATCGCGCCTTCCTCGACCAAGCCGCCATCGACGCCAAGGGTATTGAGCCCGCTAAACCGGCGCTCGATGCGATCAGCGCCGCCCGCTCGTACCAGGACATCGCGATCCTCATGGGCCGGCCGGACCTGGGACTGGAATCTCCGGTCAACTATGCCATTGGTGTCGATGCCAAGAACCCGGATCGGTATCTGGTCGATCTCGGGCAGGGCGGACTCGGGCTTCCCGATCGGGACTATTACCTGAAGTCGGACACGAAATCTCAGACCATCCGCGATCAATACCGCGCACACCTGGCGAAGATGCTCACACTGGCCGGCGAGCCGGGCTCGGACGCGGACGTGAAGGCGACGCAGATTCTGGAGCTGGAGACCCGCATCGCCGAATGTCACTGGCCACGCGCGAAGTTGCGCGAGCGCGATCTCACCTACAACTTGCGCACCTTAAAGGAGCTCGAGCAGCTCGCACCCGTCTATCCCTGGAAGAGCTTCTTCGCCGCCGGAGACCTTCAGGATCGCCCGCAGTTCAATGTCGGGCAGCCCGATGCGATCGAAAAGCTCGCCAAGCTGTTCCCGACCGTCCCGATCACCCTCTGGCAAAGCTACCTCAAGGTGCATTACCTGGACTCGGTGGCCTCCGTGCTCCCGAAGGCCTTTGACGAGGAGGCGTTTGATTTCTACGGGCACAAATTGAACGGCCAGGAGGAGCAGCGCCCGCGCTGGAAGCGCGCCGTGAGGGCTGTCAACGCGGCGATGGGCGAAGCCGTCGGCCAGCTCTATGTGAAGGAATATTTCCCGCCCGCGGCCAAAGCGCAAGCTCTGGAGCTGGTCGAGAATCTGCGCAAGGCGTATGAGGCGCGCTTCCAGCAGGTGCCGTGGATGACCCCGGCCACGCGCAAGGTCGCCGAGGAGAAGCTCGCTGCCTTCCGACCGAAGATTGCCTACCCCGACAAGTGGCGCGACTACACCGCGCTCAAGGTCGATGCCCAGGACGCCTTCGGCAACGGGGTCCGGGCCCAACTGTTTGAATGGAACCGGGAACTGAAGCGCATCGATTCGCCGACCGATCGCGACGAGTGGGGCATGACGCCCCAAACGATCAACGCCTACTACAACCCGACCTTCAACGAGATCGTCTTTCCGGCCGCGATCCTGCAGCCGCCGTTTTTCGATCCGAACGCCGATGCGGCGGTCAACTACGGCGCGATCGGCGGAGTCATTGGCCATGAGATGGGCCACGGCTTCGATGACCAGGGCGCCAAGTCCGATGCCAAGGGGATCTTGCGCAC
This sequence comes from uncultured Gammaproteobacteria bacterium, assembly GCA_963795685.1. GTDB lineage: Bacteria > Pseudomonadota > Gammaproteobacteria > Steroidobacterales > Steroidobacteraceae > FEN-1191. Next base: position 28,866 of record CAWCJE010000015.1, read on the forward strand.
CTGGTGGCAGCCCGAGGACACCGCCGCCTTCAAGTCTCTCGGGGACAAGCTCGCCGCCCAGTACGATCGGTATGAAGCGGCGGGCCTGCATCTGAACGGTCGGCTGACCCTGGGTGAGAACATCGGGGATCTGGCCGGGCTCACCATCGCGTACGAGGCCTACCACTTGTCGCTTCACGGCAAGCGGCCGCCGGTTCTCGAGGGCTTAAGCGGGGACCAGCGGTTCTTCCTCGGCTGGGCGCAGGCCTGGCGGGAGCTCAATCGTCAGGAAAGCCTGCGCAATCAGGTCATGACCGATCCGCACAGTCCGGGCGAATTCCGGGTGAACGGCGTCGTGCGCAACGTCGACGCCTGGTATCCCGCTTTTCATGTGACCCCCGGGGACAAGCTCTACGTGGCGCCGAAGGAGCGGGTCCACATTTGGTGAGAACTTGCGCGCCACTGCACACATACGCATGGAAAGATGGAGTACCTCGCGGGCTTTCAAACCCGGGCAGGCTCATGAATAGGCGGTCGCGTTACCCCCTCTCGCACAAATCATGAGGCGTCTGACGAGGTTCAGGTGGTGTTCTGTTTGACGTGTTCCCAGACCTTGGAGATCACGACCGACCCTTCGCCCACCGCCGAGGCCACCCGCTTGACCGAACCCGCCCGCACGTCGCCGACCGCAAAGATACCGGCGTGGGAAGTCGCAAACGGTGAGGACGCCTGACCGAGGCCGGTAACGACGAATCCCTTGTCGTCGAGCTTCACCAAACCTGACAGCCATTCCGTGTTTGGTGCGGCACCGACCATAATAAAGAGCGCCCGTGCCGCCACTTTCCTCGACTGCCCGGTCTTGGCGTTGCCGATGGTGACGCTTTCCAGATGATCAGTGCCTTCCAGTGCCGTGACTTCCGAGTGGTACTCGATCGTGATACCCGGCTCAGCCTCGAGACGGCTGGCGAGGTAGCTGGACATCGAAGCGGCGAGCGAAGAACCCCGCACCAGCACACGAACGCAGCGCGCAAAGCGGCACAGAAACATCGCCGCCTGTCCTGCCGAATTGCCGCCCCCGATGATTACAGTCTCGGTGTCCTTGCAGTATCGAGCCTCCATCTCGGTGGCCGCGTAGTAGACGCCCGAACCCTCGAAATCGGTGAGTCGCTCCAGCGGAGGCCGCCGGTACTGCACACCGCTCGCGACCACGATGGCACTGGCGCGGACGCGCTGGCCATTCTCGAAGGTGGCGCAGAAGGTACCGTCCGCTTGCGCCTCCAGCCTCGCCACGCGGCGCGGGATCGCAAATCGGGTGCCGAACTTCATGGCCTGCACCTCGCCACGCCACACGAGGTCCGCGCCGGAAATGCCGGTCGGGAAACCCATGTAGTTCTCGATGCGGCTGGACGCTCCCGCCTGGCCTCCCAAAGCGATGTCCTCGACCAGCAGCGCGCACAGACCCTCGGCGCCCGCGTATACGGCGGCCGATACCCCCGCCGGCCCCGCACCGACGATGAGCACATCAAAATGCTCATCGCTGAAATCGATGTTGAGTCCAAGAAGGCGCGCGATCTTATCCGGCGTCGCATCCGTGATCGGCACCCGGCTGCCGAAGATTACCGCAGGAGTTTCGGTATCGATGGCGCAACTTTGAGCCCATGCCTCAGCCTCCGGGCTGTGCAGCGGCACTGAGGTGTAAGGTAGGCGATTGCGGCTCGCGAACTCCGCAACGCGACGTATGTTGCGATCGACTTCCTCGCCGATGAGGTAAAGGCCGCTGCGGCGATCTTCGAGTTGCCGGCGGCGCCGGGCCGCAAACACCGTGATGATGATGTCCGACATCTCGGGGATCTGCGCCATCAGCGTAAGAAAGGCTTCGCGGGGGACTTCGATGACGCGCGTATCAACGACCGTGCGCATTGGCAGGGAGGCGGTACCGCCGTACAGCAGGCTGATCTCCCCCATAAACTGAGTCGCCCCAATGGTCGCCGAATAATGGCGCTCGCCGGTGAAGGGATTGACCGCTTCGATCTCGCCTTCCTCGACGTACACGAAGCGATTCGCCTTTTCCCCCTGCTGGACCATGAACGTGCCTTTCGGATACGCCGTGACCTTGCCCGCCGCCCGCAAGGCTTCCACGTGCGAGCGATCAAGCGGTGTCCGAATCATCTGACGCAGGTCTTCGCCGATCGTCTCCACGCGGGCTCCTCAGGGAATATTTAATACGCATATTACACGCCAGTCCGTAAGGCCCTGCAGGAACCAAGGGAGGCGTAGAGACGGTGTGCGCGGGGCCTGATCCCGATGCGCGAGGAGAACGGATGTCACGTCTGGAAGAAGGGTTTCAGTGCCGTTCGCACATTTCGCCTGGGGCGGCGCGGCTGCAGAGGCTCTCGCTTCCCAATGTTGGGGACTGAATTCTTACTTCAGCCCGGCCTATTGGGTCAGCGTGCCGGTGACCCCCCAGGTATCGGCGACCACGTAGCCCTCCGGGAACGGGTCGGAGGCGTCCAGCACGTAGGTGTGGAAGCCCGTCAGCCAGGCACTGCCCCGGATCGCCGGCACAATGGCTGCGCGCCCGGCCACAGTGGTCTCGGCCAGGATCCGACCCTCAAACTCAGTGCCGATGATCGAGCTGTGAATGAGCGTGTCACCGACACCCATGCGCCCGCGAGCGTGCAGCACTGCCATGCGCGCACAGGTGCCCGTACCGGTCGGACTGCGATCGGACCGTCCGGGCGCCACGATGCAGGTATTCCGAGTGGACTTCCCCGGTCCCTGGTAGGGCTGGCCGAACTGCACAATCGACACGCCGCGAATGCCCGGGTTCTCGGGATGCTCGATGACCAGTTGGTCGCGGGCTGCAAGGCGGATCTTCTCGCCGAGCTCGGCCAGCGCGCGCGCCTCTGCCGGCAGCACTTCAAACCCGAGCCGCTCCGCATCGACGAGGGCAAAAAACATGCCGCCGTAGGCAATGTCCACCGCGAGCGGGCCAAAGCCCTCCACTTCAAGTGTGGCATCCAGCGTGTGGACGAAGCACGGCACGTTCTCGAGCTCGACACTGACGCACTTGCCCGCACTGCAGCGCGCCCGCGCTGTGACCCGGCCCCCCGGCATGTCCAGTCGCACGATCGTCTCCGGTTCCCGCAGCGGCAGCATGCCGGTCTCAAGCAGGACCGTCACCGCAGCGATGGTGTTCGAGCCGGACATGGGCACGTATTCGGTCGGCTCCATGATGATCACACCGGCATCGCAGTCCGGGCGCGTCGGCGGCACGATGAGATTGACATGGCGGGCGACGCTGCCCCGCGGCTCGCACAGCAGCAAACGGCGCACCTGGTCATGGTCGCGTTCCATCGTGCGCATCTTCTCGTACATGGTGGCGCCGGCAGGTGGCAGTACGCCCCCCACGATCACATCCCCGATCTCGCCGGCGGCGTGGCAGCCCACCACGGAAATTACTCGTTTGAATCCCATGCTTCCCTCTGCCGCGTCACCACGCGTGACGGCGGATGGCATGCGTGGCGGTCCAGTCGCGGGCGGATAGTCGCGGCCTATCGGCGCTGTTCAAGTTTCAATTACGATCGGTCGTACGCTGCGTTCCGCACGGTGATCTTGTGCCCGGAACGAACCTGATCTGAATGGTCGGGATGACAAAATGTCGATCGGCGATGCAACACCGTACTTCATATCCCCGCGTACCATTCGTAGCCCTGATCCTCCCAGTAGCCACCCTGGCCGCCGCCGATGTGGGCAAAACTCTCGACCAACTCGATGCGCATAACGTACTTGGCCATCTTGTAGCCCAACTGGCGTTCCACACGCACTCGAATCGGGGCGCCGTTTTCGATCGGTAGCGCTTCTCCGTTCAATTCGTACGCCAGTATCGTCTGGGGATGGTGGGCATCCTCCATGTCGATACTCTCGTAGTATTTGTCGCTTCCATCACTTGCCATCGGATCGGCGCAATAGAAAACCACGTAGCGGGCGCGGGGCATGGGCCGAACCCGGCTCAGCACTTCATGCAGCGGAACCCCGGTCCATTTGCCGATGGCACTCCAGCCTTCAACGCAGTCATGGCGGGTGATTTGCGTGCGGCTGCGCATTTGGCGCAGCGCCGCCAGATTGAAACGAGCCGGCGCCTCCACCAGGCCGCCCACTTCCAGCGCCCAGTCGGAAAATCCATTGCGGGCCAGCGCCTGATATTCAAGGTTGTCGGGCATCGCGGTGCCATTGCTGCGAAAGGTCGGCGACAACTCGGTCTCGCTGAACTCCTGCGCCATCGATTTCCGTGAAGTCAGCAGGTTCTGCGCGCCACGCGAGAGGCGTTCCGCGCCGCCCAGCACTTTCGGAAACCATTCGCTGCGTGACAGCGCATCGCACCCGGCAAGCAGCAAGAGCCCCGCGGCGCTGAGGGTATGGCCCAGGAAATGGCGCCGATTAATGTGTGGCTTCATCTTCGATGGCAGGTGGCACTTGGTAACGCCCAGTCACCATCGAGCGCAGATTGTTCCATAGACCGCTGACGATGACCTCGAACACGTGGACCAACACAAACGCTACCAACAGCCACGCACCAATAAAATGTATGGTGCGCGCGGATTGCCGGCCGCCCAATATGTCGACCCAGGCCGGAAGTGCCGTATCGAGTCTCGGCGACATCGCCCAACCGCCGAGAATGATCAGCGGCAGAAGGCCGAAGATCACGGCCAGATAGGTGATTTTCTGCAGCACGTTGTAATGCTTGGCGGCCTCCCCGGACGGATGAGTGAATCGCAGATGGTCGCGAATCGACTGACCAATGGAGTGTAACTCGGTTCTCGTCGGCGCCAGATCGCGGGCGAGGTGCCGTCCGATAATCGAATACATCACGTACATGATCCCATTGAGGACAAGAACCCACGCAAAGAAGAGATGCCACCTTCGTGCCATCGCCAGCCATCGGGGCCCTGGGATTGTGGCCCAGGCGGGAAAGGCACGCTCATCCGGTGCATCCCTCGGGCCTGACAGCCCCAGGACACCCGTGGTCCTGAACTTGTGGCCGAAGACTTGGGTGACGCCCACGGTACGGCCATCCGGTAATTGCTCGGCGCCGATCATGAGGAGCGCGGGACGGCCCGAGTAAGACGAGTGACCCCAGTTCAAGGCCGGGTGGGCATTGAATATCTGAAGTCCGCTCATCAGCAGGATTGTGACTGCCACGACATTGATCCAGTGCATGACTCGCACCGGCCACCGGTGACGATGGTAAAAACGGCTGGATGATGCGATGACACTATCCGTCATAGGGTGCTCGAGTTCTGCGGATCAGTATCGCGCATTTTGTTTTCAATTGCAGGCGAAGTTCCGCGGTGCCGAGCCTTCGATAAGTCCACTCTTCTGTGCGTTATCGAACGTGTGCCTCGATGGTGCGTGCGCCGAGGGGCACGGTCGGCGGGCTGCGAACGCCTGCCAGTTTTTTAAGAATGTCAGTTTGCGATGCGCTAGTGCAGTGTGGGCACTTCCGTCGTTGTGCAACAGCCCCAAGGTCATGACTGGACGTCGCCTGTACTTTGCGGCAACCGAGGGGAACTCAGGAGGCGCGTTGTGGGGCACGGACGGCACGGCTTTTGGCACGCATGCATCGCGTGGTGGACATCAATCGGGGCCGGCCCCCCCAATCCTTGTGAGCCTTACCGCGACAGGCGAGCGCGTTCCCAGCCCTGGGGAACCGTGATTCCGACCAAGGCGGTACGTGGCCATCCTGGGTGTATGGTCCCCGGGTGCCACTGGCCGCGATCGGCGAGGCACTTTTGTTCCGAAAGCGCAATGGCGTATGCTCAGTTGCGTTAAGGGAAGTCTGGGGCGCTCCATGTACACCAAAACCGGCTCTACATTTCTGGCCTGCTGGCTGCTCGTGTGCCTGCACGCCGCCACCGTGACCGCCGGCCCCACCAAAGCGACCGTTCCCGAGCAGGCCTTCAATGCATTGCAATGGCGCAGCATCGGTCCGTTCCGCGGCGGCCGCGCAGTGGCCGTCGCCGGAGTTCCAGGCGCACCCAATACCTTTTACTTCGGGGCGGCAGCGGGGGGGGTTTGGAAGAGCACGGATTCGGGAGCCACATGGAAGCCAATATTCGATGAGCGCCAAGGGGTCTTCCTCGATCGGCGCGATCGGCGTCGCGCCCAGCAATCCGAACATTCTGTATGTGGGAACCGGCGAGGGAAATCTTCGCGGCAACGTCACGTGGGGCAACGGGGTCTTCAAGTCTACCGACGCGGGCGCGAGCTGGACCCAAATCGGCCTGGCCGACACGCGCCAGATCGGTGCGCTGATCGTAGATCCGCACGATCCCAATGTGGTGCTGGTGGCGGCCATCGGACACGCCTTTGGTCCGAACACCGAGCGCGGCGTCTTCCGCACCGCCGACGGTGGCAAGACCTGGAGCCGGGTGCTGTACAAGGACGAACTTACCGGGGCAATTGATCTGGCGGCCGATCCGCACAATCCGAAGATCGTGTATGCGGCTTTGTGGCAGGTGCGGCGGCAGCCCTGGACGTTTGAAAGCGGCGGGCCGGGCAGCGGACTGTACCGCTCCGCCGATGGCGGCCTGACATGGGCAGAGCTCAAGGAGCACGGGCTACCGGCCGGCCTCCTCGGGCGGATCGACGTCGCTGTCTCGCCGGTCGACTCGAATCGCGTTTACGCGATGATCGAGGCGAAGGAAGGGGGCCTGTATCGCTCCGATGATGCGGGCGCCACCTGGCGCCGCGTCAGCGATGACGGGCGCATTCGCCAACGTGCCTGGTACTTCTCCAAGATTTACGCCGATACCAAGGCGCTCGATACCGTTTATGCACTCAACACCGGCATGCTGCGCTCAGTGGACGGCGGCAAGACCTTCAATCTGGTGCCGGCGACCCACGGGGATCACCACGCGCTGTGGATCGATCCCAACAACGCCAACAGCATAATCAACGGCAACGACGGCGGCGCCAGCGTCTCGCTCGATGGCGGCAAGACCTGGTCCACCCAGGACAACCAGCCCACGGCCCAGTTCTACCACGTGGCCACCGACCACCAGTTTCCCTATTACCTGTATGGCGCGCAACAGGACAACTCCAATCTGGCGATCGCCAGCGCAGCGGATGAAGGAGTGATCGGGCCGCGCAACTGGTTTCCGGCGGGTGGGGGCGAATCCGGATTCGTGGTTCCGGATGCGCGCGATCCGGATATTATTTACAGCGATGCGGAGAACCAATACGCGCGCTTTAACCGGCATGCGATGCAGTCGCAGAACATCAGCCCAGACCCCATCAATAATTCCGGTCACCCGGCCAGCGAACTCGAGCATCGTTTCAACTGGACTGCGCCGCTGATGCTCTCCCCGCACGACCCCGACGGCCTGTACGCGGCATCGGAGGTGGTGTGGAAGTCCACCGACCGGGGCATGAGCTGGAAAATCATCAGCCCCGACCTGACGCGCAACGACAAGTCCAAGCAGACCGCCTCGGGCGGCCCGATTACCAAGGACATCACCAGCGTCGAGTACTACGACACCATCTTTGCACTCGCCGAGTCGCCGCTGCGAAAGGGAAAACTCTGGGTGGGGACCGATGATGGCCTGGTGCAAATGACCGAGGACGACGGCGCGCATTGGCACAACCTCACGCCTGCGCAAATGCCGGCGTGGAGCACGGTGAGCATGATTGAACCGTCACATTTCGACGCGGCCAGCGCCTACATCGCGGTCGACCGGCATCGGCTCGATGACATCGCACCTTATGCCTGGAAGACGGCCGACAACGGAAAGACCTGGATCGCGATTTCCGCCGGCCTGCCGGCTGGCGCCGTGGTGCACGTGGTGCGCGAGGATCTGGTGCGCCGCGGTCTGTTATACGCCGGCACGGAGCTGGGCGTATTCGTATCCTTCGATGACGGCGCGCAGCTGGTCGGCGTTGCAAAAGAATCTGCCGGTATCGCCCATCCACGACCTGGACGTACACGGCAATGACTTGGTGGCGGCGACCCACGGACGTGCGTTCTGGATCCTCGATGACCTCACGCCCCTGCGCCAGGCGCAGGCCGGCGCCCAGGTGCCGGTGCTGTACGCGCCCGAGAGCGCGGTGCGGCTCTATTATCCGGATGAAGTGAATAAGCGCGGGTCCGTGGGCGAGAATCCTCCCGCCGGAGCCATCATCGATTACGTGCTCGATGGCGCGGCGACTTCCGAGCTGACCGTGGACATCTTGGACGCGACGGGCCAACTGGTTCGCCATCTCTCCAGCACCAAGACCAAAAAGGAGGTCCAGCCGCCGGAGTGGCCCGACCGGATTGTGCCGAGTGACCTAATACCCGCGCACGCCGGCATGAATCGCATGATCTGGGACTTGCGCTGGGATGACCCGGTACAGATTCCAGGCGCCTTCTACGAGGATCAGGCGCCTCGCGGCCCCATCGTTGCTCCTGGCCGCTATCAGGTGCGACTGTCGCTGGGAGATAAAACCCGCACGGCCGATCTCATCGTGGTCGCCGACCCGCGTGTCGCCCATAGTGAAGCCGGAATAGCAGAAAAGACGGCTCTAGCGCTCGCGACCAGCCATGACATCGATGCACTGCATCGTGCCGTGAACGATATCCGCGCTGAGCGCGCCAAGTTCAAGGGCACCTCAGCGGCACAGGGCCGGGACGCAAAACTCCAGGAGATCGAGGAAGCCCTCATGCAGGTCAATATGAATGGGTCCGAAGCCAACCTCGCCTTTCCCGGAATGCTGAATGAACAGTACGCCGCTTTGGGAGCAACGCTGGAGGACGCGGACACGCCCGCCACGCAGCAGCAGCAGGCGCTGTACCGATCATTGCACGAGAAGCTCCAGGCTCAGCTGGCGCGGTGGCACGAGTTGGGCCAGAAATAGTCTCCCGGGGCGGCTCTTGGGAGCCAGGCACAGAGAAGCAGAGGTTCGGGAAGGGCTTCGTCGCTCATATAGCGGTCTGTTTGGTTCGCCATGATTCAGGGGTAGTTTTTGGCATTCCACGCGTAAGCCGACCGCGCCGCCTCAGCCTGACAAACCGAGCGTTCAGACCCTTCGATGAGTCTGTTCACGATTGTTGCCCGCCTCAGGCGGGCTGGAGTGATTAGAACTGATGACCGAAAAGTCAAAGCGGTCGACTTTAATGCATCGATCATCTCGTTGCAGGATTGCAAGAAACCAGCACGGTAAATGGACAAGGTGCGCCTATAGATTAAGGAGAAGCGGACTCTCGAGCTTGGCCCATACCTAATCCCAAGGCAAAGCGGATGGGGCCTGCCCGTGTCTTGCGGCCGTGGCGGGTTTCCAGTCTGACCGAAACCGAGCAGCGGCGTCGGCCTACGCACCAGTAGGACTCGGCTGTCAATAATCAGAGTGTCTGATCGCTCCCCTTTGTTCCCTGTCGAAATTTCATGCCGACTCAAAAATAACTCGAACTCCAACCGTGTCGTGGTCGCTTTTGCGCGAATAAATTTACCGGCCCGCGGAACCTGCCCCGATCAATACGGCACCCACTCCCAAGAACGGCTGATTTGGACGATTTATTAATTTCGATCGGGAGTTCGTGCTGATTTAGCTTCGGCCGCATCGCGATAAACAGACCCCGCACCGCATTGTGCGATCTGTCCGCACGCGAGACGGAAACTACGCAAAGACTCCTCTACGAAGTCCAGTTTGGGGGCAATCGGAGCATTTCCTTTGGAGATCACAATTTAGGAGATAACAATGCACTCAAACACTTACAGATCAATGCAGATCTGTCGCTCAGCGCTTCCGGCCGCCCTCGGTCTGGTCTGTCTATTATCATCCCCGTTCGCGAACGCCCAACTGGCTCATCCACCGATCGTGGATCCCATACGTGCGACCATTGCATCGAGTGGGATCACCGTTCGGTTGAGACCCATGCTGTCGACTCAATTGGTGTCTCCGGTCGCCGGAGCCGTGGCACCGGGAGACGACGAGCATCTGTACGTGGCCGATCAGCCGGGTACCATTTGGGCGATCAAAGTCTACGGAACCGGTGCGCCTTCTTCCCGTCTGTTGTTGGACATCACTCGCCGCATCATTCCACTGGGTCTTGGCCCATCAAAATATGACGAACGGGGTTTGCTCGGGCTGGTCTTTCATCCGGATTTCAAAAAGAACGGATTGTTCTATACCTATGGAACTGAGCGTGCCAAAGGCCTTGCCGATTTCAGCACGATGGATCTGAACAATCCCTCGAACCAGCCGGCGGATTCTCAGAACGTGCTGCTCGAATGGCACGCGGTTCGAAACGATCAGGGCGAACTGAGGGTCGATCGGACTCACCCGCCCAGAGAACTGTTCAGGGTGGACAAGCCCTACTTCAACCATAACGGCGGATCCTTGAATTTCGGGCCAGATGGGCTCCTGTATGTGACTCTGGGCGATGGCGGCAATGCCAACGACGAGGGGGTCGGGCATGCGTTCAACAATGGAAACGCGCAGACGCTGGCGCAGGGGAACCTCCTGGGCAAGATTATCCGCATCGACCCGCTGGGCCATAATTCAAGGAACGGACAGTACGGGATCCCAGCCGACAACCCCTTTGCCGACGAGCATCACCCGCTCGCCGGTCCCCACGAGATCTGGGCCTATGGATTTCGCAATCCGTGGCGCACGTCTTTTGATTCCAAGACCGGCGATCTGTATGTCGCTGACGTGGGACAGAACGACGTCGAGGAGATCAACATTGTCACCAAGGGCGGCAACTACGGCTGGCCCATCAAGGAAGGCACTTTTCTGTTTGAAACAGACCAGCCGGATCGGGCGGGTGAGGGTTTCGTGTACGCCAACAGCCCGGGCCAACCGGCCGGTCTGATGGACCCGATCGCCGAGTACGATCATGCGGACAACGCGCAACCGCCCGCGCACTCGACCCTGGATAGTCGGGAGGCGGCGGTGGGCGGCTATGTCTACCACGGGCAAGCGGTTCCCGCTCTTCGCGACATTTATGTGTTCGGTGATTATTCAGGCGAGAGCAAACCTGCTACGGGCCATCTTTGGGTGCTGCGTCAGGATCACAAGCGGGTCCAGCAACTCGATGTAACCACACGTCCCAAGGGCGCGGACCTGGGGTTGGCCGTCCTTGGCTTCGCCCAGGATGCACGCGGCGAACTCTATGTGCTTGCCAATACGTCCGGCACGCTGCTGGGAACGACAGGCCGAGTCTTGAGACTAACCCCGGCCAATTAGAAACCCCCAGGGCGGAACGAGCCCAAAGAGCCGGCATGCTGGTGGTGCCGGCTCTTTTTTAGTCTCCGTATTTGTCGTGCTGCAGACTATCAAGGCGCCTCGCCCGCGAGGCTCGGGTCAGGCGTAGCCGCCGGGTTGATCCTACTTTTTATTCCCGCGCCCCCACGTAATATCGTACTTGCCGTCGAACCAGACCAGGATTAAACACACTTCCTTGTGTTCGCAGGAGAACTGATGCGGCACCTTTCCTGCCATCACGGCAAATGCACCCGGACCGAGCGACATCGCCGGCGAGCCGGACATTTCCATCTTAACCACTCCCCGAATCACAACGGCTTGCTCCTGCGCCGTATGAAAGTGCCAAGGCACGACGCAACCCGCCGGCGCCTTCAGGATAATCGTTGATGGTCCCTTGTCCGGATCTCCAGTCTCGACGGCCGATAGCAGGCACTTGACGTCGCTGTCTGCCTCAAACCGGATCGAGTCCAGCGGCGTTGCCGCGCTCTTCATCTGATCGGCGTTTACTACTGGAATCAGAACAAAACCACCCAGTGCGGCAAAAAGGCTTTTCCGGAGCATTTCTGTTGTCCTTGCGTTTACGGGCGCTCTCATGGGATTCACTCCTGCACTGCACGTAGTTTAGCGTCGAGGAAATCCGCCGTCGCCTTATAGGCCCTTAACCAGGACTCGTGCCGCAGGAAATCGTGGATCTCATCGGGCATCACCAGCTCCTGATAGTCGACACCGCGCTCGCGAAGCGCCTCTGCCAGACGTACGGACTCGGAGAAATCAACGTTGTGGTCGTCATCGCCCTGAATCAGCAGCACCGGGGAGCGCCAGGTCGCCACGGCACTTAAGGGCGATGCGGCCAGTGCACGCTCAAGCATCGCGGGTGTCGCATCGAGCGGATACAACGGCTGGTTGCCGCGGACGGTCGAGAGCGTCCAGTGATGCCAATCGTGTACGCCGTGCATGTCCACGCCGGCCTTGAAGAGATCGGAGTTGCGTCCCAGTCCGAGAGCAGTCATGTAGCCGCCATAGCTTCCGCCCCAGAGGCCGATGCGAGCGGGATCAACATCCGGGCGTGAGCGAAGCAGTTCGGATGCGGCCAACAGGTCGTTGTATTCGGTCGCGTCGACGGCACCAATGCCCTGAGCCTCTCGGAAGTCGAGCCCGTAGCCGATGCCGGCCCGGTAGTTGAGCGCGAGTACGACGTAGCCTCGGCTCGCCAGGTATTGATTGAACGCGTAGGCGTTGCTGTAGTAATCCATGTAGTGCCAGCCGAGCAGCATCTGGCGCACCGGTCCACCATGCATGAAGATCACGGCCGGGTGACGTTCCGTTCCGTTGCCAGCGGGAACGAACAGGATTCCATGGGCCGAAAGGCCCGCTCGTGACGGCAGATCGACCGATTGCGGCACCACCAGCGCGGCGGATGGAAAATCCGGCGGTAATCCTTCGGCCATCAGGTCGACGCTCGCCTGGCCCGGGGCCAGCACCGCCGCATGGGCCGGTAGGCGGGCATTCGAGCTCAGCAGCGCAATCGTCTTGCCCTCGGCCAGCATAACCGGCTGCGTCTCGATGCCGCCGCCGTTCGTCAACTGTTCGATCTTGCCGCTGCCGGGCTCGAGCTGCCACAAATGCCGGCGATCGATGTCGCCCGCGTTGGCGGCGTAGACAATGCGGATACCGTCGTTGCTCGCGGTCGCGTACTCGATTTCGAATGCACCCGCTGTCAGGAGTCGCGCCTGCCCGCCGGTTGCCGGTACGGAGTAGAAGTGCAGCCAGCCGTCGTTCTCGGCCGGGAACACGATGGAGTCATTGCCGCTCCAGTAGAGCTGCTGCTCGGAGCTCAACGGATGGAACACGCTGCCTGCGCCTTTCGGTGCGCGGTAGATTTCCGCCACGCGGCCATCGGTCGCGTTGGCGACGCGGATCGACCATGGCGCGCCGGTGCGGTGGGCAATGAGGCCGACCTCATCCGGTGTCGCCGGCAGGCGCAGGAACGCAATCCGGGTCCCATCCGGTGACCAGCGCGGCTCGAGGTCGAAAGAAAGGCTGGCGTCGAGCCAGCGCAGCGCATGATCGGCGAAAGTATAGAGCCCGACGAAGCTGTGATCGTCGCGCGTGCATACGAAGGCCAGGCGATGACCATCGGGAGAGAATCGAAGCGATCCGACATTGCCCCTGGTATCGAACAGCAATTCCGGCTTCCCGCCGTGATGCTCGGAAGCGGTATAGACCTTGCCTTTCTGGATGAACAGGATGCGCTTGCCGTCCGGCGAGGCGATAGGCGTATGTCCTGCGCCGAGCTTGACGGGGGCGTGGCCGCGGAAGTCGACGAGGAAGAGCTCGTGCTCGACGCCCGAAGCGATCTGCGCAGGGTTCGCGGCCGGCTTGTCCGGATACTCGGCATCGCCCCCCCGCACGTACAGCAACGCATCGCGCTTCGGGACGAACGCGAGCTCGCTGACATCCAGGCCATCGTCGGCAGTGTAATGCGTCAGGGCGCGGGCCTCGAACCGGCCGGCATCGGACCGGGCTTCGGCGAGCCACACGTTGCGCCGACCCCGGGCGTTGCTCACCCAGGCGAAGGCGCGTCCGTTCGGCGACGCCACAATGTCAGCCGCGAACGGAGCGCCGAGGATTTGCTCGAGGCTAAACCCTGGAGAATCGGCGGCCCATGAGTTGCAGGACAGCAGAATGGCGGCGGCCGAGGCAAGGAGTCGGGCGGCAGACATGCGGGCACTCCGGTCAGGGATGGATGATCTTGTTCTATGGGCACTGTAACGAGTTCCAGAACCGGTCGGCCGAAGGCTTACGTTCCAGTCGGATCCGGCGACGGATCGTACTGCATCGGCTTGGCGCGATCATCGCACCACGATCGATCCAAACTGGCACCATAGGCTAAGGCCAACTGGCTCTATAGATGGCCCGCCGCACCTGTCAACTTCGCACCCGCGCATTGTGTGGTGCTGCAAAGGGGGACGGCTTGAGTCTGTTCGGCATTGCGGGCTTGCAGCTTGAGCTGCGTAACGGCGACAACCTCGACCAACTGGACGCGGAACTCGACGCGTTGCGGCGCCGTTTCCCGTGGGTTTCGATGGCGGTCATCGGCGAGCTGGCCGCGTTCGGGCCGAACCAGGCGCATGCGCAGCCCATGCCAGGACCGGCGGAAACCCGCCTGTGCGCGGCCGCACAGCGCAATGAGCTCTGGCTCGTGCCGGGCTCCTTATATGAGAAGAGGAGTGGGCGGATCTATAACACCGCGCCGGTCATCGCCCCGGACGGGCGTGTCGTGGCGCGCCACTCCAAGATGTTCCCGTTTGTGCCCTACGAGAAGGGCGTGAGCTCCGGATCCGAGTTCGTCACGTTCGAGGTGCCCAGTGTCGGGCGTTTCGGCGTGTCGATTTGCTACGACATGTGGTTTCCGGAGACGAGCCGCACGTTGGCGTGGATGGGCGCGGAAGTGATTCTGCACCCCTCCATGACGACCACCGTGGACCGGGACGCCGAGCTGACCATTGGCCGCGCCAATGCGATCATGAACCAGTGTTATTTCGTCGACATCAATACGGCCGGTGACGTCGGTAACGGGCGCTCAGCGATCTTCGGCCCGGGCGGTGAGATCATCTGCGCGGCCGGGAGCGGGCGCGAAGCCTTGGTCGTCGAGCTCGACCTGCAGGCGGTGCGAAATGCGCGCACCCGGGGTTGGCTGGGGCTGACCACACCGCTCAAGAGTTTCCGCGACAGCGAGGTTTCCTGGCCGGTCTACGCCTCGGGCGCACGCCGTTCCTCTTATCTTGACTCGCTCGGTCCATTAACCATGCCTACACGAGAGAAGGGACTGCCCCCATGAGATACGTTGCATCGAACAACCCGGGTCTGGCCCGGCGTCTGACTCCCATCGCCGCGGCCGTCGCCGGGCTCCTGTATGGGGCCACTTACGCGCCTGTGCTGCGGGCGCAGGCCGCCAGTACGGATCAGGCCGCCGATGCGACGCTGGAGGAGATCGTGGTCACCGCCTCGCGGCGCGCCACCTCGGTCAAGGACGTGCCGTACAACATTTCCGCGGTCAGCGGTGAGCAGATCGCGGCGGACAATCTGACCAATCCGGTCGATCTGCTGCGCACGGTGCCCGGCGTGTCGGTGGTCGATCGGGGCGTGCGCAACGCCGGCACGATGAACAACGTGCGAATCCGCGGAGTCAACAGTGATGCCGCGACGCTGGGCGATTATGTGCCGGCCGGCGCCACCGCGGTATCCAGCTACGTCAACGACACGCCCATCTTCGCCAACTTCCTTCTCAACGATATCGACCGCGTGGAAGTATTGCGAGGCCCGCAGGGCACGCTCTACGGGCGCGGCTCGATGGGCGGCACGGTGCGCTACATCCTGCGCGACCCGGTGATCGGTCAGACCTCCGGCAATGTGGACGTCGGTCTGTCCTCCACCAACGGCTCGGACGGCACGAACTCGAATTTCGATGGGACCATCAACCTTCCGCTGGGCGAGACTCTGGCGCTGCGAGCGAGCTACAGCTATGTCTACAACGCCGGCGTGGTCGATTATCCGAACCTCTACGTGCTCGATGCCAACAACATTCCGGTCGCGCCGCAAGGCCAGCTGAACCAGAGCACCCAGTACGCCTCGAGGAAGGACGCGGACTGGTCCAAGATCAACTACGGGCGCGCGGCTTTGATCTGGAAGCCGAACGACTCTCAACAGTGGGTGCTGAACCTGGTGGGGCAGAATGATGCGACCGGCGGGCGCACCCAGATTACTCCGCCCGGTACCACGAACTATGCCGTGGGCGGGGTCTACGGCAAGTACGATCAGGGCGCGGTGATGCTCGAACCTTCGGGGCGCCAGGTGTGGCTGGGGAGCCTGGAAGGGACTTTCGACCTCGGCTTCGCCTCGCTGACGTCCGACACTTCTTATACGGATCACAAGGGCACCAGCGTCAACGACAATTCGGGCCTGTATGCCAAGGCCTTTCCGTTCCTGTACAACTTTTACCCGCGGCTGATGGCGCAGAAGTATCGCAACTACAGCGATGAGACCTTTGCCCAGGAATTCAGGCTCGTCTCCAATACCAAGGGACCGTTCGATTACATCGCCGGGCTGTATTTCGAGAATGAAAGGATGAACTCGGGCGAGACCGACTGGGTGCGCGGCTATTCGCAGTGGTACGCGGCCCAGAATGCCGTGACGCCGGGCTTCTCCTACTACGACCCAGTGGCCCCGACGAGCGACCGTGATTATCTGTACACCCGCAATGAGCAGTACAAGGAAGCGGCGCTGTTCGGTGAACTCACCTACCACCTGACCGCGAAAGCGCAGATCACCGGCGGCGCGCGCGTGTTCCGGTACACGGACAGCAACCAGTTGTCGGTGACCCCCGACCTGCCGACGCGCCAGCCCGAGGTCTCACCGGTCACCCCGGATGTCAGCAAGACCAAGAGTATCTTCAAGCTCAACGGCTTGTACCGGATGACCGATCAGGACAACCTGTACGCGACCTTCTCGCAAGGCTACCGGCGGGGCGGGGTCAACGACATTCCGATCAAGCCCCCGTCCAACGTCGGGGAGAACGCCGGCTGGATGAATTTCGGGCCCGATACGCTGGACAACTACGAGCTCGGCGTGAAGGGCGCGCACGGGAATATCAGCTACAACGTTTCAATCTTCGACATCGAATGGAAGGACGTCCAGCTCAATACGGCCACACCGGTGTGGGGTTACTACGTCACGATCAACGCCGGCCAGGCGCGCTCGAAGGGTTTTGAGCTTGAGATGCACGGCAAGGTCGGCCCGGCGTTGACCTACGGCTTGGGTTACACCTACGCCGATGCGAAGCTCACCTCCGATGCCACCCAACCGTTTGCGGTCCCGCCCGACCCACCGGTGGTGATTGCACCGAGCGGGACGCGGCTCCCGGCGGCACCGAAAAGCGTCGTCAACGCGTCGCTGGACTACACGATACAGCTGGGCTCGAGCCTGACCCTGGTCCCGCACGTGGATGCCTACTATCAAAGCAGCACACTGAGCCATCTGGGGACGACCGAGGCGGCCTCCGATCCTCTGTCCAGCTACAGCATCTGGAACGCCCAGCTCGCACTGAATTCAAAAAACTGGACCGTGGCCCTGACGGTGCGCAACCTCACCAACGCCTACGCCGTTTCGGGCATCTACCCGGAAAGCCGGTTTGGCAGTGCGCCGCTGTACCCGAGCTACTTCGATTTCTTTTTTAACACCAGCGGCTACGGGTTTTTTGGCGATACGACCCGCGAGCTCATTGCCCGGCCGCGGACCATCGGACTGATTGCCAAGTACAGCTTTTAACGCGCCCTCACCGCCGGCGCCCAGCGGCTTGCTCGGCGAAGCGCAGCGGCACATCGAGGCCGGGCGCTTGCCGGAGGCGCGGCGCGCGGCCCTGGCGGTGCTGGCGCAACAGCCCGAGTTGACCGAAGCGTGGCTGCTGCTGGCACTGGCCGAGCAGCGCCTGCAGCGGCACGGCGCCATGCTCGCGGCCGCGAACGAGGCGGTGCGCCTCCAGCCGGACAACCTGCAGGCGGACCTCAAGCTGATCGAAGCGCTGTTGCTGTGCGGTCACGGAGCGGATGCGCGCTCGCGCCTCTTTGCACTGGAGCAGATGGCGCAGCAGGATGGGCCGCTCCTGACGCTCCTCGCCGGCCTCTACACCCAGGCCGGGGCTCACCTGGATCGTCTGCGCTGCACGCGGCGGGCGCTGGAGCTGGCGCCGGATGATCCCGCGCGACTGGCCGGCTGCGCCGCGGCGGAAACGGCCTGCGGTTTGATGCCGGACGCGGAGCAGCATCTGGACCTACTGCTGGCCGGAACGCCCCAGGATTTCGGCAGCTACTACCGGCGCAGCATCCTGCGGCGGCAACTGCCGGAGCGCAATCATGTCGAAGCCATGGCGCGGCTCCTGGCGAAACTGCCGGTCGATGCCGCCGAGACCGTCCCGCTGTGCTACGCGCTCTCGAAGGAGTGCGAGGACCTGGATCGGTTCGATGAGTCGTTCGCGTATCTGCGGCGCGGGGCGGCGCGCCGCCGCCGCGGCCTCTCGTACCAGGTGAGCGGGGATGAGGCGGTGATGAGTGCGATCATTGAGGCTTTCGACGCGAAACGCCTCGCCGAAGTCGGTCGGGTCGGGGCCACGGAACAGGCGCCCCTCTTCATCATTGGATTGCCGCGCAGCGGCACCACGCTGGCCGATCGTATCCTCAGCAGTCATTCGCAGGTGCAGAGTCTGGGCGAAATCAACGATCTGTCCTATGCGCTGCTGGCGCAGGCGCAGCGCGCTCAGGATGAGGAACGCGGACCTCCGGACCGTCTGGAACTGATCCGGCGATCAGCGCAACTTGATTTCGCGGCGCTCGGGAACGACTACCTGCGCCGGGTGGCCGGCTACCCGCGCGACAAACCGCGCTGCATCGACAAGACGCCGTGGAATTTCCTCTACCTCGGGCTGATTGCCTTGGCGTTGCCCAACGCCCGCATCATCCACCTTCGGCGTGAGGCGATGGACAGCTGCTTCGCACTCTTCAAGACGCTGTTCCGCTCCGGCTCACCGTATTCCTATGACCTGAGCGATCTGGCCCGCTACTACCTCTCGTACCACCGGATGATGGAACACTGGCGCCGCGTACTGCCGGGTCGAATCCTGGATCTGGACTACGAGCGCCTGGTGCAATCGCAGGAAAGCGCCACGCGTGAGCTGCTCGACTGGTGCGAGCTGCCCTTCGAGTCCCAATGCCTGGAGTTCCACCTCAACACCACTCCGGCGGCGACCGCCAGCGCGGCCCAAGTGCGCGAGCCGATCCACGCGCGCTCGATGGGGCTGTGGAAGCACTACGCCCGGCAGCTGGTGTCGCTCGCCGCGGCGCTACGCCAGGGCGGGCTTGCAGTCGATGGTGGCAATTAGCGAGCGTCGAGCCGATCGAGCCGTGCGGCGGGAAGGAGCGTCGCGGCGGCGCAAAGGATGATCCCGACGGTGGCGACATCGATCAGTGCCGGGTAGCGATCCGAGCCGAGCAGGAGCGCACCGACCAACGGTCCTGTGGCCAGACCGAGCTTCGAGGCGAACCCACCCATCGCCGCGGCCCGGCCGGTCAGATCGCAGCGCGCGCACATGCCCAACAGGTGCGGGATGACAAACGCCCAGGTGATTCCGGTGCCGATGTTGGCGAGCGCGTAGATCATCACGCTGGCCGAGCCATGCAGCAGGTACATGCCCACCGCGGTCAGGAGCAGGGAGATCATGAGCGTGCGCACCCGACCAAAGCGGGTGCCGAAGGCCACCACCAGCATGGCACCGAACATGCCAATCCAGGTGGCGATGCCCACGATGTTCTCCGCACCCCCGGAATCCAGGCCGAAGTGGCGCGCCAGCCCGATGATGTAGGTGAACAGAATCATGTTGGCGAACTGGAACAGGAACACTGAAAGAAGCGCGAGCAGCAGCGGGAGCCTTCCCACCGGCACGCGCGCCGCCGCCGCTTGCTCGATCGACGTCGGGACGGATCCTGCGACCGGCGGCGGAAGCGGCGGGTACTCGGCCAGGAACGGCAGCATCAGGAGCGCGGCCAGGCTCACGCCGATCAGGGCGAGAAACAGCGATTGCGTGCCGAACAGCGGCACGAGCTTGGGCAGCACCATGACGCCCAGTCCTCCCAGGCCCTGCTGCACCACGAGCAGCATGCCGAAGGTGCGCTCGGGCCGGCGGGTGCGCGCGAACACGGCGTAGGAAAGACCGACCAGGCACCCTCCGACCAATCCGTGGAGGCCGCGCACGGCCATCATGACCGGTGGGGTGGCCACCAGAATGCTTGCCAGATCGATCATCATCAGCAAAGCGAGCAGGACATAGGCCGCCGGGCGCCACGCCCAGCGCGTCACCAGGAATGTGGCCAGCAGTGCACCGAAGGCGGCGCCGTACACATTGGCGGAACCGGCCAGGCCCGCCTGCCGTTCACTGAAATGAAGCCCGGTGCGCAGCCCCTCGACCAGCGCGGGCATGATGTTGACGTAGAAAAACCCCGCCGTGGCGAGGAAGGAGAGCATGGCGGCGGCGAGCAGGCCATCGGCGGCGGCGCGGGGCCTGCGGGCGAATGAATTCATCAGGTCCTGACCCCTTTGTCCTGCCGCCACGATCGCACGCCCTAAGGTAGCCCTTATAGGGCCAGTCGCCCAGGGGCCATGGATCCAGTCATACTCGCCCCATGAGAGCACAGAAGCTCGACTTCATGCTGACCGTGGACCCCAAGAGTCCGATGAGCCTGCAGCAGCAGGTGCGCCAGCGCATCGTCGATGCGATCAGCCACGGCACTCTGCGGCCCGGTCGGCGGCTCCCCGCCTCACGCCAGCTCGCGCGCCAGGCCAGTGTCTCGCGCAACACCATAACATTGGCCTACGACTCGCTGCTGGCCGAAGGCCACCTGCAAAGCCGCCCACGCAGCGGGATCTACGTGGCGCCCAACGTCCAGCTCGAGCGTGTCACCACCGGGCGGCGCGGCTTGCGCCACGCCGCGAGCGTCGATTCCGGGAGCGATGCGCCCAGGGATGATGGCAGTTTCCGGGTACCGCCCAACTGGCTCCAGTACCCGTATCCTTTTATCGACGGCTGCATCGAACCGGAACTGATTCCGCTGGCCGGGTGGCGCGAGGCGTTGAGGCTGGCCTCTTCCCGGCAGGAGCTGCTGCGTTGGGGCACCGGCGCCGCCGATCCCGACGACGCGCGCCTGATCGATGAGCTGCGCACGAAGGTGCTGCCTTCCTGGGGGCTCGATGCCGCGCCCGATGAATTGCTCACGACCGTCTCGGGACAACAAGCCCTGCACCTGGTGCTCGCAACGCTCGTGGACCGCAACACACCCGTGGTGATCGACGCGAGCCTGGATCACGAGGCGCAGCGGCAGCTGCGCGCGCGCGGTGTGAGCCCCACGACGCTGCAGTGGGACGGTGCCGGCTCGCGCCTGGCCACAGCGCTTCCGCGCGAAGCGATCGTCCTGGTCGGATCACGCGCGGCCAGTGCCGGATCGATCCGAACGCGTGCGCGCGCCGAAGCACTGCTCCAGGCGGCCCTCTCGAGTGAGGCGACCGTGGTGGAGGGTGTGCACGCGCCCGAGCTGCTGGAAGCCGGTCGAGGTGCCGTGCTGCTGCGGAGCCTGGCGCGTTCGGTGTGCGTGGTATCCGTCGGGAGCCTCGCCGCCGTGGCCGCCCTTGGCGCGGCTCCAGGAGTCATTCATGCGGATGCGCGACTGATCAGTCGGATCCGGAGATTACGGCGCGAGACCGGTGGCGAATTTCCCGCAGGACTCCAGCGCGCCTGGGCCTACTACATCGGACTCGGTCATTACGCGGGTGCGCTCTCGCGCGCCAGCGGGCGGTTACTTGAGCGGCGCACGGCTTTGCGCGATGCGCTCAATCATTATCTGCACCGTTTCGTCAGTATCGAGACCCCGCCCGGATCGAGCGCCTACTGGGTGAGCGGCGGCCAAGAGTGGAATTCGGTGCACCTCGCCCAGGCCGCCGCCCGTGTCGGCGTGCTCATCGAACCGGTGGCCCACGGGGGGACCAGTGCGCAGTTCTGCATGGGCGTCACCAGCATCCGCAGTGCCCGCATCCGCGAGGGTGTACAGGAACTCGCGCGCATCGTCCGCGCCGATCCGCAGCTCGGCTCACGCACTTTACGCGAGGAGACGATCGCGCCGCTGGCCGGCCGGGCGCTCAAGCGCGCGCTCGGCGGGGCGACCTTGCTCTACAACACGGTGTACGGGGATCCGTGCACCCTGCAGCTCAAGACCGACGGCACGCTCAGCGGGCGGGCCGGCTACTCGAATGAGGACCAGGATGGCGGTCGCTGGTGGGTGGAAGGCGATCGGTGGTTTCGCCAGTGGAACCATTGGGCCTATGGCGAGAGCGTGGGGCTGCATACGGTCATTGACGGTGAGCAGGTGCGCTGGTTCAGCGCCGATGGCCTGTTGATCGACACGGCCGTCATCGTGCGCGCTCGCGGGCCGCGCCGATGAGGCCCTGGACGCAGCGCTTCGCCCTGTGCGCAACTCTGCTGGCGTGCGGGTGCGCGGTGGCGCGCACGGAACTGGACGTTGCCACGCTGATGGACGGCAGTTTCCCTAAGCTCGTCGATTTCTCGGCCTTTTCACCGGACGCGACCGCCCGCGCGCCGACCCACCGCTTTGAAGGCGTATTGAGCCTGCGCTTTGCCGGAACGCTCGCGCACCACACCCTGCACCTCGATCCGGCCGAGGTCAACGCACAGGAACTGGCGCGTGCACTCACCTGGCCCGAGGACTTCGGCTACGAATTCGTCCAGCAGGGCGATGCGCTGGTGCCGGTGCGGCGCGGGACCATTCCGAGCACGCACGGCGGGTGGGAGGTGATTCTCGAGCCCGGGCGCGTGTGGAACGAGAGCGGTGATCACGGGCTGACGCGCGCTTCGATCCCATTCGCCCTGCAGGAGAAGAACGCCAACTGCACGCACAACGGGGTGCTGATGTTCCTGTTCCGTGAGGATGGCACGGTCTCGAGGACCGCCATGCAAATCGCGAGTGAAACCTGCGCGTACCTGCAGCTCGACCTGTGGGGGCTGCTCGAGACGCACTACAGGCCAGGCAAAGTGGTCGGCCGCGAGGCGGCGCTGGCGGCTTACGAGCGCGAAGTCCGAAGGCGGATACCGTTTCGGACGCTCTCGCAGCTGCACGAGGATCATCCGGAACTCGACCTCGCCAGGCTCGCCATCGGTGCGGCGGCGGGCCGGACCGTGTACGGCCTGGCGGTCGGCGGCAATTCGTACCTGTCGACTTGTGACACGCGGAGCGGGGCCTATCCGTACTGCGATGAAATCGACCTGCCGTCCTATTCCGTGGCGAAATCGGTGTTCGCCGCCGCAGCGCTCATGCGGCTGGAGTTCCTGCAGCCGGGCGCTTCGGAGCAACGGATCAGCGCGCACGTGCCCGAATGCCGCACGCCCGCCTGGAACGGCGTGACCCTGGCCAGCGCGCTCGACATGGCGACCGGCAATTACGATTCGTCCGAATTCGAGGCCGATGAGGACGCCGCCAAGACCAACGGGCTCTTCATTCCTCTGGACAACCCGAGCAAGGTCCACTTCGGGTGCGTCGCGTATCCGCACCGGGCGCCGCCGGGAACGCAGTGGGTCTATCACACCTCGGACACCTATGTGCTCGGCCGCGCCATGACCCACTTGCTTCGCAATCTTCCCGGACACGGGCGAGACGATTTGTACGCCGATCTCGTGTATGCGCAGCTCTACGCACCGCTGGGCTTAAGTGCCACGACCCGTGTCACGCGGCGCACCTATGACAAAGATGCTCAGCCCTTCGTCGGCTGGGGCCTGACCTTCCAACCCGGCGATATCGCACGGCTCGGTCGGTTCTTCGGTCCCGACCATGGCGCCATCGACGGCCGTCAGCTGCTTGATGCGAAGATGCTGGATGGGGCCTTGCAGCGCGATGCCGGCAGCCCAGGACTTCCGGTCACAGGATTCCCGGGACTTCGTTACCACAATGGCTTCTGGGCCCGTAATCTGCGCCGCGAACTCGGCTGCGCGCACGACACCTGGGTGCCGTTCATGTCGGGGTTCGGCGGCATATCCGTGGTGCTGTTCCCCAATGGGGTGGTGTATTTCAACTTTGCCGATGATGGGCAGCTCGCCAGCTACGATTGGGCGCCGGTCGCGCCCGAGGTGCGCAAGCTCGGCGATTATTGCCGCTGAGCAGGATTGCGACTTGTCGTAAGTCGGACAGGGCCGGGTTCTGTAGCGCTGAGGCGGAGCTACGCCCGACTCTAATCCCGAAATCGCTCGTCCACCGCCAACGGACCTTCGCAGAATTGAGGCTTCGACTTGTCCGGTGCGTCTCGACTCTATCAACCTGAATGCGGTTGATTACGGAAAGAGCGGAAGATTTGCGGGGATGAAACCATTCCTCGTATCGAGGATGAACGATCCACCACCGCCACCTTCCCAAAGCGTACCGTCAGGCCGGTAGACCTTAAATCCCGCATCGCCCGAACTGCTCCCGTGCGTGACCGTCACGTAACCGTAACTGTTTGCTGTAATTGAGGTTACGGTGATTGGATCACTTGAGGGATCCTCAACCGTCACGGTCCATTTATTCTTCACAATCTGAACGGCCTGGGAACTCAAATTAGTTCCGATATATAGGAACCCGGTGTTGGCAGCCATCGAAGCTCGTGCGTTTATCCCACCCATAAGCGGCAATTTCAATTTTTTCACCAGCGAATACGTAGTGGATGGGAACGGTTCAACGATGGTGTCGGACTTCTTATATACGTAGAGCGTCACGCCATTCGCCGCGTTACCACTGGCCGTGTCCAGGACGTAGACGCTGCGGGTAACGACATGGCCTACAGTCTTCGGTGGGCTCTCGAGCAATGCACCAAGGGCCCCAAGCGGTCCAAATCCCCCTGCGCCGAAACAACCTCCGGCACCGTCGGGAAAGTTTCCGCAGACAACCCAATCGACAAATACGGGGCTGGAAGTACCGCGCACGCTGTAAGTGGTAAGGAAGCCAGCGTCAGGGTTGCTGGCGCAAAGGGCCGGTGTCGACCCAAAGGCCAGCAAGAATGCCAGGACTGCCGAAAAGGATCGAAAGCGTGGTGATTTCATTGGGCCCCTCCGAAATTCATTTGCTCTTGGTCTGTCTGTCGGTTGGATATTAACCGGATGTCGTTGGGCAGACACCTGAGCCTACGACTTTCAGCGGTGAGGCCGTGAGAAGGGTCGGGTGTTGAACAGATTACAACCACGGATTTGACAAGGTTTGGAGAGGCCGGTTGTGGCCGCGAAGCAGATCCTGGAAAACGTGCGCAACGTCACACATTTCCGTCCAGGGGAGGCGTGGCGGCGTAACAGCGCGGTGTTGGCAACCTGCAGAATCAACGCATCACAGGACGAAGGTAGTCACCATGCCTGATACTGTCAAACCAAGTGCATTCCGCACAGCGCTGCAATCGCTGCTCGTGCTGATTGCGGGCGCTCCGCTCTGGTCCTACGCCGCGACGCCGCCTTCCGCCCTGTCGTACCCGAGCCCGGACACCTTTTACGTGGGCTCATTGATGACTCCCTTGCAGCCCACGGTGTCAGGAACCGTGACCGCTTACAGTTCGGTCCCGGCGCTTCCCCCGGGCCTTGTGCTCGACTCAACGTCCGGTATGGTCACCGGCACGCCAACCAAGGCCACTGCACGGACGGACTATACGATCACGGCGAAAAATACCGCCGGATCCACCACTTTTCCGGTGTCGATCAGCATTGACACACCCAGCGTCGATGTCATCAGCAGCGACATCTCGCGCATGCTTGTGGCCGGCACAACGATCTCTGTGGTCGCCGAGATCGCCCCGGTGGGATTCACGTTCACGGGCACTCTTTATGCCATGGCGAGCGACCCCAACCACGTGTTCGCCTCCGCGGTCACTGTCAAGCGCCTGACGGGCACCTATGAGTTCCAACTGAGTACATCACCGGCGCTGGCGGCCGGTCATTACCAAGGCGATCTCCTCGTCAAGCTCTGTACCAACGCGGCCTGCAGCGGTCTGCAACCGGTGAATTCAGTCACTGTGCCCTATCAGGTGGACGCAATGTCAGCGGCGAGCGCCTGGCTCGGCGATCACGTGACGCCCCTGTCGGCATGGACAGGTGTGGCCGACTGGTCGATGTTCCAGGGTAACGCCGCGCACACCGGCTTTGTCCGTGTCACGCTTGATCCGGACACATTTACGTCGCGCTGGACAAAGCCAGTGACCACCGTGCCCGGTCAGAACGGACTGCTGGTGGCCTCGCTTGCCACCGCGCAGAATCAACTGTTCGTATCGGGCAGCAACCACCTGTACGCCCTCAAGGAACTCGATGGCAGCGCCAACTGGAGTTATGACTTTAGCGGCTTGCCCTATCCTTCTGTTAATCCCGCCAGCATCGCCAAAGGAATCGTCTATGTAGCGGCCGGACAGCAATCATCCACCTACCTGTTTGCGTTCAATGCGAAGACGGGCGCCTTGCGATTCAAATCGGGCATGTCTTCACAATGGGAGAATTACCTCTCACCCACGATCGGCCCTCAAGGCATCTATACCAACTCCGGCACCTACGGTGGGTTGTACGGCTTTGCACCCTCAGGCACACAGTTGTTCGTCGCTTCAGAATTGCAGACCTCGCTGTGGACCCCGGCAGTCGATGCCAGTGGCGTCTACACCTACACCGGATATCTTCAGGTCACCGATCCGGTCACCGGTGCCGTAACGCACACGATTACGGATCATAGCTTCCAGAATTACACCTACATAATCGGCGGATCGCCCGTGATCGGAACCCCCGGGTCAATCTTCATGGCCAATTATGAGAACTCGCTCCTCAACGGGGGCGGCATCGGCAACACCCTGATCAATTTCCGCGTCGCGAACAACTCAATCGCCTGGCAAGTGCCGGGTGACTATCCCAGCACGCCGGCCTATGGCAATGGGCGCCTCTATGCGTGCAACAACAATCCGATGCGCCTGGAAGTCCGCGCGGAGGCTGACGGAACACTGCTCTGGTCGTGGGTACCGCCGCAGGCCGGAGATGTAGCATTTATCAGCGAAGTGCTGCTGACCAAGAATGTCGTGTTCGTCAGCACGAACCTTGCGACCTATGCAATCGATCTGAAAACTCACAAGCCCGTATGGAGCGTACCGCTGGTCGGCAAGCTGGCATTGTCAAAAAACGGGATACTCTATATTCAGGCCGCGAACAAAATCAGCGCGTTCAATGTGAAGTAGACGAGTGCGATGAAAGTGCTCGTCGCCGCGGCGGGAAATCCGGTGGGACTAAACTAAGCGAAGCTGCTCACACAGCTGCTGTGGCGTGTCGATGTCGATGGCCGCCTCGGGGTGCTCCACAGCAAGCACGTGTGCCCGGTGTCGGGCCATCACCGATCGCGCCCCCTGATCACCATCCAGTAACTCCATGTCGGTGAAACACCAGCGGGGAAACAGGCAAGGCGCGCCGATCACCGTGCCGTAGCTGGAGGCCACAATATGATCGGTCGCTGTAAGCCAGACGTTGATCAGACGCGCCAGGCTCGCACCGGTTACATAGGGCTGGTCTGCCAATAGAACCAATGCACCGGGACAATCGCCCGGCAGGCTCTGAACGCCCAAGCGGATCGAGCCGGCCATGCCTCGCGCCCAATGGGTATTGACGACCGTCTGATCCGCCTGAAGATCCAGCATGGTGGCAATATTTTCCGCGTGGGCACCGAGCACCACCCGGAGGGCCGGCCCAACCGCTTCAGTGGCCGCGTTGATGGCCCGTTGTAACAGAGTCTTGCCGCCCAGCCGGGCGTATTGCTTGGGCGATCCGAAGCGGGTGGATGCGCCCGCGGCCAGCACAATGGCATGGACCGGCGGTGTGGCTTTGTCGGTCACGAAATCCAAGTTGTTGCGGGACCGGTCGGCCGACGGCCAGCCAGCACCGCATGGATTTCCGCCACGATCGCCAAGGCAATCGCTTCGGGAGTATCGGCCCCCAGGTCAAGACCCACGGGCGCGTGGAGCCTGTTCTCCAAGCGACTCGCCTCCGGGCCCAGCGCTGAGAGCAGGCGCTCGCGTCGCACGACAGGACCAAGCAGACCAATGTAAGGCACTTCACTGCGTGCCAGCGCCCGCAGGTACGCCAGATCGCTCGTAAAGTGGTGGCTCATCACGACCGCCGCTGAAAATGGCCTCTTGCCATTGAGCATCGCGCCCGTTGAATCCGGTCCGCCATTCAGCACCGCCGTGGCGCCTGGAAAGCGCTCGGCTTGCACGTAGTGACTGCGGTGATCCACGACCGTCACGCTCCATCCGAGCTGCGCCGCCAGAGTCACCACCGGTTGGGCGTCCGGTCCTGCGCCCAGCACCAGTACAGGCACCGGTGCGGCTTGGCTGAGCCACAGCATTTCGATCCCGGGAAGGATTCCCGTGAGCAGGCGACTGCCATCCTCGTTGGCCGAGCCGTTCATTGCTCTGTGTATGGCCGCCATCTCAGCCGCCGTCAGATTGCCGCCGAACGTACGACTTCCCCGCGGAAAAACTCCGGCGCCGGCGGGTAAGCGGGGGTTGCCGCTGTTGGTGACCAGCATCAACTCTTCAGACTGACGAGCATGCCAGGCGGCGGCAAGGCCCGTCAGCGGCTGCCAGTCCCGGTCCGCATCCAGGCGCATCAGCAGGATATCCATGGCCCCTTCACAACCGGAGCCGAGGCCGAACAGCAGATCATCCGGCGTGCGCATGTCATAACTGACCACGCGCGCGCTTCCACTGCGAAGCACTTCTTTAGCATGCTCGGCCAGGTCACCTTCCAGGCAACCGCCCGACAGGAGCCCTGCGTAGCGGCCATCCGGGGCGATCAGCAACTGCGCGCCGGCTTTTGCATAGGTTGCTCCCGCGGTTCCGGCCACGATGGCCCAGACCACGGCGGAAGAATCCGCGCGAAGCTCTTCAAATAACGGCAGCAATTTGTGGATCGTCTTGCTCAACTGGCGCCCATCGATTGTTATCTTGCAAAGCTGATCAGCGCACGCGTTGGTCGACGTGCTCTATATAAAGTGCCTCCAGGCCGGCTCCGATTCGGCCCCGCCCGGCCGGCATCAGGATACGAGTGAACCGAGCGGCAATCTGTCGGCAGGCGCCGACTCCAATAACCACGGCAGGCTGACAAGAGGACGCCAACTTTTGATGCGGCGACTCCTAAAATGCCACTACTCACTTTGAGATGATCCATGCCCACGATCACTCGACGAACCATCCTGACAGGCGGCGCGGCGTTGGCCGGAGCCGTGATCGCTCCCCCGTTGGCTTCTGCGGTTCCGGCGAAGGCCGCCTCCGCCGGCGGCCCAGCCCTGGTCCGGCTGAACGTCAATGGTCATGCGAGGGAACTGACACTCGATCCGCGCACCACGGTCCTCGATGCCCTGCGAGAGCATCTGCAGCTGACCGGAACCAAGAAGGGGTGCGATCAGGGACAGTGCGGCGCATGCACGGTTCACATCGATGGGGCGCGTGTTCTCTCGTGCCTGACCCTCGCGGTGGCCGTGCAGGGCGCCCGGGTCGATACCATCGAAGGCCTCAGTCCACCCGCAGGCCCTTTGCACCCGATGCAACAGGCCTTTATCGATCAGGATGGCTTTCAGTGCGGTTATTGCACGCCCGGGCAGATCATGTCGGCGATTGCGTGTGTCAAAGAGGGACACGCGGGGACTGATGCTGAAATCCGCGAGTACATGAGCGGTAACCTGTGCCGGTGCGGCGCGTATCCAAAAATCGTGGCGGCAATTCGGCAGGCCCGAGCGCAGATGGGGAAAACATAACGTGCGCGCGTTCGCATTTGAGCGCCCGCATACCTTGGCGCAGGCCGCGAGCGCGGCCCGCGGCACCGCCCAGGGCCAAACGGATGCCTCGACCCAGTTCCTGGCGGGCGGCACCACGCTCATCGATCTGATGAAACTCGATGTGCTCAGGCCCCGCCGCCTGATTGACCTGAATGCAGTGCACGGCGATGCGGCGATTGAGGCCGACGATGCCGGGCTCAAGCTCGGAGCGTTTGCCAAGATGGCGGCCGTCGCCCGCCACCCCGTCGTGGCGACGCGCTACCCCGTCATCGCCCAGAGCCTGCAAATGGCCGCGAGTGCGCAACTTCGCAACATGGCCACGCTGGGCGGGAATGTATTGCAGCGGACGCGCTGCCCCTACTATCGCGATCCGTCCTGGCAGGCCTGTAACAAACGGGTACCGGGCTCCGGGTGTGCGGCGATCACCGGCTACAATCGCAACCACGCGGTTCTCGGCGTCGATGACAGCTGCATCGCGCAATACCCGGGGGACTTTGCCATCGCCTTGATGGCGCTCGGAGCGCAGCTGGATCTGCTGGGTCCTGGCGGCACGCGCCGCATCGCCTTCGCCTCGTTGCACCGACCCGCTTCGGGCTCGCCCCACATTGAAACCACGCTGAAGGAGGGGGAGATCATCACGGCCTTTCGCATTCCCGCGGGTCCGTGGACGGCCCGGTCGAGTTACCTCAAGATCCGCGATCGTGCTTCGTACGAGTTTGCGATTGCCTCGGCCGCAGTCGCGCTGCATCTGGAGGGCGACACCGTACGTGCCGCGCGTATCGGGTTGGGCGGTGTGGCCTATCGGCCCTGGCGCGCCGTCGAGGCGGAGAATGCCCTAACCGGTCGCTCGCTCAACGAGGCCAACGCCGAAGCGGCGGCGCGTCTCGCATTGCAGGGCGCGCAGACCCACGGGTTCAACGACTACAAGCCCGAACTGGCGCGGCGCACGCTGGTGCGCGCCTTGCTCGAGACCCAATCGTTAAGCGCTTCGCCCACCTGAGCCACGCGACATGTCTGCACTCAGCGATCAATTAGGACGACCCATTGCCCGCGTTGACGGCCTGGCCAAAGTGACCGGGGCGGCGCGCTATGCCTCCGACGAACCGGTGCCGCATCCGGTCTTTGGCTACCTGATCACCAGCCGCATTGCGCGCGGCCGGATTCGTTCGTTCGACCTGGCCGAGGCGCGTGCGGTGCCGGGTGTGATCGACATTGTGACCTACGAGAATGTCGGCGGTGGTTTTGATCCGGCCAGGGGACCGGACGGTGGCCCGACAACGACGACTCTGGAAAGCAACCAGATCTGGCACGAAGGGCAGATGATCGGCATCGTCGTCGCCGAGACCTTCGAGGCGGCGCGCGAGGCGGCTCACAAGTCGAAGGTGAGCTACGACGAGGAGGCACCGAGCGCGACCTTTGACTCTCCCGGGGTTTCGATCGAGCCTCACAAGACCGAACGCGGCCCGGATCCTTCGAAAGGTGACGCGGAGGAGGGCTATGCCCAGGCGCCGGTCCAGTTCGAAGGGCACTATTCCACCCCGGCCCAGCACCACAATCCCATCGAACTTTTCACGATCACCTGCGCGTGGAAGGACGGCCAGCTCACGATCTATGAACCCTCGCAGTTCATGTGGGGCACCAAGGCCTCGGCCGCCAAGCAGCTCAAGGTGGACCCCGAACAGGTGCGGGCGATCTCCCGCTACATCGGAGGGGCCTTTGGCTCCAAGGGACCCAACCCCCGCACGCACTGGATTGCGCGCGTCGCGAAGCGGGTGGGCCGGCCCTTAAAACTGGTGCCCACCCGGGACCAGGGTTTTACGATCGCGACCTTTCGTGCCGAGACGCGCCATCACATCAGGCTCGGCGCAGCGGCGGACGGCCGCTTGCTGTCCTTGTCGCACGAAGGCTGGGAAGTGACCTCGCGCCCCTCGCCGTACAACGTCGCCGGGGTGGAATCGACCGCGCGCATGTATGCCTGTCCCAACATACATACGGCCGTGAACATCGTCCACGCGGATCGAAACACACCGGGCTTTATGCGCGCGCCGCCCGAGACACCGTACATGTTCGCGCTCGAAAGCGCGATCGATGAACTCGCGCACCAGCTCCACATGGACCCGATCGAACTCAGGCGCGTCAACGACACGCTGACCGACCCCGTGGAGGGCACTCCCGTTCTCCTCGCGATCCTTGATGCCGTGTTTCGATCGCGCGGCGGCCCAGTTCGGCTGGTCCAAGCGCAGTGCGGTACCCGGCTCGGTGCGCGAGGGGGACTGGCTGGTGGGGTACGGGTGCGCCACCGCCTGTTACCCGAGCAATATCGGACCCGCGGCCTGCCGGATTGCCCTTACCGCAGAAGCCAAAGCCACCGTCGGCCTCGCGGGCCACGAGATCGGCACCGGCGCTTATACGACGGTCGCGATCGTGGCGGCCCGAGCGCTGGGGCTCCCCACTGAAAACGTGACGGTCCATATGGGCGACAGCAATCTCCCGCCGATCATGATCGCCGGAGGCTCCAACAATGCGGCCTCGGCAAGTCTGGTGGTCGCCAAGGCGTGCGAGCAGCTGCGAGACAAGATTGCGCAGGCCGCTGTCAAAGATCTGCACAGCCCCTTTCATGGTTTGGACCCGGCCTCGCTCCAGCTCCGGAACCTGAAGTTGTCGGGCGCCGGCCGTGAAGAGAGCCTGCAGGCGGCCCTAGCGCGCGCCGGGCATCGCCTGGAAGTCTACGCCGAGCATGTCCCCGAGGGACTGCCTCCCTCTGCGCTCTCGGAGATGAGCAAAGGTCAGCCCAAGATGCTCGGCGGCGCGTCCCGCAAGGACGTGACTGCTTACGCCTTCGGAGCGCACTTTGTCGAGCTGCGGATCCACGAGCGGACCCGCGAAGTGCGGGTGCACCGCGTCGTCTCGGCATTCGCGGCCGGAACGATCGTCAACGCAACGACGGCGCACAGCCAATTCATGGGCGGTGCAATCTGGGGACTGTCCTCCGCCCTTCATGAAGAGACGGAAATCGATGAGAAATCCGCCCGCTACGTCAATGACAACCTGGCCGACTACCTGATCCCGGTCAATGCCGATATCCCCGAAGTCGAGATCATCATGGTTCCGGAGGCCGACGAGCGCGTCAACGCGCTCGGCATCAAGGGGATCGGGGAAATCGGGATCGTCGGCATGAACGCGGCGGTGGCCAACGCGGTCTTCAATGCCACCGGCAAACGCATTCGATCGCTCCCCATCCGTCCCGAGAAACTTCTGTAGCCGATGTGATTTCCTCCTGAGCCCCTTTACGAGTCGCCGGCGAAGCGGTCCAGTGGGGCGTCCGGCAGGTGAAAACCCAAGGCCGGTGCGAGCTCGCGCCGCGGACCGCTGTGTCCAGGCCGACAACTGTGACTTCGAGGCCACGGCCCCGGGTCGTGCTAAGCTTTTGGCGAGCAGCATTACAGTTCAAAACGAGGGCGGGATCGCTAGTGAACGCCTCTGCAACCGTCGCGGATTCCAGATACCGCGCATTCATCGCCTACAGTCACCAGGATGAGAACTGGGCGGTATGGCTGCAAAAGGCGCTGGAGACCTACCGCGTCCCGAAGCGGTTGGTCGGAATGCACACTGACGTGGGCGTTATCCCGCGTCGCCTGACACCGATATTCCGGGACCGCCCGGAGTTGCCGAGCGCCGCGGATCTGGAACGCGTCGTCAACAAAGCGCTAAACGCCTCGGCCAGTCTGATCGTCGTCTGCTCGCCACGGTCGGCGGTCTCAAATTACGTCAACGAGGAGATCGCCGCATTCAAGCGGCTCGGTCGGGCCGATCGCATTTTCTGCCTCGTCGTGGACGGCGAGCCCAATGCCAGCGATTCCAACGATCGGAAGGCGGAGGAATGTTTTGCACCGGCGCTGCGTCAGCAGTTTGGCGTTGATGGAGAACCCACGCCAAAGCGCGCCGCCCCGATTGCCGCCGACGCCCGGGCCGGCAAGGACGGAAAGGCCAACGCCAAACTAAAAATCATCGCCGGCATGCTCGGGATCGGCTTCGATGCGCTCAAGCAGCGCGAGCACCAGCGGCACATGCGCCACATGATCGCCGTCACTGCCGTATCGCTCCTGGCCATGCTGGTCACTTCCGCTCTGGCCATCAACGCGATGGCCGCGCGCCAGGCGGCCGAACGCCGCCAGAAGCAAGCGGAAAGCCTGATCGAGTTCATGCTCGGCGATCTGAACGAGAAATTAAGCCACGTGCAGCGACTGGACATTCTCGAGGCCACCAACAACCAGGCGATGAAGTTCTTCCAGTCGCTCCCGACCACCGACATGTCCGATCAGGTCCTGGTGCTGCGCGCCAAGGCCCTGGAAAACATCGGCAGCATCCGTGTGTCGCAGGGGAAACTCCCGGCGGCGCTTGCGGCCTATCAGGCGGCCTCAGCCCTGACCCGCGAACTGGTCGAGCGCGCGCCCTTGGACTCTGCACGCCAGGTGGCTTACGGGAACAGCTTCAATTGGATCGGCAATGCCTACTGGTACCAGGGCGAGCTGAACCATTCCCTGGAGAACTTCCAACGCGCCATCGAGATCCTGCAAAAGGAGACGGCCGTTCGGCCGGACGATACCGAGCTCACCTTCAGCCTGGCCTCCGCACGCACCAACGCGGGCCGGGTTCTCGAGGCGCGCGGGGAGTACGAAGCCGCCAAGGAGTTGTACGTCCTGGTGCAACAGGCGTTCGAGGTTCTCACCACCCGTGAACGCAACAACGCTCGGTGGCAATCGGAACTCGGATACGCCTATGACAACCTGGGCAAGGTGTCGCTCGAGCAGGGCCGGCTGGTGGAGGCGATCGAGGCCTATCGGGACGATCAGCGCATCAAGGCGGCCTTGGCTGCGTTGGATCCGAAGAACTACGAGGCCCAGGAGGATTTGCTGATTGCCGATGCGATCCTCGGGCGGACGCTGGCCATGTGCGGGATGGGGGAGGCCGCGCTCAAATACGTCCGGAATGCCGTCAGCATCGCCCAGGCCCTGGTCGCGTTTGATCGTTCGCAGACGCCTTGGCGGGAGGACCTGGCCTCCTACAGTCAGTTGCTCGCCGGAATACTGCGTCAGCGCGGTCAGCTCGATGAAGCAGGGCGCCTGGCCGGGGATGCGGTACGACTCTTGGAGGAGCTCGTGGCGACCGATAAGACCAATGCGCGCTGGGCACAAGGCCTGGCCGCAGCGCAGGTGGAAGCGGCTCGCGTGCGCATCGCCCGGCAGGATTACGCGGCCGCGGAGCAACTGCTGGGCAGGGCATCGGCCACGATCAAGGCGGCACGTGCGATGAGCCCGACCGATGTCCACCTCACCGTACTGGCCGCAGAAGCGAACATCGTCAGCGGAAATCTTGCCGCACGGCGCGCCAAGGGGACCGCGAGCGCTGAGTACTGGAGAGAAGCCCGGGACTGGCTCGCCGCGCTCGCGCAGGCAGGAAATGATCCGAATGTCCTTGCCGCCTCGGCGAGCGCGTGGCTATGGCTCAACGACCCGGGCGCGGCCCGACCAACGCTCCAGAAGCTGGGGACGATGGGCTACCGTACGCCGGATTTCGAGGCGTTGCTGGCGGCGAAGAAGGTCGCCTACCGGCCGGATCCTGAAGTAGTGCGACGCATCAGCGCGTTACTGGGCTTGGATGAGGCAAACCAAAGGGAGTAATCTCGGGCGGGCCATCGGCGGGTAGGGCATCGGGATGAGCCCGCGTCGGATTACGTATGGAAATTAGAACAAAGGAGAAGCCGAATGACTCCACCTAATACGGTCGACGTGACGATCGATAACAGCAAACCGCCCAAATTCTCTTTTGATCCCAATGACCTGACCGTCATAGGCAAGGGCCACGTCAAATGGAGGCATGGGAAGAACAGCGAGAAATTTTCCTTCGTCGCCATTGCGTTTCACGAAGCCAATCCCATTGCAAACGTCGTGGTCGGCGATGAGATCACCGCGTTCGATGACAACACCGACGTTAAGATCCACAGGTACAGCGTGCTGGTTAAAGTGGACCGCGCAATCTACAGCTCTCCAACCCATCTTGATAATTCGGGTCCCACCATCCGAAACAAGTGAGTGGCAGGAAGCGACGCCGCCGACTACGGAAGTGTCAAGGCCCTGAGCCCGGCAATTCCTGAGGACAGGAGCGGATTATTCCAGCGTGATCTCCCCTTTGACCTCCAGCTTCAGCTTCAGGCCAGGTATCTCCAGCTTAATTGTGCCGGGGAGTCTCTCAGCTCCGGATATGACGTTGCGCGCCAGCGCGTTCGCCACAGCCTGCTCAATCTCGTGTTGACCCTGAACGCCGAAGGACTTAAGGAACTGGCGTACGCTCAGATTGAAAGCTTCATCGTTCATCGAGGTACTCCGGGATTTTGATTGGTGGTCAGGCGGGGCCATTTCTGGCCATACAGGGATGATCCGCGCAAAGTACAACTCGGTCAACGAAGCGGACATCGACCGCCGAACGAGGAATAGGCGCACGAGCATCTAATTCGCGAAATGCCTTATTTCCTGCCCGTGGTCCCGCGCCCAGGCGCGGCATTGCGTTGAGCGGAAGGAAACGGCTGCACCAGCGGATTGCGGCACGGGATCCAGGGGGGTGGGCGTCGTCTCTTATCGATTCCCGTCAGATGGAGCTGGATCGGAGCCCCTGTCACGTCGCGGGGAAGTCGCCTGGCCGGGTAACGTATTCTGAGACAAGGGACTGTTCATCGTAAGGGACCGTGCCCTTAGATACGCTCTTCCCCTTGCCTGATCACATGCAGCCGGGTGTCCCCGGACAGGCGGCGATTACCTGATTGTTCAAGGCGTCGCGGGCGTCCTGGGTATGCTCACGAATTGCATCCCGTTGGCTTTTCAATGTGCACACACGCGTGGGCACAAGTGAACCTGTGACCTTCTCCGAAGTACACTGCAGATCGCTCGCATTGGGCGAGCGTGCCACCTGCACGGGAGGCGCTGGCGCAGGCGGCTTAGCGGTGGCGCACCCATATCCGACGCCCAGCGAACAGGCCGCAACGAACACCAGCCGGCAGACCCCTCGCCGTGATTGGGTTGGAAACGCGGATTGCACTAGGGAATCTCCGAGGAATAGCGCCTTATCCGCGTATGTTGCTGTGCGCACCTTACCGCTCAGAATTTTGCCGTAAACGACAGGAAAAGCTGCCGGCCAAACATGTCGTAGACGTCGTTGGTGTTGGCCTGACCTCCAGGGACGATCGTGGTGCTGAGAAGCGGTGGATCCTTGTCAAGCGCGTTGTTAATGCCAGCGCGCACAGTCAGGGTTTCATGCCAACGCCAGGACGCAGCCAAATCCAGGTAGCCGTACGAGGGGATGTGGCCGTTGACCAGATCCAGTCCACCGAAGGTCGCCAGGTGCAATGTCGGGTCGGAGGAATTGTTGTCCTGTGACACCGCTCCCATGTAACGCCACGTCGCGGCCAAACTGAGGTTGATGGGCGTCAGCCACGTCGTGCGAAGAATGTGTCGCCAGTGCGGATTGACCGTTTGGCAGGTCGCGCCGAACAATCCGACGCAGTCATACGTTGCGCCACCCGGCACCGGTGTTGTCTCATTGTGCTGCAAATAGGCGCCGTTCAATTCAAATGCCAGGTGGCCCCAGCCTCCTGGAAGATCTTGTTTGTAGTACAACTGCAGATCAAGACCGCTCACCAGCGCCGCACCGGTGTTTATGCTGGTCTGGAAAACGTACCCGCCACCCGCGGGACTGCCGATGGTATTGAGCCCACCCGTGACCGGATTGCGGAAGACCTGACTGCAATAGAACGGGTCGCCGGTATTGGCGCATTGGCTGAAGATCACGTTTGCCGGTACCGTCCCCACCACGCCCTTCAAGGCTATGTGGTAGTAGTCGAGGCTGCCGGTGAAGTTCCGCAGCTGGCTGGGCGCGAAATTGAGGCCGATGGTGTAGGTTTCCGCCTCCTCGGGGAGCAGGTTCGGGTTGCCTCCCTGCAAGCCCGACAGTTGGCTTCCCGTTCCCTGCGGAATCGTGTTGGTGGTGCCACCATTGCCGTATTGGGCGGCTGTGACGCCCATTCGTTGGCATTGCGCAAGGCTATAGGCCGCCGGCGCTTGGATCGTGCCGCTGGCGGTAAAGGTCGGCGCGCAAGGATCGTTGCCCAGAGCGAGTGTCACGACCGATTGCGGGTTGTAGAGTTCCACCACACTGGGTGCCCGGATCGCCTTGTCATAGGAGAGGCGCAGGCGATAATCGGCGATCGGTGCGTATTGCACTTCAAATTTATAGGTATTGGTCACTCCACTCGTGGAGTAGTCCGAACGCCGGTAACCGGTGTCAAACAGCAGGTCGTGTGCACCGGGCGCATCCTGAAGGAGGGGCGCGCGCAGTTCCACGAACTCCTCGGAGACGGATACCGAGTTATCAATAGGTACCGCGGCTGCGCCGAAACCCGACAGCAGACCGCTCTGCTCCGCGGAGTCGGGCCGGAAGAACTCATGATCATTCCTGTGCTCATAGCCCAGATTCACCGCAAGTCCGTCGGTGGCCCAGGGCGACTTGAGGCCGTACGCGCCCAGTTGACCGGTAATCTCTGCGTGCAG
Source organism: uncultured Gammaproteobacteria bacterium (assembly GCA_963795685.1). GTDB lineage: Bacteria > Pseudomonadota > Gammaproteobacteria > Steroidobacterales > Steroidobacteraceae > FEN-1191. The sequence goes on from CAWCJE010000015.1 coordinate 67,108, forward strand.
CGTCCGTAATGTGGAAGTCCCCTGGCCGGTGCCCAGGAGGTTCAGGTATTGGGTCTGCGCCGCCGTCACCCCTCCATCGGAGAATATATTGTAGGGCACGCACGATCCGCCGCTGATGCACACGGGCTGCGTGGGCGTACCCGTCACCTGCAGGGCATTGTCGATGGCCTGGAAGCTCAGGTAGTTCTGTTGCGAGTTGAAGAATGTCGTGTAGAAGTACTGGCCGTAGGCGTCGTAGCTCCACGAATCTCCAAAATCTCCGCGGGTGCCTAATACCGCACGATAATTTTCATGCTCAAAATCGGAGGAGCGCCCGCCGCCCTCGATGTTTCGGCGCCCGATCCGTACGTCAGCGCAGTTGGGCGAGCTCGCAAGACCTGAGGTCGGATCGGTCTGGTAGATACACGCCTGGCCAGGGTTCGTGGCGACATAGGCGAGCTGCGCGGGCGAACACAGAATGGAGGCCTGCGATCCGCTCAGCAGAGGGTTATCACAATTGACCGGATAATTGCCGGTTCCAAACGGATCCAGCGGATTGCTGTCCTTGAACAGCGCCGAAGGCGCGACTTCCTGGTGCGTCCTGTCATCCATGAAATAAAATTCGGCATACGGCTGAAAGGCAGTCCGTCAGCTCTTCATGGGCAAGAAACGCGGCGTTATATCGATCGTCCTCACGTGTCATGTAGATGTAGGGCTGCGAGTTGAATGATGATGGCGGCGAGGTGACCACGCCGCCCCCCTGCTCAATAAAGCCAGCGCCGTGGACACTGTAGATGGTGTTGGCGCTGGGACCGGTCAGGGGTTGAAACCAGTTGGAGTTGGACGAGCCGCCGCAGGCGAGGCTCGTTACGTTGTTATTGGCGTCGGTGACCGGATTGAGCTGGCACCCGCCAAAGTCACGCTGACTGCTCAGTACCGGATCGGCGTGGCGGTAACTGAAATAGGCGGTCACGTTGCCTTTTCCATCCGCGAAATTCGTGCCCATAAGGACGTTGAAAGTCCGCTGGTGACCGTCCCAGACGGTTCCCGTGGCCGGCGTGGCCCCGAATCCGGTGGTCAGATCCTGCATGTAGGTGTTCTGGTTGCTGTGCCAGTTTGTATTCAGCTGGCCCTCCACCTGGAAGCCCTCAAAATTTTTCTTCATGATGAAATTGATGACACCCGCGATCGCATCGGACCCGTAGGCCGCGGACGCGCCGCCCGTCACCACTTCGACGCGATCCACGAGCCCGGCAGGGATTTGATCCAGATCGGGTGCCGGCGATTGAATCGCCGTGTAGGGCGAGCCTTGTCCGAGCCGACGCCCGTCGACCAGAACCAGGGTCCGATTGGGTCCGAGTCCGCGCAGGTCGGCCGTGGCGACGCCACCGGCGGTGGTCAGTCCGCTCGTCCCGTTGCCGAGATCCTGCCCAATACCGTTATTAAAATTCTGCGGAAGCTGCGTGATGATGTCGCTGATGTCGGTTTTGCCGGACGTCGCGATCGACTCGGATGAAATGACCTGGATGGGACTGGTGCTCACCGCGTTGGGTGCCGCGATGCGAGTTCCCGTGACGACCACTTCCTCCAGCGGGACGGCGGCTGCGGCCGTGGTCGTTGCCGGAGCCTGTGCGCTCGCGACCGTGGCCCAGGCACCCACAACGCCCATGGCCAAGGCGCCCAATGCCTTCGCGAATCGCTGACTTGCCTTGTGGGCTCGCGCCCCACCCGCCGGCCACTGATCGCGTCGTTTGTCCATAGTACTCATCTCCCCAATTCGTACGGAGGTGCGAATGGCCCCGAATGAACCGGAGCCGCAAACGGCAAGGCTCGTCAGCAGGCGTGTTGCGCGGCCGCGACCGCGTGCGCTGATGTGCGACGAAACGTGCCTTGTTCGGGACGATAGAGACGCGCAATGATTTGGAAAGCGTTATGTGACGAGATGAGGCTAATGCGGGACCGATGAGCTCAGGGCAGGGGCAAAACCGCCGCGCTTTGTCGATGCCCCGCCGCCGGTCGAGTCCCACCGACGCTATTTAACAGCTGCACCTCTGTGTTGTGCGCATCCCGAACCATGGCGATAGTCAATGTGAGGAAGCGCTGGTGACGCGCCCGCACTCGTGCGCTTCGCATCTTTCGGGTTCGGGGCCGATTCAGATAGACACGGCCTGACGAACCCCGCAACATGAGCGGCTGTTATGGAGCGAAAATCGAACAGCGCCCGCCTCATAGCGCGCGCGTACGCGCTGGCGCTCCTATTCTGGCTACCCCTGTCGCTGTTGGTCGGGTGGCAGACTTTTTACCTGGAACGCCTAGAACACCTTCACGTCGAGCTCTCAATCGAGATGCTCGTGAGCGCCGTCCGATACTTCACGGTTGCGCTGCTCACTCCGCCGATCTTTTACTGGGTAAATCGCTGGCCCGCATCGAGGACCCAGCTTCGTCGAATAGCGGCGTACGCGCTCGCCTATATTCCCTTTAGCTGCGCCTTTGCGTTGATTCGGTGGCTGATTCTGCCGCCCTGGATGGAAGAGACCATGAGCTGGGGCCCGCGCTCGCTGTGGAACCTGTTCGCGTTGGCCTACAGCACCTTCGCGGACTTGTTTCTGCTGTATCTGGGCGTGGTCATCGCCGCTCACGCCTATACCTACTTCGTTCGCGGTCAACAACAGGAAATGGATCGCCTGCGACTGAGGCAGAGCCTGGCGCAGAGTGAATTGCATGCGCTAAGAGCGCAGCTTCACCCCCATTTTCTTTTCAACACCCTCCAGGGCGTGTCCACACTAATCGATGTCGCCCCGGCCACGGCGCAGCGGATGCTCTTTACCCTGGCGACATTGCTGCGCGTGGTGCTCAAGCACGGAAGTGTCGATCTCATCAGCGTAAAGGAGGAGCTCAACTTTCTGAGGGCGTACCTCGAACTCGAGCATATGCGCCTGGGATCCCGACTGACCGTGCGCTGGGATATCGCCCCGGAAGCGGAGCAGGCGCTGATTCCGCAACTTCTGCTGCAACCGTTGGTCGAGAACGCCGTGGTTCATGGCATCGCGAATGCGCGGGACGGGGGGTGGGTCGAGATATCGGTGCGAATGAGGAACCGTTCTCTGGAGGTCGAGATTCGCAATAGCATCGGGGGCGCTGCGAAACCAGGCCTCGGGGTGGGATTGGCCAACGTGAGGGCAAGACTCCAGCATCTGTATGGGAATGATGAACTCGCGTCGTTTGAGTTCCGTGTCGAGACCACCCAGGCAGTCGCTCGATTGGTGGTGCCGGCGGCTGCGCCCATGCTGCGCTCGTCCGTTTCAGAAATGGAGCCGGCGTGATGCGCGCGCTCGTGGTCGATGACGAACCGCTCACACGGGCGGCCCTTGCGCAGATATTGTCCACCCGGACGGATATTAGTAAGTGTGACTGTGCCGAGAATGCGCATCAGGCGCTCGCGCACATTCGCAATCACTCGGTCGATGTATTACTGCTCGACATCCACATGCCTGAAATGTCGGGCCTGCAGCTGATCGAGGAGCTGAGTCTTCAGACAGGTCCGATGCCGTCCGTGATCTTTGTGACCGCCTATCACGAGCACGCGGTTGAGGCTTTCGAAAAGCGGGCAGTGGACTATGTCCTAAAGCCGCTGGTGCCGACCAGAGTCCACGAAGCACTCGATATTGCGGTGCGCCGCTCGCAGCAGGAGCGCGCTGAACTCCTTTTAGGGGCTCTCAAGGAGCTGAAACTCCGGCCCCAGCGCGCTGCCCGCATGGCCATCAAGGACAAGGGTCGAGTGATCTTTGTCGATGTGGCCGAAATTATCAGCGTGGAGGCCAACGGAAACTATGTGTTGTTGCAACAACAGGCGGGATCCTATCTGTTGCGCCAGACCATGGCCGAGATCGCTGATCAGCTCGGCCCTGAGGGTTTCATCCGAATTCACAGATCCGTGCTGGTCAATGGCGCCCATGTCGAGAGCATTCAGCCCGGCGTAGGGAGTGAATATCTGCTGAGAACGAAAGGCGGCAAGGAATTCCATGTGACGCGCACGTACCGGGCGAACCTGAAATCACTGGCGCAATTGTGGAGCGGTAGCGAAGCATTCTTTTCAGGGTAGGGCACACCGGCAGCGGATGGCCTATGGGTCACACGCTGGATGGTTGATCTGAGGATCGTGAGCTTAGCAGGCGGCAACAACGGCATTCGTTGATTGTTGCCTCCGGTCGGCATCGAACGTCCAGACCACCGTGCGGGTTCGAACGACTCCCGAACGTGCGTTTCCCCTAAGGTGCGGGACCCGCCAAAACAGGTTGCTGCCTCGCCGTACCAGATGCCCTCGAACGTGATGTAGTCGGGGCCCCAGTCGCGTGCGCGGATTCTCCGAGGGGTAACTATAAGCGTAGTCCGGAAGCAACGGTGCGCGCACCTCGACATGATCGAGCAATGGCGCTCGGTTCCGCCGGCGACGCGCTCGATTTAGTCGCTCCAGATCAGCTTGCCGCTGGGGCAGCCCTGTTCGGGTCGCCAGCAGTAGGAGGAACGCTAAAATGATGGGCACGTCCAAAGCGATTGTGCCCAACGACTGACGCCACAAAGCGGAGCTCGCCGCCTCCGAGAGTTCGGCGCGGTGATAGTAGTCGGACCAGGATTGTTCGTAACGAAAGCGAAAACAGCGGCCGAGCAGGTCATCGCCGTGCACCTGCGGATCGGTGACCATTACGGCCTCCTGCACACGCCGGTCGGGAGGTTCCGGTTTTTCGCCAGGCAGGGTGTCAAGGTCGAAGTACGCCTCCACGCTGCTTGCGACCACATCCGGTTCGATCGGGTTGTTCCAGAACGAGCGAAGCAAGCCGCGGCGTCCGTCGGGTGAAGATTCAATGAACGCTCCGCGCCGGCCCCCGAGGCGGCACCCTCCATCCACGAGCGGAAACCCATTACGCTCCAACGCACTTTGCCAGGGAGCGTCGCACCATTCGACCCACACCCTCTCGGCCGGTACGTAAATTAAATCCGCACATTCGAAGGCGCGGGCACCCATCGAATACGCGAGGTCAGCACAAAGCGCAGTCAGATCGTCGTGTAGGACGTAGCGCAGCGGGCACGATGCTACACGATCGGCGAAATCGGAAGTGTTATGGAGTGCCGTGACGCGACCGCCCTTGCAGTCCTGGACCATGAATGACACACGGTGTTGAGCCACGCAATCTGCAAGTTTCACCCCAATAACGTAGCAAGGCGTATCGTCACTCGAAGAGACTTTGTGACCAAAGCGCGGGGCGCTGTGTTCAAATGGTCCCTTACGCTGGCGAAATCTTAAATCCGACCTTGCCCGGCGCCACTACCACTGGGTTTTGCGGCCACGTCCACAAAGTGGCAACCCACTGTAAGCTCGTCGATAAAAACCAAGGGATACTTTCCCGAGCAGCTCGCGCGCAAGGACAGAAACCCTAACTGGAAGGACGAAACCTGCCACTTGCTCGCTGGTTGTGTGGCCACAACCCGGGTCGACCATCTAAAGCAGCCGATGGCGCGCCAGTTGGGGCGGAAGGTGGTGCCGGCCATCGAGCGCAGGTCCGCGTGCGTCAGAGACGAGCAGGCATCCTGCTCCCGCGCACGCTATCGATCATCAGAATCCCTTCCGGTGGACGCGGGTACTGCAGGAGCGCGCTGGGATCCGTCACAGCCAACGAACACGGAGAGAGTCCTGCCGCGTGTGGTGGGTGGGTTACAATCCACTGCACCGTACATGGACGAACTACTGATGTCGATCGAACAGGAAGAGATTGAGGCCGTCGGCGACAACTACGACGCCAAGATGATGGTGCTCACCCGGGAAAAGACCCGCCGTGCCATGCACGAAATTGCCAACGCAATAGGGCCGGGGATGCTCGAAGAAGAGGCGCTCAAGCTGACACGGCAGAAACTAAAGGCCGCGGGATTGCTGCGCGGCTGGCACGGCATACATGTGCGCTTTGGGACAAACACACTCAAGTCTTTCGGCACGCCTTCGGAGCCCGGAGTGATACTGAAGTCGGACGATTTATTTTTTATCGACATCGGCCCGGTCTGGCAGAAGTGGGAAGGCGATGCGGGCGAAACTTTCGTTGTGGGCAACGATCCTGAAATGCATCGAATCGCGCGTGATGTGCGAAGACTCTTCGATGACACCAGTGCGGTGTGGCGGGCGCAGGGTCTGACCGGCACCGCGCTTTATGACTATGCCTCACGCCGGGCGGTTGAAATGGGCTGGGAGCTCAACCTCGATATGAATGGCCATCGGTTGGCGGATTTTCCGCATGCGGCGATCCACAACGGAGCACTCGCCGAGGCCGCTTTCCGGCCGACCTCCAATCTGTGGGTGCTGGAGATCCAGATCCGGCATCCTGAGCGTCCCTTCAGTGCCTTCTACGAGGATCTGTTGATCGCCGACCCCTCGGGCGACAACGGGTTACCGCGCGCCAACGATTTCGCGGCTGTGCAAGGGCAGGACCGCCACAGTTAAACGCACGCAGTAGTGCGCTGTAGAGACCGGAATGGGAGAGTCCTTGACCTCCATTCCACGGTGCGTACTTGCGAGAAGGCGATCAGGTTGGCCAACGCTAGTGGGATTCAAAGGCAAAACGCAGCGTGTCCGTGACCGCGCGGGCCGGCACGCTCATGTGTCCCTCCCCGTCATAGCGACGAAAGCGTGTGCGCAACCCATAGCCGGACAGTAGGTCCATCCGCTTGGCGAAGGCCTCCGCCATATACGGATCATCGTCGATGTCGGCGCCGCCGACCACCACCATCAGACGGCTAGTTTTAGGCACTTTTCCGCTTGTAAGCCGCGCAGTAAATTCGCGCTCGTCGCGAAGCACCCCTTGCTCGTTCCACTCCAGCGACGGGCTGGCAGCGATGAGCGAGTAAAAGGCCTGCGGACGCGTGAAGAGCGCATGGAGCGCAAGAAGTCCCCCCAGGGAATGACCGAACAGTGACTGCCGATCGGGGTTGATCTTGTAGCGCTTGCCGATCTCCGTGCGCAGTTTGCCCGTCAGGAAATCGAGGAACTTGTCCTGTCCTCCGCTCTTGTACTTCGCCAGCCGCCGCAGGTTTGCCGGCGGCGGGTCCAGCAATGGCGCCGTGTAATCGTCGAGCCGGCGCGCGTCATAGGCCAGGTCCGTCGGATAGCCGACGCCGACAATGATGGCCTTTCCGACCTCATAGAATTCCTGGATTCGCCGCGCTTCCGCAAATCCCGCGAACATGGCATTGCCATCCAGCACGTACAGAACGGGATAGCCAAATTCGGGCATTTCGGTCGTGGGAAAGGAAACGAAAATGCGATAAATCGCGCCAGCGTCGGACGCCATCTCCCACATCTGCGTCGATGGCATGGTGTATCCGGGCTGGGGCGGCGGCGCCGCTGGCGTCGCCTGCGGGGTTTGGGCGGGCTCGGCTTGTGCCGCCAGCACGGGCAAAGCGAGGCTTATCGCCACGCTTGATACAAGCAGCTTCCACGCTTGGGTCATGTCGAGCACTCCTGTTCGCCGGCTGATTCTTAACCGTGTCATGGCTTCGAGTTCGGCAGCGGGGCGGTTTCCTCACCCCGTTTGATGTAAGTCAGGAAAACACGCAGGTTCTCACTCGGATGAGTGTTCTCGACCCCGTGCGCCACTTCCAGCGGAGTATGAACATGGTCGCCCGGCGCGACGGCGATGATCTCGCCGTCGATCTCCATCTGGCCGTGGCCGCTCACGATGTAGTAATACCATCGAAAGAGCCCTGCTTGTTGTGATCATCGAGATAATGGGCATGGACCCCTTCGCTGGCACCGGGCGGGAGGTCATAGATCAAGAAGTGTGCAGGCCAGGGTGCGCCATCGAAGCGGAAGAACTTGGTATTGACGCTGCCCTTGCCCTCGTGCAGTCCGGAAATCTCAACCATGCCGTTCGCCTCGCTGTCCTTTGCGAACCTCGCCGTTCGCTGGGCGGCCGGCGAATCGGCAGCAGCGGAAGCCGCGAACCACGCGAGCGTTTTCTGGCTCAACATCGCGAAGCAAACTCCGGCCGCGCCTATCGCACGGCGACGGCTAATCTTAAGTTGGCAAATTCCGACATTTTGCGACATGGGTGTAACTCCGGTTCAATCGAACCTCATCATCAGGTCCTGGTTCTGTTGTCGACCGTCGGACCGCCATGGATCGGATGAGAGGCTAGGGTGAAGCGGGGCTCGGCCTTGCCCGTGCCCAACACGAGGTTGGCGAGGTACTGCCCCACCGCCGGGCCGTGTTTGAATCCATGGCCACTGCCCCCACCGACCAGCCAGGCATTGTCCCAGGCCGGGTGCCGATCGATCAGCAGATCGCCGTTGTCGGTATTTTCATATTGGCAAACCCGGGATTCAGCGAGCGGACGTCTGGCGAGGTCCGGAAAACGGCGTGCGAGATAGGCGCGCACATTCGCAAGTCCCTGATCTGTGATCCTGCGATCGGTCTCATCCGGGTCGAACACGGGTCCATGGGCATCAAGGGCGATCTTGAAGCCGCGCGCTTCAATATCGGGGAAACCATAGTGGTAGTCCTTGCTGCTGATATCCACCCACGCCGGCAGATGTGCGGCGTCGAAGCGTGTATCGCCGGCTCCCGCGGCGAAGAAAAAGACCTCCTGTCGGGTTGGAACGATCCGCGCGCCAACCACCTCCGGAAACAGCTTCGGCATCCACGGGCCGCAGGCGAAGATGAAGCGCTCCGCGCGCAGGGCTTCACCGCCCGTTCCGGTAATTGCCTCCAGTGAGGCACGTTCTGAACGCGGCGGATCGACCGCGAAGGTGCGAAAGGCGCCACCGGCGGTCACGAACTCGCCGACCAGCGTCTGCACGCTGCGCCGGGCCATTAGTGCGCCCATGGTCGGTTGCATGACCCCGACGGCGATGCCATCAAAGTTGATCTGAGGCCAGCGCCGTGCCAATTCCGGCGCGGCGATCTTTTCAATGGGAATGCCCAATGCTCGCTGTATCCCGATGCTCCGGTCGATCGAGGCGGTGTCCTGCGGATAGAGGTAGAGCGCCCCAATCTTGTGAAAGGTGGGGCTGTCATGTCGCCTGGAAAGCGCCTGCCACTCGCCGAGCGATTCCCAGGCCCAGCGGGTATAGAGCGAGTCACCCGCATATTCCGTCCGGATCAGGCGCGTTTCCCCGCCCGATGACGCGCGGGAGTGCGCCGCGTCCCAGGCATCGAGCAGCAGCACCTTATGACTCTTGCGTTGCAGGTTCCAGGCGATCCAGGCCCCAAACACACCGGCGCCGATCACAATAAAATCCCACCGCCCCGACGTGTGGGCCTGCGCCGGAGAGTACGAGACTCCCGCCAGCGCCACGACCGTCGCCAGTCCTCCGAGCAATTGGCGGCGCGAAACCGGGGCCTCGATAAGCCGCGCGGCCGGGCGTTCCTCCTCCGTGCTGCCCCGATTAGTCATTGGCCCTTTTTTGCGGCCTCGAGATGTGCGGCCCGCCACGCATCGAGCCGAGCGAGCCACTGAGCAGCGGTCACCGGGCCTTGGGTCTTGGTGTCGGTGTGAGAGGCCACGTTTTCCCGCATTTCAAGGAAGAAGGCCGGGCCAGTCTTCAAGTGCAGCTCGTCAGCTTTAGCATCCATCGTCGCCTGTTGGGCCGGCGTGATGGGTGTTTTCGGGAAAGGTTTGAACAGCAGCATGTCCCAGTCAGCGCCGTCCTCGTGGATGTACATCTGCGTGGGCGGTTGGCCGCCGGCCGCCGAGACCTGGTCCCATTGCGCCAACTTGCGGATGAAGTTTTCGTGTTTGCCTGGCGCCAGCTTGAAGATTTCGAATTGGGCCTCGGGCCATGCGTTCGCGTCGTCCGCCACCGAGAGCGGCGCGTCCACAAGCGCGGCCGCGAGCAGGACACCGAACAGAATCAATGCTTTCATCTTGCCCTCCAGGTGAAATGCGTTTCCGGCCGCTCGAATTCCGCAAGCCCGCAACGCGGCGAGCACGCGGTCAGTGGTGTCCGATGCGCAATAGAAACGTCTCCCAGTGGTCACCGCTACGCCTTGACGGGTAACAAAAGAAGTATTTCGGGTAGGCGAGGAGCAACGGAGGTTCTTGTGCGTGCTACGCATAGGCAGCGAGCGCGGGAATAATCACAGCCGGGGTGTCGATCCCGCTCCAGAGGAGACAAACGTGAGTCATCCACATCGTGCATTGACCGGGTTCATTCTCACCGCCTGTCTGGGGAAAGCGCGTGTGGCCTTGCGAGCGCCGGACCAGCGGCCGAGGGTGTCCCCTACAACGTGCAGTCCGGATACGTTCTGCCGGACACCGAGACTTGGGATCTCACCTCCTCGGCCGGCGAGACGTATCGGATCTTCATCTCGCACCCTGCAGGGGATCCGCCGCCGGAGGGATTCCCTGTCCTGTACGTTCTCGATGGCAACACGATCTTCGGGAGCTTCGCAGAAGCCCGTCGCCTGCAAGGAGTCTCGGATCCGGAGATTGGCAAAACCCTCATTGTCGGAGTCGGATATCCGGACGCCGCCCCCTACGACTACAAGCGGCGCATGAAGGATTTCACGCCGCCGTTTCCTGATCCCATGCCGGCCGCCGAGACGCCGTTCGCCCAGTGGGCCGTCGGTGGCCAGGACAAACTTATGAGGTTCCTGCTCGACGATCTGCGGTCAGCGGTGGTCAGCCGCTACAAGATCAATCAACGCCGGCAGGCGCTGTTCGGGCATTCGCTCGGAGGCCTCTTCGCCCTGCACATGCTCTATCGTCATCCCGAGGCATTCGTGGCAATAATCGCGGCGAGTCCCTCGATCTGGTGGAACGATCAGGGAATTCTCGCCGAGGAGCGGGCGTTCGCCGCGCACCTGGCTGGCGGGGGCACGAAAGGTGCGCTTGCCCGACTCCTGCTGGTTGTCGGGGGTAGGGAAGAGACTCGCGCGGAGCAGTGGGATGCCGGCGCGCTGGCACGGCGGCTTGAGCCGCTGTCCGCCTACGGATTGCGCAGCCAATACGAGATATTTGAGGCGGAGCCGCACCTGGGCGTACCCACCCGCGCCATCACTGAGGCGATGCGCTTTGCGTTCGCGTGGCCATGAGGTATCGGTGCGGCGCGCCGGGCTGTGCTATTCGGGGTGTGAGACATGGCCCGCGCCCGGAGAGCCGCTGAGCAAACCCTGTTCGCGGGAGAATTGGACAGCGGCGCGACGGGAATCAACGCCCATCTTCGCAAAGAGCGACTTCAACCTGTATTTCACCGTATTCGGTGACACCCCCAAAAACCGGGCGATTTCCTTGTTGGTGTAGCCCTTATCCAGGTGCTTCAGGGTCTGCAGCTCCGGCGGGCTCAGGATGTTGGATTCTCCCTGCCGGGCGGCCGTGCTGCGCAACAGCTTGCGCAGGCGCCGCATGTATTTCTCGCGGAAACGGTCGGTCTGCTGCTTGCCGTCATGGCTGGGTTCCTCGTCGAGCAGCCCGAGTGGGAGAAACCGCCGGCACTCAAGGAACGGACCCACGAAGCCCTGGAACATCGCCATGCTCACGGCTTCATTCAGGCGCGCGAGGGCCTTGGGCGCGGAACCGGCAAGCTCGTGGGCCGCGGCGGCGAGGATGGCCAGAGTGATCAGCAATCGACCGTGGCCGTGCTGTTGGGCCCAGCGCTCCATGGTGGCGATTTGGAGCATGGCGTTCGCATAATCGCCTTCGCAAAGCCGCAGCTTGATCTGGCAGAGCGAGGCCGCGATGGCAACTTGCCGGTACACGGGAAATTCCTCCTCCATGGCATCGGCCAGGCGGTTGATGTCAACGGCCGCCGCATCGGCGAGCGCATCCGCGATGCGCCCGGCATGGATTGAGATTTCGACTTTGTGCACGTCCGCGAGCAACTCAAGTTGATGGATGTGCCGTCGACGGGCGGTGCTGCGCATGCGCTCGATGATTTCAGGCACGCCTTCAGGATTGGTCACCAAGGTGGCGTGGACGGCGGCCGCAAAGGCGGAGGCGTAGACCTCAAACCAGCCATCGGAGTGCTCCATGTGCGGCAGCGCCCAGTTCAGTAATTCCATGGCCTCGCCGATCTCGCCTTGCTCGAATCGCACCTCGGCCTGGTAGGCCGCGCAGTTGGCGGCGAGGTCGGAGCGAGGCCCGTAGGCATTGTGGATGCTCGCAGCGGCCTCATCGAGCATCACGCGCGCCTCCTCGAGTCTTCCCTGCGCGAGCACGACACGGGCCTCGATGAACCGCGCAAACAATTCGCCATACTTCGAATGCAAGGCCAGGTGGTGCGCGCGGGCATGACGGATAGGCTCCAGCGCGCGCTCCAGCCAGCCGCACTCGCAATATTTGTGGCCCAGTGACTCGTACACGTTGGACAGCATCAGATGATCGTGCGAGGGGAGGCTGCGGATCAGGGCCTCCTTCGCCAGCAAATCTTCAAGATGTATCGGCGCATCTTCGTACTCGGCCAGAACCTCGCCGACCAGATTGACCTCCGTCCACGGCAGGTGCGAGCTCGGACTGCTCGATGGTCTCGCGAAACGCGTCGTAATCGCTGCGCGCGGCGTCCATCTCACCCTGCTTGATAAGGTGGTAGACGCGCGCCAGCGCGAGGCGCGGAAATTTCTGGATCAACGCTCGGGCACGTGCGCGAGTCCGAGCACCAGCGCGTCCATCCTGCCCTCCGGAATAAGTCGCCAGCCCCCAGCGGCGTCCAGCACCTCAGCGAGGAGACTCGTATCCTCCGCCCGCAGCGCATGGTGAACCGCCTCGCTCACCCCGTGGCGCTCGCAGAACCATCGGGAAGCCAGCGCGTGGAGTTCGCGGAACTCGGCAGGCTCCCGGCGCTGCAGACGACTGCTGAGGATGTCTGCAAACAGCTGGTGGTACCGGTAGGTCAGTGTTCGGCATCCAGGGGCACAATAAAGAGTTCCGGCGTTCAAGCTCCTCGAGCATCAATGCGCCATCGGTGCGATCGCACAGCAAGTTGGTAAGCTCGCCATCGACCTGGCTGAGGATTGAAGTGTGCGAGACGACGGTCTCCAGCTCGCGTGGCAGGGCAGCGAGCACCTGTTCGGACAGGTAGCTGGCCAGCTGCCAGTCGGGCCCTGAAAATCCGGAGATGTTCTCGCCGCGATCGCCCCCGGCACGCAAGGAGATGGCTGTCATCTGCACCGCGATCGGCCAGCCCTCGGTCCGGGCCACCAGCCGTGCCATGTCCTCGCTCGTGAGCGGCACCGCTCGCCCCCAGCAGCACCGCCTCGGTTTCCTCGAGGCTGAATCGCAGGTCGGCGGCCCCAAGTTCCAG
>CAWCJE010000016.1:0-39672 GCA_963795685.1 uncultured Gammaproteobacteria bacterium
CTCGCTGGGCAAGACGGTGCAGTTCCAGGGCCGCCAGATGCGCGTCATCGACGCCGCCCAATTTGATTTTTCGCGGGCGCAGCTGGCGCTGTTCTCGGCCGGTGGCGAGGTTTCCGCGCTCTACGCGCCTAAGGCCGCGGCCGCCGGGTGCGTGGTCATCGACAACACCTCACAGTTTCGCTACGAAGCCGATATCCCGCTGGTCGTGCCGGAGGTGAACCCGGAGGCCATCGCGCAGTACCGCGAGCGACGCATCATCGCAAATCCCAATTGCTCGACGATCCAGATGGTGGTGGTACTCAAGCCGATCTATGACGCCGTGGGGATCGAGCGCATCAACGTGGCCACCTACCAGTCCGTTTCCGGCGCCGGCCGGAAAGCCGTCGAGGAGCTCGCCGATCAGACCGCTCAGCTGCTCAATGGCCGACCCGTGGAGCCCAAGCAGATGCCCAAGCAGATTGCCTTCAACTGCCTGCCGCAGATCGATCGGTTTATGGACAACGGCTACACGAAGGAAGAGATGAAGATGCACTGGGAAACCCAGAAGATCCTCGCCGACGACACCATCCGCGTGAACGCCACCTGCGTGCGTGTGCCGGTGTTCTACGGCCATTCCGAGGTGCTGCACATCGAGACCCGAGAGCCGATCAGCGCCGAGGCCGCCCGCTCGCTACTGGCCAAGGCCCCCGGTGTGAAGGTCATCGATGAGCGCACGACCGGGCTCCTATCCGACCGCAGTTACCGAAGCAGCGAACCACGACACGGTTTATGTCGGGCGCATTCGCGAGGATATGACTTATGAGCGAGGTCTGGACCTGTGGGTCGTCGGGGACAATATCCGCAAGGGTGCGGCCACCAATGCAGTCCAGATCGCCGAGATTTTGGTTCGGGAGTATTTATAAGTTATATTGCCCGGCAAATAGCCGCCGGGCCAAGGAAAACAGCGCAACTGGCTGTTTTTTAATGGAGTAACTCCTCTGAAAGGCCACTGGGAGATCTGATGTCCTCGCGTTATGTCGTACGTGCCCTGATTCTGGCGGGCCTGATGCCGGCCGGAGCGATGGCGCTGGGATTGGGGGACATTCACCTCAAATCGGCCCTCAATGCCCCCCTGGATGCCGAAATCGATCTTACGGCGACTGCCGAAGAACTCCGCAGCCTCAAGGTCGCCCTCGCCAGCCGCGAGAGCTTTTCCCGCTACGGGCTTGATTACCCCGCTTACTTTGATTCCGTGACCCTGGTGCCTGCCAAGTCCACGGACGGCCACGACGTGCTGCACGTGCACTCAAGCGCCGTGGCGACCGAGCCGTTTGCGACCTTGCTGATCGAGGCCACCTGGGCCCGCGGCCGCCTGGTTCGCGAGTACACCGTGTTGCTCGATCCGCCCGTGTTTACGGGCGAGAAGGCGAGCGCGGCTGCGGCGGTGAGCGCACCGGAAGCCGCGCCCCAAGCGCGCTCGGGCAGCGTTGAACGTCCCGCCAGTACCGAAGTGCAAGCGCCGGCCGCGCCGCCCGGCCCGCCGGCCGCCGCCGCCCGCCGACTAATTCCGCTTCGAGCGCCGGATCTGGCAGCTACGTCGTGCAGCGAGGGGACACCTTATCGGCCATCGCCGCCCAGCATTACCCGAACTCCGAGCGCGAGCGCGCGCTGATCGCGTTGTACAAGGCCAATCCCTCCGCCTTCGAAGGCAACATGAACGTGTTGCACGCCGGCGCGACCTTGCAGGTGCCTGCTGAGGCGAGCCTGGCGGCCATCGCCCCGGGCGAGGCCAACGCCGAGGTCAGTGCGCAGTATCGTGCCTGGGCCGGTTCCCACGCCGAGGGGGCCGGCTCCACCTGGTTCCGCCCTCCGAGCCCGGATCAACCAGCCCGGGCAAGGCGGCGGCCGGTGAAACCGCCGCCCTCCAGGACCGTGTCACGCACGCTCCAGAAGCAGCTGAACGAATCGCAACGCCTGCTGGAACTGAAGAACGCCGAACTGGCGCGACTCCAGCAGCAACTCAATTCCGGAGGTGCGGCCCGCGCGCCCGCCCCGGTGCCCGTGCCGACTCCGGCCAAGCCACCGGCGGTAACACCGACGCCCGCGCCTCAGGAGACCCCGCCGCCCGTCGCCGAGGCGCCGAAGGAAACTGCGCCGGCCACGACCCAAGCCGCCTGCAGTCAAGAAGATGACTCCTCCCGCGGCCACCGAGGAAGGCGGAGGTTTGCTCGGCTGGCTGGCCTCGAACTGGTATCTGTTGCTTGGTCTCGCGCTGGTGCTGTTCGCGGCCGTTTTTGGAATCCGCAAGTTCAAGGCGCGTCGCGAGCAGGATTTCGGGCATACCTTTGATCGGCTGACCAACCCGGCCTTCGAGGCCGCCGCCGCTAAGGCGAAGCAGGCCGAAACGCAGCCCATGCGCACGCTCCAGAGCAAGCAGGACTCCTCATTTGTCGTCGAAGAATCGGGCGCTCATCCGATGCCGCGCATGGGCGGCGGGCGATTCGGCGCCGCTGCGCGCCGTGCCGGTCACCGACGATGCGCTTTCCGCCAGCGGCACGGCGGTGGCGCTGGACCAGGGTGATCCGCTGGCCGAGGCGGATTTCCACATGGCCTATGGTCTGTACGACCAGGCCGCCGATCTGGTGCGCATTGCGATTTCCCGTGAGCCCCAGCGACGCGACTTGCAGCTCAAGTTGCTCGAAGTGTTCTTCGTCTGGGGCAACAAGGAGCAGTTCCTGCAACTGGCCCGCGAACTGTCTGCGAAGCGCGATCAGGCGATCGCAGGCGAGTGGGAAAAGATCGTCATCATGGGCCGGCAGATTGCGCCGGAGGATCCCTTGTTCGCCAGTGCCGGTGGCTTGCACGGCGTGGGCAGCGCCGGGGTCGATCTGAACCTCGAGGGTGGCCAGAATCGCGTCGATTTCGACTTGCTCGGCGAACCGACCGTTACCTCCGATTCCCCGGGCGATGCCGTGGACCTGGATCTGGGCGCTGCTCTGGGCGGAACGGAGTCCACGGGCGAGGCACGCGCCGTAGGCGATACCGGCGTGGATTTTGTGCTCGACGATCCGGCTCGGGGCGGCGATGCCACCGGTTCGACGCGCGAGATGGTGCAGTCCCCGACCGTGACTTTGGATTTTGGCGATCCGAGCCCCGACTCTCCGACGGTCGAGAACCTGATGACCCCGGATGTCGAGAGCCCGACCATCCGCCAGAAGCTCGATGCCAGCAGCCGCAACCTGATGCAGAGCGCCGATCCGACCGCCGAGCTGTCGGTGGTGGATTTGGGCTTGAGCGTGTCGGGAGCCGACACGGGCCAGCATCCCCAGCTCTGATTCCGATTCCTCCAGCACGGCGATGACGAGCCTGGATGAGGAAACGCGCGACCTGTTTTCCAGGGCGCAGTCCGAATCCAACGATACGCAACTCATGCCTTCATCGCCCGCCGGGACCGCCAGCGGCACCTGGCTGTTCACCGACAAGGACATCGGCGATGGAGTTTCCAAGCCCAGCGCCGATGATGCTCCCACGGCATTGGCCACGGCGATCATGCCCGGCACCGCCGCCGGGGAAGGCCTCACAGCGCAGCTCGAGGCGCTAAAGGGGCAGGGTGCGGGCGATGTGGATCTGGACCTGGGTGGTCTGGACATGACCGGGCGAGCCCGGCGGGGCGCTCGATCTGGATGTCGGGCAAAGCGCGGCGCCGAACGAAGGGGCGTTCGCGGCGACCCAACGCCTGAGTGGCTCAACCGCAGTTGAACGAGACCGAACCGGCGACCATGAGCGAGGTCGGCACCAAGCTCGATCTGGCTCGTGCGTACATGGACATGGGCGATCCCGAGGGTGCGCGCAGCATCCTCGAAGAGGTCCTGGCGGAAGGCTCCGCGTCCCAGAAGACCGAAGCTCGCCGACTGGTCGACTCGCTCCCCGGCTGACCCGCCGGCCCATGGGCCGCGTGGCGATCGGGGTCGAGTACGACGGCACGGCCTACCATGGCTGGCAGCGCCAGCCTCACTCCTGCTCCGTTCAGCAGGCCTTGCAGCAGGCGCTCTCCCGCATCGCCGATGCGCCGGTGGAACTGACCTGCGCCGGTCGCACCGATGCCGGGGTGCACGCGCGCGCTCAGGTGGCGCACTTTGACACCGAAGCGCAGCGAAGCGAGCGCGCCTGGCAGTTTGGCGTCAACAGCGTGTTGCCTTCCTCGATCAACGTGCGCTGGGTGCATCCGGTCACGGAACAATTCCATGCCCGATTTTCGGCCTGCGCCGCTCCTACCGCTATCTGGTGCTCAACCGGCCCACGCGATCGGCGCTGGCCGCAGGCCGCGCCCTGGTCGTCTATCCGCCGCTTCAGACCGACCTCATGCAGGCGGCGGCGGATACCCTGATAGGCGAGCACGACTTCAGCGCCTATCGGGCCGCCGAGTGCCAGGCCCGACTCGCCGGTGCGCACGATAGAGAAACTGCAGCGTGCGGCGGCGCGGCAGACTGGATCAGCATCGAGGTGACCGCCAATGCCTTCCTGCAGCATATGGTTCGCAACATCGTGGGCACGCTCCTGGCGGTGGGGCGGGGGGAGGCGGGGACCGAGCGCGCCCGGGAACAGCTCGAATCCCGCGATCGCAGCACCGGGGAGGTCACCGCCGCCGCGCACGGGCTTTATTTCTGGAGCGTGGAATACTCGGCGCAGTTCGGACTGCCGGACGATTCCGGTATGATCGATTTCTACCCCGTCAGCGAGGTTCCTGCGCTTTGACCTGGTTCGAGAAAATCGTCCCCTCGCGCATCAAGACCGAACGCCGCTCGCGTTCCGTTCCCGAGGGCCTGTGGATCAAGTGCCCCGCGTGCGACGCGGTGCTCTATCGCGCCGAACTCGAACGAAACCTGAACGTGTGTCCGAAGTGCTCGCATCACATGCGCATCGGTGCTCGATTGCGCCTGCAGTCGTTTCCTGGATCCGGGGGACAAGCAGGAGATCGGCGCCCAGGTGCAGCCCGAGGATCCGCTGAAATTCAGGGACACCAAGCGCTACAAGGACCGCCTGGCGCAGGCCCAGAAGGCCACCGGCGAGCGCGATGCGCTGATTGCGCTGGCCGGGCGCCTTCACGGGGAGGAAGTGGTGGCCTGCGCGTTCGAGTTTCAATTTCTCGGCGGCTCCATGGGATCGGTGGTCGGCGAGCGGTTTCGTCGCGCGGTCGAATACTGCATCGAGCACAAGGTGGGGCTGGTGTGCTTCTCGGCGACCGGCGGGGCGCGCATGCAGGAGGCGCTGCTGTCACTGATGCAGATGGCCAAGACCAGCGCTGCGCTGGCTCGCCTCGCGCGCGCCGGACTGCCCTTTATTTCCGTCATGACCGATCCGACCACGGGCGGGGTGTCGGCGAGCTTGGCGATGCTCGGGGACCTCAATGTGGCCGAGCCGCGCGCACTGATCGGATTTGCCGGACCGCGCGTCATCCAGCAAACGGTTCGTGAAACGCTCCCCGAGGGTTTTCAGCGCAGCGAATTCCTGCTCGAACATGGGGCCCTGGACCTGATCATTGACCGGCGCGAAATGCGCGATCGACTCGCCGCGCTGCTGCGTCTTTTGCAAAAGCGGCCGCCGCTCGCGGCCGCCTAGCCCACAAAGAAATTGGCGATGCCCACCGGGCGCACGCTGGCCGAGTGGCTGGCCTATCAGCAGGATCTGCACCCCCGCGCCATTGACCTTGGGCTCGAGCGCGTGCGCGCGGTGGCCGCGCGACTGGCGCTGCTCCCGCCCGCGGGGCGCACCGTTCTGGTGGGTGGCACCAATGGAAAAGGATCGACGGCTTCGTTTCTGGCATCGATCGCCCAGGCGCACGGGGAGCGCGTGGGACTGTTCACCTCTCCGCACCTGTGGCGATACCAGGAGCGCATCACGATCGATGGACTTGAGATCGAAGACGCGCAGCTGTGCGCTGCCTTTGAGCAGATCGAGGCGGCGCGCGGCAAGGAATCGCTGACCTATTTCGAATTCAATGCGCTGGCGGCGCTGCTGGCATTCCGTGCGGGCAAGGTAGATTTCTCAGTGCTCGAGGTGGGACTGGGCGGGCGGCTGGACGCGACCAACATCGTCGATGCCGACCTCGCCGTCCTGTGTTCGGTGGGGCTGGATCATTGTGACTGGTTGGGCAGTACGCTCGAATCGATCGGCGCGGAGAAGGCCGGCATATTCAGGGCCGGGCGCCCGGTGGTGCTGGGCAGCAGCGACATGCCCGTCACGGTCGGAAAGGCGCTGGCCGCGCTCGGGTGCAAGGTGCTCACCGCGGAACGGGATTTTAGCTGGCGTATCCACGAGGATCGGCACCTGGGATTATCAGGCTGAGGGTTGTAGCTGCGCGCGCCTGCCCGCACCGGTCCTTCCAGGCAAGATCCAGTACCGGAACGCGGCCGTGGCCCTCACCGCATGGCGGGTTTTGAAGTGTCCTGCTTCCCCCGATCCCATCGCGGTCGCCGCCGCGCTTCGCAGCGTCCGGTTACCGGGTCGCCTGCAAATCATTCCGGGGCCGGTCGAATGGGTCTTCGACGTTGCGCATAACGAAGCGGCCGCGCAGGTCTTGGCCGCCGAGTTGCGGGCGCGACCCATAGCAGGGCGCACAATCATCGTCATTGGCATGCTCGAAGATAAGGACGTTGCCGCCGTCGGCGCGCAACTTGGCACCGCTGGCCGATTATTGGCTGTTGTGCACGCTTACCGGGCCGCGCGGGACTGAGCGCGGAGCAACTGAGGCCGCGCCTCGGCGCGCTGCGGGCACCGGTGGAGCTGGCCGGCGATGTGGAGTCCGCCACGCAGCGCGCGTTGGCAGCTCGCGCAGGCCCGGCGATCGGGTGGTGGTATGCGGATCGTTTCATACCGTGGGCCCGGCTCTGCGGATTCGTCAGTTATAATGATGGCATCCATTTGCGAGGACCCCTGCGCTTGCAAGATCACCTGAAGGAACGACTTACCGGCGCGGCCATCGTGGTCATCGTGGTCGTGTTGTTGGTGCCCGAGTTGTTTCGCGGGCCGCCCAGTGCGGGGCTCAAGTCTGGACTGAGTGCCAGCGCCGGGCCGCCGGTTCGCTCGTACACCATCGATCTGCGCGACTCCGCTACGGCGCAGCCTCCGGGCGCGAACGCTCCTGCGATCGCCATTCCTGCGACAGCCGCATCGAGCAACTCACCGAATGCGCCGACCACTGCGCCCGCGGCATCCGCGCGCCAGCAGCCACTGCATCCGACGCCGACGCCGACTCCGGCTACCGAACACCGCGCACCTTCCTGTGGCTTCGCCGCCCGCGCCCAAATCGGCGCCGGCGGCGCCCGGCCGCACACGCGGGGCCACCGGCACGGCAGGGTACGATAAAGTCCGGATGGACCGTGCAGGTGGGAAGTTTTGCGCGGCGCGACTACGCTGAGCGCATGGCCAAACAGGTCACGGCGAAGGGCTTTACGGTGGAAGTGGCCGGTCCGGATGATCGCGGCTTGTTCCGGGTTCGAAGTGCGGCCCAGCCCGAACGCGCCGACCGCCGTCGCACTTAAACAGAAAATGCAGGCGAGTGGACTTAAGCCCATTGTCAATACCGTGCCTTGAGACCTGTGCAACGCGTCCCCATAGTCAGGTACTGGTAGAATTCAGCACCGTTCGCGGCGGGCGCGACCCATTAGGCAGGTTGACGTATGAATTGGACCGATTACGTAATCATTGCGCTGATGGCGCTTTCCTGCGGGGCCGGCGTCTATCGGGGCTTTGTACGGGAAGTGATCTCGCTGGTTACCTGGCTGGCCGCCTTTTGGCTGGCTTGGCACTTCGCCTACGTGCTCGAGCCGCATCTGGGTGGCGCATTGAACGCCGAGACCGTGCGACCCTGGGCGGCGCGCACCATCATCTTTGTCGCGGTGCTGGTGCTCGGCACCGCGATCGGCGCCATCGTGAAGCAATTCGTGCGCGTGTCACTGCTGAGCAGCATGGACCGCTTCCTGGGCTTCCTGTTTGGCTTTCTTCGCGGTGCGGTCGCGCTGGGCGTACTGGCCATCTTGTGCCACGCGGTGCGCTTGAACGAGGAACACTGGTACCGCAGCTCCACGCTGGTGCCGTACGCCGAGCATGCCGGCAATGTGCTGCGCGTGCTGGTCGGAGAGAGTAGAGTGCTCGCCTCAGAAGCAACGGCCTAACACCCATGTGCGGCATCGTAGGCATTGTCGGTACCAGCCCGGTCAATCAGCGCATTTACGACGCACTGACCGTGTTGCAGCACCGCGGCCAGGATTCCGCGGGCATCATGACCGCCGATGCGGGCGAGTTGTGCGTGCGCAAAGGGGCGGGCCTGGTGCGCGATGTGTTCCAGCAGCACCACATGCTCGAGCTGCGCGGCAACGTGGGTATCGGTCACGTGCGTTACCCGACCGCGGGCTGTGACGGTGCTTCCGAAGCCCAGCCGTTCTACGTCAACGCGCCCTATGGAATTTGTCTGGCGCACAATGGCAATCTGACCAATGCCGCCGAACTGGCCGACGTGCTGACGCGGGAAGAACGGCGCCACCTGAACACCACAAACGATTCGGAAGTCGTCCTTAACGTGTTGGCGTCCGAGCTGCAGCGGGTGGGCACGCAACGCATGACCCCCGCCGATATCTTTGCCGCCACCTCTGCCCTGTACCGGCGCTGCCGCGGCGGTTACGCGGTCGTGGTCATGGTCATTGGGCACGGGGTGCTCGGATTTCGCGATCCCAACGGCATCCGGCCCCTGGTGCTGGGCGAGCGACGCACCTCACGCGGCACCGAATACATGCTGGCTTCGGAAAACGTGGCCCTCGACATACTGTCCTTCAAGCTCGTGCGCGATGTGGCCCCCGGGGAAGCCGTATTCATCGATGAGCAGGGGCGCCTGCACGCCCAGCAGTGCGTAAGCACGGTGCGCCACACGCCCTGCATATTCGAGTACGTGTATTTCGCCCGGCCCGATTCGATCATCGACAACATTTCCGTCTACCGTGCGCGCATGCGCATGGGCGAGCGCCTGGCCGACAAGATCCGCCGCACCCATCCGGATCACGACATCGACGTGGTGATTCCGATTCCCGATACCAGCCGCACCAGCGCGCTGCAAATGGCGCAGAAACTGCGCATCAAATACCGGGAAGGCTTTAACAAGAATCGCTATATCGGGCGCACCTTTATCATGCCCGGCCAGGAGCTGCGCGAGCGATCGGTGCGCCGCAAGCTCAATGCCATCGATCTGGAATTTCGCGGCAAGAACGTATTGCTGGTGGACGACTCGATCGTCCGCGGCACGACCTCCGCACAGATTATCGAGCTCGCCCGAGAGGCGGGCGCCCGCAAGGTTTACTTCGCCTCGGCCGCACCCCCGGTGCGCTATCCGAACGTCTACGGGATCGACATGCCTGCGGCCAGCGAATTGGTCGCTGCCGGCCGGAGCGAGGAAGAGGTGGCGCGGCTGATAGGCGCTGACTGGCTCGTATACCAGGACCTGGCTGACCTGGTGGCCGCCTGCCAGCACGACAATGCAAAAATCACCGAGTTCGACACCTCGTGTTTTTCGGGTGAATACGTCACGGGCGATGTCACTCCGGAATATCTCTCGCGGCTACAACGCGATCGCTCGGATGCCGCGCGTTCCCTGCGGCGTGCCGACTCGCATGGCGCGCTCCGGGTCGTCAGCGGCCTCTGAGGACCTGCGCCATGTCGGCGCAACTTAACGCAGGTAGCCTGCGGCGGGCGCGCCGGCCCCTGCTGCAGAGCCTCGCCGCGGTCACGGCCCAGGGTCTGACTTTCTGGCCACAGATTCTGCAGCGCGAGGCGAGCGCCCATGGCCTCACCGTGCAATGGCGGGGCCTGCTGGCCGAGAATCCCGTCATAGCGGCTGTCCGCGTCGCGCATGCCATCGAGATGGGCCCGCCGGGAATGCAGGCCTGGTACGCGGATTGGCCGACCGTGCCCGAATCGGCGGCCTTAGAATTCGCGGCCACGGTTGCCGGGTTGCTGGCGGGAAACGAGCCCCTCCTGGTGCTGGCCTGCGCGGTGGATGGAGGCGGTGGGGACGCCGGCGCGCTGGTGGATGGCGAGTCGTGTGCGCGCATGAGCGCGGCCGGATTTGATCCGGAAACCGAGGTGCGGCTGGGCAACTGTGCGCAGTTGCTGGGTAGCGCGGGTGATTTGCTGAGCGTGCCGGCCCGAAGCGATGTTAGTGTGACGTGCGACTCAGTTCCTGATACTTGGATTGAAATGGCATGCGCCTGTTGACGATTGAGCAAGAACCACGAGTCCAGTCGCTGATTCGACATCATGCCAGCTGCCGGTGGCCCGCCGCGCAAGTCGTGCCCTACGCGCCCGCCGAGCGCGGGCCGATTCCGCCGGAATTCCTGGCCCAGGGGTACGACGCGGTGCTGCTCAGCCAGTCATGGCCTGGCGGGGACGGCATGGAGTGGCTCCGCGATCTGGCCAACCGCAGCGGCTTTGCTCCGGTCATCTTCATGCTCGACAAGGACCAGCCGCGCGCGCGCGAGGCGGCGCTGGGTTGGGGCGCATTCGCGGTGGTCTGCAAGCAGCGCTTTGCGCACGCCGAATTGATCGATGGCATCGAGCGCGCCAGCCATCGTCACCGGCTGGCCATGGCGGAATGGCGGGTCTCGCAGGAAGCGCGTGAGTCGCATCGCTTCGGCGACGCGCATATTCCCGGGTATCGTCGTGCGCGCCTGCTGGCCCGCGGCTCGGTATCGCATCTGTACATCGCCGAGAGCGAAAAGGCCGACGGCCTGGTGGCGCTCAAAGTCACCCCATCGCAGCGCGATGATTCAGGGATCGATCAGTCCTTCGAGCGCTTCCTGCAGGAATATGAAATCGCCGAACGCATCCAGCACCCCAACATCGTCCGCTTGCACGAATTGGGAATCGCCGACGATCACGCCTACCTTGCGATGGAGTACTTTCCGCTGGGCGACCTGCGCCGGCGCATGAAAACCGGGCTGGCGCCGGCCGAATCGCTCCGGTACGCGACGCAGCTGGCCAACGTCCTGAGCGCCATACATGAGGCTGGAATCCTGCACCGGGATCTCAAGCCGGGCAATGTCATGTTGCGCACCGAAGAGCAGCTGGCACTGATTGACTTTGGCATGGCCAAGCAGGCCGCGCTGCAAATGGAACTGACGGACAAGGGACTGATTTTTGGGACACCGCATTACATGAGCCCCGAACAGGGCCATGGCCAGCAGCTCGATGCTCGCAGCGACCTGTACAGTCTGGGCGTCGTACTCTATGAAATGCTGACCGGTGAAAAACCGTATCGCGCCGATAATCCCATGACCGTGCTGTACATGCACCGCAATACGCCGATACCCAGGCTCCCGCCTGAGCTGGCCACCCTCCAGCCGCTGCTCGATCAGTTGCTCGCCAAGGAAGTGGACGATCGCTTTGCCGGCGCCATGGAGGCCGCGCAGTCCATCGAGGCCGTGCGCGAGCAATGGCTGCAGCGAACGGCCTAGGCTTGGAGAGTCGCATCGCTCCTTGTGCCCACTCCAGAGCGCTGGCTGGAGGCGGCCTGCTCGCGCTGGCAGGAGTTGCTGGTTGATCATGCCTACTGCGAGAAGAAAGCAGCCTCGACGGCGCTGGCCCTGATCTTTGCCTATCCGGAGCACGAAAAGCAGAGCCTGGCGCTGGCCCGCCTGGCGCGCGAGGAACTGCGACACTTTGAGCAGGTGACCCGGTGGATGAGCCGGCTGGGCGTGCGCTTCCAGCGCCTGCAACCCGGGCGCTACGCCTCGTCGCTCAGGACGGCGCTCGCGACGCACGAACCGCGCCGCCGGCTCGACCTGCTGCTCAGCAGTGCGCTTATCGAGGCGCGCTCACGGGAGCGCTTCGCCCGTCTGGCGACGCGACTGCCGCCACCGCTCGGGGATTTCTACGCCGATCTGGAGCGCGCTGAGGCGCGCCACGCCGATCTGTACCTGGAACTGGCCGCCGCCGCGGCCGAGGACGCCAAGTTCCTCGACTGGCCGGCGCGCTTCGCCGAGCTGGCCGCCATCGAGGCGAAACTCATCACCAGCGCAGATACACAGCTGCGCTTTCATTCCGGACCCCCGGCTTAGGAAAGATTGCCCTCGCTCAACGGCCACGGACTCGAAGCCGCGCGCATCCCAGCGCAGATAACTGCCGTGCTCGTACCACGCGCCCAGCACCATGCGGCGCGCGGGAGCGCCGTCCACGTTAAATTCGTGAAACGCGGGCCTGTGGGTGTGACCGTGGACGATCGTGCGTACCTCGCAGGCACGCATCACCGCCACGATCGCCGACGGGTTGGCGTCCATGATATCTGCGGCCATCGCGCCGGTGTGGTTGCGGCTGCCCGCGCGCGCGGCCTCGGCCAATGTGCGCCGGGTGTCGAGCGAAAGGCGCAGGAACTGACGCTGCCAGCTCGCAGTGCGCACCACGCTGCGTAGGCGCTGATAGGCGGTGTCGTCTATGCAGAGCGCATCCCCATGGGTGAGCAGCACGCGCTCACCGTAGCGCTCAACGATCGTCGGATCGGAAAGAATCCGGCAGCCCGTGCGTTCCTCAAAGCCGGTGCCCAGCAGGAAGTCGCGATTGCCGTGACAGACATGGCAGGGCACGCCCGCGCGAGTGAGTGCGCGCAATGCCTCGCAGACGCGGGCACGATCCGGATCATCGTCATCATCGCCCACCCAGCTTTCGAACAGGTCGCCAAGGATATAGAGCGTCTCGGCCGAGCGCGCCGGACCGCCAGGAATGACTGGAACTGTGCGATGGCATCCGGAAGGCTGCCATCGAGGTGCAGGTCGGAGGCCAATAGCGTGCTCACCGCAACCGCTCCCGGATCATGACAGGACCGCCGCACGTCCCTGCGCTGGAATGTGTTCATGATGTGCTCGTAACCGGTGCATCTTGCGCGCAGCTCCTTACCGATTGTGGGCGCCGGCCGTGCGTGCCGGCCACCGGATACCGTACCATTGTACGGATGAATGATCGCCTCCGTCGTGACCCGCTTTGCGCCCAGCCCTACGGGCGAACTCCATCTTGGGAACGTCCGCACGGCGCTGTTCAGCGTGCTGCTGGCGCGGCGCTCGGGCGGGCGATTTGTACTGCGCGTGGAAGACACGGACGCGCTTCGCACCACGGCCGCGCATGTTCTGGCTCTGGAGCGCGACCTGGCATGGCTGGGACTGGAGTGGGACGAGGGTCCCGGGCGCGGCGGGGCTCACGGACCCTATCGGCAGTCCGAGCGTGGCAGCATCTATGCGCCGTTGCTGACGCGCCTTGAACAGCAGGGGCAGGCCTATCCATGCTTTTGCAGCAGCGCAGAACTGGAACTGAGCCGCAGGGCTCAGCTCGCGGCCGGCAGGCCGCCGCGCTATGCGGGCACCTGCGCGGCGCTCTCGGCCGATCGACGCGCCGCGCGCCTGGCCGCGGGCGATCGGCCGACGCTGCGGTTTCGCGTGCCGACCGATCGGCAATTGCAGTTCGATGATCTGGTGCATGGCCCGCAGCGGGTCGATTGCTCTCACATCGGTGATTTTGTCATCCGGCGGGAAGACGGCACGCCTCCCTTTTTCTTCGCGAATGCGGTCGATGACTCGCTCATGCAGGTGACCCACGTCCTGCGCGGCGAGGATCACCTGGCCAACACGCCCCGCCAGTTATTGGTGCTCGAGTCACTCGAGTTGCGCGCGCCCGCGGTACGGGCATCTGCCATTGCTCACCGGCGCGGACGGCGCACCCTTATCCAAGCGCAACGGCGCGCAATCGGTGCGCGAGTTGCGCACCGCCGGCTACAGTGCCTCGGCGATCTGCAATCTTCTGTTCAGGCTAGGTCACACCAGCGGGGAGAACGGCAGTCTGACGCTCGAGCAGATGAGCGCGCTTTTTGACTTGCATCGCCTGCAACGCGCCAGCGCCCATTTCGACCCGGTGCAACTGCGCCATTGGCAGGGCCTGTGGGTGCGCTCGCTGACGGGGCCGGAGGCCATGGCCTGGCTCGATCCGTACCTGCCCGAATCAGCGACACCGGAGCGGCGTCAGGACTGCGTGACCGCTTTGCTGCCTAATATCGTGGCGGCCGGCGAGATCACCGAGTGGCTTCCGGTCGTGTTCGGAGGGCCGCTGACTTTTGAGGAAGACGCCAGCGCGGCCGTTGCCGCCGCCGGTGCGCAATTCTTCCGCGCGGCGGCCGCTGCGGTCGGTGAGGAGCCGGAGCTGGGCAGATTGCGCGCGGCCACCGGGCTCAAGGGTGCGGCGTTCTTCGCGCCGCTGCGGGCGGCGCTGACCGGGCGCCTCCATGGACCGGAGCTCGCACCGCTCCTCAAGGCCATGACGGCGCCGCTAGTGCGCGAGCGGCTCGTGCGCTGGAGCGCCTAGCGTGCTGAGAATCTTCAATACCCTGACGGGCTCAAAGCAAGCCTTCACGCCTATCAGGCCCGGGCGCGTGGGCATGTATGTCTGTGGCATCACGGTATATGACTACTGCCATATCGGCCACGCGCGCTTTCTGGTCGTATTCGACATGGTGCGCCGCTACCTGCGCCACCGCGGCTATCAGGTCAACTACGTGCGCAACATCACCGATATCGATGACAAGATTATTCAACGCGCGGCGCTGAACGGAGAGAGCATCGATGCGCTCACGGCGCGCTTTATCACCGCCATGGACGAGGACTGCGCGGCCCTTGCCTGCGAGCGGCCCGATCACGAGCCTCGCGCCACGGCGCATCTGCCGGACATTGTGGCCCTGATTGAAGAACTCATGCGTCGCGAGCTGGCCTATGTCGACCGCGATGGTGATGTTTGCTACGCGGTCGCGAAGTTTCCAGGGTACGGTCGCCTGTCGGGCAAACGGCTGGATGACCTGCGGGCCGGCGCGCGCGTTGACGTGAACACCGCCAAGCGCGATCCGCTTGATTTCGTGTTGTGGAAATGCGCTAAACCAGGCGAGCCCTCTTGGCCCTCGCCATGGGGGTTGGGGCGCCCGGGATGGCACATTGAATGCTCGGCCATGTCCGGGGCGCTGCTTGGGGATCATTTCGACATTCATGGTGGCGGGATGGATCTGAAGTTTCCGCATCACGAAAACGAAATTGCCCAGTCTTGCGGAGCCGGCGCGGCATTCGTGAACGTGTGGATGCATAACGGCTTCGTCAATGTCGATGACGTCAAGATGTCCAAGTCGCTGGGAAATTTCTTTACCCTGCGCGAGGTGATTCCCCGTCTGCGCCACCCCGAAGTACTGCGGGCGTTTTTGCTCGCCAGCCATTATCGCGGACCCATTAACTACTCCACGGTGCAGCTCGAGCAGGCCGATGCCGCGCTCTCGAGGCTCTACACCGCATTGCGTGGGTTGCCGATATCCGAGACTCCCGCGGCATCCGAGGGTGTCGCGCTGGCGGCCGCGGAACGGTTTGAGGCCGCGCTCGATGATGACTTCAATACGCCTGAGGCGATGGCAGCGCTGCAGGAGTTGGCGCGCGAAATCAACAGTGCCCGGGCGACGGGCAACGCGCAGGCCGCGGCCGGTTTGGGCGCGCAACTGCGCCGGCTCGCCGGCGTGCTCGCCCTATTGCAGCTGGATCCGGAAGCGTGGTTCCGGCTGCCCGCCGGAGATTTTCGCGCCCAGTCGGATACGCCGCCTGCGCTGGATGAAGACCAAATCGAACGGCAGATTTCCGCCAGACTCGCCGCGCGCCAGGCGCGCGATTTTGCTGCGGCCGATCGCATTCGACGCGAGCTCGCCGCGGCCGGAGTCCAGCTCGAGGATCAACCCGGCGGGCGCACCCTCTGGCGGCGCGAATAACAGCCAAGATGACGCTATCCGCGCAGGTGTCCTGCCAATTGCCAGCGCGCCCGGGCGAGCCGGGCGGAAAAGCCGCGTGTCCGGGACAGACTGCCCGGTTGCCGCAGGTAATAGTCCTTGGCGCGTTGGTAGGCCTTGGCCAGAGCGTCCATCCGGCCGCTGCTCCCGGCTTGGGTGGTGATGCTGGCCGGGTGGGCCAGAAAATGCGACACGGCTTCCGGTAGATGGGCGTAGCGCGGATAGTCCAGCGTGGCCAGCAGAAACAGCAGCAAGTCCTCCCCGACCCCGGAATTCTTACCGTAACGGCCCTCGGCGCCCGGCACCTCCAAAAGCAGATTTTTTAGCGCGTCGCGCTTGCGGAATAGCGCGCAGCCCGGACTGATGGGCAGTTTCTCGCGCAGCAGGAACTGCACGACCTGCGATACCGGGCGAATGCCGGGCGGATGGCGCAACAGTACTTTGGTCTGCGGGTTGCCGGGCTCGTGGATCCGGGTGCGCGTGTACACGAAGCCCACCTCGGGCCCAAGCATCGGCAGAGTCTTTTCGACGAACGTGGGATCTATCCAGTCGTCGTCGTAATTGATGTGTACGAATTCACCGCTCGAATTCTCGATGCCGTCGCGCCAGCAGACGATCGGTCCTTGATCCTGCTCGCGCCGAACATAGCGGATTCTGGAGCCATAGCTCGCGGCCACCGCCGGGGTATCGTCGGTGCTGCCGTGATCACATACCACGACCTCGACCGGCAGCGTCTGCGAGAGCGAGCTGTCGATTGCCCGGCTCACCAGCTTCGAGCGGTTGAAGGTCGGAATGACGATGGAGACCGCGGCCGTCACGGTTGGAGTGCGCTGTAGCGCTTTCAGGGTGCGCCAGCAGCTTTGCGCAGGCGTGAGATGTCGGCGATCAGAGAGCCGGTCGGTCCGCGATCGACTCCCCTGAGCTCAATCTTCTTTCCAAGGACCGCGCGATCGACCGGGCGATATCGCCGACCGATTGCCCAACACCCGTGCCGATGTTGATCGTGCCTGTGGCTCTTCGCCGTGCGAGGTGCAAAATGACATCGATCACCTGTTCGGCGTCCTGGATGTCGCGCACTGAGGAAGGGTTATCGATCTCCAGCGCGTCCCCGTCGCGCAGCGCCGAGATCTTCTGGCGCAGGCTCGGAACGAGGTATGGCGGCAGTTGATCGGCGTGCGTAAAACTGAAAACCCGCCCGATGCAATAGGGGAACTTGAGCTTCCCCATCAGGGTTTCGACCACGCCTTCGGCGGCGAGCTTGGTCGCGCCGTAGAACGTGGGCGGCTTCTTCGCAGGCATCCTCATCGATGGGAGCCGTGGTCGGGGTGGCCTCGTACACATGGCTGGATGAGCAATGAAAGAGCCAGCAACCGGGCTGGGTCTCGAGCAAGCCATTGCAGACGTTGTAGGTGCCGATGACGTTGGTCTGGAAGGCGAGCTTTGGATTGCCTTCCACCGCCTTGACCGGAACCAGCGCGGCAAAGTGAAAGAAGTACGCGAATCTGCGGGCGGCAAACCATGCGGATAGTTCGCCGCCGTCATTGATATCGCCTCCAAAGGTGGCGCACTCGATGCCGTGCCGGTCGAGCCGCTCCTTCAGGATGTGTCCCAGGACCCCGCGAGCCCCGGTCAGGCCGACGCCGTGGCCACGCAGTGCTGCGTAGTCGGCGTATTCCGGCACGACATGAGCGCGTTCGATGAGGCTAATCGCGGTCACCCCGAACAGTCGTGCAGGCATCCGAGGATCAGATCGACCAGCCGTGTGATCGTGTTCTCGGCCAAGGGCCGAGCGTGGCAGCCAATAAACAGACCCCGATCGTGAATCGCCTGTGCGCCCGCGAACGGGCCCAAGCTCAGGTCCACATTGAAAGTGTCGGACTGCCGGCTGCAGGGCCATGTTCCCGGAAACGATCGGGCGGGTATCGATTCCCTGCTGCATCAGCTGGCCGGTAAATTTTCGATAGTCGAGTCTGATCGATGGCTCGACAACAAACGGAAACCCAAACCAGCAGGGATCAAGTTCAGCGGTCGCCTGCGGGAACTGCAACTGCCCTCTCCATGAAGGGTGCTTCAGGAAGGCATCGCGGATCCGCATCACGTTGGCGCGGCGGTGGTGATTCATGTCATCAAGCCGGGTCAACTGCTCCAGGCCGAAGGCCGCCTGGATCTCCATGGGTCGCAGGTTGTATCCCACATTGACGAACAGGAAGCGGGGGTCAATGTCGCGATTCGCGCTCTCCAGTGCCGCTCGATTGCTCTGCTCGCGGCTCCAGCCATGCGCCCTCAGGCACTTGAGCAGATCGTAATCTTCCTCGCTTGCGCAGAGGACCATGCCCACCTTCAACCGTCGTCATGTGGTGCGAGAAATAAAAGCTGAATGTGCCGAAGCTTCCCAGGCTTCCGAGCATCTTGCCACGGTAGGTGGATCCGAGTGATTCGCAGGTGTCTTCCATCAGCAGCAGATCGTGTTTCTCGACGATATCCAACAACTCCCCCAGTTCGGTGGAATTGCCGAGCACGTGCACCATCAGCACGGCCTTCAGATCGTGCTGGCGAAGTGCCTCCTTTAACGAAGGGAGCGAAAGATTTAAGGTGCGCGGGTCGACATCGACCAGGACCGGCACCAGCCCGGTCTGCAGCACGGGCCACAGCGATGTGGACCAGCACACGGCCGGCACGGCGACCTTGTCTCCGGCGCGCAGGTGAATGCCCCGCAGGGGATTGGTCAGTACGCTCAAGGCCAGCAG
The DNA here is from genome assembly GCA_963795685.1 of uncultured Gammaproteobacteria bacterium. Lineage (GTDB taxonomy): Bacteria > Pseudomonadota > Gammaproteobacteria > Steroidobacterales > Steroidobacteraceae > FEN-1191. The sequence goes on from CAWCJE010000016.1 coordinate 18,562, forward strand.
GTTGGCCGAAGAGCCAGAATTGACCATGACGGCGTGGCGCGCGCCGCAATAGCGGGCGAATTTCTCCTCGAACTCGCGCACCTTTGCGCCCATCGTGAGTTGCCCGCTGAGCAGCGTGGCCATGCAGGAAATGATTTCCTGATTGTCGTAACTCGAATCGACCAGCGGGAAATGGAGCTTTTCGGGTGCGGACATGGTTATTCGTGCGCTGCCAGTTGTGAAGCCATGCTACGTGGTAGGCGGCGCCTCGGCAATGACGGGTGACGCCGTCAGTCCTGCAATCACCGCACCCCCGCTATGCGCTTGCGCGCAGTTCGCGGAGTGCGCGGCGACTCGTGCGCGGTAGTGGCCGCAATGCTCAAGGACGTCCTGCAGCAGTCGTGGCACTTCGGTGCCCGCCGCAATGGTCAGCCCGAGTGCACCCATCGGCAGCGGCTCGGGCAGCATCGTCCATTGCGGATCAGTAGCCGGTGCAACAGTTCGTTGCCAGGCGTTGTGCATCGATAATTGCACTCGCGCGCAGCCGGCAGGCAATCGAAGCAGGGTACGCACCGGCAATTCCCCTGCACGCGGGCCCACGATGGCCATCGCAAGTCCCAGGGGAACACCCGAGGCGCCCTGCATTGCAAATTCAAATCGTAGAAACTCCCCCGGGCCGACATCCGACCGCCATCGGCAAGAGATCAATAGGGACCGCTGTCCCTCGTGAACTTCGATGTCGCCGCTCTCAGGGCAGGGCTGCGCTCCGGGCGCGCGCTGTGCGATCGCGTCGAGGTAGCGCTGATTTTCGAATTCGATCTGGTCGGCCAGCCAGCCACCGGCGGGCACCAGCACCGGAACTCCAGCACATAGCATCTCGAGTAGCACGCCACTGCAGCGTGCATAGTAGCGGGTCGGGTCATAGAGCATCAGCCCCACATCCGCGCTGCACACGAGCTTCGCATAGCCTTCCAGCGGCAACGGAAATCCGGCAAAGTCCAAAACTTTGCGAGCGCTGGCGCCGCTTGCCGGGAGCGAGTCAATCACGTGCGCAAGGGCGCGTCGAGTCGCGCGGTGCCGAGTTTGCAGGACCAGTTGCGCGCGCCCCGGCGCGAACCAGTCGGCCCACAACGCGCGCACAATTTGCGGCAATTGTGCGTAGCCCTTTTCGCGCCGGCTATGGCCTAGACACGCGATGCGCAGGGGCGGGGCGGCGAGGTGCGAATCCGCCCGCGGCCGGAACAGTTCGTGGACTGGATAGGGCAGGGTTCTGAATGGCGCGACGCCAAGACGCTGGTATTGTGCGGTCAGTTGCTCGGTAGTGCAGTAGAAGTGCAGGCGTTGTTTTCCGGATTGCGCCAGAGATCGAGCGAAGCTGCTGCGCATGGCGGCAGCGGCGCGAGGCTGCGAGTCATAGTCAGGCTCACGGCCCCGAAACACTCCGAAATGGAATTGCAGGTGCCAATCGCAATCCAGGCCGACGCTTGATCGACCCAGGAACTTAGTCAGGCCAGACAAGTCCAGTTCCGAAGTAGTTGCGATGAATACCTGATCTTGCCGATCCAGCGGCTCGAGTACGGAGAGCCGGTCGCAATCGCGGGCGAACTGATCTTCAAGTCGCGCGCGCCCGCGCGCGCTCCACCAGTCTCGAAGGCGCTGCCAACCGGCGAAGTTCGGCTGGTTTTTTCGGGCAGTTAACGTCGCCTGGGTGTCCAGCGTGTACCGTGAGTAGCTTTCGTGGCGGAAAAGTGCGTGCACCCGCCACTCCGGGGGCAGGGCGGAGCGCTGGACGAAACTTCGGTGCGTGACCAGCACCGGTTGCCAGCCCGCAAGATGCGCCGCCGCCAGCACGCTGTAGGCGTATGGGTAGTGGTGGCCGCCCAGATCCTTGAGCGAGTGGTCAATGAGAAGGAACTTTGGCATGGCTGCGCGTGGGATATTATCAACTCTATGAGTTTTCACCCCGATCGCCCGCGGCACGGATCCTTGCGTCCGTCCGCCCTGATGTTTTTTGCTCTACTTGCCGCTGGGACCGCATCGGCCGGGGTAACTGCCTATCTGCCAATTTCGCTCGCTCCGGACGTGGAGGGGCGGATTGAGCGATTAATGGCCTTGGCTGGCGTACCGGTGATGACACGGCCGATTCGCGTGGCCACCGTTGTTGATGCGCTCTCAAATGCCTGTTCCAGAAACCATAACCTGTGCCAACAAGTCCGCCGAGATATCGCCCCCTTTCTTTCGCCCGCAGCCATCACAGGAGCAGGGCTTGAGGTGGCCGCGACGAAGTCCAACAAGCTTACTCAACCGAACGAGCATGGCGCTCCTATGGACAGCCTCGTGGGAAGCGTACGCGAATGCTTCCGCCCAATTTGGCGAGCATGTACTGCTGAGCCTGGGAGGCGTGGGCAATTCAGATCGGGTTACGCCCACTGGCACGATGGCGAGCTTGGGCTGGGATGCTGCGCAGATCGACGTTGGCTATCGCGATCATTGGTGGTCGCCGTTTCGCCTCGGCAGCATGTTGGTGAGTACCGAGGCTCCGACCATGCCCTCGGTGACAATCTCCAGCGTCGAACCACTAACGAGAGCTCACCTGCGCTACGAGTTGTTCATGAGCCGCATGTCCTATTCCGATCGGATCGAGTCCGGCGCCGGTTATACGGCCGGCAATCCCCGGTTGTTCGGCTTCCATATCGATCTGGAGCCCGCCCCGGGCTGGACGCTGGGAGTGAGTCGCATGATGCAATACGGGGGCGGAGATCGTCCCAGCGGTATCAAGGACATGGTTAAGGCGTTTTTCAATCCCGCCACTTACGACAACTGTACGGATCCGACCAGTGACTGTCAGCAATTCGGCAATGAACAGGTGGCGTTTTCCAGCGAATTCGTGTTGCCAATGCGATTCCCGATGTCAACCTACATCGAGTATGCCGCCGAGGACACGTTTCATTCCGAGAATTTCCGGTTCGGCAGCAGCGCCTTGTCCGCGGGCATTTATCTACCCCGATTGCTCCCTAATCTGCAGTTGCGCTATGAATTTTCCGAATGGCAGTCCAACTGGTACGTGCACCACATCTACCAGGACGGGATGACCAACGACGGCATCGTGCTGGGGCAGTGGGGGGCTCAGTGGCGCCGTCCAGGCGACAACGTGGGCGCACAGAGCCATGCTCTGGAGCTAATCTGGGACTCGATGGCGGGCGGGAAGTCGATTTTCAATACCGAATGCTGACCAACGGTTACTACACCGGCGGCAATTATCACCACGCTCAGGAACTGGGATTGAGTTTTTCGCGCCCCTGGCGTTCGTTGCAGGTGGGAGCCCGGGTGGATGGCGGGACGGATGAATATGGGGATACCTTTCGGCCGGCTCGCGGCCTTCGCGCGATATGGCGGCTCTTCCGGAAGCTCCCATTACAGCGGGTCTGTGGATGATGAGAATTCCGACAGCGTGGAGAGTGAGGCGGAAAAGCAGACCATCGCCAAGGTGAACCGCCAAGTCGAATATTTTGTGGATCTGGGCATGTCCTCGAGCCAGGTCGACTACGAACAGGATGCCGGCGCCGTTCCTGCCGACAAATCGAACCACAGCAGCGCTCATATCGGGCTGGGCTTCCGTCGCGCGATGAATCATCGCAATGATCTCGGGACGCGGATCGAGTTCGACAACGTGGCCGGCAAGCTTATTTACGGCCTTGCGGGCAGTGGATTACCGACATCGATTTGGATCGCACGTTCGCGGCTGATTTCTTCCTGGGCGCCGCCCGTTACGAAGCGCTAACGCCCGCCTACGGATGGTATGGCGGTGCGGGGATGGAGTGGCGAAACCTATGGAAGAACTGGGATGTGGGGGTCGATTACAGGATCGGGGATCACATGGCGCGCAACAAGACCCCGAATGAGTCGGCGGTCATATGGCCCAACGCTTTTTACACGATCCAGAGCGTGTCGACCTACTATCAGCCGTCACTTTTAGCGGGGGCGGTTACTAGCGACGCTGGTAGGCCTCGAGCGTGTTCTGCATCAACATTGCCACGGTCATCGGCCCTACGCCGCCCGGTACCGGCGTGATCCAACTGGCCCGTGCGGCCGCCGCTTCATACTCGACGTCACCCACCAGCTTCCCGTTCGGCAGCCGGTTGATGCCCACATCGATGACAATCGCGCCCGGTTTGATCCACTCACCCCGAACCATATTGGGCTGACCCACCGCGGCCACCACCAGGTCGGCCCGCGCCACGACGCTTCCCAGATCGCGGGTGCGACTGTGGCAAATGGTCGTGGTGGCTCCGGCGAGCACCAGTTCCAGCAGCATCGGTCGGCCGACGATATTGGAGGCACCCACCACCACGGCCTCCATGCCGGCGATCTTGACGCCGACGCTTTCGACCAGACGCATCACGCCGTACGGAGTGCACGAGCGCAATAGCGGTTCGCGCTGCGCCAGGCGGCCCAGGTTGTAGGGATGGAAGCCGTCCACGTCTTTGGCCGGGTCAATCGAATCAATGATTGGTCGGGTACGGATCTGGGAGGGCAACGGCAGCTGGACCAGGATGCCATCGATCGCACTGTCGTTGTTGAGCAGGTGGATCAGTTCGAGCAAGTCCGCCTCGCTGGTGCTGGCGGGCAGGTCATGAGCGCTGGATACGATGCCCGCCTGCTCACAGGAGCGGCGCTTATTTCGCACGTAGACCTCGGAGGCTGCCGAGTCACCCACCATGATCACGGCCAGTCCCGGGCGCCGCTTGCCGGCCGCCGCCAGGGCCTCCGTGGCGGTACGGATTTCTGCCTTGATTTGCTCGGCCAAAGCCTTACCGTCGATGATTTTCGCGCTCATGCTCTCAAACTCAAGGTTGGAATGGCGCTATTGTCGCACGATTGGGGGTTACGTATGATGCGCGACCCGTCAGAGGCGGGGTAGAATTCAGGGCGACCCGTTCAGGAATCGAATCGGGGCATGGCGCAGTCTGGTAGCGCATCTGCTTTGGGAGCAGAGGGTCGCAGGTTCAAATCCTGCTGCCCCGACCAATTTGAGCAGTTACCGGGCGCCCGTAGCTCAGGTGGATAGAGCACCGGCCTTCTAAGCCGGTGGTCGCAGGTTCGAGTCCTGCCGGGCGCGCCAACGATGTCGATGGTGGACGTAGCTCAGCTGGTAGAGTCCCGGATTGTGATTCCGGCTGTCGCGGGTTCGAATCCCGTCGTCCACCCCATTTTTCGGTGGGGCCGTTAGCTCAGTTGGTAGAGCAGGAGACTCTTAATCTCTTGGTCGAAGGTTCGACTCCTTCACGGCCCACCATTTCATCAGTCCAGGCCATTCCGGAGCGCGTACAGTCGTGCCCGACTTTACGCGTTCGCCGACTAACGGCAGGATTGCAGCCCATGTCGTGCCAGCGCGCCCTGTTGATATACCTCGCATGGATCGTACCCGCGTGCGCATGGGCTGAATCGATTCCGCAGGATGACGGTATCGCGCTCACCGCGCCGTTGCCGGCCGATCGCGAGGCGGCGCTGGACCGACTCATCGAGACACAGGAGGGCCGAAGCGAGCTGCTCCCAACGCTCGCCACCCTCCTGGGTGACGCCGATCTCGCCGTTGCGGGGAAGGCGGCGCTGGTCTTAGGGCAGATGGGCACCGCCGCCTTTCCGGCAATCTACGAGGCGCTGGCTTCCACTTCCGCGCAGCAGCGCTGGGGCGCCACCGTCGCGCTGTACAGGTCGAGCGCGGATATTGAGCCATTCGTGACTCTTCTGACGCGGCAACTGTCTGAGCCGGACGTATTGCTTGTGCGTGCGAGTCTCGGCGCGCTGGCGCGACTGCAGTCCCGGGCCGTGGCTGCCGTGCCAATGTTGCAGGCGCTGCTGAAGCGCGAGGACGCCGACCTGCGCTGGGGCGCCCTTAAGACCCTCGCCGCCATCGGTCCCGCCGCCCACCACGCAATATCGGATATCGAGCCGTTCCTGCGCGACCAATCCGCGCCTCTGCGGCTGGCTGCGGCGGACGCGCTACGGAGGATTCAGCCGCCGGTCCCGTTGGCTGAGGCGGCGCTGGCAGTGCATATCGCATGGCTGAAGGAGCACGTGCCGGGGCTGATGCGCGAGACACACGTGCCGGGCGTCTCGATCGCGATCGTGCAGCGTGGCGCAGTCGCCTGGGCGGAAGGATTTGGCGTGAGTGACGTGCGCAGCGGCAGGAAGGTTACGACGCAGACTGCGTTCGAAGCTTGTTCCATGTCCAAGCCGGTACTCGCGCTGCTCGCCATGCAACTCGTGCAGGAAGGGCGTCTCGATCTGGACCGGCCTCTGGTCGCGTACCTCGGCCATGACTATTTGCCCGACCAGCCGGAACACCGGTCAATCACGGCGCGCATGGCGCTGACTCATCGAACCGGCCTGGAGAACTGGCGGCTGGGTTACGACGACATGGGCGGGCCGCTGACGCTCGAGTATCCGCCCGGCTCGGAATACACATATTCGGGAGAGGGCATCGTATTCCTCCAGCGTGCCATCGAGGTGATTGCAGGTGAACCGCTAGATAGCCTCGCCGGCCAGCGTCTGTTCGCGCCGCTCGGCCTCCTTCGCACGAGTTTCGTATGGACCGAGGCGATCGAGCGCGACCTCGCAAGCGGTCATCGCGAAGACGGCAGCTTCAAGGAACACACGCACTACCGCAAACCCAATGCGGCGTATTCCCTGTACACGACGCCGGCGGAGTACGCCCGCTTGATGCTCACCGTGGAGAGCCCGGAGTTGCTGGGTGATCGAGCACTCACGCGTGCGAGCATTGACCAGCTGCTGCAGCGGCAGCTACGAGTCGATGACGGCGATGCGATCGCTCGGCCTGGCCGCGCGCGATCCGTCGCGACCTACCGGGCGCTGGGCTGGAGCCTGGATGTGACTCCGGAGGGTGACATCGTTGAACATTCAGGCTCAAACAGCTCGGGCTTCAGGACTTTCGGTCAATTCAATCCAGCCAAGGGCTCAGGCCTGGTGATATTCACAAACGGCGAGGGCGGCTACAGCCTGCGCGCAGCCATCATCGCGGCCATTGGCGATCTCTAATTTCCACGCCTAGGGTATATTTGGAGTAACTCATCTGCCACGTTGGATTGTACGTGCCGGAAATTCAGGGACGGTCTAAATGAAGCGGCTCGTTCAGCGTGCGCTTCGCACGGTGGGCTACGAGCTGCGTCGCTTCCCAAGCAGCCGGCCGGATGCACTGAAGGACCTATCGGAACAGGAACGACGCACGGTCAATGCCGTGCTGCCACTCACAAACACTAGCGTCGAGCGGATCGCAGCGCTCATCAACGCCGTGACTTACATCACCAGGAATCGGATTCCCGGAGATATGGCCGAATGTGGCGTTTGGCGCGGCGGCAGCATGATGGCAATTGCCTTGACGCTCCGGGCACTCGGTGATCAAAGTCGACGTCTCTTGTTGTATGACACGTACGAAGGGATGTCCGAGCCCACTGAGCACGACACGACACCGTGGGGTGACTCCGCCGCTGCGATGCTGGGGCGATACTCGCGCGGGACCGGACCATGGTGCTACGCAAGCATCGATGATGTGCGTGCAAATCTCATATCAACTGGATATCCGGAGGCGAAGATCGTAATGGTCGCGGGCAAGGTGGAAGATACACTTCCGAAGCACCTGCCTGGTGAGCTGTCCCTGCTTAGATTAGATACCGACTGGTACGAGTCAACGAAACATGAACTCACGCACCTGTATCCCTTGCTTACCCGCGATGGCATTCTGATCATCGATGACTACGGTCATTGGGAAGGGGCTCGCAAGGCCGTTGATGAATATTTTCAGGGACGGGAAGAACCGCATTTCCTGCATAGGATCGACTACACGGGCCGCCTGCTGGTAAAGAGCGGCGTCTAAGGGAGCCGCTGTTGGACCGGTGGTAATCGATATCGCTGGTGCGTGTTCGTATCGCTTGGAGGAGGTTCGCGCTCCAAACCGCTTGCGACGCGGCACAGCTCAGGGGGCGATGACTTGGTTCTTTCTGTGGGCTTGGCGATACCTTCGCACGATTCCTAGCAACCACGGCGGGGCTAATGCCCTTGCAGCCGCATCGGTAGCCTGAGGCCACCACTCGGGCCGCAGCGCGCGTCGGCGGCTCTGCCACAACAATCCCAACGTCTTGGGTCCCCGACCGTAAGCGGCATGCACTCTGGCCAAGGACATCGCGGTCTTGGCTCGTTCGTCCCGCAGAATGGCGTGTTGCCGTTGGGTGCTGGCTGTCGCGGTCATTTTCCCGATCAATCTGAAGCGCGCCTCGTACACTGCCACTCGATCGGCGCTGTAGTGATTGGCATGGTTTCGCACGTATACCAGGGGCTCCGCGATCCCGAGCACATCACTGCACACACTCATCCGCAACCACAGGTCGTAGTCCTCGAAATAGAGCTGATTCTCGTCAAAGCCGCCGAGCTCCTCAATGAAGCTCCGCTCTGCCATCACACTGGGAGTCGCTACCGCAATTGCTAAGGTAAGAAGTTGCTCGAAGATTGCGCCGCTTTGGACATAACGGTAGCGCTTACTCTCCGTGGGCAAAACCTGCCCGGCTGCATCGACGCGAATCAGGGCGGTGTAGCTCCATCGACATGCGCTGTTGTGTCTGTGGGCGCCTAGCTGAGTTTCGAGCTTTGTTGGGAACCAGAGATCGTCAGAGTCGATAAACGCAATGAAATGGCCGCGCGCGATGCGCAGTGCCCGGTTTCGCACGGCGCCGGGATTGCCCCTGTGAGCCAGGCGCAGGACCCGAACACCGGCGATGCCTTCCAGAGATGACAGGTAGGTTTGGGTCTCGGCGCCGGATCCGTCATCGGCTATCAGTAACTCCCAGTCCTTAAATGTCTGGGCGAGCACCGAGGCGACCGCGGCCTGTAGATACGCCAGGCGGTCGTAGGTCGGAAGAATGACGGTCACTGCAGGAGCTGAGTGCTCACGTCCCTCAGTGCGAACATAGTCTTCCATACAGCGCTGCCGAACCTTTGCGGTGTCCACCCGGTCCGCTACGATTAGAGCATGAATAATTGGCGCTGCGCTTTCCTAACCTGCGCCTTCGGTTCCATCGCTCCAATTGCCTTAGGAGGGTGGAAGGCCGGGGGCGGCGGGGTGCAAGACCGCGAACATTGCGCCGTTTTACGTTCATCGGTGCTGGCGCGCAGTGCAGCGCAGTCGTTCTTCGTGGCGGTCGGGCAGGAGTGGCGGTGCTGGGCCGGTGGCGGCAATCCCTCATGAAGGGACTATCCTGGCGAAAGATCGCGCGCGCGCTCAAGGGCGGTCCGATTGTGCTGCGCACGGAGGATCGGCGGGTTCTGGAAAAGCTGATCTTTCCCCACTACTCGTCCCTGCCCACTGTGAGGACGGTTCTGTTCGTGGGTTGTGAGTCCTACACCGAGCACTACGATCGATGTTTCCTGGGGCAAGACTATTGGACCATCGATGCTGATCCGCGTCGACGCAAGTTCGGTTCCAGGCAACACGTCGTGGGCCGGTTAGAGCAGCTGCGCGAGTACTTTACGGCGGGATTTTTCGATCTGATTATCTGCAATGGAGTCTATGGGTGGGGATTGAATCTCGCAGCGGACTGCGAGACCGCGCTGAGCCAGTCTCACGCATGCCTTGCCGATGGTGGGCATGTGGTCTTTGGCTGGAACGATATTCCGCGCTGGGATCCTGCGCCGCTCTCTTCAATCCGGGGGTTCTCGAACTTCATCGAATACGAAGTACCGACCCTAGGATCGAAATACCTCACCCACACCGCCAACCGCCATACGTATCGTTTCCTGCAAAAGGCTGGAAGGTGAGAATGCTTTTCACCAGGAGTTAAGCATCTCCCGGTGCAATCGCAGATAGTCAGTGAGCGTCAGGGCACGGAACGCTTCGGCGAACTGTGCCGTTCGTGTTCCCAGGGACATCGCGCGGTAGGCATTCAGGCCGTTGATGCAATGCAGGTAGTCGTTCTGGGCAAGCTGGCTGCTGTAGCACTTCATAGCCTGTCGTTTGACGTTGATCGTTTTATCAATGCACACCAGCGAATTTGCGAACAGCGGGGTCCATATTTCGTATCCGCGGCATTCGAACTGCAGTGATGTGCCCTGTGTCGCCGCACTCAGCAGAGTGTTTGCCGCCCGATGGTCCGGGTGTGCATCCATGAAGAAGGGCAGGTAAACGATGTCTGGCCTTTCACGAATAAGGATTTCGCGCAGGCGCGTGCCAGTACACGGGTCTGAATTCAAACACGTGTCTTCCGCATCCAGAAACGTGAGGGCGCCGATGCCGAGCACCTGTGCTGCCTGTCGCGCTTCAGCCTTTCGTAGGGACACGATCTCCTGCGCCGAGATCGCTGTCCCGCCCGCCGTCCGCATTCCGCCGCCGCCACGTCTTCCGTCGGTCAGGAAAACGACTTGCACGTCCGAACCGGCGATTGCATGTTGGGCCAACGTTCCCCCGCACCCGAGCACCTCGTCATCCATGTGTGGGGCAAGCACGATGACCTTCGCCCGCCCCGGCGTGTAGTGATCTATGGGCACATTGAACAGTGAGCGAGAGCTCACCAGTGCACGCAGGCCCCGAAGGCGTCGGCGGCTCGTAGCCGCGGCCAGTAGCCCGCGCAGTGCTTTAATTGGGGCGTCACTCACCGGAAGTCGTCATAGCTCGATAGTGTGGCGAGTAGCTTGCGGCGTGGATTCTGGCGATCATCAGCAAGAACTAAAGCGCCTTCCGCAACGACTCGAGCAGAGAACTTCGGGGTCGCGGCACTGGGAGAGGATTCGTGCACAGAGGGCCAGGGGCAAACTAAAGGTATCTAATTGATTCACATCAGCATTTTAAGCGAAGTGGGAGCGCGGCCAGCTCTTCGGTTCGGCGCGGCCCATAATATCCGGAACGCTCCGATCAAGCTCGCGGAAATCCAAAGCACACAGGAAAAAAAGCAGGGCGGGCACTTTTTGCGAGCCCGTCATCGAGAGCTGCCATGAGCCCCTCGAACCAGTCTGGGCCTACGCGCGCAACCCAGTGGCGTTGGCTTGGCCTCCGACGTGAATGCCCTGCTACCGGACGGTTTGATCGCGAATCCGAGCAGATGAATTTGGGGACGGGCTCTGCGGCTGCCTCCGAGAGGCCGTGCGGACCCAGCGTGTTACAGGTACTTTGGTGTCTTTACGGGCCGCCTGATTCTCAAGCGCTACGGCGTCACAAAACGCCGGTCACCGATAATTGAATGAGATTTCGTGTGGCTCATTAATCCCCAGCCATTAGCATCAGGGGGAAGGTACATGCAGATCATCGCGAGGCGGGTACGCTGATGGCTGTTATTCGCATCGCTCATAATATGAGTATGGGACGAACGCCCCGTATAGCCGTGGGCTGAGAAAAACCAATGTTATCGATGCCATCCGGCGATCCACCGCCGCGACACCTCTCCCACCCCTCTTACCGGCCGGACATCGACGGGCTTCGCGCCATCGCGGTGGGAGCCGTGGTCATCTATCACGCATTCCCAAGCGCACTTAGAGGCGGATTCATCGGCGTCGATGTATTTTTCGTCATCTCTGGCTTTCTCATCAGCGGCATTATTTTCAAAAGCTTGGAGCGCGGACAATTCAGCTTCGGCGAGTTTTATGCTCGTCGCGTAAGGCGCATATTTCCCGCACTGATTGTCGTGTTGATTGCATGCCTTGCGTGCGGCTGGTTTCTGCTGCTGGCCGATGAATACCAAGCCTTAGGCAAGCACGTCGCCAGCGGCGCAGGATTTGTCTCGAATTTCGCGCTATGGAGCGAAGCTGGATACTTCGATGCTACTGCGCAGGCCAAACCACTCCTTCATTTGTGGTCGCTCGCCATCGAAGAGCAGTTCTACCTCGGTTGGCCCTTGCTGGCCTGGCTCGCGTACCGGAGCCACAAAAACCTTTTTGCACTCACCCTTCTGGTGGCCATCGGTTCGTTTGCGGTCAATGTCGCGACCGTCGCGACCCACCCGACGGCAGCGTTTTACTCACCGCTCGCGCGGTTTTGGGAACTGATGATCGGAAGTTTTCTTGCTTATGTATCCATCCATAAGGCTCAGTATCTATCCCGCTACTCGGATCTTCGATCCTTCATCGGGATTGCGCTCATAGCCGTTTCCGCGCTCTTTCTGACGGACCGCAGCCCGTTTCCCGGGTGGCTGGCATTGGTGCCCACGGTCGGGGCGTTGCTGGTCCTCTCAGCGGCGCCGACCTCTTGGCTGAATCGTAACGTACTGAGTAACCGGATATTGGCCTGGATCGGACTGATCAGTTATCCCCTGTACCTATGGCATTGGCCCGCGTTGTTCGTGGTTTCTCTGGTCAGCGTTCCCTCCCGGATACCGAGGCTCATCGCGGTTTTGATCAGCATTTTTCTTGCCGCGATCACATTCTTGCTGATCGAAAAACCGATCCGCCGCACCCGGCCGACTAGTACTTCGGTGATTTTCTTGGGCGCCGGGATGGCCGTCTGCGGGGCCCTCGGGCTGGCGATTTTTGTAGGCAAGGGGCTGGCGTTCAGGCTGCCCCCGCAATTCGAAGCGTTCGCCGCGCCGTCACCCGTGATTACACCAACGGATTGCCTGCTGTCCGATAGAGCTGACTTCCCGACTCAATGTACCTTGCTCTCGCATCGTCCAGCAGTATTCTTGTGGGGCGATTCGCACGCCAACAGCCTCGCTGCTGGATTTTCTCATCTTGCACTGCAGGGCAAGATCGGCAAATTGCAAGTGACCGGCTCGGCATGCCCTCCTCTGATGGGATTTAAAGGCAACGGCAATTCCAAATGCGAGGAGATCAACCAATACGCGTTCGAGAAGATTCGCGCGTTGAAACCTGACATCGTCGTATTGCACGCGATGTGGGAGGCGGATGCTTACGATTTAAGCAAACTCGCCGCCACAACGCGGCAGCTAAAGAGTATTGGCATCGCTCGCATCGTGATCATCGGCCCGGTGCCCCGTTGGAACGGTAGTTTGCTGCGCTCCGTATTCCGTTGCTGGCGGCCGCGCTCCGCATTGGAGCCTTTCCCGATGTACTCGAGTTGCGGGCTCGACGCTCGCGTTGCTGAGTTCGATACTTCAATGCGCGACGCGGTAAGGAAACTCGACGTCGAATACATATCCGCTTACAGCCAGCTTTGTGCTGACAGTGGCTGCCTGACGCATTTCAAGGGAGCGGACGGGATCGATCAGCTCGAGACCTACGACTATGGTCACCTTAGCGAAGGCGCCGCGGCGTATCTGGTAGACGCCATCGGCGACGAGCTGTGGCCGAAAACCATCGTGTCTCAAGTGATGGTAGACCGTTTCGATCAAACAGCCCGGCTGCGCTAACCGTCGGGGGTGTTCGCCAGGATCCGCATACTCTGGGGACCCTTTGATCTACCAGATGTGTACGCGCTCAGGCTCCGGCCGCCACATGGGCTGGCCCGCCTTGATCCCGAAAGCTTGGTAGAACTCAGGGACGTTGGAGAGCGGCCCGAGCACCCGCCATTTCGCCGGCGCGTGTACGTCGGATAACAGGTCCGCCCGCAGCATCTCCTCGCGCTGATCCATCATCCAGCCGAGCGCATAGCCGAGGAAGTATCGCTGGAGTGGAGTAAAACCGCCAATCGACTCGCCCTTGCGGTACTGCTCGGTTTTCTTGAACGCGTCGAGACCCAGCAACAGGCCCCCGTAGTCGGCGATGTTTTCTCCTAAGCTCGCCTCGCCATTGATGTGCAGGCCAGGAAGCGGCTCATAACGATCGAACTGTTTCGCCAGTGCGTCGGCTCGCTTCTGGAAGTTCTTGGCATCCTCGGCGGTCCACCAATCCTTGAGATTGCCTGACGCATCGAATTTGCGGCCCGAATCATCGAACCCATGGGTGATTTCGTGGCCGATAGTCGCGGCGCCCACATAGCCGTACACGACGGCATCGTCGATCTGGTCATCGGCCACGCCGGGGATCGTAAATGCCGCGGCCGGCAGCACGATTTCGTTGTTGTTCGAATTGTAGTAGGCATTGTAGGTTTGCGGCGTCATGTCCCATTCGCTCCGATCCACGGGATTGCCGAATTTGCTCAGTCGGTCGGCAAAGCGCCAGCGCGCCGCATTCTTGATGTTTTCGCAGTACGAGTCCCGGCCGATCGCGAGCGCCGAGTAGTCCTTCCACTTGTCCGGATAGCCCACCTTGGCGGTAATGGCGACCAACTTCAGCTGCGCCTTCGCCTTGGTGGCGGCGCTCATCCACGGCAGCACTTCGATGCGCTCGTGGTAGGCCGCGCGAATGGCCTCGACCAGATCGACGTAGCGCTTCTTTGTGGCGGCCGGGAAATAGTCCTGCACAAAGATCTTGCCGAGCATAAAACCCATCGCCCCGTTCTCGGCGTCGAGCACGCGCTTCCAGCGTTCCCGCTGCTCCTTCTTGCCCTCGAGCACCTGGCCATAGAAGCGGAAGTGCTCTTCATCAAAGGCATTGCTCAGGGTGGGCGCATAGGCATCGAGCAGGTGCAGGCGCAGGTAGTCGCGCAGTACCGGCACGGGCGTTTGGTGCAGTTGTTTTTCCAGCGCGATGAAAAATTCGGGCTGGCCGACGATCAGGATGTCCGGATGGAGATTCCAGGCCGCCAGGCGGGCGTTCCATTTGATCGATGGGGTGTACTTTGATGTGAGTGCGGACGGGGAGATGCGGTTGTAGTTGCGGTCCGGATCGTTGAGCGCCTCGAGCTTGCGCGAGGATTTGGCCAGCGCCGTCTCAAATCGCAGAACGGCGCGTGCCTGCGCCTGGGACTGCTCGGGGCTCCGGCCCAGCAGCTGGAGGTTCCGAGCCATATGGGCGATGTATTCCTGGCGCGAACGGGCCACGCCGGACTCGGGGTTGAAGTAAAAGTCACGATCCGGAAGCCCCAGGCCCCCCTGCGAAAGATGCACCGCCATCACGCTGCTGTTCTTATCGTCCTGGCTGATGTCAAAGTCGAAGAGCGCATTGATATCGAGTGGTGTCAGTTCAAAGGCCACATCCAGCACGTCGCGAGGGCTCTGTACCCCATCAATGCGCGCGAGCTCAACGTCCAGGGGGTGCACGCCGAGCGCGTTGGCATGGCCGGTGTCCATGGCCGTGGACCAGAAGTCGCCGATCTTCTGCAACTCGCTGCCTGCTGCCGGTGCCCCGCTGGCCGCGTTCTCGTTGATCGTGCGCAGGCTCGAGTACAGCTGCTCGTTGACGAGACTTCCAATGCCCCACCAGGATTCGGCGGCCGGAATCGGATTGCGGGCCAGCCAGCCTCCGTTGGCGTATTGGAAGAAGTCCACCCCCGGGTCAACGCTGAGGTCCATATGGGAACGCAGATAATCCTGGTGCCGCCGGTGTATCACTGGCGGTCGCCTGCGCCGAGAGGCTGCGCACGCCGCGAGCATAATCAGGAAGCCGGTTCGCCGGGGGCGCAGCATGTCGGCGCTCATACAATTGACCTCAAAAATGCTGTGGCCCCGGTGCGGGGCAGGGCAATGTCGCTAAAACTAGCCTAACACGCCCTCCGGCGCGGACGGTTTGCAGCGCCTGCCTGTCAGGGCGTGGGGCGAGCTAAGGGCTTGGACTCGGGCGCTCTACGGTATAATCGGCTGCTGGCCAGGGCTGCCGGCAGCGGGCGGGGCCCCCAAGGCGAAAGTGGCGGAACTGGTAGACGCGCTGGCCTTAGGAGCCAGTGGGGTAACCCGTAAGAGTTCGAGTCTCTTCTTTCGCACCAGATTATTTTTTAAGGATCAATGGGCACATGCAGGTTTCTTTAGTATCGAGCAATGGCCTGGAGCGCCGCCTCGAAGTGAGCGTCCCCGGGGAACTCGTGACCAGTCGCGTCGACGAGCGTCTCAAGGATCTGGCGCGCACGGCGCGCCTGAAGGGTTTCCGGCCGGGCAAGGTGCCCTTTGCCGTGGTGCGCAAGCAGTTCGGCGGCCAGGTGCATTCGGAAGCGGTCACCGATCTGATGCAGAAAAGCTTCGTCGAGGCCGTGACCCAGGAACGCCTCAGGCCGGCCGGCGATCCGCGCATCGAACCGCTCCAGGTGGCCCCGGGCGAGGAACTTCGCTACGCCGCGGTATTCGAGGTGCTGCCGGAGGTTGCCCTCAAACCTCTCGATGCCCTCACGGTCAATCGGCCCACGGCCACGGTCACCGAATCCGACATCGACGCCATGATCGAAAGCATGCGCAAGCAGAAGCCGATCTTCACGCCGGTGGATCGCGCCGCCGCCGAGACGGACCGGGTCACGATCGCCTTTGAGGGGCGGATCGACGGGGAACTGTTTCCGGGCGGCAAGGGCGAGGAACTTCACGTGGTGCTCGGTGCCGGCACGATCCTGCAGGAACTCGATACGGCACTCCACGGCATGAAGGTCGGTGAGCAGAAAACGTGTCCCGGCGCGTTTTCCGGACAATTACGGCGCCACGGCCGTGGCCGGCAAGGATGCCGTGTTCGATCTGACCGTCAAGGCGATCGAGGAGCAGAGCCTCCCGGCGCTGGACGAGGCCTTTGTGCGCGGGTTCGGTCTCGCGGAAGGTGGGATTGCGGAATTTCGCGCGCAGGTGCGTGCGACGATGGAACAAGAGGTCGCCGACACCTCCCAGCAACGGGTGCGCGAGCAACTGCTGGAACTGGTGCACAAGGCCAATCCGCTCGAGTTGCCCAAGGTACTGGTCGATGAGCAGGTGCGCGACCTGCAGGTGCAGGTTCTGCGGCGCATGGGCGTGCAGAAGATCGAGCAGATGCCCCCGCGCGAGCCTTACGAGGAGGCCGCGCGCAAGCGCGTCGCGCTGGGACTGATCATCGGTGAGATCGTGCGCGCCAACGGCATCAAGGTGGATCGAGCTCGCGTCGAGCGCCGGCTCCACGCCGCGGCGGCCTCGCATCCCGACCCGGAAGCCCTGCGGCGACAATATCTGCAGAGCCGCGAGGCCATGGGCCAGCTGGAAACGGCCGCCCTGGAGGATCAGGCACTCGATTGGGTTTTGTCGCAGGTCAAGGTGGTGGACGTACCGTCCAGTTTTGCGGAACTGACCGGCTTTGGCCGGCCTAAAGAGGTAAACAGCTGATGAACGAGCGAGCCCTGGGGCTGGTGCCGATCGTCGTTGAACAAACGGCGCGCGGCGAGCGTTCTTATGACATTTATTCGCGCCTGCTCAAGGAGCGCGTGATCTTCGTCGTGGGTGAGGTGGAAGATCACATGGCGAACCTGGTCGTCGCGCAGCTCCTTTTCCTGGAGTCGGACAATCCCGACAAGGACGTCGCCCTGTACATCAATACGCCGGGCGGCTCGGTCAGCGCGGGACTGGCCATCTACGACACCATGCAGTTCATCAAGCCGGACGTCAGCACGATCTGCGTGGGCCTGGCGGCCTCAATGGGCGCGGTTTTGCTGGCCGGAGGGGCCTCGGGCAAGCGCCATTCGCTGCCGAACTCGAAAATCATGATCCACCAGCCCTCGGGCGGTTTCCGCGGCCAGGCCAGCGATATCGATATCCAGGCCCGCGAGGTCATGGACACCAAGGAGCGCCTGAGCCGCATCCTGGCGCACCATACCCACCAGACCATCGAGCGGATCCGGGTCGACAGCGACCGGGATAACTTCATGAATGCCGAGGCCGCCGTGGCCTACGGCATGATCGACCGGGTGCTCGAAAAACGACTGGACGCAGTGCCCAATCCGAGCCCAGACCGGCCTGCATGAGGGTAAATTTCTTTGATTACAAGGCCTTAGGTGGAACGCAGTTCTTTGCGCCGGTGGCTTTGGGCATGTTATATAAAGAACCTATGGGGCGGATTTTCCGCCCTTTGGTCTGTCCCGGTAGGCCTATGGGCTTAAAGGTGATGTGCAGTGAGCGATGATTCCAAGAGCCGGACGGACGATGGGAAGCTCCTCTATTGCTCGTTTTGCGGCAAAAGCCAGCACGAAGTCCGAAAACTCATCGCCGGCCCTTCGGTTTTCGTCTGCGACGAGTGCGTCGAGCTTTGCAACGACATCATCCGCGAGGAGCTGGAGGACCGCGCCGATAAGGCCCGCGATAAGCTTCCCCGGCCGCACGAGATCAAGAAGGTCCTCGATGACTACGTCATCGGCCAGGAACGCGCCAAGAAGGTGCTTTCGGTGGCGGTGTACAACCACTACAAGCGCCTGCAGACCCGTGGGGCGAGCAAGCCCAAGGACGACGTCGAGCTCGCCAAGAGCAACATCCTGCTGATCGGCCCGACCGGCTGCGGCAAGACGCTGCTGGCCGAGACGCTCGCGCGGCTTCTCAACGTCCCCTTTACGATCGCCGATGCCACGACCCTGACCGAGGCGGGTTATGTGGGTGAGGACGTCGAAAACATCATCCAGAAACTGTTGCAAAAGTGCGATTACGACGTCGAGAAGGCCCAGACCGGCATCGTTTACATCGACGAGATCGACAAGATCTCGCGCAAGAGCGATAACCCCTCGATCACGCGCGATGTCTCGGGCGAGGGCGTCCAGCAGGCGCTGTTGAAGTTGATCGAAGGCACGATCGCCTCGGTCCCTCCGCAGGGAGGCCGCAAGCACCCGCAGCAGGAATTCCTGCAGGTGGACACCTCCAACATCCTCTTTATCTGCGGCGGCGCCTTTGCCGGACTCGAGAAGGTCATTCTCAACCGGACCCAGCGCAGCGGCATCGGCTTTACTTCCGAAGTGCGCAGTGCCAACCAGAAGCCGCACGGTTCGGACCTGTTCCACGAAGTGGAGCCGGAGGACCTGATCAAGTTCGGACTGATTCCCGAATTCGTCGGACGTCTCCCGGTGGTGGCGACTCTGGACGAACTGGACGAAGCCGCGTTGATGATCATCCTGACCGAACCGAAGAATGCGCTGACCAAGCAATACCGCAAGCTCTTCGACATGGAAGGGTCCGAACTGGAGTTCCGCGACGAGGCGCTGCGCGCCGTGTCGCGGCGTGCCATGCAGCGCAAGACCGGCGCCCGTGGCCTGCGCACCATCCTTGAGAACGTGCTGCTCGATACCATGTACGAGCTGCCCTCGCTCCGTAATGTCGCCAAGGTCGTGGTCGATGAGGCCGTTATCGAGGGCACGACCAAGCCGTACGTGATCTATCGCTCGGAGGAAGAGCGCCTGGTGCCCGTCGAGGAGCCCCGCAGGGCCGGGGGTATCGGCCACGCCTGATTCCAAACGGATTCGGCGGCCGCTTGAATTGTCCGCGCCGCGTCCCCATTAGCCTTGGTAACCATGCCCGTAGCCCACGTGGCGGGCCGAAGTAAAGGATAGCCCTTGAACCAGGAAGCCGATTCCACCTCGCTAGTGCCCGTCCAGCGCATCCCGGTGCTGCCGTTGCGCGACGTCGTGGTCTACCCCCACATGGTGATACCGCTGTTTGTCGGGCGCGAGAAATCCATTCTGGCGCTCGATGCGGCGATGCGCGCGGACAAGCGCATCCTGCTGCTGGCCCAGAAGCAGGCCGACATCGATGACCCGAAGCTCGAGGACCTGCACGGCTTCGGAACCGTCGCGACGATCCTGCAGCTGCTCAAACTCCCCGACGGCACCGTTAAGGTGCTGGTCGAAGGTGTCGATCGCGCGCGCGTGCTGCAGATCGGCCTGAGCGCCGGGAGCGGCTCCCCGCCGGCCGAGGGGGCGCAACCCTATTACGCCGCAGCCATTGCCACGGAGCACGACTCGGACCAATACGACGAGCGCGAAATGGACGTGCTGGTGCGCTCGGTGGTTTCCCAGTTCGAGCAGTACGTCAAACTCAACAAGAAAGTGCCCCCGGAAGTGCTCACGGCGCTGGCCGGGATCGAGCAGCCCGGGCGCCTCGGCGACACTGTGGCCGCACATATGGCGCTCAAGTTGTCCGAGAAGCAGAAGGTGCTGGAGATACTGGACGTCCGCAAGCGCCTCGAGCACGTGCTGGTGGCGATCGAAGGCGAGATGGATGTGCTGCAGATCGAGAAGCGCATCCGCGGCCGCGTCAAGTCACAGATGGAGAAGAGCCAGCGCGAGTACTACCTGAATGAGCAGATGAAGGCCATTCAGAAAGAACTGGGCGACATGGAGGACGGCACCAACGAGATTGGTGACCTTGAACAAAAGGTCGCCAAGGCCGGGATGAGCAAGGAGGCGCGGGAGAAGGCCACCGCCGAGATCAACAAACTCAAGATGATGTCGCCGATGTCCGCCGAGGCGACCGTGGTCCGTAACTACGTCGACTGGCTGGTCAAGGTACCCTGGAAGAAGCGCACGCGCCTTCTGAAGGACATCACGAACGCCCAGAAAGTATTGGACGAGGACCATTATGGCCTCGACAAGGTCAAGGAGCGCATCGTCGAATACCTGGCGGTGCTGCAACGCGTGGAGAAGATCAAGGGTCCGATCTTGTGCCTGGTCGGTCCGCCCGGCGTCGGAAAGACCTCCCTCGGGCAGAGCATGGCTCGCGCGACTAATCGCAAGTTCGTGCGCATGTCACTTGGGGGCGTGCGCGATGAGGCGGAGATTCGAGGCCATCGGCGCACCTACATCGGTTCGATGCCCGGCAAGATTTTGCAGAACATGGCGAAGGCGGGCGTACACAATCCGCTGTTTCTGCTCGATGAAGTCGACAAGATGGCCATGGACTTCCGCGGCGATCCGTCCTCGGCCCTCCTGGAAGTACTCGATCCCGAACAAAATGCAGGATTCTCCGATCATTACCTCGAGGTCGATTTCGACCTGTCCGAAGTGATGTTCGTGTGCACGGCCAACTCGCTCAACATCCCCCCGCCGCTCCTGGACCGGATGGAAGTGATTCGGCTCCCCGGCTACACGGAGGACGAGAAACTCAATATCGCCCGTCGCTATCTGGTGCCCAAGCAGATCAAGCAGAACGGCCTGAAGGCCGGCGAGCTCAAGGTGTCGGATCCCGCGCTGCTGGACATCGTGCGTTACTACACCCGCGAGGCGGGTGTGCGCAATCTGGAACGCGAGGTGGCCAAGATCAGCCGCAAGGCCGTCAAGCAGCTGCTGCTCAACCGCGAGCAGGGCCGCAAGGTCGCCGTCACGCCGAGAAACCTGGACAAGTACCTGGGCGTGCGCCGCCATCGCTACGGCAAGGCCGAGGATCA
>CAWCJE010000017.1:0-52598 GCA_963795685.1 uncultured Gammaproteobacteria bacterium
TGATAAAAATTTAAAAGTTGGCGCGCCTGGAGAGATTCGAATTCCCGACCTTCTGGTTCGTAGGCGCGTGCTCATTTTTAGGTTATTGATATTTTGGCATTTCTCCGCGTGATGCCCGTTGCATTGGTCACCACGAAGCACCACTGGGCAGGGGATTCCCGCAAATCTCCCACAACCTTATGGCTATGTTTTAGGAGATCAACCTCATGGTCAAGACCATGAGGTCGGGAATTTCGATGTGCAGATTGACTAGAAAATATAAGGTTCAAATAGGGGCCAAGATTTGTCACGTACTGGACCCTCGTTTCAGGGCTTCAGAGCGTGCGCGACGTAATCACCCATGGCGGTCCAATTCATACTTATGGGCCTCAGAGGGATTGACTACGTAGCCGTGAGGTTTCCGTATTAGGTCTCTACGCAGCGGGATCGCTCCAGTCGGCATTATGGGAAGGGACAAAGTGCTCGGCCAATAAAACATGATCTCGTGCATGGCCCGTTCTCGGAATCTTTTCGTTAGTACTGGATCTTTACCTTTAGAAAACGCTATCCAGACTTGACCCAAGTGATCGTGCTGGTCCATTGCGGACGCAATTGCTTCGTCATCATTTGTGCCTCGCCACACTGCAACCTTAACAGTCATTTCGAATTCCGAACTGACCTTCGCTTCACGCTCAAGCTCTTGGCTACTAGCCGAATCAACGTGCATTCCCTCTGCTTGAGCCGCGGAGCGCAAAACGGCCAAGAATTGATTGCGGTCTGCTTCCGACTGAAGTGGAACTTCATAAGCGGCCACAGTTCTAGCGCTCTCTGGTTGCGCTGACGGAGTGCACCCGACGAGTGGCACGAAAATCGCGAGGGACACAATCCAGCGCATGCGCAAGAGGATACTACGTAGGTCCACGCGCTCGCGGCCTCGGAGAGTGCGGGCAAAACTCCCGCAACCGCATGGTTTTGGTCGACGGCGGGTAAGCAACGCAGCGCTAACTGATTGATGAGGATTGGGAAGTTGGCGCGCCTGGAGAGATTCGAACTCCCGACCTTCTGGTTCGTAGGCGCGTAGCGTCGTTTGTAGGTTATTGATATTGTAGGCACCACTTCGCGTGACGCCCGTTGCATTTGTCACGACAAAGCACCACTCGGCTGGGACTTTGCTTCCGCAAATCTCCCACAACCTTATGGCTATGACTTGATCGCGGCGGGCCTTATGGTATTGAACAAGAAGTCGGAAGAAATGACCTTTTGGCTAACGTAACAACCCAGGGCATTGCCGAGTGGCTTTACACCCCGTCAGCCTGATGTTAAATCCGGATTCTTCCTTCTCGGTTGTTCTCGAGCAGCTTGCCAGTTACGGCATCCACGCCGACCTCGTACGTCTTGGAGCCAATCTTGATGTCAAGCGAATAGCGCAGGCCACTGCCGCCCTTCTCCTTCTCAAGTTCTTCATCCGTTATCTTCCCTGGACGCGCCTTTAGCGCAATGTCGCGTGCGGGCTGAATATCAATCTTTGCGTCCTTGGCAAGTTCTTCGCCAGTGTAGGCCAATGCGGCCGTACAAAACGCTAAAGCGCTCACAGTCAAATTAGTCGCAATGACATTTCCACCGCGGAAAAGAGGCGATGACTGATTCACAACTTGTGCCCTCTATGTGCCCCGCTGATTAGAGGCGTATTACTGCATTTGAAATTTACAGCGGCATGTAGTTCCTTTACCACCGCGCATTACACTATCGATGATGATACCTAGATCTATCGAGCTGGCGCGTTCCCCGAAAGCTACCATCCGTCAGAGCCTCAACTAATTAATTGATTGGCGCGTTTGAAGAGATTCGAACTCCCGACCTTCTGGTTCGTAGGACTGCCTGATTTGATCGTGACGTGTTGAATCAACAACTTGGATGGCCGCCCTCGCTCTCCATTGACTCAAGGCGCGCTAAGACTCAACAAGCCTCTACGTATATATCGGTTCACCAGTCGTGTGAAATAGTAGGCACCATTGACGTGCGAAGACCTGAGGGTCTAGGGTATACAATCAAACCACCCAGCATTGTCCGCGTTCCTTTTTAAGAATTGCGATAGCCGAGCCCGCTTCCCCGGGGTGGCTGCGGACTCATCTACAAAGATCAACTGCCCCGTCGGGCGAATTAGGGGAAATATATGGACAGCAAAACTACTGCTAGTCGGAGATCCATCTCCACACTGCCAGTGCTAGTCGGGGCACTGTTTCTCGGCTTTCTGACGGTAGGCAGCACATCGGCCCGCGCCGCTCCAACGCTTTTAACACTGATCAACGGCTGGTCCGACTTCCAGGCATACCCAACAGCTATCCGGCCGTCGTGATATTCAACGGGCTAGTGCACTTCAAGGGCACATTGATACAAACGCAAGGGAACAACCCCGAGGCGTTTGTGGCCTCCAGGGTTCCGCCCGGCGACTGTGGTCTTCGTTCCCATCAGTTTGCGGTCCGCCCAAAAAGGCCGGCTTATCATTTACCCCAACGGTCAAGTGGTCATCCAGGCTGAGCATTCGTTCACCTATGCCCAAAGCTTTACGTCACTCGAGGGGCGTCGTTTGCGCCTACTGACGCGGGTTTTACCCCTCTTACGCTGATCAACGGATGGACGAACGCGCCCTCTAGCACGAGCAATGCGGCCGTTGAGAACATCAACGGTATTGTCCACTTCAAGGGTGCTATCGCCACAGCCGGTAGTAGTGCCGAACCATTCGTGCTACCTGTGGGATTTCGCCCCGCAACCATGGTCTTCGTGCCCGTCGATCTGTGCAATGCTGCCAGTGGAATGCTTGCTATTTCGCCTAGCGGTGTCGTGGGGGTTCAGGCGCAGAATACGTTCAGCAGCGCCCAGTGCTTCACGTCACTCGACGGCGCATTGTTCGCTGCAGCAGGGGCGCCCGGATTTAAAAACCTTAAGGTGCTCGGCACCTGGAAGGGCGAACCGTTCGGCACTGGCAAGCCGGCAGTCCACGGTTTCAACGGCCATCATGTCCCGGTGTATCTTAAAGGCGCGGTGGCTGGCGCGGACAACTACTACGAACCACTGGTTATGTTGCCCGTTGCCGATCGCCCGCGTGTCACCGTACAGGTAGGCGCAGCTCTGTGCGACGGCAGCTATGGAACATTGAATATCTTTGATTACGGTCGCGTGGCTCTCGACGCGACGAACTCGCACAGCAAACCGCTGTGCCCACGTCACTCGACGGCGTATCGTTTATCAAATAGTTAAAAGCGCCGCTCGCGATCGAGCGTAGCTCCCGGGGCCGGCAGACAGTCTCTGTGGCCCTGCCGGGCCACCAGCTCCGCACTGAACGGGCATCGATGGCGTTCGGGTTTCACGCCCGCCACCACAATGAGCAGCCAGCTGAGTTTCGCATCAGCGCAGCGTGCCGAGCCACTGCGAGATACCAGCACGCGCTAGCGCAGCAACACGCGATCTGATGGCGCGCCTGGAGAGATTCGAACTCCCGACCTTCTGGTTCGTAGGCGCGTGGCTCAATTTTTAGGTTATTGATATTTGGGTAATTCTCCGCGTGATGCCCGTTGCATTGGTCACCACGAAGCACCACTGGGCAGGGTCTATCACCACAAATCTCCCACAACCTTATGGCTATGGTTTTAGGAGATCAACCTCATGGTCAAGACCATGAGGTCGGGAATTTCGATGCGCAGATTGACTAGAAAATATAAGGTTCAAATAGGGGCCAAGATTTGTCACGTACTGGACCCTCGTTTCAGGGCTTCAGAGCGTGCGCGACGTAATCACCCATGGCGGTCCAATTCATACTTATGGGCCTCGGAGGGATTGACTACGTAGCCGTGAGGTTTCCGTATTAGGTCTCTACGCAGCGGATCGCTCCAGTCGGCATTATGGGAAGGGACAAAGTGCTCGGCCAATAAAACATGATCTCGTGCATGGCCCGTTCCCGGAATCTTTTCGTTAGTACTGGATCTTTACCTTTAGAAAACGCTATCCAGACTTGACCCAAGTGATCGTGCTGGTCCATTGCGGACGCAATTGCTTCGTCATCATTTGTGCCTCGCCACACTGCAACCTTAACAGTCATTTCGAATTCCGAACTGACCTTCGCTTCACGCTCAAGCTCTTGGCTACTTAGCCGAATCAACGTGCATTCCCTCTGCTTGAGCCGCGGAGCGCAAAACGGCCAAGAATTGATTGCGGTCTGCTTCCGACTGAAGTGGAACTTCATAAGCGGCCACAGTTCTAGCGCTCTCTGGTTGCGCTGACGGAGTGCACCCGACGAGTGGCACGAAAATCGCGAGGGACACAATCCAGCGCATGCGCAAGAGGATACTACGTAGGTCCACGCGCTCGCGGCCTCGGAGAGTGCGGGCAAAACTCCCGCAACCGCATGGCTTCGGTCGACGGCGGGTTAGCAACGCAACGCTAACTGATTGATGAAAATTGGAAAGTTGGCGCGCCTGGAGAGATTCGAACTCCCGACCTTCTGGTTCGTAGCCAGACACTCTATCCAACTGAGCTACAGGCGCGTTGCGATCGATCTCAAAAAGGCAGGCAGGTTTTCTACAATACCGCCGCTGCCGCAGCAGGACCGCGGTAGGCAACCCCAGTTTGCCAGCCACCAAAACCGGCCCGCCCGCCGGGGGTGCGCATGCTATCACAGTAGCTCTTGGGACCGTACCGACGGGTTGCTGAGCGGCATGTGACCCATATATGGCCTAGCCCCAGCAGTTAAATATCAAAGCTTGTTGCGCACCGGGCGCTTCCGCTCCAGTTGCTGCCGCCTAAAGCAGCTCAAGGAATGGTCGTTCACCAATCCAACCGCCTGCATCCATGCATACACAATTGTCGGTCCGACGAACTTGAATCCGCGGCGCTTGAGGTCCTTGGAGATTCGTTCGGACAACGCAGAGCTGGCAACCCAACGGCGGCCGCTACCGAGCAATGGTTTACCATCCGTGAACGACCAGCAGTATTCACTGAATCCCTGGCCGCTCTCCTCCATCTGGCAATAAATCTGCGCTCCTCTAATGGTCGCTTCGATTTTCGCCCGCGCTCGGATGATGCCCTCATTACCCATGAGCCGACGAATGGCACTGTCTTTGTAACGGGCAACCTTCCGCGCATCGAAGCCTGCGAACGCCTTGCGGAATGCCTCGCGCTTTCGAAGTACGATGATCCACGCGAGACCCGCCTGAAACCCCTCGAGCATCAGCATCTCCCATAACATGCGACCATCACGCTGGGGCACACCCCACTCGGTGTCGTGATAGCGCCTCATCAGAGGATCGTCGGCAGCCCAGCTGCATCTGTGATGTGAGTGGTTCTCCCTCGCTCTCCGCAGTCTTTTTATGTGGCGTCATGGTCTACTCGAAATCCTATTTCATCTGGAAGCTCGAATCGACCCGGCCCATTAAAGGCACACGGTGGCACGTTTTAAGGCTTTCTTTTTGGCCACTTTGCCAATGCAGTGATCAAAAGCGTCCCGCGGCTCCGGGGTGCGGTGTCTAGGGTCGCCCAACGGGGACGTTGTAGGACCGCACCGACAGCTTTTGCGTCGTTAAGTGATCAAGACTCGGTGTTTAAGCGCATGGTCTTCAATGGCTGCAAATCTCCAACCACCTGATCCTTCACAACTGCCTTTCAAGGAAGGCGCAATCGCTAAGAAGGAGCCGATTGGCAGCCTCGAGTTCTTAACTGGCGGCGGCGGGATGGGCGCGCTGATGCGCGCCACTCAGTGGCGGGATACTTCCTTGGGTCCCGCGGAAGCTTGGCCACAGAGCCTTCGTTCTGCCCTCAGCATATGCTTGGGTGCAAGTTTCCAAATCGCGATCTATTGGGGTCGCGATCTATCGCTCCTCTACAATGACGCCTGGAGTCCGATTCTCGGACTAAAGCATCCTCAAGCATTAGGTTGTCCGGGACGCGACGTATGGCCTGAAATCTGGCCAACGATCGGACCGATGTTCGATAAGGTCTTTGAAACGGGGGAAGGGATACGCTCCCAGGATTCGCTTCTGGCGATGCACCGCCATGGCTTCACTGAGGAATGCTACTTCGACTACACCTTCAGCCCGATTCGCGATGAAGCGGGGCGTGTGGGCGGAATTTTCAACGCCGTTGTCGAAACCACCTTTCGGGTAATCGGCGAACGACGATCCCGTCTGCTACGCGAGCTGGGCGAGCAGCTTGCCGCGGCGCAGAGTGTCACCGAGGTGTGTGCCGCGACTCGATCGGTATTGAAAGCCGGAAGCGCCGACCTCCCCTTCTGCCTCCTCTACCTAAGCGAGAGGGACTCGCGTGGCGAAACGCTGAATCTCGCATGTAGCGTTTCCCTTGATCCCGGCGGACCGGCGTCTCCTCAACAAATTAGACTCGACGGCGAAGGTGCTTGGCCAGTCCATTCCGCGGCACGGCAGGAAAGCACGTGCATTGTTGGCGACCTATCCAGGCGTTTCGGAATCAGCCTGCCAGGCGGACCGTGGCCGGAGTCCTGTGAAAAGGCGGTGGTGCTTACATTGGGACGTGCTCCGGAGGTGCTCGGAACGTTGGTTGTTGGCGTAAGCCCGCGGCTCGCGCTTGATGGCGAGTACCACGCCTTTGTTGAGCGCGCCGCGGCGGTTATTTCCCAAGCGATTTCGCGCGCCCGCGCACTTGAGTATCAGCGTGCGCGAACCCGGGAACTTGCGGAGATCGATCGCGCGAAGACCATTTTCTTCTCAAATGTCAGTCATGAACTTCGCACTCCGCTCACCTTGATGTTGGGGCCTATCGAAGACGCCGTGCGTGACGCTGCCACACCATCGCACGTAAGAACCGAGCTTTTGTTAGCGCACCGAAACTCGATGCGCCTGTTAAAACTGGTGAACAGTCTGCTGGATTTCTCCCGGATCGAGGCCGGTCGCCTCGACGCGACGTTTGAGCCGACGGACCTTCCCACTCTTACACGGGATCTGGCGAGCTGCTTCGGTACGGCCTTTGAGCGCGCTGGGCTTCACTTCGTGGTGGATTGCCAGCCGCTGCCTGAACCGGTTTACGTTGACCGCGACCTGTGGGAAAAGATCGTGCTCAACCTGTTGTCCAACGCCTTTAAATTTACCCTGGACGGGAGCGTGTCCGTTCGCATTCACGCGGATACACCATATGCCGTATTGGAGATAGTGGACACTGGCGTGGGCATCTCCGCGCAGGAGCTGCCCAGACTCTTTGAGAGATTTCACCGCGTTGATAACGCGCGCGCGCGCGCCTACGAGGGCACCGGGATTGGGCTGGCGCTGGTTCTGGAGCTTGTAACCATCCACGGCGGCACCATCGAAGCCTCGAGCACGGAAGGGTTAGGCACAACCTTTAAGGTTCGCTTGCCGATGGGCCGCGCTCATCTGGCGGCCGAGCGCGTCAAGGACTCTGGTCCAACGGCGGTGATGGGTACGCGCGCGCAAGCGTTTGTCGATGAGGCATTAAGGTGGCTTCCCGATGAGATCTCCCAGTCCTCGCCTTCGTCCGTCATGTCGAGCGGCGATGAGACCCTCAGTACGGTGCCGCGAATCAACGAAACCGGTGGTGCTCGCATTCTGCTGGCAGATGACAACTCCGACATGCGGGATTACCTGCGGCGACTGCTGGAGCGACATTACATTGTCATTTCAGTGCCGGACGGCATTGAAGCGCTGGACGCGATCCGGGCTCAGCGGCCCGATCTGGTACTGAGCGATGTCATGATGCCGCGCCTGGACGGGTTCGGGCTTCTCAAGGCACTGCGGGCCGAACCGCGAACGGCGACTATCCCCGTCATTTTGCTTTCCGCACGCGCCGGCGAAGAAGCGACCATCGAAGGCTTCGACGCCGGGGCCGATGACTATCTCGTCAAGCCCTTCTCCGCGCGAGAGTTGCTTGCTCGCGTCTCCAGCACTCTGGCCCTTTCCTGGGCTCGACGCACGGTCGTCGAGGAACGACAACTCAGCGAAGAGCGTTTCCGCGCGGTACAGGACGCGAGTCCGGACGGCTTCCATGTGCTGGCGGCCGTACGCGACGCCGACCTCACGATCGTGGATTTCTCCTGGCAGTACATTAATGAAGCCGCAGCCGCGATGGGAAAGCGTCCGCGTGAAGCGTTCCTAGGGCGACGGGTCAACGATCTGTTCCCCGGTTATCGGGAAAGCGGGCTGTTCGAGACCTACAGCCGGGTTGTAAATACCGGGATGCCATGGGTTGGTGAAATACATTATTTGCACGACGGTATCGATGCTCTGCTTCGGTTCTCCGTAGCTCGGGTCGGCGATGGGGTCGCTGTTTCAACAGTGGATATCTCCGAAAGGCGCAACGCTGAGATGGCGTTGAAGCTGGCCGACCAGCGCAAGGATGAATTTCTGGCGACACTCGCACACGAATTGAGGAACCCGCTGGCGCCGATCCGTCAGGCCGCGCGCATCGTGAGCATGGCGGGGGTTACTGAGGCGCAGCGCCGCTGGAGCAACGACATCATCAATCGTCAAACCCATCACATGGCCATGTTGCTGGATGACTTGCTGGACCTATCGCGCATCACACGCGGCACGCTGGAAGTTCGCAAGGCAACCGTCGAGTTGCTGCCGATCATAGAAACGGCCATTGAGACCGCCCGTCCCGCTCATTGAGTCCCGCCAACACGCGCTGGAAGTCGACGTGAAGGACAAGCACATGACCGTCGCGGTCGATTCGCTCCGAATCGCCCAGGCACTGGCGAATTTACTGACCAACGCGGCGAAATATACCGACCCTGGTGGTCACATCAAATTGCAGGTCTTCCGCGAGCAGCGCGGAACTTGTCATGGTGGTCAGCGACGATGGCATCGGTATTCCGCCGGAAAACATTTCTACGGTCTTTGACATGTTTTCGCAGGTCAAGTCCGCGATTGATCGGAGCGAGGGGGGCCTTGGAATCGGCTTGGCGCTCGTCAAGGGTGTGGTGCAACTGCACGGCGGGCGGGTAAGCGCCAGCAGCGGCGGGAACCGCTGCGGCAGCACTTTCACGATTGCGTTGCCGCTTGAGCCGGTCCGGCAGGATACTCCCCCGGCGGAAACCGCCGCGGAGTCGCGCGCGAGCAGAACTCGCTTCAGGATCTTGGTGGTCGACGACAATCGCGATGCCGCCGAAACCCTGGCCGCGCTGATGGAACTGGAAGGTCACGCCGTACGTGTGGCCCTGGAGGCGGAGCGCGCACTTGAGATTGCGGCGGACTTTGACCCCGAAGTGGCACTTTTGGACATCGGCATGCCAGGTATGAACGGTTACCAGCTCGCACAGCGAATCCGCACGACGACGTCGGCCACGCATCCCATGCTCGTGGCCATCACCGGCTGGGGCCAGGCGCAGGATCGCGATTTGGCCATGAGTGCCGGCTTCGACCACCACCTGACCAAGCCGGTGGATGTCGGGGCGCTCTTGAGCCTGCTTGCTTCCAAGGATAAGGCCGGTGCGACGGCAAGCCGCAGCTGAGCGGATTTTCGATTTCCCGGGTCGCCGTGCTGTTGCGGAAGAGGTTTTCGAGCACAGCGCCGTCGCGGTTGGGAGTGAACTGACAATCCTACCTGCCGCTACCGCAATTACGGCAGAGAACTCCACCCTGCTCGGGGGAGCTGCCGTTGCCCGTTCAAAAATCATCTGTCCTTCTGTAGGTAGAGAATGGCGATTGTCATTGGGACGGCCGGCTGGTCCATTCCACGCCTCTCCGCCGGGCGATTTTCCACTGCGGGAACTCACTTACACCGGTACGCGCAGAGGTTGCGCGGCGTGGAAATCAACTCGTCCTTCTATCGTCACCACGCCGCCGGAACCTACGCGCGCTGGGCGCAACAGACCCCACGCGAGTTCAGTTTCGCCGTAAAGCTACCTCGCAGCATCACTCATGAGGAACGCCTTCGCGCCGCACGCCGTCCACTTGAGGAATTCCTTGGCAGCGTAGCCGGCCTTGGGCGCAGGCTCGGCCCCCTGCTCGTGCAACTGCCCCCCTCGTTGGCCTTTGAACCGCGAGTCGCGCGCACATTCTTCGCCCTTCTGCGAGCTCGTCATGCGGGGCCGGTGGTGTGTGAGCCACGCCATGTAAGCTGGTTTGAGCGCGACGCAGACCGGGTTCTTGTGCGCCATCGCATCGGGCGCGTCGCCGCGGATCCGGCGGTCGTGCCAGCCGCCGCGGTTCCCGGCGGCTGGTCAGGCATCGCCTACTACCGCCTACATGGTTCACCGCACAAATACTGGTCCATATACGAGCCGGGGCGCCTGGCGCGTTGGGCCCAGGCGCTCTCGGAGCCGCCGCGCGGCCGATTGACCTGGTGCGTGTTCGACAACACTGCCGCCGGAGGCGCGCTCGGAAACGCGCTTGAGACAATCACGTTGCTGCGCAAGGGTCAACGCCCTCGGGTGTCGCGAATCCGTCGCAAGGCGTAAAATAATCGCCATGCCGCTCGATAACTTTCACCCCGCCGTCGCGGCCTGGTTCAATCGCAATTTCCCCGAACCGACCGTGCCTCAGCGGGCCGCCTGGCCGGCGATCCAGGCCGGTCGACATACGCTGATTGCTGCGCCGACCGGGTCCGGCAAGACCCTGGCGGCGTTTCTTGCGGCGATTGACGGTCTGGTTCGCGAGGCCATCAGCGGTTCGCTGGCCGATGCCGTGCAGGTCGTTTACGTGTCCCCGCTCAAGGCGCTGTCCAACGACATCCGTCGCAACCTCGAGGCGCCCCTCAGTGGCATTGCGGAGGAATTGGGCCGGCTGGGAATCGAGGCGCCCGAGGTGCGGGCGCTGGTGCGCACGGGCGATACGCCGCAGAGCGAGCGCGTAGCGATGCGCAAGTCGCCCCCGCACATTCTGGTGACGACTCCGGAATCTTTGTACCTGTTGCTTACCAGCGAGTCCGGGCGCGCGATGCTTTCGAGCACCCGTAGCGTCATAGTCGATGAAATCCACGCCGTGGCGAGCACCAAACGCGGTTCGCACCTCGCCCTCTCCCTCGAACGCCTCTCGTCCCTGACCGGCCGCCGACTGCAGCGCATAGGCCTTTCGGCCACCCAGAAGCCCATCGAGGAGATCGCGCGTTTTCTTACCGGCGTCATTGATCCGGCGGACGCCTGTGTCATCGTCGACAGCGGGCACACTCGCGTGCGCGATCTCGCGCTGGTGCTGCCCGACTCCCCGCTCGAGGCGGTGATGTCCAATGAGGTCTGGCAAACGCTATACGACAAGATCGCGACGCTGATCGGCGAGCACCACACGACGTTGATTTTTGCGAACACCCGGCGCATGGTGGAGCGCGTCACCCGAAATTTGAGCGAGCGCATGGGAGCGGAGAATGTGGCCGCGCATCACGGGAGCCTGTCGCGCGAGCAGCGGCTCGACGCGGAACAGCGTCTCAAGGCCGGTACGCTGCGCGCCCTGGTCGCCACCGCATCGCTTGAATTGGGCATCGATATCGGTGATGTGGAACTGGTATGTCAGCTGGCCACACCCCGCACGATTTCCACCTTCCTGCAGCGCGTCGGACGCGCGAATCACGCCGTTGGAGGCGTGCCGAAGGGCCGGCTCTTCCCCTTAAGCCGCGATGAACTGATCGAATGCACGGCCCTGCTCGATGCCGTGCGCGCGGGGGAACTCGACCGGCTGCACATTCCAGCCAAACCTTTGGACGTATTGGCGCAGCAGATTGTCGCGGAGGTGAGCGCGCGCGAATACGGCGAGGATGAACTCCTCGCGCAGCTTCGCCGCGCGTGGCCCTATCGCGACCTCCAGCAGAGCGAATACGAGCAGGTGCTGCGCATGCTGGCCGAGGGCTATTCCTCGCGCCGCGGCCTGCAGAGCGCGTATCTGCACCGGGATACCGTCAATCACAAGCTGCGCGCCAGGCGCGGGGCGCGGTTAACAGCAATCACCTGCGGCGGGGCGATTCCTTCCAACGCCGATTACCAGGTGGTGCTCGAACCCACCGGTATGTTCGTGGGAACATTGAACGAGGATTTTGCAGTCGAGAGTCTGGCCGGGGACATCTTCCAGCTCGGCAACACTTCCTACCGGATCCTGCGCGTCGAGGCGGGCCGGGTTCGGGTTGAGGACGCTGCCGGACAACCTCCGACAATCCCATTTTGGCTTGGGGAAGCCCCCGCGCGCAGCAGCGAATTGTCCCAGTCGGTATCGGCACTGCGCGCCGAAATCGATGCGGCGCTGCCCGCGGTTGATCCCGAAACGGTGCGAGCGGCCACGCGTCTCACCATGCAAAGACACGGGTTGAATGAAGTTGCGGCGCGGCAGATCGTCGAATATCTCGCGACCGCGAAAGCGACCCTGGGCGCTCTCCCGACGCAGCAGCAACTGGTGATCGAGCGCTTCTTCGATGAGGGCGGCGGCATGCAACTGGTGCTGCACGCGCCGTTCGGGGCACGGATCAATCGGGCTTTCGGGCTCGCACTGCGCAAGCGCTTTTGCCAGACCTTCAACTTCGAGCTCCAGGCGGCGGCGACCGAGGATGCAATCGTGCTCTCGCTCGGCGAGACGCACAGTTTCGTGCTCGAAGAAGTGCCACGTTACCTCAACAGTCGCACCGTCGAGCAGGTGTTGACTCAGGCCGTGCTCGACGCTCCACTGTTCACCACGCGCTGGCGCTGGAATGCCACCGTGTCGCTCGCCGTCAAGACTTCCCGCGCCGGCAAGAAGGTGCCGGCGCCACTCCAGCGCATGGCGGCAGAGGATCTTTTGTCGGTGTTGTTTCCGGACCAGCTGGCCTGCGCGGAAAACCTGCGAGGCGAACGCCAGATCCCGGACCACCCGCTCGTACGCCAGACCTTGCATGATTGCCTGCACGAGGCGATGGATGTAGATGGCCTGATCGCCCTGCTCCGTTCGATCGAATCCGGCGAGCGCCGCGTGTTGACGCGTGACTTGCCGCATCCCTCTCCATTGGCGATGGAAATCCTCGGTGCCCGCCCCTACGCCTATCTGGATGACGCGCCACTCGAGGAACGGCGCACGCAGGCCGTGGCGGCGCGCCGGTGGCTCGATCCGCAAACCGCGGCGGAATTCGGGCGACTGGATCCCCTGGCGGTTGCTCAGGTGCGATCGGAGGCCTGGCCCTCGGTTGAAAACGCGGACGAGCTTCACGATGCGCTCATGCTGCTGGGGGTTCTGGAAGAGTCCGAGGCGCCCGAATGGCAGGGATTTTTCGAGAATCTGAAAGAAAGCCGTCGCGCGGCCCGACTTATCGATGGGGCGAGCCGCTTCTGCGTCGCGGTCGAGCAGCTTCCGATGCTCGGCGCACTCTACACGCAGGCGGTCGTCTCCCCGCCTTCGTCGGTTCCGGCCGAATTCGCGTCTCGTGAATGGACACCCGAGCAGGCGTACATCGAATTGGTGCGCGGGCGGCTGCAGGCGATGGGCCCGCTCACCGCCGCAAGGTTGGCGGACAGGCTGTCGCTCCCGGAGGCGCGCATTGACACTGCACTGTTGCAGCTCGAAGGCGAAGGTTTCGTGTTGCGCGGCCAGTTTAGCGGCGAGGCAGACGGCGCTGTCGAATGGTGTGAGCGCCGGCTGCTCGCGCGGATCCACCGTTACACGATTCGTACGCTGCGCGCGGAAATCGAGCCGGTAGCCTCTGCCGATTACATGCGCTTTTTGCTCGAATGGCAGGGAGTTACGAGCGAGCCCCGCCCGGAAGGCGTCGCGAGTCTCGCGGCGATTATCGAGCAGCTCGAGGGTTACGAGCTGCCCGCGGTTGCGTGGGAATCCGAAGTGCTGCCCTCGCGCATGGGCGATTACGATTCGGCCTGGCTCGACAGCCTGTGTCTGGCCGGGCGCGTGCTTTGGGCGCGCCTGGAACCTCCTCGCAACATTACGGCAGGCCCCGTGCGCGCCACGCCTATCGCTTTGCTGCGTCGGCAGAATTCCGCTTTGTGGCGCGAGCTCTTACCGGCGCAGACCGAAGGAGCCAAGCTTTCTTCCAATGCGCAGGCGATTGCCGAGTATCTGCAGACGCACGGTGCTTCGTTCTACGATGAAGTGCTGGCCGGGACGCGGCTGCTCCAGTCCCAGACCGAGTCCGCGTTGGGCGAGCTGGTCGCCGCTGGGCTAGTGAGCGCCGATAGCTTCGGCGGGTTGCGCGCCCTGCTGTTGCCGCTGGAGCGCAAACGCAAACTCGCCGCACGGGGCCGGCGAATGGCGATACACGGACTGGAAGAAGCAGGTCGCTGGAGTCTGGTTCAGCCGCCGCAGGCTGCTCCGTTGGTTCGGTCCGAGGCGGGGCCCGAGCAGCTTGAGGCCCTTGCCTGGCTCCTTCTGCGCCGCTATGGCGTCGTGTTCCGCAAGTTGCTCACGCGCGAGCCGGCGTGGCTCCCGCCCTGGCATCAGTTGTTGCGTATCTATCGACGCCTTGAGGCGCAGGGACACATCCGCGGCGGCCGCTTCGTGGCCACCAGCAGCGGTGAGCAGTACGCCCTGCCCGATGCGGTCACTACTCTGCGCTCGGTACGCCGCCGCGCCAAAGAGGGCTTGCTGGTTTCACTGAGCGCGGCTGATCCGTTAAACCTGCTCGGCATCGTAACCCCGGGTGGCCGGCTCCCCGCATTGGCCGGCAATCGCTTCCTGCTGCGCGATGGTGTACCCGTCGCAATCCATGTGGCCGGGCAGACGCAGTTTATCGAGACAGTCACACCGGGCGAGGAATGGCAGCTGCGCAGCACGTTGGTCCGGCAGCGCCACAAGAGCGCAGCACGCGGCAAGATCCGATCGGCCTGACCTGTCGCAAGGGTCGGGGCGATGCAAAAAAGAAAGTTCCGCTCGATCAAAGGCCTGAACCAGGCGCTGCTAAAAGAGCCGCCCTACATCCGCGGTGCGGGAGACATCGTGCTCGGAACCGGCCCCGTGGGGGCGGCAATCGCCTTTGTGGGTGAGCAGCCCGGAGATCAGGAAGATCGGCAAGGTAAGCCGTTTGTGGGCCCCGCCGGCGCAATTCTTGACGAGGGTATGACAAATTCGGGCATCGATCGCAGCGCGTGCTATCTCACCAACGCCGTCAAACAGTTCAAATTTTTAGAGCGCGGGAAAAGGCGCATACACCAGCGGCCGACCACCGATGAGATTGTGCATTACCGCTGGTGGCTTGCGATGGAGCTCGATCTCGTGGCACCTCGCGTCATCGTCGCACTGGGTGCCACGGCGCTTTTCGCACTTGTCAGTCGACGCCTCAGCGTAAGCGAACACCGCGGCCCCTTTCCGCTGCTTGCACGGCCGGGCTTTGTCACCATTCATCCCTCGGCGATCCTACGCATGCCCGAGCGTGGCGCCCGGCACGCGGCGCTCAGCGCTTTCGTGGCCGATCTCAAAAAAATAAGGCGCCTGAGCACGAAAGACTGACCGGCGCAGGACCTGAGGCATCAAGTTCATCGGCCGCATGCCGGCGCGATCGTGGAACGTGCCTCTGGGATGGAGCCACCGGCCCACGCGATGCCGCGATTGAGAGGTATTTGCTTTCAATTGTCTGCCGTCATGAGATCCTTTTTATGTATCTGTTAATAGTCATTATTATGACTGTTAATATAGTAATTAGGATTAATATATAATAATATAGCTACAATACGACAATATTTGAATTACTGAGGTTATTTGTTTAATAGATTTTTTAATAGCCATAGATCTGTTATTTCTACTTTAAAGAGTATTTTTATAACTCTTATACGGAGAATATATGAATACGCATTATACGATTGATGAACTGGAGGCTCTCTTGGGGACCGGCGCGAAGGCGGTGCGGCTGGATATGAACATCGACCAGCAGACCTTGGCAGCCAGGGCGGGCATCAGCGTGGGCGCCCTGAAGAATCTGGAAAGCGGGCGGGGCTCGACGGTCAAGACTTTAGTTTCTGTCCTCAAGGCCCTCGACCGGCAGGATTGGCTCACGACGATCGCACCCACCGCGTCGGTCAATCCGCTGACCCACACTGAATCGGCCAGCCCCCGACAGCGCGCCTCAACGCCCCGGACCGATCGCCGCTGAGAGCAGAAAATGGCGGATAAGACGACGATCTCAAGGCCCTCAGTGCCGAACACGCGCAGGCGCAAACGATCAGGCTATGCGCACGTCTCCAGCGTCGAAGTGTTCTTGTGGGGTGAGCGCATCGGCGCGACCGTTCTGGATCCGCGTTATGGGTACTACGCCTTTCGCTACACGCCGGAGTTCCGAGCCATGGGCGTCCAACCCGCGCCCCTGCAGATGCCCACCGGCCCGGACCGCACCTGGCTTTTCACCGATCTGCCTATCGAGACCTACAGGCGATTGCCGGCCCTGTTGAGCGATGCGCTGCCTGACGACTTTGGCAACGCGCTGATCAACCGCTGGATGGCAGAGCGTGGCATCTCGGCCACCGATGTCACTCCTTTGGACCGCCTCGCCTACATGAGCGGCCGTGCGATGGGGGCACTGCAATTCAAGCCCTC
This sequence comes from uncultured Gammaproteobacteria bacterium, assembly GCA_963795685.1. Lineage (GTDB taxonomy): Bacteria > Pseudomonadota > Gammaproteobacteria > Steroidobacterales > Steroidobacteraceae > FEN-1191. Next base: position 16,443 of record CAWCJE010000017.1, read on the forward strand.
GCGCGGCCCGGCGACCAGAACGTCCGCGGCCATACAAATGAGCGAACTCGTGCAGGAAGCTCGCAAAGCGGTGGCGGGTACGATTGCGGATGATGATCACACCACCGCCGCACTCCGAAGCATCATCGAGGTCGGGACATCGGCCGGAGGCGCACGCGCAAAGGCCGTAATCGCCTGGAATCCCCTCACCGAGGAGATTCGTAGCGGTCAAGTCGATGCTCCTCCCGGCTTTGAGCACTGGTTGCTTAAGTTCGATGGCATGGGCGTGGACAACGACCTGGGCGCCTCACAGGATTACGGACGCATCGAATACGCCTATCACCTCATGGCCCAGGCGGCGGGCATCAAGATGTCTGCGTGCCGCTTACTTGAGGAAGGCGGGCGCGCGCACTTCATGACGCGTCGGTTCGACCGCGCCGCAGGCAACATTCGTCACCATGTCGTGACACTGTGTGCCATGAGTCATGTCGATTACAAGAAGATCGGGACCAACAGTTATGCCCAGCTCTTCGATACCGCCAGCCAGCTCAAACTGCCTTACTCTGATCGGGAGGAGATATTTCGCCGCATGACCTTTAACGTCATGGCACGAAATTGCGACGACCATTCGAAGAACTTTTCATTCCGGCTAAAACGCGGAGGCTCATGGGAGTTGGCGCCCGCCTACGATGTGACCTTTGCGCATAACCCGGCCAGCAAATGGACACATCAGCACTTGATGTCGGTCAACGGGAAATTCTCTGAGATCACGATCGGGGATATTTTGGAGGTCGCCGATCGGTTCGGGGTTGGCACGGCGCGCGGTGTCATCAATCAGATACTTGAGGCCACAGGCTCTTGGCAGGAATACGCGGGGCGTGCTGAGGTCCCCGACAATCAAGTGCGCCAGATACAAGGCCACCTGGGACCGCTACCGGCGTAATAGGAAAATTGCCGGTTGCTCAGCTCTGGTGGAAGGCCAATACGCCGCGCACGATTATCCACATTGCTCTGATGCGCGGTGCACCCATCAAGGGCATGCGGCACCTGAGGATGCGCGGGAAAGTCCAATGTCTGAAAAACTGACATCGAGTGTGCCTGCGGTATCCAACGCAAACTGGCCGTTGACCAAGGAGACATCGGCGGGGGTCGCTGCGAAACATTTGAGTGGCAACTGAAGAGTTGCCCACGCACCGAGTGGGGCGCGGGACAATATATCCGTTACCTCTACAGTGGCCCCGGCGCGCGTACCGCAGTAACTCCAGTCGCGGGGGCTTCCATCGGCATTTTTGGCAGCCGGCGCGCGGTACGGACCCTCGCATCTAAAGCCCATGCGCACTTGCTTCGTGGGACGCGCGTCCACGCGATAGCGCACCACGAGGGCCAGATTCTCTCGAACGGCCGCGCGCAGGTCCGCGGCACGGCCTCCGATACGCAATTCCGCCGGACCCTTTCCCGACCAGACGGCACGCACCGCCGGTGATTCCAACCGCACATTCACTGCACCGTCCGGACTTAGCTGGGATTGCATCGTCAACCGCACTTCCGCGGCGGAATCGCGAACGTAGATGGACCAGGGTGCCGTGACATGCCCGGAACTAAACAGAGTGCCGATCTGCCGCTGCGCCGGCGAAACCTTCGGGTCTTCCGACAATTGGCCGACCGTGCTGCGCTCTGAGCCGGACAGCCCATACCCTCGCTGGAATAGCGCGCCGCTTACGGCACTGGACTTGTCGAATCCGACCGGCATGGCCGTGGCAGGCCAGGAAAATCCAAGGCGTCCGGTAAACGTTGCCCTGCTCTTGCCATCCGCGCTTCGAAACAACACATCGGCGATTCCGCCGCCCTCGCTCCCGGGAAGCCACGCCGCCACGAAGGCATCCGAGGCGTTCAATTCGGGATTGACCCACAACGGCCGGCCAGAAATGAACACCGCGACGACGGGAATTCCAGCCGCGTGCAGACGGTTGAGAATCTTCATGTGCGTGCGATCGTTGGGCAAGAATTGCAGAGTCTCGCGATCGCCTTCGAATTCTGCGTAAGGAGATTCACCGAACACGACGATTGCCGCGCTGGGGCGCTGTTGGTATGACCCATCGATACTCAGAGTGGCTTTGCCACCGGCACTTTCCACCGCCGCCTTGATGCCCGAGTAAATCGAGGTGCCGCCGGGGAAATCCGCGTTGGTGTTGTGATCCCCCTGCCAGTCGATCGTCCAGCCGCCGCTTTGCATGCCGATGTCATCGGCGCCCGCGCCCGCCACCAGGATGCGACCGTGCGGATCCAGAGGCAACACCCCGCCGTTGTTCTTGAGCAGAACCATCGATTCACGGACCGCTTCGCGCGCGATGGCTCGGTGCGCTGCGCTTCCGAGCACGGCAAAGTGGCCGGCGTCGGGGCGCGTGGCGGGCGCGCCCTTGCTGAACAGCCCGATCGTTGTTTTGACTCGCAATATGCGCCGCACCGCATCGTCAAGGCGTGCCTGCGAAATCGCCCCGCTGCGGACCTGAGCGAGCAGATTACGGTACAGCTCCCGCCAGCTGTCGGGCGCCATGTACATATCCAAGCCGGCGTTGAGTGCCTCCGGGCAGTCGTACTTGGTGCAGCCGGGTATCTCCTCCTGCCCGTTCCAGTCACCCACCACAAATCCCGGAAAATTCCAGCGCCCCTTCAACACCTCCGTCAGCAGCGCTTTCTGAGCGTGCATCTTCGTGCCTTGCCAGCCGTTGTAGGAGGCCATCACATTCAGCGCGCCCGCCTCGATAGCGGACTCATAGCCCGGAGCGTGCACTGTGCGGAGTCCTGCTTCGTCGATGCGATTATCGAACTGATCACGGCCGGCCACGGTGCCCCCGTCGCCGAGAAAATGTTTGACGCTGGCCAGCGTATGGCCCGCGCCAAAATAATCCGCGGTGCCCGGAACGCCCTGAAGTCCGCGCACCATGGCCCTTGCACACGAGGCGACCAGCAGCGGATCCTCGGAATAACTCTCGTACGATCGGCCCCAACGGACATCACGGACCACGGCGACGGTCGGTGAAAAGGTCCAGTCCAGACCCGTGGCAGCCACCTCCTCGGCGGCGGCTCGGCCGATTTTTTCGATCAATGCCGGATCGTGCGTGGCGCCGAGGCCCACATTGTGCGGGAACACCGTCGCCCCTGGAATACGTGAATGTCCGTGCACCGCGTCGATTCCAAAGAGCTCCGGAATCGCCGGGTGGTTGCCAGCGCCGCCGGCCACCGAGGCGCGATAAAACTCGTCGGCAAGCGCAAGCCATTGTGCGGGAGTGGTACGGACATCGCCTCCGGGCGCGGAGTTACCCCCGGCCAGTATCGATCCGAGCTTGTACGTGTGCAGATCCTCGGGCGTGATGGCGCTGATGTCGGCCTGGATGAGCTGGCCTACCTTTTCCTCCAGCGTCATTTTCGCAAGCAGTCCGTCGATGAAGGCCTCCGTTTTTGAATCGAGGGGTTTCGCCGGAGTGAGGGCCGGCCACGATTGCGGGTGTATCGTCGGGCCCTGTTCGGCGGCCGATCCTGTCCCATGTGCCAGCAGGAAGGCGGCCATCAACAACGGACGGACCAAAGCCGAGCAACTTAATCGATTCATGGTGTGAGCCTTATGGAAGTGGGCACAATATTCCAGCCACGCACCGCCACGCTTTGACAGCTGTGGCCCTCGACGGGACAGCGCACCGTGACATGTCTGGATTCCCCGGCCATCAGCGTCAGGTAATTGTCGCTGTAATAGGCAGGCAGTACCCGCTGGCCGGCACTGTCCAACACGGTGAGCTTGGCAAGTAGAGCCGGTGCGCGGCCCGGGTTGGTCAGCACAATTTCCACGTCGCTTTCACCGTCTATCGCGTGCGAACGGGCGGCAACGGTCAGGGTCTGTTCGGGTAATGTCGTCAATCGCTGCAGATCGGCGCCGGCGCGCGCTTCCCAGTAGGTATTGGTCGAGACAAGCTGGCCCCGACCATTGGTGAGCTCCAACTCGACCAGCACCACGCCCTGCTCGTCCAAAGGTCCCTTGAGCTTGAGGGGCGGCAATGTGCTCGTAGCGTTGGCCGGTGCATTCAATCGCTCGGAACGCTCGAGCAACAGTCGGTTGTCGAGCGACCATATCCTCGTTTGCAGACGCAGAGCCGATTGCGCTTCGCGGGTGGTGTTGACCACCGCCACGCTGTAATCGGGAAGGTTGAGCTGGGCATGCAGCGGCTCGCAGGCCTTGGCCGCACCATAGTAGGCCGCCGGAGCATCGTAATCCGCTGTGTATATCTGCCAGGCATTGCTCGGCCACGCCGGGTGGGTCATCCAAAGCAGCCGGCCGCTGTTGCGAGTCCATAGATGGGCCGCGAAGCCTTCAAATATGGCGCGGTACGATTCGTAATTCATCAACTGCGCCTTACGCTCGAAATCCTCAAGGTCGCGTGCGGCGCCGAGACTCTCCGTCAACGCCTGCATGAATGACTTCGTGTCGCCATTTCCGCCGAAATGCCAGTCGTGATACGCGTAGGTATCGCCCAGGGGCCACTGGTCAGCGCTTGGAATCATGGCGCGGAGCGATTCGAGTGAAGCCAGTGATGGCGTTCCCACCTCAACCGAGAAACCTGTGGCCAAATCGGTGAAATAGCCCACTGGAGGCCGATAATTGTACGGGCCGCTCCCTTGCAGGTTGATGTTGTTGGAGCTGCCGGTGTAATAGCGCGTGCCGTCCAGCTCCTCAACCAACGCGGCGAGGCCCTCGTTGATGATCGGTTGGGGCACCCCTTCATTGCGCCCAAACCAAACGGCGATCGACGGATGGTTGCGATAACGCCGGATTACGTCGGCGGCGTTGCGCAGAAAGAGCTGCGGATCCTGCGGCTCGACCTGAAAATCCTGTGTGGAGGCCCAGAAATCATTGAGTACCAGCAGACCGTACTCATCGGCCAGATCGTAGAACACCTCTTCCGTGTTCTGGCCGAGCCAATTGCGGATGATGTTCAGATGGGCCGCGCGATGGAGCTTGAAATAAGGTTCGAGACGTTCGCGTGCGATGCGCTTGCGCGAGTCATCCGTTCCCCAGCTGCCCCCGCGCGCGGCGATGCGCACGCCGTTAACGCGAATCGCCAGGTAAGGCGAGAGCGCGGTGGAGTCAATGTCCCGTACCGCCGGCGATTTCTCGCCGGCGAGCGTGAGTGACTCCGCCCAACCATTGGCGGTACGCTTGATGCCGGCGTGGCTTACGTCAATCAGCGGCCCGTATTGCGCGTCGCTCGCGCTGGGATCGACCTCCACCCGGCGCAGCACGCCCTGATGGTCAAACAGTGAAAGCTCGTAGCTGATCTCGCGAATTCCAAAACGCACCGACTTGCTGTCGGATAAGAGCCCATCACGGCTGACAGTGAGCTTTAGGTGGTAGAGCTCAGCTGACCCATAGCCGTTGGGCCACCACAAGCGCGGTTTGGAAATCCGCAGCTGCCCAAATTCCGCAGGATCGAGCCTCACTGTCGACAGACCCGGTTGCACCAGGACAGTCTTGCTCAGTTGCACGGATTCCATCCGCCCTTCGAGCGTGACGGTGAGCGGCGCGGTGCCGCGATTCTCCAGTGGCACCTCAACAACGACATCGGCCGAGTCGAGACGCGGGAGTGGTAAACGCGTGATCACCCGGGGATCGAGTATTCGCACCATTCCACTCGCCGCTAGTTCCACGCCCTGCCACAGACCGGTGTTGCGATCCCGGATGGCCGGGATCCAATCCCATCCTTCGCTGGCCACGAAGGTCGGACCGTCAATGGCCAGATTGCCCCCGTTTTCCCCGGGGCCTGCCGCCACCGATTGCTCGTGCGGTATGCCGGGGTGCGGGGGCGGCGAGACGCGCACGGCGACAACGTTGCTGTCGCCAGGACGAATCAATGAGGTGACATCGAAGCTGCCGCGAATGAAGGCGCCGCGTATGTCGCCCAGATGCGCGCCATTCAACCAAACGTCTGCCGCGTAATTGATGCCCCCAAAAGTCAGTGTCAGTTGGCGATCTTTCATCGCCGCAGGCACGCCAAACTCACTGCGATACCAGTAGTCCTGACGATTTAGCGACTCGGGAATCGCCATGTTGTTCAGGCCGAAATCCGGATCCGGATAAACGCCATTGGCAATCAGCGTGGTCAGCACGGTGCCTGGCACTACGGCGGGATACCAATGATTCTTCTCGTAGCCGACCGTGGATATCGCCTGCGGGGAGGCATTGATCTCCGGAGCGGCCGCCAGGAACCAATTGGCAATCCACCACCGATCGGGTGTCGCCTCCTGCAGCGCGGGATGCGATGGTAAGGACTGCACCTGGGCGGCAGAGAACGGCGCTTTGCCGTGCGGAAGTGTCCAGGCCGGCTGTGGCTCCAGCAGTCCACGCCAGGCATGTTCCTGCCAGGGCCACCCGGAGCCGACTTGGTGAAAGTAAATCAACGAGAAGTCGGGGCGCTGCCTGTTCAGGTCAGCGACTTCTGTGGCGCTCATGGCTCGTAGGGTCAACAGGAACTGTGCCAGCGAACCGCCAAAGTGCCGCGATCCGGTCGGATCCCCGATGTCTTCAGGCGCCAATCGCAGCACCGGTGCCGCCGAGGGGATAGCGGCACTTGAGGAACCGACCTCAAGACCGTCCAGATACAAGCGCGCTGTGCGTCCGTCGTAGATGGCGGCGAAGGCGTGCCAGGTATGGAGCTCAACGGGAATCGTTCCATGCAGCGCGAGACCGGGCGATATCCGAAGTGCAATCTGGCCGTGATCGAGCAGTACACACAGGCACTGTGACGCCGTCTGATCGCCCAGCGCGGCGATAATCGCCGCACTGGCAGGCCAATGATCGACCCGCACCCAACCGGACATCGACCAGGATGCGTTCGCGCCGAGCAACCCCGGATTGTTCGGCAGCTCTTGGCGCAGCCCAACCCCGCCGGCGAGAAAAGTGGCGTTATAGGGGCCGAGGTTCGCATTCGGCTCGACCGCGTTCGCGCGGAGGCCGCCCCAGACCAGCAACAGGCCGAGCACGCACAGAGTTGAGGCCGCACCGCGAAACCCGGGACCCGCACTCTTGCTTGGCCTCATGTGCAATTCCCCGCCCGCACTCAGCTCATTTTGAATTTATATTAAACCAATTTGTTTGATTTATGTAAGGCGCGCTGTCAAGCTCGCGGCGGGCACGCACTATCGTCCCAAGAGAGGATGGACATGCTTGCAAATGCACAGACCCGCGTTATCACGGCCGCCAGCTTGGCCGGTTTGCTGTTCGGTTTCGACACGGCAGTAATCTCCGGCGTCACTCAGGCGCTCCGCGATGCGTTTTCGCTCTCCCCCACCGGGCTCGGGCTTGCGGTCTCCGCGGCGTTGTGGGGCACGCTCGCCGGAGCACTCACCCTGGGACGACCCGGCGACCGTTACGGATCGCGCGCAATCCTGCAGTGCATCGGAGTTTTGTACGTCGGCTCGGCGCTCGGATGCGCGTTGTCCTGGAATCTGACCTCGCTCCTGATATTCCGGTTCCTGATCGGCGTGGCAATCGGTGGCTCATCCATACTCGCGCCGGTCTACATGGCCGAGGCGGCGCCGGCCGCACGCCGGGGCGCGATGGTGGGGCTGTTCCAGATCAACATCGTGGTCGGCATCCTGATCGCATACATCAGCAATTTCTTTGTCGCCGAACTGGTCGGCGGCGACGACGTATGGCGCTGGAAACTGGCCGTGGCTGTACTTCCGGCGCTTTTGTTTCTGGTGCTGTTGTTCCTGATCCCGCAGAGCCCGCGCTGGCTGATCAGCAAGGGGCGGCTCCAAGAGGCCGTCGCCAGCTTGAAGCGCCTGGGTATTGCGCGGCCGTCGGAGGAAATCGCGCTGATCCAGCGCAACGAAATGCTCGCCGCCGGAGCAGCCGCACCGCGCCTTTCCTGGCTCCGCCACCGGCGCGCCATTGTCCTGGCCATCGGGATGGGATTGTTCAACCAGCTCTCGGGCATCAACGCGATCCTCTATTACCTCGCCGATATCTTTGGCGCGGCCGGCTTCAGCTCGATTTCGGCAAGCGCCCAATCGATTGCGATCGGAGCCACCAACCTGCTGGCGACGATCTTTGCCATGACCGTCATCGATCGCTGGGGCCGAAAACCCCTGCTATTGATGGGTTCTGTAGGCATGGCGCTTGCCCAGGGCGGGGTGGCCTTCGTGATGGCCTCGGGCGCCCACAGGACGCTGCTGCTGCCCTTACTCGTGATGTTTATTATTTCTTTTGCCATTTCTCAGGGCGCGGTCATCTGGGTCTTTCTGAGCGAGATCTTTCCCACCGCGGTGCGCGCCCGCGGACAAAGTGTCGGCAGTGCGACCCACTGGATTGCGAATGCGCTGATTTCTGCGGTCTTTCCAGCGGTGGCCGCGGTTTCGCGATCCGTACCGTTTGTGTTTTTCTGCCTGATGATGGTGCTGCAATTCTTCTTGGTTTTGCGGTTCTTTCCCGAAACCAAAGGCGTCGAACTGGAGAGTATGGAAGGAGCAATCGCTAATCCGGCATCTGTTCAATAGATCGGCCTAGTTCGGCGCTCTTCAGGCAATCTCGGTGCTCAATCTTCGATTGCCGCATATTTTGGCGTTATAAATCAAATAAGTACCCGTTTTTCGGGGTTTCAAAAAACTTGTATTTCGCCTGGTGCAGACATAAGTCACCCGCACACGCTCGCTGCGATTATTAATGCAATTTGAAATGATTAATCTTGACAGCGAGCGTAGCGCGGGCGTAGTTTCCGCTCGAGCTAGAACGACGCACCGAGTTTCATGAAGCGTGGTACTGCCGCACGATGGGCGTAACTAACGACACTCGAACACAGTAGCGATTCGCATCTCAGGGGGCCGATCAACATGTCTCATCGCAGTGAAAAGCGCGCGCGCCGCGCATACCGTTCCACCAGTGCCGCCATGATGACCGCTATGTCGGTCGAAGCACTGTGCCTGAGCGTACCGCGCTTGGCGCACTCTCAGACCACACCGACCACCGGTGCGGCGCCTGAAAACCTGGAAGAAGTCACAGTCACAGGGTTTCGCGAGTCGCTGGAGAGTGCTCTGGCACGCAAGCGCACTTCCATTCAGCCGATCGAATCGGTCGTGGCCGAGGATCTGGGCAAGCTCCCGGATCAAAACGTGGCCGAGGCGCTGCAGCGCTTGCCGGGCGTATCGATCAACCGCGCGGGCGGCAAAGGCACGCAAGTATTGATTGACGGCCTGCGCAATAACCTCATCACGCTCAATGGCGAAGTGTTTCTGACCGGGCGCGAGTTCTATGTGAGTGGCGAAGCGTCCGGCGGCGGCAACGGCGGTACGGTGCAGTACCAGTCCCTCGAGAGCATCCCGAGCGAGGAAGTCTCCGGCATCGATGTGATCAAGAACCCCACCGCCCAGAATCGCGAAGGCGGCCTGGGCGGCATTATTGACATCCGCACCCGCGCGCCGCTGGAACAGCCCATGGGCCTGACTCTGGGCGGCAACGTGCGCGGCACCAAGTCGGACGGTCCCGATTTTGCCTCCACGACCCCGCAGGCGACCGCGGTCGGAAGCTTCAAGTTCAACGATCGCTTTGGGATCACCGCCAGTTTCTCGTACGACGATCAGAAACTCGATGACCGCCAGTTCCAGGATCAGAACCGCAATCAATGGCTGGTGACCAACACGGCGCAAGTGGGCTCCTACGTGGGCAGCCCCAGTGCCAGCACGCTGAGCACCCTGCCCGGCGGTCAGACTTACATCGATCCGCAGCTCGGCTATTTCAGCGACATCCTGCAGCAGGTCAAGACCACGGGCGCCAGCTTCGGTGCCGAGTGGCGCTGGACGGATCAGATCACCAGCACCTTTAACTACTTCTATGTGAACCAGGAGGACGAGAGCACCACCTACTCCGACAAAGCCTGGTTCTCCGGGGGCAGCGGACAGACCAACCACCCCGGCGCCCCGTCTTCATTCCCGGGCATCGATCCCTCGCAGCCCTACAGCATCGACGGGAACGGTGTGATCCAGTCGGCGACGTTCATGGCCAACGGCGCCGAGACCTCGACGCTGTATCAGAACAACAGCTCGCACGCCAACAACTTTCAGTTTGCCACCCATTTTGGTGGTGACGGCCGGTTTACGGGCGATGCGTCCATCGCCTATGCCAAAGCGACCTCTAACCTGCAGGCGGCGCAAGCCGATGTTGAACACGGCTTTTATGGCGCATTTGACGGCCCCGCCTCCATCCAGCCCACCGCACCGGGCTGCAATAACGGCGGCAGTTCCTGCGATAACGGCAATCACGGATACGCGTGGACCTGGAACAACGGCGGCAGCAGCGGACTTCCGCACGCGGGATACGCCGATTCCTACGGCTACACCAACGTCCTGTCCAATGCGGCTTACACCCTGTTCAAGTCCAACTGGGCCTGGGCCAACCAGACCGATGAGACCAACAAATCGGTCATGGGCGATCTGAAGTTCAACTACACCGATCTGGTCCAGTTGACCGCCGGTGCGCGCTATTCCGAACGCGACGTGGATCAGGTCTTCGGCCGTTATCTGATTGATGGCGCCAACGCGGGCAGCTACGGCAAGTTGGCAGGCGTCGCCAGCAGCCTCCCCAACGGTGGCAATTGCTGCCGTGGGACGACCAACGGTTCATGGCTCTACTATTCGGACCCGGGCTACGCGACCATCCCGTTCTCCACACCGCAAACCAACCCTGAGTTGGCCAAGGTGTACAACAACTTCGTCGTGGGCAACATCATGGTCAAGGATCCGGTGACCGGGGGCATGACCAACCCGTCCACCTACCTGAATACGCTATGGAACCAGGCCGGGGTCGCCAACAACACCGAGCGGTTCTTCGTAGACACGGTCAGCTCGTTTAAGGTGTCGGAAAAGACCACTTCGGCTTTCTTGATGGCTGATGCCGGGACAGCATCGGATGCCTACCATGCCAATTTCGGCCTCCGCATCGTCAGGACCGACCTGACTGTGGATGGCGGTCAGACCGCCCCGGCCATTACCACCTGGGGCACATCGTCCTGGAACGGCGTGAACAGCAACAACGTGCCCTTCTCCAGTTCGCGCACCTACACGGACATACTGCCGGCGTTCAACTTTTTCATAAATGCCACCGAGTCGCAGAAGCTGCGCTTCGGGGCCGCCCGCGTGGTCTCACCGCAGAATCTGATGGATATTGGCCGCGGCAACTCGTACGGCTACACCCGCGGTGCGGACGGCCCTGGCGGTCAACCACGCTTCAAATTCAACGGGGGCCAGTCGGGCAATCCCAATCTCGACCCGTTCCGCGCCACGCAGTTCAATATGTCCTGGGAAGATTACGTATCCAAGGGTGGCGTGATCACCGTTGGCTTCTTCTATAAGGCGGTGGACAACTTTGTCACCACCGCGGCGGTGCCGACGTTTGTCAACGACGACTTTGGCGGCAGCACGGCGAACGTGAACACACCGGTCAACGGCGGCAGCGGCAAGATCTACGGTGGTGAGATCGGCGGAACGTACAACTTCAACAACGGCTTTGGCGTAACCGGCAACTACACGATCGCCAATTCAGACACCACCCAGGACACTTCTTTCGAGAAGAATCTGCCGATTCCGGGCGTGTCCCATAATTCGCTGAACCTCACCGCGTACTACGAACACGCGGGCTTCTCGGCGCGCGCGGCCTATTCGTGGCGGAGCAGTTCGGTGAACGCCTCCGGCGTCGGTTCGACTTTCTCGTACCAGGACATCAACGGTAACCCGGTGCTGGCGACGGTCTATGCCGCCGCCTACGGGCAGGTGGACGGCCAAGTGGGATATGACTTCAACAAGCACGTCGGCCTGACCTTTTCGGTCATTAAACCTGACGGATGCCAAGCAGCACACTTATCTGCAGTGGGAAAACCAGCCGTTTACCTACGACGATACCGGGCGCCGCTTTTTCTTTGGTGTTAAGGGCGCCTTCTAAGGGCCGATTGAGCATCAGGCGCGCCTTAGAGCTGCGGAAGGGATGTTTTAGGGGGCAAAGCCCGACGCGAATATTTGCGCGCGCCTCTCGCGTTCGGGCCAGAATGACGGAGCAGTTGCCTTTCCCTCGCTCGACCGCGGGTTAAACATGCCGATGTACTGTTTGCAGGCCATTACCCTCATAGAATCTGCATGAGCCACGGACAAATTACCCACAGAGCGTGTCATGCCCAGCGGACTCGAAGATAGCGCCCGCCCGGGCTTGAGAGCGAACGAGCAGCTCAGAAGCATTGCAGTGGTCGGCGGCGGCACCGCAGGCTGGATCGCCGCCAGCATTCTGGCGCGGGCGCTGCCGGGCACAAAATGCGCCATCACCGTGATCGAATCTCCGATGATCCCCACGGTTGGGGTCGGCGAAGCGACCATTCCGCCGATCATTGAGCTGCTGCGGTTCCTGTCGATCAACGAAGATGATTTTGTCCGCCACACGCAGGCCACCTACAAGCTCGGAATCAAGTTCACCGACTGGCGCCACCTCGGGCACAGCTACTGGCATCCCTTTGGCACCTTCGGGGAAATGATCAGCCTGCGGCCGTTCTACCATTCCTTCCAGCGCGCCAAGGCACGCGCCCTGCCGGTCAAGGTCAGTGACTTCAGCCTGTGCGCAACGCTGGGTGATCAGGGCAAGTTTCGCTTTCCGGAGAACCTGCCGGAGGGACCGGTTGCCGGGCTCCGCTACGCGCTGCATTTTGACGCCAGCCTCGTGGCCAAGTATCTGCGCGCCTATTCCGAACGCTTGGGCGTGACCTGCCTGGAACGCACAGTGTCCACGGCAACGCAGCGACCGGACGGCTATATCGATGAGCTGGTATTTAGCGACAGCACACGTCTGCGCGCCGACTTGTATATTGATTGCAGCGGCTTTAGTGGGCTATTGATCGAAAAGACCCTGCAGACCGGATATCTGGACTGGCGCTCCTGGCTCCCCTGTGATCGCGCGATTGCCGTGCAGACCGAATTGAATTCACCGCGCCCACCGCACACCGAGTCGTTCGCTCGAAGCGCTGGCTGGCGCTGGCGCATCCCGCTGCAACACCGAAACGGCAACGGTTACGTTTACTCCAGTGCCCACATCAGCGACGAAGCGGCCCACGATGACCTGCTGGCCTCGGTGCGCGAACGCACTCTGACCGAGCCACGCGTGCTGCGCTTCGTGACCGGTCGCCGCAAATTGTTCTGGAATCGAAATTGCGTCGCACTGGGCCTGGCGTCGGGATTTCTTGAGCCGCTCGAATCCACCAGCATTCACCTGGTCATGAGCGGCATGTACAAGCTGCTGGAATTCCTACCGGACCGCTCCTTTGATCAGCGCGGGATAGACGCCTACAACGCTGAGACCATCAATGAAATGGAACGGATCCGCGACTTTATCGTTCTGCATTACTGCCTGACGCAAAGAAGCGATAGCCCGCTGTGGGAGTACTGCCAGAACATGGCCCTGCCTGACAGCCTGTCCTCGCGTATCGAACTGTACCGGAGCACAGGCAGAATTCGTCACCAGGTCGGTGATCTGTTTACCGACCTGAGCTGGTTCTACATCCTCGAGGGCATGGGCGTGGAACCGCAACGGCATGACCCGCTCATCGACGTGGTCAAGTTCGATCAATTAAAGGAGATTCTGGGGTCGATGGCCCGCGCCGTGGACGCGGCAGCGAAGGCGGCACCGTCGCACGATGGCTATTTCGTTCGTTACCAGGACCAAGCGGGCGCGGCGGCGCAATGAGCTCGAACTTGGCCGCCCTCCCTAAGAGCTGATCTCATGTCCGCCACCGTTTATGCAGGCGTGGAGTTGGGGGGTACCAAGTGCGTGTGCACTCTGGGCACCCACCCGGGCGACATTCGCGAGCAGCAGGTCATCCCCACACGGGAACCTGCCGTAACGCTGGCCGCCATCGCCGAGATCCTGACACGCTGGAACACACAGCTTGCCCCGTTTTCGGCACTGGGGATTGCCAGCTTCGGGCCGCTGGATCTGCGCCGCGAATCTGCCCACTACGGCCGGATTGGAGCCACGACCAAGCAGCACTGGGACTATTGCGACTTGGTCGGATATTTTTCGCGCCGCTTCTCGGTGCCTGTCGGGATCACCACTGATGTGATCGGCGCGGCGCTGGCCGAAGGTCGGTGGGGCGATGCGCGCGGACTGAATCATTTTGCCTATGTCACCGTGGGAACCGGCGTCGGCGTAGGGGTCGTGGTCGACGGTAAACGACTGTCGGGTTGCCACCATCCGGAGCTCGGTCACGTGCGCATCGAGCGCTTCCCTGGTGATCAATGGCCCGGACATTGCAATTTCCACGGCGCCTGTGTCGAGGGCCTGGCTTCCGGTCCGGCCATCGCGGCGCGCTGTGGCATCAACGCCGCCGAACTGCCGGACGACAGTCCCGTATGGGATACGGTAACTCACGCGCTCGGCCAGTTACTGCATGTCCTGGTGATGTCTGTGGCGCCACAGCGCATCCTCATTGGCGGCGGGGTGATCAGCACCCGGCCTCATCTGTTCCCTAAAATCCGCAAATCCCTGGTCGCAAGCCTCAATGGGTTTATTGACATCCCCGAGATCCGCACCGGACTGGACACCTTTATCGTCCCGCCCGGCCTTGGCACGCGCGCCGGCCCGTGCGGTGCACTCGCCGTGGCGGCCGACGCCCACGCGCAGCAGCCAGGGGCTCATTCCCGAGCACCGCAAACGGCCACCGCGACTTCCTGACGTTTTGTATCGCCCTCCTTTCGGGTTAAATTCAATACATGGCAGGAAAGAAACACGCTCCCAAGGCCGAGATTCCAGCGGGTGGCGTGACGGGTCGGAACCTCTCAGGGACCAACCTGGAACGCGCAGGCGATCACAATCAGCGCGTCACCTTACATGCGATACGGGTCAGTGGGCCGGTCACACGAGCCGAGTTGTCACAAATGACCGGCCTGACGGCCGCGGCGATCGCCAACATAACCAAGCGGCTGCTGCGCCTCCGGCTGATTCTCGAGGCCGGCACCACGCGCGGCCTGCGAGGCCAGCCGGCCACGAAACTGGTCATCAACCCTAACTGTTGCTTTTCGATGGGACTGAACATCGATCGTGACCACATAACACTGGTGGTCGTGGATTTTGCCGGTACCGTCAGAGCGCGCTCCTCGCGCGAAGTGAAATTCGCGCTGCCCAACGAAGTGCAGGCGTTTTTCCAACGCACCGCCACCAAACTGCTGGCGAAAGCGAAGGTCGATCCGGGCAAGCTGGTAGGAATCGGCGTCGCGTTTCCTGACGACATCCAGCGCGCCAGCCTGCCAGAACAGCCGGCGGAGTATGCCGTCTGGGGCACGGTGGCCGTGAACCGACTGCTGGCCAGCGCGTTACCGGTTTCAATCTTCGTGGAAAACGACGCGGCCGCCGCGGCGATCGGCGAGATGCATTTTGGACTCGGTCAGCAGTATCAGAGTTTTTTCTACGTGCTGATTACTGCCGCGCTCGGTGGCGGTCTGGTGATCGACGGGCATTATTTTCGCGGTGCGACCGGCCGCAGCGGCGAACTCGGATGGATGCGGCGCGGTGAGCCGGGCGATGCGCAGCCGCAACTTCAGAATATCGTCTCGTTGTCGGCGCTGTATCTGCAGCTGGCCGGGCACGGCTTCCGCGTGGACTCTCCGCGCGACTTGCTAAAACTCGACGAGCGGGCGCAACAGGCCATCGACGTGTGGATCGATACCTCCGTGGACGCATTGGAGCCCACGTTGGTGGCGATCAACTGCCTGATGAATCCCGAGGCGATATTGATTGGCGGGCGCTTGCCTGCGGCACTGGTCGACCGCCTGGCAGGTCGCCTGAACGAACGGTTGCGCTCGTACGCGGCCAGAATCCCCTCGGTAGCGCCGATCGCGCGAGCCGCGATGTCGGACGATGCGCCCGCCGTGGGCGCGGCAATCCTGCCGCTCAGCGATCGCTTTCTGCCCAGCCGCTTTGCCTTAATGAAAAACATGGGTGATTGATGCAAGACACCGGAAAGGGCCAGAGCGGCGCTCTCGCCTCGATCACCACGCTGTTCTTTGCCTGGGGGTTTATCACCGTCACGGTAGACCCTCTAATCGCCACGCTGAAGGCCATTTACCGGCTGAGCTACACCGAAGTGATGCTCACGCAATTCGCGTTTTTCATGGCCTACGGCATTATTTCCTTGCCGGCGGCATCGCTGGTGGCGCGCCTTGGTTACCCGCGCGCCATCGTCACGGCGCTCGGTATCATGCTCGTTGGGTGTCTTTGCATTCCCATCGCGACCCAGGCCGACACCTTCCTGATCGTGCTGGTGGCGATGTTCATCATTGCCAGCGGTATCACCATCCTGCAGGTCGCGGCCAATCCGCTGGCGGCGCTGCTGGGCCCGGTCGAGAGTTCGCATTTCCGCCTGACACTGGCGCAAGCCTTCAACTCCCTCGGCACTACGCTCGCTCCCTACCTGGCTTCCTCGGTCATGCTGGTGGGAGGCATGTTTGCGGTCCAGGAAGGCATGGAGGTCACTTCGCTCCAGCGCTCGGTATCGCTACGCCACATTGACTTCGCGTTCCTGGTCATCGCCGGCTTGATCGCTATTCTGGCGCTGTTCATCTGGTCGGTGCGCGAGCGCCTGACCCGCGCGACGCCTGCGGCGGCGCCCCATAGGAAAGCGGCGCTGGGCGAGGCGCTGCGGTCGCGCTGGGCCCTGTTGGGGGCCATGGCGATATTCCTGTACGTGGGCGCCGAGGTGTCCATTGGCAGTGCCATGACCAATTTCCTGCACCGCGACGACGTCTTTGGCGTGCCGTTGGAGCGCGCCGGCAAGTTGCTGAGCTTGTATTGGGGCGGAGCCATGGTCGGGCGCTTTATTGGCAGCGCGTTGTTGCGGCGCGTGCGTGCCGGCTTGCTGCTGGCCGCATCAGCCGCGGTGGCCGCCGTGCTGTGCCTGACGGTCAGCCAGGCGCCCGGTGCCACGGCAGGATGGGCGGCCCTTTCCATTGGCCTGTTCAATTCCATCATGTTTCCCGTGATATTCACTCTTACCCTCGAGCGTTCCACCGCCTCGGACGCCGCGACCTCCGGATTGCTGTGCATGGCCATTGTGGGCGGAGCGATCCTGCCTCTGATCGTCGGGCACGTCGCCGATCACGCGGGCCTGCGTCCGGCCTACGTGGTTCCGATGCTGGCCTACGCCGGCATCAGTGCCTTTGGTTTCGCGGCAGCGCGGGCGCGCCGGGCCAGGCTGGCTGCGGCGCTTCCGAGTGCGGGCCACTGAGGGGGAACCCCTGGCTGCGCAACACCGCCCCGGACCAGAACTCGAGCGGCGGCTAAAGACCCTTCACGACTGGCTCGTAAACGAGGCTTATCCTCGCTGGGCGCGTCACGGGTACGATCGGGACAATGGGGGATTTGAGGAACTCCTGGAGCCGTCCGGGCCCGTCTTGGGCGCCGCGCGCCGGGCGCGCGTTCAAGCGCGCCAGCTCTACGCCTTCGCGCGAGCCACCGATCTGGGCTGGCCCGGGGATGCCACCGAGCTGATTGCCGGCAGCTGGGAATATTTCTCTCGAAATTATCGACGCCCGGATGGGCTGTACCGGACCCTGATTGCGCCCGACGGCACGGTACTGGACGATCGTGCCCTGCTCTACGATCAGGCCTTCGTGCTGCTGGCGCTGGCCGAATGGCATCGGCACAGCAGGTACACAACCGTGCCGCTGGCGGCCGCCAGAGAACTGCGCGGCAGACTGTTTGATCTTCTCAGGGGCCCCGGCCCGGGATTCCGGTCCGGCCGCCTCGACGGACTGCCACTGCTGTCGAACCCGCACATGCATCTGCTCGAGGCCGTGCAGAACTGGGCGCTGATCGATGCGGACCCGGCCTGGCAATCGATGGCGGAGGAAATCGTGGCCTTAGCGCTGAGCCGCATGATCGATCCGACCCTCGGGGTGCTGTTCGAGCGCTTCGATGAGCGCTGGCGAGCCTTGAGTGGCGAGGCCGACCGCCTCATCGAACCGGGACACCAGTTCGAATGGGCGTGGCTGTTGCTGCGCACCCGCGCGACCTCGCCTTCGACTCACCGCACGGAGGCGGCCAGGCGGCTGGTGGAGATCGGCGAGACCTACGGCGTGCACGGAGGGGTTGTGGTGCTGAGCCTGCATGCGGACTTTAGCGTGAACGACGGACAGGGGCGGCTATGGGCCCAAACCGAACGCCTCAAAGCGGCACTGGCCTTAGGCCGCCTGACGCACGACTCTCGCTATTGGCACATCGCCACTCTGGCGGCGGATTCAGTGTGGCGATACATCGATGCCGACGCCCCGGGGCTGTGGCGCGACCGGCTGCGGTCCAATGGTGAATTCTTGGCCGAGCCGACTCCGGCCAGTACGTTTTACCATCTGGTCGTCGCGATCGCCGAAGGCCGGCTCGAAATGCAGGCGGCCTGATGATCGGCCGTAATGATCTGTGTCCCTGCGGGAGCGGCCAAAGGTACAAGCAGTGCTGCGGGCAGCTTGAGCGGCAGCCTGCGCCTGTCGGGGCAGCAGCGGGATGGTCGGATGCGGGAGCCCACATCAAGCGCGGTGATGCGCTGGCGCGCGATGGCCGGCTGCACGAGGCGATGGCGTGCTACCAGCAGGCGCTGGCCATCAGCGCGGATATCGCCGAGGCCCATTTCAACATGGGCAACGCGCTGATCGATCTTGGCCGGCCCGCCGAGGCGGTGGCGTGTTTCGTGCGGGTCTTGGAGATCGAACCCGAGAGTGCCGAGGCTCACCATAATCTCGGCAATGCCTGGCGCGCGCAGGAGCGCCTTGATCAGGCCATCGATTGCTACCGCCGGGCGCTGGAATTAAAGCCTGATTTCGCGGTGGCCTACGCCAGCCTGGGCACCGCTCTGCGTCTGACCGGTCGGAGCGCCGAAGCCGAGGCGAATCTGGTACACGCGCAAGGATTGGTCGGTGATTCGGCCGCGCTCTGCGTGGAGCTGGCAGAATTGCGGGCCGATATGGGACAAGTCGCGCCGGCGGAAGAACTTTATCGGCGCGCGATCCTGCTCGATACGCAATGCACCGAAGCCTGGGTGGGACTGGCCAGGCTCCGCAAGCAAACGCGCGAAGACCGGGTTTGGTTGACCGAAGCGCAGCTGATCGTGCGCTCGGGTCTTCCTCCAAAAAAGGAACTTCTACTGCGCTACGCACTGGGCAAGGCGATGGATGACATGGATGAGTACGACCTGGCGTTCAACAACTATCGGCGTGCCAACGAGCTGAACAAACGACACATGCCCGCGTACGACCGGTCGACGCTGACGCAGTGGGTGGATCGCATCATTCAGAGCCAGAGCGCGGAGTGGTTGCAGCGAACAGCAAAGGCTGGGGTACTTTCGGACCGGCCCGTGTTCATTGTCGGCATGCTGCGTTCCGGCACGACCCTCGCCGAGCAGATCCTGGCCTCACACCCTGCGGTATTTGGCGCCGGCGAATTGCCCTACTGGAACACCGCACTGCTGGGAAACAGGACAGAGATTGCAGGAAGTGGGGTGCTGGATGTACCGCTCGCCGATTTGGCCGGTCGTTACCTGGAATCGCTCCCCTTCGGCTCGAGCGATACGAGGCGGGTCATCGATAAGACGCCGGGAAATTTTCTGCACCTGGGCCTGATACACGCCGCGTTCCCGGAGGCGCGAATCATCCACATGCGGCGCCATCCCGTCGATACCTGCCTGTCGGTCTATTTTCAGCACCTCGAGGCCTTTCACACCTACGCGTGCGACCTCGGCGATTTGGCCCACTACTACAGCCAATATCAGCGCCTGATGCAGCACTGGAACGCGGTGCTTCCCGCCAATGCCATGCTGGAAATTCAATACGAGGATCTGGTGGTCGACACCGAATCATGCAGCCGACAGATGCTGGATTTTATTGGACTGCCGTGGGACCCGCGTTGCCTGGACTTCCATCGGACCGAGCGCCCCGTGCTGACGGCCAGCAAGTCACAGGTACGCCGACCTATTTACAACTCCGCAGTAGCGCGTTGGCGCGCCTATCAGGGATTTCTAGGCCCACTACTGAGCCTGATCGAACCCCAGCGAGCTTGACGGCAATCATGCATCCCGGAGAAATATTGTTGAGGCGCGCGGTAGACAGCGAGGCGACAGATAACGAACGATCTGATTGTTCGATCGCAAGAGCACGCGCGTGCCCATGACCGGCGCAATACTCTCTCAGCGCCGCAGTGTCCGTGTGTTCTGGCTCGGCAGCGCGCTCGTGACGATGGGCGTCATTCTGCATTTGCCGATGTTTGTCATGGCACGACACACCGGCTACGTCCTGGCCAATATGCCGATGGACGCTTACATGTATTGGGGCATGGCCCTCATTGTCGCTGGCATCGGATTGGCGGGATATGGGCTGCTGCCCGTTTCGCTCTCTGGGCGTCCCGCGCCGGCGGGCACCGACCTATCGGTGCGGGATGGTATGCCCCTGAGCGCCGCCCACTGGAACACGGCCGCATTGCTGGCACTCGCGCTGATCATCGATGTCATGAAACCGGCCAGCCTGGGGTTCGTGACACCGGGCATGAGAGCTGAATACCACATCGACCAGCATACCGTCGGCTGGCTGCCTTTCGCGGCACTTGCCGGGACTGTGATTGGCTCATTCGTGTGGGGTGCGCTCGCCGACATCTACGGGCGGCGTGCTTCCATAGTGCTGTCTTCGGTGATGTTTGTGGGTACCTCGATCTGCGGGGCCATGCCGAATCTATGGTGGAACGTTGGCATGTGTTTTCTGATGGGTGCGGCCGCAGGTGGCATGCTGCCCGTCGCCTACGCGCTGCTTGCAGAGATCATGCCGGCCCGCCATCGCGGCTGGAGTCTGGTTCTGGTGGGCGGCATCGGAGCTGTGGGCGGGTTCTTCGCGGCAAGTTCCCTTTCGGCGCTCCTACAGCCGATGTTCGGCTGGCGAATCATGTGGTTTTTGAACCTGCCGACCGGTCTGCTGCTGGTTGCTTTGAGCCCCCTGCTTCCGGAATCAGCGCACTTCCTGCAGCAGATGGGTCGGGGCCAAGAAGCCCGCGCGATGTACGCGCGCTTCGGTGTGATCCTGAACGAGCCCATTGCGATATGGACCGGGGGCTTGGAGAGCGCGCGCGCGCCGCTCCCACCCATCGACCGGCAGTTTATGGGCGTGACCGCGGCGCTCACCCTAGCCGCACTGGCCTGGGGGCTGGTTAATTTTGGCTTACTGGTCTGGCTTCCTTCAGCGCTCGTGGCGGAAGGCCGGAGCGTGGGCGCGTCCAGTGCACTGATTGCTAAATCGACGCTGATCGCCGCTCCCACGATCCTGATTTCCACCTGGCTCTATAGCAAGTGGAGCACCAAGTGGTCGCTGGTGACCATGATCGCGCTTAGCGCGCTCGGTCTTCTGTGTTTAGGCCTGCGGGAAATCGGTGTCGCAGCCTTCGGTAATCCGCTGCTGCCCTTATCGCTATTGATTTTGGGTTCATGCGGCGTGATTTCGATCCTGCTGCCGTACACGGCTGAAAATTACCCGCTTCGCATACGGGGTCGAGCCACCGGGTGGGTGGCCGGCTGCAGCAAACTCGGCGGTCTGCTGGCGCAGGGTCTGAACGTTGCTGGCGTGGTGCCCGCCTTCGGCCCGGCGGTGCTGATTATCGCCGTGCCTGCGGCGGTCTCGATCCTGTTGCTCATAAAGTTCGGGGGCGAAACTCGCGGCCTTGATCTGCGCCAGCTTGATGCCACGGGGCGCATCTCACCGCAGAATGTCTAATTGGGGAAGTTCATCGCTCAGCTGACCGGCCAGACCCACGTGCCGTTGATAGTCAATTTTTGGATCGGACACTGTGAGCCGGACTCTTGTCGCGATCGCGCACCACACGGGTCGCGATTTAGTCCGATGGCTTCGACTCCTCGGGCAACAAGTCAAAGGTGACGGTGTCCCGATAGGCGAACTGATTGACCCCGAGTGTCTCAACGGGAGTGAGCATGTGCCAGATGAGGTCGTCGTCAAAGACATAGCATTCGCCCAACTCACGCATGTTGAAGCGAGTCAATTCGCGCTTGTCGTTGTCGGCAATTACCACTTCTCCGCCCTGCGCTCCGCAGCGCGCCAACAGGTGGGTTGCAAGGTACTTTTCGCCGTCCTTGTGCAGGCCCGGAGGGCTCGTGTCGCACGGGCGGGATGGGGTCGCCGCGAAACGGATCACGTGCATGTTCACTGAGTAGGTGACGCCAATTTTCGAGAGCGGCAGGTACATGAGGTGATGGGAAATCATCTTGCGCACGCCGGCCGTGTCGGCAATTTCCTTGGGCAACGGGGCGTAGACGCGCGCCTGACCTCCCAAGGTTGTATTGTATTTTTCGAGCTGAACGTACGGCGTGGACGCCTCGTAATACGACACGCGGACTCCGCCATCAACGACCTCGGCCCTAAACCGATTCAAAGATCGATATCGATCCCCGGTCTCATAATACTGATCCCTAGGCAGTAACCAGGCCGCATGGGCCAACGCTTGCAGTGAGCGCGCGACATCCACATCAACGCACAACGGGCGCCGAGTAAAGCCTTGCCCGAGCATTTCTTCCCGGGCAGGGCCGTCGCCGACGGCCGCAACGAAAGCATCCTCGTGCATAAGCCCTCCCCTGCAGGCTACGCCGCCCATTGGCCAGAGCGCCGACAGATCAATGGTACGCGGGTTTGGCAGACTACGCCGGTCTGGTGAGCGCGTACGATTGGCCTGTGGGGGTCAGGCGTAAGAACTCGCCACCGAGATGCTGCCCACCTATGCTCTCCATCAATGGCGGTGTACGACGTGTGCGGAGTTTCGCATCGAGAGATCAGGCAGCCTACCCTTGTGGTTTTTGAGCGGTTCGCTATGCCGCTGGGGTTGATGGCCTTCTGGGTCGGGCTGGTTGCAGCAGCGCGCGCCTATCCGGGGGGCTATGACTGGCTCTACCAAACAATCTCGGTGTTGCTGTATTCCGAACAGAATCCACACGGGTATTACTGGGCCTGGGCGGGTCTTGAGCTGTGTGGTCTGGCTGGTATTGCGTGGACCGCAGCGGAGCGCCACCGTCATGAGCTCGCGGCTGCCCTGCCTACCGCCACAGGCCTTCCCTTGCTGCAGTTGGGCTTTTTTTGCATGTGCGGTGCGGTGTTGCCCGACCGGTTGCTCCCATGGTCCAAGGGACACGAGTTTCTGGCTATTTTCGCGTTCCTCGGCATCTGCATCGGAGTGACACTCCGAATGTCGGTGGCTATGGACAGTGGCGAGCTGTACCGTTGGAAAAGAACGCATGAGCGGATCAGGACCGCGATCCGGTATCTCCTAGCGCTGGTGCCGCTGGTGCCCATCGTGCTTGCGGGAATCACTCAAGCCTATGTGAGCTTGGAGCGACCCACTTTGCCCTGGGTTACCCCGAACTGGCGGGCGCGCGGCATTTCCCCATTCCTGAGCTTCGGCCTTTGGGAATGGATGAGCTGCGCAGTGCTATCGATGTGCCTGCTGCTTCTCTGGGGCGGCAGCCTGAAAGTACGCGGTGTCACACCCCAAAAGCCCCAGTAGAAATCACCCAAACAGTCTGGCCCGCCGTGCCAACCCGAGTCCGCCATGACGGCCGGCCCAAGGCGATCGGATGCCCAGCTCAATAGCCACCGTTGATTGGGCCCTACCTGCTCGGGCTATGGATTCACTTGCCTGTAAATTGCGCGCTCATGCGAGAACGCCTTGAACCCGAACACGCCATGGTAGCTGCCCATGCCACTTTGATTGACCCCGCCGAACGGCAGCTGGTTTTCCAGGTAATGAGAAAAGAATCCGTTGATCGTCACGCCGCCCGATGAGGTCCTGCTGAGCAGTTTGTCGACGTTGGTTTTATTGTTGCTGTAGATATAAAGCGCCAAAGGTTTGGCGCGACCCGAAATGTACCCGATAACCTCATCGATACTCTGATAGGTCAGGACCGGCACGATTGGCGCGAAAATCTCCTCCTGCATGATCTGCATGTCAGGGGTGACATCGGTAAGCATCGTCGGGTGGATCGTGCGGTCAGCTTGCTCCAATGTGCCGCCCACGGCGACCTTCGCTCCCTTAGCGACGGCATCCTCGAACAGTCTTTTAATGCGGGCGAAGTTCTGGTCGTTGACGATCTGGGCGATGCTCTCCTTCTTGATACTGCCATCCTCTCTGTACAGATTCTGCTTGACCTTGGCCTGAAACTCCTCGATCAGGGCGCCTCGCTGCTGCTCCCGGATAAATACGTAGTCGGGGCTGATGCAGGCTTGCCCACCGTTAAACTGCTTGGCCGCCGCCAGATCTCCCGCGACTTTCTTTACATCCGCGCCCTCATCAACGATGACGGGCGATTTCCCTCCGAGCTCGAGGGTCACGGTTGCCAGGTTTTTCGCCGCCGCCCCCATGACCAGCTTGCCGACTCGCGTGCTTCCCGTAAAGAAGATGTGATTGAAAGGCAGTTCGAGCAATGCCGTTGCCACATCGACGCCGCCTTCGAATAGGGCAACCTCCTTTTCTTCGAAGGCCTGTTTGATGATCTTCGCCGCCACCTGGGCCGTCGCCGGGCACAAATCTGTGAGTTTGACCATGCAACAATTGCCCGCGGCCACCGCGGCCGCGAGTGGACCCATGACCAGTCCGAGTGGAAAGTTCCACGGGCCCAGTATGAGACACACCCCTCGCGCCTCGGCGACAATACTGGCCCGGTCGTTTTTGTTCTGGGAAGGAACAACATCGACGGGTCTCATCCACTCCTCAAGGTTGCTGATGTTCCTGTCGATATTGCCGATGACGTTGAGGATCTCGGTCACCTTGATTTCGTTTTCAGGTTTGCGGGTATCGTGTTTCACCGCCGCCACGATATCATCGGCGTGCGCCTCGACCGCCGACTTGAATTTCTTAAGCTTATCTTTCCGTTCCTCGGCAGAACTGGCCTTCGCCTCCCATTGGTAAGTCTGCTGCAGAGCGAAAACCCGCTCGATCGCGGCAAATACGCCCTGTGCTACCTGTTTGTCGGGAATGGCCACAGTACTTCTCCAATAGACATGACGACTCCCCCGCCGTACGGTGCCGGGGGGCAAATCCAAACCAACAGGCGTCCAATTCGCACGACACGTGTCCAGCAAAAGCAATCCTGGGCGCGATTTGACGGCGTGACAAGCATCGCCGTCCGTCGATCCGGCCCACTGAGCAAACGAAGCCCGGATGGATGGGAGGCTGATGCCTCCTATTTCCCCGGTCCGTGCTTTATCGACAGCACCTTGCCGGTGCCGGCGTCAAGGTTAACCGTCTGAATGGCCGACTTGCTGGCTCCCGTTACTATTACGGTCCAGACCAGGCAACCGCCTGTCACCTGAAGTTCTGAGCCCACCACTTTCGCAGGCGATTTGACGCGAGCCAGGGCTTTTTTCTCGGCGTCAGCCTGCGAGATCTTCGAAAGCTTCGGCAGCTGCGCGTCGGTGGCGTCCTTTGATGGGTGAATGGAACACTGCGTAGCAGCCGAACCCGCGGATGCGAACGCCAGCGCGGTCATCAACGAGCCGATGATCAACTTTCTCGTCATAGTGAACTCCCATCCGACCATCGTGTAACCGTAACCTGCTCCTTCCGGCCTCGCCTACAGCCAGTAGTTCCTGTGGGACCCTCACAACGATCATCGAGCGGCTACCAGACGGGGTCACAGAGTTTAAAGGTTCGATAACTCTAGAAAAATGCCGCCGGACACATAGGAATTTGAACTGGTTCGGGTTTGCTGTCAAATCAGCAAATTAATAACTCAGAAGGCAATTTGGTCCCTTCCGATCGCCTGGCAGTACACGTCGATGTCATCTTCATGATGG
The DNA here is from genome assembly GCA_963795685.1 of uncultured Gammaproteobacteria bacterium. Classification (GTDB taxonomy): domain Bacteria; phylum Pseudomonadota; class Gammaproteobacteria; order Steroidobacterales; family Steroidobacteraceae; genus FEN-1191. The sequence goes on from CAWCJE010000017.1 coordinate 42,315, forward strand.
GGTTAAGAGTTGGTGCTCCTAAGGTCGCGGGACTAAGTGTCCGTGCTATCGCGCCGGGGCAGCGGCGGCTCGTTGGAGGTCAACTCCACGTAATGGAGAGCCAAGCCACTGACCGAGCAAACGATGACTTCATGGGCTTTCCTCGCTCGCGCGCAGGGTGAGAAGAAGCTCATCCAGCTGCTCGAACTGCTCCGGCATCCCACCCTCCATACCAGCGATGGAACTGTCGAGGGCCTCTTTCGAGGGATAGAGTTCGTGAAGGACCAGCACTGTCTTGTCTCCTTCTTCCTCGAAAGTCACCGTGGTAACGGCGCCGTCGACACTTTCGTCATTTGTCCAGACGAGACGCGAGTTCGGTGTCACTTCGATGTACCTACCGAAAAATGCCATAGGCTTTTTGGTTTCTTGGCCGAACTCGAGACGGTACCTGCCGCCCACACGAACATCCATTTCACAGGAAAGCAGGGAAAGGCCGCTCGACTTCGGCGCCCACCACTGCGTGAACAGCTTGGGCTTGGTCCAGGCCTCGAACAGGATGCGCGCTGGACCATTGAAGGCTCGCATGACGACCAGCTCACGCTCGGACTTCCGCTCCACCGTCGTGCGGTTCTTCATTGGGGCAGAATCACTCTCTTTTCCTGCGTCCATCGATTCTCTCCTTCCGTTTCAGTTCCTCGACAACCTTGTCCAACTGATCGAAGCGTGCTGCCCAAAGCTGGGAGTACCTCTCTATCCATGCCGCCTCATCCTCTAGGCAGCGCAGGCCCAGCTTGCAGGTACGCACGCGCCCGACCTTCTGCGTTCTGACTAGCCCCGCCTGCTCCAAGACCCCGACATGCTTCCTCATGCCAGTAAGGGTCATATGGAACCTCCGAGCAAGCTCCGTGATTGAGGCGTCACTGTGCCCGAGCTGTTCCAGTACGCCGCGTCTGGTGGCGTCCGACAGCGCAGCGAAAGAAGCGTCGAAGCCGGTGCGAATATATTGAACCATATGGTTCAGTATTTAACACGCGGAGCGGCGGCCCGCAAGGGTGACGTTAACCGTCGGGATTTGAGGACTTACAGGAACCGGGGTCTGCGCTCGCCTCTGCCGGAGCCAATCTCAACGCTGCGATTATCAGATAGGGCCTTAAGAATTGTGGGCCACTTCCTACGGCGACAACCCTGCGGCGGATATTAGTTTCTGCGTGAACTTACCGCGGAAGTAGGCCATGCGCCGATCCAACAAATACGCGTTCGCACGGGGGGCGGTCTTGTTGTTCGTCGGTCTAGAGGTATCGGTCGCGTCCGCACAAATCGCGTTTACCGATGTCACCGAGGCGGCAGGAATGACCCATAGCAGCGAAAGCTATGGGGCTTCGTGGGGGGATCTTAATGGCGATGGTTTGCTGGACCTATACACCAGCAATCATAGGACCCAGGACAGCCTATTTTTGAACAAAGGCAATGGAAGCTTCGTCGATATTGCAAACCAGATCCAGGACTGGGTCCATCGCCCGAACGCCGACACTCATGGAGGCACTTGGGCGGATTTCGATAATGATGGCGATCAGGATTTGATGATCAGCACCGGAGGCGGCCCCAGCGAAGTACTCGTCAATGAGAATCAACAGCTCGTGGACCGTACGCTGCAATTGGGACTCGCTATCTCCAATCTCGATGCGCGAATGCCTGTATGGATGGACTATGACAACGATCATCTGCTCGATGTGATAATTGCGCAGTACGGCGGCGGCGCAAGATTATTCCATCAAAACCCTGGAGGCGGATTCACCGATACCACTGCAGCCGCGGGATTGGATTGCGTTCATCTTCAGTACGCCCAGCTGCTTGATGTTAATGGAGATGGTCGGCTCGATTTTCTCTGCCCGGCGCACAACCGATTCCCCGACAGTATTTATGACCCGACGACATTTCCGTGGACCACATTGTCCAACGCTGCGCATCCGGCAGCGTTCCTCCCGACTATCGGCAACGTTGTCGACTCCGCGGTGGCCGACTTCAACAATGATGGGCACATGGATGTGTTTGTGCTCGGAGGCGGACAGTTGCGGCCCTCCTCGGTGGTCCAGGTCGGATCGAATACACTGGAAGCCCTGCTATCAGGCGGCAGCAAGGGCTTACAATTTGTGAGCGCCGGTCCAGTCACGTTGAGCGTCGACTGGAACAACGCGGGTGAGGGAGGGAGCACCGACCTCACGAAGATCCAAATCGGCCACGCGGCGCACCACCCGACGGCGCCCACCTTTACCCTCGATCCGGCCGACCCGTCTGTAGCGGGCATGCCCCCGGATCCGAAGTCTGCTTCGGCGTTGCCCGCCATGCAGATCGGTTACGACCCGGCCACCCATCTGTGGACGCTAAGGATTGTCGCGAAACTGACGCGTGAGAGTTCAGGCGCATTCTCTCAGGCGTACATACGAGCCCAATCCACAGCGACCATCACTGGCTTAGTGGCCACAGGTCTGTGGCCGACGGACAACGCGGCGCCTCCCACGTTGTTGATGAATCAAAACGGTACCTTTATTGACGGAACGGTTGCTGCGGGTTTGGGAGCGCCCGTGGAATGCGCGAGCGTCACCGCGGGTGATTTTGACAACGACATGTATGTGGATCTGTACCTGGCCTGCCGAACCGGTGCCAGCAATATTGCGAATATCCTTTATCACAACAACCACGATGGGACTTTTACGATGGTACCGGACGCGGGCGGAGCCGCCGGTCCGATCGGTCTTGCCATTGCCAACGACGCTGGCGCGGCGGATTCGGTGGTCAATGGCGACTACGACGTGGACGGGTTTCTCGATCTGTTTGTCACCAACGGATTCAACATGCTCCCGATGTACGTTGGTGGGCCCAACAAGCTGTACCACAATAACGGCAACGCCAACCATTGGATCGAACTCGATTTGATCGGCGTGAACTCTGATCGTGACGCGACGGGAGCCATGGTGTATGCGAACGCCAACGGCGTGAGTCAGTTGCGGGTGCAGGACGGCCGCTATCACCGCTGGTCGCAGGATGCTAAACGCATCCATTTTGGTCTGGCGGCCGAGCAGGCCGTTAGTCTGACCGTAAAATGGCCTAGCGGCGCCACACAGACATTCGCGGACGTGGCCGCCAACCATCTCTATCAAATTACAGAAGGTCATCCCGATCCGGTACCGGTTGCCCTGCCCTCCGCGCCGACATCGCCTATAGAGTTAATGGCAACCGCTGGAGACGGTTCGGTGAAGCTGGTCTGGACCGCCGCGACTGGAGCGACAAGCTATAACGTCTATCAGGGCACCGCGGCGGGTCATGAGGGGACCACGCCAGTATTGACGGCAATTACCGGCACCACGGCTGACGTTGCTTCACTCACTAATGGGACGACGTATTACTTCGTGGTCAAAGCTGACACAGCAACAGGCGTTAGCGGGCCATCGAATGAGGTCTCGGTCACGCCAGTGGCGCCTTCCAGTGGCAGCGCGGGCAACAGCGGCGGTACTGGCAACAGTGGCGCTGCGAGCAGCAGCGGCGGGGGGAGTAACAACGGCGGTGGCGGTGGTATAGATCCGTGGTCGCTCATAGGCATTGCGTTTTTGGGCACTCTGAGGCGCCGCAAAAGGCCTACGATTAAATTGAAAGAGGGTCGGCGCAGCTGCGAGAACCAATCTTTACCATAATGCCCTAAAATAAAGTCTAATTAATGGATCAAAGCTCCGGGGCAATGATCTAACCGGGCAGTACGCCGGATGGCGCGCTATACAGCGCGGTTTTTTATGATGATTCCCATGTTGCATCGCCACGGACGGAGCCCGGTGGGGTTAACTCCGGCGTCGTAGGACTGAGCCTATTTCGATGGCTATTCGAGCGTATTTTGGCATGTGGACTGCCTGCAACTGAATCCGGTCAAGAATATAACCCCAGGGTCAGCGAAACGTAGCAAGATTAGACAACTAGACAGTCTTCGAACTGCACACTCCTTTAATAAGGTGAGCTCAATTGGTATTTCCGATGCACAACAGGCTCCGTATTGCGGTCGCAGCGGTCCTAATCTTAGGTGGCCTGCTATCGTCTTGCGATAACGTGAAGGTGCAGTCGAACCCGGGACCGACGGCGAATGACCCCCCTCCGGTAACGCCCCCGCCGCCTCCCCCGCCGCCGCCCCCACCACCCCCGCCGCCGCCGCCGCCTCCCCCCCCGCCAACGCCAACAGCGAATGTGGACCTGACAAGCCTTGTATTTGGCTCGGTGCCCATTGGAACCACATCAACGGCGCAGAGCGTGACCGTGTCAAATTCTGGCGACGGGCCTTTAACTGTCACAGGGATATCCGCGACAGGGACCGACGCCGCCATGTTCGCCCAGACGAACACTTGTGCCTCGGCGCTGAATACCGGGCAATCCTGCACCGTCAGTGTCACTTTCACGCCCTCTAGTGCCGGCGCGAAGGCGGCCACCCTGAGTCTATCGAGCAACGCGGCGACCAACCCGGCCGTCGCCCTATCAGGGACCGGGGTCATTGTTCCGGAGCCCACAGGATTTACTGACGTAACCAGTTCCTCCGGCGTGGCGCATGTCAGCGAGACCTACGGCGCCTCGTGGGGTGATGTGAACGGCGACGGGTACCCGGATCTGTTCGTCAGCAACCACCGCACGATGAAGAGCCTGTACGTGAATCAGCGCAACGGGACCTTTGTCGATATCGCCCCGACAATCAATAATTTTGCCAATCGCCCTCAAGCGGACACACACGGCGCCTCGTGGGCGGATTTCAATAATGACGGCTACCAGGACCTGCTCGTGAGCATCGGTACCGGAAATCCGAGCGAATGGTATGTGAACCAGAAGGGCAAGTTGGCCTTCGAGACGATCGGATCCGGTCTGGATGTGGCCAGCATCGGCGGTCGCATGCCGATTTGGCTTGACTATGACCGCGATCACCGGCTGGACGTGTTACTGGCCCAGTACGCGGGCGTGGCCAAGTTGTTTCACCAGAACAGCAACGGCACTTTTACTGAAGTAGGTACCGCTGCCAATCTGCATTGCAAGCGCTTTCATTATGCTCAACTGGTGGATGTGACCGGTGATGGCCGCCTAGATGTCCTGTGCCCGGACGAGGCGACATTCCCGCAGAAAATCTATGACCCGTCGAGCTTTCCCTGGAAGAAATTGTTTGATGCCGAGAAACCGGCAGCCTTCATGCCCATCGTCCACAATGTCGCGGACTCCGCGATAGCCGACTTCAATAATGACGGGCAGATGGACATGTTCGTTCTGGGGGGCGTGCAAGACCGCCCCTCATCGGTGGTCCAGGGAGGAACCAACAGGATCGAAGCGCTGCTTTCCGGTGGGAGCAAGGGTTTTAAATTCGTTTCCACGGGCACTGCGACCTTCACAATCGACTGGAACAAGGCTCCCGAGGGCGGCTCGACCGATATTGCCAGGATCCAGATTGGCGCGAACGGTACGCATCCGAACTCCTCCACTTTCACTCTCGATCCCTCTCAGCCTGCCGTGTGGGGCATGCCCCCGGCGCCCACCCAGGTGTCGGAGTTGCCGCTCATGCAGATCGGCTACGACAAGACCGCCCACCGCTGGACGCTGGCGATTGTCACCAAACTAAACCCGAACGACATGGGCGGTATTTTCAGCCAGGGCTACATTCAGGTCCTGACCAGCGCTCCGATCACCGGACTGCAGTCGACCGGGCTTTGGCCCACCGATCTGCCGGCGCGGCCGACATTGCTGATGAACCATAACGGCACGTTCGTCGACCAGACGGTCGCCGCGCACCTCGACGCCAAGATCCAATGCGGCAGCGTGACGGCGGGCGACTTCGACAACGACATGTATGTCGATCTATATCTGGCGTGCCGCACGGGTGCCAGCAACATCGCCAACATCCTCTATCACAACAACGGCGACGGTACTTTTACGGCCATACCGGATGCGGGCGGTGCGGCCGGGGTGATCGGACTGGCCATCGGCGACGGCGCGGGCACGGCCGATTCCGTGGTCTCGGGCGACTACGACGAGGACGGTTTCCTGGACCTATTCGTCACCAACGGCTTTAACCTGCAGCCCAGGTACATCGGCGGTCCCCATCAGCTGTTCCACAACAACGGCAACCATAACCACTGGATAGAGCTGGATCTGATTGGCGTCAACTCGGACCGCGATGCCACGGGCGCGCGCGTCTACGCCACCGCGTTGGGCGTTACGCAATTCCGCGCCCAGGATGGGCGCTACCACCGCTGGTCTCAGGACTCCAAGCGAATTCACTTCGGTTTGGCCACCGCCACCACCGTGTCATTGACGATTAAGTGGCCCAGCGGATTGGTGCAGACATTCCCAAGCGTAGCCGCCAACAAGTTGTATACGGTTACGGAAGGTATGGCGCCAAAGTAGGCACGCCTGACGCAGAATCTTGCACCGGGCTTGAGGCGATCATCGCCTTGCTCCTCAATTGACATTACGGTCGTCTAATCAGGTCCGCTCCAGACGCCAAATTGAATTCACGGGGTAACGATTCGGATGGCAGAGCGGCCCTTCCGATCGCGGCAAACACTCTTGGTGGCGAGACTGGCACCTCCCTTCACCGCAGCTGAGAGCCCTTCCACGAAGATATCCTGGGGAAACTGTCCGACCCCAGTGTCAGAATATTCTGCGCTTCTCGGCAGACTCACCGACAGAGCCGGGCGATGGGAAATGCTAGCTTCTGGTTAGACGCGGAGAGAATTAACCATGAAGCTGTATTACATGAAGGGTGCCTGTTCCCTGGCCTCGTACATCTCACTGAACGAGGCGGGAATCCAGTTCGATGCTGTGGAGGTCGACCATCAGACGCACAAGACGCGCGATGGAGAGGAGCTGGTTGCCATTAACAGCAAAGACTACGTTCCGGTTCTGCGACTGGAGAACGGAGAGATCCTGACCGAGAACGTGGCGGTGCTCTCTTACATCGGTGATCTGAATCCGGCCGCGAAGCTGGCGCCTCCGGCGGGTACTTTCGATCGATATAGGTTGCTGGAAGCTCTCGCCTATATTGGATCCGAGATCCACAAGAATTTTGGCCCGCTGTTTGATCCGAAGGGAAATGAAGATGTAAAGCGCTTCGTGCGTGGCAACCTGAACAAGCGGCTGGCGTGGCTGGATAAAGCCATCGGCTCTAAGTCATTCCTCTTGGGGTCACAGTTCAGCGTCGCCGATGCGTACCTTTACGTGGTTCTTTCCTGGACAGACCACGTCGGCATCGATCTCGCTCAGTGGCCGTCACTCAAAGCGCACAACGAACGGGTTAGCACGCGCCCAAGCGTGGTGGCTGCTCGTAACGCGGAAGGCTTGGGGTAGGCGGCTGCTGGTGTGAATTGGCAGAGACAGATTCGAAATCGTCGCACAGCCCTTTACCCTTCAGTACGTTACTAATTTCGGAAATAGCAGCTACTGCCATTCCGCCGCTTCGATGTCTGGCGCGAGACAGGGCAACCTTTAGTGCGCCTGTCACCAGCAATCTCAGAGCTCGCATTGCCAATTGCTACGGCACACTGTCGCGGTAGTCTGCGCGCAATGCCCAAACACCGCCCGGCCTGAGGGCGTGTCGAACCCGGCTGCTGCATTAGTCAGATTCCGAAATGAAGCTTGAGTCGTCCGCCCTAGACGCAGCGTCGGCGAATGTGCAAAGCCGCCCTAACACTCCGAGTTCCGTGTGTATTCGTGAACAAGCTCATACAGTTGTCCGTTTGATCGCGGTGAGGCCGTACTCTCTCTCCTGAAAAGGAGTCACGTGTCGGCCATGTGTCACCACGATCACTGGGTTCGATTGGCTCTCAATGCAACGTTGAGCACCTTCTACAGGCTTTTACGACCATCGTTGACAGCATTTCCTCATGGGCGTAGTTATCGGCATCTAATCCGAAGCCCGATTCTTGCGAGACATTGCTCGAATCGTTTGGAGACACTTGATAAGCCCTTAATGATTCGATATCTTTCGAATTATGAAATCTACTGTTGCGATAGACAGTCTCGCTGCTTTGGCCCAGGAGTCGCGTCTGGCGATCTTCCGCATGCTCGTGAAGCGAGGCCCGGACGGCTACACGCCGACACAGATTGGCGAGAAGCTCAATGTGACTTCACCGACCTTGTCGTTCCACTTGAAAGAGCTACAGCGGGCGGGGCTCATCGAAGTGCGTCGCGATGGGCGGTATCTCTACTACCGCCCAAATTTCGCACACATGAATGAATTGGTCGGATTTCTGACCGAGAACTGCTGTCTCCTTGCGGACCGGGGTTGTAGTCCGGAATGCAGCCCTGCTGCGGGCGTGGCTCCAATTCCCACGAGGAAACGCGCATGAAGCGCTTTCATATCCAGGTCTCCGCGGGTGATCTTGTCGGGGATATTGGCTTCTATTCGTCGTTATTTGGAGTACAGCCCGCCCACCAAGCGGTGCAATTGGGCTGTTGTTCGTAACTGTGGCATCGCTGCAACCCACAATCCAACACCATGTGCTGTTCCTCTGCACCGGTAACTCTGCTCGGAGCATCATTGCCGAGGCTCTGCTCAACCAATGGGGGCGAGGAAGATTTCTGGGCCTAAGTGCCGGCAGTCACCCGAAGGGCACGGTGCATCCAATCGCACTTCAACTACTTAAGCGCATGAATTTTCCGACCGCGGGCTTGCGTAGCAAGAGTTGGGACGAATTTGCTATTCCCGGCGCTCCACGTCTGGATTTCGTATTTACCGTCTGCGACAACGCGGCCGGTGAGGCTTGTCCGTATTGGCCGGGCCAACCGATGACTGCTCACTGGGGCGTACCAGACCCCGCCTCGGTGGAAGGCTCGGAAACGGACAAATGGCTCGCCTTCCGTGACACTTTTCGGATGCTCGACAACCGCATCAAGATCTTTACAAGCCTTCCAGTCCATACGCTGGACCGAATTAAACTCAAAGAGCAGTTGGACGCAATTGGCATGACAGCATCCTCATATCCCTCGTGAACACTGCCAAGCGTCTAGCGGCCGAGGGGATAGGGTCCGTTCTCCTGGCCGCTGCGGTGGTTGGGTCCGGCGTCATGGCTGAACGAATGGCTGGGGCAACGCGGCTATCGCACTTCTGGCAAATACGGGGGCGACGGTAGCGATGCTCGCCTCCCTGACTGCGCTTCTTGGTCCTGTGAGTGGGGCTCACTTTAACCCGGCGGTATCGCTAATCCTCGCGATCCGCAAAACCCTTTCCTGGCGGGATGCGGGCGCCTATACGACGATCCAAGTCTTGGGCTGTTGCCTCGGCGTAATACTCGCACATGCAATGTTCGGTCTGCCGTGGCTGCAATCGTCGGTCCACGCGCGCACAGGCGTTTCGCAGTGGCTGGCTGAAGGCGTGGCGACCTTCGGTTTGCTCCTCGTCGTACTGGGTCACCGACGATCGCAGGATGCGCCATGGATGGTCGCCGCGTGGATCGGAGCCGCGTATTGGTTCACGGCTTCTACGTCGTTTGCGAACCCCGCCATTACGATCGCACGGTCCCTGTCCCACACGTTCGCAGGCATTCGAACTCAGGACGTGCCGGAGTTCGTAATTTCACAGCTCACTGGCGCGTTGGCCGCATATTGCGTTGCGCGCCGGTTGTTTTCGCCAGCACTCGAAACTTCGGTTATTGGTATTTCACGCCAAAGTGAAAGGAGAGTCATCGATGTTGAGCCTAACGATTGAGACCATCGGATGGGTCGCCGCCACTCTTATGCTATCGGCGTACCTTCTTCTCACGGCGGGCAAGATAAGCGGACATTCTTATTTTTATCATTGGCTAAATGTATTGTCTGGCGCAGGATTTATCATCAATAGCGGGTGGAATGGCGCCTACCCCTCTGCATGCATCAATGTCGTGTGGATGATGATCGGATTGTACGGACTCTTCGGCCGATCGCGCGGTGCACCTTCAGCGCGCCCCGACTTACCTGGATAAACGGTCAAAGCACGCTTGCTAAGGAGATGATGCTCAGGACGCCTTCGATTTGTACCTACAGGTAGACCGGTGGATAGACACCGACAAATCGGGCGGAGAGAGAAGGATTCGAATCTGCTTCAGACACCCTTATCAAATCAATATGTGACTGAATCTGAAGACAATTCTGTCCCCTCCAATCCCCATACCTCTCCACGGTTCATTCGTTCTCTGTAAGGCTCGAATACGCAGAGGGCCTGGTCGAAGACCTCGGCCGAACGTGAGCTCTCGCTCAATAAATCCCCGCCGGTGGTGAGTAGCGCGAATCGATCCGCGCTACTGGGCGCGCTGCGGA